>JADJON010000001.1:0-1363096 GCA_016713765.1 Bacteroidota bacterium
TAACCGGAAGAACCAAACAGATGTTCGCGATCTTCCCGACCTAGCTAGGAGGCAAAGCAATTGTACTTCTCTTTTGAGAAGAGGTAAATCACGAATGACAATAGACCACAAAATTTCAGCCGATACACTATCATAGCCGTGCGATATGCGATTTCGTGTATCAACGATCTTTCGTGCGCTGGAAATCGAAATCTCGGGACGGACTCTCAGGATCCGGCTCATCGATTCGCCCATAATCTCAATATTTCGTTCGATAGCACGCCTGGTTCTCAGGTCTTCTTGAAAGGTTAAGAAGTTCTTTTCTACAGGAAGAAACGCTTCGATCTCCCCGATGGCGTTCAAAATATCAGCCAACCAAGCGTTAATTTCCTCTTCCATATACCAGAACTTTGGTCTGATCAATGCGCTGCTTAATAAACTGATTGCTTAGTGCCTTCATCTCCAGCAAATCAATCGGCCTATCAAAAAGTTGCTGTAAATTGAACTTTAAAGCAAAATAATTATCAGAGTAAATGATTGGATCAGAACTTTCAAAATCGACAAGAAAATCTACATCACTTCCGGCTTTTAGGTCGTTTCTCACTGCTGAGCCAAATGCAAACAGATACCGGACGTGATACTGGTCACACAAAGCACGAATTTGAGATATGTTCTGCGAAATCAAGTCCATTGCTCCTGCAAGATAATGAACTATCAGCATTCAAGCATTTGCTTCCATGATGTTGCGGCAAGCGATTCTATCCATCAGATCCGAACTGTCGGATTGGTATAAAAAATCGAGCGATTCGTACTCCAAGTACGGCACCCCAATTCATTCGACATTAAGGCGACACTTACTGTCAATATTCGTACGCGGATCGAACCGGAAATCAATAAATCGTGCTTCCTTTTGCTTTCCCTCCACCTCGACGGCAGCGCGACCCATCTCCTTGTCGCTGCTGTCGAATACCCGTGCGGTCAGCGCTCCGGAAAATCCTGGTTGAAGATCACGTATTGCGACAAGAGGTTGTCGGTTCCGAGGCTGTCGCTCGAAACCGTGGATTTTCCCAGTTCAATGCCCTTGCTCTTCAGACTTTCCGATAATTCGACTTTCACGTCGAACGCCTTCTGAACGCCCTTCGAAGCGCCTTCGATAAATTCGCCTGCCGTCTGCCCGGCCACATCACCGGCCTGGTTGATCTTTTCCTTGATGGTGGAAGAGTTGCAGGCGAACAGTGAGAAGGCAATCGCAAATAAGAGGAACCTCGTGTGTTTCATCATACCATTAGCGACTTGAAAGTTCAGATTATTTGACTCGTTCGTGCCAAGTCCCGGAACGAAAGTTATTCATTTATGGAAACTGTGCCCGACGAAGGCCAGGTTCAAGCCTTCCGCAGTATCTTCTCCATCGTCCTGCCTTTCGCCAATTCATCCACCAATTTGTCGAGATAACGGACCTGACGGATCAACGGATCCCCGATCTCCTCGATCCGGTAGCCGCAAATGAGGCCGGTGATCAGATGAGCATTGGGGTGCAGCCTGGCTTGTTGGAAGAACGCCTCAAATGTAAGCTTGTCGTGTATCACCGCATCCAACCGCTTTCCATCATAACCGGTCAGCCAGTTGATGACCTCCCGAAGTTCCGCTTCCGTCCTGCCTTTCCTGGTTACTTTCTGAAGATACAACGGATAGACCGACGCGAAAGTCATCGTGGCGATGCGCTGACGCTGTTTCTCGTTTTGTTGCATAAATTACGCTAACGAATTACTAAGTTAAGGGCAGGATCTGGATTGAAAAAGCGGCGCGCGCTTGCAGTTACTATTTCCAATCTGCGGGATATGATCTCCATGGCTGTGTTCCGAATCGAAAAGCTATTCCCGAACAACAAAAACATTCGAGTTAAGAATCGAACTGCTGCTCCTTACCTCGATCTGGTATCGCCCGCGCTTTTCGATCGCGGGAATGGACCAGGTTCCACCTTCCTTGAAATTCGCGTACCGGACCTTGCACTGGCAACGCGGGGCGGTCGGGGCTTCCGAGTGATTCAGAAATACGGTCCGGCTTCGAGATCCACGGCCCTTGCCCAGGCGGTAAACGACATAATAGAAATCACGGTCGCTGCAGGAACACGACATGGTCGGGATCATGCGGCTCGCTCCCGGGGGCGCTTCCTTACTCAGGTGGACGGTAAACGCGATCGGCTCCGTGCTGGTATACACCTGCTTTCCCGTCAAAAGCGAATCAATGGGCATCCTGCCTTCAGCAAAGTGCGGGAGGATGACGAGGCTCCAGAGCAACAAGCGTAGTGGAAGCCGTAACAGCCTGATGCTCGTTCGTTTCATGCTGACATCTTTCAACCTAGTTACCATTCTCCATACCGAACCGAATCGCCTTTTCCAATACGTCCAATTTGATATCGCTGATCGTTTTGAACTTGATGCAATAACCGGTCACACTGGCCTTGCCGATCGTCTTTCCGTAAGCCTTCGCGAGATGCCCTTTATCCGCAATGCCGAGCAGGTAAACCGAAATCCCCGTCTTGTTGCCACTGATCCCGATCCGGAACCATTCCCGCGTCTTGCCATTCGCATAGCGCAATACCTGCGTGCCGTACCCGATGGTCGGATTGGCGACGATTTTTCCCTGTTCGTCCTTTCCGTCGTAATACCACAACTTGCAGCCTGGATCTACCGATAACACCAACTCATGCAGAGTCGACAGCTCACTCCGCTTCGGTTCGGGATGGGTAGCGATGTGGCGGGTTATTTCCTGTTGTGCTTTCATGCTGATTAGTCCGGCTGCGACGCGCCAGCTGTTACTTGCTCAGCGTTCCGTCTCCACGATCCACTCAATGCCGTACTTATCCCGGAACATACCGAAATAAGTTCCCCAGGGACTTTCGCCGATCGGGGCCTCGACAGTTCCTCCCTGGGATAGTCCGTGATACAAGCGGTCCGCCTCTTCCCGGCTCACGGCGCGGACCGAGATCTTGGAGCGATTTTCCTGCTCATTCACGCGTCCGAGGAAGGAAGGAACGTCGTTTCCGATCAGCATACCTGTGCCGACCGGCAAGGCGATGTGGAGGAGCTTGTCGGCGTCTTCGTCCGCTATCGGAACATCCGGTCCCGCCAATTCCTTCAGGTACAGGATCCGGCTGAACTCACCACCGAAGACCGAACGATAGAACTCAAAAGCTTCCCGTGCGTTGCCGTTGAAGTTGATGTGGGGATGGAGTGTGGCCATATCACCGAAGGTCGGGTATTACCGGCGATTTCCATTGGACCAATTGTTAAAGCGGTACTTGCAAGTATTCGGATGAATGACTGCCCATCCTTCCGGATTGAAACAAGAAAATACCAGCAGGCCGTTGCAACAGCTGACTTACTCGATCTCCCCTTCCCGGTCGGCGACATATTCGAGCAGATCGCCCGGTTGGCAATTCAGCGCCTTGCAGATCGCTTCCAGCGTGCTGAAGCGGACAGCCTTGGCTTTTCCGGTCTTGAGGATGGAAAGGTTCGAGAGCGTCAGGTCGACTTTTTCCGACAGTTCGTTCAGCGACATCTTTCGCTTCGCCATCATGACATCCAGGTTTACGACGATCGCCATGGCTTATACGGTTAGATCGTTTTCGCTTTGAATGTCCACGCCGCGTTTGAAGATGGCGGCGATGATGTAGATCACCGCGCCCATCAGCACAAAGGCCTGACTGTCCTCCCAGAACTGGTGCAGCCCGTCGGTGATCAGTCCGTGTTGCTGAAGATTCCTGGCAAACTGCCGGGCGATATAACTCAAAAAACCGACCGACAAGGTGAAATAACTGATCCGCAGGATCTGACTGGAAACAAAAAGGTCGAAGGGTTTCGACAGGTTCATGGTATGCATCAGGCGGATGACAATGTAGAAGAGGAAGGACTTCAGCAGCGCTATCGACAGGATCAGCGAGTAGATCCCGAAGAAAGATGCCCTGCTTTGCGTCAGCATCTCGCGCAGGTCCAGCTTCTGGTAAAGGTTCACCACGAAGTCGGGCCGGTACAGGTGAAAGAAGAAATTGACGACCAGCCCACCGGCCTCAATGCTCAAGCCGACGAAGATGAGCCAGGCGATAATGTATAACGCCTTGAATACGAGGGAATTTGTCTTAGACATGCCGCTTTATGATTATAAATGCTGCGGCAAATATAATAAATATTTATTGTTTGTCAATAAATATATGTGTTTTATCGAAAAACTCAAATTTCAACGCAATACCGTTTAGCTCTGGGGAATGTGGCCTAATTTACTGAATGTCATGCATATATAATGATTGTTCAGCGCAACGATTCCAATTGGCCTTTTCAATGCTGAACCAGGAAGCGCTTCACTGCAAATATTCGATTGTCGGAATATTTCAACCAGTAAACACCATCAGGAAGGTGCCGTGTTTCCAGGCCTTCTTCCGAAAAATTCCGGCTCTCGTAAACCAGTTCGCTGTTAAAATTGAAGACTTGAACAGATCGCGCGCCCGTCCCTCTCTCACATCGCAAACTCAACCATTCATTGGTCGGGTTGGGATAAATGGATACCCGGTCATCGTCTCGTATGAAAGGAACCCCTTCGATCCAATCCTCGAAAACCAGATCGTCAAAGATCAAACCGTCTTTGTTTGTCTGAATACTATCGCTGATGAATGTAAATCGAAAAAGGATCGTATCGTTGAGCTGTACATTGAATAACGGTCCGAGTGGCGACAGCCAGGTAGAAAAGTACTGCCAGCCGTTTGAATTCCCGCTTAGCACCGGTACCGTTGACCACCACTGATAGTACGCGGAATATAAGGTATCGTTGATCAAATCAATCCAGGTAGTTCCATTGTCGGGAGAAAGTTCGATCGTACCAAAATCGGTCAGCGTATCGGAATGCACCTGATAGTATCCGGATAACATTACTGTATGGGGATACAGCCAACCGTACCCGCTCGCAATATTCACCACGGTAAAACTGCTGGTGTCGTTTACCGGGTAGGGCTGAACAGTGTCGGTGACAATGACCCTGGGAGGTGACTGGGCTGAAGTGAAGACAGCCTTTTGCGGACTGCCAACTTGCCACAGGCCATTCCGATTCGATATTGAATCCATTCGCAAGTGGGGCAGTGTGGCAGTGTCTTCAAATGTGAGTACATAGTAGTCATCGCCCAACCATTGGCTATGCGAAATGACCGTAAACAATACGAACCAAAGCGTAAGTTGAAGCCTTCTCATGGTCTGTTTAGTTTCTTGTTTGTACAAAAAAGCCAGTCCCTGGCAGAGCATTACCCTGAACCGTTAAGGTAAGGTAATTTCCTTCCCTTCCTGCAAGTTATCTCCTGCTTCAGTGTCCGTTCCCTACAACACAATCGGGCTTGCTAAGCTTTTTTTTAGCCCATGACGAACACGAAAATCAAAGCCAGCGCCCAAGAAATAAAGCAGCGACTCCAGAGACCAGCATTTAATTAGAAATTCGGTGGTTGGGTATAAAAACAGCGGTTTCAGTGGCTCTGACAAACATGAAGTATCCGGCTTTCGGAGGCCACAACCACTATCAAAGAGGATTCACAACCACAGGATCGTGCTGAAACTTTTGTCGACGATGAGCCCTTCCGACTTCCGAACCTCTCCCTTTACAGGCAGCAAATAGGTGTCCTGCTTTGTATCGAACCAGATCGCCGTCTTCCATTCGCTTTGTCCGATCCGTGCGGTAGCCGGCAACCGGCCCCATCCCTGCTCTTCCGATCGTAACAGCTTGCGGATCTCCTTCGACATCTTCTTCGGGAGCGAAACAAAATGCCAGCCGCCAGCTCCGGCATACTGCCAAAGCGGGGCGGTGAATTCATACCGGATGCCTTTCACGAACACTTCAGCAAGGTAGAAAAGAAGTTGTTGTTGAATCTGGAGAAACGCCACCAAACGGACCGGTCATTCTTTACTGCGGTTCTTTGGTTAAGTCCAACTCCATAAATAACAGATAGGCTTTAAAGGCCTCCGGAATTTCCACTTCCGGATAGGCATCAATATCACGGAAGCCAACACTTCTATACAGTGCATGCGCAGCTTCCATGAACCGGGGACTGTCGAGCCGGACCGTTTTGTATCCGATCATTCTTGCCTCTGTCAAGAGTCCTTCCAGTATGGCTCTGCCGGCCCCTATTCGTCTGAGGCCCGGATCCACGAACATTCGTTTGATTTCACCGACATCCGCGCTGATGCTCTTCAAGCTTCCAAGTCCACAAACCCTGCCTTCATGTACTGCCAACAGCAGTTGACCGTGCGGTGGCTGGAACTTACTGATCTGACGTATATCCTGTTCCACGGTCTCCGCAGGATGATGCGGATGAACACCATAGAGTTCCTGCATTTTATTGTTACCCCAACTCAGGTAGTCCATCCACAATTTTCTGACGGATTCCAAGTCGTCCGGAAGCTTCGCGCTTCGTACAGTCACCTTCGGATATGTGTTCATTGGATGTAGCTCTTGTCCGATTCTTCAAATTGTGAATCTATGCAATGTGCGTAATGAGCACTCTAAACCGGTTTCATTTTATACGTTTCGATTAGCGCTTGACCTTTCCTACCGGAACCAGTCTAAGCTCCATTACACCTCACGATGCTTCCAGCTTGTAGTATAGCACAATAGCACCGCCGTCAAACCGCTTTGTGTTGACCAGCCGAAGGATGATCCGGTCCATGTCTTTAAACAGCGACATTCCCTTACCGGCAACGACCGGGTGAATGCACAACTGCAATTCGTCTATCAGCCGCAGCTTCATCAACTGTTGGATCAGACTTCGACTTCCGATGAGGATATCCCTTCCCGGTTGCTGCCGGAGACGCTCGACGGTTTCTTTCAGTTCAAGTTCAGCCAGGCCGGCACTCTTCCAATCCACCTCCTTCAAGCTCCGGGAGAACACGATCTTGGGAATCCGGTCGATCGCGGCCGCGAACGCATCCATCGTCCGCTCGCCGGAAGGTTTTTCCAAAAATGTCCGCCAGTATTCCATCAACTGATAGGTCGTTCGGCCGTAGAGGATGACATCGCTGCGGTCCAACAGATCCGTATAATGCTGATGCACCTCCTCATCCGGCAGTCCCGCCGTATGGTCACAGTTCCCATCGAGGGTCATGTTGAAGGCAGCGACAACTTTTCTCATATGTCAACTTGGTTTTCGAGTTGCTCTGGTTAGATTTCATGATGCGCAATAGGGTAGGCTATAACGCCTGCGCGGCTTACAGGCTGCAAGACCCGGGATCGTATCATGAATCACCCGCCATACTACCCGTTTTCACTTCTTCGCAATCTTGGAAATCGTCTTGCCAACTGATTTCGTCGGCTTTTCCATATCCTTGATGGCAAAGTCGATGGCTGTTTTGATCAGGGCTTTCACTTTCGGATTCCGGTAATCACCTGGTTTCTTCACATCGATGTGCCGGATCAGATTTCCGGTGCCCGTCAGGAGCTGATGCGGATCCTTCAACAGCGTCCCCTTGTTGAAACCAAGGTTCAGGTGCTTGGTATAGATCGGCAACATGCAAAAAGCGTCCGACAACTTTTCCGAAATGGAGAAAACCGCTGTCAGGGCGTGTGTATGATACAGGAGTTCATTCGAGTCCGGATACAGTTCCAGGATATACTCCCGAAGATCGGTAAACAAGTCGATCACTTCCTTGTCTTTGAACTTGAGGAAATGCTGGAAGTCCGGGTGTATCGGTCGTGTGGCTTTCATCTTATTGATTGGTCATCTTGCATGCCAGTTTCCGCTTGCAACGTAGTTCTTGATGCAGGGTGCGGTAACTGAACATCTCCGAAGTCCAGTGATACTTTGGGATGAAATCAGAACATCTTCAACTTGCTGGTGCGTGATTGAAATTTCATTACCATATGGTGCACTCCTGTCGTGATGATTCGTCGGATCATATATCCAATCCAATCGAGCGACTTTCCGCATTTCCAGTTCATCGTAGAAATCTCTCAAAGCCCACGCCATTGAACTTATAGACACCGTGACCCTGTGTACCCAGCCAGATGTCTCCTCGTCTGTCTTTATAAACAGAGAATAAGGTGATCTCCTCCGTCCCATCCAGCACCTGGTACTGTGTAGCGGTCTTGCCATCGTATCGCCAAGCCCCGTCGCGGTAAGTGGCCATCCACAAGTCTCCATTGTCAGTCTGTGTGATGGAAAGAAAATAAATATGATCCCTCCCGTCAGCCGTCCTGATGCCATCAATCCCATTTTCTTTTTTATAGTGAAGGACAGCTAAACTATCCCCCTTATCATTGTCCGAAGAGAATGTGTAACGGTACCGGCTGTTACATATCCAAAACTTTCCCGCTACGTCTTCCAAGATGGAACGGATCCCAAACGAACCGCCCTCCGGTGTATAGGTTAATTGATCTTCATACATCCAGCGAAGGGATTTCCCATCGTACCGACAGATCCCAAAGTTACCCGTTCCGAACCAGATGACTCCACGATGGTCCTTATAGATTGAATAGATCTCATAAGGGCTCCAGCTCACATTCGGGAATCTCCGGTAGTAGTCGTCTTCGCGTTCGTGTTTCGGGAATTCCAGGCTGTACAACTGCTCGCCATCGTAGCGGTACGGTCCCTTCTCCCCATCCTTGCCAAGAATCCCAAACCAGAGATCTTCGGGTTGCAGCTTCCACTGCCGGGCCGATTCGGTATTCTCACTTTTCTCCAGTGTAGTGAAGGCCTTCCCGTTGAATTTACTGATCCCACTCAATGTTGTAAAAAACAGATTGCCGTTCTTATCTTCCTGAATGCCCCGGATACGGTTACCGGCCAATCCCTGCTTCGTGGTGTAATTCAGGATCGTTTTGCCATCATACCGATAGACCCCGCTCGTATCACTCCCGAACCAGTAGTCTCCATTCACTGCCTGAAAGACATACCAGATACTGTTGCCCAATCCGGAAACCGTATCCGCAATGGCGATTTCAAGCGCCTGTTCGCTTTCCCGGGTGTCGTTTCCCGCCTTACAAGAACTTAACAGGGCCATTACGCCAAAAATCACTCCTGCGATTGATCTCATGGGAATCAGCATCTCAAACTGGTTAAATACAATGGTCCGCGGCAAGCTGTCAGCCGTACGTTGATCGAACGGGAAGCGGATCCGGTGCTGCGTGATCGAAATCAATCAATGCGCTTTCGGACCGGAACTGCCAATGCGTCGGAGTCGTGGTTTCCAACTCTTCCGCTATCACATCGGTTCACGCTTCACAGATCTCCCGCAATTTGTCGAGGGCTTTGGGATAGGTTTGGCTCATGTACTCTGAAAAATCATCGTTCGTGTCGAGCTCAACCGTGACGGTCGTGGCCCCATCGGATTCTACAAACGAATAGTTCTCGAATCCGTTCGCCCACTTTTCCACATCCGGCCCTTCCGTGATCTCTGCATCCGCTCTCACGAGTCCGTAGTGCCGGATCGATACAAACCGTCCCGGAACATTATCCGCTATCTCCGAAACCAGGCCGCCTCTTTCGCCTTTTTCGTCAGTACCCACGAAATAGATCTTGCTGCCCTTTTGCCAATTTCCCTCATAAGTGGAAGTCGGATTGAACAGAGCGGTCCATTGCTCGTAGGTCAGCTTACTGCTGATACCCAGCATCCGGTCATAGACTCTCTCGGCCGGCGCTTTAATGCTTACGTTGAATTGCAATTTTTTCATGGCTATAGATTGACAAATTTACTTACGCATATCTATGAACGCTCATCGGGCATGCAAGGCCTGAATTAAAACTCAAGGTATGATAAAAGCGCGCATCCTGGTAAAATGAAAGTTCCTGCCCGACCTCCTATAAGTCCGGGGTTTGATTCCCGTTCACTAAAGTGTTGACTATTAAACGGAATGACAAAACTCCAAAGTGCTTCCTATGCAGGTTTGCTCATCTTACCATATGGCTGGCCATTAAATTCTTTTGCTCTGCGCCTGCTGGATGCAGGAATTATTTCCTGCCGGTAATTGTGTCCAAATCACTTCCGGTTTCATCGGTTCGAATAGGACAGTTGTATAAACCCGATTGAACTCCCGACTTGTCGGTATCGAGACGCCTGATGCAAAACCCAAAGAACCGAAGTTCGTATTTTCTCAACCAAAGCACTAACGCATTTCTCTCACCGCTCTGGTAAACGATGGAAGCGCCGTTTCCATATGACCGAAGGTCGGAAACACTTCGCTGCTCAGCCGGATGTTTGCCTGTCTGCCCTCGGAAAGCAACGCCGTGAGGGAATGGAAATTGTCGATTCCTTTCGTACCGATTCCTCCGTCTTCTTGATCTTCATTGCCTCCGTAGGTCACCAACACATTTTTCGGATAGCCGGATGCATCCGTAATTTGCTCGAACTGCTTCAGCAAATACCGGTGCGCATAATCGAGCGATGGGCTGGCGGAAACGAAGGTTTCAAACGCATGACTGTTCCGCTGAAATGTCTCCAGCAACGTAAACAAAACGAAGTAGCCGCCGAACGAATGTCCCATGAGCGATTCATTCGTGGTATCCGTTGGATACGTCGCATTCACATACGGCATCAACTCCGTTTCCATGAACTTTAAGAACCCGATCGCACCGCCGCTGTCTGATACTCCTTCCCAGTTGCCGGACTTTGGAAAAAGATAATCCCGGTCACGCAGCGAATCCATGAGCAGGGCATCCTTGTAACCGACACCCACCAGGATGGCGTTCGCGTTGGTTTCCGCCATGGCATCGGCAACCTGGTCAAAATACGCGTTCGCATCCAAGAGGTAGATGACCGGAAAGGTCCGGCCTTTCCCTTTGGTGTATTCCTTTGGCAAGCGAACGAAAATCGAAAACGAATCGCGCACCGATTCGGAATAGAGGACGGTTGTCGGGCTTGTTTCGATGTCTTCTTCCGGCTCCGCCTGTTGCTTGCCTTTCTTATCCGCCACAAGCGCGGTGACAAAGAGGCGATAATGATGCGGTGGCACACTCCAGGCACCCTGGCTGCTCGTCCTGAGGAAACTTTTCGCGGAACCACCGAGCTTGACTTCGTAGTAAATGGGATCGCTTTTCCTGCCGGTCGGGATAAACTCAAGGGCAACTATGAACCTGCCCTTCAGATAAACATCGTAAGCCGTCAGGTCGAATTTCAACCAGCCCTCCTGAATGCTCTTCTTTTGTACGATACTCTTCTCCAGGATCCGTTCGGTGGGCCGGCTGCCATCATACCCGTAAAAGTTGATCCTGAACGTACCGCTGTCGCGACGCGCCTGATTGATGTGCAGGTTCACCGAGGTGATCCTGGAAAGGACAGTATCCAGTTTGATCAATTGCGCTATTTCGAAAATATCCCGTTGCTGGGTGCTGCCGTCTGTAAAGTGAAGCAGGGCTTTGCTGTTCCTGATACCAAAACTCCGTTCGACCAGCTTGCTGGTAGTGATTGTAACCGGTTTCAATCCAGTTGTCCGTTGCTTCAACTTAAAAGTCTGTTGATGAACACGGCTACTATCCTGAAGCGGCAGACTCCATTTCTCATATCCCACCATGGAAAAGGTCAGCGTGTCCTGCTCGTACTGCAAGGGGATGTGAATCGAAAATGATCCGTCGGACAGCGTCGCTGTTCCGATGTTCTTGTCCCTGATACCGATGTTTACAAAAGGCAAAGCCGTCTGCGTGACGGAATCCAGCACGACGCCTGATACGCTTATCTGCGCGAAGGCGGGGGAACACACTCCGCAAATAAAAAGTAACAAGACGGCTGCCTGAGGTTTCATGCACGAGGATTGAGGTAGTCGATTATCGGCTGTTGCACCCGCATGCGGATACGAAGCTCGCATTCACCTGCTCGCATACCTCACCAGGAATACATCCCAAAATAAGAATTTCCTCGCCATGGCCGCTGTTCTCCTTACACGAAGCTGTTGATGGACAAACCCGGATTCAGTACCTTGTCTGCTGGATAGCTTGAGCCGTACGTTCCGCCGACCAGCGTGCTCCTACGCGTCAGCGCATCCAGGGAAAGCATGGAAGCGCTAAGAAAATGACCTGTACATGAACGATAAGACCTTGTCTGATACAGCCTACGAGTTCCCGTGCAACCTTTGCAGCTCGACATCCCATCGTTTGCTTTTTGTCAAGAAGAACTTCCCGATCGTAAAATGTCTTTCCTGCGGCCTGGTGTCGACGGTATTGCCCGCCGATTTCAACCCGCTCACCATTTACGACGAAACCTATTTCAAGGGTGGTCAGGTCGACGGCTATGGCGATTATGAATCTTCCGAGACCATCCTGCGGGCTGAGTTCAGAAAGATCGTCCGCGAGATCCTGAAGTACATTCCTCAACCGCAGGGAAAAAAACTACTGGAGCTGGGAAGCGCCTATGGCTATTTTTTGAGTGAGGCCTCGGCTTACTTTACCTGCTACGGGGTGGAAGTCAGTACGGCCGGTGTCCAGAAATCCGAAGCGCTTGGTTTGCGGGTATTCGAGGGAGCGTTGACCGAGGACGTTCTCCGCGAAACCGGAAAAGTTGATGTTGTGGTCATGCTCGATGTCATCGAACACCTGACGGATCCGATGGGGACACTCGAGCTGGCATATTCTGCTCTGAATCCCGGCGGCGTGATTTTGATCGTTACGGGCGATCATGGATCCCTGCTCAGCAGGGTGATGAAAGCAAATTGGCGGCTGATGACGCCCCCGCAGCACACCTTTTTCTTTTCCTCGAAAACGCTTCCGGCCATGGTCGCGAAGGCGGGCTTTACAGTACGATCGGTTTCAGCACCCTGGAAGATCGTACCACTGGGATTAGCGTTCTATCAGGTAGGCAGAAGGACCGGACTGCGCATCCGGGCGTTGGAAAACTTCAATAGTTTTGGCATCCCGATCAATCTCTTTGATACCGTGCGCGTCATCGCGGTGAAGTCATGAGGTCGGTGAATTTTCATGACCGCCGAAATTGCGCAACTGCAGCAACGAACATTCAATAAAATTGCTCCGGTCTTTTAATCTACGAAGCCCATCAGCTGCAGAGCAAGAAACAGAATTCGTGGCGGCAGGGGACTTTCTTTACTCAGCGTCTTGTCTGGCGCAAATCATTCCGCACCTCCTTTGTGGTGGAAAGATTCCGCCGCGGGGGGAATCAGTCACCAAAATACCGGATACCGATTGAAACGAAATACGTTCTGAGCAGATCGTATTTGCCCTCGCAGAACTGTCCGGTGCTTTCCTTAGGAAGGCTGGTTTTGACCTGACTGCATTCCAGACATAGTTCTATGTAGGAAATTACTTTTTCCGATTTGTCCAGAAACACAATTGCGTGTCTTGGGTAATAGCAACCCACGGTCGTCTCCGAAAACAAATTGGTCTCTTTTGAATAGTTGTAGTTGAATAAAATGTCAGAAAGTCTGTTTATTTCATTGGTGGATAAGACCACAGCCTCCCTGGTCTTAGCATGAACGATGGTATCCTGATCGATTGGCGCCCTGCCCAACTTCGAATCGAAGGAAATGACCTCCATACTGACGGCTTTATCAAACGGGTAAGTGGATCTCCGCTCCGAATCCGTCAGTTTCCCGTTGTGATAGCACTTCTGGTCAGCGTGAAAGTCTTTTTCTGTTGGGGGTGGAAGTGGCTTATTGGTTATCGTTGATTTGCAACCACTGATAACTGTTAGAAGAAGAATGAAAACAACAATGAAAAGTGTGCATTGCTTCATTGGCGTGTCCTCTTTAAATGCGCTTTCTCGAATCGGGCCGGAGAATTTCATCCCGACCTTTCCACAGCACCGTGACTGATTGTCACCCTTCACATGGTTCTTCGTAATCTTGAACTGCACACTAATATAAGCACAGCTGTTCCAATCTCCAATGGGCGAACAGACCGGCTAAAATGAAAGTAGTACTGTAGCAGCTGCGCGCATTCCGCCAAAATCCTCAAAAATGCACCGGCTAACCACTACCGTGGCTTGGCGATTTCTATGCCACTTGCAAGCCTTTCTTCACATAATTTCTCTTTTCCTTAACACAGGCGAATATGCGGTGTATAAGCTTGTTTCGGATGGCATTGATCACTAACATTTTGTTCTTTCCTTCTTTCACCCTTCGATCAAGTAATCTTTAAACTCTCCGGACCTGCTGATCGAACTTAGGGACGCAAGGTGCAGCATGGTTTTCATTTCCTTGTCCGCAAGGTGGGATACTCTGCTTTTACCCTTCAGGCTTGTTCCGGATGTGTGCTCAAAGGGGCGACGCCGACATGACAGGCATATTTCTTAGCATCGATGATCTTATTGAACTCGTCAGTTGACACCAGGATCTTGGCAGCCGTGATTGGGCCGATATTCGGAACGGAAGTGATGTAGCTAAAAAGTTCCTTCAATTTTTCATCGCTAAGGATCACTTTGTGAATAGCTGCCGTCAAAGCTTTGATGTCGTTCTTCAGCGCTGCCAATGAGGATCAAAGCTTCGCTTTAAAGTAGCTAGATTCTTCTTTAAGCCAAGACCTGCCAGCTCTTCAATCGGGGTAATCAGGATAAGCTTTGCCTTAATGAGACGAGCTCTTTGTGATAGCAGGCTCTTTAAGGATTTGATGATTTCTCGAGACGGAATCCAGAGATTTGCTTGTTCCTGATGAAGGAAGGCATACTTTGCGATTCGGCCTGCATCAATCTTATCACTTTTCCCGCGGACCATACCGATTGACCTTTTTTATCCGAAGTGCTGATTCTAACCAAACATGGAATCCAAGTTTGCAAAGCACTTCTACCAAGTGAATATTATAGACTCCCGTATGCTCCAGACAAACAAGTGTCTTTCGGGGATCGAGCTTTAGACTCTTGAAGAATAGTTGAAGCTTTTTGGGACTGTTTTCCAAAGTCCCGTCGGACCGAACCTCGCCAAGAATGCAAGAAGTCGACCGTAGCTTTGCTGACGTCAATGCCGATGATGTGTTCAAATTTCATAGCTTTGGTTTTTGAGTATCGTTAACACATTGAATATGCTCAAGTCCTTGATAACGGGTCGCGAGCCCAAATTTCTATCGGAGTCTTATTCAATGAACTGACAGGGTTCCCAATCGCCAAATAGGTCTTACCTGGGAATGTGTTGGATCGCCCCTGTCAGTGTTAACTTATCTACAAGTTACATTAGATATCAACTCCCCCTAGAACCCCCTGTTTATAGTAGTAATAGGAGTGTAAGAATGGTGGAAGTAAAGCTAAAGGGAATGTTAAGCGCCTTCGCACTATTGCAAATAGTTCTGCAGCAGCAGCGCGCATTCCGCCAAAACGCACCGCCCTTCCAATTTAAAACTAAGCCCTTCGGCTGCAGTGCATCGGGCGGAATGCGCGCAGGAACTGAATCCACTTAGCTCAGCGCTTCGTGCGGCGCTTAACATTCCCTTTAGCTTTACTTCCACCATTCTTACACTCCTATTACTACTATAAACAGGGGGTTCTAGGGGGAGTTGATATCTAATGTAACTTGTAGATAAGTTAACACTGACAGGGGCGATCCAACACATTCCCAGGTAAGACCTATTTGGCGATTGGGAACCCCTGTCAGTTCATTGAATAAGACTCCGATAGAAATTTGGGCTCGCGACCCGTTATCAAGGACTTGAGCATATTCAATGTGTTAACGATACTCAAAACCAAAGCTATGAAATTTGAACACATCATCGGCATTGACGTCAGCAAAGCTACGGTCGACTTCGCATTCTTGGCGAGGTTCGGTCCGACGGGACTTTGGAAAACAGTCCCAAAAGCTTCAACTATTCTTCAAGAGTCTAAAGCTCGATCCCCGAAAGACACTTGTTTGTCTGGAGCATACGGGAGTCTATAATATTCACTTGGTAGAAGTGCTTTGCAAACTTGGATTCCATGTTTGGTTAGAATCAGCACTTCGGATAAAAAGGTCAATCGGTATGGTCCGCGGGAAAAGTGATAAGATTGATGCAGGCCGAATCGCAAAGTATGCCTTCCTTCATCAGGAACAAGCAAATCTCTGGATTCCGTCTCGAGAAATCATCAAATCCTTAAAGAGCCTGCTATCACAAAGAGCTCGTCTCATTAAGGCAAAGCTTATCCTGATTACCCCGATTGAAGAGCTGGCAGGTCTTGGCTTAAAGAAGAATCTAGCTACTTTAAAGCGAAGCTTCGATCCTCATTGGCAGCGCTGAAGAACGACATCAAAGCTTTGACGGCAGCTATTCACAAAGTGATCCTTAGCGATGAAAAATTGAAGGAACTTTTTAGCTACATCACTTCCGTTCCGAATATCGGCCCAATCACGGCTGCCAAGATCCTGGTGTCAACTGACGAGTTCAATAAGATCATCGATGCTAAGAAATATGCCTGTCATGTCGGCGTCGCCCCTTTGAGCACACATCCGGAACAAGCCTGAAGGGTAAAAGCAGAGATCCCACCTTGCGGACAAGGAAATGAAAACCATGCTGCACCTTGCGTCCCTAAGTTCGATCAGCAGGTCCGGAGAGTTTAAAGATTACTTCGATCGAAGGGTGAAAGAAGGAAAGAACAAAATGTTAGTGATCAATGCCATCCGAAACAAGCTTATACACCGCATATTCGCCTGTGTTAAGGAAAAGAGAAATTATGTGAAGAAAGGCTTGCAAGTGGCATAGAAATCGCCAAGCCATGGTAGTGGTAACATTCCGCCGGGCGGGATACGCGCTGGAACGATTACTATTTCACTTAACGCTTTGTGTGAGCCTAACATTCCACTCATCATCTGAAGTGGGGACATTCGGCCAAGCGGTTGGCAGCGTCACCCCCTCCTTGGCTACATCCATATAAAAATGGGAGCTTGTGCCAAACTGCCTGTTGTAAGCAAGAAAGGTTCAAACTTCTCTTACCTTAGTTTTAATCGACATAATACTCGTACGTAATAGTTATCAGGCGCTCTCTGCCTCCCTCTTCATGGATCTCCACTTTCACCAGTTGGTCCTTGTCATTGTAATGGATCATCTCATATCCATTTCGCTGATCCACTTCATAGGAGTAATCATATCGGTATACATTTTTCGATAGGGTTGAATAAGCACAATGTGTGACCTCGCTCATGCAGTACTGCGCTTTTTTGTCCAATGCTACAGCCTTGCTTCTGTCAAACATTTGTAATTCTTTATTGTAAAATGCTCTTTTGTATACATCGAAGGCATCTGGAAATATCATTGTTGGATAATCGCTATAAATGCTCTTCTGAACAATTGTGTCTTCAATTGCATAAAATTCCAAAAAGAGTTCATGCTTACTTCCATAGGTGTTAATTACTTCGACAAACTTTTCCTTCTTGTCATAATCAAACACCAGTGTATAATAGGGAGGAGACGCATAAACTTCATAGTAGTTAATTCTCTTATACCTACCTGCTGTGTCAAATTCCGCGTAATAGACAGGGACAGAAAATCCGTCATCTACCACCTTCAAGCTTTTAACGCCTTTGAGATGCTGCTTTGTGAACTCAATTGGAGCCGACGAGCCCAGTATGTCGGGGAAACGAAAACATGAAATATACTTAGTGAAAGTAACTATAGCATCTTTATTGGGCTTATTTACGTAGTACTTCTTCGGCTCTTCTGCTGATGCACTTTCGATCTTATTTGTTACACTGTCTTTTGTCAAAGACAAATCATTTTCCTGACAAAATGATTGAGCTGCAATTAACAGGAATAATATCGTTATTTTATATGTTCTACTCATTGAGGTTGGGGAAGGGGGCGCTTTCAATCGAGTCAGGCCGGGGAATCTCGCCCCGTGCTTTCAATAGTCCCGATAGCTATCGGGAGGCCGTGAACCGCTCGATTCATCCGGCTCTTTGTATTCTTTTACCACTGACTAAGATAGTCAAGGTTGCACCAATCTACAATGGGTGAACTGGTCGGGGTTGGCTTTATAGCACGACCGCAGCCAGCGCAGCGAGGCGTACTTGTACAATCCCTTTTCCCATTTCACCCATTTCAGCAGTCGGTGGCTGAGCTGGTTCCAGACGTCGCGCATCCCTCCTTCCCAAAACCTATGGAAGTAACTGATCAAGCCTGCAATCAGCGGGTTCAGCTCACGGGCCAGTTCCTCAAACGGTTTGCGCCGCTTGTGGAGTTCCAGCTTCCTGAACTTTTCCCGGATCGCGGTCTTGGATCGGATGCTCACGAACGTTCCCGGCATCAGCAACTCCCGCCCGTTGATACGGCGCATGACGGGTTGTAGTGTAAAACCCAGGAAGTCATACTTCATCGGGCCCTTTGCCGGACCCGAATCGGTGATCGATTATCTGGGTCGCTACACCCACAAGATCGCCATCAGTAACCACCGGCTGCTATCGGTAAGCAAGCAAGTTGTCCGCTTCCGGTACAAGGACTACCGTGATGGCAGCTCTCACAAGGTGATGGACCTGGAGCCCATGGAATTCATTCGCCGCTTTGCCCTACACATCCTGCCCAAAGGCTTTGTGCGCAACCGGCACTACGGTATTCTCTCCAGCCGACGCAAAGCCGTGTCCATCCCGCGGATCATGCTGCAACTCCTGGGCCGGGCCCTCACCCTGATCCGGCATATCCGCAGCAAGGCTCCCGAAGTGCTCTGTCCCTGTTGCAAAAAAGCGCTGATGAAAACCATCCTGCGCTTCGACCACTGGGGGCCGCCAAAGCGCCATAAGGAACTATTGACACCATCATTACTTCATTGAAAAAAACACCTGCAGGCCGGGCTGAGCTTGTATTGACCCTTACTTAAAAACAACCTGTGAAATTATCCTGATGACTTCTTTACTGAATCATCACCCGCCAAATCCGGCGAACATCCTGCCTCTTAGGAGCTCATCCTGATCGTCCCCCATCCATACCTGCCTTATTCAACCTCCATAGTCACCTGCACGGCGCCGCGATAGCGGGGTTCCGTGCAACAGCGGCTTCATTGTCCGTCCTGCGGACGCAACGAAGCCTTGGTTGTTGTAAGCTGGCCTTTTGTCCACCGTGTCTGCAAACCATTGTCATTCTTGATTTGTCTTGTCATTGAGGGTCGGTTGTGGGGTTACGTATTTTTTATTTTCAGAAGAGAAGGAAAATATTTTAATTCACTTTTGTCTGGGCAGGAAAGGTGGAAGCTCTTTTGCAAGCTTTGGTCTGTGCTTGGGCTTGTGCGGCTTGCAAATGTGCTTACACCTGTGCGGTTGCTATTTTGCATTGAGTTTCCCATTTAGTTTTTTCATTGAACTGTCAAATCGTTCTTTGTTTTTTAGTTCGCAGTCCCATATCGTTATTACTCTCCAGCCGATTTTTTTTAATTGACTGGTTGTTTTTTTGTCTCGATCAATATTACCCTGAATTTTAGAATTCCAAAACTCGATATTTGATGTCGGTTTTGTGCCTCTCTTACAATTGTGTCCGTGCCAAAAACACCCATGTATGAAATTTATTGTCTGATGCTTGGGCAAAACAATGTCGGGTTTCCCAATAAGTGTCTTTACATTTTTTCGAAACCTAAACCCTTGTCTGAACAAAAAACTTCTGACTGAAATTTCCGGTTTGGTTTCCTTACCGGAAATTGAAGCCATAATTTGGCTGCGTTTTCTTTTTGTAAAGATGTCAGCCAAGATGTGAAATTATGTGTTGTTTGATATTCTCGGATTGTATGAAACTGAAATTTGGCGGTAAGGCATTACCAATAAGCAAAGCTAAATTTGTTCTTGGTGTGTCGACTGGAAACTTATAGTTAGCGGGAAATGATTGAAGTAATGCCGCTTCTCTGGCAGAAATACAACGATTTTGTTCTGGATGCAAAAATCTCCCTTTAGATGGATTTAAACATCCTCCGGTAATTGTTGTTGAATAATCATCCCAACGTAATCTACCGTAAACATCATTGAATCCAACATTCTCCGCTTCGTGGCATTTTAGTAAATATTTCTTTGGTAGGTCTTTTCTGCTTCCTCCATTCTTCGGAGTCAATTCAATTCGTTTTTGGACTTCGGGAGTATGGACAGGAAATATTTTGTGAATTGGGTCTTTAGAGTTTTCAGGTAAAGGTAAATTTCCAATAACGTGCCTAACTGTTTTCTTTTCATCAATGGGTTTTGCAACGCTAATTTCACCGAGTCTGGAGCCAACTAATACCAACCTTCTCCGACTTTGTGGAACGCCATAATTTTTTACGTTTACAACTTTATAGTCAATCCACTTGTAACCCGCTTCATTTAAGATTTTCAACGCTTTCTTAAATAGATCATAATGGATAAGACCGGGAACATTTTCCATCATTATGGTATAAGGTTTTAGAGCCTTTACAAGACGAACGTATTCCATTATCAAGTTGTTTCTTTCATCATCAACCGGTTCAACTCGGTTTAACCTTCTAATTGAGCTGAAACCTTGGCAGGGCGGACAACCTGCTAACAAATGAATTTTTTTTCCTTTCAGCTGTCGTTTGATTTCAGCAATTGAAACTTTGCGAATATCCTTTGTTATTACAGTTGTATTGGGGTGATTCAACCGATATGCTTTTGATGCAATTTCATCAATTTCAAAAGCAATTTTAGTTTTAAAGTCGGCTTGGTGCATTCCTTCTGTTAAGCCCCCACAACCACTGAAGATATCAATTGACAATAGCTCCATGATTTAATTCTGTATTAAATTAATATTTGTATATCCTACACACTTAAAAAGAGCAACTACGTTGCTAATAATTTCGTCAGGACTTTTTTGGGTTAACTCAACTTGCTTTTTTATCGGGTATCTCCCCGAAGAAAAGTTAATTTGAAGTGTGTAGGTTTCATTTTCTTTTAGGAACCATAATTCACCCCCAATAATTGCATCTTTCTTTCCTGTTACATTAGTGTGACAAATGCAGCCTCTTTCTGCCTCAGAAGGAAGTGCTTCATATGCGATATTTATTTTGTCTTCACTAATTACCCATAAGTACCTTCGTCTTTTTTGAATTTTATCATATTCTTTTTTTGCTGACAAATCAATTTCATCTTTAATCTGATCAATGGTATCGGCATAAACAATGTCTTCCGGAAATCCATTCTGGGATGCGTTATACGATTTACATAGCGCATCTTCGCCAAACTCAACACTTCTTTGTGGTGGAACTTTTTGACCAATTGTGGGTAATATTTCTTTACAATTATCCTTCATGATTTTGAAATGTTTTAGACGAGCCTTTTTCAAAAGCTGTCTCAAGTATTGATAAATCATAATTCTTTATTGCATAAATAGCAGTTATAGGCTTCAGCTTGTCCTTATCATTATAAAACTCACTGAGAGTAATTCCATTCTCTGAATAAATCCTTGTGTTTTTAGCATTGATGTAAAACTTGACATTTGATTCTTCGAACATCTTTTCAATAGATAAATGCGAGATTTCCGGGTTATTTTTTGAGAAAAAGGAAATAATAAAATCACTGCCGAGAATGGATTCTGCCATCCAAAATAACTCAAATGATGGGAGAAAGGACGATGGATAAAACTTTACATTAACATCGTGGTATCTTTTATCTTCTGAAATGCTTGTTAAATCAGACAGTAAAGTTTCTAATAGATTTTCCTGAGTCTTCTCATCCTCTTCGTGAATACTTTTTGAAAATATTTCAAGTCGTCTGTCATTGTATTGTTGGCGGATTGGATTTAATACGTCCTCTATATCAGATTCCAATTCATTGCCGGATAAAATAAAAATTTTACTTGTAGTGCGAGCAATAATTTCTTGTATTGTTTCCTCGGCTTTTGATTCACCGTAATCCCAATCAAGAATTATTGAATTAGGTTGATAATTCGAGTTGGTAATATGGTTAAGAAAAAAATTCGGATGCGTGAAGCCGGAAAATTGTATTTGCTTGAACTTATTTGATTTCGCAATTGTTGCTGATAAAAATCTCTTCACGGTCGGTTCTGCCCATGAATCCTGTGAAATCAAGCCGGAAATTTCTCCTTTTGATATTAAACCGGTTTCGTTAGCCACAATTCCGCCTTCCGGAAGTATTTTATCGTCTATATAACAGATTTCGTAACTCATATCGCTTTTTCTTTTTGTGAAGGAACTTTCTCGAAGTCAAGTGTAAACTGAGCACCATTATCGAAGCCTTTTAGCTTTTCTCTATTATGGGTTTCATATATGTCACCTTTCATGGCTTGCATATAATATTTACAGATGTATAAGCCGAGCCCGCTTGGGGGAACTTTTAAACTGTATCCCGCCTCAAATAGATATGGCCTAATAGCTTCCGAAATACCAGGGCCATTGTCTGCAAATACCATTGTTCTCTTCTTTGCGTTTAGTTTTATTTCGATTTTTCTATCGGGGCTTGGGCTGAACTGAAGCCAATGAACACTATTGTCAAATAAGTTACTTAAAACTTGATTCATCGTTCCATATCTTCCGTAAACAATAAAGTCCTCTTTTTCATTAAAGGAGAAGTCAATATTTAATTCCTCTAATTTTCTTTTGAAAACTTCAGATGCAAATTTTATCGAACGAGAAATAGGAAATTCTATGCGATTCTCATTGCGAATTGCTCGTAATGGGCTTAATCTTTTTAATTCTGATTGAAGTGAGGCAGAGGTTTTTTTCAAGTCTTCCAGTTTTACCTTATCAATCACATTTGCTTTAAGCATTTCTGAAATGCCGGAATAGAAGTTTGCGGTAATTTTCGCAATTTCATGAACAGATACTGCTACTGAAATTCCATAGGCTGCCTTTTCTTTGAGCAAATCCTGAATTTCTTCAATTAACTCCAGACTTGACTTTAGATTTTTTAGTGAGTTATCTAGGTTAATTAGCCTTTCTTTCCTGCCGCTGACATTGTCCACAATTTGATGAAATAGTGAATAAGGGTCTTGTTCAACCGGATAATTTTCGTCAATGTTTTGCAACAATTTTCTTTGTTGCTTAATTACATCATTAAGCTTTACCGGGTCTCTTGTTATTCCTTTCGTTAATGACGTGTATTTATCTCTAAATGCGATGTAGCTTTGCTCAACCAAATTAACAACACCGAGTACCATTTCGCGGAGATCTTGAAATTGTCTGTTTTCTAATAAACCTTCCCTGCTTGTTTTATCAATAAGTTGAGGATTGTCCAATTGGTCTATTTCTATATTGGCAATCATATGATAATATGAAAGCCGGTATGCCTGCTTAATTTGTTTTTGCCTTAACCCGTACCAATCTGTTTTATTTGCCCATTCGGCAGGTAGTATCAAAACATTGTCTCTATAAATAGAAATACCACCATTGCTTTCAAGATACGTGAAAAACTCCTTGGAATCCGGTCCTTCAATCCACTCTTTATCTCGATACCAAATATCAAAATGAAAATAGAAAGAGCCGCATTTCGGCTTCCCATGCTTCAGCCAATAGGCATTTCCAACTTTGAGATCGTAATTTTTGTAGGTTATAGTTTCCGGTGGAATAGGGATATTGTGAGGAGGATTAAACTCAATTGTAGTTTCCTCAATGATACCCTCAGCATTTACTAAACCATAGTATGAAAAAATTGGAGTGAAATTTTTATGAAACGGTTCTTGAGGTAATTCTCCTAATTGAGGGCAAGAGAAATTAACAACGAAAGCAGGACGAATTTTATTTGGATTTGGATTTGGTGTATTAAGCTGTGTAATGGAGTAATTTATATCATAAATTGTTTCACTGCTCCATGAATAATTTTCTCGTCCTCCAGAAATAATCAATTGTGTTCCTGAGTTACTATCTCCATAATCTCGGCTTATGGGTTGTCTTGTCAACGAAACACCAACAGAACTTAAATCTGTTAAAGTATTAGGACTAGATTGGTTGAAATCATCCCAATTTATTTTCAACACTAATTCATAATCTATATCTGCCGTTTTTGTGATAATTAAAAGATGTTTTCCTAAACGATGAGTCGCAAATCTTCCAACTCCCTTTTCACCCAAAGGAATTCTTCCTTTATACTGAGATTTTAATTGAGCAAGCAAAGATTCATAATTACTTAACTTGCCTGTTTCAAGCGCTTTTAATTTTTCTTTCTTTAACTGTTCCTTTAAATTTGTTTTTAATGTTGTTGCAGGTCTTAACCATCCATTTTCAATAACTTCTCTCGTCATTCCAACACCATCGTCTTCAATTACTATTACCGGGCCTTCAAACTGATTGAATCTATTTTCTTTTTCATCCGTTTTTGGTATTGATTTAATTTTTTCAATGCGAACATTGCAATAGGATGCCCCAGAATCCAAACTGTTTTTAATCAATTCTAGAATGCCAACCTTTTCTGATTCGATAAGTTGCTCCCCTAAAACCTCAACGAGGTGTGCATCGGCTTTGAAGTTTAAAACTATTCCACCATCAAGGCACAATTCATCCAAAAACTCCGGGTTTATTTTTCTGACAGCATTATTATAATTGTAGAATTCCGAATTGTAAAGTTTTTCAAGAATTTCTCCTTCAGAATTTTTAAAAGAAACAGGTTTTGAGAAAGGTTTAAAATCGGAAATTTCAACGAAGTAATGATCGGGAGTTTTTTTGTCAATAAAAGGTCTCTTTGTTATTCTTCCATAACCATAAAAAACACCATCTCCCTTTTTGTCCGGTTCATAATAAACAACTTCAATCGGAAGAGAACTGAATTGATTTAAATAGTTCTTTTTGTCTGTCGCTGGAAAATGATAGTATTTTCCAATGAAATCATTGTAATCACTGTCATTTCTGTATTGAGTTAATATGAGACAATTTCTTTCTTCCATTACAGCACTTTATTTTGTTGAAACCAAAAGTTCTCTTACATCTATATCAAGGACATCAGCTATTTCGAATAACGTTTCCATCGTTGGTTGCATTTGATTAGTACACCATTTAGAAACGGTTGTTCTGTTTTTACCTAATTCTTCTGCAAGCCAGTTGTTGGTTTTACCTTTTTCTGCTAATACAGCTTTTATCCGGTTACTCGCTTTTTTCTTCATAAATGAAGCCTTTAACATCTAATTTTCTGCAAAATAAGCATAATATCACAAATCTATTTTCTTCATTTTCAGCTTTTAAAGCTAAACAATATGCTTATTTATATTTATTATTTGCTTTTTAAGCATATTTTGAATATTTTTGAACAAAATTAAGTCTCATGAGAAACTATACAAAAGTCGATTTGGAAGAACTCGTTTCCTGTCAATTGGAGAACCTTAACGCTATGCACGATTTGCTTAGTATCATGAAAGTACAGAACGAGTTACTGCATAACGCCAATAAAAAACTTAAAGATGAAATTTCTGAATTCAAAGAAAAGCACTTTGTATATCCAACTGGGAAACGAAATCGAAAGTAACATCATTCTTGCGGGTGGGAGATTTGGCTCTTTTGGTTTTGCGGAGGGTCGGCTTGCGTGTCGGGCAAAAGCAAATGTGCCAAATGTGGGTTGGCTAAAATTGAATTTAAAAATGTGCAGTGGGGAAAATAAAAAATACAGAAGGGTCGGTCTGAGTGTCGGCTTTCTTCTTGTCGGTTTGTAATACTGTTTGTCCGTTAGTCACTTGTCGAAATGGTTTGTCGTGTACCTACTTGATTTCAGTCGTCAGTCTGTCGCTGTCTTGTCGTCTTAGGCTTGCTTATAACGTCAGTTCGTGCAACAACTCCCCAAAAATTCAGCACCACCCTTCCCGGACGATAACAGGAACAAGCTGCCAGCACGAATATTTTTGGTATTGCCTTGCATTACGGAGTGCCCTATCCGTAAAAATAGAAAAAAGCAGCTTCCTCAGCCACTTTTTCAACTTAGGCAGGCCTAGGATGTTTATAACCCTCCGAAAATTATAAATCAGGTAAATGAGTCCGAACTCTCCTTCGTTCTTCCGCAGGCCTTTTAACAGGATGTGGTCGTATCCCCACTGTCGTTTGATGGTCCCGAAGATGTGTTCGATGATCTGCTGACGAAGTGTATAGACGGATGAGTTTTCTCTGACCCGCCGGTTGTTGCGCTCTACCGCTTCGGCATGTACGGAACGCTCGATCACCCGGCCGTTCGGATTGCGCGTGCACAGGTGCCGCACTTCACAATTATTACAAGCCGTGGTCTTGTAGTGTTTTACCCGGGTTACCGACTTTTCGTACTTTTTGTTGTACCACTGACCGGTGGTTTTCAGGATATGTCCCTGTGGACACACATACTGATCTTTCTTCGGGTTATAACGAAAACGCTCGCCGTAAAACTCCGGGGTGGGAACGGGATTGCTCCGGGGAACTTCCTGGTATGCCACGTAGGTGTAGATGTCTTCCCGCTGGCAGGCGGCAAGCTGCTCGCCGTTGTGGTAACCCTTGTCGGCCAGTACGGCCACGGCCTCTGTATCACAGATGCTCTTGGTCTTCTGAGCCATCGGCAGCAGGGCTTTGCGGTCGTTCTGGTTGGTGACTTCGTACTCGAGCACCAGCTTATTGGCCGAGTCTGCGACGGTCTGCACGTTGTAGGCCACTTCGATCACCGAGCCGTGCAGGATCATGCTGCGGGCATCGGGGTCGGTGGTGGAGACCTGGTCCTGGCCGGTGGCGGCAAGCTGCTTTTCGATGCGCTTATACTTTCGGCGCTGAGCTTTTTGTTTCTTCAGCTTCTCACCAACGGCTTCCTGCTGAGCTTCATCCAGGTCACCGGCATTGAGTTCTTCGATATAGGATTGAATCTTGGTATCGATGTATTCCAGTTGCCGGTCGATTTTCTTCTGGTTGAAGTTGTTCTTCTTGGAGTTGACCGCTCTGAACTTGCTGGAGTCCAGCGCCACCAGTGTTTTCCCGGTCAGGCCCTTGCGGTTGAGTTGCCGTACGAAGTGGGTGAACGCATTACGGAAGAGCTGCGGATTCTCCGACCGAAAACCGGCAATCGTACGAAAACAGGGCTGCAGGCCTTTCAATAGCCACAGCAGCTCAATGTTCCGCTGGCACTCACGCGCCAGGAGCCGGGAGGTTCGGATCCTGTTCAGGTATCCGTAGACATACAATTTGAACAGATCCGCCGGGTGATACATCGGCCGGCCTTCTTCCACCGGCGCTTTTTCCAAAAAACCCAAATCCTTAAGCGGGAGCGCATCCACAAACAGATCAATTACCCTGACCTCGGCATCTTCCGGGATCAAATCATCGATACACGTCGGGAATAACGTGGCCTGCCTGCGATCAAATCCGGTGAGGTATTTCATGGGAAGCCGATTATCCTCTGAAGATAATCAGCAATCCCCTTAATTGGATTGAATTTCTTTAAACAGGGCGGGAAGGTTTTTGCACAGTCTGACGGTTTTCGGCTTTGCGAAGGCGGGGCTTTTTAGCACTACCGTTCAATTGAAAAACCGCACTTCAATTATACGAAAAAACTGTCAACCGAAGCACTGCACCCCCGCTTTTGCAAAACCGATGTTAGCAGATGGCGTTCTGTCCTCCGTGTCAAGTTGCACTACCTTTTGATTTATGCTCCGAACTGTCAAAATGCTTGTCTGTCGTGGGTTGTGCATTGGCAAAAAAAATTAAAACACCGAAGGGAGGGAAGAAAAAAAATGAATTTCTTCTTGGGTCGGGCAGGCACACTCTTTTGCAAACTTTGGTCTGCGGGTTGGCTTGTAGCGGTTTGCAAATGTGTGTGACTGCTGCTTAGGGTCATTTGTTATGTTTATTTTGTAATTGTCTGCCGAAACAACCCTTCAAATTCATAAATTTGTCAAATAGAAATGGAAGCGAAAAAACAAGTTATTTATTTAGATAATAACGCAACTACCCAAATTGATAAAAGGGTCTTGGATGCGATGATGCCATTTCTCACCAATGAGTTTGCAAATGCCAATAGCACACATCAGTTTGGAGTCTATGCTTACGAAGCTGTCAAGTCTGCCAGAGTCCAAGTAGCGGAATTAATTGGAGCAGAAGCACACGAAATTGTCTTTACAAGTGGGTCAACCGAGGCGATAAACCTTGCTATTAAAGGTGTCGCTGAAAATTACCAGTCAAAAGGGAAACACATTGTTACGGTGTCAACTGAACATAGTGCCGTTTTAGATACTTGTCAATATTTGGAAACCAAAGGTTTTGAAGTTACCTACTTGTCTGTCAAGGCAGATGGTTTGCTTGATTTGGATGAACTTAAAACTGTCTTGCGTGATGATACCATTTTGGTGTCTGTCATGCTTGCCAACAACGAAACGGGTGTCTTACAACCGATAAAGGAAATTGCTGAACTGTCGCATGGTGTTGGTGCTTTGTTTATGACTGATGCAACACAAGCAGTTGGAAAAATTGCTGTCAATGTTGATGAACTCGGCATTGATTTACTCTGTCTAAGTGGTCATAAATTATATGCTCCGAAAGGTGTCGGTGCTTTGTATGTTCGTCAAAGAATGAACCGTGTCAAAATACCTGCATTGTTGCATGGTGGTGGTCATGAAAAAGGTTTGCGAAGCGGAACGCTGAATGTCCCAGGAATTGTCGCCTTAGGTGAAGCCTGTGCTATTGCAAAAAAAGAGTTATCAAAAAACGCTGAAAGCATTGGTGCTTTGAGAGATTATTTAGAAACTGAATTACTCAAGATTGATGGAACTACTGTTAACGGAAACACTTCTTCACGATTATTCAATACGTCAAACATTCTGTTTCGTGGTGCTGATTCAGATGCTATCATCATGGGTTTGAGTAATCCTGAAACCGATTTGCCTTTAATTGCTGTGAGCAATGGAAGTGCTTGCACTTCTGCATCAATTGAACCTTCTCATGTTTTAACTGCAATGGGCTTAGATGAAGTTGCTGCATTTAGTTCTATTCGTTTTTCTATCGGAAAATTCAATACCAAAAAGGAAATGGATATTGTTATTGATGCTGTGAAAAATGTTGTTATTGGTTTAAGGGCAATGATTAGCTAAATTCTATCTCCAACTGTTCATCTTCAGTTGATTCAAAATCGTAGTAATGTAACAACCTCAGGTAGTCTATAGTTTTTACATAAATTTCATCTCCTATTCCAAAAGTCTCAGCTTGTATTTCGCTGACATCATTCTTATATTTTGCAATAAGAATCATTTGAATTGAGAGTAAAACTATCCGAGAAGCAACTGAGAAAATATCAACTTCAAGTGCCTTCTTTTCAATTCCCCAATCAGGAGGTTCTGGAAACAAAAATGAACCATGTGCAAATTCATTTCTTATTTCATATACAACGGATAAACCAATGCCGTGTTCAGAATTACATTCTTTAATTTGAAAAAGAGACTCTAATGGTTTTCTTTCATCATGAATAATGTTGTTTGATTTTAGAAAAATTCTCAACTGATGAATCAATTCGTTGTAATACTTTAAACGAACATTGCAATTTTCAAATTCTGCTTTAATAAAATAGGTTGCTTTTGATATTTTTCCGAATCCTCTAGGGCATTTTTTTAGTTTTAGAGTTATTATCAAACTTTCTAAACTGCACCAAACAAAATTGAAGAATACTAACTCGGGTAATAATTGTTTATTGTGCTTTCCTAAGGCATCTGAATAGTCATCTGCCGATTCACATAAACCAATAGAGTAATCATACTTAAAAGCATCATAATCTACACTTTCAATTCTGCTTGCTACATCTAACCAATCATAAACTATTTGAAATTCGTATGGACTTCCCAAATCATGTAGGCAAAGAAATAACCTTCTAGCATGGTCTTGAAGTGATAATAGTTCTTTCATAGTCAAAACAACATACCAAGATGCAGCAATAATCCCCTTGCTGGTGAATGTGTAATAGGAACGAAAGGTTTAAAATTTACTGTTGCAAAATCTTCAAGTTCTTTGTAAGCCCTGTAAACTTCTTTCAAATTCATGCTCCATTCTTCTTCTGACTTAGCGTCTAAGCGTAGAAAAAACATTTCATCATTTTCAATTCTCTGAACTTCATATCGTCTGCCGTTAGAACTGGTAAACGATTTTACTTTTCTTGCCTTTTCAAGAAATTCTGAAAGCGGAATTAGTGGAGTTATTTTTTGAAATGTCTTTGCCATAACTTCTAATTTTCTTCCGTTGTATCATCTTCCTGACTTGCATCCAAAATCATCTTTGTTTCGGCTGCGGGCAACTCCTGAACTTGTCTTAATTTTCTTTCAATAGCTCGTGTTCTCACTCCTGCTGTGTCTATTACATTTGATGCTTCATCAAGTTTTTTCTTTGTCTTTTCAAGTATAGTTCCAAACTGCCCGAACTCTGTTTTCACTGCTCCAAGCAAATCCCAAACCTCGCTGCTGCGTTTTTCGATTGCCAAGGTTCTAAAGCCCATTTGCAAACTGTTAAGCAAGGCACTCAAAGTAGTTGGGCCGGTTATGGTGATTTTGTAATCTTTCTGCAATTGCTCAAAAAGTCCCGGAACTCTCAACACTTCGCCAAACAAACTTTCATAAGGCAAAAACATGATACCGTATTCTGTGGTGTTCGGTGGGTCAATGTATTTTTCTTTAATGTCTTTGGCATTTTTCTTAATGCCGTTGATAAACGCTTTTCGATATTCTTCAATTTTATCTACATCGCCTTTGTCATAAGCATCTACCAAGGCTTCATAATCCTCTTTTGGAAATTTTGAATCTATAGGCAACCACAAAGTTTTTTCAAGGTTGTTGCCATGTGGCATTTTGATGGCAAATTCTACTACCGCACCGCTTCCTACTTTTGTTTTTACATTCTTCTCGTATTGCTCGTTGGTCAATAAATCTTCGATGATGTTCTGCAACTGATATTCGCCCAAAACGCCTCTTGATTTTACATTGCTCATTACCTTTTTCAAATCGCCAACACTCACTGCCAAAGTTTGCATTTCTCCCAAACCTTTGTGAACGGCTTCTAATCTGTCGCTTACTTGTTTGAATGATTCGCCAAGGCGTTTTTCCAATGTTTCGTTGAGTTTTTCATCAACGGTTTTCCGCATTTCTTCCAACTTCTTCTCATTGCCTTCCTGCATGGTTTTCACTGATTTTTCCAAACTCAATTTGAGTTCTGAAATTTTTTCGCTGTTAGCAACATTTTGTGTTTTCTGACTTCTTTCAAAATCTGAAAACTGTTCTCTCATGCGTTCTTTATAATCTTTCAAAGCATCGTTTAATTCCTTTTTGAATGCTTCCAGATTATCTTTCAATTCATTTCTGCTTTCCTTGCTGTTGTTGTCTATGCTCTTTTGAAAGTCAACCAATTTTTCTTCAAAGGTTTTGCGGATGGCTTCTAACTTTTCTTCGTTTGATTTGGTGAGGTTGCCTAATTGCTCAGAAAATGTTTGAGTAAACTTATTGAGTTGATTGCCAATTTCCGTTCTTAAACCTGTTGCCGTTTCTGCACTTTCTTTTCTATTGGTTACAAATTCATCTTTTAGATTTTTCTCGGTGTCTTTCAAATTGGAAGTCAGTGTTCCGATAGAAGATTTGATTTCGATTAACTCATTGCCTGATTCTTTCTTACCTGCTTTTAAGGTGAGAAAGATGTTTACGATTAGGAGAATCGCAAGGGCTGAAAGGAATATGTAAACGACTTCCATCTTAGTTATACAATAGGTTTAAGGTCATCTTTATAGGATAAGTTATATTCCTTATAAATCTTTGTAAGCTCATTTGAGATATAATTTTTTTCATCTTTTTTGCCTAAGAGAAATCTAAAGATTGACTTTTTTAGTTTTTTGTGCCCGGTTTCCATTTTGTCGCCCTTCCAAAAGACATACATCCAATTTTTACTACTAAGGTCAAAATCAATTTTTGCAACATTTTCTTTGAATACTTTAATTCGTTTTAAATCGTCAAACTCTTTATATATTGTAGCAAATAAAAGTTGACCTTCGGGTCTTAATAATAAATTCCCCCCATTCTTTTTATTTCGAATAAATTTTGAAGGAACGGATTCCTCTTTAATGAATTTGATGACGTTTGGAAATGTATCGAAGAAAAACGACCAAAAATCAGTTATCTTTTTATACAATTGCTTTAAAACTTCATCTGTTGGACGGATAATTACTTTCGATTTGTAAAGTGTAGAATAATCCACTAAAATTTTATTGATTTCATAAAGACAAACTAATGTTGTAAAATTCTTTATGTCTGTAGCTGTTAGGTTAAACATTTTCGTGGAGGAAACGGCATTATCTAAAATAAAAATAGGATGGTCTTGAACTAACTTACGTGTTAGTATAGCAGCAGCATCATCTTCTTCAAGAATTACTTTTTCGGCAGGTTTTATAGATACTGCATACCTATTTAAAACAGTAAATAATCTTCTTGTTCGCTCTTTTAAATCTGATTTATGAATCACAATAATTAATGAAATTTCATCATCACCAATAGATTTATTTTCTTCAAATGCTTTTCTTATACCAAGTAGGCGATGTTGTCCATCTAAAACAAATATTTCTTCATTACCTGCTAAAGTCAAAACACCAATTTTATTTTCAATATAATCAACATCTGCATCATCAATTAAGTCATTGTCTATCCTAAATTGTCTTTCAAGGTCAAAGTCAGCCCATTCTGGATTTCCTTTGTGTATTGCAACAATCAGAGAACTAAAGAATCTTTCTTTACTTTTAAGCAAATATTCTTTTATTTTGGATATACGACTTAAATCAATTTCCCTTTGAAGTATCTGATTGATGTTTTTCGTGTAAAGTGCTTTTGATTCTGGAACAGTAATTACTCGATTTCCCTCAACTATATCTTTAACTTTAATTACAGTAGAAAAATAGTTCCAAGAACCAAAGTTTCCTCTCAATGAAGGTAGATGAATTGATTTCTGTGCCATAATTTAGTTATATATACTTCGTGAATTTAATGCTCTTCTTGCCCTGAATTGATTGTTAAGAGGTGGGATGATATTATCGTAGAGATTTTGTTCAATTATTTCTATTTGATTATCTGGCAGAGCTAAATCATAGAAGTAAACCCAAGTTTTATTTTCCCACAGATTCGTTAGAAGCTGGATATTTCTTCTCTTATTCCTATCGCCAATAGCACTAACGTATTCATAAAATCGTCTGAAAAAGTATTTGTCCCAACGACTTTTCCAACATACATTAAATAATTTGCCGAAGGAGTAAAGGGGAATTCTGGTTCAACAAAAAACATATAAATGCCCTTTCTATTTCTAACCGCTCCTAAATTTGCTCTTATATTTTCGTTAAACTGTATTCTAACAGGTGCGTTTAAAATGACTGCCAAATTAGGATTAATGTTATTCCATAATTCATAATGCAGCACAAAGGTTGGAATGTTATATAGTTTCTCAGGATTTAAATCGGCTAATTCGTCTCTTGTCAATACTGGCATAAACTTTTATTTACTTACGCTTTAAACAATTCCCCAACCTTAAATTCTTTCAGGTTAGATACTAATTGATATTTCTGAATTTTCTCCATGCTTGATTTTAGCTTTTGCCCGTCTTTATCGCCAATGCCTAAAAATTTCTGCATCATTTTCAGGTTGGTTTTGTCTTTGATGTCGAACAAGAAAGCGGTTTCACACATGCTGCTAAAGTCAAATGATGGCTGATTAAATTCTTCAATTCCTTGTGAAAGCAATACCACCGAAACTCCTTTAGAACGGATTTCTCGAAGTATTTTTTCCAACAGGTCTTGGCTCTTCTTCTCTTTAAAAATTACGTGTGCTTCGTCAATCAACAACACATATCGCATTCCCTGATATTTCCCTTCAATCGGGGCGTTGTCCATGTTCATGAACGTGTTGTAGATATAATTGATGATAAGAAAAACAGAAGTGAAACGAATGTTTCTTGGCAAATCGCCACTTAAACTCATGTAGTAGTTTTTGTTCAAGAAACTGTTTTTCAAATCAACTTTCGTTTCAAACAAGTCCAACTCACTCAAACTTTGTAGCACTTCTTTCAATGTGCTTGCTTTGTCTCCGTCTATCTCAATTACTTTGTCGTAAATCTCTCTGAACGATGGATATTGACCGTTTTTCTTTGAAGCAAAAACTTCACGGGTTGCATCTTTCAATGTTTGCTGTTGGTTCTTACCAATGTTGCTATAACTGGTAATGATGTCAACAAACTTGCTAATACCCATGATTTTGTTTTTCTCGTTCACGTTGTCAATGAACGAAAGCGGATTGATAGGGAAGGGCTTGTAAGGTGCTTTGATTAACTCGGTTTTCGTTTTGTTGAAAAACACGCTGTTTGCCTTCTCATCTTCGGCAGTGATACCTTTAAAGTCAAGGAAAATAAAATTCACTTCGCCTTTGGTTTCCGAAACTACTTGTTCAAGCAGTCGGTTAGCGAAATAAGTTTTCCCTGTTCCTGAATTACCTGCAACGGCTATGTGTGCATTGTTGTGAATGGAAGTGTCATTGAGATTGAAATAGATTTTTTCATCATCAAATGAACTTCCAACTAAAATTCTGATTGCACCTGTGAAATAGTCTTTATTTGAAATTCGGTTTCTTCTTGTCTGCTCGTCAAAGATGATAGCATCATTGGTAACATCGTTTTCCTCTAACTTCTCAATTCCTCTTTCAATGTTTTCCAAAAGAAAATCAAGACCTGAATAGTTTTTGTTTTCCTCAAACAGTTTATTCATCAAGGTCAAACCGTGGTCAATGTGCATTTTGATGTATTTGCCAATGTCTTTGTCTGACTTATACAAACTGTAATGCTGGCAAATCATGGCAATGTAATAATCACGATATTTTCCGAAAAGAATATCGTCTTTGTATTCCTTGCCTTTGCTGTCTTTCAAATCATTTTCAAGACTAAGTTTCACACCTTTAGAGAGTGAATAGGCAAATGCAATTCTTGAAACTACGTTTTCCGTTCCAAGATTCAGTCGTTTGGTTAGCTCCTGAACAACTGGTTTGTTCGCTTCGGATGTTCGTAGATTAATCAGCATTGTTATACATTCTATTGTAAGTTCTTAAAAAATTGTCGGGTTCAATGGTCATAAACTCGCTCTTATCTTCATGCACATTGTGAATGAGGTAAGTTTGAGCAATATGTTTTGAAAGAATATTGAACTCTCTCTCGGTTAACTCCTTGTTAATTAGCGGGAAAATCACCACTTGTTCTGAAATATTCGGGTAAAAATACTTCACGATGTTTTCAGCGTGTTGCTCGTCAAATTTCTGCATTGGCGAATCAATAAAAACAGGGAATTGAATATCGCTTTCCTCAACAAGTCCTCTAAGCAAAGCGGTTGCATACATTTGTTGCTCACCTTTACTCAGCGATTCTTTTTTAATTTCTTCGCCTCTTGCATTTTTCAAAACAATATCAATGTCCTCACCAATAATTTCAACTTCCACTTTTTTGATAAATCCTTTTTTGTGAAGCAAAGTGTTCAGTCCGCTTAAAATTTGTTCTTCAAGCGATTCTTTTTTCTTGGCTTTAAACTTGGTGATAAAGTCTTTCAGGTTTTGAATATTTCTTGTGATGATGGCATCTTTTTCAAGATTGTTTTCAGAAACTTTGAGTTTGCGTGAAAGTGTTTCAATCAATTTTCCTTTTTGCGTTTTTTCATTGGTAAACTCACCAATTTCACGATTTAATGAATCAATCGTTTCATCAATTCGGATTATCTCTTTGTCAAGTTCTTCTTTATTCTTTCTATACTCTGCAATAATCGGGTCTTCCTGATTGGCTTCTGCATCTTTAATGCGTCTGCGGATTCCGTTTAATTCGTTTTTCGTTTGGTTGAAATCACCGTTAATTCTCTTGAATGATTCACGGAATGATAAGCGAATATTGCTAATTACTGCTTGCAATTCGTTTCTTTCCGAATCAGAAAATTCATGAATTACTTTAAAATCTTCCGGCAATGCTTCTGTGTCTGAAAAGAAATGTTTTCGAATTAATGTTTTAAAAGCATTTGCATAAAAGTCATGCACTTGGTGGTCTATTGCAAATTTGTCTGGCTTCGGAATGTTCAATAAATCGGTTAAGATTTTATTGGTAACGTCATTTACATTTTCATTTTTGAATTGTGCCGCTTTATGATTGGCTTCATTTTCAAGTTGGCGGCTAACATCCAAAAATTTCTCTCCTGCAATAGCAAACGGAATGATGTCGTATGAATCTTTGAGTTCGTTTTGTAAATCGTTTTGGCGTTTGGTCAATTCATCTTCTTGGTCACGTAATCTTTGCAGTTCCTCAACTGTAATTAAACTTCCTGCCTTGATTAGTTTCTCTTGAATGTCTCTGGAATCCTTGTTCTTTTCGTTTCTCTTTTCCCTTAGTTCGCTAATCTTTTTATAATTCTCTTCAATTTTAATTTCGCAAGTTTCAACTTCTGCTTCTAATTGTTTTAACTGGCCTTTTTCGCTTGCACTTGCTGAATCTTGGCGAAGTTTGAGTTGTAAATTTTCCAACTCGTTTTTTATATCCTCATATTTCTTGATGCCCAAAACTTCTGAATAGGCACGACTTAAATTTCTGCGTTGTTCTGCTGTGTTTACTTCGGCTAAACTCACAATCTTTTCAGCATCGAAGAAGAAGAATTTTGCAATCTCAATCGGCATGATGAACTCACGAATGAAAATTTCTTGTCCAACTTCTTTTGCTAATTCACTTGGATAGCCGTCAATCAGAACTTCTACTTCATCTGCAACACTAGTTTTGGCATTGTAGCTTCTCTTAACTACAATTTCTTTGCAAGGAACTTCGGGAATGTTTACATCAGTGAAAGTGATGGAAACATGGAAGTTATAGTCTTCTTCTGCCTTCGCTAATCTATTAAGTGAGTTTACAATGTATTTGCTGTAACCTCCTTGGTCTACAATTTCTTTTTTGTATAAGTCGTCAACCTCTTGCATGTTTTTACCATACAAGCACCAAACCATTGACATTAATAAAGTAGTTTTTCCAAAACCGTTTCTTCCACTCACTACAAAGATGTTTTTCTTACCCTCGCTAGTTAAGTCAATGGTATTTTCGCCTTTGTAGATACGAAAATTGTAGAGTTCAATTTCTTTTATAGTCATTGGTTATACTTTCTCAGGATTCTTTAATTCTTCAATAAACTGATTCAAGCGGTTGTCAATATCCGACTGCAAACCTCTTTTGCGTATCATCAAGGTTTTGGTTTTTTGCAAAGCCAAAAGGTCTTGAATCAACTCTACGTCTTTGGGTTCTTGCTTACATGATTTTTTCAGCAATTCCGCTTCCTGTTTAAATTTTTCTTCTTGTTTGCTCATATCAATTTGTGTTTTGAATATGCGATTATAAATTTGAGATACTTTGGTTTTGAAAAAACAATCTCTGAACCAATGGTACTGAATCAACACCATTTCCTGGTGCGTAATCAATTCAATTCCTTCCGTTGCCTGAATTGTTTTTTGGGCTTTTAAAATGCGTTTTAGAATTTCTACCCGGGTTTCAAATTTGTAAGGTCCCCAAGTGCCTTCTTTAAATTCACCGTTTCTCCTTCTTTGCTCTCTGTAAATTTCAGGGTTGTCCCTGGTTTCAATCAGGAAGTTTCTGATGTCTGCCAATGGCTGCATCCATTCTTCACCGTTGTCAATCAATCCTTCCATTGATTTGTCTTTGTTTACAACGGTGCAAACCCAACAACCAAAACGGCTGTTTCCGCAACTTGGCGTTGAATCGTCAATTACCAAAGGGCAATCGCCACTGTTGGCGTTGCGGTAAAGCGTAACCAATTCTTTATGCGTTCCGCCCCAAGGTGGTGGAACTTGATTTAAGTATTGCCACAACTCATTAGTAGTAACGTCTTTAATTGGTGTGTAAACGTAAGCGTTTGGCAATGGGTGTTTTCTCAAACGCTGCCCTTTTACTTCATGTCGTTTAATTGATGCTGCACGATTTGAACTTTCATCACTTCTTGTTCCAAGTAAGATTATTGCTTCTCCGTTCTCACTGATTTTTTCTGTTATCAATCTTGTTGTCGGATTGATTTTTAGTCTTTCTGTGCACCAACGATAAAATTTGTTGGGTGCAGGATAGCCAAGTCCAATAAGGCGAACCCAAAAACTGTCGTCTAATTTTGGTGTCGTTTCTTCAACGATAATCGGGAACTGATTAAGGTTTGCTTCCTTCTGAATTCGTTTCAGTGTTTTGTTGATGAACTTTACAATTCGTGGGTTTTCGACTAAAGTGTCATTGCAAACAACATAAATCTGCCTTGTCAGCAAAGCAGGTTCAATTTTTTTAAGTGCATTCCAAACGACTTGTAAAAGCATGGTGGAATCTTTTCCACCACTAAAACCTATTATCCAAGGTCTTGTTGGGTTCTCGTCATAGAGATACTGGTCTATAATTTCGTTTTCTAAATGCTGTATGTTTAATGACATAGTTGTTTCGCTTTCCTCTTGTTATTTTTTCATTTTGTATTAAAGTTTCTCTAATTTTTTAACTCGCAAAGTAACAATTTTAACCGATATGTAAGTTCGTTTGCTCGCTGAAAATTGCCTACTGCTCTGAATCCTGCACCAAATAAAGCGTTTGCAAAAATTGCACTCTTTTGGTGGCTGCTTTGCGTGGGGTTTGAGGGTGGGGCAGCCACCAAATGTGTGCAATGCGGGTAGCCATAGAAATTCATTTTTTTTGTGCGGTGGGGTGTTTTAATTTTTTTATTGCGTTGGCTTGTGTGTCTGCCCGTCAAGCTGATGTGTCCCGATGTCGAGTTGCTGTTATGTATATGTCCACCTGTCAAAATTGTTTGTAGTGCTGCTTATTTTAATTTTTTAGTCGTCTGTTTCATTGTTGCGATGCTGTCAAATACGCTTTCTGCTAACGTTTTGCGTGTTGCCGCAGTTGGCGATTTCGGAGCACTTCACTGTCAACCTGCACAAAAGTTTGATAGGAGCACTCAGCTTCAATTTTGCACGTCACCGCCAATTGAGGCAACACGCTGTTACAGGCTGGCATTGATTTTAGATGAATAATCTTTGATACCATTTTAAGCTTTTTAGTCGCTCAATTTCCTTTTGATTTTGTTCAATCGTCTTGTTTTGCAAAGTAACAGCTTTAGAAAGTTTGTCCAAATCACCGAGAATTTGTTCAAATTTCTTGTTCGTCTCTGATTTTGCGTCATATATCGCACTTTTCAAGTCCTCATTTGATTTGAGAATTTCCTCGCATTTGGATTGAGTGTCATTATTGACTAATTGAACCTTTTGAATATTATTTTCAGCTTGTTCAATATATTCAATTGCCTTTTTCAGTCGAGAAAGTTCTGTCTGCAATTGTTGTTCTATGGTAATTTCTTCGTTCATTGCATTTAGAATTTTAAATATTCAGTAAAATGTTGATTGAATTCTTTTAAAATATTCAATAATGAAATTTTATCGTCATTATTAATGCTAGATGCTTCTTTCATTTTTTCATCATCATTATTTTGTTCTTGACTTGTGAATATGTCTGTTTTTGCCAAATCTTTTTCTCGGATTACGGCAGATGGTTTGAAGCTAATTTGTGATGATTTATTTAACCTCGCTGTATGTGGTATGTTGGGTGTCCATTTTTTTAATTTTTCCAATTCATCGGTATTAGGTAATTTAGGGATTTGCTGTATTAATGCATTTTCCAATTTCCCTAACCAATTAGAAAATGGCTTGTTTTTTCCACGTTGCTTTCTTATTGATGTAATAAAGCCAAAATTATTTTTGAAAGTACAGAGTTCATTTTCATCTTTTGCACTTGACAAAGTTGATCTAAACTGTGCAAGTGACGTAATGGCATTAGAAATTTTACGTATTTGTTCGCTGTGATTATCTTTTGAACATTTAAAGATGTAAGTTGCTCTATCTTCAGATAAGTCTACATTTTCCCAAACAATAGCAAATTCATCTTTATTTTCAATTTCTATAGTGAATAATTCAGTTTTTTCAAATTCATCAATTCCCGAATTCTCATCTAATCGCCTATACATATTTTTTGGCTCATTTACTATTGTGATTTCTATGTTTTTGGCTTGACTAGTGTTTAGATAATTAATTACTTGCTTTCTAAGTTGCCAATCTTCAGTATATGTATAATTCTGGCTATTTCGCTCATTGCCTTCAATAACTGTACCTAATGCCTTTTCTATTTCACCTGTGTGAATTTGTGCAAATAAATATTCTAAGCCTGTTAATTCTTTAATTTTATTGGCCTCAACTACTATTTTCAAAGGTATTTTATTCAAGTAATGGTTTGATGGTATTCTGTTTAAACCTGTACTTGAATACTCTGTGGGAAATTGCTCTGTATAGTCCCTATTTTCTAAACGTAGTTTAATGTATCCATTGCCAAAGTAAACATTCTCAACAAAGGCTTTGTATGACTTTGCTGTTTCATTAATCTGCTCATAATTTGTACACGGTTTTACTTCTGAAACCTCTTGTTCAGATATTTCGGAAAAGTCTTTTTCATTTGTTTTAGTTCTAAAATATTCTCGCTCTTTATTTGTTAAATATTTAAAATTTGCTCTAAAACCGACATAGCTATAATATTTTTTATCAGTCAGATAATCATAAAGCCACAATCGTATATGGATTTCGTTGTATTTTTCAATTGAATTGTAAATGGCATCAGCCAAATCAAGAATATTAAAATCTTTTTGGATTTAGAATTGTAATCAATTACGTCACACAGAAAACTATGAGTTTCTTCTCTTTCAATAATTTCAGTTGGATAAACTACATCATTCCATTTGTAATTGATGGCAAAGCCTTTTAAGCCGTTTAGGTCTAGATAAACCAAATTAAAAAGAGTTTCTATGTCAGCATTATCGTTTTCAGTCAAATAACGTAAAATAAACTTTAATCTATAATAATGGTTTATTTCACTTAGATTTTGCTTTACAAAAAAGTACGCATTTATTTCAATATTAATTCCTAAAACCCATAATACAAATTGCTGATATGGTCTTATTGTTTTTTGAAGAATGTCAATTATTTCTAAATAACGGTCTGTAAACTCGTTTTCAAAAATTTTTAAATACTTAACTAAATTTGGATATTCCTCCTCAAAGTCTAAGTTGCCCTTTGCTATATCAATAAAATATTGCTCGTAAATTTTAGAAATTAGTTCTGTATATTTTGCCTTTCCATCTTCGTCCTTTCTTTGTAGAAGCAGTTTGATGGAGTTTTTATCACCTAGATTGAAGTTTTTCACAACATAACTTTCACTTAAACCGTCAATGTAGTCGTGTAACCATAAATCAATTAGTTCATCGGGTGATAGAGTCAAAAGCAAATATCGCTTTGCCTTTTCATATAAAGATTTTCTCCTAGTTTTTCGTTTCGGTATATTATGTCTAAAAAAGTCTTTAAATCGTTATTTATGCGTTTAAGTTTGTTTGAGTTTTGTAAGTGAAGGAAATATTTATCAATTATTACCTCTTTGTCTACTTCTATTAGTTTTTGAATAATTACTCTTTTCGTGTCAGCATTTGCTCTAATAAAATATTCCTTAATTGTATCGATGTCATAAGAGTTTATAATATCCGATTCCCATAGTTGAATTAAATATGTTTTAGAAACATATTTTGATAGTAAGTCGTATTCTGCTGTAAAGGAATAATCTTTGCTATATCTTTTAAAAGGTCTGCTAATTTCAAGTAGTCTTCAATTGTTGAAATTAACCCTAAATTCATTAATTCTAATTCAAATCTTTCTGTAAGAGTTAATTCATTTTGGTTAGTAATACTTAATATGTAATCCTTTAGTGCAGGTATATGATATTTTTCGTATTGTGATTTTAAAAAACTACATCCCTCTCAATAGATACAGGATATGCAAAAAAGCAAACAATTGCGTTGTGTCTTTGACTGAGACAATTGGATTAAAAATAACTAAATCATTATTTTGTATATTCTTTGTATTTAATAGTCTTGTGTGAAATAGAAATATTTTTTTACCGTCTGTCGGGTAGTCTATGAAACCAAATTTGCCATTCCAATTTTGAATAGTCCCAATACGTAAATCATAGTTTTTGAAATTGCCTTCTTCAATCAGATTTATTTCTATTGCGACCTTTTTTCCTTTGTGCTTTTTTGAATTTGCTACAGATGTTTGAAATGATACCTTGTCAAAAAGTTGTATGCTTTCATATTTACAGTTGCTTTTATGAAAGAAAATACTACTTGAAAGCTCCGGACATTCAATAAAGCCATAACTAAAGGTTGGATTCCAATATATTATATTTCCTTTATGAATATTACCCATTGTCTGTCATTTTAGTGAATTGTTTGCCTTGATTTGGTATCGTCTTTATGCTTGCCTGTAACGCTCAAATAGACGAAGGTTTACTTCGTGTTATTTCTCTGGATTCTTTGATTTCACCCGAATATACAAACAATCGGGCAGATTGGCGAAATGCGTGTTATTCACTTTCGCTGTTTCGCTTTATCCAACGGGCTGGTCACTTTGGCGAGGTCGGTGGTGGCGACATGGGTGTAGCGCAGGGTGGTTTTAATGGAGCGATGCCCAAGCAGTTCCTGGATCCGGCGCAGGTCGGTGCCGCCTTCCAGCAAGTGCGTCGCGAAACAATGCCTTAGGCCGTGGAAGGTGATCCGTTTCCTGATGCCGGCTTTCTTTACCGCCGCCCGGAACACGAGTTGTATGCTGCGTACACTGTACCGCTCCCCGGTCTGGCCCTCAAAGACCCACCGCTTCGGCCGGTAGCGCCGGTAGTATTCCCGCAACTCTTCGAGGAACACTTCGCTGAGCATCACCACGCGGTCGCGCTTCCCCTTCGCGGCCCTCAGGTGGATGACCATGCGGCGGCTGTCTACGTCGGCCAGCTCCAGGTTGACGACTTCACTAATTCGTAATCCGCCGCTGTAGGCCAGCATCAGCAAGAGCCGGTGCTTGCGGTTACCGGTACATTCAAATAGGCGCAACACCTCTTCCACACTCAGGATGTTGGGTAGCAGATGCGGCTCCTTCGCCCTGGGCAAATCGTATTCTTCGCGCGGTCGTTTCAACAACTGCTCGTAAAAGAACTTGATGGCGTTGATCATCAGGTTCTGGTAACTCCCGGACCAATCGTGCACCTTCTGCTGGCGTAAAAGCCAGTCCATGATCTCCGCCTTGCTGATCACGCTGGGCTTTCGACCGGGAAATCCGCTCAGGAAATAGCGAAAGGCCGTGCCGTAACTCCGGCGCGTAGCCGGACTGTATCGTTTGAGATCGATCAGCGCGAGGTAAGCCGCCAGTGCTTTCAATTGCATCGGCTCCAACAGGATCTGGCTGACCTGCTTGCCGGATGGAAGCGCTTTCATTTCCCCAAGGACGCTGTTCCGGTTCGGCCACTCAATCGCTTAAATGCGGGAAAATCGTCGGCCAAGACGGGTCTACAGCGTGGTAGCGGGAATTCCTTCTGCTTGATGCGATGATTTTATCTTATTAGTTATCAATATTTTACACAAAAAAGGTAAATACAATCCGTGAATACTTGCAATTATTACAATATGTTCATATATTTGCATTAGAATTCAGCCAGTAACCATGATCGCCGAACGCCAGAAGCTTGAAAAGCGGCTTACATCCTGAAGACCATCGCCCACCCGACCCGGCTCGCGATCATCGCGCTATTGGAGGAACATCCGCGGCTCTCGGTGAACGAGCTCTGCTCCAATCTGGAGTGCGAACAGTCGCTGGTCTCCCACCACCTCAGCAACATGCGCATCAAAGGCCTCCTCAAAGCCGAACGCGAAGGCACCAATATCTACTACTCCCTCAAAGCTAAAGAAGTCAGCCAGATCAGGAGATCATTGAGAATTGCCCCTGCAACATGTGATTCGGGGTTGCTTTTTTTGGCGCTTGAATATGAAAATACAATCATACTTGAATATAGTTGGCCGTTTCGGGTTTCCCGTTTCGAGTTTCCGGTTGGAAGGAAAATCGTTTAACCGTTGAACGTTGAAACGTTGAAAGTTGAAAACGATGGTAAATCAGGAGCAACCCACCTAGAAACACCTGGAACCAACAATAAAAACACCGACCCGAACCACACGCAACCAACAGGAAACCCAGAACCCAAAACACTCTCCCAACCGGAAACCCGAAACTCGAAACCCGAAACCAACCCGAAACAACCAAACAGCTATGCTCAACAACCTCTTCTCCTTCCTCTCCGGCCCGACGCACTACGAGAACCTCTCGGGCCAGGATTTTGCTGAGCGCGTCAAAAACGATCCGAAGGCGGTCGTAGTGGACGTGCGCTCGGTGATGGAATTCAAATCGGGTCGACTGCCCGGCGCGAAGAACATCGATATCTCCGACCCGCGCTTCCTCGAAAAATTCGAGGCGCTCGGAAAAGACAAACACTTCTACCTCTACTGCCGCTCCGGCGCCCGCAGCGCCTCCGCCTGCTCCCTCCTCGCCCGCCACGGCTTCGAAAACCTGGTCAATATGAGTGGCGGCGTCTTGATGTACGGGGAAGCTGGTGTGAGGAAGGTCATTGGTGAAGGGACTTGGTCGGGGAACTTTGAGGACGAGGGACGGGGGGGACGAGGACGAGGGACGAGGACGAGGGACGAGGGACGAGGACGAGACCGAGACCGAGACCGGGGAAAAGGGACGAGACCGAGACCGAGACCGAGGAAAAGGGACGTGGGACGAGGACGAGACCGAGACCGAGACCGAGACCGAGACCGAGGAAATAAAAACAAATTACAAATCACTAATCACTAATTACTAATTACCAGTTACTAGTTACTAGTTACTAATCTCCAATCACCAAAATCAACCCAAAACCCGAAACCCAAAACCCGAAACTAAAAAACCAACAGTCATGTATATTCAACAGCTTTACACCTCCTGCCTCGCTGAGGCGGCCTATTACATCGAATCGAACGGTGAAGCGGCGATCATTGATCCGCTCCGGGAGACCGAACCGTATCTGCAACTCGCCAAAGAACGTGGCGCGAAGATCAAGTATGTGCTGGAGACGCACTTCCACGCCGACTTCGTGAGCGGTCACATCGACCTGGCTCGCCTGACCGGCGCGAAGATCGTGTACGGTCCGACCGCCAAGGCGGAATACGACATCTACGTCGCCCAAGACGGCGAAGATCTGCCGCTCGGTAACGTGAAGATCCGCGTGCTCCATACGCCGGGTCATACGCTGGAGTCCTCGTCCTTCCTCCTGCTCGACGAACACGGACTTCCCAACTCCATCTTCACCGGCGATACGGTGTTCGTCAACGACGTGGGTCGTCCCGACCTGGCCGTGAAGAGCGACCTCAGCCGCGAAGACCTGGCCGGATTGCTCTACGAGTCCATCAAGAACAAGATCCTCCCGCTGCCCGACGACGTTATCCTCTACCCGGGCCACGGTGCCGGCTCCGCCTGCGGCAAGAACCTCGGCGAAGAGACGATCACCACGCTCGGTCACCAGAAGAAAGTCAACTACGCCCTGCAACCGATGAGCAAGGAAGCGTTCGTGCAAGCCGTCACCGACGGACTTACCGCTCCGCCCAAGTACTTCTTCATGGATGCGGGCATCAACAAGAAAGGCTACACGCCGATCGACGAGGTGATGAGCCACAACGCCAAAGCACTCTCCCTCGAAGCGTTCGACCTGGAGACGAGCAACGGCGCGATCGTCCTCGACGCGCGCGACGCGGCCGAGTTCGAAAAGGGCTTCGTGCCGGGCGCGATCAACATCGGCCTCAACGGACAGTATGCCGTATGGGTCGGTTCACTACTCGACGCCAAACACCCGATGGTGCTGGTAGCCGACGAAGGCAAAGAGGCCGAAGCGGTGCTGCGCCTCGCACGGGTCGGCTATGAGAACGTGAAGGGCTACCTGAAGGGCGGTATCAACGCCTGGAAATCGGCGGGACGTTCCGTGGATACGGTGCGCTCGCTGGCGCCGGAGGAGTTCGACCGCCTCTATACCGAAGACAAACGCATCCTCGACGTGCGCAACGAGCCGGAATGGGCCGCTGGCGTGATCGAAGGTGCCCACCTGGTGCCGCTGATGGAGTTGCCCGACGCGCTGCCGGACCTCCGCAAGGATCTCACGTACTACGTACATTGCGCGGGCGGCTATCGTTCCATGATCGCCTGCTCGCTGATGAAGCGCAACGGTTTCACGAACGTGATCAACATCACGGGCGGCATGAACCAAGTGAAGCAGTCGCATTTCCATCTGGTCGTGCCTCCGACGGTCAATGCATAAAATAAACCACGGAGGACACGGAGGCATGCACAGAGAACACAGTTGTGTCCTCTGTGTCTACCTCTGCGTCCTCCGTGGTTAAAAAAATCAAAGCCCCAAAAACACATCCATGAAACTCCTCCGCTCCCTCCTCCTCTGAGCGTGTTCACCACCCTGCTGGCGGTGAACAGCTCCTGCCAACAGGCCGGCACGAAATCCGGCGGCACGCAGACCGTCGCCACGGCCGACTTCAAACAGCTCGTCGACAAACACGAAGCCGTGTTGCTGGACGTCCGCACGCCCGGCGAATACGCCGAAGGACACCTCGCCGGCTCGACGAACGTCGACTATGAAAATCCAGGCTTCTCCGACGAGATCCAGAAACTCGACAAGACCAAACCCCTACCTCGTCTACTGCCGCTCCGGTCGCCGCTCCGCCGCCGCCATGCAGCAAATGAAAGACGCCGGCTTCACGAATGTCACCAACCTCGACGGAGGAATCATGGGGTGGCAGAATGCAGGGCTGTCGGTGAGAAGTGATGGCGCTAGTGAAGAGTGAACAGTGAATAGTAAACAGTAAATAGTAAATAGCGAATAGCGAATAGCGAATAGCGAAAAAAAAATTAAAGTTGATAATCACTAATTACCAGTTACTAATTACCAGTTACTAATTACCAGTTACTAATTACTAATCACTAATTACAAATTCCCCCCCCATGTCAACCTTCTCGCAACTTATCCAATCCGACAAACCTGTCCCGGTCGATTTCTCGGCCGAGTGGTGCGGGCCTTGTAAGATGATGGCGCCGATTCTGAAAGAGGTGGCCGGGCAGTTGGGTGATCAGGCTACGATCCTGAAAGTGGACGTGGACCGCAACCCGCAGGCCGCGGCGCATTACGGTATCAGGGCGTCCCGACGCTCATCCTCTTCCGGAAGGGGAGAGATCAAATGGAGGCAGTCGGGCGTGGTGCCCGCGCCGCAATTGAAACAGGTGATCGAACAGTACGTCTAATCAGCGTGTGTGATATCATTCAACTATGTATAAACCACGGAGGACGCAGAGGAATGCACAGAGGTCACAGTTGTGTCCTCTGTGAGCACCTCTGCGTCCTCTGTGGTTACCTACCCCAAAACCTCATTAAATGGACCAGCCCATTCAAACCACGATGCCGCGGATCGGCGATGTGGCGCCTGATTTCAAGGCGCTGACCTCCGTCGGCGAATTGCAGTTCTCGGAATACAACAAAGGCAGTTGGGTGATCTTCTTCTCCCACCCTGCCGACTTCACGCCCGTCTGCACCACCGAGCTCACCGAGTTCGCGCGCCGCGAGGAGGAGTTCAGGAAGATGAACACCAAGCTGCTCGGGCTCAGCATCGACAGCATCCACTCGCACATCGCCTGGATCAACAACGTGAAGAAGAACCTCGGCGTGACGATGCGTTTCCCGCTCATCGCCGACATCGACATGAGCGTCTCCAAGCGCTACGGCATGCTGCAACCCGGCGAGAGTGAAACGGCAGCCGTCCGCGCCGTATTCTTCATCGACCCGAACGGCAAGATCCGGCTGATCATGTACTACCCGCTCAACGTGGGACGGAACATGGAGGAGGTCGTGCGCGTGCTCCAGGCCCTGCAGGCTGCCGACCAACACAAGATCGCCTGTCCGCTCAACTGGAAGCCGGGTGAGAAAGTGATCGTGCCTCCGCCGAAAACGGTGGCCGCCATGGAGGAACGCGAGAAGAGCGACTACGAGATGGTCGATTTCTATCTGGCCAGGAAGAGTCTTTGATCGCGGTGGTTTTTTAAACCACAAAGGACACTGTGAGTAGTGGGCAGTAGGCAGTGGGCAGAATTCAGTAGGCAGTAGGCAGTAGGCAGTGCAGTGGGCAGAATTCAGCAGGCAATGGGTTTAGGTATGCTCGCACCTCGCATCTCGCAACTCGTCCCTGCCTTCGCTAACGTTTGGGCAGGCTAGCCTCGTCTCAACTTTCCTCGGTCACGGTCTCGTTCCTCCTTTTCCCTTCTACCGAACCAGCGTCACATGTCCGATAAACTTATGTCGCCGGTCCTTGATGTCGCGTAGCTGGATGACGTATTCGTAGACGTCGGCCTGACAGGTGGGGTTGCCGCCTTTGTAGGAGCCGTCCCAGGGCTGGTCGAACGAGGTCGAGTGATAGATCTCGCGGCCCCAGCGGTCGATGATCCACATCTCGTATTCCATCACCCCGATCCCTACCGCGATGAATCCGTCGTTCTTCCCGTCGCCGTTCGGCGTGAAGGCGTTCGGGATGTACAGCGTGAGTTCCTGGTCGATGCGTACGGTGCCGTAGGCGGTATCCGGACAGCCGCCCGGACTTTGCACGAACAGGCGGATCTGGTACGTGCCGGTATCGGCGTATTGATGTTGCGGATTCACCACGCCGGTATCCACGGTACCGTCGCCGTAGTCCCACTGCCAGGAAGCCGACAGATCGCTGCGGTCGAACAATTCCAGCAAGGGTGTAAAGATGGAAAGCGTCGCGGCCGACTGGTCAAAGTCCGCCACCGGCCACGCATACACCACCACCGCGCTGTCGATCCTGAGGCGATTCTCACAACCGAAGTCGCTCGTAATGGCGAGTGATACATCGTACACGCCCGGCTCGGTGTACACATGCGCGGGATCCGGAACCGTCGAGGTGCTGTCGTCGCCGAAATTCCACGCGTAGGTACTTCCCAAGGGCGGTTCGATAAGATTATCGAAGTTGACAGCCACCGGCGCGCATCGGAAGAACTGATCGGCGTGAACTCGACCACCGGCAGCGGATAGACAGTGACCGGTACCGAGTCGAGGGCATCGGGACTGCAACCATCCGAAACCGTCACGACGAAGGAGGAGTCTGTTACCGGATAGGCCATGGCTTCGTCCGTGAGGACCGCGCCGTTGTTCCAGTTGTAGGAATACGGGCCGCCATTGCCGCCGCCGGCCACCGCATGCAACAAGACTGAATCACCGGCACAAATGGCGGGTAAGGCGTCGAGCGACAAGTCGAGCGGCGGATAGCCATTCACCGTGATCGCCACTGGTTCGCCACGACAGCCGGCACTGTCGGTCACATAGACTTCATAGCGCGCCGTGTCCGTAGGCTGCACGACCAGGCTGTCGAGCGTGGAACCGTCGCTCCAGGTGAAACTGTATGGCGGTCGGGTACCGATCGCCGTGGCCAGTAAGGTCGCCGTTTGTCCGGTGCAGATTACCGGCGGACCTGCGACGGTAAGGCTGACCGGATTGGCATCGTTCACAATCATATCAACGGAGTCCCGACAACCGTTCGCGTCGGTGACTACGACGCGGTACGAACCGGTGTCGAGGTTGGTCACGACCGAATCCGTCGCGTTACCGGGCATCCATTGGAACTGATAGCCGGGTGTGCCACCCGTCGGATGAACCTCAACGGAACCATCACGGGAACCGGTGCAGGTGATCGGCGTGGCAAGCGGCTGAAGCGCGATCGAATCCGGTTGCCCGATAACGAAGGTATCAAGACGGGTACAGTCGTTCGCGTCGGTGAGCAGGAGTACATAGGTGCCGGCCGGAACATCAAGCAAGGAATCGCGATCGACCGTTCCGGGCGACCATACATAGGTGATCGCTCCCGTACCGCCGCCGGCGAGCGCGATCAGCGAACCGTCCGGGCTTCCGTAGCAACGCGGATTGGTTGCGATGACTTGCAGGGTGATTGAATCAGGCGCTGCGATCGTGGCGCTGGTCGTTATTGTACAACCGTTGGCATCCGTCAATGTCGCGGAATAGTTGCCTGCTGACATGCTGTCGAGGACCAGCCCGGATTGACCGGGCACGTTCCAGGTAACGGCATATACAGGTGTTCCGCCACCGGCTGTCAGCGTCACGCTGCCATTATCACCACCGTAACACGACACCGGCAATGCGTCAGCAGCCAGGCTCAAAGCAGCCGGTTCCAGAATCAACCGAATCGCGGCTGATACAGCCGTTGGAGTCGGTCACCGCGACCTGAAACGTTCCCGCGCGTATGCCGGAGAGCGTATCGTTGGTGCCGCCACCGCTCCAGAAGTACCGGAAAGGAGGTGTTCCGGCATTCACCGCTACCATTGCCTGTCCGTCGGCCCCACCGAAGCAGGCAACATCGCCAAGCACTTGCGCGGCGATGACCGGAGGATCATTCACGTTCACCCGAATGGTATCCCAGGCCAGACAGCCGGCGAAGTTGGTTACCCGGATCGTGTAATCGGTCGTAACCAGCGGATCCACACTCACCGAGGAGGTGGTTTGTCCGCCCGGATTCCACAGCCAGGCGACTCCATTACCGACGCTCAGCGAGACGGAACTTCCGGCACAAATGGTACGATCCGGTCCGAGATTCGCGGTGGCGGGAGCGGAAACGGTGACCAGAATATCTTCGGTGTCTTCACAACCGTTCGTGTCGGCGACGGTGACCGTATACGTTGTGGTGGTTAACGGACTTACGTAAATCGAATCGTTGTTTCCGCCGCCGCTCCAGGAGTAGTTGATGCCACCCGAGGCGATCAGCAAAGCGGAATCGCCAGGACAGATCAACTGGTTCGGATTGGTCGCAGCGGTCGGCAATGGATTGACGATCACTTGTACGGTATCATATCCCGGGCAACTATATGAATCGCGCACGGTGAGGTAGTAGTTGGTCGTGGTGTTCGGATGTACCTGTATCTGCTGCGTAGCCAGGTTACCCGGCGTCCAGAGATACGTGAGCGGTTGAGAACCGTTCGCCTGTGCGCTCAGGGTCGTAGTATCGCCCAGACAAATGCGGCGCGTGTTGCCCGCGCTGACATTCGGGCTTCTCCGCAGGATCACGCGGGCGCTGTCGCGGTCGGTACAACCGCGGGCATCGGTTACGACCACGTAAAAGTCCTGGGTGCTGGTGGGAGAAACCGAAAAGGTTGCCGTCGTTCCTCCACCCGGATACCAGGCATACGAGACCCCGCCGCTCGCGGTGAGCGTAGCCACGGAGCCCCGGCAAATGGTGTCATTGGGGCCGGCATTTGCCGTGGGCAGTGTGTAGATCGTGATCGGCCGCGTTGTGGTCGAGGTACATCCGTCCGCATTGGTGACGGATAACGTCACGACATAATTGCCGGAGGCGTTGTACGTATGCGCCGGTGATGGCACATTGGAACCGTTGCCATCGCCGAAATCCCAATCCCACAAGGTGATGTTGGACGCGCTGCCGTCGTCGAAATTCGCCTGTTCGCCAAAACAAACATTGGTAGTGGTGAAAGCGGCCGTCGGGCGGTTGTTCGACAAGAGCAGCGACTGCCGCACGGTATCGATACAACCGGTGGCCGTTTGCACGATCAGCATGACGGTGTAAGTACCGGTCGCGGCATAGGTATGCGTCGGGCTTTGCGCAGCGGATGTTCCGCCGTCGCCGAAGTTCCACGACCAGGAAGTGATGGTTCCACCCACGATCGTCGACTGGTCCGTAAAACCGACAGCCAGACTGGTACACGTCTGGGCGATGCTGAAGCCGGCCTGCGGCGCGCCGTTGGCGGGTGTCACATTCACGGTATCGCTGTTCGAACAGGTTCCATCGCTGGCGGTGACGGTGTACACACCGGCACCGGCGGTGATGGCCGTGGTCGTCTGGCCGGTATTCCATTGATAGGTATAAGCCCCGCTGCCGCCGTAAGCGGAAGCTGTCAGCGTGGCGAAGCTGTTACAGACCACGTTGGCATCGGGGCCGGCATCCACGTCCAGTCCGCGCACGGTGATGCAGAAGGAATAGATCTGGGAACCGGTGTACGGACAATTGTCGTCGCGTACCGTGACGGTGAAGCAATACGGGATCACGTTCACATCCGCCTGGGTCGGCGTCCAGCAGAACGTCCCGGTCTCGCGCGGCGCAGGGTGAGCGGTGAAATCTGCGCCGGGGATCGCATAGTCCCAGGTCACGAAGGTGTTCTGGCCGGCGTCCACGTCGGACGAGAACACATCGAAGCAGGTTTGTTCGCCCGCGCAGATCGTCATCGCGAAGCTGTTGGTACCGTTGATGCCGGTCAGCGTTGGAATGATGTTGCTACAGGTAATGACCGTCACCTGGATATCGCGCTCCACGCTGCCGATCAGTACGCCGTTGCGGTACTCTTTCACCAGCACGGCCATGACCGTCACCTCGAGATTGGTCGGGGTCATGCAGATATCGCCGGTCTGCGGATTGAACGACATGGCCGGACTCGAGGAGAGCGGCTGGTTCGAAGTAAACGGCGCGAGGTAAGTCACCGGCGTACCGGCCCGGTCGTAAGGGGGTGATCAGTTGATACACGAGCGAGTCGCCTTCCAGAATCGTACGCGCCGTGGTTGAAGCAGAACTGCTGTCCGAGGCAGACGAACGGCACCGGCTTGTTGGAAAACACCGGCGAGTTGTTGCACAGGCCGTTGGTGTTGTCGAGCGTCGCGTAGATATACATCTGCGTGTTCGACGGATCCTGGATGTTGGTGATGGCGGCATTGCGGCAACAGAGGTTGTAGCTGATGTTCCAGTCGGCACACGGACCGGGCAGGGTGATGATGCCGCGGTAGATGTATTCCTGGATGCCGGTGAACGTGCCGCCATTGCAAGTGGTAGCCTGTGCCGCGCAGGCCGGACTGATCTCCTGTCCCGTTCCGGCGATCTGAAAGATCTCGACCGAGTCGGCCTGAAAACACGATGACTGGAAGACGATGAAGGCACCGGTGTCGGCATCGATACCGGCGCAGTCGCGGTAGAAAGAAAGGGTGATCTCGTAGCTGTTCCCGCCAAGACATTGATACGTCAGGTCGGAGCCCATGGAATGACTTCCGAAAGCCGTCTTGCTCAAAAGCAAAGTCAGCAGCAAGGAAAACAGCCTGGCCGGGAAGCGCATGATCGAACTGGGTGCAGTAGCCGGTAAAAGCGGAAACTATCGGCTAGAGCGGTAATGATTTGGCTCCGCAACTTAGCCCTTTTCTGCCGGATTTGCTTGGAATTGAGGTGAATAAGTGAGGTTTAAAGGTCAATTTTCAACAAAAAAGAAGGTTTTAATAATCAAAATCTGTTTTTAATCGTATTTCATCAAATCCACGGGATCCAACGCAACCATGATACCGTGACCCCTACGGGGCCGAAATAAAAAATGAATTCATTTTGCAAGGATACCGTGACCCCTACGGGGTCATCGTTATGTGATCGACTGGCGTTAGGTAAATCCACCCGCCCAGGCATGCCTGGGCAGGCTACAGCCAAGAGCAAACTGTTTACTGTTCACTGCCTGCCGCCTACTGCCTACTGCCTACTGCTCTCAGAAGCGGATCTGCAGTTCGTTACTCCCTATCCGTCCCGTGTTCCCTCGTCGCATCAACTCTCTTTCATTGTTGTACGCAGGGAGCGCCTCACTCACCCGGGGCTAGCCTGCAACGTTCCGGCTTCGACTCAGCGGGGACCTGCATGCCGCAATTCCAGGCTGCATCCCCGATGAACTCTTTATACGACCCCGATCGGCTAGGATACTGTGACCCCTACGGGGTCATCGAAATGCAATTCCATTGCGATATATCCCAATGGAAGGATTATGAGACCCCTATGGGGTCATCGTTATATGATCGACTGGCGTTACGTAAATCCGCCTGCCCAAGCATGCCTGGGCAGGCTACAGCAAAAGCAAACTGTTTACTATTTACTGTTCACTGTTCACTGTTCGTCTACGCTAAGGCTTCGGCAGGCGGTTCACTATTGCTCCTGCCTCACCTCACCAACGTCACATGCCCGATGAACCGGTGCTTGCGTTGCCGGATATCGAGGACGTCGATGACGTATTCGTAGACGTCGTTCTGGCAGGTGGGATCGCCTCCGTACACGGAGCCGTCCCAGGGTTTGTCGAAACGGTTGGAATAAAAGATCTCGCGGCCCCAGCGGTCGATGATCCACATGTTGTATTCCAATACGCCTTCCCCGATCGCGATGAAGCCGTCGTTCTTTCCGTCTCCGTTCGGCGTGAACGCGTTGGGAATGTAGAGCGTGAACTCGGGTTCGATCCGTACGATGCCATAGATGGTATCCGGACAACCGCCTTCGCTGGTCACGATGAGCTGTACGACGTAGTTACCGCTATCCGCATAATGATGAACAGGAAACTGTTCGCCGGAAGCTGTGCTGCCATCGCCGAAATTCCATTCCCAGCTCACAGCGTCGGTACTGATGTCGCTGAACTCAACGACCGGCGTGAAGATGGAGATCGTATCGGCCGATTGCTGGAAGCCGGCTTGCGGGTAACCCCACACCTGCACCGCCTGTTCGATCGTCTGAGTTGCCACGCAGCCCTGGTCGGAGGTGATGGTAAGCGTTACATCGTATGTCCCGGGTGTAACGTAGGTATGAGTAGGCGCAGGGTCGGTGGAGGTGACATTATCATCCAGGTCCCAGTAATAGGTTGAACCCGCCGGCGGATCGATCAGGTTTGAAAAGTCGACCGATACGGGCGTGCATCCTTCGATGTTCTCCGGCGTGAACTGGACGACCGGCAAGGGATGCACGTCGATGTAAACAGAATCGGTTACCGGCGGACTGCAACCATCGGTGGCGATCACCACGAAGAGCGAATCGTTCAAGGGTTGGATGACCGAGGATGCGCCGTTGATGGCACCATCGTTCCAACTATAAGCATATGGCCCGCCGTTACCACCGGTCACCTCCGCACTCAGGAGCGCGGAATCGCCTCCGCAAATGATTGGAAGCTCCGCCACGCTCAGTTGCAAAGGCGGATAGACCACGACCTCGACCTCCTGCGGCGCTGTCGAGCATCCGTTGGCATCGGTCACCACGACGGAAAAGGTCGTTGTCGTATCAAGCGTAACAGCCAGCGAGTCGTTGACGGTTCCCTCGTTCCAGGTGAAGCTGAACGGACTCGTACCTCCGCTGGCCGATGCGGTGAGGAGGGCTTCTTGTCCGATGCAGATCGGTGCCGGTCCTTCGACGAACAATTCCACCGGAAACGGATCATCCACGATCGCCGAACCGGTCGCGGTGCAACCCAGCAGGTCGGTCACCATGACGGTATACAATCCCGCCGGAACATTGTTCAGGCTTGCGCTGGTCGCATTGTTCGACCAGAGATACTGATAACCTCCATTGCCGCCGGCTGCCGTGACGGCCGCGACACCATCGGCCGCGCCGCTGCAAGAGACTCCCGCAGCAACGATAGTCAGAGTAACGGGATCCGGTTGCGTAACCGTCAGCGTATCGCTGGTGATGCAACCAAGGCTGTCGGTGATGGTGACGATGTGCTGGCCCGCTGCCAGTCCGCTCGCAGTATCGTTGGCAATGCCCGAGGGCAACCAGTCGAACTCGTACGGACCCGTCCCACCGGCAGCGGCGATGAAGGCTTGTCCGTCGCTACCGCCATTACACGATACAGGCGCAGTCGAACCCGACACACTTACCGGTTGCGGTTGCGTGACAGTCGCGCTGCCGAGTATCGTACAGCCGTGCGCATCCGTAACGGTAACCGAATATACTCCTGCAGGAATCCCTGAATTGATGTTGCCGGTATGTCCGCCGGGCGACCATACCGCCTGGTAACCCGGAGTGCCGCCGGAAACGGAGAAGCTCACGGAACCATCCGAATAACCCGCGCAACTGGCAGGACGTGCACCGGTGATGATCGACAAGGCCGTGGGTTGGATCACCTGTACGGTATCCAGTGCGCTGCAACCATTGACATCGGTGACCGTCACCGGATACGTTCCTGCCGAAAGTCCGCTTACCGTATCATTGGCAACACCGCCCGGCCAGGAATAGGTGAACGGCCCGTTACCTGAAACGATGTTGGCGACCGCGCTTCCGTCCGCTCCGCCGAAGCAGGAGACGTTTTGCACAACCGAAGCGGTGATGACCGGAGCACCGGTGTTGGAGATGGTGGCTACCTGCGTCGAGGTGCATCCGTTCGCGTCGGTCGCGGTAACGGTATAACCGCCCGCATACAAACCGTTGACCGTCGCGCCGACTCCGCCGCCGGGTGTCCAGCTGTAAGTATATCCGCCAACACCGCCGGATGCCAGTGCATTCACACTGCCGTTGGCCACGCCGCAGGTCGCTGCCGTTGAACCGGTGCTGACGGATACAGGTGTCGGTTCGGTCAAGTTCACCGAAGCAGTAGTCAGACAACCGTTCGCGTCAAGGACCGTGACATTGTATAAGCCGGCAGCCAGCCCGCTGACATTGGCCGAGGTGGCATTTCCCGGAAGCCAGTTGTAGGTATAGCCTGCCGTACCGCCATTCACACTCGCAGAGACCGATCCGGTCGCGCTGCCATTACACAATGTCGGCACCGCGCTGGCGTTGGCTTGCAATACCGTTGGTTGCTGGATGACCGTAGTGGTTGTAATGGTACAACCGTTATAGTCCGTTGCCGTTACCGTATAGGTTCCGGCCGGAAGGGAAGAAATACTTGCACCCGAATGATTCCCCGGACTCCAGGTGTAGGTATATCCGGGAATTCCTCCGCCTGCATTCGCGTTAAGCGTTCCGTTGGTGAAACCGTTGCAGGCCACATCGGTGGCGGACGCGGCGATCGTCAAAGCCGCTGGCTCATTTACCTGAGCATAGGCGGTATCCGAACAACCGTTGACATCCGTAACGATGACCGAATAGGCACCGGCCGTCAGACCACCAGCCACTGCAGCACTTCCGCCGGAGGGTGACCAGGTATAACCATATGGTCCGGTTCCACCAGTGACCTGACTCGTCGCAACACCATCGGCCGCACCGTTGCAGCGGGCGGAATCGGCGGTTGCCGAGAGAACGGGCAATTCGTTCACTACTACCGTGACCACATCCGTATCGGTGCATCCGTTCGCATCGGTCACGAGAACCGTATAATCCGATGTCGTATCGGGGGTGATGGTGGTGGTCGCAGTGCCGACCCCAATTGGTTGCCAATCGTAAAGAACGCCTCCGCTTGCGGTGAGTGTGGCGGAGGAGCCGAAGCAGACTGCCTGATTCGTGCCGGCATCCGCGATCGGCAGCGGATAAACGGTAACAAGTATGGAATCGCTGGCCGCGCAACCCTGCGCATTCGTAACGGTAACAGTATAAGCGGTGGTGGCGGAGGGATTGACGGTGATCACCGAATCCGTCATGCCGCCCGGTGTCCAATCATAGCTGACGCCGCCGCTGGTTCCAAACGTTGCGTTTCCGCCATCGCAATACGCGGGGTCCGGACCCAGATCGGGAGTCGGCACCGGATACACGATCACGGGCTGCGCGACCGAACTGGTACAACCATCGGCCGTGGTGACCGTCAGTACTGCGTTATAGGTTCCTGTATCCGCATAGGTATACGAAGGCGAACTCAGTGTACTGCCGGTTCCGTCACCGAACGTCCAATTCCAACTGGAAATAGTTTGTGTCGAGACCGACTGATCGGAGAAAACGCTCGGAGCGCCTAAACATACAGGAGGTGCCGTGAAGTCGGCAACCGGCAAAGGATAAACGATCACATCCACCTGGCTGGTGCCTGTGCAACCCTGTACATTCGTTACGGTAACGGTGTAGGAGGTTGTCGTAGTTGGATTAACCGTGATCACCGAATCACTCATGCCACCGGGTGTCCAGGCATACGTGCCGCCACCGGTTGCGGTGAAGCTGGCGCTTCCGCCGTCGCAATACGCGACATCCGGACCGAGGTTCGGCGCAGGAAGCGGATGGACGACAACCGTCTGTGAAATGGTACTGGTACAACCGGCTGCGTTCGTGATAGTGAGGTTGGCCGTGTATGATCCCGTATCGGCGTAGGTATGTGTGGGTGAGGCTGCGCCGGAGGTCGTGCCGTCTCCGAAGATCCACTGCCAGGTGGTGATCGCGGGATTGGAAACGGATTGATCAGTAAACGAGGTACTGGAACCGAAGCAAACGGGCGGAGCAGTGAACGCGGCCGTTGGTAATTCCGGAGTAAGCGTTACGGCCTGCGTGATCGTATCACTGCAACCGCCGGGGGTCTGCACGATCAGGGTGACGTTGTAGGTACCGGGTGCGCTGTAAGTATGCGTCGGGTTCTGTATCGCTGCGGTTGTGCCATCGCCGAAGTTCCATTGGTAACCGCTAAAACCGCCGACCGACACGGACGATTGGTCGGTAAACGTCGCGATCGTGCCGGTGCAATCGTCGGTGAAACTGAAAGCCGCTACCGGATTCGGGCTTCCGCCGGCTACTACGACCGTATCCCGACCCGTACAACCTCCTCCGGTCGCGGTAACAATATAGGTGCCCGCACCGACTGTGATCGAAGAAGTTGTTTGTCCGGAACTCCAGGAATAGGTGTAAGGCCCGTTCACACCGGTAATCGTCGCGTTGAGTGTCGCCTGGGTCGCACCGGATGTGCAACCGAGTGCGACATCCGGCCCTGCATTCACGGCAAGTCCGTTGACACTGATGCAATAGGCGAACGTCTGGCTTCCTGCATACGGACAGTTGTCATCCTGCACCGTGACAGTGAAGCAATAGGGTACCGTCGAGATGTCAGCAGCCGACGGAGTCCAACAGAACGTACCGGATTCCCGCGTGCCGGGAGTGGTCACGAAGGTCGCGCCGGGGATGGAAAAGTCCCAGCTCAGGGTCGTGTTTTGCGCAGCATCGGCATCCGACGAGAAGACGTTGAAGCAAAGCTGCGAACCGGCACAGACGGAAGTCGCGAAACTATTGGTTCCGTTAATGCCGGAGACCGACGGAATGATGTTGCTGCAGTTGATGACCGTCACCTGGATGTCGCGTTCGACACTTCCAATCAGGACGCCGTTCCGGTACTCGTTCACGAGCACGGCCATGACCGTGACCTCGAGGTTGGTGGGCGTCATGCAGATGTCGCCCGTGGCCGGATTAAAAGTCATCGCCGGGCTGGAGCTGAGCGGATTCAACGCGTTAAACGGCGCGAGGTAGGTGACGCCGAGTCCGGCCTGATCCAGGGGCGTGATCATTTGGTAAACCAGTGAATCGCCATCAGGATCGTAGGCTCCGTGGTTGAAACAGAATTGCTGTCCAAGACAAACGAAGGGGACCGGCTTGTTCGAGAACACCGGCGAGTTATTGCAAATGCCCGAAGTATTATCCAAGGTGGCGAAGATGTACATCAGCGAATTCGCCGGCAGGTTGATGTTGGTGATCGCCGCATTTCGACAACAGAGATTGTAGCTGAACGTCCAGTCGGCGCAAGGACCGGGGAGCGTAACCGTACCGGTATAGACGTATTCCTGAATGCCGGTGTACGTGCCGCCGCTGCAAGTCGTAACCTCCGTAGAGCAAATCGGCGTAATCTCCTGACCCGTACCGGGGATGGGGTCCAGGGTGATGTAAAAAGCCGGATAACACGAAGACTGAATGAGAATGTCAGCCCATCCGTCGGCTGGAACACCGACACAGTCGCGATAAAACGATAAGGTTACCTGATAGGTATTGCCGCCCAGACATTGATAGGTCAGATCGGACCCCATCGAATGACTGGCAGATGATCGCTGAACCGAAAAGAGTAACAGCGAAAGTGAAAACCAAAACGCAAGGCGTTTTAGGAACATGGAAATTACTTAAGTCCTGTGTGCAGAGGAATAAGCAAGCTGCCTTGAAAAATCGTTGATGCACATAGGTAAAGAAACTATGAATTGGAAGCAAGGTGCCTAAAATGAACAAAAGAGCTAATGGCAAGTTTTAATAATCAATTCTTGCATGAGGAGGTTTTATCTCATACAACTTCAAGAATGATAAAAAAACTCTTCGGCGAATTGAACGAAATTGTCGGTATAGTTGTACGATGAACAGGAATGATTGGAATAATACGGTATCAATTCCAATGGTTCGACCTGCACCAATTTTCTTCCTTGAGCCTATCGCACTATCATCATATTTCGCACCTGTTGCAAAGATTCGTTCTGGAGTCGCAGGTGATAGATACCTGCTGCGAGGCCGGGGTTTTCGAAATCGGCTTCATACGTACCGGCCGGAAGTTCTGTATTGACCAGAGTATTGACCAATTGACCTTCCGGATTAAAGACCTGAACCAGTGTATGTCCGCCCATGGAGGTATACTTCACGCGCGTACGCTCCACAAAGGGATTCGGATAATTTGACACGAGCGACTCGCCGGCTTTCTGGTTGAGTTCGTTGATTCCGACGGTACATGCATTTCCATTTACCACCGGTAGCAACTGGAAATTCTGCAGCATGATCTGGTTCAGATCCGCCGCCGGTACGCATAACCACTGGTTGAGGACCGTAGCATAAACCGATCGGAAGTCGTATTGCATCGCGACATTATCGTTCGAGGTCACGGTAGCCGGAATGATCGGGTTGCTGCCCAGCATACCGGGTTGCACGTTGGGGCCAAACAAGAACATAGGCGCAGCGGCGCCGTGATCGGTTCCGGTACTGCCGTTCGACTTGATCCTTCTGCCGAATTCGGAGAATGTAAAGCCCAGGACACGATCACCGATGTTGAGAAAATCGAGGTCAGCGCAAAAGGCGGAGATTGCTTCCGACACCCGTCCAAGCAGGGTCGCATGCGTACCCGTCGTGGGATCGGCTGCATCGACTTGCAGGCTATGCGTGTCGAAACCACCCATGCTGACCAGGTAGATCTTGGTCTTGAGTCCCCCGGCGATCAGTCGAGCAACGATCTTGAGCTGGTCGGCGAGTGAATTGGTGCCATCCGGCGGATAAGCCGGCGACTGCTGCGTAATGTTGTCGGCTGCATCGGTGATGACACTGGCGTAAGCCATCGACTGCTGCGCGATCGTCCGGATATACGTGAGCTCCCGACCGTACAGGTTCGCGGGAGCCGGGTCCTGGATTCCGTTGATCAGATTGTAAAAGTTGGTCGGGTCGGTGATTGTCATGCCCATTCCGACCGTTGGTCCTTGCAAAGCCAGGGAAACACTGGTTCCGATCTGCAAGGCCAGTGGATCCGGCATGGTCGGATTCGGGTAGCCGGTGGGGAAGTTGGGATACTCGTAATTGAGGTAGCGACCCAGCCAACCGGTATTGAGCACCTGGCTACTGTCGGATGCGGTCAACCAGATATCCGTCGCACGAAAGTGCGAGAAGTTGGGAGACGGATAACTCACGCCTTGCACGATGGCCAGCTTTCCGTCATTGAACAGATTCTGCATCCCGCCCATGGCCGGATGAAGTCCGGTGCCTGTGATCCCGTTGAGTGAGAGGACCGCCGTATCGGGGATGAGTATGTTCGGTCGTGCCAGCGAAAGGTTGGCATACTGATCGAGCGGAATGACCGTGTTCAAACCGTCGTTGCCGCCGGTGAGTTGAACCAGCACGAGGACGTGGTCGTCGATCGTCGATGCCGCCAGCGACTGCAACAAAGGCGATGCTGCAAAGGAACGGAACGAGAATCCGTTGATCAGCGAAGGAATGGTGGCCGATGCAGCCAGCGATTGGAGAAACTGTTTTCTTTTCATGGCCAGCGCTGTCAGGAAAGTTGGTATTCGGCAAGGTTCATCAGGTACTGGTACATCCCCTGTAAACGGGATTCGACAATCCCGTAATACATCGTATTGGTCGGATCCGCCAGGTAGTCGTCCCAGGCATCGGTCCAGTAATGGTCCTGTGCCTGTCCTGATAAAAGGAAGCTTTTGAGATAGTCTTTCAACGTCTGGGACGGGTCAAAGCAGTAATGCCGATCGAGTACTTCCTGAATGAGCAGGTTGGGGTCGGTTGCATCCGCGAGTGTTTCGGTATAGGCTACGACATCGAAGGAGATATTGCTGCTGCCCGAGGTATAACCGGTGGACACCATGCGGTCGGTGAATGCATTGCGCGCGGGGAGTGTGGTCGCGTTGATCCACAATTCATGATACGCTGGAGCGGAATAGTAAGCCGGCCAGCCGGCCACATCGGGCGGGTCGCCGATCGACTGCCCCATGGCGCTGGCCTGCGAGAAAATCCGGTACCAGAGTGCATACTGGTCTTCCAATGCGGAAGCATCCGGAAAGGTGACTGCAAAATCGCGCGCGTGGGATACCGCGAAATCGATGGGTGTTTTGATGAGCGCACCGCGATTGGCTACATCGAAAAAATGTTCACTGCCGAGCAGCGCCTGCAAAGCCGGGATGATCTCGTAATTGTTATTCCGAAAGATATCGGCCAGCGGCTGTATGACATCCGTCTCGGTCGCGGCGTCAATCTCGTAGTAGACGAAATAGCGGTACAGTTTCCGCGCGATCAGCAAGGCAACCTCCTGCCGTGAGAAGATCATGTCGAGCAGATCGTCGAGTTCATCCTGACCGGCGGTACCACTGCGACCGGCGATGACCGCATTACCGTAATAGGCGGAAAAGACCTTGTCGCTGGTATCGTGGCGATTCGGGTCGAAATAAGCTGTTCCATTCGAGAACGTGATGCGGTATCCAGTGAGCACCTTCGCGGCGTTCTTCACATCATCCTCCGTATAATAAGGCTGACCGGTCGCATCTTTGCCTACCGTAAACAACTCCTGAAGTTCGCGTCCATAATTTTCATCCGGCGCGCTGGCGGTATTCAGGTAGCCGTTCAGGTAGCGCAACATTCCCGGATCGATGGTAACGGCCCGGGTCATGGTCTTGAAATTCCCCAAGGCATGGAGTCGCAAAAGTGCGTTGTTCTGGTAGCCCATTACAGCGTTCCCCAGCGTGGCCGCTTCGGTCACAAAGTGATTGTGCCAGAATAAGACCATTCGTTCCGTGATGCCCGGATCCGGTTGCAGCATCAAGCCGATCCACCAGGAACGGAACGAGCGCAGGCGTTGTCCGTTCGCCAAGGCATCGTAAGCGGCGTTTACCCACGTTTGCCCGAAGGGCACATTCGGGTCGTTGTAAACCGCGGTAGCAGTATATAAAGGTGGTGAGGGTTGCGTTGCCAGGGGTGTGAGCAGTTCGTTCAAAGCGCCACTCAAGCCAATGGACAGATAATGATCACACTCGGCCTTCGTTGCTCCGAAACGGGTGCGGCGAAGCAGGTGCTTCACTTCGCTCAGGCTCCAGGCACCGGAGTAAGGCGCAAGCCCGGTTTGTGTGCGGGCTAGCGGTTCGACAAGTGTTGTTTCGTCGGTTTGCGGCCGACCGGAAAGGAAATCACGACGGTTCATGCGAGTGGGCGAATGTTCCCTAAGACCCGGACAAATGGGCAAGGTTTAAGGCTTGAATGAAAGGACGACAGGGATGTTAGCGGAAGGATGAAGATAATGCACAGCGGACAGATTGGATCCAATGATCGATTCGGGTTTGAACAGATTTATCGTAAAAGAGGCTGTTGTTACGCTCCTCCGGAGCTTGAAATTTCTGTGAATCCATTGTTCTAACGTGTTGGGCCCCTCCGGGGCTGGGTGGGGTGATGATGAAACGCTTTTGCCCATTTGTTGGAAGACATCATGTAGGCAATATCAAACGGACTGCCGTATTCGGTTCATGATGATCCTTCACTGGATACAATCAGCCCCGGAGGGGCCAAATACGTTTGTCGATGGCAAACCCACTACTCCAAAGCTCCGGAGGAGCGTAACAACAGGCCCTTCAGGGTAACAACAATTCTTGAGTTCCGTGATTGGATTTTCATCGATGCAGAAATTTCACCCGATCTCAATCGGCACCTTTTATTTCGCTCCTCCGGAGCTTGAAATTTCTGTGGATCATTATTCCAACGTGTTGGGCCCCTCCGGGGCTGGGTGGGGTGATGACGAAACGCTTTTGCCCATTTGATGGAAGACATCATGTAGGCAATATCAAACGGACTGCCGCATTCGGTTCATGATGATCCTTCACTGGATACAATCAGCCCCGGAGGGGCCAAATACGTTTGTCGATGGCAAACCCACTACTCCAAAGCTCCGGAGGAGCGTAACAATAGGCCCTTCAGGGCAACAACAATTCTTGAGTTCCGTGATTGGATTTTCATCGATGCAGAAATTTCACCCGATCTCAATCGGCACCTTTTATTTCGCTCCTCCGGAGATAGAAATTTCTGTGGATCATTATTCCAACATGTTGGGACCCTCCGGGGCTGGGTGGGGTGATGATGAAACGCTTTTGCCCATTTGTTGGAAGACATCATGTAGGCAATATCAAACGGACTGCTGTATTCGGTTCATGATGATCCTTCACTGGATACAATCAGCCCCGGAGGGGCCAAATACGTTTGTCGATGGCAAACCCACTATTCCAAAGCTCCGGAGGAGCGTAACAACAGGCTCTTCAGGGCAACAACAATTCTTGAGTTCCGTGATTGGATTTTCATCGATGCAGAAATTTCACCCGATCTCAATCGGCACCTTTTTTTTTCGCTCCTCCGGAGCTTGAAATTTCTGTGAATCCATTGTTCTAACATGTTGGGCCCTCCGGGGCTGGGTGGAGTCAGGTTGTAACGCATATCAGTTCATTAGAATAGATAACAGTTAGAAATTTCGACTCAACTCGCATTTTTTCATCTTGACCCTTTCTTCGGACACAATCTGCCCCGGAGGGACTCAACATTATTGTAGTTAGGATTCCTATAATCTAAATATTCCATTGGAGCGATCGCTCAACGGAATCGGAAGAATGAAGCATTTAGAATTCTTCTGCTACCTGAATAAAATATCCCGCATTTATGCGGTTGCAACTGGCCGCATCACCCTATTGCTTTGCAGTATGGCAAACTCCTTTACACAGGTTTACTTACAACTTGTATTTTCCACCTACCGCAGGCAACCATTCATCGCGCAGGAATGGAAGGGCGAACTTCATAAGTACATCACAGGCATTCTGAAGAATCAACAACAAGTGCCCATCAGGATCAACAGCATGCCCGATCATATCCATATCCTCTTCGGCATGAAACCTCAACGATCCATGTCAGAGGTGATCCGGGAAATAAAAGCCGACTCGACCAACTGGGTAAAGAAAAACCGATGGGTGAATGGGAAATTTCGATGGCAGAACGGCTATGCGCTCTTCTCCTACTCTCAGTCTCATCTGGATCGTGTCGTCAAGTACATTGAGCGACAAGAATATCACCATCGTTCCATGAAATATGAAGATGAGTACACCCGGATTCTGGATCTGTATAAGGGCCTCTAATAACTCTTTCGGTGCCGAATCGGAAAAAGTCTTTCTTCCGACTTGACTCGTAAGCGATCAGGCGTATCTTTGAGGGAAAAGAAACACATCACCCAAAATAGGTTATTAGGGTGCCCCCCCAAAAGGGCCCGGCGAAAACCTGCAGATCGTCACAACTTCTTGTAGACGCCGCCGCTGGCCAGGAGATCGGCATGGCGGCCGCGTTCGATGATCTCGCCCTGTTGCATGACCAGTATCTCGTCGGCGTGTTGGATGGTGGAAAGGCGGTGGGCAATGACCAGTACGGTCCGGTTCTCCATCAGGCGGGTGATCGCGTCCTGCACCAGCCGCTCGCTCTCGGTATCGAGCGCCGAGGTGGCTTCGTCGAGAATGAGGATCGGCGGGTTCTTCAGGATCGCACGGGCGATCGCGATACGCTGCCGCTGGCCACCGCTGAGCTTTCCTCCGCGATCACCGATATTGGTCTGGTAACCTTCCGGCAAATGCGCTATGAACTCGTGGGCATGCGCAATGGTAGCGGCACGCGTGACGTCTTCGAGCGTGGCATCCGGCATGCCAAAGGCGATGTTGTTGAATACCGTGTCGTTGAACAGGATGCTCTCCTGGTTCACAATGCCCATCAGTTCGCGGAGGCTTTCCAGGGTGAGCGAACGGATGTCCTGTCCGTCGATCGTGATACTTCCCTGCTCCAACTCGTAGAAGCGCGGCAGCAAATCGACCAGCGTGGTCTTACCGGATCCGCTTTGTCCGACCAGCGCGATCGTTTTGCCGCGCGGCACCTCCAGGCTGATGTGCTTCAACACCCAGCCGGTACCGCCCTGGTGATAGGCGAAACTCACATCCCGGTAGGCGATGCGGTCCTTGAAGCCATCGATGGCGATGGCGCCAGGGCGATCGTGGATCGTGACTTCCGCGTCGAGGATCTTGTTGATGCGTTCGGCCGAGGCGAGTCCTCGTTGCACGTTGCTATAAGCTTCCGTAAATGCCTTGGCTGGCGGGATCAATTGGGAAAAGATGGCGATGAACGCGATGAACACACTCGGATCAAGTGTGGCGTCAGCACTCAACACCAGTCGACCGCCGAAGTACATGACAATGACCAATACGACCGCGCCGAGGAACTCCGACAAGGGAGAACTCAGGTCGCGTTTCCGGTAGAGGCGCTTCTGTAACTTCCGGAAGCGGTTGTTGTTCTCGCGGAACTTGTCGAAGCTAAACTCCTCCGCGGTAAACGCACGGATGATGCGCAATCCGCCCAGCGTCTCTTCGATGTTGCTCAGCAGGTTGCCCATCTGCTCCTGCGATTTGCCCGATGTCCGCCGCAGGCTTTTCCCGATCTGACCGATGAGGATGCCGGCGATGGGCAATAACACAAAAACAAAGAGCGATAGTTGTGGACTCATCAGCACCATGGTGGTGAGGAAGAGGATAACGGTAAGGGGCTCGCGGAAGATCACCTCCAGGGACTGCATGATGCTCCATTCGATCTCCTGCACGTCGTTGGTCATGCGCGCCATGATGTCGCCTTTTCGTTCGTTGGAGAAATACGAGAGCGGCAGTACCAGGACTTTCCCATACAGCTCGTTGCGCAGATCGCGCACCACGCCGGTACGGATCGGCGCCATGAAGTACATGCCGAGGTAACGGAACAAGTTCTTCAACAGGAACATCACCACGACCAGTCCCGAGATCACACTCAGGGCTTCGAGCTTACCGTGCTCGGCCACATACTGGCTGAGGTGATAGTTGAAATTGTTGAGCAGGACCTTCACCGAAAAAGCCCAGGGCATCTCGGTATAAGTTTGACCCTGACTGAAGAGTACGTTCAGAAAGGGCGCTACCATTGTCAGCGAAAAGAGCGAAAAGATCACCGACAACACATTGCACAGGATATTCAGCAGTGCATACGGTTTGTACCCGGTGACCAGCCGCAGGAGCCGAAGGTAGTTTTTCATGGGGCGGGGTAAAGGTAGGAAAGAAGGGTGTCGGGTTTTGAGTTTCGGGTTCCAGACTAAAGGGACGAGGGACGAGACCGAGTGACGAGGAGGTTTTTATGTTTAGAGTTTCCTGCCTCTGCATCCGCTACGGCAGTCAGCCGACTAAGGTCGCTTTTTTAGAACGGGACGAGGGCCGATGGAATTGAACCGAGGCTATTTTTTCAACCTTATAACATTCAACCTTCAAACAACCCGGAACCCGGCTCGAAACCCGGAACAACCAACTGGCGCATGCCCCGGCCTGCCCTGTCCCGGGAAATCCCTACCTTCGCACCGCGATGGACAGTACCCGACAGCTTAAGTATGCCCGCCTGATTCAGAAGGAGATAGGCGATATTTTTCAGCGGGAAGGCCCGGATTTTTACGGGAAAGCCTTTGTGACGGTGATGGGCGTTCGGGTGAGTCCCGACCTGGGCATCGCACGTGTGTATCTGAGCGTATTCGGCGCGAAGGATCCGCAAGGGACCATCGACCAGATCGAAAGTCACAACAAAGAGATCCGCAAGCGCCTCGGCAACCGGATCCGCCACCAGGCGCGCATCATACCGGAGCTCAAATTCTTCCTCGACGATTCCCTCGACTATGCTGAGAAGATTGACAAATTGCTCAGAGATTCGAAAGGGAAGGATGACGAGCGTTCAGTTGATCCGGGTGAAAACAGCAGTGAACAGTAGGCGAATAGCGAATAGCGAATAGAAGATACGGAGATCCAGAATAAACTCGAAACTCGAAACCCGAAACGGGAAACCCACAACCCCCTTCCTCGTCCCTCGGTCTCGCCCCTCGCCCCTTTATCAAATGCAGTACGATCCCATCAAACGCTCTCTCGGCAATGTCTTTAACAAGACGCCGTTCCTGCGGAAGATCTTTTACCGAATGCTTGACCTACTGCTGTTGCGGGCCTGGCATGTCCACAAGGAACTTCGTTCGCTGACGCCTGAATTGCTCCGCCGGGAGCGGGACGGTGGTGTGCAGGTGCTGGATGCCGGCGCGGGGTTCGGACAATACAGCTACTGGATCAACCGTAAGCATCCGGCCTGGAACATCCTGGCACTGGACGTCAAAGACGAACAGGTAGCCGATTGCAACCGCTTCTTTTCCGCCATCGGCGCGAAAAATGTCCGCTTCGAAGTGGGCGACCTCACGACCTACGTGAAAGCCGGCACCTACGACCTGATCGTCTGCGTCGACGTGATGGAACACATCGAACCGGATGTGCAGGTATTTCGCAACTACCATGCTTCCATGAAAAACGGCGGCGTGTTGCTGATCTCGACGCCTTCGGACCAGGGGTGGCAGCGACGTACACGGAGAAGGCGAAGCCTCGTTCATCGAAGAACACGTACGCGACGGATACAACATCGGCGAGATCGCCGAAAAACTGCGCAGCGCGGGCTTTTCCAGGATCGAAGCACGGTACCAGTACGGCAGTCCGGGCAAGATCTCCTGGCGACTGTCGATGAAGTACCCGATCCAGTTGCTGGGTGTGAGCAAACTCTTCTTCATCATCATCCCGTTCTATTACCTCATCGCCTACCCCATCGCTTATGTGCTGAACTGGGCCGATGTATCCGGTAATCACAAAACCGGCACCGGCCTGATCGTGAAAGCCTGGAAGTAAGGCGGCTGGGATTCGTATCTTCACCGGGTCAGCATGCGCCTGCCCCTTTTCATCGCCCGACGGTATTTCTTTTCCCGACGCTCCCAGCGCGCGGTGAATATCATCTCGATGATATCGGTCACCGGTATCTCGATCGGTACGGCGGCACTGATCGTGGTGCTTTCCGTATTCAACGGCTTCGAAGATCTTATTCTCCGACTCTACAATTCCTTTGATCCCGATATCAAGATCGAAGCCGCATCGGGTAAACGGATCGATCCTCTCGTGTTGCCTGTGCTCGCTGCTCGTCCCGGAGGAAGCTTTCAACCGCCGCTTCCTGGCGCCGTCCGGGGTGTTCGCCGTGCAACAGGAATACGACGAGAAATATGTGATCGTACCGATCGGATTCGCGCGGGAGATTCTGGAAGACGAAAAGGCGCTGACCAGCTACGAGATCGGACTGAAGCCGGGAGCCGATAAGGAACAGGTTACTGCCGAGGTGAAGCGTCTGGCCGGTGACAACTACCGGGTGCGCGACCGGGAAGCGCAGCACGCGTTGCTGCATAAGATCATGCGCTCGGAAAAGTGGGCCGTGTTCCTGATCCTGACCTTCATCCTGATCATCGCCACCTTCAACATGGTCGCATCGCTGACCATGCTCGTCATCGAGAAACGCGAGGATATCGCCGTGCTGCACAGCCTGGGAGCCGACCTACCCGCTTTGCAACGCATTTTTCTGCTCGACGGTTTGTTCATCACACTGCTCGGCTGCGGGATCGGCATGGTGCTGGGGTTTGTCGTTTGCTACTTGCAGGAACGGTTCGGACTGATCGGCCTCGGCGGAAGCGGTGCATTTGTGATCGACAGTTATCCGGTCAAAGTGCAACTTCCCGACGCATTCTACGTTTTCCTGACGGTGTTGGCCATCGGTTTCGTGGCCTCCTGGTACCCTGCCCGGAAACTGGTGGCGAGGAGCCTGAACCTGCGGTTGGTGGCGGCGGATGAGTGAGAGAGGGACGTGGGGCGAGGGACGAGGGACGAGGGACGAGAGTTGCGAGTTCCGAGTCCGGGTTCCGGGTTCGGGGGTCGAATTAAGGAGGGGGCGTGGGGCGAGGACGTGGGAGTGGGCGGAGGGAACGGGGGCGAGACCGAGGATTGATGTACGAGCGTTTATTCAACACATATACACATATTAGTGCGACCATCTTTATTCGTAACCGCGTTTGGCAGTAGGCGGTTTACGGATTGTTTAGGGCACTCCTTCCTCGTCCATCGTCTCAACTTACTTCGGCTTCGCTCCTCGTCTCTCCCTTCCTCGTCCCTCGCCCCTCGTCCCTCGTCCCTTCCATGACCCAACGGTACTTCCCTATTCTGCTTCTCCTCCTGCTGGCGACCGTTCATCTGAACGCGCAGTCGGGTTGTACGGATCCTATGGCGACGAATTACGATCCGACGGCCGTGGTGAATGACGGGTCCTGCGTTTATCCGGTGACCTCGCTGTCGTTGAGTCCGGTGACGGATCTGACTACACCGCTGCTGGATGAAAACTCCGGGTTGTTGTATCTCGACGGACAACTCTGGTTGCACGTGGACGATCTCGACACGAATCTATACCGGATCGACACCACGAACAGCACGGTACTGGAAAGTCTGCCGGTGCGCAACGCCTGGAACTACGATTGGGAAGACATCAGCTCCGACAGCCAGTACGTGTACGTCGGGGATGTGGGCAACAATGTCGGCTCGCGAACCAACCTGTCGATCCTCCGCTTCGACAAGGCGCAACTCTCGTCGGGCGCGGGTTATGTACAGGTCGATACGATCCGCTTCAGCTACGCCGATCAAACCGATTTCACTCCAGCGCTCGACAACACCCGCTTCGACTGCGAAGCCTTTGTGGTGGTGGACGATACCCTTCACCTCTTCTCGAAGGACTGGGTGACGAAACGGACGCGGCGCTACAAATTGCCGGCGCAACCGGGCACCTACTCCATTGCTCCCGTCGACAGCCTGGAAGCGAACGGGCTCATCACCTCCGCAGCACGCAGCGCGGACGGCGCGATCGTGTTGCTGGGCTATGACAATGTGATACCGGCACCCTGCTTTCTGTGGTTGCTCTTCGACTACCCCGGCACCGACTTTTTCGCAGGCAACAAACGTCGCTTCTCGCTGGGCAGCGCGGTAACGGCCGGACAAGTGGAAGGCATCTGCTTCACCGACAACCGCAGCGGTTTCGTGAGCAACGAACGCTTTCAGCAGATCGTGAACGTCCCGCCACGGCTGAAGCGGTTCGACATCAGCGCGTACATCACGGCTCCGATCACTGCGATTGACGATGGCGGACTTCGTCAGCTCCGCCTGCTCGCCACACCTAACGGTTATGTGCTGGAACATGCCGGTATACAGGGCGAGTTCTCGCTGGTGAATCTGTCCGGAAGAAAATGCAGAGAGGAACGACTGGGACAGGGAAGCACGCGCATCGAGCGCGACCGGCTCAGCAGCGGCGCTTATCTGTTGACGGTTCGATCAGCGAACGGATCCAGCAGGACATTTCGGATTGTTTTCTAGTGAGCAGTGAACAGTAGGCAGTAGGCAGTAGGCAGTTTGCCTTTGCCTGTAGCCTGCCTAGGCTGGGCGGGCGGATTAACGCAACGCCAGTCGATCAGATAACGATGACCCCGGGAATCACGGCATCCTAGCACCGAGATTCCATTTTTTATTTCGGCCCCGTAGAGGGGTCGCGGAAACGATTCATCAGGTACGCGGCATGAAATGGCCGCAGATCGGTCCCGTTGTGTCGAAGTCGGGAGATTTTGTTTCAGTAAATAGTGAAGAGTGAATAGTAAACAGTGAACAGTGAATAGTGAATAGTGTGGAGCGAATAGCCAATAGCGAATAGCGAATAGTTTTTTAGTGAACAGTTTGTCGATGTTGCTGTAGTCTGCCAAGGCATGCCTGGGCGGGTGGATTAACGCAACGGCAGTCGTTGAGCTAACAATGACCCCGTAGAGGTCACGGTATCCTAGCACCGAGAATCCATTTTTATTTCGGCCCCGTAGGAAGTCGCGGAAACGATTCATCAGGAATGCGGCATGAAATGGCCGTAGATCGGTCCCCGTTGAGGCGAAGCCGGGAGGTTTAGTTTCAGTGAATAGTGAATAGTGTGGAGCGAATAGCCAATAGCGAATAGCGAATAGTTTTTTAGTGAACAGTTTGTCGATGCCTGTAGTCTGCCCAGGCATGCCTGGGCGGACGGATTAACGCAACGGCAGTCGTTGAGCTAACAATGACCCCGTAGGGGTCACGGTATCCTAGCACCGAGAATCCATTTTTTATTTCGGCCCCGTAGGGGTCGCATAATGGGTTCATCGGGCAAGCAGCCTGGAATTACAGCAAGACGGTGCCCGTTGAGTCGAAGCCGGAACGTTCCAGGCTAGCCCCGGGTGAGCGAGGCGCGCTACCTGCGTCCATCATTGCATTGGCATTGTTGCGACGAGTGAACACGGGACTGAAGGGGAGGAGCGTACGGTTGGTCCGCTCTTAATTACAGTAGGCAGTAGGCAGTAAGCAGTGAATCGTGCTTGCTGTTGCTTACAGGTAGGCTGAGAATAAATACTAACTCGGAACGCGCCTGCCTGCCGCAGCTTTAGCGTAGGCAGGGAACTCGGAACAATCAACCGTCTCCCTCGTCCCTCAGTCTCGCCCCTCGTCCCTGCATTCATTCGGGCCCGTCGATCTACAACAAAAAAAGCCGGACTCACGCCCGGCTTTTCACCATTTCCACACTTTATGACCACCTGTTTAGGGAGGTTGTATAGAGAACAAGTGGTGGGATATTTGGTTTCTGTTTTTTCTTTATCGTAATCTAAATGTTTGAATTACAATGAAATAAAAGTACCACAGAGGGACGCAGAGGAATGCGCAGAGGGGCACAGAGAAAAGAATCTCTGGTCAATTTTCTGCGGCGAACTGGCGCAGGAACCGCAGATCGTTCTCCGAGAAGAGGCGCAGGTCTTTGACGTCGTATTTCAGCATGGCGATGCGTTCGATGCCCATGCCGAAGGCGAAACCGCTGTAGCGTTCGGGATCGATGCCGCAGTTCTGCAGTACGTTGGGATCGACCATGCCGCAACCCATGATCTCGAGCCAGCCGGTGTATTTGCACACGTTGCATCCTTTGCCTTTGCAAAGTTCGCAGGTGATGTCCATCTCGGCGGAAGGCTCCGTGAACGGAAAGTAAGACGGACGCAACCGGATTTCCGTATCGGCGCCGAACATCTCGCGGGAGAAGTACAGCAGCGTCTGTTTCATGTCGGCGAAGGAAACGCCTTCGTCGATGTAAAGTCCTTCGACCTGGTGGAAGAAGCAGTGCGCGCGCGCGCTGATGGCTTCGTTGCGGTAGACGCGACCCGGCATCAGCATGCGGATGGGCGGCTTGGTGCTTTCCATGACGCGCACCTGCACGCTCGAGGGGTGCGTGCGCAGCGCGATGGAATCGCTGCCGCCGCGTTGCTCGATGAAGAACGTATCCTGCATATCGCGGGCAGGGTGATTCTCCGGAAAGTTGAGCGCGGTGAAATTGTGCCAGTCGTCTTCGATCTCGGGTCCGCCGGCGACGGTGAAGCCGATGCGCGAAAAGATCTGCAGGATGCGTTCGCGGATGAGCGAGATGGGGTGGCGCGCGCCGAGGGTCATCGGCTCCGCGGGAAGTGTGAGGTCGATGTCGGTCGCGGCGGCCTGATCGGCTGCGGCTTCGAGCATCTCCTGGAAGGAAGCGAGTTTCGCTTCGGCGGCTTGTTCCAGTTCGTTGACCTGCGCGCCGTACTGCTTCTTCTCCTCGGCGGGAATCGATTTCATCGCCGCGAACAGCTCCGTCAGGATGCCCTTCTTACTCAGGAAGCGCAAACGAAACTGCTCGACTTCCTCACGGTTTGGTGGCGGAGAAGTTGGTGATTTCGTGGAGGTAGGTGGAGAGGGAGGACATGCGAGGGGCGAGGCTTGTCTGCCGAAGCTTTAGCGTAGGCAGGGGACGAGGGAATTGAGTTCTTGGTTTCCAGTTTCGCGTTTCCAGTTTCCAGTCCTGGTCAACTTTAACCGGAAACGCGAAACCCGAAACGCGAAACCAAAAACTACTATTGCACCACCGTCATCTTCATCCTCACATCCTGCACCGGACGGTCGCCGGGTTGGGTTTGGACGGCGGCGATCTTGTCGATGACATCGAGGCCTTCGATCACTTCGCCGAAGACGGTGTAGTTCTTATCAGGAAGGGCGTACCGCCGAGCGTGGTGTACACTTCCTTCTGCTTGTCGGAGAACTTGAGTCCGCGTTGCATCTCCAGCATCTGGAGCTGCTCGTTGGTGAGCACTTGTCCTTGCACGATGTAGAACTGGCAACCGCTGGAAGCCTTGGCAGGATTCTCGGTGCGTGCCGCGCAGATCGCGCCTTTCTTGTGGAACAAGCTGCCCGGCTGCGCGTTCTTCGACTGCGGATCACCGCCCTGGATCATGAAGCCGCGGATCACGCGGTGGAACAACAGGCTGTCGTAATACCCTCGCCGGCCAGCTTCGCGAAGTTGTCGCGGTGCTGTGGCGTTTCGTTATACAGGCGCACTTTCATGTCGCCAAAATCAGTCTTGATGAGTACAATCCGGTCTTTTGTGCGGAATCTGCGGCCATGGCGGTAGGTTGTTGGGCGTAAGATCGCAGGCCGAAAAGCAGCAGCAGGGCGCAGCAGCAGGTTGCCAACGTCTTCATTTTGTGTTATTTTGTTTTCCTTTGAATTAGATGAGCAAACTTACCCAAAAGGCACGAATACCGAAAGCCGAGTCGGCAGAATCGCCGCTTTAATCGTGATTTCGGGCTTTTAGTCCCTCACGGGCCTGTCGTCCTGCAAGAAAGACGGCCCGACCAAAGCGCTGATCACTGTGGTCCGACTCCTGAACCGTCCGGTGCAGGCCGCCTCAGTAACCCTGGCGGGACGTCCACCAATTCCGTCAACGGCGTTCAGTCGAAGGTGCGCATCACCAAGAAAAGCGACGCCGCCGGTCGTGCTCGAATTCGAGTTCAAGCTCGAAGCTTTCCTCAACATCGAAGTCATCAAGAACGACGACACCGCACGTTCCTTCATCCGACTGAAAGAGCACGAGACGGTGACGAAGACGGTCTCCCTGTAAAGAGGGACGAGGGGCGAGACCGAGGGACGAGGAAGGCGGTTGATTGTTCCCTGCCTACGCTAAAGCTTCGGCAGGCAGGCGCGTTTCGCGTTTCGGGTTCCGAGTTAAAATTTATTCCTTGGCTTCTTGGGAACAACGGCAAGCACGATTCACCGCCCACTGCATACTGCATACTGCCTACTGTTTACTGTGTACCGCCCACTGCCTACTGCCTACTGAAATTAAGAGCTGACCGGCCGTACGCTCCTCCCCTGCTGTCCCGTGTTCACTCGTCATGTCGACTTTGTCGCTTTGAGGATGCGGGCGTTCGTGCCGAGTTCACCCGGGGCTAGTCTGAAACGTCCCGGCTTCGACTCAACGGGGACCGTGCTACCATCATTTCATGACGCTTGCCTGATGAATCGTTTCCGCGACCCTACGGGGCCGAAATAATGATTCGCATTTTCCTAGGATACCGTGACCCCTACGGGGTCATCGTTATCTGATTGACGGGCGGTTCATTAATCCGCCCGCCAAGGCATGCCTGGGCAGGTTAAAGGCAAGGGCAAACTGCCTACTGTTTACTGTTCACTATTCACTGTTTACTGAAACAATACGTACCGGCTTCGACTCAGCGGTGACCGGCTTGCTTTAATTCCAGGCCGCTTGCCCGATGAACCCATTATGCGACCCCTACGGGGCCGAAACAAAAAAAATGAATTCGTGGTGCTAGGATTATGAGACCCCTACGGGGTCATTGTTAGCTCAATGACTGCCGTTGCGGTAATCCGCCCGCCAAGGCATACCTGGGCAGGTTACAGGCAAGGGCAAACTGCCTACTGTTTACTGTTCACTGTTTACTGAAACAAAACGTCCCGGCTTCGACTCAGCGGGGACCGACTTGCTTTAATTCCAGGCCGCTTGCCCGATGAACCCATTATGCGACCCCTACGGGGCCGGAAACAAAAAAATGAATTCGTGTTGCTAGGATTATGAGACCCCCTACGGGGTCATTGTTAGCTCAACGACTGCCGTTGCGTTAATCCGCCCGCCCAGGCATGCCTGGGTAGGCTACAGGCAAGGGCAAACTGCCTACTGTTTACTGTTCACTATTCACTGTTTACTCAAACAAAACGTCCCGGCTTCGACTCAACGGGGACCGCCTTTGCTCATCGTTCGGCGATCGATGTAGGATGCAGTTGTTACGCCCCTCCGGGGCTGAAATCCAAATGGCATCTCCAGCAAGATTGTTGGGCCCCTCCGGGGCGGGCGGATTCCTTTTGGGAGGGGCGAGAAACGAGACCGAGGGACAAGGAAGGGGGTTCCGGGTTTCCCGTTTCGGGTTTCTAGTTTCGGGTTCTTTTAAAAAGGGACGAGGGGCGAGACCGAGGGACGAGGAAGGCGGTTGAAGGTTTCGAGTTCCCTGCCTACGCTAAAGCTACGGCAGGCAGGCGAGTTCCGGGTTTCGAGTTCCGCGTTTAATTTGGATCTCCGTACCTTGTATGGTTTATCTTCTATTCGCTATTCGCTATTCGCTATTCGCTATTCGCTATTCGCTATTCGCTATTCGCTATTCGCTATTCGCTATTCGCTATTCGCTATTCGCTATTCGCTATTCGCTATTCGCTATTCGCTATTCGCTATTCGCTATTCGCTATTCACTATTCACTATTCACTATTCACTATTCACTAATCCCAAAATACTCCACCACCGCCTGCTTCAACAAAATATCCTGTTCGCGTAGCGTGAGGGGCGGGAGTTTTTGGACGAGTTCCCAGATGGGCCGCCTTCGGGGTCCCGGCCTTCGGGCGGTAGTAGCCGTACGGACTGAGCACCCGACAAACGGCGATATGCATGAGATCCTGTTTTCGTCCTTCGAATATTTCATCGGACCACGTCCCAGCTCCTGTACGCCGATCAGGAACAACATGCTCTGCAAATCGGGCTCTTCGCCGAATTGATCCGCCATCCGCTTGACCAGCCGGTCCCAGCGTGTCCTTAAAGTTCCAGTTCGTCGCTTTCCATGCGCGGCGCAAAGGTAACCAATTGTCAGGGTTGACGCGGGTTTCCTACCTTTGCCCGCCCTCGGAAAAAAGTTCCGCCAAAAGGCCCTCGCTGACCCTGTGCTTCGCTCCCGTTTTCCCCTTTCTCCTGGTCCTGCTGCTCATCGCAGGACTGTTCCCGGCACGGGTCGCCGATGCCAAAAATCCACCGGCACGCCGGTCGACGTGGTCTTCTGCCTCGACCTTTCCAGCAGCGCCAACACGCTGATCGACCACTTCCGCAATCACCTCTGGGATTACTGGCGCTTCTTCGCCCGCTGCAAGCCGCGTCCGAACTTCCGCATCGGCGTGGTGGCCTACTCCCGCTTCAGTTACGGCAAGCAAACCGGCTACAACAAGGTGATCAGGACCTGGGCACCGACTTCGAACGCATGAGCAGTATCCTGTTCAAGATCCCGTCGCGGATCGAGAAGAGGCGACCAGTACGTCGGCTCCGCGCTGAAGACCTGCCTGAGCAAGGTGAGCTGGTCGCAGGACCCCGACGCCATCAAGATGATCTTCCTCGTGGGCAACGGAGACGTGAACCTGGGCGGAAGAGCGTCGACAAGGCCGTAGAGCGCCTGCGCCAGCAGAGGTGATGATCCATACGATCTACTGCGTCGCGCCCGGCGAACGCGCAGGCGGTACGCGGCTGGCAGCGCATCGCGCAATACAGCGGCGGCAAGCACGACGCCATCTCGCTCCGCACCCGGTACTTCGACAATGTCGCGGGCTTCAATCTGCAGCGCTTCCGCGCGCTGAACCGGGAGTTCAACGCCACCTACCTCTATTACGGTGTCGGCCGGAGCCAAGCGCTGGCGGATGCAGACGGAAGAAGACAACCACATCTACGTCACCAACACCGAAGGCTATCGCTTCCGGGCGCTGTACAAGATCTCGGACGATTACCAGCAGAAGAACGCCGACTGGGACCTCGTCGATCTCTACTACCGCAACCCGGTCGCCTTCATGCAGGTGGACCGCAAGACGCTGAACGACTCCTGCAGGAAGATGACCAACGCGCAGTTGAAGTCGTACATCATCTACAAAATACGAACGCAAGAAACTCGCGGCACTGATCGCCGACATGGTCACCGAGAAAGAACTGAAAGACCGCGAGGCGGGCCGACTCACCCAGAAACGCATGCCGACACTCGACGTGGTCAGCCTGCGCATGCTGCGGGAGATCCTGGTGCCCCGCGGCATTCAATGTCCGGAATACTGAGATGAGCGCATTCAACAAATGGATCTTCGGCGGGCTCGGCTGGGCCCTGGGCGGACCGATCGGCGGCATCCTCGGCTTCGCGCTCGGCGCGATCACCGAAGAGACGGGCAAGACCTACAAGGCCGAGCCGCAGCGCATGCTGCCCAACGATTTCTCCGCCGCCCTGCTCGTGCTCTGCGCCGCGGTGATGAAAGCCGACCAGAAGGTGATGCGTTCGGAGCTGGAGTTCGTGCGGCAGTTCTTCACCCGGCAGTTCGGCGAACAGATCACGCAGGACCGCATGTTGCTTTTCCGGGAGATCCTCAAGCAGGAGATCGCCATCGGGGCGGTCTGCGGACAGGTACGACAAATGGTGGACCCGCCCTCGCGCCTGCAGTTGCTGCACCTGCTCTTCGGACTGGCGGCCTCCGACGGACAGGTCTCCAAGCCGGAACTCACGGTGCTTGAACAGATCGCGCACCTGATCGGCATCGCGGAAAAAGACCTGCAGAGCATCCGCGCCATGTTCGTCTCCGATCCCGACGCGGCCTACCGCATCCTCGAAATCGAACGCGGCGTGAGCGACGACGAAGTGAAGAAAGCCTACCGCCGCATGGCGATGAAATACCATCCCGACAAAGTCCACCACCTCGGTCCCGAGTACCAGAAAGACGCCCAGGAAAAGTTCAAGAAGATCAACGAGGCGTATGAGGAGGTGAAGCGGGAGCGGGGGATGAAGTGAGTTTCCGGTTTCGAGTTTCGGGTTTCGGGTTAGTTGAAGGTTGAAGGTTGAAGGTTGAAAGTTGAAGGTTGAAAGTTGAAAGTTGAAAGTTGCGTTTCGGCTCACTGCTCACATCCCGCGTCCCTCCATAATAACAACTGGAAACCCGAAACCGAAAACCCGAAACTGCAAACCACAAAACCGAGCACCAAATCTGCGTACAAGCGGTTCCTATCCATGAACCTGCTCGATCTCCTCCTCGCCCTCATCCTGCTCATCGGACTGGTGAAGGGGTTCATCAACGGTTTCATTTATGAGCTGGCGGTGGTGGCGAGTTTTTTCTGGGGATCTACGGGCTGGCGACTGGCGGATACGGTGGCTCCGAAAGTCGCGTCGATGCTGGACACTTCCCCGACCACGACGCATTACATCGCATTCTTCCTGGTATTCCTGGCGGTATCGGTGGGGGATCTTCTTCCGGCGAAGTTGCTGGAAGGACTGATCGGCATCGCGGCGCTGGGGATCTTCAACAAACTACTCGGCGCCCTGTTCGGCTTCGGCAAGTACCTGCTCATCACCAGCGTGGCCCTCTACTTTTTTCACAAGGCCGATGCAAAGTTCCACTGGCTCAAAGCGGACACTAAGGCGGAGTCGGTCTTGTATTATCGGGTGTTGAAGGTAGCGCCGGCGCTGTGGAAGTAGGGACGAGGGACGAGACCGAGGGACGAGTGTGTTCCGAGTTTCGGGTTTCGTGTTAAAATAGCTCTCCCGTACGTTGTATTGTTAAAATTCTACTCACTGTTCACTTTTCACTGTTTACTGAAACAAAACGTCCCGGCATCGACTCATCGGGGGCCGATCTACGGCCATTTCATGCCTCATACCTGATGGATCATTTCCGCGACCCCTACGGGGCCGAAATAAAAAATGGATTCTCGGTGCCAGGATACCGTGACCCCTACGGGGTCATCGTTAGCTCAACGACTGGCGTTGCGTTAATCCGCCCGCCCAGGCATGCTACAGGCAAGGGCAAACTGCCTACTGTTTACTGTTTACTGTTCACTATTCGCTATTGGCTATTCGCTATTCGCTCCACACTGTTCACTGTTCACTCAAAACAGCTGCTACTCCCGGCAGCACCTTTCCCTCAAAATACTCCAGCAGTGCTCCACCGCCGGTGGAAACATAGGAGACTTTGTCGCCGAAACCGAATTGATTGACGGCCGCGGCGGAGTCGCCTCCGCCGATGAGGGAGTACGCGCCCTTGACCGTCGCTTCCGCGATGGCTTCCGCGACCTTGCGGGTACCGTTGGCGAACTTTCCATTTCGAACACGCCCATCGGGCCGTTCCAGAGGATGGTCTTCGATTCGCGGATCACCTGCTGGAAGTCGGCTACGGCCTGTGGGCCGATGTCGAGTCCCATCCAGCCGTCGGGAATCGCGTTGTTGGCCGCAATGGAGGTGTTGGCGTCCTTGTCGAACTTGTCACCGAGCACCGAGTCCGCTGGCAGGAGGAGTCGGCAGCCTTTCGCCTTTGCCTTTTCGATCAGTGATTTGGCCGGTCGAGCTTGTCTTCTTCCACCAGCGAGTTGCCGATTTGTCCGCCCATGGCTTTGAAGAACGTATACGCCATCCCGCCGCCGATGAGGATGTTGTCGGCTTTGTCGAGGAGGTTTTCGATGATGAGGATCTTGTCGCTCACCTTGGCTCCGCCCATCACCGCGGTATACGGGCGGGCGGGCTGGTGCATGACCTTCTCGGCATTGTCGAGCTCGGCGGCCATGAGGTAGCCGAAGCACTTCTTGCCGGGGAAGCTGGAGGCGATGACGGCAGTGGAGGCATGCGCACGGTGCGCGGTGCCGAAGGCGTCGTTCACGTAGAAGTTGCCGTGCCGCGCGCGAGTTGAGCGGCGAATTCCGCGTCGCCTTTCTCTTCCTGCTTGTAGAAGCGCAGGTTCTCCAGCAGCAGCACTTCACCCGGCTTCAATGCAGCGGATTGCGCGTAGGCATCGTCGCCGATGCAATCGTCGGAAAAGCGGACCGGCCGACCGAGCAGTTCGGCGGTGCGTTGTACGGCATGCCGCAGGGTGAACTTCTCACGATCGATGGATCCATCTTCTTTCAGCTTCTTGAGCGGGCGGCCCGGTGGGAAAGCAGGACCACCGATCCTCCGTCGGCGAGGATCTTGTTGATGGTCGGCGGCGGCAGCCCGGATACGGGTATCGTCGGTGATCCGGAAAAGACTTATCCAGGGGAACATTGAAATCCACGCACCAGCACCCTGGGCCGGCGAAGTTGAACGAATCGACGGTTTTTCATGGGTGCGAAGGTAAAAAACAGGGTTTTCGGCAGCATTTCCTCTCAAGAAATCCCACCAAAGAAGGCCATTTCATCCTTCCATGATCTGAAAAAATAAATCTTAGGTACTTAGAAATCAGGTAGGCTAAATGCTCCCTGCTATCACATCTACGTTACGAATCAGTATTTCATTCGTAGCTGTTATTGAGGAAGCCTTCAATTATACATCTGCTCACCTGCCCAAAAACCGCCACCTATCAATGTTCCACCCACTGCTCCCCAAGATCCTCCCAATTCAGCACCGATTGCCATGCCTTAGTTTAGAACGCAGCCGTTTTTGAGAAAGTTTTCAAAATTAAAACTCACCGCGATTCTTTTTAGCCATTAAGAATAACGATAATATGAGTACTATCGTAGAAATGACTATATATATAATTGTAACCCTTTTTCTTTTTAATTTTTTCTCTGTATTTTCAGTTTCATATAATTTGATTATCTCTAAATATTTATTTTTATAGATGATTACAAAATATAATATTAATAATATTATGCAAACTATGCCCCCAATTTCATATTTCGTGTCTAATCCGAAACTAAAATTATATCCAAATAAATATGCTATTGATTGAATTCCATAAAATGTTTGCAATATAGTTAATGTCATTAACAAAACAGCTCGGTATTCTGGATCTGTATCAATTTTTTTCACTTTTTGTAACCTGATAAAAACTATAAAATATATTCTTCAGTATTTTCATCACATTATCTTAAGGGTGTTCTTAGAGGGTCGCCCCCATCCTCCAAAAAACGCCGCTCTCATCTGGAGAAGAAAGTAAACAATACCAATTCGAGCCCCTGCCAGCCGCATTGAGATCCTATGTAACCCATTTCAAGATCCAAAAGTGGTTTCATCCATACGGAATTATATGTTCCACTCCCTTCATAATAATCAACCGCGAGCCCAATGGAGATGGCTGCTGAAACTACATTAAATCCTTGTCCAACCCTGTTTTCACACTTAACATAGCTTCAATTTCTCGACAGAAGGGTCGGATGCTTTTGCGAGGTCAAGTAAATTCTCTTTGACGCCGCTACTTAGACCATAGACCCCTAAGCCAGTTTGCAAATCTTCCAACCAACTGCGATTATCAACGGTTGAAAATGATTTCCATTCCCATCCTATCTCTACACTCCCTCCGTTGGCAATCCATCCAAATTCACCATCTATTACAGTATTACTGGGCATGTGTATAGGTGCCCTCATTGCCCGAAAACTCCTCCCAACGCCCCCCATGTGCCTCTTTGAGGATTGAAGGTTACTCGTTTTCTTGCATTAACAGACTTGTGTAGCCACCCTTGTTAAACTAATACGTATAATCAAGTTGCGTTCGATGACTCTAAACAATTCGGACAGCCACCCTCTTGATTAGCAACATTATACACTATGCCATAGCATTAAATTGTCTCACTCTTCTTTATAAACATGATTCCTAAAATCAATGGTACGCCTATGATTAAAATGATTATAGCTATATTTTTAAATGTAAATACTTTTCCACCCAGTTTATCTCTCCTCCAAAAAATATGGACTACTCGGTCTTTTCTATAATAGAAATAAGTAAACAAAAGCCATATTGCTAAAATAGGCATCCAATACAATTTGTTTATCATATAGGAATGACTAAACGCAGTTGGAAGGATGTTTTATTTTAAAAGTATGTTTAATGGCTGTAACTAGAAAAAAGGCATGAATATATTGAGCTCCAGCAACCGCACACAAAGCAGAGAAACTTGGACTAAAATCCTTTTTGCTTTCAAAGTACCTATAAAAATAATAGAATATGAAGTTATACATGGTTATCGTTTATTAGGATATAAAGTAGGTGTAGGATCAAATAGATTTTCAGTTATACTTCGTCCTGTATAACTCTGAACCGCTATATCGGTTAAGAAATATACTCCACCAATTTCCCAGCCCCAAGGCCCTGATAACATGAATGTAGTAGCTATACCAACAACTAAATCTACGGTGTGATGATTTTGCCATTGTCCTTTTTGAGCGGCATCAGCTAATGTGGCTCCTAACCCCAGAACTCCAGCACCTCTACTTAAACCCTTGGAAATTTTTAAATACTTCGCACCATCATCGCCTCTATTCCCTGTTTTTGCAGCATAATCTATTAATGTGTTTTTTCCTCCATTAGCAAAGTCAAATGATTCTAATCCAGTTTGCAAATCTTCCAACCAACTGCGATTATCAACGGTTGAAAATGATTTCCATTCCCATCCTATCTCTACACTCCCTCCGTTGGCAATCCATCCAAATTCACCATCTATTACAGTATTACTGGTATGTATATAGGTGCCCTCATTGCTCGAAAACTCCTCCCAACGTCCCCATGTGCCTCTTTGAGGATTGAAGGTTACTCGTTTTTCTTGCATTAACAGACTTGTGTAGCCACCGGTGTTAAACCAATCAGTATAATCAAGTTGCCAACCTGTCAAGTCTCCCTCTTTAGAGTATTCCGGGTTAACCGCAGAATAGGGAAGCCCGATACCACCTCCGCCACCAACAGCACCTAACGATCTTAACAACCCGAAAATGTTATTTCGACTTCGCTGAAAATCTCGCTCGGCTTCCCGATCCATCCACCCCAAATGATTGAGCGTTGGGTTATCGATTACATTATTACCCTTGAAATTTATGTACAGTCCTAATGGATCGCTAAAACTCACCGGATCCCCACCCATCGACACATACGGGTTCAAAAACTGGTTCATCGGATCCACGGAACTCCAGCGGGCGATGGTGGGGTCGAGCGTACGGAATGGGGCGATATAGCTGTTCAGCCCGCCTTCCCGCTCGAAGTGGATGCCGTTGTACTTAAACGTGTTCAACGGATCGGTCGAGGAATGGCTCAACGATTCGATCAGCATTCCGTAGGGATAGTAATGATTCTCCTCCAATACCGAACCCGGCCGGTGCTGGATGGCTAGGTTGTCGAAATCTACGATTCAAAATAACTTGAAACAATCTCGAATTTCGCTTTCAATCATCCCTTTACATTAACCACCAACCGCAACGCCCCATCAACGAACGGCGCGCTGCGGTGCCCGAACCGGCGTTCCCATTCGCCGTTTTGGAGGGCGGTGGCGAGACGTTCGACGAGCACGGCTTCCTGACCGGCCGCCAGAAACCCCAGGCCGATTGCACCTGCGAACTTCCGGTCGCAGAAAGGCTTCAGGCCGGGCGTAGAAGGCTTCCTGGAATCCGTCGACGCAATCGATCGGAATCGGCACGCGGATGATCTCGGCTGCGCCGCCCAATGCCGCTGCGATCGTATCGAGCTTCGGATAACGCGCACGCTCTACGGCAATGAGTTCGGGGAAGTAGTGGGCGTTCCAAAATCGTCCAGCCCGTCGGGATCACAGGTCATGATCACCACCGGACCGCGCGTCACCCTCCGCATCTCCCGCAAACCGGCGGGAAGGTCGGGCCAGTGGTGCACGCTGAGCAACGACATGGAAGCATCGAACGCGTTATCGTCGAACGGAAGCTGATCCGCGCGTGCGTCGATGGCGGGAACGCGACCGGCAGACAGGCGTTGCGCACGCATGCTGGCAGAGGGTTCTACCGCAACCACATAGCGATCATCCGGCTCGTACGAACCCGCACACGCGCCGACATTCAGGACGGTCCGGACTTTTCCAAGCGCCCGATGGATGTACGCCGCGATACGCGGATCGGTCCGGCGATGCCGGGCATACTGGGTCGGGAGCAGCGTCGTAGTCGAAGCCGGGGTGGTGGAAGTCGGGATCGGTCATTTTCAGAAAGATTGAAAACAACAACGCAGATCACGCTGCTTTATTCTGTCACACAGGAACTGCAACGGAGCAACAATAATAGCAGGGAAATAGTAGCCGAATGCGAGAAGGCATGTCTCGTCGCGTTTGAACGTTTGAACGTTAAAACGTTTTAACGCTCAACCTGCCAACCTTCAACTTTCAACCAACGATATCCTCCGGAAGACCCTAACGATTAGCGAGCGCTGATGAACCGGGCATCCAACTTGTCCAACAGCCGCTGGTCGCTCACACCGGTGCGGTTCAACACCAGTACGCTGCCCCGTTGGAGAGCCGGATACAATCGGAACTCGACATAGTACCCTCCGCCTCCGCCGGCATGATGCCGGTAATCGTGACCGTTGAATCTTCCGGTAAACCAGGACAGGCTCATGCCGGAGAGTGAACCGTCGTTCAACAAGGCTTCCCGGAAAAGTTCCGTACGCGACGCTGGCTGCAATAAGCGGTCGCGCAACATCATCTGCCCGAAACGCGCCAGGTCGTCAGGCGTACCGATGAGTCCGCCATAGGCCGAACCGTTGAGCTGGTTGTAGCGAAAGGGCTTCCATTTCCCCTCCCGCGGACCCATCAGTTTCGCTTTGTCGATGAACATGCCGAGCAGCAGGTTCATGAACGACCAGAAGGGCTGATACCCTTTCGCATGTACCTGCGGGTCGATGCGGAAACCGGCCCGCTCGCCTGCTCCGCTTTTCGAAAGCAGGTGCTCCTGCACATAGGCTTCGTACGGCTTTCCCGAAACGCGTTCGATCACCCAACCCAGCCAGACATAGTCGAGGTTAGAGTAACGCATCGTTGCTCCGGGTTCCGATCGGGTCTTCGGATTCTTCGAGAAGATCGTTTCAAAGAAGGCATGTTCGTCGAACCGCTCGTGCTCTTCCGGGAAATGGACCCAACTCAGGGGCAAGGGGTTCGGGAAGCCGCCCGTATGCGTCAGCAAATGACGCAGGGTGACGCGGTCTCCGTATGGAAATTCTCCGAGGTACTTGACCACCGGTGTATCCAGCGCGACAAGCCCCTGCTCCGCCAGTTGCAGGATGGCGGTGGCGGTCAGTGTCTTTGTCACACTGAAAAAATTGAAAGTCGTCCCGGCGTCCACAGCCCTGCTGCGGGCAATGTCGGCCAGTCCGACATACGAGCGATGGAGGATCGAATCGGCATCGAAGTGCAGGTACACCGCAGCAGGCGATGCGCCGGAACCGACGATCGTGGCGGCGGGGTCTTGTAATTCGGTGGTTGGTGAAGGAAGCGAAGATGGTCGGGTCAGCATGAAGAGGATCAATAAAACGGTTAAGCGGCACATGCGTCTATCCTGGATAGAACGCAAAGTTGCAGGAGCGCGGGCGAAACGGCGTTATCAAATGATAAGAAATCATTGGCGGGCCATCTGCTTGCGCAGACGACTGAAGGAAACCGGTGTGATACCCAAGTAGGAGGCGATCAGGTGATGCGGGACGTTGTTCTCCAGTCCCGGAAACTGCTTGCGAAGCAGTGTCAGCCGCCGCTTCGCGTCGTGTGCGCGGAAGACCGTCTCCTCCTGCAGGCTGCGAAGCAATTGACGTTCCACGACCCCATTGCCCCAGCGACCGATGTCGGGATGCTCCGCACGCAAACGATCGAAGTCGCGCACCGGAACCACGGCCACGCTAACATCGGTGAGCATCTGCACGGAACAGATGGACAGCCCCTGTTGGGTCCGTGTGAAGTGCGGTATCATCACCTCCGGCGCACGCCAGAAGCCGGTAGTGATGGGTTTCCCGTCTTCCGATCGGTTGAACCGGTAAGCAAGACCTTCGAGCAGGAAATATTCATTCGCGTCTTTCTTTCCTTCTTCGCACAAGCTTGCGTCCTGCTCGAACGAACGGATCCGCGTAGCTTCCCGGATCAAATGAATGGAAGCGGAGGAAAGCGGAGCAATGCTTTCCAGCAGTTGCTGGAAAATTCTAGCGGGATCGCCTTGCATGGGAAGTTGCTGCGCGTCGGTTCTTCCACCGAAAGTTAGCAGAACCGGAATACAATCACCAGCTCAGTGAACATGTGCGGGAAAATTCAACCCTTGTTCGTCCATTCCATCTCCACCAGGTCGTACCCGGGGGCCCAGAAATCGCGCACGGTACGCAGGGTATTGAAACCGTTCTTTTCGTAAAAGACGCAACTGATCTGACTCGTCCTGACCTTCACTAGTTGAATGCGCGGATCTGCCGCCAGCCTGAGCAGACGATGCTGCAACAAGCGTGTACCGTAGCCTTTCCCCTGCGCGTCGGGATGGAAGAGATCCCAACTGATCCTTGCACACCGCTCCTCCGGAAAATAATTGATACCGCCACAGCCGATGATATGCTCCGCTTCACACGCTACAAAATAGTCTTCGCGTTCCGAGTCGAGGTAACGGGCAAAGTCGTCCGCTTCCGAGGGTGCGAAGAATCCAGGAATGTTCAGCGCCAGCAGTGAAAGCAGGATCGACCGGTCGGACGGATGGTACGGGCGGATAGAAAAATCGGGCATCGCCCCGTAAAGGTATGCGATGCCCGATGTCGATGACGGATGCGTGGGGAATTAACGATGCTGCGCCAGCAATTCGTCGAGGTTGCCGTGGGCCATGGTGAAGCCTTCTTCGAAACCGAGCTCCACGATGCGTTGCAAATCCGCTTCCGATTGGAAGGTCACATCAACCGTCACTTCGGTTCCTTCCGGCACCGGACGGAATTCATTCTTCCAAGCCATTCCGGGATAAAGATCCGTACGTACGCCGTTCTCATCGCAGAAAAAATCGTCGCCGGTAAATCCGCGCTGCGGCTGGATCGTGTGGAAATTGAAACACGCGAACATTTTGGAACCGTCCGGCCCGAGCATATAGTAAAGCCAGTGTCCGCCTTCGCGGAAGTCGTACGATTTGGTGACCGCCTTGAAGGGCTTCGGCGCCCACCATTGTTCGAGCAGATCTTTTTCCGTCCATGCGCGCCAGACCAGGTCGATCGGCCCGAAGAAGGTGCGCTGGACAATCAGTTTACGGTTCGCGAGATCTTTAGCAATTCGCGTCGGAGGAGGGGTTGTCATTTGCATTGGTTTTGGGTTTTAATTGAAGTAAGAGGTCGTCGAGTTGGGTATAGCGTTGTTCCCAGAGTTGACGGAATTGTTCGATCCAGTCCGCTACCGACTTAAGCTTCTCGGGTGGCACCTGATAAAAGATCTCGCGGCCCTGGTGCCTGCACTCGATGATGCCACATTCGTCGAGGATGCGGATGTGCTTGGATATCGCCTGACGCGAGACAGAAAAATTCTCGGCCAGTGCATTCGGTGTCATGGCCTGCAGAACCAACAGACTGATGATCGCGCGTCGAGTGGGATCGGCAATGGCCTGAAAAATATCGCGGCGGGCTTTGGGAGACATTGTGCAACTATATGGTTGCAAATATATGTGCAATTAAATGGTTGCGAAAGGGGTGGAGAATAAAAATTAGTAATTAGTAATTAGTAATTAGTTATTAGTTATTAGTTATTAGTTATTAGTAATTAGTAATTAGTAATTGAAAATCAGTGAACTAAAAAATACTAGGGGGTCTAAGGATCCGGTTTAAACTATGCAAATCTTGATTTCGTAGCGGACATTTCCCGCGTCGGGGTGTAGGGTCCAGGTGTCTGTGATTTGGAATCCTTCGTTTTCCAGATCCGATCGAAGGGCAACCGGCTCGTGGTTGTTGAACCAAACCCGGTCGCCGGTACTGCCGGTACGAAAGCCGGTCTCGCCTCCGGGTTCGACCACGATGCTGAGGTAGAGTTGTCCGTTGGCGACCAGGTTCGTCCGGCAGTAGCGCAAGAACTCGCGCACCTCCGCGCCGGACAGATACGGCAGACCGAAGCCGCACACGATCGCATGATAGGGTTGCGCCGGCACCGGCAAGGCGCGAAGATCACCTTGTTCGAATTGTGCCGCCGGAACCAACTGCTTTGCCTGTTCCACCATCGCCAGCGCATAGTCAATACCGATAATTCGCAGATCGGGACGATGTTGTAAAAAGTAATGAGCCATGATGCCGGGTCCGCAGGCGGCATCCAGTACGCGCGCTTCTTTTGGTAAACGCGACAAGAGTGCATCGTATCCCGTCTTGAAAAGTGCGGGGTCGAGAAATTTCTCCGCGTACAAGGCGGCGTTTTTGTCCCAACTGGACTGGGATTCCGCGTCATCAAACGAGTCTTTTCCCTTCGAATGCATAATCAAGTGCAAGATAAGGTTACACGGTACTCCATGGCGGCATTTCGTAACTTCGCCACCCATGCGGTTCTCAGCGGTTATCGGCCACAAATCCGTGAAAGAAAAACTCACGGCTACCGCCCTGGAAGGGCGCGTGAGCCACGCGCAGCTGTTTTTGGGACCTGAGGGCGCCGGGAACCTGGCGATGGCCCTGGCCTACGCACAGTTCCTCGTCTGCGAGCAACGCGAAGCCGCGGATTCCTGCGGCCACTGCCCGGCCTGCGTGAAAATGAGCAAGCTGGTGCATCCGGATGTCTCCTACAGTTATCCGGTAGCGGGAAAGGAAAAGATCAAGAACCCGAAGAGCGTCGACTTCGTGGAGGAATGGCGCAAGGCGGTGACCGACAATCCTTACCTCGGTTACGCCGAATGGGTAGAGCAACTCGACATAGAAAACAAGCAGGGACTAATTTCCGTCGACGAAGCGGCCGACATCCTGCGACGGCTCAGCCTGAAAGCGGCGGAGGCGCCGTATCGCATCGTCATCATCTGGTGTCCGGAAAAGATGAATGCGCAATCGGCAAACAAACTGCTCAAGATCATCGAGGAGCCTCCGGTCGACACGGTCTTCCTGCTGGTCGCGAGCCAGTACGAACAACTGCTGCCGACCATCACTTCGCGCACACAGCTCGTCAAGGTGAACCGACTCCGCGACGACGAACTGACCACCGCGCTCGTCGAACGACACGGCCTCAGCCGGGAGGACGCGAAAAAAGTGGCGCATCGTTCCGACGGCAGCTACCGGCAAGCGCAACTCATCCTGTCGGAAGAGACACCCGAATCGGATCCGGCCGCACAGTTCCTCGCCTGGATGCGCGCCTGCCTGCAACTCAACGTTAGCGCGTTGTCCAAACAGATGGACGAATTCGCGAGCGAGTCGCGGGAGCGGCAGAAGTCCTACCTGCAATTCTGTCTTCAGATCATACGCGAATGCATGCTGCTGCAGTACGGCGACGAACGGTTGGTACGACTGGAAGGAAAAGACCTGGACGCTTACCGTAAATTCGCGCCCTTCGTGCACACCGGCAACATGGACGTCTTTTCAAAAACCCTGAACGACGCCATTTTCCACCTCGAACGCAACGCCAATTCGAAGATCCTGTTCATGGATGTTTCGTTTTCCATCCACCGGCTCTTGCAATTGAAAGCGGTTCCCGCCTGAATAAATGCTTAGTCTGTTTTCAAAAATCGAAAACAGCCGGTGGCTGTCCGCAACAGGTAGCTGCCATTGGCAAGTCCGCCAACGTTCACGCGAACAGACTCTTCCCCCTCAGCCGAAAATTCCAGCAGTCGACGGCCTTGCAGGTCGGTGATCATCCATCGACCCTCCAATGGTCGTTCGGAGGTCACGTGCAACTCCTCTTGAACGGGATTCGGGAACAGGCGGATGCCATCCGAGGGCGAAACAGTCTGCACCCCGTTGATGATCTGCCGGATATTCACCTGTAAGCGGAACGTCACGAAGAGTTCAGATGACTCCATAGGCTGCCAGGATCCGAAATTGCTTTTCGCCCAAGCCTTGCGGTAGCGGTAGTTCTTCCAGTTAGAAGACAGTGAAGCGCTATTTGTGTGCTCGCGCAGACAAACGAAATACTCGCCGTCATTCAAGGCGAACGATCCCGTTTCCAACGGCAAGGTAACCGGTGTGCCGGCAACATATCCTGGTGGAATAGTATAGGTGACCGTGCGAACGATCAGGTTGCCCGGAGCGCCGTTGAAGGTCCAGATCTCCGCGTAGAGGCTGTCGCCGGGGGTCGGGGTCTCGAGGGAGAAGGTGACGGAGGAGATCTCCGCGCCACGGGGCAACTCGAATGATTGCCCGATGCGACCATCGTTGCCAAGACCTAGACCGGTGAAGGTTGGGCCTTCGTCGTACGCGAGGGTGGAGTCGCTCACATCAAAGTGGTAGTCCAACGAATCGTTCCGGGTGTACTGATCCGCGGGTGTACTGACCAGGCCGGCCACTACCCGGATGCGTCCGGAACCGGAAGGGAAAAAACCGGAAGGAGTGTAGCCCGAGAAACGCTCACCAGGAATCAAATCTGCAACGGTCCGTGTCGTACTCAGCAATAGCGACTGAAGCGGATCGTATAGAGAAGTATGCAACTCGACGGTTGACAGACTATCGGTTCCGGCATTACTGAACTTTATATTCCATTCCAGTTCATAAGCCTGTGCCAACGCAAGCGGTACTCGCGTATAAGGCGGCGAGAGACGCAGGGTATCCAGAGTGGCATCCGCTGAGACCAGCGAATCCGAGCTAAGTTCGACCGAGAAGAGCAGATCGTCGGGAACTCCCTGCAGTACCCCGACCAGGCTCATGCGGCCAGGTGCGAGCCCAGTGGCAGTGGACAAGCCTCCTACCTGACCATACGCGAGTTGATCACCCAGTCGGTGCATGACGGGGAAAGAGACACCGTCGGGAGCACCGCTCGCGACCGGTATGCGTACGATCCGGTGGAGGCCGCCGGGCGTGACCCGCGCAAAAGCCCAGAGGTATGGTCCGCCGGCCGTTACCGAATCGAATGCAAGGCCGTAGATGCCGGCCAGTCCGTGTACGGCAGACGGAATGGTCTGTAAGGTCGCGCCACTGCGGTCGAAGAGCACAATGGGGTAATCGTCGTATGCCACCCAGAATGCGTCGCTGGTGGAATAATACGCGACGCCTCTTGGGAACAACGGAAGTGGAATTGAATCCGTAACCGACAGTGTAGCAGGATCGACTTCGTAGAGGTAAATGCCATTTTCCTGCGCGATGTAAAGACTGTTTCCATCGGTCGTGATCGCGGTGGTACCGGTGTCGATCAGGCCGGCGATGGTGAGCGAATCCACCAGGGCGCCGCCGACGGAAAAGCGGCGAATCATGGAACCGTCGAATCCGCCGGTCCAGAATCGTCCCTGGAAGAAGAGCGCGCAGGTGAATGCGTCGTTGCCGGAAGGGCCACTGAGGTTGAAGCCGGACTGCGGGTCGAACAGGCGAGCCGAAGATGGCTCGGTGTGAAAACCGGACATCCTGAAGCGAAGGTCCTGGTCGGATTGCGCAGCGAGCCGGAGTGTGATGCCCGCAATCAGGAAGAGTGTCAAACGAAGGTTCATGATGGGTGTGAATTCGGTTAAAGCGATCGAAAGTTAAAATAAAACCGCAGCTCACAAGCGTACCCGAATTGTCATATTAGCGAACCGGCCTTCATCCTCCTTCCGACAAAGAATACGCGCCTTTCAACAATCACTTGCTGGAAAACCGGGCCCGGCTTCCGGCCGGAAAGCTGAAGCATTTCTTTCTTTCGCAACATCATCCAACCTTTCACCAAACCCACGCACCATGCATCGTCCTTTACATTCACTTTCGTTCGTACTGCTGTTCGTCGCTCTTCAGTTGTCCGTTACTGCACAACAGGTATGCGACTCCGTTTTCACACCCTGCTTCAATACGACTTCCGGCACCGGCTTCTTCCTCGACCTGGAAGCCGCGACCGATGTAACCATTGAGGGCTTTTCCACCATGTCGCAGGGAGCAGGAACCCGCGATGTGGAATTGTACTATCGTCCCGGTGGTTTTGCCGGATACGAAACCGACGCCTCTGCCTGGACGCTCGCCGGCAGTGCCAGCGGCTTTGATCCTGTGAGTGCCATTTCATGTCCCATTCCGGTGACACCGCTGCCAATCACCTTCAACGTCTGTATCCCGGCAGGAGAGCGCTACGGTTTTTACCTCGCCAGCACGAGCGGTTCCGGTTCCTTTGAACTGTATGATACGCTGACGACCGGGACCCTGTTCTCGGACGACGGTACGCTGCGTCTGTACGTCGGCAAAGGCGCCTTTGCTTTCGGAGCATTCACCGGATTTGTCACGCAGAACAAACTCATGCAGGGTACGATCCAGTATTCCTGCGGCTGCTCGACCGGAATGCAGCATCCATCGGCTGCATCGAACGTGCGCTTGTTCCCTTCCATCGTGACGCGCGAATTCCAGCTTGACCTTTCCAAGGCACAGGGTGTTTATCAATCCGCACGCATACTGGACAGTGCCGGTCGACTGCTCGATCAGCTCGAACTGGACGCCACCGCGACCAGCATTCTCCGAAACGTCGCTTCGCTTTCGCCGGGTGTGTACACCTTGCAATTGACCGGTTTGAAATCCTCCGCGCAGCTCAAATTCGTGCGGAGCAGCGATTAATCCGCCACTCAAACACGACGTTCAAGCGTGCAGGGAATGCAGTGGATGCGTACGCGTGGATACCATTGCTTTACCTTATCATGGTCATGTATCTGACGATCAGCCTCTTAGCATTGGCGAAAATTCACTATTTTTGAACCTCATCAGAATTTCCTCCCCTATTTATTATGGCTTGCGCTTCGTGCGGAACAGGAACAGACGGGAAACCGGGTGGGTGCCGCAGCAACGGCACCTGTAGCACAGGTGGCTGTAACAAGTTGAATGTCTACAATTGGTTGTCGGATATGGTGTTGCCCAACGGGCAGCAGTCGTTCGACGTTGTAGAAGTACGCTTCAAAGGCAGCCGCAAAGAATTTTTCCGGAACAAAGAGCTGCAGGACCTGCGTGTGGGTGATATGGTAGCGGTGGAAGGAAGTCCCGGTCACGACGTCGGCACGGTGTCGATGGTCGGCGAGTTGGTGCGCTTCCAGTTGCGCAAGAAGAGTCTGGCAGAGAATTCGGAGTCGATCAAAGCGCTCTACCGCAAAGCCAAGCCGGGCGATGTGGAGAAGTGGTGCGAGATGAAAGACAAAGAGCCCGCCACGCGCAAGCGCACGCGGGAGATCATCGAATCGCTCAAGCTCAACATGAAGTTGAGCGATGTCGAATTCCAGGGCGACGGCAAGAAAGCTACTTTCTACTATACCGCTGAAGAGCGCGTCGATTTTCGAGAACTCATCAAGCGTCTCGCCGATGAGTTCCGTATCCGGGTCGAGATGCGGCAGATCGGCATGCGGCAGGAAGCCAGTCGCTTGGGCGGCATCGGTGTCTGTGGCCGTGAACTTTGCTGTTCCACCTGGCTCACCGATTTCAAGACCGTATCGACCAGCGCGGCGCGCTATCAGAATCTTGCGCTCAATCCCGCCAAGCTCGCGGGACAATGCGGCAAGCTCAAGTGTTGTCTTAACTACGAACTGGATTCGTATATGGACGCGGTACGCGATATTCCGGCTTCGAACATCATCCTCGAAACCGAGAAAGGTCGCGCGTTCCACCGCAAGACCGACATCTTCAAGCGATTGATGTGGTACGCGTTCAGCGAGAACGAGCGGAGAGGCGAAGGCGAACAAGCGTTCACCGGCGAAGGCAACTGGGTCGTCATGCCCGTCGATCGTGTGAAAGAGATCGTCGCGCTGAACAAAGAAGGAAAGAAGCCGGGCGAACTCATGGAAGGCGACTGGCTGGAAGTGGAGGTCGAAGAAGAACCGGACTACGCCAACGTGGTTGGTCAGGATCGGATCGACCGGATGGACAAGAAGAAGAAGAAAAAGAAGAAGAAGAAATCATCCGGCGGCGGCAACGCTCAGCAAGCCGCTCCAACAGGTCAGGCACAGGGCGGACAACCCCAGGGTGGCCAACCGAAAGAACGCGGACAGCAAGGTGGTCAACAACGGCAGCGTCCCGACAACCGTCCGCAAGGCGGCAAAGGAGGCGGGCCTCGTCCGCAGCAGAACCAGCAGCAAGGCGGCAAACCGCAGCAACAGGGTCAGCAACAGAACCAACAGCAACGTCAGCAACAGGGGCAGCGTCCCCAGCAGCAAGGACAAAACAACAACCGTCAGCAGCAACAGGGACCGCGTCCGCAACAGCAACCAACTCCGCGTCCGCAGGGCGAACAGCGTCCGCAGCAGGAGCCGCGCCCACAGGGCGGAAACCGGGAGCCACGTCAGCGGCCTTCCGCACCTCCGCGTCAGTCGCCCGGACAATCAACGCCGCCGCCAGAATCGAACTGATCCGTGAACAAACCTTCAATTCGTACTCTCCTGCTGCTTACGATCCTGTCGTTGTCGTTGAGTTCGTGCGACCGCTCCGTACTGTTCGAAGAGAACGTTCGCATTCCCGACAACCGCTGGGATGCCGCGAACGTCATCAAGCTTGAGGCGGATATTCCCGATACGGCTCAGTTGTACAATCTCTACGTGAACGTGCGCAATGCCGGCGGGTATCCCTACTCCAACATCTTCCTTTTCCTCAACACCACCCTACCCGACGGCAAGCGTTCACGCGATACCCTCGAAGTGACCCTGGCCGACGACAAAGGACAATGGCTGGGTGACGGCATGGGCGATATCTGGGACAACCGCGCACTCTTCCGCGAGCGGATGCGCTTCCCGCAGAGCGGCCTTTACACGTTCGAGATCGAGCAGGCGATGCGACAGAATCCCCTTCCGCAGATCATGGATGTCGGCTTGCGCATCGAGCGATACGACGATCCGGCCGGGCGTTGATCCTGCTTCGCCTCAGGTAAATCTCCGCCCGCTGCTTTTTCTCAATCGTAGAATGATGGCTCCTTCCGCCAACGCGAGCAAGGCGAAGAACCACAGCCACGCGCTTCGACCGCTCCTTCCGGATTTATACTTCGTCAGCTCCGCCTCGTAACGCGCGGCCCGGGCCGTCATCGTGTCGGATACGGCCTGTAGGTTCCGGATACGGTCCGCGTCGCGGGAGGCATCGTAGGTCATGCTGACCCGTTCGAAGGTGCGTTGATCCAGCATACGATCGAGCAGCCGGATGATCTCGTTGTCGGTCTCTACGATCGCTGCCAGACGATCGTGCGAACCTTTCAGGTCGGTCTTGGTACGCTGGCCGAAGATTCCGCTTTTTTGCTGCAGGCTGCCCGTGTATTCCCGGAATTGCGCCGCGCGACCTTCGAGCAGGTGGATCAGTTCGGCTCGTTCGGCGGAGTTTCCGTTCGCAAAGGAATTCAGGGAATAGCAACAGCAGGTAAGGACCAGGAAGTGTCGTAGCATCGTAACCATTAACGTAATTTAAGAATCCTTATTGGTCCTGCGATGAAACGGGTACCGCCTTTTCGATACCTTCGCAGGACACGCATCTTTATCAAGATCCTACATGAGAAGAATCATCCTGCTGCTGTGTTGCAGCATTGCCCTCCTGGCGCAGGCGCAAGCGCCCAAGAAGAAACCGGTTCCCGCGCAACCGGCTTCCCCGAAGCCCGGCCCCGCCCAGACAAAAGCGATCAACGCTCCCGCGCCGGCACCCGACATCAAGAACAAGGTGCTGCCCTACACCATTCACCAGAAAAAAATGGCCAACGGGCTCAATGTGGTAACGATCCCGTTTGAAAGTCCGGGCGTTGCGGCGTTCTACATCGTCGTACGCGTAGGTTCGCGTGACGAGATCGAACCGGGAAAGACGGGCTTTGCTCACTTCTTCGAACACATGATGTTCCGTGGCACGAAGAAGTATCCGAAAGAAGCATACAGCGAGGCGCTGAAAATGACCGGCGCTTCCGCCAACGCGAATACCAGCCTCGACCGTACGGTTTATCACATGACCGGCGATGCCTCCAAACTCGAGAAGATGTTTGAGTTGGAAGCGGACCGATTCATGAACCTGAGTTATTCGGAACAGGATTTCCGGACAGAGGCCGGAGCGGTGAAGGGCGAGTACACCAAGAACTCCTCCAGCCCCTACACACGGCTGAACGAGAAATTGCAGGAGACCGCATTCGACCAGCACACCTACAAGCATACCACCATGGGTTTCCTGAAGGACATCGTGGATATGCCCAATCAGTTCGCCTATTCCCGCCAGTTCTTTCAACGCTACTACCGACCCGAATACACCACCATCCTGGTCGTGGGCGATGTAACGCCGGCAGGTGTCGAAGCGCTGTCGCAGCGTTACTTCGGTACCTGGCAGCGCGGCACGCACGTTAACAAGATCCCGTCCGAACCGGCACAGAAAGGTACCCGCTACGCGCACATCCAGAAGAGCGGATTCCCACCGTACCTCAGCCTGAATTTCCGTGGCCCCGGTTACTCCGACAGTCAGAAGGACGTCGCGGCACTGAACATCCTTGGTTCGGCCCTGTTCGGTGAAAACTCGCCCTTGTATGAAAAGTTGGTGATCAACGAGCAGAAGTGTCGGGAAATCGACGGAGGCATCTTTCCTACGCGAGATCCTTTTCTCTTCAGCGCCGACGCTTCGCTGGTGAATGCAGCCGATATGAAGTATGTACAGGAGCAGATCAACCTGGCGCTTGCCGGGGCGAAAGAAGCTCCGATGGATCCCGCACGGATCGATCAGGCACGCCAAAACATCCGCAACTCGTTCGCCATGCGGATTGACAACCCAACTTCGATTGCCGAAGCGGTTAGCAACTTCATCTGGCTGACGGGAGATCCCGAATCGATCAACCGGTATTACGACCAATACGAACAGGTGACGCCGTATGACGTTCAGCGTGTCGCCCAGCAGTATTGCGTTTCCGAGCAGTGTACCATTGGTACGATTTCCCCTTCCGAAAAATCCGATCTACAATGAACCGCCACTTCACCCTACCGATGAATATCCGCATCCTGGCCCTGCTGCTTACCCTGAGTTGCTGCGTTTCGACCGCCCGCGCGTTTGAAACGATTGAACTCCGTCAGCCCGGCACCAATAAGATCGCCATCCGGCTGATGTTCCGGAACGGCTCCGCCTGCGACCCGGAAGGCAAAGAAGGGTTGATGTGCCTGACGGCCAGCCTTCTCACCGAAGGCGGCACGGAATCGATGTCGGCCGCCGATATCACCAAAACACTTTATCCGATGGCGGTCCGCATGGGCAGTTCCATCGATAAGGAAGTCTCCATCGTTTCGTTCGAGTTCCTCAAGGAACACTTCGAGCGCTTCTACCCGATTTTACGCGACATGGTGCTGGCGCCGGGATTCCGCCAGGAAGACATCGACCGGGTTTCGTCGAACCAGTTGAATTATCTCACCGATGTCATCCGTCAATCCTCCGACGAAGAGTTCGGCAAGAAGTGGCTCGAAGCGAGACTGTTTTCCGGAACACGCTACGCGCACCTGGTAGAGGGCAGCGTTACCGGTTTGAAGGGCATCACACGCGGCGATATCACGGACTGCTACAAGACCTACTTCACCCGCGGCAATTTATTGCTGGGGATCGCCGGCGACTATACGACCGAACAGCTTTCGCTCCTGCAATCCGACTTGCAGAAGCTCCCGGACACTCCGGTCAAGTGTAACTTCGGATCCGTAACGGCTCCCTCCGGTTTTCAGGTGAGCATCGTTGAGAAGGAAGGAGCCATGGGTTCGGCCATTTCCGCCGGATTCCCGATGAGTCTGACCCGGTCCAGCGACCAATTCGCGGCCTTGATGATCGCCAATTCCTGGCTAGGCGAACACCGTAAATCGTATTCCCGTCTTTACCAGAAAATCCGGGAAGCCCGGTCGATGAATTATGGCGACTACACGTACATCGAATGGTACGAGAATGGCGGTTCCAACATGTTGCCCCCTCCGGGCACGCCGCGCAGCATGAACTACTTCTCGATCTGGCTGAGACCGGTACAGACGGTCACGAGTCTGAAGAGCCAGTACCCGGAACTCAAGGACATCGAAATCGGTCATTCCCTCTTCGCTTTGCGCATGGCCATCCGGGAGATCGATCAACTGATCAAAACCGGCATGTCGGAAAAGGATTTTGAAGAAACCCGTTCGTTTCTGAAAAGCTACACGCGCCTGTATGCACAAACGCCCGCACGCCGGCTTGCCTACATGATGGACTCGCGTTTCTATGGCCGTCAGGACTGGCTCAACGAATTGGGCAAGCTGTTGGAAAAAGCCACACTCGATCAAGTGAACGGGGCGATCCGCGAATTCTGGCAAACGAAGAACCTGCACATCGCGATCATCACCGAGCCGAAAGAATCACGCGCCATCCAGAATGCCCTGGCGGAACAGCGCTCAACGCCGGTATCCTATTCCAATACCCTGTCGGCTACCCTTCCTGCATCCATTCTGGAAGAGGATAAACTGGTCGAGAAATACCCGCTTCCTCCGGCGACCGTGGAAGTCGTGACTTCAGACGTACCCTTTCAATGATCGATCGGGGACTGAAACAAAAAAGGCGACCGTATGGTCGCCTTTTTTGTTGACGGCTGAATCAACCGTTACCTTCTTCGGCCACCGAAAGCTGGCTGAGGTCACGATCGAACAGGTACATGCCGCTCTTGTCGCCGCCGATCATCTTCAGCTTGTCGAGCACCGTACGCGCAAGTCGCTCCTCTTCGATCTGTTCGGATACATACCACTGGAGGAAGTTGTGCGTGGTGTAGTCTTTTTCCTTCAGGCACTCATCGACCAGCTTGTTGATCTCGGCCGAAACGCCGACCTCGTGCTCGAGGATCTGCTCGAACAACTGTTGTACGTTCTTATAGGAGGATTGAACGGCTTTGAGGGTGGGCACCAGCGCGTGTCCACCACGCTCGTTGATGAACTTCATCAACTTGAGCATGTGCATCCGCTCTTCGTCGGAATGTTTATACAGGAAGTTGCTCACGCCTTCGAATCCCTGTACCTCCGCCCAGGAAGCCATGGCGAGGTAAACATTGGAGGAGGAAGCCTCCAGTTCGACCTGCTTGTTCAACAGGGTATTGATCTTCTTGGAAAGCATATTGTCGGTTCTGTTTTTCTCAGCAACAAAATTAGTCGAAAAATAGTTTACCCGGCGGCGTCTGCCCGGCGGGACGCAATGAAATGTTGGTTCTTCCGTTGAATACTCGGCGATCCCGGAGGGGCTGCCCCCTTCGAAATCCGTAATTTGGAACCCTTATTCCCCAGATCCCACATGCCTGCCGCCTCCGGTAATAAATCACGCCTCGTCCTGCTTATCTGGATCGTGGTCCTTGGCCCCTTGTTCCTGCTATCCGGCTTGATGTTCTTTGCCTACAAAGGGTGGGTCGGAGAACAGTTGCCCAGCTTTGAGGAACTGGAAAACCCGAAGAGCGCCCTGGCCTCGGAGATCATCTCTTCCGACCAGCAATTGCTGGGAAAGTATTTCATTGAAAACCGTACCAACGCGCACTACTACGAACTGTCGCCCAACGTCATCCAGGCGCTCAAAGCCACGGAGGATATCCGTTTTGAGGAGCATAGCGGCGTGGATCTGCGCGGTTTGTTACGGGCGGTATTTCGCGCAGGTACCGCTGGTGGCGGCAGTACCATCACTCAGCAATTGGCAAAGAATCTCTTCCACGAAAAACCCGGCAATAAGATCGAGCGGGTTATCCAGAAGATACAGGAATGGATCATTGCCGTACGCCTCGAACGCCGGTACACCAAGGAGGAAATCATGGCGATGTACCTGAACACGGTCGAGTTCAGCAGCAACGCCTTTGGTATCAAATCCGCTGCCCGGACTTATTTCGGAAAGGGTCCGGACAGCCTGAATGTGCAGGAGTCGGCATTGCTGGTAGGCATGTTACAAGCCCCGACACGGTACAACCCTGTTCGGAATCCGAAGAACAGCTTTGCCCGCCGGAATGTCGTATTGGGACAGATGAAGAAGTACGACTTTCTCACCGAGGAGGCGTTCGACTCGATCAGCGCCTTGCCCATCCGGCTGAACTACCATCAGGAGGACCACAACTTCGGGCTTGCCACTTACTTCCGGGAAGTGATGCGGGAAGAATTGTTGAAGTGGTGCAAAGAGCATATCAACAATTCAACCGGTAAGCCTTACAGCCTCTATACCGACGGTCTGCGGATATACACCACCATCGATTCGCGGATGCAACGGTATGCCGAAGAAGCCCTGCGCGAGCACCTGACGGAGAAGCAAAAGCAATTCTTCGAACACTGGAAAGGCAAAGAACCCTGGAAAGAACATCCCGAAGTTGTAACGGAAGGAATGAAACGTTCCGACCGCTACATCACCATGAAGGCTGCCGGCGCATCGGATAAGGAGATCCAGAAAGCCTTCAACAAGAAAACGGAGATGACCGTCTTTTCCTGGAAAGGTCCGATCGACACCGTCATGACCCCGCTGGATTCGGTCAAATATCACAAGAAGATCCTCCAGGGTGGATTCATGGCCATGGAACCGCAGACCGGTTATGTACGGGCCTGGGTGGGCGGCAACGATTATCGTTTCTTCAAGTACGACCACGTAAAAGCGGGTCGTCGCCAGGTCGGTTCGACCTTCAAGCCTTTCCTCTACACGCTGGCGATGCAGGAAGGCTATTCACCCTGTTACAAAGTACCGAACGCACGCGTCTATTTCGATCTTCCGACCGGTGAAACCTGGTCGCCCGAAAACGCCGATGCCAAATACGGAGGCATGCTGACCCTGAAAGAAGGACTGGCGGAATCGGTGAACTGCGTATCGGCTTACCTGATGAAGCAATTCGGTCCTCAGGCCATGATCGAGATCTGCCGGAAGATGGGTATCTCCGCCCCGATCGACGCGGTACCTGCGATCTGCCTGGGTACACCTGACGTATCCGTGTACGAAATGGTCGGCGCCTACTGCAGCTTCGCGAACAAAGGCGTCTGGACGGAGCCGACCTACATCACGCGCATCGAAGACAAGAACGGCAACATCCTGCAGGAATTCGTGCCGCGCAAAGTGGAAGCCATCAATGAAGAGACCGCCTACCTGATGCTCAACCTGATGCAGGGCGTGGTACAATTCGGCACCGGAGCGCGGCTGCGCGGACAATACAAACTACCCTACCCGATTGCCGGTAAAACCGGAACGACGCAGAATCAGAGCGACGGCTGGTTCATGGGCATCACGCCCGACCTGGCCGCAGGTTGCTGGGTCGGCTGCGAGGACCGGATTGTTCACTTCCGGACACTGGAACTCGGGCAGGGCGCCCGTACCGCCATGCCCATCTGGGCCTTGTTCATGCAAAAAGTCTATGCAGATGCCAACATCAAGATCTCCAAGGGCGAATTTGAAGCGCCCAAAGAGAAGCTGAGCGTTGAGCTCAATTGCGACAGGTACGTGCAGCAGGGCGGTAGTTCCGGAGAAAATCCCGACAAGGATTTCTAAGCGGAATGCCGCCGGTTGCTTAATTTCGTCAAAGATTTCCTGCGATATGAAGAAAGTCGTCAAAGACGCGGACGCCGCCATTGAAGGCATCCAGGATGGTATGACCCTGCTGGTGGGAGGCTTCGGACTCTGCGGCATACCGGAGAATTGCATTGCCGCGCTGGTACGCAAAGGCGTAAAAGGGCTGACCTGTATTTCTAATAATGCAGGAGTCGATGATTTCGGCCTGGGGCTACTCCTGCAGCATCGTCAGATCAGGAAAATGATCTCGTCCTACGTAGGAGAGAACGCGGAGTTTGAACGTCAGATGCTGAGTGGTGAGCTGGAAGTGGAATTGATTCCCCAGGGTACGTTGGCTACCCGTTGTCTTGCCGCAGGATACGGCATGCCCGCGGTGTTCACGCCCGCCGGAGTAGGCACCGAGGTCGCGGAAGGAAAAGAAACCCGCACCTTCAACGGAAAAGAATACCTGCTGGAGTACGCGTTCGACGCGCCCTTCGCCATTGTGAAAGCCTGGAAAGGCGATACCGACGGCAACCTGATCTTCCGGGAGACCGCCCGCAACTTCAATCCGCTCATGGCGATGGCCGGCAAAGTGACCATCGCGGAAGTGGAAGAACTCGTTCCCGCGGGCGAACTGGATCCCGATCACATCCACACGCCGGGCATCTACGTCCATCGCATCTTCCAAGGTCCCGTTTATGAGAAACGCATCGAACAGCGGACGGTCCGGAAGCGGGGCTGATCGAAGGTCTTAGCCGATTTCCCCAGATGAGTAATTGGAATTGCCACAAGTTTCTAAAGTCAATCATCGCGAGCCATGTTAGATAAGAACGGAATCGCCAAACGCATCGCCCGGGAAGTAAAGGACGGGATGTACGTCAACCTCGGCATCGGGATCCCTACCCTGGTTGCCAATTACATTCCCGCCGGCGTGGAAGTAGTGTTGCAATCTGAAAATGGATTGCTCGGTATCGGACCTTTTCCGTTCGAAGGCGAAGAAGATCCTGATCTGATCAATGCCGGCAAGCAGACCGTTACGACGCTGAAAGGCTCCTCGTTCTTCGATTCCGCCATGAGCTTCGGCATGATCCGCGCCGGAAAGGTCGATCTCACCATCCTGGGCGCCATGGAAGTAAGCGAACAGGGCGACATCGCCAACTGGAAGATCCCGGGTAAGATGGTGAAGGGAATGGGCGGGGCGATGGACCTGGTCGCTTCCGCCAAGCACATCATCGTGGCCATGCAACACGTCAACAAGGCCGGCGAATCGAAGTTGCTGCCGGAATGTTCACTTCCCCTCACCGGTCGCAGGTGCGTCAAGAAGATCGTCACCGAACTGGCCGTATTGGACGTACTGCCGGAAGGAGGCTTCAAACTACTCGAACGCGCACCGGGGGTAAGCGTCGAAGAGATCGTACGCTCGACCGCCGGCAAGTTGATTGTCGAGGGCGAGATCCCGGAAATGAAACTGGATTGACCAAACGGCCGGGGCACCAACCTCGGCCTTTTCTTTCCCCAATATTCGCCTATAGATGGTTTTCAGCAGCGCACTCTTTCTGCTGTACTTCCTGCCCTTGTTTCTCCTGGTTTATCACATTGTTGGTGAACGGTGGAAGAACGGTGTTATCCTGCTTTTCAGCCTCTTTTTTTATAGCTGGGGCGCACCCCGCTTCGTCTTCGTGCTTCTGGCGTTGACAGGCATCGATTTTTTCATCGTGCGCAAGATGTACGGAACAACGGATCGAAAACGCAAAAAAGCCTGGCTGGCCGCGTCCGTTTGCATCAACATGGGTCTGCTCTTTTATTTCAAGTACAGCAACTTTTTCATCGAGAATGTCAATACCGTCTTGAGCGTCCTGGGCTTCCACTCCATTCACTGGACCAAGCTGATCCTGCCAATCGGCATCTCCTTCTTTACCTTCGAAACACTCACCTACAGCATCGACGCCTATCGGGGCATCATCCGACCGCTGAAACGGCTACCGGACTATTACCTCTATATTTTCCTTTTCCCAAAACTGATCGCCGGACCGATCGTGCGCTTCACGCTTATCGAAGACCAGATGCATCGGCGCACCGTGCTGGAAGATGATCTCGTTGCAGGGTTTCTTCGCTTTTGTCTCGGGCTTGGAAAGAAAGTCCTCATAGCCAATACGATGGGTCGTGTAGCCGATGAATTGATCGCTGCGCCGGAAGCCTGGGACATGGCCGTCTCCTGGACCGCCTTACTGGCCTACACATTTCAGATCTATTTCGACTTTTCCGGCTACTCCGATATGGCGCTTGGCATCGGACGGATGATCGGATTTCGGTTTCCGGAAAACTTCGACAACCCCTACACCAGCAGCAGTATCACGGAGTTCTGGCGTCGGTGGCACATGACGCTCGGTTTCTGGATGCGGGAATACCTCTACATTCCGCTTGGCGGTAACCGCGTAAAGAGCAAGACCCGGTTGTACTTCAATCTGTGGGTCGTTTTTCTGCTCAGCGGACTATGGCACGGCGCCTCCTGGAATTTCGTCGTATGGGGTGCTTACCATGGTTGCTTCCTGGTACTGGACCGGATGTTTCTGCTTCGATGGCTGGAGAATACTCCGAAAGCGTTTTCGGTCGCGCTTACGTTCTTCCTGGTAGCAGTCGGCTGGGCATTTTTCCGAATAGAGGACTTCCAACTTCTGGGGAATTTTCTCCAAGCTCTCTTTTCCTTCCGGGGACAATTGCCAGTTGCGGTACTCGATGCGGAGGTTATCACCACCTTCCTGATCGGAGCGCTGTTCGCGTTCTTCATCATCCTACCGGGTGGCAAGCTGATCCAGCAATGTGTTTACTATCCACAGGCGATCGTACGTTGGAGAATTCCAGTTCTGCTCGGAGCTGCGGCTTTGCTGGGTGTTTCCCTGGCTTACATCACTACCAGCAATTTCAACCCTTTCATTTATTTCCGGTTCTGATCGACCATGACTATCCGGCGCTCGACATCCTTTCTTTTCCTGATGGCGGTTTTCGCGCTGCCCTTGTCGCAGCAGCTTTTTTCCTGGGCGCGATTGGTAAAGCTTCATGGTGATGTTCGGTATGCCTCGGACACTGTTCTCACCTGGCGCGGATGGTTGGATGAATCGTTTCAGAAAAAGAAAGATGCCTGGGTCAACGACTCTTTCGGATTCCGTTCGGAGTTTGTCCGCTTGCACAACCAGCTCCGCTATTCCTTATTCGGCCTGCCCGGCGCACAGGCGGTGGTGGTAGGCAAAGCGGGTTATCTCTACGAAGAAAATTACATCAAAGCCGTTACCGGTGACGACCTGCTCGATACGCAAACGATAAATCGACGCTGCGACGCCGTCGCCCACGCTGCCCGGATACTTCCAACAGGAAAATATCCTGCTGCTGGTCATCCTGGCTCCGGGGAAGGGAAGTTATTATCCCGAGTTCATTCCGGAACGATACGGTTCTCCTGCTGCCGTAACCAACTACTCCCTTTGGAGCGACGGGTTGCAAAAGCGTCATGTAAACCTACTGGATTTCTATGCCTGGTTCAGATCAATGAAAGACACCAGCAGGTTCCCGCTCTACCCGAAGACCGGCGTCCACTGGAGCCAGTACGGTGTTTGCCTTGCCATGGATTCGACGGTACGCTTCCTGGAGCGCATGACAGGAGAAGACTTTCCGGAAATCCGTTGGGATTCGATCGAGCGAACGCGTTCGCCGCGTTACGATGATAAGGATATCGAAGATGGCATGAACCTACTCTTCCCGCTCGATCATCTTGAGATGGCTTATCCGAACATGACAGTCGCTCAGAACGGTAAAGCGCGAGTCCCGGTATTGACCATCGCAGATAGTTATTACTGGCAATGGTTCGGCTCAGGCATTGCCGGGCAGTTGTTCAACCCTGCCGAGTTCTGGTATTATTTCGAAGAAGCTCATGTCTCGGGTTCCCAACAACCACCCAAAAAGATTGCAGATGTCCCCTTCCTGGAAAAGATCCTGCAGCAGCGTGTGATCATTCTGCTTTCTACCGACGCGAATCTGTCACGCTTCGACTATGGCTTTTGTGATCGTCTGATCCGGGAGTTTTCTTCTTCCGGCGCGAATGGGTTCAACGAAGCTCTGTTAAAAAAACAGATGGACGATATCCGACATAGTCCGGACTGGTACAAACAAGTGATTGAAAAAGCTATTACAAAGGGAATCTCAGTAGACTCCATGCTTAAACTGGATGCACAGTGGGTACTGGATCAGAAAGCACGGCAATAGTGAATATCAATATTTAAAACGGACGGTTACATCATCTACATCCGCCTGTTTCCCGGAGGAGTTAAAGACATATAATTTGATCCTGCTATCGCGGTCAAGACCGGGTGGAAAATCACAGATCAACTGATAGTGGACCCATTGTCCAATTTCGCCGGATTCCGGTCGAAAATCCTGAGAACAGTGCACGGTGTTTTTCCCTTCTTTCTCTACCGTACAAACCAGATTAAAGAAACCTCCAGCCTCCCGAACCCGAACCCAGGCGGAATACTCTGCTCCGTTCATTTGTTGTGGCCCCAGTTCGAAAATCGTCCTTGAAAAGGTGATGCTATAGGGATTCAGGCTGTCGGTCGCTGAATAATGGAAACCCGAATGTCCTTCTCCGATCTGTAAGGTCGGCACCCAGTACCAGTTCCCCAATTCCTCGAAATCGTTGGAGAAAACCATCTCCGTCGCCGGTTTTTTACAGGCCGAAAAAAGGATACCGGATATGAGCAGGATGAAAAGCGCTCGAACCTTGGAAATCATCGTATTGCAAAGGTAAGAATTGGTGCCGGGGAAAGGGTCGTTCCGGGGGGATTTTCTATTTTTCGGGCCTGATTTTCCCATGAAAACACTATCGGTCATCATCCCCATTTACAATGAGGAAGGCAATATCCCGCGGCTGTACGAACGCCTGAACGGGGTTGTGCAGCAATTGGGAGTCGATACCGAGTTTGTTTTCATCAACGACGGTAGCCGCGACCGTTCTATTGAGCTCATCCGGGGATTAGCGAGCCGTGACCGCAATGTCCGGTTCATTGATTTCTCCCGGAACTTCGGTCACCAGATCGCTGTCACCGCCGGACTCGATCATTGTACCGGTAAAGCCGCCGTCATCATCGACGCCGATCTGCAGGACCCGCCCGAACTGATCCTCGACCTCTTCGCCAAATGGCAGGAAGGCTACGAGGTGGTCTATGCGAAACGCCGCGCGCGCCAGGGCGAGGGCTTTTTGAAAAAGTTGACGGCCCGGTATTTCTACCGCACACTGAAAAAGATCACCTCGATCAACATTCCCGTCGATACCGGCGACTTCCGCATCATCGACCGTAAGATCATCGAGGTGCTCAAACAGATGCCGGAGCAACAGAAGTTCCTGCGCGGGCAGATCAGCTGGATAGGCTTCCGCCAGACCTATGTGGAATACGACCGGGATGCGCGTCACTCGGGGGAGACCGGTTATACCTACAAGAAAATGATCCGCTTCGCGCTCGACGGGATCACTTCGTTCTCCAACCTTCCCCTGAAGTTCGCCACCCTGGCGGGCTTCTTCGTCTCCGGTGTCGCCTTTCTGCTCATCCTCTATGCCTTGTACGCGCGTTTCGTCACGCGCGACTACGTTCCGGGCTGGACTTCCCTGATGCTGGCCGTGCTGTTCATCGGCGGAGTACAGTTGATCTCGCTGGGTGTGATCGGAGAGTATATCAGTCGCCTCAGCGCCAATATCCGCAACCGTCCGCTCTACATCGTACGCGATTCGAATACCGAATCGGCCGGCGGCGAAACACAATAAGCTTTCTCCATGACCCTACCGAACAATGCCTCCGCCAGGAATCGTACCTCGCTCGTAGCGCTCTTCCTGGTGTTGGCCGGCATCCTCGTCGGACATTTCACGCTACCCCGGCTCAAGCATCAGTACTATACACAGGAACTCACTTTCGATGTAACCTCGTATTACCTGTACCTGCCGATGACCTTCATCTACGATGATCCCGGCATCCGCAACAAGGCAACCATCGACACTCTCTTTGCCCGCTATAACCCCAGCCCGACCTTTTACCAGGCCTTCGAACTGGAGAACGGCAACCGGGTGATGAATTACACCTGTGGTTTCGCATACGCCTACGCACCCTTCTTCTTCTTAGCGCACTCCTGGGCCACCGGCAGCAACTATCCGGCTGATGGATTTTCATTCCCTTATCAGTTCCTGGTCGGACTGGGCGTCTATTGCTACATACTATTCGGCTGGATCATCCTTCGAAAACTCCTGTTGCGCTATTTCAGCGACACCGTGACAGCCCTTGTGCTGTTGTTCACCTGTTTCGGAACCAACTACTTCTCCGAAGCGGTCAACAATTACCTCCAGCCGCACGCGATGCTCTTCACCGGTTATACGGTACTCCTGTACTGCATATCGAAATGGCACGAACAACCGAAACGCAAGTACATGGTCGCAGGCGGTCTGGTCATGGGCTGGATGGTGCTGTCAAGACCCAGCGAGATCGTTTGCGTGTTACTACCCTTGCTATGGGGCGTTTACGACAAAGAGAGTCTGCGGGCCAAGTGGGAATTGGTCCGGAAAAACTTCTCCCATGTGTTGATCCTGGTTGTCTGCGGAATTGTCGTGTTCATCCCGCAGTTTATCTACTGGCACAAGGTGACGGGCAGTGCGATCTTTTTCAGTTATCAGCGGACCGAAGGGTTCGACTTTTTGAAACCGCATATTCTGAACAACCTGTTTTCCTTCAAGAAAAGTCTTTTCGTTTATACGCCGATCCTCCTCTTCCCGTTGATCGGATTATTCCTGATCCGCCGCTACAACCGCTATATCCAGTGGGCCGTTGTCGCTTACGCAGCCGTCAATTTTTATTTGCTGGCCAGTTGGGCGGCCTGGTGGAACGGCGGAAGCTTCGGGATGCGCTACTTCGCAGAATCGTATGCGGTAATGACGCTTCCCTTCGGCTACGTCATCACCGAACTGGGCAAACGTCAACGCTGGCTACGTCTGTTGTCGGGCGCGGCCTTGAGCTTCTTTGTTTTCCTGAATCTTTTCCAGACCTGGCAGTTCCTGCACTGGATCATTCCGGACGACCGGATGACCTTTGCCTACTATAAGCGGATTTTCCTGAAGACCAAGGTTACAGACGATGACCGAAAGCTCATGGAAGTGGAACGTTCATTCGCCGCGACGGAAACCTTCGACAACGAACAGGTGTACGATCATTTCACGCAGGCATTCTACGACTTCGACAGCCTGAACTCCGGTGTGCTGGATCCTTCACGGACCGATACCACATTCGCTTACTCCGGCAAACATTCGTGTAAGCTGTCTCCTGAGTATCCCTACTATCCAACCTACCGGATCCGTTACGACCAATTGGTCCCGTGGAACAAGGACCATGTATGGTTGCGGGTCTCGTGTTGGTATTATTCGAAAACCGATATCCGGGAAAATCCCGCATCGCTGGTCATCGTGATGCCGCATAAGAAGTATAACCTCAAATACCGGGCATTCGACTTCGAACAGCAACCCTTCGTGCCGGGCCAGTGGAATAAGATAACGGCCGATTACATGACGCCGAGACCGTATTCAGAAGCTGATAAATTCGAGATCTATGCCTGGTACCGCGGCAATTCAGAAATCTGGATTGACAACTTTCAGGTCGAAGCTTTCGTAAGAAAAGATCCATGAGCACGATGAGTCCTTATACCCTTTCCATCATCGTTCCCGCGTACAACGAGGAGAAAACCATTCGCACCATCCTGGAAGAAGTTAACGAAGTGACGTTGATTGGCGGCGGGAAAAAAGAGATCGTGGTGGTCAACGATTGTTCACGCGACAAGACCCGGGAAACCGTCGAGGCGTACAAATCCGAACACCCGGACCAGCACATCAGCCTGTTCAACCAACCCGTCAACATGGGGAAAGGCGCCGCGCTACGCAAGGGCATCGAGCTGGCTACCGGTGATTTCATCATCGTGCAAGATGCCGACCTGGAATACGATCCGCACGAATTCAATTTGTTGCTTCGCCCCTTGATCGAAGACAAGGCCGACGTAGTCTACGGGTCCCGGTTCATGGGCGGACGTCCGCACCGGATCCTCTTCTTCTGGCATTCGCTCGGGAATAAATTCCTGACGATGTTATCGAATGCCTTCACCAATCTCAACCTCACCGACATGGAAACCTGCTACAAGATGTTCCGTGCACCGGTGATCAAGGGATTGCAGTTAAAGGAGAACCGCTTCGGTTTTGAACCGGAGGTGACAGCCAAGATGTCGCGGGTAAAAGGCGTGCGGATCTATGAAGTGGGCATCTCTTATTATGGCCGCACGTACGCCGAAGGAAAAAAGATCGGCTGGAAGGATGGCTTCCGGGCGATCTGGTGTATTATCAAGTACAACCTGTTTTCGCGTTGAGTAGTGGTAGGATACTATTTACTAACCGCCGCTATGTAGTTCTTTGCGTTTTCCTAACCGGGAAAGTCTAATTTTTGCCCGGCAACCAGTATCTGGTTATTCAGTTTTTCAAATTGATTGGTGTACATCATCGTAGCACCACGGTGCTAACGGCTCGAAACCGATCAGATTCAAGTTTCAAAAAGTAAAATCCCGAAGCCAGTGCATCGACAGACAATCGAATAGGACCTGTCGATTTCACTTGTTCAGAAATAAGTATCCGGCCGAATCCGTCTAAAAGACGTAACCGGCCGCCAACAGCCGGAAATGGTGCTTCAATAGTAATGATGTCTCTGGCCGGGTTCGGGAAAACGTGCAGGGTCAGAACTTCCGGAGCATCATTGAGCCCGACGACCTGACCCGCACACATAGAATCTCCACTTACCAGGTTGATCGCACCGTCATAGATTGTCAATGCCCCAACGTTGGCACCAACTCTGAGCCATCCGTAATGGGGTTGGTTCTGAATCAACATCTTGAATGGATAATATTCAGGATTGATTGATTCCGGTTCACACAAACCGGCGGGACCCATCTGGCCGAACATGATCGCATTGTACATATTCGTGGAACCAAAACAGGATCCCGAATCAAGATAAAGCGGACTACAGGCGGAGGGTGAATCCGCAAACGCATTGCCGGTGTCGGTTCCGGTAATGTAAGCGCGATAATTCCAACAACACTGCTGATGAATAAACTGAAACCACGACCAGGCCGCAGCGGTGAAGTCCGTCACACCATCCTCATTCATGTCCAATGCAAAAGTGTCCCGATTTCCTTCAGGGTAAGCGGACAATTCGATATCCGGATTGAAGTCAATATAGTGAATCTGCGCATCGGACCTGGAAAAGATCAGCAGCAATAACAATGTAAGTATGCATTGTTTCGACTTAATGAACTTGGTAAATTGAAGAAGCAAGCTGAACATGATGGAAGATTTCAGATGTTTTTCCTGAAGTAATATTGTCGCACTATTAGCAAAGATAATTGTCTAAATGTTGCAATATCCTCTGTTGAAGCTACAGCTCAGGCTAAGGGATAATTCTACACATGTTGATCGATCAGAATCACATTCCCATCCGGATCGCTGATCACGAAGTGCGCCGGCCCGCTCGGTCCGGCCTCTACCCGCTTGACCGGTGAAAAGCCCGCGGCCATCACCTTCTTTTCAATTTCGCGAACATCGGTAAATCCCGGAATCGTCTGCGCGCTCTCATCCCAACCGGGATTGAAGGTGAGCATGTTTCCATCAAACATACCCTGGAACAAGCCAACCAACGCGTTTCCGTTTTTCATGATGTAATACCGATGCTCTTTCGTTCCGGCAAACGCGCTGAAACCAAGCGCTTCATAGAACTTCTTACTGGCTTCGAGATCTTTTACGTTCAGGCTGATGGAAAAGGCTCCCAGGTGCATGGTGTTTGAGTTTTAGGAGCATTAAGTTAGCGCTTTCCCCTGAATGAACTGAGCAGTTGGAAAATATCCTATTGAAATCGTGCCAATGGGCTGGCATCTCATTTACTTTTAATGTTTATCTCGGTAACCTTGTCGTTTTCAAAAACAATTCTGATCGGAAAAACATCCCTTCCGCGGATGCTCTGAGGCTTCCCGAATAATAGGGCTTCTCGCCTATAATTTTGCTTTATTGTCACCCCTTCAGATGCCCTGGGGGGGCCAAGAAGTTTTCTAACATCTTGTTGTGTCATGCCAATTCGAACTTTATCTACACGGTTACTTGGCTCGGAATAGACCCAATAAACGAACAACAAAGCTGCGATGAAACCTAAGATAAAAATCATCTGCTATTGAAATCATTCAACAATTTTACTGCTGCTTCCCACGTCAACCTCCTTGATTGTCTTTCTAATGGGTAGTTCGGGTGAGGCAGAAACACAATTGGATAGCTCCCAGATTTACCTCTTAACTTGCCTACTAATACTACCAAATTACCTCTTTTTGAAACTACACTTTCCCTTTGCACCCCCACCATTACTTTGGCATGATCGATTAACCAATTTCTAAGAACTGTTGAAAAACAGATCATTAATTTTGGTCTAATAAAATCAATGAGTTCAAGAAAAATTGATGCGCAGGAAACAATATCCTGCTCAGGAATATCCTTCTGTTTCTCTGATCTAAAGAAGCAAAAATTCGTTTGCATCAAATCCCGCTCTCCAATATTGAAATACTGTTCAATTAAAGGTAAAACTCGTTTCAATGAACCCCAATCATCAGATTTCAAAGGAATCGAAGTTTGTTTTTCGTAAGTATGCCCTTTCCGTGCGCCCCAATTAAAGCCTACCATCAGCGCTCCGCCACACCGGATTGGGCTTCCCATCAAGGCGTAATTCCACCTTGCAGCCTTCGGATTTTGTGAAATTTTCGATTGATTCCAAGCCGAGTCCAGTTGTTCGTATAAATTTCTCAGAAACTGATTCTCTGAACTCATCATCATTCTTATTCCATTCCTTGATCGATGATCAAAACTACAAAATATCCAGCTTCATTGATTGAAGCTTCAATTGCTCTTTCATTTTTTAAAAATGGAAATCTTTTCGACAAACTCAGTGTGAAGAATTCATCCTGCGAAGTTACCGGAGTATTCGAAGATCAGCTAGCTTAGCACAGATGCTTCCCTTGCTCCAGGTAGCCCATCTCATCACCGAATTCCCTTCGGATGAAGGCACGTTCACAGCTGTGAACGACGTCAGTTTTTCCCTCCAACAGGGGGAGACCGTCGGCATCGTGGGTGAATCCGGTTCGGGAAAGTCGGTAACCTCGCTCTCGATCATGCGGCTATTGGCTTCGCCGGGACGTATCCGCTCAGGCTCCATCGTTTACCAGGCACCCGGTAAAGAAGCGGTGGATCTTACGCGTATGGAGGAAGCGGCACTGTGTCGTTATCGGGGCAAGGAGATCGCCATGATCTTTCAGGAGCCCATGACCTCCCTTAACCCGGTTTATTCATGCGGCTTCCAGGTGGCTGAGGCACTTATCCTGCACGAAAAGCTCAACACACGGGAGGCACGCGAACGAACGATCGAACTCTTTCAAGAGGTCGCACTACCCCGGCCCGAACAACTTTATGACGCGTATCCGCACCAGTTGTCGGGCGGACAAAAACAACGTGTCATGATCGCGATGGCCATGAGTTGCCGGCCTAAGGTGCTCATTGCGGACGAACCGACTACCGCGCTCGATGTGACGGTACAGGCGACCATCCTCGACCTCATGCGCCGGCTGCAGGAAGAGCATCGCATGGGCATGCTGTTCATCACCCACGACCTGGGTGTCATTGCGGAAATTGCGCAGCGCGTCGTGGTCATGTACAAAGGGCGCGTGGTCGAACAAGGGACCGTACAGGAGATCTTCGCCAACCCGAAACATCCTTATACGAAAAGCCTGCTGGCCTGCCGACCGCCGCTCGATCGCCGGTTGCGTCGACTTCCGGTCGTGAACGACTTCCTCGAAGAACAAGCCGACGGATCATTCACGGACAAGCAAGGTGTGGTCGAACACCTGAATGCGCAGGTGATATCGTCCGAAGAACGCGCCGCCCAGCACCAGGAGCTCTACAAAACCGAACCGATCCTTCGGGTCGATCACCTGAATACCTGGTTTCCCATTCGAAAGGGATTATTCGGAAAGACCAACGACTATGTGCGTGCGGTCGATGACGTCAGCCTGGTCGTTCATCCCGGCGAAACACTCGGACTGGTCGGCGAATCCGGCTGCGGCAAGACCACCCTCGGCCGTTCCATCCTCCGACTTATCGAACCTACTTCCGGTTCAGTACATTTCAAGGGGACCGACTTCCTCGCTCTTCAGGGTGAGGAACTACGCAGGATGCGTCGCCACATCCAGATCATCTTTCAGGATCCGTATTCGTCACTCAACCCCCGTTTGACCATCGGCGCCGCGATACTGGAACCGATGCAAGTCCACCGGCTTCACGCGAACGATCGTTCCCGTAAAGAAAAAGTGATGGACCTGTTACGCAAAGTCGGATTGCGCGAAGAACACTACGATCGCTATCCGCATGAATTCAGTGGCGGGCAACGCCAGCGGGTCTGTATCGCGCGGGCACTTTCGCTGGAACCCGAATTCATCATCTGCGACGAGTCCGTTTCTGCACTGGATGTCTCGGTTCAAGCCCAGGTCCTTAACCTGCTGAATGACCTGAAACGGGAATTCGGATTCACCTACATTTTCATTTCACATGATCTGAGTGTGGTACGCTTCATGAGCGATCGAATGATCGTAATGAATAAAGGTAAGATCGAAGAACAAGGCGATCCCGATCAGATTTATCAATCGCCCTCAACCGAATACACCAAACGCCTGATCGCGGCCATACCGGCAGCCGACCCCGAAGCGGCGGCCCGCAAGCGCTTGTTGGCCACACGTTAACCCTACCCTGCTGTTTTTCTTACCTTCGCCCGGCGTATGTCCAGGTTTCCGAACATGAACTGGGCCGTGGTGGTTCCCATGGCGAATGAAGAGCCCGACTTCGCGCCGTTTGTCGAAGCGTTGACCGCTCAACTCGATGCACTCGGTTCGGGCAAGGTCTACTTTGTCGTTGACAACGTTTCCAAAGACCGGACCCTCGAACTTTGCAGAAAACTCAGTGCACAGGATGCCCGCTTTGTCACGATCTGGGCACCGGAGAACCGCTGCGTAGTCGATGCCTACCTCCGGGGGTACAGGGAAGCATTACGAAACGGTCACGAATTCATCCTCGAAATGGATGCAGGCCTCTCACACGATCCGGCAACACTGCCGGCCTTTCTCGAAAAGCTTGCCGGGGGTTACGAATGCGTATTCGGTAGTCGGTTCATTGAGGGGGGATCGATGGGGGACTCGCCACCAAAACGTGTACTGCTTTCTCGAACCGGTACAGTGCTTTCCAATCTGTTGCTGGGTACGACCCTACACGATATGACCTCCGGCTATCAGGGATTTCACCGCAGAATCGTCGAGCGGTTTTGTGAAAAGCCACTCTTGTCACGCGGGCATTTTTACCAGACCGAATTGCGTTACCTGCTCCGTCGATACAAGGGAGTCGAAGTGCCGATTCGTTATAAAGCCCCATCTCCCCGGGTGTCCGGCGGCTCGATCCGGAATTCACTCGAGACCCTGCTGCATTTCTGGTGGCGTCGGCTTACCTTTCGGGCACAATCACTTTGATCTGTATGACCAGTCTGATCATCACCTCCATTTCCGCTCCGAATGCCGTGCTGCGTCGTTTTGCGGAAGCCTGTCCTCAACATGGCCTTGACTTTATTGTCATTGGAGACGTAAAATCACCTGCCGATTTCTCGCTACCGGGTTGCCGGTTCGTATCCATCGAGGAGCAAGACACGCTCGACTTCCGGCTGGCGCGGATTCTTCCCAAGAAACACTACGCGCGCAAAAATCTGGGCTACCTGCTGGCCTGGAAAAGCGACTGCATCATCGAAACGGATGATGATAATTTTCCGTACGACACGTTCTTCACACCACGTAACCGATCGGTTGAGGCATTCACCGTTGGCGGAAAAGGCTGGGTGAATGCGTATGACTATTATTCCGACGACAAGCTTTGGCCGCGTGGGTTGCCCCTGGAGGCGATCCACAACCCTACACCTCCGCTTTCCCTGACACGACAAGCCGTCCTTGCTCCGGTCCAGCAGGGACTTGCCAATGAAAATCCCGATGTTGACGCGGTGTTTCGTATGACACGGGAACTCCCGGTGAATTTTCGTTCGGCGCCCCCGGTAGCACTGGGCGAAGGCGCCTGGTGCCCCTTCAACAGCCAGAACACTACCTGGTTTCCGGAAGCTTTCCTGCTGCTCTACCTGCCTTCCTATTGCAGTTTCCGCATGACCGATATCTGGCGCAGCTTTGTCGCACAACGGCTGCTGTGGACCTGCGGCTGGCCCATGCTTTTTCACGAAGCGACCGTTTGGCAGGAACGGAACGAACACAACCTGCTGCGCGATTTCTCGGACGAAGTGCCGGGATACCTGCACAATGCCGCCATGGCACATGCGCTGGAGGAACTTGACCTGAAATCCGGGCAAGAACACCTTTCCGAAAATTTATTCCGTTGCTACCAGACACTCACTGAACGGGGCTGGGTCGGAAAAGAAGAGCTACCGCTGGTAGAAGCCTGGATCCAGGACGCGGAAATCCGTTGATGGTTTCGAGTTTCCGGTTCAAGTAAGCAGGATGGTTGATGGGGAGTCCTCAATAATGGAAATCCAATTTCAACGCGAAACCCGGAACCCGGAACCTGGGACTTCATTCATCCTTCCATTGCCACAGATACATGCTCGCCAACGTCCGATAAGGCGACCAGGCTGAAGCGATCTTTTCCATACGAGCGATCATTTTTTTCTTGTCGGTCGTACGGAGTTTGTACAACTTGATCATTGCCTGTTGAATTCCGAAATCTCCCGATGGAAACACATCCGGGCGGGCGAGCGAAAACATGAGGATCATCTGCACGGTCCATACGCCAACGCCCTTGATCTTGGTCAGTTCTTCGATCACCTCCGCGTCGCTCATCTTTTGGAGCAGCGCGTCGCTTAATCCCTGCTCGATAAAATGTCGGGCCACTTCTTTTACATAGATCGCCTTCGCATTTGACAGACCTATTGCGCGCAAGGTCTCGTGAGGGGTTTCGAGAATTTGTTCGGGCGTAGGCTCTGCTTCGCCGTAGAGTTCCAAAAACCTTCGGTGCAAGGTGTCCGCCACCTTCGTGGATAACTGTTGCGACATGATGGCAGAACAGATGCGTAAATAGATCTGCTTCTTGCGACGCAATTTCTTCGGGCTGAATTGACGATGCAATCCGGCCATGACCGGATCACGTTCAAATACTTGATCTATGGAAGGAGTCATCACGGGCGGCATCGCGATCATGCGCGACTTTTTCAAGATACCCGTTTCGTATCAAGTACACAACCAATTGCCATTACAGCAGGGTTGCTCCTACCATATTTCCACGCATTCGCAGGTAAACCTGCACGAGCGTTTCGACGTCCTTCCGGCAATAGCGTACTATTCGTGGAAGGTCCTGCTCCACCCAATAGGTCTCACCGACCATGCTGCCGTCCAGATCGTCCTTCGGACAGGGCAGGTTAAACAATTGAGCCAGCAGGGTAAGCGAAGTAAACGCTTTGTAATCGCCGAATTTCCAAAGCTCCATGGTATCCAGGTGCTGAACCTCCCAGGGTTTTCGACCTGCCGTATCAAGGGCATCGGGTAGTGGCAATCCATTTACCAGCATCCTTCTGGCAATGAAGGGAAAGTCGAACTCTTTCCCGTTGTGCGCGCACAACCACTTTCGTCCGCTTCGAAACGCGGTGTGCAGAAACAATCCGAAACTTCTTAAGAGTTTCGCCTCATCGGGGTCGTCGAATACTTCGTACTGGATGGCACCGAAACGATCCGGTATGGCCACCACGATGCAGATTACTTTCCCAAATTCGGCGTAGATGCCTGCCTTGCGATAGCTCTCCTCCGGAGGTTCCGGATCGCGAAAGCCGACCGACTTTCGCCTCCATAACTGCTGCCAGGCTTCCGGCATCGACTCGAAGGAAGGATAAACAGCCGCCGTCTCAATATCCAGAAACGCGATCTCATGCAGGGGAATAGTGCGTTGCATGCCACAAGACTACGCGGATGCGCGGTCGCTGGCAACCAATCTATGCAGTTTCTTTTAGGAGGGGCGAGAGACGAGCGACGAAAAAAATGACGCGTATATAAGAAAAGGGATATTCCCAGGACGCGATGGTTTGTATAAACCCTTGCTATTGCTTTACCATGCGTAAGGTTGCCAGGCGATTCCCGGATGTTAGTTGTATCAGATAAACTCCGCTTGGAATGTGGCTGCAGTCGAGCGTTTCTGAGATAGCTAGCCGTCCGCTCTGAGCCTTGACCAGTCGTCCGGTGGCATCGAAGATTTGAATGCTTCCTTCGCCCGGTTCACGTTCAAATCGAACAACGGCGCGGTCGGTCACCGGATTACTCAAATAACAGCTCAACGTTTCCGGCATCTTCGGTAATGCAGTAGCAATCGTGGTGGTATCTTCGAGGTAAGCGAAAAATGCGGAGTAGTCGGCAGACGCATTATATGTCTGTCCGTCGATGCGACAGGTTTCGCGCATCTGACCGGCAAGGACCCAGCGTCCGTTTTGTTGCTTCCGAATGTGTCCGCTGACGGACGCCGCCTCTACGCCGCCGGCGACCGGCTCCGCCAAAGGCCGGTACCACAGCAGGTTTCCGGACGCGTCCCACTTGGCCAACACACAAGTTCCTTCGTAACCCGCCCATGTCTGGACGAATACGGTATCGCTACCGAACACCGGATGCCTGACGGTATTGATCGTCGCGATGCGTTCGTTGGATGAATTGAAAACCATTTCTCCGTTCACGCCTTCCGGTGTTGCCGTTCCAACCAAGGGAACGACTTCGCAATGATCCACATGGAGGGTTTGATCCATCCGTAGGAAACCGACCCGCAATCCGGACCCGCAGACCGGCGTTCCGTCGATATCCACATCATTGCCGAACATGCCGGAGATCCAGACACGACCCGTCGCATCGATTGCCAGGTCATGAATCAGGTCCATGCCGGTTCCGAGCAGATGACGCGCGTCGATAAAGTCTCCCAGGCTTGTGAAACGCGCCACGAACAGATCAGCATCGGAGACCGTACCGGTATAATAAGTGGTTCCGCCGATCAGTAACGAATCCTGAAACATGCCCAACAACCAAAGCGTGTCGTTCACGACCCTGATCCTGGAATCACTCAGCGCAATGGGCACATTCCACAACTGCGTTGATCCGGTATGCAAGGAGCGGATGCCGGATCCGTCGCTCGCAACGATGTTGCCGTTCGGTCGGATATCCAGCGAGTGGCCGTCGTCCGGCAACGGAAACGCCCATACAAAAGTGCCGTTCGACAAGGTGTTCAAGATATAGCCACCGTTGCAACACGGATACGGAAAAGCCAAGGACACGCCGTTCACAAACATGCGGTTGCTTTGCGGAATGAATTTACCGATGGAAAAAACGTTCAGGTTATCGAATCGAATCTCCTGCACATTCTCCTGGGCATTGTTATTCCCCGAAACGGTCATCCACTGAAGAAACCCCGTAGAATCCGCCTTGCAGGTCAATCCGTCTTCATACCAATATCCGTCAAAACTCAGGTTCCCAAATGGATCCGTACCGGTCGTGTTTCTTGGGCGCACATAACCCGAGAAGAGCAGGTTGCCCTGGTCATCGAAATCATAATCGCTGAAGCGCGAGAGGGTGCTGTCGTAGACATATACATCACCGATCTGTTGCCCGTGGACCGCCGATGAGAAACTCATCAGCATGAAGACGAATAAAAAGCAAAGAAGGCGCATGATGATCGTTTTCGCCAAGGAAGGGAAAAATATGACTGGGCAGCATGCCGAACCGGACTTTTTCCGGCACTGCCCTTCAGGCAAAGGTGAATGGAACTATTCCGAAGGCGAACTGGTGCCAGGGAGAGGTATTGGAGCTTCGCTTAGGGTTCAGGATTAAAATATCATCCGACTTAATGCCCAAAATCAAGGACGATCTACCAATCACTAATCTCCAATAACCAATCACCACCCCCTCACCTCAACATCACTCCACGCTTATTCAGCACCGGGATGTTGGTGAAATTTTCTTCCTTGATCGACTCCGGTAAAAAGATGTACTTCTTGTCGTACATATCGGAACCCATGTAGAAACTGACCCAATACTCGTTACTCAATCCGAACAGGTTGTCCATGATCATCTCGATGCGCGCGTAATCCTGCGGATCCACATTCCCGATAAGGTGGCGAAGGATGGATGTTTTCACTTCTTTCCCGTCGAGTTCACCATACCCTTTCGAGCTCACCAATACTCCGCGGATCACTTCATCGTTCAGGTTGACGAGGTACACATGCCATTCCATGGTACCGGATTCTTCGTTCGGCTCCTTCACAGCAGCAAGGACGATATTCTTGACTTCAGGCCGGTGAATGTCTTTCAGCATAGGAGGCGTAAAGGTACGGAAAAGTTGGGGTGGGGTGGATTGGATACTGGAGGTTGGTTATTCGTGATTTGATATCGGTGATTGGTGGTGGGTTGGGTTGAAAGATCATTCCAAAACATACACGCAATAAACTGGAAACGCGGAACTCGAAACCCGCCTGCCTGCCGCAGCTTTAGCATAGGCAGGGAACCCGGAACCATATCGTCACACCTCCCTCCTTACCGGACCATCTCGACAGCTCCCCGCACGTAGGCCTTGAAGTCGCTGTAATGCTGGTCTTCCTCTTTGGTGCCGCGTTCAATGCCGAGCCGCACCACGACGAGTTGCAGATCCGGGATCACGATGATGTATTGACCAAGGATTCCTCTTGCATACACGACCCGATGACCGTCCACGGTTGCAAGCCACCAGTGATAACCATAATAATCAGTGACCGCTCCCCGCTCATCCGGCAAGCCGATGGGCGTGGTCATTTGTCGGATATAATCTTTCGACACTATTTGCCTCCCTTGAGACATTCCACTGTCAAGCACCAACTGTCCGATCCGGGCAAAATCGCGGGCATTGGAATAGAAACAACAATACGCCTTTTCAATTCCGTCGGCGTGATCGAGCGACCAGAACGCGGGAGCGGTTGCCCCCAGCGGCTTCCACAGTTTTTTCGCAGCGTAATCAGACAAACGTTCGCCCGTGGCTCGTTCAAGGATCATTCCCAACAACAACGTGTTGCCGCTCATGTACCGGAACACGGAACCGGGCTCCTCGATCACCTTGAGCTTATTCGTCAGTGCCGGTAAGTCGGTTCCATAATACGCCTCGGTAGTATAGGAGAAGAGCGAAGCATACGATTCATCCCAGTTCAGGCCGGAGCTCATCATCAACAACTCCCGGATGCTGCAGGTGTTCCCCGCTTCCGTATTGAAATGCGGCAGATAGCGCCCGATCGGCTGGTCGAGTTCCAGGAGGTGTTCATCAGCCGCGATCCCCACGAGCAACCCGACAATGCTCTTTGCAACGGAAAAAGAATTGCTGGGCGATACCGTATCGTAGCGGTCCCAGTATTGTTCGTACAACAGGCTGTCGTTGCGAACTACCAGGTAGGCAACGCTTTTGTTCTTCTCCAACTCCCCGCTGAGCGGTGCGGAGGGCCGGCGGTCCTGATAGTCGGATGCATAGGGCCAACGAACGGGTGCCGGATCGTCGATGATGCGGGTGGAAAACAGCTCCAGATCATCGATACCCGGATAGGTATAGACCAGTGTTTTGAAAACGTAGCTGTAACCGGTAATCATCAGGGCCACCGAGCCACTGAGGAGAAACAAGAAGATCAGCCCGAGTGTTCGAAACAGGATCCGACGGAAGCGTGCGTTAGCCATGCTCTCAAGTTAGGCATCGCACTGCCGTGTCAGTAATCGTCCGGAAGAGTTTTTCAGCCTTCCGTTGTTGGCTTCAGACTGCGTAACGCATCGATCGTCGCCTGCCCGATATCACAGGGGGCCTTCGGTTCAAAATTCTTCGTCTTGGAAATGATCGCATCCATCCAGGTATCGAACTCTGCAGGCGAAATATCCCGCCCACGATCCGGATGGTCATCGTCGGGTAACTGGCGTTCATCCAATTGGCGCAACTCTACAATGGATCTGTTCATGTTTTTTGAAGGTACGAAAAATTTGTCGGAATTCCAAATGCGAGAATAGGGCAATTCACCCCAGCTCCGCCGGTTCCAACTGCATACCGAAAAGCGCGGCCAGCTCGTGTTTCAATCTGTGACTCACTTCTGACATATCGATTGCCCGGCCCAATTCCCGTTGCAGCGAGGTCACATCCTTGTCTTTGATTCCGCAGGGTACGATGTGTTCGAAATAGGAAAGGTCCGTATTGACATTGAACGCGAAACCGTGCATGGTAACCCAGCGGGAGCAACGCACACCCATCGCGCAGATCTTACGGGCCTTCGCATCATCTTCCGGGTCGATCCAGACACCTGTATAGCCGGGATAACGACCAGCTTTCACACCATAGGAACCGAGCACGCGGATGATGGCCTCCTCCAAATACCGGAGGTAGCGGTGTATATCGGTGAAAAAATCGTCGAGGTCGAGGATCGGGTAGCCTACCAGCTGCCCGGGACCGTGATACGTGATATCGCCGCCCCGGTTATTCTTAATGAAAATCGCTCCAATTTCCTTTAACGTTTGTTCATCCGCCAATAAATGACCGGCATCCCCGCTTCTACCCAGGGTGAATACGTGGGGGTGCTCGCAGAAAAGGAGATAATGCTGGAGTGGCTCCTGTTCTTCCTGCCGAAGATTTCGGTTCCGAAGTTTGCGATCTACCAATTCCTGGAACAGCCGCTCCTGTAAATCCCAGGCCTCCTGGTATCCGAAACGCCCCAACTCGCTGAACAATACTCGCGGCATCGCGCAAAGTTAAACGTTTCGAGTCTTCCTCCTCCTTTACTCCAGGCCGAAGCGATTCTTCGAATTTCAAACTTTAACAAATCCGATTCGAAAGCCTTTCAATCTCCGATAACATTTCTCTTTCCCTTCTCCTCTGGAATCAATCGATCCGCCTACAAATGCAAGTCTCCGCTTCCGATTCCCTACTTTTGCACGATCGCGATTTGACCTAACCGTTTGCTTCGCGACATCATACGAACTATGCGTACCCCCCTCTGTCTGCTCCTGCTGTTCCTGCTTTCACCACTTTTCCTTTCAGCCCAATCTCATTCCGTCAGCGGCAAGCTGACCGGATCCGATGGCAGCGCGTTGATTGGCGCCTCCGTCATTCTGCAACGACTTCCCGACTCCTCCTTCGTAGCAGGAACGGTTACGGATGCAACAGGCAATTTCTCGCTCCTGGCACCCCGGCCTGGAGACTATGTTATCAAACTCGCGTTTGTCGGCTTCGAAGATCTTTTCATTCGACGAAACATCACTTCGAACATCGAATTAGGGACCCTGAAGCTGCGCGACAAGGCCACGGTCTTATCAACTGTCAATATTGTAGAACTCACGCCTCCCGCGCTCCAGAAAGGCGACACCACCGAATACAACAGTAAAGCGTTCAAGACACAGCCCGATGCCAATGCCGAGGACCTGGTAACAAAAATGCCGGGCATCCAGCAAGGAACCGACGGCAAGGTGCAGGCGCAGGGCGAAAACGTGCAACGCGTGTTGGTCGATGGCAAGCCATTCTTTGGCGACGATCCCAATGCCGTGCTGAAGAATCTGCCGGCGGAAGTCATTGACCGCATTCAGGTCTTCGATCAACGCAGTGATCAGAGTCAGTTCACCGGATTTGACGACGGCAACAGCTTAAAGACGCTCAACATCATTACGAAGCCGCAGTTCCGCGACGGTGTTTTCGGACGCGCATTCGCCGGGGCAGGAACCGAAGACCGCTGGAAAGGCGGCGCTACCGTCAACCTCTTCAACAAGAATCGTCGCCTCACTTTCCTGCTAAACGGTAATAACATCAACGAGCAAAACTTCTCTACCGAGGATCTACTGGGTGTGATGAGCGGTAGCAGTAACAATAACCGGCCGCAAGGTATGCGCGGGGGTTTCGGTGGACGTGGAGGCGGGCGCGGTCGCGGAGGTGACAACTTCTATAACCCGGCCGACAATTTCCTCGTCGATCAGCGAAACGGCATCAGCACCACACAATCGTTCGGTGTGAACTATGCCAATAAATGGAAAACAGTCGATGCCAGTTTCAGCTACTTCTTCAACCGGAGTGAAAACGAAGCGGTTTCAGATCTCTATCGAACCTACATCACGGCGGAGAACAGTGACCTGGCCTACACGGAGACCTCGAACACCAATTCGATCAACCTGAACCATCGCTTCAGTTCGCGCGTGGAATGGAAACTCGACTCCCTCAATTCATTCATCATCCAGCCGAAGTTCTCTCTTCAGCATAATGAGGGGGACCGGGTCTTGCTCGGAAGCAACATTTCCGGTTCATCGATTACCGGTTTCACCGACACGCAGAATGGCTCTGATCTGGACGGGATCAACACCAGCGTTTCGCTCCTCTGGCGCCACAGTTTCCAAAAACGTGGTCGCTCGCTAAGCCTTTCCATGACGCCAGGCTTTAACAATCAAAAGGGGAATAACTATCTGCTCTCCTTACTCGACAGCTACAACGATACGCTCGCGGCAGACAAAACCGATCAGGTCGGAAGAATCGACAAGCAAGGTCTTACCCTGAACACACAAGTGAACTATACTGAACCACTGAGCGAACGCAGCCAACTTCAAGTCAGCTATGGCGGAAATTACCAACGGAACACCTCCGACAAAGCGACGTTCAACTATGTGGCGGCCACACGCGACTACATCGACAAAGACTCGAGCCTTTCCAACAACTTCCGAACGGAGTATGTTTCGCATCAGGGCGGACTGACCTATCGATACAACAAACAAAAGTGGAACCTGGGTATCGGCGCCAACTATCAGCAGGCATCGCTTGACAACACGTTCATTGATCCCGAGCGAGAACCGGTTGCCCGCAACTTTTCCTCCGTTTTGCCGAACGCTTTCTTCCAGTACCGATTCAGTCAGCGTAAAAGCCTGCGGGCGAATTATCGCTCGAACAATAACGCCCCGACAGCCGACCAATTACAATCCGTCATCAACAACAGCAATCCCCTGCAACTCACTTCCGGCAACCCGGACTTGTCGCAGGACTTTCAAAACAATCTCAGCATTCGCTATTCGGCGGTGAATACCGAGAAGAATTCGTCTTTCTTCGCCTTGCTTGCAGGCTCCTACACGTTCGATTATATCGGCAACAGCACCTTTGTCGCGTTTTCTGACACCGTTCTGAGCAGCACGGTCACACTTGCCAGCGGATCCCAGTACACTCGTCCGGTTAACCTTGACGGTTACTACAACCTGCGTTCGTTCATGAATTACAGCTTTCCGGTGAAATTCCTGAAGTCCAACCTCAACCTGAACGCGTCTCTTAACTACAACCTGACACCGAGCCTGATCAACGAGTTGAAAAACGAAGCGGGCAGCGGCACCTACGGCGCCGGCGTGTTACTCAGCAGTAACATCAGCGAGAAAGTGGACTTCAGCATCGGCACTAATTTTTCCTACAATTCCCTGCACAATACCCTACAGGCTTCTGCCGACAACGAATACTACTCACAAACCAGCAGGGCCAAAATCCAGGTGATGCCGTGGAAAGGGCTGGTCCTGCTTTCGGAATGGAACTATACGTACAACACGGGGCTTAGCAGCAGCATCAACCAGAACATCCTCTTGTGGAATGCCGGGATCGGATACAAATTCGGCAAGGACCGTGCATTCGACTTGCGACTGACGGCCTTCGACCTGCTCGAAGAAAACACCAGTGTAACCCGTACCACCACGGATACCTATTTTGACGACAGCCGAACGAACATCCTGCAACGGTATTTCATGCTGACACTGACCTATAATTTCAAGAAATTCCGTGAAGCGGAAGGACAGTGAGGCAGGGGTTGGGGGTTCGGGTTCCCTGTTTCGCGTTTGTTCTGAACTAATTCAACCTGAATATTCCAGAACTCGAAACCCGGAACCCAAAACCCGGAACTTCCAACCAATTCAACATCGGTATATTCCACCATTTCGTCGGTCATTCCTCATGGTAGTTCCCGAAAAGGTTAAACCTTTGTGAACGATTGAAATCCAAGGAAGCCGCTACCTTAGCTGGAAGCGGTTCCACCGTCTAACCAACCACACATGAAGAAATTTACTGCGATCCTGCTTGTTTTTGCAGGATTCCTGGGCGCGACCGATAGCCGCGGCCAGGGAATGCCGGATGAGATGTACCTGTCTCCGGACGGGCGAACACTCTATACCGGCGGACAGGCTCCCAGCGGCTTGTATGAACCCTACCTGGTCCGTCGGGTCGATCTGCAATTCTCACAGTCCAACTACTGGACGCTGCTGACCCAGGGTTATCAGAATCACACCGACCTGCCTGCGACCATGATCGTCGATGGTGTGACCTACGATAGCGTGGGGGTCCGCTTCAAGGGCCAGACTTCCTACAATACCGGGAGCTCCCAAAAGAAGTCATTCAACATCACGACCAATTCCTTCGTATCCGGTCAGGACCTCATGGGGTATCAGATCCTGAATTTCAACAACGCGTTTCAGGATGAATCCTTTCTTCACGAAGTCATTTACCAGCACCAGATCCGTCGGCATATTCCGTCGGCCAAATCGAACTTCATTAAACTCTATATCAACGGCGGCAACTGGGGACTCTACCCCAACGTGCAGCAACTGAATAAAGAGTTTCTGAAAGAATGGTTCCTGACCAACGACGGTTCCAACTGGCGCGCTGACCGTCCGCCGGGATCCGGTGGCGGCGGCGGCGGTGGCTGGGGCGATGGTACCGCGGCCATGAACTACCGCGGTCCGGACAGTACCGACTACCAGCCTTATTATACCCTGAAGTCATCGACCAAGCCGCAACCCTGGGATGACCTGGTGCACACCTGCGATGTGCTGAACAACACGGCAGCCGGCGACCTCGATTCCTTGTTGCCTGCCGTGCTGGATGTGGACCGCACCTTATGGCATCTCGGTTCGGAGATCCTGTTCTCCGACGATGACAGCTACGTCTACAAGGGGAAGATGGATTACTATACTTATTACGAGATCGAGACCGGTCGCATGACGCCGCTGGAGTATGACGGAAACAGCGTCATGGAATCCATGGCTCAGAACTGGAGCGTGTTTTACAATGCCAACAACGCTAATTATCCATTGTTGAATCGTCTGCTCAACAATGCCGAGTGGCGTCAGCGTTACCTCGCCCATTTCCGTACCCTCATCCAGGATGAAATGGACACGACGACGCTCTTTCCGTTGATCGACGATTATGTAAGCCTGATCGACACCATCGTTCAGAACGACCCGAAGAAACTGTACAGCTATGCCCAGTTCCAAACCGGGGTGGCAGGTGTCAAATCGTTCATCCGAAATCGTCGCAGCTATGTACTCAGCAATTCCGAGGTGAACCGCCCGGTGCCCAGCCTGAGCAATGCAGCCTGGTCGGTAGCCGGCACATCCTTCGGTCGCCCGAACGCGGGTCAGTCGGTGGATGTACAAGTCGAAGCATCCGCTACGGCCGGAATCCAGACGGTGAACCTGTATTACGCGAGCGGCATCGTAGGCAACTTCGCCAAGACGAGCATGTATGATGACGGGGCGCACAACGACGGCGCTGCCGGCGACGGCGTTTGGGGCGGAATGATCCCGGGCTTTGATGCAGGCTTCTGGGTTCGACACTATTTTGAAGCGGTTGCAGCGGATGCTTTCAATACCGTCAGCTATCTGCCTGCCGGAGCCGAACACGATGTGTTCGTTTATCAGGTCAACCTCGAACGTGCAACTGATACGAGCGTAGTGATCAACGAAGTGATGGCGATCAACCAGAGCACCATCGCGGATTCCGCCGGACAGTACGAAGACTGGATCGAATTGTACAACAACGGTTCACAGGCTGTCGACCTGAGCGGATACTGGCTCACCGACAACGCCTTTAACCTGCGCAAGTGGCAGATGCCTGCGGGTACCACCATCCTGCCAAACGAATACCTCATCATCTGGGCCGATGAAGACGGCGGCCAGGGTGACTACCATTGCAACTTCAAACTTTCGGCATCAGGTGAAGATCTGTTGCTCATCAACCCTTCCGGGCAGTTGGTGGATGAAGTGGTCTTCGGACAACAGACAGCCGATCAGGGATATGCCCGCGTACCGAACGGAACCGGTCCGTTCGTGATCCAGGATCCGACCTTCGGAGCGAACAACAACCTGAGTACGGACATCTCCACACTGGATGCTCCCGTGCGACTGCTCGTTTATCCGAATCCGGCCAACGGCTATGTCACCATCGCGGGCAAGAATCGAAACGGCGAACTCGTGGAGGTATTCGACATGGTCGGTCGTGCCGTATTCAGCGGACGCATGCAGGAGACGCTGACCATCGACACCCAGTCGTGGACGGCGGGTATCTACACCCTGCGCTGCGGTTCCGAATCGCGCAAGCTACTGGTCAAGCATTGATCACCAACCTGATAAAAAAAGCCCGCTCAGTTGAGCGGGCTTTTTTTATCACTTTCCCGGGTAGAGTTTCGCATGCCACCTCACCATAGCCTTCGAAATTTCCGCCGGATTACCCATGCGCTGTTGCTTGTCTGGGCCGAAGAAGATGAACTCACCGGTCAGCAGGTCCAGGTTCTCCATCAATTCCCGCATGTACAGATCGTGAATGGTGGCGTTCTCACTGCCGGGAATATCATGCGGCGTACGCTCCATGATCTCCAGGAAGAAGCGGCCACTGACCCTGTTCTCTTCCACGCGCCGACCATTCCTCAGTTTTTTATCATTGATCAACAAACCGATTCTGGCCCGGGTCAACCGGGCCTGCAGCGCCTTGATACGAACGTCGGGGTTGCAATGGACCGCCAGCGCCGTCAACGTAGCGACCAGATCATGCCGTGAACAATAATCGATCACCTCTTCGCCCTGCATCAGGTGCCTGAAATTCTCAGGAGATACTTCAACAAATAAAAGAGATAGGGAATCGGAACGATTGAATTCATCCTGCATCAACGCTAAGACCGGATCGGTGACGGCAATAGGCTTCGGATAATCCCAATAACGGTTGGTGGTGTCAACCAGAACCGCTTCCACCATGCTCCTGAACCCGGGAGAAACTTGCGCGCGTGTTATCAGCGAACCGGTTGATAGCGCCAGCAAGCAGACAATCCGAAGTATCGTGATCCTTGACATCCGTTGAATAAATTAAAGGAATTAAACCACTGGTCTGCTATAGCGTCCAATATATTCGTGTCTTTTGTACAAACTTCGTGCCTGCTCAAGCTGTTAAGGCATATTTCCGCCTCCAACTGAAAAATGCCACCAATGCCTGAGAGCTACTCCACGAAAAACAATATTGATCGTAAAACTTCCGAACCAGCATCCTGCGATACCATGCGCTTCACGATCCTGTTACTACTTCTTCTGATCAAGCTCCCGTTAAACGGTCAAGCCTTGTATTTCCCGCCTCTCTCGGGAACAAACTGGGACACCATTTCTCCCGCTTCGCTCGGCTGGTGTACGCAGTACGTCGATACGATCGCGGACTTCAACGCTCAACGAGGCAGCAAAGCTTTTCTCATTCTCAAAGACGGTAAGATCGCCGTAGAACAGTACTATGGAACCTTTACCCGCGACAGCCTTTGGTACTGGGCATCTGCCGGAAAAACCCTTACCTCTTTCCTGACGGGTATTGCACAAGAGGAAGGTTATCTCGACATCACCCGCCCGACGTCCGATTACCTGGGTACCGGCTGGACCAGCGCACCACTCGCGAAAGAGCAATTGATCACAGTGCGCAACCAATTGACCATGACCTCCGGTCTTGACGATCTCACCGGCGATCCGTATTGCACGCTACCTTCCTGTCTGCAATACGAAGCGGATGCCGGTACGCGCTGGGCTTACCATAATGCACCGTACACGCTGCTGGATACAGTGATCGAGTCTGCAACCGGACAGAATTTCAACACGTACTTCAACTCCCGTATCCGGAACCGGATTGGCATGAACGGATTCTGGTTCCCGAACGGTTACAACAACATTTACGGCAGTACGGCGCGAAGCATGGCACGATTCGGTTTGCTCATGCTCAATCGCGGTATCTGGGACCAGGATACGTTGCTGCACGACACAGCTTACTATCATGCGATGATCAACACCTCGCAGAACCTGAACAAATCGTACGGTTACCTCTGGTGGCTGAACGGAAAACAATCGTTCATGCTGCCCTATTCGCAGTTCGTCTTCGGTGGTTCTTTGTCTCCGGACGCCCCGTCCGATATGTATTCGGGAATTGGAAAAAACAGCCAGGTAGTCAGCGTGATCCCCAGCCAGCAGATGGTCATCATCCGGATGGGAAATTCGCCCGACACCAATGACGTCTCGCTGATCTACGTCAACGAATTGTGGGAGGAGCTGAACAAACTGTTCTGCACACCCACAGGCATGCACGATCCCGTCAGTCGCTCCTTTGCACTTTATCCTAATCCCGCTAATGATGCGGTAATGATTCGTGGAGCGGCGGAAGATACTCGAATCAGTGTATTCAATTTGCAGGGAACATTGATGATAGAATCCCGCGGCACCAAACTCCAGATAACTACCCTGCCTTCAGGATTCTATGTTGTTAGAGTCAGGTTAACTGAAGGAGTCGAGCAAATTTTCAGGTTATTGAAGCAGTGATTGGGAAAAAAGGATAACCACAAAGGACGCAGCGTACACACAGAGGATCACAGAGAAAAAGTGATGGTGGAGAGCGGTGGTAATGAGAAACTGGTAACTGGAAACTGGTAATTAGTAATTAGTAATTAGTAACTAGTAATTGGTGATTGGTGATTGGTGATTGGTGATTGGTGATTGTTGATCACCAATCACCAACTGTTTACTGTTTACTATTTACTGTTCACTATTCACTGTTCACTGTTCACTACCCTACTCCGGCAACCGATTCATCAACCGCTTCAACTCCGTTTCCGCCAGCTTGGCTGTATAACGAACATTAGCAAGTGAAGCGGCTGTGGCTTCGTAGCTGGCCTGTGCGGCACGGAGGTCGAGCACGGTAGCCTGGTTGGTAGCGAATCGTTGCGAAAGGATATCCAGCAGTCGTCGCGAGAGTTGTTCGTTTTCTTCCTGCAAGCCGACTTGCTCGAGTGCTGTCCGATAGGCGGCATAGGTCTTCAAGGCCTCTGACAACAAACCCTGTTCGACGTTCTGTTGTTGGATACGGGCGTTCTCGGTTTGCAACTTAGCCACGCGGTGCTGTCGCTCGAACGCCCCGCCGTTGTAGATCGGTACTTGCAAGCTGAGTCCGATGTTCGGGCCGTAACTCTGGTTGATGAGCGAGAACCCGGCTTCGCTCTGGCTACGCTGGAAATTGTAACCACCGTTGAGCCGCAGACTTGGGAGCCGTTGCGCGTTGATCTCCCGTTCGAGCTGTTCGTTGATCACCACCAGCGCACCGGCTGCTACGTAGTCCGGATTCCGTTGCAAATACGAGCGTACGGAATCCTGCCGGATGCTTTGATCGAGTTTGAGCGAATCCGTCGGTGAAAGGGTCGAGTCGCCCGGTACGGCGAGCAACCTCGACAGGTCCAGCTTAGCCTGGCGGATCGCCAATTGTTGTGCGCTCAGCGCTTGCTCGGCGGCATTCAGATCGATACGCGCCTGAAAAAGGTCGGCGTCATTGGCCAGCCCGACCCGCGCCCGTGTTTCCAACACCTTGACACGCTCCGCAACGAAATCCCGGCTGCGTGTAAGCGCCTGTCCCACCTGCTCCTGCCGCTGAACGTCGTAGTAGCGACCGATCACCGCGGCCAAGGTGCTTTGTATTTGCGACAACAACTGAGCGTCACCCGCTTCTTGCAGCCGGGCGAGTCGCTCGCGCGTGGCGCTGATGCGATACCCATTGAAAAGGGTATAGGAAACGGCGAGGGCGCCGTTCATCGTATTGCCGGCAGCGCCGTCGCGCTCGATGATCGTACCGTTGGCGAGTTTTTGATAGATGTTGGTACTCTGCTGCACATCGCCTCCCGACAGGTTCACGGTCGGCAGTGCGCCTGCAACACCCGGATGGTTGTTCCATTCGGCCGCCTCCGCATTGTTCCTGGCCAGACGGACTTCGAGGTTGTTCTGCAAGGCACGATCCATCGCTTCCTTCAGCGAAAGGCCGGTTTGTCCCGTTGCAAACACCGGGAAGAATAGCAGGATGAGGAGTCGTTTCAACTTCATGCGGATTCGGATTCGTCGCCGGCCGTTACCCGATCATGCCGCTTGCCAGTGATGACGAGGTAAAGCGACGGAATTACGAAGAGGGTCAGTACAAGCGAGAACAGCAGGCCGCCGACGATGACGATCCCGAGTGGAATGCGGCTGGTGGCGGCGTCGCCCAGGCTGAGCGCGATCGGCAATGCACCGAGCGCCGTGGCCAGGCTGGTCATGAGAATCGGGCGAAGGCGATGCGAGGCTGCTTCCAGTACCGCTTCCCGTAAAGGCAAACCCGATGCTCGCTTTTGGTTCGCGAATTCAACAATGAGGATGCCGTTCTTCGTCACCAGGCCGATGAGCATGATCATGCCGATCTGCGAGAAGATATTAAGCGTCTGACCGAAGATCCACAAGCTCAGCAAGGCTCCGGCAAGCGCCAGCGGTACGGTGATCATGATCGTCAGCGGATCACGGAAACTCTCGAATTGCGCCGCGAGGATCAGGTAGATCAGCAAGAGGGCCAGCAGAAACGCGAAGAGGATGTTCGAAGAACTTTCCGCGAAGTCGCGCGAAGGACCGCTGAGTGATGTCTGAAACGATTCGTCCAGCAAGGTATCCGCGATCCCGCGCATCACTTCAACGCCGTCTCCGATCGTCTTCCCTTCCGCGAGGGATGCCGAAACGGTGGCTGATTTGAATCGATTGAAATGATACAGGGTAGGCGGGCTGGCGGAAGGTTTCATCATCACCAAAGATGCCATGGAAACCATTTCGCCGGCGGGCGTGCGAACATACAAGTCGGTGATGTCGGCAGGCTTCTGTCGATCAGAAAGGTCCACCTGGGAATAAACCGAATACTGCTTCCCGTTCATCGTGAAATACGCGATGCGCCGGCCGGAAAATGCCGACTGGATCACCGTGGAGATATCGCTGACCGTCAGTCCCAACTCGCGCGCCTTGATCCGGTCGATCTCGATGTTCATCTCCGGTCGGTTGAACTTGAGGTTCACGTCCACGTTCTGAAAGGTCTTGTTCGCGCGGGCTGCTTCGAGGAAACGAGGCAACACGCTTTTGATCTTGTCGAAGTCGAGGTTCTGCAAAACGAATTGTACCGGTAACGAACCGCGGGACCCAAGGCCGACGGAGATGGTTTGTTCTTCGATCGGGAAGATGCGCAGGTTGTTGAACCGCGTGGCCTTTTTGGCCAGGTCGCGTGCGATCTCCGATTGCGAACGCTCGCGTTGATCCGGTGGCACCAATGCGGCACGGCCGAAACCTGAATTGATGCTGGTACCGAAGAAGCTGGGCACTGCGAGGAAAGCGAACTCCTTTTCCTTCAATGAATCAATCAGGAAGTTGCCGAACTCCTCGCCCGCCTGCGACATGAAACCATAGCTCGCTCCTTCGGGACCGCTGATGGAAAAACGGATGCTGCTTTTGTCCTCCAGCGGCGCCAGCTCGCTTTGCAAGCTGCGGCCGATGAAGAAGATCAACGCAAGGCAAGCCAGCACGATGCCAACGGCCAGCCAGCGACGGTGCAGGAAACGGTCGAGGCGGCGGCGATAGCCGGACTCCATAGCTCTAAAGAATGGCTCGGTCCGCTCGTAAAACCTTCCGTGACCTTTGTCCTTACTCTGCAAGAGTACATTGAGTACCGGAGTAATGGTCAGTGAAACGAACGCCGAGATCAAGACGGCCCCGGCCACGACGATGCCGAACTCGCGGAAGAGACTGCCGACAAAGCCCTCGAGGAAGATCACCGGCAGAAACACGATCGCCAACGTAGCGGACGTCGAGACCACCGCGAAGAAGATCTCCTTCGATCCTTCACGGGCGGCCTGCCGAATGGGCATCCCCTGCTCCAACTTTCGGAAGATGTTCTCCGTGACCACGATCCCGTCATCTACAACGAGTCCGGTGGCCAATACGATTCCCAGCAAGGTGAGGATGTTGATCGAGAAGCCTGCCAGGTACATGATGAAGAAAGTCGCAATGAGCGAGATCGGAATGTCGATCAGCGGTCGCAGGGCGATCTTCCAGTTACGGAAGAAGAAAAAGATGACGAGCACGACCAGGGAGAACGCGATCAGCAGCGTCTCTTCCACTTCGAGCAGGGAGCGTCGAACGTTTCGCGTACTGTCGATCAGTGTACTCAATTGAATATCGGTGGCATTGCCTTTCTGGATCTCCGCCAGTCGCTTGTAGTATTCGTCCGCGATCTTGATGTAGTTGGCGCCGGGCTGCGGGATGATCGCGAGCCCCACGCCGGGCAAGCCATTCAGCTTCCAACTCTGTTCGTATTGCTCCGGGCCCAGCTCGACCCTTGCCACATCTCCCAGGCGGACGATGCCGTCGGCGTCTTCGCGCAACACCAGTTGCCGGAACTCCTCTTCGGTACGCAGTCGTCCCATCGCTCGAATAGTCAGTTCCGTCTGATTGCCGTACACCTTACCGGAGGGCGTTTCGACATTCTCCGCGTTCAATACCCGCGTAACGTCGTTGAACGCCAGGTTGAACGCGTTCAGGCGGTTCGGATCGATCCAGATGCGCATGGAAGGACGCTTCTGTCCGAAGATGTTCACGCCGCTGACATCCGGAATCGTCTGGAACTTATTCTGCAGGACGTTCTCGGCATAGTCGCTGAGTTCCAGCAAGCCTTTCGTCTGGCTCTGCAAGGCGAGGAGAATGATGAAATCCGAATTCGCGTCGGCTTTGGTGACGACCGGAGGCGCGTCGATGTCTTGCGGAAGATTGCGCACCGCCTGGCTCACCTTGTCGCGTACATCGTTCGCGGCGGCTTCGAGCTCGGCATCGAGGTTGAACTCGACCGAGATGTTCGAGTTGCCGGTTGAACTGGTCGACGAGATCGTCCGAATTCCCGGGATGCCGTTAATCGCTTTCTCCAGCGGCTCGGTGATCTGACTCTCGACAATGTCGGCACTCGCGCCGGCATAATTGGTCGATACGGTGATCGTCGGCGGATCGATGGCGGGATACTCACGCACCCCGAGGAAGGTCATTCCGATGATGCCGAACAGGATGATGACCAGGTTCATCACCGTGGCCAGTACCGGTCGTCGCAGGGAAAGCTCGGAAATATTCATAGGCTTCGCGGCGAAAGATCAGGATGCGGTGAAAGAAGAACGGGTACGAACGCCGCGGACTTTGACCGGCGCATTGGGTCGCACGAACAATACACCGGTAACGACCACGGAATCACCCGGCGTCAGTCCTTCGGTGATCTCCACGAAATCAGCGGTACGCACGCCGGTTTTAACATTCACGAATTTGCCTTTCCCTTCCCGTACCAACACCACCTTACTGGACAGAGCGTCGGGAATGATGGAAGCCGTGGGAACCAGGATCCCGTCGGCCGACTGGCGCAGCCGGACCTTTACAAAGGAGCCGGGAACAAGGTCATTCCCTTGCAGCACCGCGCGCACTTTGATGTTACGCGTATTGGCATTCACCAGCGGTTCGATGGCCGACACACTGGCGGTGCTGGAGTTACCGTTCATGTCTTCGAGAAATACCGATATGCCCTTCTTCAGGTTGCGGCCGTATGTTTCCGGAACAGCGAAATCGACTTTGATGCGATCGGTCGCCTGGAGGGTAGTGAGCAGGGTTGCCGGCGTGACGTAGGCACCGGGGCTGACTTGTCGCAAGCCCAGGCGACCGGCGAACGGAGCGCGGATCTCTGTTTTGTCCAATTGTGCCTGTGTGACCTTTACCGCAGCGTCAAGCGATGCAACCTGGCTGGTTGCCGCGTCGATGTCGGCCTGGTTGACACCATTGATCGACAGCAACTGATTCAACCGCGCCAGGTTCTTTTGCGCGAGTTCGAGTTGAACCTCCTGTTGCCGCAACTGGGCGCGCAATTCGGCGTCGTTGACACGTGCCAGCAATGCGCCTTTGCTCACCACTGCACCGTCCTCCATCTCCAGGGCGATGATGCGGCCACTGGTTTCCGGACGCAACTCGACGGACTCTTGCGCCAATACGGTTCCGTTGACCTCGATATCCTGCGGAACGGTATCCATCCCGGCGATCATCACATCGACAGCCGCCGGCGCAGGACCACCTGCTCCTGCCGGAGGGCCGGATTGTTTACACGAACTGAAGATCAGGATGGAAAGCGGGAGGAATAAAAACCGGTAACGCATGCGAGGAACGGATGAGGCTCAAAGGTAACAAAAACAGAGGCGCATGGTTTGACCGTACGGGTCCTGAGTTTACACGCTTCATCAGAAATTTAGGAATACGAACATCATCGGAAGATAATCCATTCTTTCCTCCATGACTTGTGGATAATTGCTAAGACGACACGCAAGCGGGTCTTGCAGCGACCGGTAATTTGCACACGCATGCCGAAGATCCGTTCCATCACGCTCTATGCGGCCCGTATCCCGCTTGTCGACCCCTTCATCATCTCCCTCGGCATGCTCGATCATGCGGAAAACGTCGTGGTCAGGATCGAAGCGGACGCGTTGACCGGATTCGGCGAATGCAGTCCTTTCCGCACCATTCACGGCGAGACGCAGGCCGGCTGCATGAGTGTCGGAAAAGAAATCGCGAAAGTATTGCTTGGCGCCGATGCAAGTAATCCGGTCGACTGTCTTTCGCGCATGGATAAACTCATCTTCGGCAATGCCTGCATCAAGAGCGCGTTCGATATGGCCATCCACGATCTGGCGGCGCAAACTGCCGGATTACCGTTATGGCAATACCTCGGTGGAAAAGCCGGCGAGGAGCTCTTTACGGATTACACCGTCAGCATCGGTCCGGTGGACCGGATGGTGAAGGATGCCGTATCGATCCGGGAACGCGGATTTCCGGTGGTGAAAGTGAAACTTGGCGAGCACGCAGCGGCAGACATCCAACGGATGCGCGCGATCCGAGCAGCGATCGGCAACGATCTTCCCATTCGCATCGACGCGAATCAGGGATGGACAAAAAGCGATGCCATCGAAGCGTTGCAAAAAATGGAGTCGCTGAACATCCAGCATTGCGAGGAGCCCGTCTCACGTCGGGCCTTCTTCGAGCTGCCCGAGATCCGGAAAAACGCTCCGATCCCGATCATGGCCGATGAGTCCTGTTGCGACGAGTATGACGCGCAAAATCTGTTAGCCCTGCAAGCGGTCGATAGTTTTAACATCAAGCTGAGTAAATCCTCGGGGCTTATCCGGGCGCGACGCATCGCGGTACTGGCGGAGCAGGCCGGGATGCGCCTGCAACTCGGTGGGTTTCTGGAGTCGCGCCTGGGCTTCACCGCCGCAGCACACTTCGCCTGGACGCTGCAAGAGACGCCGTATGTCGATTTCGACACCCCGCTGATGTTGTCGGCCGATCCGGTGGATGGCGGGATGCTGTATGGCCCGGGCGGCCGTATCCGGCTTCCGGAAGGTCCCGGGCTGGGGGCCGCCGTGGACGCGGCTTTCCTGCAGTCCTGCCCCCGGGAAGAGGTCCGCTGAGCCGCATTTCGGGCCTGTCCCGGCATTTCGTACCTTTCGCTCAGGATGAAACAATCGGTCTATATCGTCGACGACGATCCCCTCTTCGCGCAGATGCTACACGATCATATCACTGCCGATGGCATGCGAAAAGTGCGCGTATTCCATTCCGGTGAAGAGTGCCTGCAACATCTTTTCGAGAAGCCGAACACGATCATCCTCGATTACCACCTGGACTCGGTACAAAAATCCGCCGCCAACGGACTTGCCATCCTTGAAAAGATCCGCAAGCACGACCGGAATGTCCACATCATCGTCCTCAGTAGCCAGACCCGCTACGCGGTCGCCGCGGAAACCATCGCGAAAGGCGCCGAACAGTATGTCATCAAAGACGACGAGGCCTTTTCGAAGATCGATGCCATGCTGCAGGAATTCGCGCGGGAAGACTGATACCCGCTTCCCGACTTCACCAACTTTAGGATTCCCTTAACGCGGAAGGCCTTTCATTCGCCCTATACTAGCGAAATGAAACACGGCTTCTCCACACTCGTCCTGCTGCTTTCCCTTCTCTTCAACGCAACCGCCGGCGAACCGGTATTGGTTGGCCACACAGCCGTACGCATCGACCAGTGGCTGCAGCAACTGGAAAAAGAAAAGCACTTCTCCGGCGGGGTGCTCGTGATGAGCAAAGGGGCGACCATCCTCCGAAAAGGCTACGGATGGGCGAACCAGGCGCAGCGCATTCCATTCGACGAGCGGACACTGGCCTGTATGGGCTCCATCACTAAAACTTTCACCGCCATGGCGGTCCTGAAACTGGAGGAGCAGGGAAAACTGAAGGTGACGGACACGCTGGGAAAATTCTTTTCAAAGGTTCCTTCCGATAAATCCAGCATTACCCTGCACCAGTTGATGACGCATTCCGGAGGTTTTGCGGAGATCTTTGAAAACGATGGAGGAGATTACGCAAAGCTGACCAAGGAAGAATTTCTACAGCGCGCCTTTCGCGAACCCTTGATGTACCAACCGGGTAGTCGTTCCCTGTACTCCAATGTAGGCATGAGCGTGGCAGCCGCGGTGATCGAGGAAGTCAGTCACCAGTCGTTTGAATCGTTTGTCAGAAATGAACTGCTCCAACCGATCGGCATCGGGGACATCGCGTACGATTATCCCGACAGTGAAACGCGTCGCATCGCTCACGGCTACGACCAAGGCACGGACTGGGGAACGCTGATGGACCGTTACCGGGAATTCGGAGGACCTTACTGGAATCTTTACGGCAACGGCGGGTTCTATGCATCCATCAGCGCGATGGAAACCTTCCTGCGCGCCATCCTGGATGAAAAGATCCTAACGCCTGCCGCGATTGCCAAACAACAGACGAAGCATATCGAAGAATGGGACACTGAAGGCCGATCGTTCTTCGGCTATGGTTGCGCCCTGGGACAATCGCGCCGGGGAACGCCGGTGATCCAGAATGGCGGCAGCAACGGCATCTACTTTGCCGACATGCTGATCTATCCGAAAGACGATGTTGCCTTGTATGTCGTAACCAATGACAACCGGATGATCGCCAACCGCATAATGGCAGGCATTACCCAACTGGTGTTCCTGGGTAAGATCGAGCAGGACCCGCTCGTGGTGCAAGCGCGCTTTGAGAGCCCGCTCGCGGAAGCGATGTACGATGCGATTGGGAAGCGCGGAGCAGCAGAATTCCGCAAGAACGGAAACGGACTGATCGACTCACTGGGCGTGGGTGACAACGACATGATTCTCCTGGAAGTCGGGCAGCAGCTATCGCGGGAAAATCGCCGGGAAGAAACGATCGCGTTGTATGAGCTCTATACGCAACGCTACCCGTCCATCGTCGTTGCCTGGAATGACCTGGGAGACGCTTATAGGGCCGTCGGTCGAAAAACGGACGCCCGCCGATGCTATGAACAAGCCTTGAAACTGCGTCCGGGAAACCCCCGTGCTACGGAAGCGCTGAAATCGCTCTAAAAAACGGAGTGTTTCCCGGTAAAAAACACCTTCGAAATCTCATTTCGAATTGCCCTTCCTGTTGACCTGATTCATATAGAAGCCAAACTCTGTATCTAACATCGCATCCTCGGAAACACGAGTACTAGCAAGGGTTTCACGAACATCAACCCGATGTTCTCCCGGATGGAAGAGTGAATATCCGTAGTACGCGACAAATCCGAGTTCGCTGGCTTAATTAACCGACTAAACAGGAAACAAAGAAAATGGCAAGGAAGTGGAACGTTCAGGGACTGTATCTCGCTCCGATCTTTTTACTGGCAAGTCTTACACTTTTCCTTACATCGTGTCAAAAGGAAGACCTGCTGACCGAATCCAATACTGCGGCAAGAATGGCTTCAACGTCATCCCCGACGCAAGTTCAAGTCCTGCCTGAATTGTTCGGATTTTATACCCATCCGAACAATCTGACCATCGGAAATGCCGCCAGTGAAGACAATGTCCTGAATTACCTGCGGAATAAAGGTGGCAACATGCTGAATTGTTACGCGCGCAATTCCATGGCCACTGCAACGGAAAGAGCCAAGTTCGCCGCTTTTTGCCGTAAGGCTGTCAGCACCTACGGCATTCGACTGATCACCTGCGACATCCGGGAGACGACCGAGCTTCCTACCTGGGATGCTTTGTACACCGCTTATCCTGATCTGCGAACCGTGGTTGCTCCGCTTACCGAAAAAGAGCCGTGGGTTACGAATGATTATGCCGGCTGTTTCTCGCTGTTACGATTGACCAAGGCGATGTGCAATCGCTATGGCGCCAAATTCTATTTCTACGAGGGTTGGATGGGGAAGAATTATTCCAATCCTCAGGCGGCAGTAGATTCCATGGTGTACTATTGTGACGGTATCTTCCTGTCGAACTACGTCAGCACGGCAGATTATCTCTCAACCGCGCCGGGTTATGGCAAGTGGGACAACAGGATCAAGTACCGACTCGATCAGGGATCTTCCACTTACGGCGGGATTACCAAGGCAGCCAAGAAGTTCAACAAGCTCGATTATCCGATCATCGAACTGCAATCACTCCAACAGTCGTTCCTTTTCTCGATCTATGCTACCACGGGATCTTATCGGTCCTTTTATGGAGGCTTGTATAACGACGCGAAATCGCTTTACAATGCATCAAATTCAGACGTCTTAAAGTACACCGAGCTCAGAGGTAAGAGTTTGTTTTATCACCCGTACGTATTGCAAGCACAGCCGAATTGATTCGGAGTGTACACGGACGGATCAGAAAATTCAACGTCATCGTCTGTAGTTATAAAACCGGGTGGATGTTTCCAATAGCTGGAAACATCCATCCGGTTCTTTTCTACATGCAAACAGCCGGTTTTTAGCGGGGATTCATGCGCTACCGTTACCCTAGATGACTTTTAGCATATCCGGCCCTTGCCGGCTGCCGTACATTTGCATTAGTAAAATACGCTATGAAATCCCGTTCCGACCTCGTCAAAGCCATAACACGTACGCGCGATCTGATCAAGATCACGACACAGGAAGTAGGCGAGCTATATCTTGAGTACCTGGAAACCCGTACCGAGCCCTTGCTCGAAACCGCACGACAGAAAGCCGTTTTCATCGGACAACTCAAAACCCGGGTTACCGAATTGGAGAACGCGTTCCTGACGGCCGATCATTGATTCAGGGTTTTTATTGGTTAAAGGTTTTTCGTGATAACGCATTTTCGTTACCGTTTTTTTCTCTGTGTATTCTAAGACTTACGCAACGTTTGATTGATTTTTTTCTCGTAGGTTAGGACGAATGGTGTTTTTCTTTTAATGACTGCAAAGACCCGATTGATCAGTTTGCAGGCTACGGCGTTTGCGATGACTTTGTGGTGTTTGCCCTCGGCCTTTTTCCTTTGGCAGTAGACCCTTATTTCAGGGTCGTAGATCATGGCGCTATTGGCTCCGTTGAGCAAGATTGCTTTCATCTGCTTATTTGCCATGGGATGTACCCTTGTCCTTCCCTTGGTTAATCCGGAGGAGTGTTCAAAAGGCGCCGTTCCGGCATAGCAGGCGAACTTTCGACCATCATCGAACTGAGTGAAGTTCTGGGTTATAACGAGCATCATCGTTGCAGCAATGAGTCCTATTCCCTTGACAGATTGCATCAGATCAAAATTCTGTTTGAGCTCCGGATCGGAGGCGATCACTTTTTCAATGGCCTCGTTTACTGCCTTAATGCTCTTTTCCAGCCGTTGAATGTGTTGTTCCAGATCCTCGGTAACCAGGTGATTGTCGATCACAACATTGAGCTTAGAGCGGCTCTTGAGGCTATTGACATTCTGGGTATGTTGCTGCACCAACGAGGCGCGGTAGGAGATCAGCTCTTTGAGTTGAAGGATGGATTTTTGAGGGATCACAAATGGCCGGAGCTTGTGATGATGGATCAAGGCGTAAACGCCGATTCGCTCTGCATCCGTCCGGTCACTTTTACCTCGGGTTACGCCCAGGGATTGTTGGATCTCTCTTGCCGGTATTACCGAATAGGTCATACCCTTTTCCTGTAACAGGCAACACAAAAGCAATCCGTAGTTGCCGGTGTGTTCCATGCAAAACCAGGGAGGTGATCCCGCTGGCACCTCCTTTTTCAGGCGTTTAAACATGGATTCAATTCCCTCCTGGCTGTTCTTCACCCGGAACAGACTCAAGGGTTTGGCTGAAGGGTCCACTACCAGTGCTACATCCAGCCATTGCGATGAGATGTCAATGCCAACGGTACAGACTGTTTTCATAACTTTGGTTTTAAGGTTTATTTGTCTGTACTGGAACAGGATGTGCTGCTAAAACCTTTAATAGGCCTGGATGCCTATGATTCTAACTGGCACCGCACCCTGAAAAGAGATAGAGGACTGATACACAGATTAGCCCTGAAGGCTCTAACTCTGCTTAGTTCACCTCTATCTCTTCCAGCACAGTCAGCTTGAAGTTACGAAGGCAAGTCTAAAGGTACCTCTGTGCGTACTTTGTGTCCTTCGTCGTTAAGTCCCTGATGAATCTTTGCTTCGATCAGCTAACAATTTACTCGATTCCTTTTAGGAAATTCGTGGCGTGAAAGCACCACACCCCGCCCTTTCCCGACTGGCCACCATCTATCGATCTTCCGGCGATGCCGTCGTAGCCGAAGGCATGTCGGCTTACATGAAAGGATTATTCCCCTTTGTCGGCATCAAGAAGCCGCAACGGGCGGAATTGTCGAAGCCGTTTTTTACCGAGCTGAAGAACCTGGATGCCGACACGATGCGGGCTTCGGTGCGCTGGTTGTGGAAACAACCCGAACGCGAGTTCCAGTACTTCGCGATGGAACTCTTGTGGAAGAACAAGAAAGCCTGGGACGATACCTACCTCGAACTTTTCGAAGAACTGGTCGAGTCGAAATCCTGGTGGGACACGGTGGATTTCATCGCGGCAACACTGGTCGGACATTTTCTCACGAAACATCCTAAACGTATTGCCACGACGACAAAAGCCTGGTGCGCATCCGGCAATCTGTGGCTGAACCGGACGGCGATCCTCTTCCAGCTCAAGTACAAGGACAAAACCGATTTCGCGCTGTTGCAGCGACTGATCGAACCGCATCGCGGATCGAAGGAGTTCTTTCACCAGAAGGCGATCGGCTGGAGTTTGCGGCAGTATGCTTACACCGACCCGAAGGCGGTCGTTGCTTATGTGAAACGTACCGAGCTGAAGCCTTTGAGCCGGCGGGAGGCGATGAAGCACCTTGGTTGATCCAGATATTGTTCGATCACTTCATCTTAGCACACGGAATACACGGATATCACGGATTTACACGGATCTTAATAGCTTTAGCGAAGATTAACAGGTATTCGGCTTATCTTAACCTATCATTAACCGGCATGACCTGCTGGGAGACGTAGGTTTGGTAACACCATTCCCCCTCTCATGCGTACCCGCCTGTTGTTCTCCTTTTTTCTTCTTCTGTCCTGTCTGGCATTCGCCCGGACCAATCGTACCGTATCCGGTATCCTGCACGGTTCCGACCGTCAGCCACTCGCGTATGCAACCGTGATGCTGCTGAATGCGGCCGACAGCAGTCTGGTCAAAGGCGCCATCACCGATGAACAGGGCGCTTACCGCTTCGACGACCTGCAGCCCGGCCGTTACCGTGTAAAAGCGACGCAGATTGGATTGGAAACAACGCTCTCCGCGGAGTTCGAAGTGACGGAGGCTGGCACGGAGCATCCCCTGCCCACCCTGGTCATGGGTGGTAAGTCGGTGCAACTGAAAGAGGCGACCGTATCGGGTGAGAAACCCTTTCTGGAGCACCGGGTCGATAAGATCGTCGTCAACGTGGAAAACAGTATCGTAAATGCCGGCGGCACGGCCCTCGAAATCCTCCAGAAGTCGCCCGGCGTGACGGTGGACAACAACGGCAACATCTCCCTGCGCGGCAAGCAGGGCGTACTCGTGATGATGGACGGCAAACCGACCTACCTGAGCGCCCAGGAACTTTACAACATGCTGCGTAACATGCCGGCGGATCAGCTTGCGCAGATCGAGATCATCACGAACCCCTCCGCCAAGTATGACGCTGCCGGCACGACAGGTATCGTGAATATCAAGATGCGCAAGAACCGCAACTACGGCACCAACGGCGACCTGCGCACCAGCTACGGACAGGGCCGCTACCTCGACTACGGATTCGGCGGCAGCGTCAATCACCGGAACAAGCTGTTCAACGCCTACGGCAGTTACGATTATGGCAACGGTTTCTATTTCGAGAGCACGGAGATGCAGCGGCGTTTCCGCGACGGGAACTTTGTCTCGACCTTCAAGCAGGACAACTACGACAAAGGGGAGTACATCAACCACAACTTCCGCGGCGGACTGGATGTGAGTCTTTCGCCTAAGCACACGATCGGTTTCCTGGTCCGTGGAACCTACAACACCGGCGAGAACCACAACCGGAGCGTGACCGACATCCTCAATGCTTCGGACATTCCCGATTCGGGTTACGTGACGCGGAACGATAACAACAGCGAGTGGAACAACCTCAACGGAAATTTCAACTACCGTTGGGCGATCGACAGCGCCGGGCAGGAACTCTCGGTTGATGCCGATCTGGGCCGCTTCGACAACAAGGCCGATTTCAATTTCTACACCGACCATTACGATTACCTGAACCGCAGCAACGACTGGGTCGAGCGGTCTTACAACCGGCAACCGGCCGTGATCGACATCCGGACGGCGAAAGCCGACTATGTGAAACCGATCGGGAAAAAGTCGCGCTTCGAGGCCGGGGCCAAGATCAGCGATGTGGAGACCGACAGCGACGTGCGGTTCTTCAACATCATCAACGGCGCGGACGTGGCGGACACCGGCAAGACGAATCACTTCGTGTACGAGGAGACGATCCGGGCAGGTTATGTCAACGGCACGACGGAGTTCGGAAAGATCGGCCTGCAACTCGGTCTGCGCGCGGAACAGACGATCGCGAAAGGCACCCAACAGGTGAACAATTCGACCTTCACCCGCGACTATACGCAGCTCTTCCCGACCGCTTTCCTTACTTACACCTTCAACGACACCCACCAGGTACACGTATCGTACGGGCGCCGCATCGACCGGCCGGCGTATCAGCAGCTCAATCCGTTCAAGTTCTACCTGGATCCCTATACCTACCAGGAAGGCAACCCGCTCCTGCAACCGCAACTGACGAACGCGTATGAGATCGGCTACACCTTCCTGCAACGCTATTCGATCAACCTTAATTTCAGTCGGACCAACAACGCGATGACGCAGATCACGCGGCAGATCGATTCGTTGCGGACGACCTACATCATCACGGAAAACCTGCAGACGAACGACAACCTGAGTGTGAACCTCAACCTGCCGTTCCAGCCGTTCCCCTGGTGGGAGATGAACAACAACCTGACGGTGTACAACACCCGCTTCAAGGGCCCCAGTTCGGCGGGCGAAGTGGACGTACAGCGTACGGCGGTATCCTTCAATACCAACCATGCGATCCGGTTACCGAAGGAGTGGGCGCTGGAGGTGAACGGCTATTTCAACAGCGCATCGGTCTGGGGCACCTGGATGGTGCGGCCGTACGGTAGCATGTCGATGGGCTTTCGGAAGCAGTTACTCGACGGGAAAGTGACCCTGCGCATCAACGTGAATGATCCGTTCTGGACGGACCGTATCCGGTCGACGGTGCGGATGGAGAACATCGACGCGCAGTTCAACCGCTTTTACGACAGTCGTTTCGTACGCTTCCACGTCTCCTGGAAATTCGGCAAGCAAACCGTAGCCGGCAACCGCCAACGCCGCACCGGAGCCGAAGAAGAACAGAATCGCATCCAGCGGCGATAGGCAAGTTGGTTTATTGGATCTCTGTAGAATTAGCACACAGATATTTCCGTGAGCACCCGTGCCATCCGTGTATTCCGTGTTCTAAAAACTACGAAGCACACAGAAGCCACCAGAATCATTCCACCACCACCCGTCCACTCACCCGTTCCGCTTCCGTTTCCAGGACCACGATGTACACCCCGGCGGCCGTTCCGCTGAGGTCCCATTGGCGGGTGTAGTAGGGTGGTTGGATGCTGATTTCTTCGCTGCGGAGGAGTTGGCCGGTGACTGAGTAAAGCGCCAGGCTGCCTTGCTTGCCGCGCAGGTATTGCCCGTTCACGAACAACTGCCGCCAGCCGGTATGGAAAAACAGCTTCAACTGCGCAGGCTCAAACACGGGCACCTGACTCATGCTCGTAATCAATGTATCGCAAACACTCCCCGCCAGCGGCCCCAGCTCGTAGTTGGGGTTGTTGGGAAGGCCGTGGTAGCAACGATGGCCTCCGAGGTAAAAGCTGTATGGCCGAAAATCGCACAAAGCGGCCGGCTGATTGGGGTCGTGGATCACGCTGATGTTCATGTTCTCAGGATAAAAAGTCGTATCGCAGTAGAGGTAGAAAAAACCGCAATCGTTATTATCCAGGTACTGCGACAGGTAGATCTTATTGTCAGGGCCAAGCTTCAGCATTCCCGTCTCATCAGGCAGATAAAAATTGTAGATCGTATCCATGCTTGCCTGAATATCCGGGGCCAGTAAATCGAACTGTATGAGACAGGAAATGGAATCATTGTTCCCGTACTCGACCGTGCTCAGGTAAAGTTTGGTCTCATCCGGACTAAACTCACTCGACCAAAACAACCCATTGAGCGTGGTTACCTGACGCTGATGCACAAACCGGGGGTTACTCAATATCCCGGTGCAGCGGTCAAAGTCGAAAAGTTCGATAAATTGGTTACAATCGGTTGCAACAAGTTTATTCCCACTTGGGCTAAACTTAAGCCGAAGGAGGTTCGTTTCGCTTGCCCGGCCAATTAGCTGTACAGGTTGTGGGTGGATACCATCAGGACTTATCAGATAGGTATACACTTCATCGCTCAATTGTCCAATGGTGCCTTCTTTATGTATTACCCACCAATCCCGGCCATTACCGTGTTTCACAGCAGCAAGCCCGTCATTAACGGGGAAGTTCTGCAATTGGATGTTCTTCTGAATTACACGCCCCAAGCCGCCATTATAACTCAAATCGATAAGAGAATAGTAGCATCCTGGATTAATCGCTGGTGTTATTCCTACAGAGAAAAGATAGAACTGGTTGTAATTGGATGGATTGGGTACTATAACCATTTCCTGATACCATTGATTCGAAACCAAGGTATCTCCGTTATCCATAAGTTGATGGTTACTGTTTACAACATGTCCCAGATAATACACCGTTGTTGCTGGCCAAAGTAAAGTATTGGGCGCCCCGGCATAAAAAAGTAACTGACCAATGCTGTCACAAATGCTGACGCACGTTCCTCTTGATCTTAGAATGGATTCACCTGGCATAGGATTCGATAAATCTGAAAAATCAATTGCCGCACTGTCACCAAATGCCCAGTACCGGTCGGTGAACTGAGCCCCGGCCTGGAGGGAACACACCACGAGCAAGAATAAAAGGCGGAGCGGCATGCGGGAAAGCTTGATAGCGGTATGTCAAGATACGAAATCCCGGAACCTTTGGCGAATCGCGGAATCTGATGAGGGTCAACAGGGATAGCACGCGGATCCCGCGGAGATGTGTGATTCACCTGCCTGCTTCGTAGTTTTTAGTTACACGGAGTCACGCAGAGGGCACGCAGAGTTTCCTTTAGACTTGCCTTCGTAACTTCAAGCTGACTGTGCTGGAAGAGATAGAGGTGAACTAAGCAGAGTTAGAGCCTTCAGGGCTAATCTGTGTATCAGTCCTCTATCTCTTTTCAGGGTGCGGTGCCAGTTAGAATCATAGGCATCCAGGCCTATTAAAGGTTTTAGCAGCACATCCTGTTCCAGTACAGACAAATAAACCTTAAAACCAAAGTTATGAAAACAGTCTGTACCGTTGGCATTGACATCTCATCGCAATGGCTGGATGTAGCACTGGTAGTGGACCCTTCAGCCAAACCCTTGAGTCTGTTCCGGGTGAAGAACAGCCAGGAGGGAATTGAATCCATGTTTAAACGCCTGAAAAAGGAGGTGCCAGCGGGATCACCTCCCTGGTTTTGCATGGAACACACCGGCAACTACGGATTGCTTTTGTGTTGCCTGTTACAGGAAAAGGGTATGACCTATTCGGTAATACCGGCAAGAGAGATCCAACAATCCCTGGGCGTAACCCGAGGTAAAAGTGACCGGACGGATGCAGAGCGAATCGGCGTTTACGCCTTGATCCATCATCACAAGCTCCGGCCATTTGTGATCCCTCAAAAATCCATCCTTCAACTCAAAGAGCTGATCTCCTACCGCGCCTCGTTGGTGCAGCAACATACCCAGAATGTCAATAGCCTCAAGAGCCGCTCTAAGCTCAATGTTGTGATCGACAATCACCTGGTTACCGAGGATCTGGAACAACACATTCAACGGCTGGAAAAGAGCATTAAGGCAGTAAACGAGGCCATTGAAAAAGTGATCGCCTCCGATCCGGAGCTCAAACAGAATTTTGATCTGATGCAATCTGTCAAGGGAATAGGACTCATTGCTGCAACGATGATGCTCGTTATAACCCAGAACTTCACTCAGTTCGATGATGGTCGAAAGTTCGCCTGCTATGCCGGAACGGCGCCTTTTGAACACTCCTCCGGATTAACCAAGGGAAGGACAAGGGTACATCCCATGGCAAATAAGCAGATGAAAGCAATCTTGCTCAACGGAGCCAATAGCGCCATGATCTACGACCCTGAAATAAGGGTCTACTGCCAAAGGAAAAAGGCCGAGGGCAAACACCACAAAGTCATCGCAAACGCCGTAGCCTGCAAACTGATCAATCGGGTCTTTGCAGTCATTAAAAGAAAAACACCATTCGTCCTAACCTACGAGAAAAAAATCAATCAAACGTTGCGTAAGTCTTAGAATACACAGAGCTCGATCTCTGTGCTCCTCCGTGCATTCCTCTGTGTCCCCCGTGGTTCATAGCCTAGACTATCCGACAGTGGTCAAAAAGTAACAGCACGCGGATCCCGCGGATGTTGCGGATTTGCGCGGATCTATTTTCCGCGAGCTTCCGCCTTATCAGCGGTATCCGCGTTCCATCATGAATAAGGCACTGGCGGAACTATCATCGCTCTCCCAGCTTCGCGAGGGAGCCTTTGAGGTGGTTGATGACGTTCACTTCGACGGCGTCGATGGCTTTGCGGTCGGCGAGGTAGCAGGAGACCCAGTCGGTGAGGTGCACCAGGTAGAGCGAACGCTCCAACATCGAGTCGCCCCGCGACCAGATCTCGCGGATGTGCGGGGTGCGTTGCGCGATGATCTCCTTGTTGATCTCGATGCGCGCCTGAGAACGGTAGTAGTCGGTGCTGTTGCGCAGGATCACGACGGCACACTCTTCGTGTTGTTCGGCCCAGCCCACCAGTTCGTTGTGGTTCATCTCGGGGATGATGTGGTGCCAGCAGAGCATCTTGGAGTTCTCGTTGATCTGCTGCCGGAAGCGCGTGGCCACGCCGTTGTAACCGTCGACCGCGTAGATCACCGGCAGTTTGCCGAAAAGAAAATCGGTGACTTCCTGCGCCTCGGACTTGATGGCCGCTTCTTCCATACGCATCCGGTCGATCGAAGCCCGGAGCTGCGCGACGAACGCGCCGCTGATGAGTCCTTTCTTATGCAGGATGAAAAAGAGCTGCGTGAGCGAATAACCGAGACACGAACGTGGCGGGTTGCCGCCGGGGATAAGGACAAGGTCGAGCCTGTGCTCGCGTGCGCGTTCGGCTACGCTGCCGCCCGAGGTGATGCAACTGATCTGCGCGCCTTTCTCCAGCGCGACGTCCATGGCCTGCAGGGTCTCTTCGGTATTACCCGAATACGACGACACGATCACCAACGTCTCCGGTCCGGTGAAAGCCGGCAGGAAATAATCCTTGTTGACGGTGACGGGTACCGGACATTCGTTCGCGATAATCTCGGACACGATGGTGCCGCCGATACCCGAACCGCCCAGTCCGGTGATGATGACATTGCGGATGGGGCGAATGGGACGGGAAATGCTGGCTTGTTCGCCAATGCGCAGGGCTTCTTCCAACTGCTCGGGGAATCGCTGTACGAGATCTTTCATGACTATTAATGGAGTCCGGCGTATACGGCCGCAAAGGTAGGGGGTTACCGATTCCGGGCCGAACGCGCGTTGCGTGGACTTGTTGCAATTTATTGATTCTGTATCGATTAACGTTTTGAGCCATCCGGCCTGAACCGCTATCTTTGCGAAAATTTCGCAGCATGGAATTGCACGAGCAGGAACAGATCCGCCGCCAGAAGTTGGACGAACTCCAAAAACACGGCTACCAGGCCTATCCGGCCGACGCCTGGCCGGTCACTGTCAGCGCCCGCCAGATCCTCGACGGCTTCGACGCCAACCCCGACGGTTTCAAGGAGCTGAGCTATGCCGGCCGGATCATGAGCGTACGCGACATGGGCAAGGCCCTGTTCGCGGTGCTTCAGGACGCCTCCGGACGCATCCAGATCTACGTCCGCCGCGACGACATCTGTCCGGGCGAGGATAAATCGGATTACGATTTCCTGGTGAAGAAGATGCTCGACATCGGCGACATCATCGGGATCAAGGGCTTCGTATTCCGCACGAAGATGGGCGAGATCACCATCCACGCCACCGCCGTCAAGTTGCTTTCCAAGTCACTGCGTCCGTTGCCGATCGTGAAGCAGGACGCCGACGGCAATGTGCACGACGCCTTTACCGATCCGGAGCAGCGCTACCGGATGCGGTACGTGGACCTGATCGTGAACCCGCAGGTGCGCGAGACATTTGTGAAGCGTACGCAACTGGTCAACTCGATGCGTTCGTTCCTGAACACCCGCGGCTACCTCGAGGTGGAGACGCCGATCCTGCAACCGCTCTACGGCGGCGCGGCGGCGCGTCCGTTCAAGACGCACCACAACACGCTCGACATGACGCTCTACCTGCGCATCGCGAACGAGTTGTACCTCAAGCGCCTCATCGTGGGCGGCTACGACGGGGTGTACGAGTTCTCGAAGGACTTCCGGAACGAAGGCATGAGCCGGTTCCACAACCCGGAGTTCACCCAGATGGAACTCTACGTCGCTTACCAGGACTACGAATGGATGATGAACCTGGTGGAAGAGATGGTCGAGAAGATCGCACTCGACCTACACGGCAAGACCGAGGTGCAGGTGGGTGAACACGTGATCAACTTCCAACGGCCCTGGAAGCGTTATACGATGTACGGCGCGATCGCGCACTATACCGGCATCGACATCTCCGGGATGGACGAAGCCGAACTGCGAAAGACGGCGCGGAGCATCGGCATTCATGTGGACGATACGATGGGCCGCGGTAAGCTGATTGACGAGATGTTCGGAGAGAAAGTTGAAGCGCACCTGATCCAGCCGACCTTCATCACCGACTATCCGCTGGAGATGAGTCCGCTCGCGAAGCAGCACCGCTCCAAGCCGGGGCTGGTGGAGCGCTTCGAGGCGATCTGCAACGGCAAGGAGATCTGCAACGCCTTCTCCGAGCTCAACGATCCGCTCGACCAGCGCAAGCGCTTCGAGGACCAGCTCGAACTCGGCAAGCGCGGCGACGAAGAAGCCATGCAGCTCGACGAAGACTTCCTGCGCGCGCTCGAGTTCGGCATGCCGCCTACGGCAGGCCTGGGTATCGGCATCGACCGCCTGAGCATGATCATGACGAACAGTCATTCGATCCAGGACGTGCTCTTCTTCCCGGCCATGCGCCCGGAGAAGAAAGAAGCGCCGGCAGAGGGCGCCGAAGCCGTTTCGAGTTGATTCATCATCAGAAAAAAGTCAAAAGGGCACCGAGCGTGCCCTTTTTTATTCCCGGAAGCCGCTCCCTGCGACAAGGCTTGCGCGTCGATTCCGTATCTTTATGCTGCAATGAAACCGATCCGTTTCCTGACCCTGTTCTTCACCGCCCTCGCCCTGGCGGCGAACTTTTCCTGTTCCACCGTTTCCAAGACACCGCTCACCGAAGCGCAACTGGAAACGAAGCTGCGGGAACATATCAGCACACTCGCCAGCGACGCGTACGAAGGCCGTGAAGCCGGCAGCGCCGGGGAAATCAAAGCGCGTGATTACATCGTGAAGGCGTTCAAGTCGGCCGGCCTGAAACCGAAAGGCGAGAAAGGCTTCCTGCAGCCGTTCACCTTCACCGCCGGCGCGACCTTCGGTCCGGGCACGCAGTTGTACGTGAACAACTACAGCTTCAAGGTCAACGACGACTTCACGCCGCTCCCCTACTCCGGCAACGGCGTCATCACCGGCTATGTGGCCCGGCTGGGCTACGGGATCGACGACAACAAACTCGGTCGTGAAGATTACAAAGGGAAGCTCAACATCGCCAAGAAGATCTTCGTGATGGAATCGGGTACGCCGGACGGCGCGAACCCGCACGGTAAGTTCGGCGAGTGGTCCGACTTGCGGAAGAAACTCGACATCGCGATCCAGCGCGGGGCCACGGCCGTGATCTTCATCAACAGCGACACAGCACAGGCGGATCCAAAAGCCGACTTCGATCACCGCATCTCGCCGGTGAGCATTCCTGTACTGTTCGCGAAGGGCAAGGCAGCGGAACTGTTGCGCGACAGCATCGTGACGAACTGTACGGTCGGAGCCGAGGTGATCAAAGTGACGAAGGACGCTTATAATGTCTGCGGCTACATCGACAACGGCGCTGCCACGACGGTGGTGATCGGCGCGCACTACGATCACCTGGGTTACGGGCACGAAGGCTCGCTTTACCGGGGTGAGCCGGCGATCCACAACGGCGCCGACGACAACGCGTCCGGCACGGCCGCCCTGATCGAGCTCGGCCGCGACCTGCGCATCCGCGGGCCGAAGCACAACAACTACCTGCTATTGGCCTTTTCCGGAGAAGAAAAGGGCCTGCTCGGTTCGAATTACTACGTGAAGCACCCGACGGTGGATCTCACGAAGGTGAACTACATGCTGAACATGGACATGGTCGGTCGCCTGAAAAAGGACGAGCCGGTGCTGATCCTGAGCGGCACGGGCACGAGTCCGCGCTGGAAAACGCTGGTCGATTCGATCGAAACGGACCAGGTCGAGATCAAGGCGACGGAATCGGGTGTGGGGCCGAGCGATCATACGTCGTTCTATCTGCAGAATATTCCGGTGCTGCACTTTTTCAGCGGCACGCATGCCGATTACCACAAACCGAGCGACGACGAAGACAAGATCAATTACCCGGGCGCACTGACGATCATCGGGATGATCCGCAAGACGATCGCGCTGGCGGACGGTTCGGGGAAGCTGGTGTTCACCAAGACGAAGGACGAGTCGAACGAGGATGCGCCGAAATTCAAAGTGACCCTGGGTGTGGTGCCCGACTACGCGTTCGACGGCGAGGGCATGCGCATCGATGGCGTAAGTGACGGCAAGCCGGCGCAAAAAGCGGGGCTACTGGCCGGCGACGTAGTGGTCCAGATCGGCGACTACAAAGTGGTGGACATGATGTCCTACATGAAAGCCCTCGGCAAATTCACCAAAGGCGAAACCACCACCGTAAAAGTCAAACGCGGTGCGGAGATGTTGGAGAAATCGATTACGTTTTGAGATTTCGCGCTTCGTATAAAAAAGGAGCACAGAGTCACGCAGAGGGCACACAGAGTTTCGCAGAGATTTGAATTCTGCTCTGTGCTACTCTGTGTTTCCTCTGTGATTCTCTGTGTTACAAAAAAGAACATCGGACGGCTCAGTGACGGTTAGATGATTTCTCCGCATATAAGCGGTTGTAGAAATCCACCTCATGACGGAATTTTCCGGCATGAGCCATGCAAACATCAACGACCTTACGCGCATTGTTATCGGATGCGCCATGAAAGTGCATCAAAAGCTAGGTCCGGGCCTGCTTGAATCAGCTTACAAGGAATGTACCGCTTACGAATTGATCAAGCTGGGGCTATGCATTCGAAAAGAACATCCTGTTCCGCTCATTTACGAGAAGATCAAACTGGAGTGCGGCTATCGGGCTGATCTGATCGTTGAAAATCGATTGCTTTTGGAATTGAAGTGTGGACCTGATTACGGATATTCACCGTGCGCAGGTGCTCACCTATCTCAAACTCACAGGCTTGAATCTTGGTTTATTAATCAATTTCAATGTACTACATTTGAAAGAAGGAATTTGCAGGATCATTCTGACCTGATCCGAGACTAATCAATCAGCACATTTAAATGGAGAATCAATCCATTTCAGTCATAGGTGGTGGCAGTTGGGCAACGGCCATCGTCAAGATACTTTCCAATAATGTCGACAAAATTACCTGGTGGGTAAGAAGTAAAGAGACGGCAGAATTTATCTCCAAGTACAGACATAATCCCAACTACTTATCCGATGTTGAATTCGATCTTGGGAAGATCCGGATCACAACCGATATCCGGGAGGCGATTCGGGAATCCAAGACCATTATTTTGGCAGTTCCATCAGCTTTCCTAAAAGACTCGCTGGCAGGGATCAAGTCGGATGATTTTCATGGCCGTTCCGTATTCTCCGCTATCAAAGGGATCATTCCGGATGACCTACTAGTCGTTGGCGACTTCTTACACAAACAATTCGACGTTCCGATACAAAACATAGGTGTTATTACTGGTCCATGTCATGCCGAAGAAGTAGCCATGGAACGTCTCTCCTATCTCACCATAGCGAGTCCTGACACGAATACTGCTGATTCATTGGCCCGCCAAATGGCTTGTCGGTACATCAAGACCACCGTGAGCGACGATATTTATGGTACAGAATATTCCGCCGTCTTGAAAAACGTATTTGCCATAGCCGGCGGTATTTGCCATGGGCTGGGCTATGGAGACAACTACCTCGCAGTACTTATTTCTAACGCCATTCAGGAGATCAAGCGATTTGTAGACGCAGTGCATCCGATCGGTCGCGACATCAACGACTCGGCATATCTCGGCGACCTGTTGGTAACGGCTTACTCATCCTTCTCTCGTAACCGCATGTTCGGCACCATGATCGGAAAGGGCTATTCCGTTAAATTCGCACAATTGGAAATGAACATGGTTGCGGAAGGCTATTATGCGACCAAGTGTATTCATGAGCTGAATAAACAGTACAACGTCCATATGCCGATCACAAGCTCGGTATACCGGATACTATACGAGAAGATGTCGCCCCGCATGGAGATCAAACTCCTTTCCGATCAACTGAAATAAAGTCGTTGCAGTAAACATGCAGAGCACATTTCGATCTCTGAGAAACTCTGTGTTACCTCTGCGATACTCTGTGTCACGAGATCCTACGAAACCCCTTCCGTCCGGTTGCTGCCAGATTCCAAATGCTCCTTCACCCGAATCGCTTTCGCTTCGCCGATGAGGGCGGCGAGGGCTTCGAGGGAGGCTTCTTTGATGCGTTGGACGGAACGGAACTCGCGTAGCAGTTCTTCCGCCGTACGTGGACCGATGCCGGGGATCTCTTCCAGCTCCGTCTTGATCACACCCTTGCTCCTCCGCTTGCGATGATGCGTGATCCCGAAGCGGTGCACCTCGTCGCGCAATTGCTGGATGATCCGCAGCGTTTCGCTCTTCTTGTCGATGTACAACGGCAGCGGATCGTCCGGGTAGTAGAGCTCCTCCAGGCGCTTCGCGATTCCGATCACCGCGATCTTTCCCCGTAAGCCGAGTTTTTCCAGGCTGCTGACCGCCGCGCTCAACTGCCCCTTGCCTCCGTCGATCACGATCAGTTGCGGCAGCGGCAGCGCCTCGTCGAGCATCCGCTTATACCGCCGGTGGATCACCTCCTCCATCGACGCGAAATCGTCGGGACCCTCGACGGTCTTGATGTTGAAATGCCGGTAGTCCTTCTTCGACGGCTTGCCGTCCCGGAAGACCGACATCGCCGCTACGGGATAGGCGCCCTGGAAATTGGAATTGTCGAAACACTCGATGTGCTTCGGCAACTCGGTGAGCCGCAGGTCTTTTTTCATCTGCTCCATCAGGCGTAGCGTGCGGTTCTCGGGATGCTGCTTTTCTTCCTGCAACCGCTTTTCGCGGATGTAATTCCGCACGTTGCTCTCCGACAGGCTGAGCAAGTGCTTCTTGTCGCCGATCTTACGTTGTGAATCGACGGATTCACGACCACCGATTTCCGCTGGAACTTTTCGAGTGATTCCAGTTTCTCTTTGACCGATTGTGCTTCTTCAAAGCGATACTCGGCCGCGTAGGTCTGCATCAATTCGCGCAGGTGACCGATGACCGTCTGGATGTTTCCTTTGAGGATCTGCCGGATCTCTTTCACCGATTGATCGTACTCTCCCTGTGATTGAAATCCTTCACAAGGTCCCTTGCAATTACCGATCTGGTATTCGAGGCAGACACGGAATTTTTTCTTCGTGATATTCTCCTCCGACAACACCAGGCTGCACGTCCGCAGCTTGTACAACTTGTTGATCAGCTCCAGCAACGTATTGATCAAACGGCCGGAAGCATACGGTCCGAAATATTCGGAACCGTCACGGATCATCTTGCGGGTCGAAAAGACGCGCGGGAAACGCTCGTTGCGGATGCAGATCCACGGATAGGTCTTGTCGTCCTTCAGACTGACGTTGTACCGCGGCTGGTGCTTCTTGATGAGGTTGTTCTCCAGCAAGAGCGCGTCCATCTCCGTATCCACGACGATGGTGCGGATGTCGGCCACCTTGCGCACCATGATGGATGTCTTACCCGAGACGTGCCGGTCTTTTTGGAAATAACTGCTGACCCGCTTCTTCAACGACTTGGCCTTGCCCACATAGAGCAGCTTGTCCTCCTTGTCGTAGAACTGGTAAACGCCCGGCGAGTCGGGTAGCGCCGACAACAGGGTCTGGATGTGTTCTTCGGAAGCCATGTAGCTTCGCGCGGTCAGAAACCGTTTTCGCTCACGAGGTAAAGCAAAGAACCCATGGCAGCGGCTCCCAGCAAGAGTTCGCGCTTGTTCACTTTGTCGAACGTGTCGGAGCCGGCATGATGATAATCGAAGTAGCGTTGGGAGTCGACCACCAGGCCTACCAAGGGTACTTTCAACGAAGGCTTCAGGGGAGAAATGTCGGCGCCACCGTGCTCTTCTTCGAAGTTCCAGACATTGTAAGGACGAAACAACTCACGGTACTTCCGGATGGAAGGTTTTTTGTCTTCGGGCATATCCAGTCCGAATCCATACGGGGTGAATCCGCCTGCATCGCTTTCGATGGCCATCACATGCTTTTCCCGGCTGTTGGTCGATGCCCAGGCCGCGTAACCTCTACCGCCACGAAGACCGTTCTCTTCGTTCATGAACGCGATCGCGCGGATGGTGCGCTTCGGTCGAAGTTTCAAGGCCTTGAACGTACGCAGGATCTCGACGGATTGCATCACGCCGGCGCCATCATCGTGCGCGCCGTCGCCGGTATCCCAGGAATCGAGGTGACCACCGACGACCAGCACTTCATCCGGCAGCTCGCGGCCGCGGATCTCCCCGATGACGTTGTGAGAAAGTACACTATCGAGGAGCTGGCAGTCCATGCGCAGCAAGAATCGAGCACCGGGATCTGCGCGAAGGATATTGCTGAGCAGGTTGGCGCCATTCGTACTGATGGCGGCACAGGGGATCTTCGGCAATGAGTCATTATAACCCATGGCTCCGGTATGCGGGAAATCATCTTGTGCCAGGGTCATGGAGCGAACGATGGAAGCGATGGCACCGTAACGGGCCGCTTCACTCGGACCCGACCAACGGTACTTGCCCGCTTCGCCGTATGCTTCAAACGTGTTGATGAAGGTGGGATCAAAGGGGTGGTTGTAGAAGACGATCTTGCCTTCGATCTTTTCGCGTCCCAGGGTTTTGAGTTCGTCGAAGTCGGCACCTCCACGACATTGCCACTGATCCCTTCTTTCGGTGTCGCGACGGAGCCACCGAGTGCGCAGACCGGAACTTCCTGCGAATCGCCTGTACGCGCGATGATGCGTCCGCTTTCTTTAGCGCCCCGCACCCAGTGCGGCACCCATACCTCCTGCAACCAAACCGTATCGGCGCCGGCTTCGAGCATGGCCTTCCGGGTGTATTCAACGGCCTGTTGCGCCTCCGGCGATCCGCTAAGTCGTCCACCGATATCATTCGACAACACGCGCAGCCAGTCGTAGGCCTTGCCGTTCGAGAGCATTTCGAGTAGATGGACTGGACGGTCGCGCTGTCGCTCCGAGCTTGTGCTTGCAGGGAAGTCGTGAAAAAGAGGGACAGTACCAGGAGGGAAATCGATCGCTTCATAGGAAGCAACAAGATACTGAATCCGAAAAAAAGGGCCGGGAAAATCAGGAAAGTCCGGAGGAGGCGTCAGTGGCGCCCGGAGCATCGGTCTCCGTCTTTTGCGCGTGATCGCCTTCGTGGAAGCGCTTCTGGAACAGGATGTACAGGATCACGCCGATCGAGATCGAAGCGTCGGCGATGTTGAACACCGGTCGGAAGAACAGGAACGTCTCGCCGCCCCAGATCGGTAACCAATCCGGAAAGCGTCCCGAGACCAGCGGGAAATACAGCATGTCCACCACCCGTCCTTGCAGAAAGCCGGCATACCCGCCGTCGGGCGGCAGAAAACGCGCGATCCCGTCGGTGCTGTCGTTGAAGATCATCCCGTAGAAGGCGCTGTCGATGATGTTGCCGACCGCCCCGGCAAAGATCAACGCAAAGCAAACCATCAGGCCGGGATGTGCGCGGTGCCGGGCCAGGTGGACGATGTACCAGCCGATCGCGATGCACGCGAGAATCCGGAAGGCACTCAGGAGGAACTTACCTGCCATGCCTCCGAACTCCAGTCCGAACGCCATGCCATAGTTCTCCGTGAAATGAATGTAGAACCAATGGCCGAACACCCGGTGCTCTTCGCCGAGATACATCGTCGTCTTCACCCAGAACTTCACCACCTGGTCGATGAGCAGGACCAGGAAGATGATGATACCGGCGAGGCGGAGGCGAGTGGCGGTGGTGGCGGGCAAGGCGAGGAGGGTTGGTTGCGAGGAACGAGTCCGAGACCGAGGAGGGGTAGTTGCGAGGAACGTCAGACCGAGGAAGGTTAGTTACGAGGAACGTGACCGAGACCGAGGGAGGGTTAGTTGAGAGGAATTAGGCGGTACGTGGGATGTGAGAGCTTTTCCTCGGTCTCGGTCACGCTCCTCGCATCTGCATTTCATGAAAACGCCAGACCGAATCTAACCGATTCTGTCTGGCGTTATGCTGGATCTTCGTGCTCAGTCGCGGTATTGATTGAGCTTTGCTTCGATGCTTTGGGTCGTGTGCGGAACGGCGCGGAGGCGCTCTTTGGGAATGAGTTTTCCGGTTACACGGCAGATGCCGTAGGTCTTGTTCTCGATGCGGATGAGCGCGTTCTCGAGCTGCTCGATGAACTTCTTCTGACGACCGGCCAACTGTCCGGCCTCTTCTTTCGCGAGACTCCGGAACCGTCTTCCAGCATCTTGAACGTACTGGCGGTATCGTCGGTGCCGTGTTCATTCGCAGCCGTGAGCTGTGCCTGCAGCACATTCAGTTCATGGCGCGCTTCTTCGAGCTTCTTCACGATGATCTGACGGAATTCCTCCAGTTCCTTATCCGAGTAGCGCGTCTTGCCGGGATCTTCCTCCTTCGCCGGTGTCGCGGTCCGCGCCAGCGGAGTTTTGCTGATCGGCGGAATGGGTTTGGGTGCAGGATTGGCTGCCTTATAGGTAGGTGCAGGTGCCGCAGGACGCGGAGCCGATGCTGCCGGTTTCGCAGGAGCGGGAGCCGGTTTCGGTTTGACTACGACGGCCGGTTTCACCGGGGCTTTCGCAACGACAACTTTCTTGGCTGCCTTGCTGCGGGCTTGGCGACCTTTTTCGGGGCTGCCTTAGGAGCGACTTTCTTCGCGACCGGTTTCTTCGCCGCGGGCTTCTTGGGGCCGGTTTCGCTTTCGGCTTCGCCTTGGCGGCGGGCTTGGCAGCAGGTTTTTCGCAGCCGGCTTTGCTTTCGCTTTAGCAGCGGGTTTGGCCTTCTTCGGACTTGTCTTCTTGCTCATGGCAACCTATCAATTAAATTATAAGAAGTTAGGGAGGATCAGTTGACCTGGCCCGGCGTGTGCCGGCGGATTTGTACGCGGGTCTGGATGTTATCGTCGACTTCCACCTCGTCGGCATTGTCGCCTTCGAGGCGATCCACCAGGTCGAGGGAGGCGGCCAAAATTTCGGCGCAAATATAGTCTTTATTGTTCAGCAGCGACGGCCGGATAGCCGCGTGAGTTCCTGGACTTTCAGCTCAATCCGGTCGGTTACTTGCAGCCCTTGTCTTTGCGCAGATTCTGCACCCGGTTGATGAATTCCCGGGCAATTCCTTCCTCGCGTAATTCCTCGTTCAGGGTCGTGTCCAGGGCCACCGTCAGTCGGCCTTCACTGGCCACCTGCCAGCCGGGGATGTCCTCCGACAGGATCTCCACGTCTTCGGGGGAAAGCGTGACGGTCTGTCCCTGCACCTTCAGTTCGAACGATTTCTCACTTTCCATGCGCAGGATGTCGGCCTGGTTCATCGCTCCGATCGCAACGGCCGTGTCTTTCATCAGTCCGCCGACTTTCTTACCCAGCACCTTGAAGTTGGGACGAATCTTTTTCACGAGTACGCCCGCTGTATCGGTGATGTATTCGATGTTCTTCACGTTCACTTCTGCGAGTACCAGGGGACGCACCGATTCGAGCGTTGCGCGAAAACGCTCGTCCTCCGCCGGGATCATGATCCGTGCCAGCGGCTGGCGGACCCGGATGTTCACCTTCTTGCGTAAGGACAACACCATCGACGACAACTGCTGCGCGAGTTCCATGCGTTCTTCCAGCGCTTTGTCGATGATCTTATCATCCGACTGCGGAAAGAGGGCGAGGTGTACGGAAGCGACATCGTGCCGGCCCGTCACCGCGTTGAGGTCGCGGAAAAGCCGGTCGGCGTAGAAGGGCGCCACCGGCGACATCAGGACGGCAACGGTTTCCAGACAAGTATAAAGCGTCTGATAGGCCGCGATCTTGTCGGTGGTGTAATCACCTTTCCAGAAACGACGACGACTGAGCCGAACGTACCAGTTACCGAGGTGCTCGCTGACGAAATCGGCGATAGCGCGGCAGGCACGGGTGGTTCGTATTCGGCGTAGCTCGCATCCACCGTACGGACCAGCGTATGCAGTTCGGAGAGGATCCAGCGGTCCAGTTCGGTGCGTTCCGCGACCGGCACCTCCGCTTCGTTGAAGCGGAAGCCGTCGATGTTCGCGTAGAGCGCGAAGAACGCGTAGGTGTTGTGCAGGGTGCCGAAGAACTTTCGCTGCACTTCGGCGATGCCGTCGACGTTGAACTTGAGATTCTCCCCAGGCGCGGCGTTGCTGATCATGTACCAGCGCCGTGGCGTCGGGTCCGTATTGCTTCAGCGTCTCGAACGGATCAACCGCGTTGCCGAGACGTTTCGACATCTTGTTACCGTTCTTGTCGAGTACAAGACCGTTGCTCACCACATTGCGGAAAGCGACGGAGTCGAACAACATGACGGCGATGGCATGCAGGGGTAAAGAACCAGCCGCGGGTCTGGTCAACGCCTTCGGCGATGAAGTCGGCCGGGAAGGCTGGGGTGTCCTTTTGTGAAGGAGCGGTAGCGGGATCGCCCATCCATGGAACTGGGCGTAGGGCATCGCGCCTGAATCGAACCAGACGTCGATGAGGTCCGCTTCGCGGAACATCTTCTTTCCGTCGGGGAGACCAGTACGATGTTGTCGACGTACGGACGGTGCAGGTCGAAGTCGGGTTGGGCGGGATCAATGTGCTCGAGGTGCTTCGCGTCCATGAAACCCGCGGCGATGGACTTCTTCATATCCTCGCGGAGTTGTTCGAGCGAGCCGATGCACAGTTCTTCCTGCGCGTCTTCGCTTCGCCAGATCGGCAGCGGAATGCCCCAGTAACGGGAACGTGAAAGGTTCCAGTCGACCAGGTTCTCGAGCCAGTTACCGAAGCGGCCGGTGCCGGTCGACTCGGGTTTCCAGTTGATGGTGGTATTCAATTCGGCCATCCGGTCTTTCAAGGCGGTGGTCCGGATGAACCAGAGTCGAGCGGATAATACAGTACGGGCTTATCGGTACGCCAGCAATGCGGGTAGTTGTGCTCGTAGCGTTCCGACTTGAAGGCCTTGCCTTCTTTCTTCAGTTTGATGACGATGCGGTCGTCGACGCTGAGGTATTTTTCGCCACCCTGCTTCTTGCGTTCGGCTTTCTCTTCTTCGGTGTAGTACTGCTCTTTCACGTACTCGCCGGCGAAGTCGGTGACCTCGGCAATGAAGCGACCCTGCTTGTCGACCAGCGTGAGCGAGCCCACGCCATTCTGCTTCGCGACGCGGAAGTCGTCGGCGCCGAAGCTCGGCGCGATGTGTACGATACCGGTGCCGTCTTCCGTGGTGACGAAATCGCCCAGCACTACGCGGAACGCGTCGCCGTCGGTCGGTTGGGCATAGGGCAATAGCTGCTCGTAGCGGATGCCGTCGAGCGATTTGCCATTCGTCTCGCCCAATACTCGGAACGGAATCGCTTTGTCGCCCGATTTGTAATCGTCGAATGAGAGTTCGGCGTTCTTCTCCGGGAAGTATTTTCCCAACAGGTCCTTGGCCAGAATGACGGTTACTTTCTCGTGCGTGTACTGATTGTACGTAGCAACAGCAACGTAAACGATCTTGGCACCAACGGCCAGTGCGGTGTTGGAGGAAGCGTCCAGGGAGTGGTCGTCCAGGCGAGGAAGGCGGTTTTCCCCTCAGCAGCTGACAAACCGAACGCCTTGGCAATCGCATCACCTGGCACATGGAACATCGCCACTGCCGACGTATCCTTCACGTTCTTGTATGTGCCCGGCTGGTTGAGCTCGTGCGAACTCAGTCCGGTACCGGCAGCCGGCGAATACGGCTGGATGGTGTAGCCTTTGTAGAGCAGTCCTTTTTTATAGAACTGCGACAGGAGGTACCAGCAAGTCTCGATGTACTCGTTCTCGAAGGTGATGTACGGATGCTCGAGGTCGACCCAGTAACCCATCTTCCTGGTGAGGTCGTCCCAAACATCTTTGTACTTCATCACCTCGCGGCGACAAGCTTTGTTGTAGTCTTCGATGGAGATCGTCTTCCCGATATCATCCTTTCGGATGCCGAGCGTTTTTTCGACGCTCAGTTCGATGGGCAGACCGTGGGTATCCCAACCGCCTTTGCGCTTTACCTGGAAACCTTTGAGCGTACGATACCGGCAAAAATGTCCTTGATGGCACGGGCCATGACGTGATGGATACCGGGCAGGCCATTCGCCGAAGGCGGGCCTTCATAAAAGGTGAAGGCGGGACGCCCCTCGCGGCTGCTGACGCTTTGCTCAAACGTCTGCTCGCGCTCCCAGGTCTCAAGCACCTCCCTGGCGATGCCGGGCAGGTCAAGGTTGCGGTATTCCGGGTAATTGGTCGACATAAATAAAGGCCGCAAAGGTACGGAATTCCGGAGGTAACAAGAAGGGGTAAACAGGTTGATTTTTAGGGTTTTGCGAATGGTTCGGTCAAGCGATGGACCATAGGGCTCGAAAATGCCGTTTTCTTAATAAAAATGGCGATTTCGGAATACTATCATCAAGTCGATGAGTTGAGCGTTTTATACTATCAATAATTGCTATAAATAAATATTAATTGGAGTTTTTGAAAATTTTAGCCTATTAATGATGCTATATTTTTACTCTACTAACTATCTCATTATTAAGGTTAAATCGTCCGTAAATGCCCGATCCCTTTTGTACCTTTTTCAAGATTTAAACTCCTCCCCATGCGACACGTTCTTCTCTCCTGCCTTTGCATTTTACTCTTGCAACCCGCCGCCTATACCCAGCATCTTTGGGGTTGTTATTCGATCGGTGGCACTTATGGTGCCGGCACATTTTTCCGGATGGACCTGGGTGGCGGAAACCTGACCCGCTATTTCAACTGTGGAGTAGGCGATAGCGGTTCCCCACAGACGACTTTTCTGCCCCAGCCCGGCAACTTCTATTACGGCATGACGGTTTCGGGTGGCCAATATGTGCGTGGCGACATTTACCTGTTCGATGTCTCAAGTCCGCAGTACACCAGCCTGTTCAGTATGGATACGGCATCGGGCTATTATCCGCGCGGTCCGCTTTACAAGGCCGGCGACGGCAACCTGACGGCCTGACGAGCAATGGAGGCGCGAATGGTCTCGGTGTGTTGTTCCGGTTCGATCCGTCGACGAATGTTTACACCAAACTCCATGAGTTCGATGGACCGACAGGACAATATCCGGACGGCGGCGTAGTGCAGGCTGCTAATGGGAAGATCTACGGCATGACCACCACGGGCGGCAGTGCCGGCGGCGGCGGTGTGATCTTTTCCTGGGATCCCACCACTTCGACCTATCTCGTCGAATATAGTTTCTCGTTCTCCGACGGGTTTACGCCGTTTGGAACACTGACCGAATACAACGGTTACCTCTGGGGACTAACCTTCGGCGGCGGCGCAACCGGGAACGGGACCCTCTTCCGCTTTGATCCTTCCACTTCCACACATTTGTTGAAATATTCGTTCGACGGAACAAACGGTTCGGCTCCTCAGGGAAATCTCACCCTTGGCGCGAACGGCATACTTTATAGCGCCGCTTCGCAAGGCGGCACCGACAGCTACGGCGTGTTGTTCTCCTTCGATACGAACAACGACCAATACACCGTGCTGCACGATTTCGATCCGCTCGAAGGATCGCGGCCACGTGGCCAGCTTTGCTATGCTTCCGACGGTAAGGTGTACGGCACCTGTTTCAACGGAGGCGCGAACAGTCTTGGCTCCATCTATTCTACGATCCGATTACGAATACCTATGCCACCATCGATGATGGCGAATTCACCGATGGCGGGACGCCGTATGCCGGGTTGATCGAGTATGCATTCACCATCGGCATCGAAGAAACCGACCCGAACGTGGTCCGGATCTTCTCCGAACCCCGCGAGCAGGAAGATCAACTATGCTGTTGAAACAGGAGCCTTCCCCCGACCAGATCCGGGTGTACGATCCCTCGGGCGTCTTTGTTCAACCCTGCTGCCTGTGACCAACACCGGCATGCTCGAACTTGAACCCGGTTGTTACACGCTCCTGATCGATTGGACGGATCGCCGAGCAGTCAGCGCCTGATCGTTACGGGTGAATAAGCGTACGTACATATGTTAACGTGAAAACGATCAGGCGGCAGGTATCGATCAGGCGGACAAACATTTACATCTTTGCCTTTACAATCGATAACCGAAAATTCATCGTGATGAAAAAGCTTCTGTTCACCCTATGCTGTGTGATGATGTCCTAACCGCCATGGCGCAAGTCTGCACCGTCATCATAACCCATGTCATCAATGGCAACCAGGTACAATACTATGGCGCCAGTCCCGACAATCCGTCCGGTTGGAGCTGGTTTTTCAACGGCGGCACCCCGCTGACCTCCTCCCAACAGAATCCGATCGTCACCTATTCGACTCCCGGCCAATACATCTGTGCCCTGTCCGTGTACGGCGGTCCCAACAACTGCAATTCCTCCGTATCAAACGCGACCGATTCCGTCGTCATCGTATCGACCGGTATACCGACGGAAGAACCGTCGCAGTTCAGCATCCGGCTCCTGACCGGCAACTCCCCGCGCATTCAGATCATCAACAACAAAACACAGCAAGTGCGGGCGGACCTTCAGGACCTCAGCGGCAGGAAAGTAGCGACCATCTTCGACGGCATGCTGTTGTCCGGAGTGAACGAATTATCGATCGATGCCTACAACCTGGCTTCGGGCAGGTATCTGCTAACGGTCAGCAAAGAGGACGGCGTGGTGACCGAGAAATTTTTCATTCCGTAAGCAGACGGCTTCCCGCTAACAGCGGCAGGCATATTGGCCCGGAATATTTTCGGGATGTACTGATAGTATGCGGTACGTCCGGGTCCGACATTGGAAAACTTGTTCATGCCCGATTAATTTTTCAGGCGGATCAGCCTTGAAACTGTCATGTCTAAAGCCTCCACGTCACTGAATTCATTATCTTGGATTTCCATTTAAAACAATGCTCCCCCATGTTACGTCCAGGGTGGTTGTTCTATTGTGTCCTCCTTGTCCGCGTCCTGCCTGTATCAGCTCAGTTCATTTACGGACAATGCTCCGTCGGCGGCACATACGGCGATGGCGTGTTCTTTGAATACAACATACGCACCGGGCAATTCAGGGAGGTACATCATTGCGGCATCAATTTCTGTTCCGGTCCGGGCAAATCATTAGTAGCCCTGCCTCCTGATTATCTCTTTGGAACAACTACCATTGGGGGAATGGGGTCGGAAGGAGATATATTCCGGCTTGAAACCGGTTCCGGATATTATTATTCTCTTCAATCCCTCAACCAGTCCAATGGTAGGCTTCCATATGGCGGGTTAATGCGTGCCAGCAATGGTATGCTGTATGGAATGACAACTTCCGGCGGCGACTACGATCTCGGGACGTTGTTTCTGTATGATCCGGTCGGGCTCTTCTTCGATCGCCTCTATAGTTTCAACGGATCGGAAGGCAGAAGCCCGGAGTCAACTGTCTGTGAGGGCCCTGACGGAAAACTATACGGTACTACCGGTTACGGCGGTAACCGCAACACGGGGGGTACTTTTTGTTTCGATCCGCTAACCGGTAGTTATTCTGTACTGCATCACTTCGAGCCACCATCGGGAGCCGCGCCGCTTTGCGGACCAATGTATCAGGATGGGAGCATTTGGGGTTTATGCTACACTGGCGGTCAGTTCGGATTGGGTGTCCTTTACCGCTATGACATCAACAGCAGTAATTACCGTGTGGAGTTTTCCTTTGATCGCATCAATGGAGCGTTTCCAACAAGCCCATTGATTCCTGCAGGCGTAAATGAGATCTATGGAATCACCAGTCAGGGAGGGCTATATGATCAGGGAGCCATTTTTCGCTATTCGACAGCACACGGGATCTACCAGAAGCTGCACGACTTTGAAGGAAACAACGGCGATCTTCCGATGGGCCCACTCCTGGTCGCTTCGGACGGACAACTCTACGGCACCACCCAATTGAGCGGCACACATGGCTATGGAACCTTGTTCCGATTTAACCCGGACTCCCTTGGCTTCGAAGTGCTTTTAACTTTGACCGATACAATGGCATTTATCCCCAGGGAAGCCTCGTAGAATATCCGGTCTCCATTGGTATTCCTAATCTTCCTCAAGAGTATTTTCTTCTTGCACCAATCCCGTCAAACGGGAACATTCGCTATGAATTCCCAGCCAGCAGGCCAGCTGTTCGTTTACGTGTTATCACGTCAACGGGAATAGAAGTAACTCGAATCGAAAAGCCGCCCTCCGAAGGTCGCCTGCAGTTAGCTTCCGGTTTTATACCGTGATGCTTGAATGGGAGGATTGCCCCCTATTTGCAGAAAGATCGTTATTGAGTAACAGGCAGATACTTCCTTCGTGTCAGTTACGGCGGCCAATTGCAAGTCCATGAACCATTCTCCTGACGTGGCCCTATAATTGAAACCGGAAACTTAACTTCGCAACATATTTCCGGAAAATCTATGAAAGCGAATACTCGTTCAGGCCTCCTGATCTTCCTGTTACTTTCGGTATTGGAACTGCGAGGCTCCGACCGCTTCTATTTCCAATGGGGCTGGAATAAAGAAACCTATTCCAAGAGTACCATCCATTTCACCAATGGCGACGAGTATGACCTCTATTGGGAAAAAGCGAAGGCGCACGATAAACCCGACTTCAATTATATTCTCAGTCCGCAGATCACGATTCCACAATTCAGTTTTCGTCTGGGCGTACGGATAAAGGACAAGTGGTTCGTTGAACTGAATCACGACCATGCCAAGTATGTGGTGGAACGCAACCAGATCGTGCGCATGTACGGAACACGGAACGGCCAGATGGTCGATGAGAACGTCGAATTGCGCTGGAGCGAGTTCAACTTCGAACATACCAACGGCGCCAACTTCTGGATGCTCATGGCCGCGCGTGAATTCGACTCACTCTTCGCTTCTCCGAACTTCGGCGCGTTCGCGAAGGCCGGCGGCGGCCTGCTTTATCCCCGGACGGATGTGACGCTGTTCGGGAAACGGTTTAACAACAACTTCCACATAGCCGGTTATCTGGTGGGTGTTGAGGGCAGCTTCCGCTATTATCCGTTCCGGCATTTCTATCTGGATCTCAGTGGCAAAACAGGTTATGCCAAATTATACCAACGCCTTAACGGTGGAAGGCGGAAAGGCGCAACACTCCTTCGTTTTCCTGGAAGGGATCTTTAGCCCGGGTGTGCGCATCTGATCTTGTAGAGGTGTTCTTTGAATCTAAGAACACGGAATACACGGAGATCACGGACATTCACGGTTTCGTAAATTCCGCCACCCGGTCGCCAAAAAGATATTTGTTGCTGAACCGCAGGGATTGACCTTCCAGACTTACTGTTACCCGGTCGAACACCACTTCACCGAGACTGGGATTGAGCGTGAATTCGAAATAGTTGGAAGGGTCGTTGGAGCAATCGATGATGGTGGGTTCGTCCGGGAACACCGCGTGTATCAATTCGATCCGCTTTATCCCATCTGCATTGAACCGCACAATGCCGTCGATACCGCTTTCTTCGATCAGTGAATCCCGATCTGTGAAGGCAAAGCAGACGACGGATTGCTGGAGGTACGTATTCTTATCGGTGATCTTGATCACCTTTCCAGGTCCACCTTCCCGTGCGCTTTTCCTGAGCTTGAAATCCTGCCCTTTCTTCTTACTTCCCTGGAGCACGACCGTTCCCGAGTCCAGCGACCAGGTACCGGAGGCCTGACGGTCGGAGGCTCCGTAAGTGTAGAAGAACTCAAACGTGTGATCAGCGCTGAGCCGTAATCCGGAGGCAACCTCACGAAAGCCGTGGAGGGAATAGTCGCCGGCAATGTCTTGGGCCGATAGCAAAGAAGGCATGGTTACAGCCAAAAGGAATAACAAACGGATTACGCGACTGCGCAAGGCTTCAGCATTCATACTCAGGCCACAACGCATATGCGCGTAGCGAAGAAGGATCCGCCGGCAGTTGATAGCTGAAGTTGATAGATCCCGGCAGGAAGACCGCGCGGCGACCATTGCCAGGTATGCCGCCCGGCGACCTCATAGCTGATAACCGGATCGATCACACGCTCGCCGAGTTGATTGAACAGCTCGTAACGGACCTCTCCCGTGATGGATAAATCGTAAGCGACTTCGGTACGACCAAAACGCGAAATGGGATTGGGAGCCAGGTGGCATTCAAGGCAGCAGGCGAAGGTGTGTTCAGGTTGGTCGATAACATCCAGTCGCGCAACCGCACCGTTTCCGCGTTGAGGATCTCCTTTTGATTGAGCGACGTATCGCCATCGTAGGTCACGATCGCGACCAGGTGCAACTGGTCAAGGTTCCAGGAAGGATCAGGGATGAAACTGAAATCGGACGAATACGTGATTCCGGTCACTGCTACTGGCGGCAACCCGCCGGTCACACCCCACGGACCGCCAAGACAACGGCGAATGGCTTCGTTGTGGTACCAGTTCACGAGCGGATTATTGCCGTTCTGGATCGTAGAATAATAATTGTGCTGTTCCAGCGAGCCAACAGCCGGTATGCTGTCTTCTTGATGATGACATTCACGCGCAAGGGGCGCCCGGTGTGGGGCCGCCGAAAAATTCGCATCGACGGTAAAATGGTAGGCTGCCCCATCAAATGACAGATCCCGCATGCCCACGGAGACAATGGCCGGGGTGTTGTAGCGGTTCAGGAAACGGGTACGAAACGAAAGATGCGACAGGATGATGCGGGATGCTCCGGCAAACTTGTACCGATCCACCGCTCCACCGGGATAGCTCGACACCCCGAAGAGGGTTTTGACTGGCGTCCATTCGGGGATCTCCAGATCGTCCCATTCGTGCCAGGCCAGGCCGATCGTATTATCGGGATAATCATGCTCGATCTCTTCTATTTTGATCGCCGCATCCGGGCACGCTCCGCACCAGGCGCCGGTGAATTCTTCGATGACGACCCGGCGGGTGGTTTGGGCGGACACCATCGCTGCCAGGAGCAAGCCTGCCAACAGAAAAAATGTACAGATTGACTTCATGGGATAAATGCTGTATCCAAATATAGCAATTCAAGCGATCTGCAAAACCGTTAACTACGCGCAACTCGCGTTCCAACGATTCAAAGTACTGCTCAGCCGCCGGATCCGGCATGTTCCGTCTTCTCCTTCCCTGCCATCCACAAAAAACCCAGCGACAGAAAAAGGGATGAAACGATCAGGATGACGAACAAGCGATCGAAACCGTATCGGTCCGCGATCCCAAGCCCCAATGATGGCGCCGCGATGGTCGCGATCCCATAGGCGATCGAATAGAGCGCGGAGTATTGTCCCTGCCGTTCTTTTTTCGGCCGGGAAAGCGCATAGTTCATCATGAACGGCATCGCGAAAATCTCCGACAGGGTAATCACGAACGTATACAGGATCGCGAAGGAGAGTCGGTGTTCACCGAAATAAAGCAAAGCGAACGCGGCAGGTAAACAAAAGACGCCGATGACGATGAACCGGAAGATCTTCTTCGACTTTTCCAGCTTGGCGATCAACGGCATCTCGATGATCACGACCAGTATCCCGTTCAATGCCATGAGCAGTCCGATGCGGTCTTCGTCGTACCCGCTGACGGTTTTGAAGTACTGCGGAATACTGGCGAAGATCTGGAAGAAGATGGTCCCATACACGGCCACCAGCGCGATGAAGAACAAATAACGCAGATCGCGGTAGGCGGAGGTGCTGCTGTCGGCCAGCACTTCATTCTTGTGACGTCCGGGTATCGTTGCAGGCCGGGGCAGGTAGAGGAACAACATGAGCGCGGCCAGAAAACCGGTGCAGGCATCGATGACGAACAGCCAGCGATAGCCGAGGTAGAGCGCGACGAATCCGCCAACAGCCGGACCAACGGCAAAGCCGAGGTTGACCGCCAGGCGCATCAGCCCGACCGACCGGGTGCGGTTTTCAGGCGTGCTGTATTCGGCGATGGCAGCGGCGTTGGCTGGTCGGAAACTGTCGGCCGCCAGCGCATAGATGAAGATCACCGCCGCCATTCCCGCCGGCGTGGTGATGACCAGTAAGGAGAGCAGGATAAGTCCGCTCGAGATCAGGGCCGACACCATGATGTCGAAGTGATTCTTGCGATCGGTCAGCCAGCCACCCAGATAACTGCCCAGTACGCTGCCCATCCCGTAGAAGCTCATGACAAATCCTGCCTCCGCGATCGAGAAGTGCAGGTCGCGCGTCATGTAGAGCGTGGTAAACAACAACACCATCGACCCGCTGCGGTTGATGAACATCGCCAGCGAGAGGATCCAGATGTTGCGGTTCAGATTCGAAAAAGCGTGACGGTAAAGATGGAGGGGCATGGGAGGGAATGGTAAAGATAGGCAATGTGGGATTGATGGGGGATCGTTGACGGTAGTGATTTGAAATTGGTGATTGGTAACTGGTAATTAGTAATTAAAAATCGGTGTTTAGTTACTAATTACTAATTACCAGTTACCAGTTACCAAAATACCCACCAGCACGGATACCCGCGCTCCTTTTCCCGCTTACCTTTGTGTAAACACCTCACCCATGAAAAAATCTACGCCATCTTCCTTTGGTTCTCGACATCCCTGGTATTTAGCGAGGCTCAAACCCCGACGTTTCAGATCCCGTTCAACAATTCCGGCGGCACTTTGTCCAATGAGTTATTCTGTGTGGAATCGGACCAATCCGGCAACATCTATTTCTGTGGTAAGCATACCGATGTGATCACCTTCGGTGGCACCACCTTGAGCGTAGGCAGTGGCGGAGCCTGGTTCCGAAAACTGAGCCCTGGCGGCAACCTCGAATGGTTGCGGCAGGGTGGCACACCCGGCACCACCGACATTGCTTATGGCATTGCCGCGGACCCGCGCAACAACGGGCGTTGCTACGTGGCCGGTTCGCTGAACACCAGCTCCGCTTCCACCTTCGGAAGTCAGACCCTGCCGGCCAGTTATCTGGGATTCGTTGCCTGCTACGATGCTACAGGTAGCGCCTTGTGGCTGGCAGGAACCAGTTCGGCGGTCTATTCCATCGCCTGCGACGCGAACGGGTACCTGTTCATCAATACCGGTGACGCGGCCATCCACAAGCTGGACGCGGGGAACGGAAACGATCTGGGCACCATCACCCTGAGCGGTAGCCTCATGAACCCCCAATGGCACAACATTGTGATCCACGGCAACGATGTGATCGCGCAGGGAGGGAATAAGATCCTCAAATTCGACAACAACCTGAATCAACTCTGGAGTACGCCGGTGAATGCATCCCTGGCCGAGACGTTCCGGCTCAACCTGGATGCGAACGGCGATGTGTATGGCACCTTCTACGCACTCTTTGGTAGTGTGACCGTTGGTAGCGTGACGAAAAGCAATTTTCCGAACGGCTATGTTTATCGCCTCGACGGCGCAACCGGAAACGTGCTGTCCTGCGATTCGATCCTGATCAACGGGGCCGCCTCGAAGATAAAAGAGTATATCCCGGCTGCCGGCAGTCCGCAGTTTTACATCAGTGGCGACGGCGCTTTCAACACCCCTACGGTACTGAAGGATGGGCCTTCGCTTTCTGACACCTGGACCAAAGTGTTCCCTTCCAACGCGCCGGTGAATGATCTGGAAATCATTTCGAATAATTGCATGGTGGCGGTCGGCAAACATTCGGGCACTTCGGTGTTCGACAGTTACACGCTTAACCTCCCCGCGGGATCTTCCGGCATCGATAACAGCTACCTGATCGGGCTTTGTTCCGGCACCGTCGACATCCCTGAACAATCCGACGCAAGTACCAGGGCCTATCCAAATCCGGCTGCCGATTACATCGTTATGCCGGGAAATGAAACGGAGACGATTACGCTATCGAATGTCCTGGGCGAACACTTCATCGTGCTGGCGATCGGAAGCAATCGCTTCGATCTGCGCGGGCTGCCGGCAGGAGTTTATGTCATGCCCCGTGGAATGCGCTTCGTAAAACAATAAGCGCAGTACCGGAAAGACCGCATCCCTTCCGTTCATCGTCCTGCAAGAGCCCGTTCCGCGTGGCCGGTCTCCGAAAAGCGCCTACCTTTGCGCTCGCATGATCGTCGATATTGTCATTCGGGAAACACCGGAAGGTGAAGTCATCCATTACCTGCTGAGCGAAGACGAACGCGAGTTCGATCTGCGCGGTTTGCTGTTCGAGGACGAAGTTACCGACTGCGACTGGCTGGATGAGGAACAACGCTTCCTGGTGGCCGCTTATAACGACTGGGAAGGCAAATCGAATTTCGCGATACTGAGCCTGCATGGTGAATTGTTGCGGAAAGGGATCCGGCAGATCCGGCAGTACATTCCGGAACAACGCCTCTTCATCATCGAGCAAACGGGAGCCAGTCTTGGCGAGGATCGTTTCGACTACCAGGCGGAGGAAGACGACATACTTTTCGCGGTGATGAACGATACGGGCGACTACGTGATCGAACCGCAGCCGGAACAGATCTTTACAACGAACAGGAAACCGCCTTCGGCGTCGGTAGCGGACAGGAGTGGATCATTTACGATCTCAAGGGGAAGCGCATTTCCTGATGGACACGGCCCTCTTGTCGGGTTTAAAAGCCGATCTGCACCAACGATGTCTGGAGCTGCTCGCTTCAAAGATCGTCGAACTTACCCGGATGCAAACCGAACTGCTGGAAGGCGCGCTGGATGACAGTAAAAGTTCCGCGGGCGACAAGCACGAAACGCGCGCGCGATGATGCAGTTGGAGCAGGAAAAGCTTGCCGGACAATTGCAAGACCTGCTCGATCAGCAACAACAGCTTATCCGATTTGATCCGTCGTTATCGGACGGGGTGATCCGTCCCGGAAGTCTGGTACAAACGGATCGCATGCTTTTTTATCTCACCGTCGGGCTCGGGAAACTGCGACTGGAAACCACCGAATGCATGGTCCTCTCCCCTTCCTCCCCGCTCGGCAAACGCATGAACGGGCTTTCCGCCGGCGATCGATGTGAAGTCAACGGGCAGGTGTATCACATTCTGGCGGTCGTTTAGATTTTTCGCTATTTTCAGTCATCGCCGAATTGTCATTTAACAAGATCCTGTCTCTTGATGTACCAATGAATTCCGATCTTCGGCTAACTCTTCCATGCGCACGATCCTGTTTTCGATGCTCTGGATGTTGCCGGGTCTGACGCGACTGCTTGCACAGTCGGATCCGATCGCGGTGTCCGGGCTTTATTCACTGGGCAATGATTTCCAGGACCGCGCCTATGCGGTCACCGTGGATGATAGCGGCAACACTGTTATGTCCGGTTCCGCCTCCAGTGCTATGGTTAATTTCGATCTGCTGGGAGGAAGTACGCCGGGCGAGCACCCGGTTCCCGGCAATTACCTCGTCCGCTATCGGGCGGACCAATCGGTGCAATGGGCTCGTTACTCCGGCTATTCGGAATCACGTTTCGTTATCACACACCTGGAGACTGATCGAATGAATCACACGCTCGTCCTGGGCTATTACCGGGGTCTGGTGGATATTGATTTCGGTCAAAGCGGAACCGAATACTTGCAGGAGGCCAACTATCAACCATCCTTTTTCCTGGCGCAACTTGACAGCAACGGAAAACCGATCCGGCATGTTGAATGGGTGGCCCTGTCGGATAGTTTCGACACTTATACCGGTGATCGGACCTTTGTAACCGATCTTTCACTCGACGAAAACGGTAACATCTATCTGGCGGGGTACTCGGGAAGTGTTTTTACCACGCAGCAGTTGCCCAACGATACGCTTCGTGAATTCACCTGGTTTGTGATTAAGCTGGACAGTTCATTGCAGGTCCAATGGATGGATGGTCTGGAAAAGGTTGTTCATGAATTCCACAATTGGACGAATTTTCTGCCCGTCATGGCGGATGCTGACCGGAACGGTAACGTCTATGTCACATTGTGTTTCGGAGACAGCATCAATCTTCACTTTTCGCATGAACCACCAAACTACCTAAGTGCTAAGCCCTATGATTACACAAATCCGCCGAGTCAGGAAAGCTCTAACCGTGATCTGCTGATCATACAATATGACGTGAACGGTAATTATTTGCGTCATCGGCGGTTTCATTCTGACAGGGTTAGCAGCGAAAAGAACCTCGACGCGGACGTGCTGCCGAACGATCATCTCTATGTATTGGCGGCCTATGACCGGGAATTCAGCGTGGACGACAGCACCTGGAATCCACCCGGAATCGATTCGTTGTATGATTACAACCTCATCCTACTCGAGCTGGACGATCAGTTAAACCTAGTACGGCACCGGCGCTTTCATAACAACATACTGTCGCCGAGGGTCATTACAATTACCTGGAAGCCGACGAATGCGGCAATCTGCTCGTGCGGATCGACCGGGTCATGTACAATGGCTTCCCGTTTCCGCCCTTTGATGACAATTCACTTCCGATATTGTACAAGGAGAATACTTATGTATTCAATGAAGCGCTTGATGTGATCGATACGATTTCGTTTCCCGACTTTAATCTCTACGATTTTCTGTCCGCCGATATACACAACGGCCATCTGGCCATGACCGGAACGTTTGCCGACGATTTCCACGTCGAGCACTTTACCGTTTTCGAGCGAAACCCGGTTCCATCGAATTCCTACTACGACAATTTCCTGTTGCTTGGCGACTATACGCCTTGCAGGCTTCCAATACCAGAACCGCTCCCGGAAGTTATCATTCCAAATGTATTCACGCCAGATGGCGACGGACTGAACGACACCTGGCAGGTGCGCGATACGACGGGGCGTTTCGCTGCCCGTTGGCAAATATTCAATCGCTGGGGCCAGGAAGTATCACACGGTTCATTTCCCGGTTCCGGCTGGACCGGAACGGATGAACGCAGACAACCCTGTCCCGACGGAGTTTATTTCTACATACTGGCCATCGAAAACTCCTCGATCCATCAGGAAGAACGTGGCTGGGTGAAACTGATCCGGTGACGGTCATCGCCGAACCGGACGTTTTTCTCGAAGTGCTTCCGCAAATGGGACGTTTCGAACCCGGGAGTCGATCCAGCTCAGGAAGTCGAAGTATTCCATAATACGATTATCGTTCGGGTTGTAGGATTTTCGGATCATACTACCCAGTTCCTGCAATCGTTTCTTCCTTTCCATATCAGAAGATGCCCGAACCACCTTTCGCCAAAGTTGGTGTATAAACATTCGTTCAAGCGGATAGACGTCAGGGCGCTTGTCGAAGAACCGGAGTGCAGATGGAACCAGTGATTGCAACATGTCAACGTCGCCCAGTTCGAAGTGAAGGATAATACCAAGCACGCGGGCATATCCCTGAAAGAGGCGATTTACCGGGAGCGGCTTAAGATTGAGTATGGCATTGATCCAACGCAGGCTTTTGCGGTAGTCACCGTTGATGAAGTGGATGTAGGACAATGCATACTGGAAGATCACCGCGTGCACGGCGCTGATCAGGTGGCGGTCCTTTTGTAAACGCTCTTCAATCGTCTCGGTCAGTTCTCCGGCATTATCGTATTCACGGAGATACAGGTTCTGGTAAAACTCGCGCAGGAGGACACGCATCCTGATCATGGATCGCATTTTCTCAGAATTACCGGCGGGGAAACGGTCGGGAATGCTCCTGAGTTTCTCCAAAGCCCGGTCGAATTCCTGAAAACGATCGTTCTCACCGAGTGTTGCGATCAGGTTGTTCAGCGCCTTGATATACGCAAGCAAATGCTGGTTGGTGAAGGCCGGATCCGAATCAAACAATTCGACGGCGCGTCTTGATACTTCCAGGTATCGTTTCCGTTCGTCCAGTGCGCTGTAATACTTTGCGCGCGCTTTGTAGCGCAACACGCGCGCAAGCACACCCATGCCCGCATCGGGGCGGCGCATTACGGGCACGTTGAGTGCGGTCTTGTATTTACGGTGGTCCGCTTCACTTCTGATCCAGATCGATTCGCTGTACAGTTTATTGATCTGATCGTACACGACATTGCAGGCTGCAAGCTCTTCCAGGCGGGTGATTACCAATCGCTCTTCCGCCTCCACCTTCGCAAAATTCTCTACGAGTTGCTTCTCGAGCATCAGCGTTCGCTCCCAGGAGATCGCTTCCATCCATTGACCGAAAAACTCGTAGCGACTGGCCAGCTCCTTCGCTTTCGGTAGTTGTCGAATGCAGGCGTCATATAATCCTTTTTCGAATAAGATGGTAATACGATTCAGGACCTTCCTGACTTCCAACTGAGCGTTCCGCACCGAGTAATAATTATCGAGGGCATCGAGTATGCGCTCGTACAAGTACATCTTCATCCTTGGCAGCTGCCGGATATAGGTTTCGGATTTTAGTAAGGCAGTTTCATCGTATTCCCGTAGCCGCTCAATCGCCGTAAACAGTCGCATGAACTTGGGATCGTCCTGCCGCTTACCGAAAGCATATGTTCGGATGTATCCCTTTTCGTGCTTACTGAGCGAACGGATAAGGAGAAAAAGATCCGGTGATGCCGTTTTGGCCATGGGTCAAAGATAGATCACCTGCGACATTCAGCACACGGAATGGCGGGTCGGGTTTATTCGACAATTCGATTTCAGGCCCAAAAGCAAAACGAATTCTGCTCGTTGACGGTGATTAAGACTGCGTCGGATTGAATTTTATCCGGGATTTTGATTCGGCTTGCCCGGGTTGATTCCGGAATTTTACGGTACACGAATTCAATTTACCCCTCATGCGAAAACCAATCCTCCTTCTGTCATTCCTGGTACTGATCGCGGTCGGTCAACTGCGAGCGCAGGTTTTCAGCAACACCACCTCCGTGCCGATTCCCTCCGGCGGAACAGAACTGCGGATACCGGTAACCGTCATGGGCCTTCCAACGGTACTGAACAGTTCCTTCGGTCTCGGCGCCCTGTGCTTTGACATTACGCACCAGGCCGATGTCAATCTCCGCATTCAACTCGAATCTCCGGATGGTCACCGCATCACGCTGATTGACCAGAAAGGTTCGAATGGAGACAACTTCACCGGAACCTGTCTTATGGAAAACGGCGTGAACGGCTGGGTCATGACCGGCACTGCGCCGTTTACCGGAAGTTACTTTCCGATGCAGTCGCTCAACCTGCTGAACAACGGACAGGATCCTAACGGAGTCTGGTACTTCTGCGTGACCGATCTGTTCCTTCCGGCCGATACCGGCAGCTTTCATTATGTGAATCTTACGTTCATGAATAATCCACCAGCCGATCCGACCGGAACATCGGGACCTTGTAATGAACAGAATGCCGGCGCGTGTCAGTGCCCAACCCCCGGCTCGACGGACTGCGACCTGCTTCCGGACGTTACGGCTTCTCAACTGAGCATGCAGCAGGATCATCATGAGTACAACGGACATATTACCGTAGGAGTCGGCACGCCGAATATAGGATGGGGGCCGTTGGAGATCCACGGCATTCAAAGTTGTTATTGTGATACGGTGCAAGTGAGTTGCTCCACGTCTTTTTGTCCAAGCGGGGAACCGCCCAAGCAATTGGTCAATCAGCGCATCTACCACAAAACAGGTAACAACATGACGTATTTCGATCGCCCTGCCGGCACCATGAGTTACCATCCATCTCACGGACACATTCATGTCGATAACTGGCTGTACTACACGCTGCGCACCTGGTCTCCGGATCCTGATCCGAGTAACTGGCCGATCGTCGGGACCGGGACGAAAATGAGTTTTTGTCTGATCAATCTGAGTGATTGCGACTCCTGGTATGGATACTGTGTCGATTCGACCGGACGCGTTCTAACCCGGGCCGATTTTCCAAACGCGGACTTCGGCAATGTATCCGGTTGTACAAACGACCAGGGCATCTACGTCGGCAACATCGATGAATACAGCAGCGGCATGAATGGAGCCGGAATCGTTATTCCGAACGCCTGCAACGACACTTATTACATTGTGGCGATCACCGACCCGTTGAATCTTTTTCTTGAATCGAACGAACGGAACAACTGGGCGGTCTTACCGATTACGCTGAACATGCAAACCAACGCGAACTTGTTGCCGAGTGGATTCACCTATACGCTGAACGGCTTATCCATCAACAGCGAATCCAATGCCTCCGGTGCCGACACTTGCATCTGGGTATGGGGAGATGGTACACGCGATACCGTTCTGGCAAACTCCGTCGCCCATCATTCCTACACCGCACCGGGTTCCTTTGTGCTCTTCCATTATGCCATCAATCAATGCGGACCTACAGTCAGCGCTGATACCATTCAAGTATTGTCGACCGGACTTGGCAGTCCGGTCGAACTTGCAGAAACCGGATTGTTTCCGAACCCGTCGAAAGACCAAACGTTCCTGATTTATTCGTTGGCCAGTTCCAGCCAACCGGTCATCGAAGTGTTCGACGCGCTGGGTAACCGGCTGAAACAAATCCAACCCGGGACCCAGTTCCCGGGTAAATACCGCGTACCCATGAGCAGCGCCAGTGAGAACTGGACAGCCGGAACTTATTTCATCCGAATCCGGACGGCCAATTCGGAAAAGACGCTGCGCTGGATCGTCTTCTAGAGCGGTTTGTACGTTAACCTGATCATGTTGGTGGTAACTTGCCCAGGTGATAAAACCCCTGTCCGGATGGACAGGGGTTTTTTATTCAGTAAATACAATCGCGTTGATATCCGTCATTGGACTCGTTTAAAAGTATGTTGACCTTTAAACATGAAAAGGGGAGTGCTTATCACATTCTTGTTATTTCTTGGCTGGATAGCGTCCATTGCCACCCCACCCTCCAACCATTTTCGCTCCCTACCGAATTACAGGAAACACCGGATCAGCCTGGGGATCGAGGGCGGTGGATCTTTTCTGCTGCCGGATCAACCTGCCGGTCTTGCGGCGGTCTTAGAGGCCTATTATTGCAAGGACCTCGGAGAGCACCTGCTTGCGGAGTCTGGCGCCGGAGTTCGGCTTACTTCGTTACATACACGATTCGGACTCGACGGGGCGAATCACGAAGACAGTACCGCTTCGATCAACTCCCTCTCCATTCCCCTGAGGTTGCGGTATGTCATTTCCAGATGGAACGTCGCGCCGACCATCGGCCTGAGTTACGAGTGCCGGATTTCCACCGGGATTTCGATTGATTCCGTTGAGCAGGGGAAACAAGGAGCCTGGTTGAAACAAGCGCGATACAATTCCAATACCGGTGTAGCGGCCGGCAACCTGGACATGCAACTGGGGGTTTCCTACATGAGTCCCAACCGCAGGACCGCCTTGGGTTTCTTGTTCAACAGGAATTTGCTTGATTGGGCAAGCGACGGCTACCCGGAAGCTCGTGCATGGGGACTTTCGCTCCGGATTGATGTTACCTTCGGCCTTGATCAACAAAACAAAAGAACCGATTAAAGATTACGCGGGTTCTTCCGCCCCTTCTTCAGCCGGTCGATGGTGCCGTTGGCGCGCGTAATGCGGGTCTCCTCCTTCTTCGCCGATACGATCCATTCGACGTATTCGCGACGGTGTGAATAGGCGAGTGAATTGAAAACCGCTTTCGCCTCTTTTTCCTTTTTAAATAGTACAGCGAGTTCAGTGGGCACTTTCACGGTTTTTGTAACCGGGTCGGAGTAGTGCTCGATTTCGCGAACCGCATGCCTTGCATGCTTCTTTTGATCGGCATCCGTCTTCCCCCGAACCGCGAACGCGCTCCAGGTATCGTTGAACGAAACCAGCGTTAACCACTGAACATCCAATCCGAGCAGACGATCCCAGCCTTTATCACGTGTCAGATCGGTTTGAATGCCGGAAGTGCCTTTGGGATAGTAACACCACAACAGGAAACCGGGCTTCAGCAAGGAACGGACCCTGGCAAGGTCCGCTTCCATTTGCTTCCGGTTGCGCACGAACCAATGTAAAGCGTCAACATGTTGCGAAAGGCGATTGGAAATCGTCACACCCGCCGGTAGCGGTGAGAGCAGGGTTCTAAATTCAGCCGGAGCGTGCAAGGCGATCAGTCGTTTCCCGGGCGTGATTCGAAGTTTCCGGTGTAGAGCCGACATGCTGGTGGGGAGTTGAACGTTCAATCGTTAGAACGTTATAACGTTTGAACGTTCTAACGTTATGGGTATAGTTAAGGCAGGTAATGCGATTCCTGCATCAGGGGGCAATCAGATCGTCGCGATGACTTTTAGTTCGATGGCGATCGGGGTTGGGAGGCAGTTGATCTCGATCGTCGTGCGACAGGGCGGATTTTCGGCGAAGTATTCCGCCCATAATTTGTTGTAGATGGGGAAATCGTCTTTCATGTTCGTCAGGAAGACGGTCACATCCACGATCTTTTCCCAACTACTTCCGGCATCTTCCAGGATCCAACGAACGTTTTGAAACACGGAACGGCACTGTTGCTCGATATCGTAAGAGACGATCGCGCCTTTGTCGTCGAGCTCGACACCGGGAATTTTTTTGGAACCCCGTTCGCGCGGACCGACACCGGACAGGAAGAGCAAGTCACCAACCCGACGTGCATGGGGATACAATCCGACGGGTTCGGGGGCTTTGGAAGATTCAAACTTTTGAGACATGGCAGACAGGTGACTACCTGCAAATCTACAGGAAAAGCCATGGATTCATTCCGGGTAAAGGCTCAGAAAGGGCCGGAAAACAGTGAAAAAGCGTGATTCTGTTTAAAAAATGCGGTTTAACGCGGGCTTAACGCATAAACGTTAGGTTTCCCCCGGTTATCGCCGTACCTTTGCAGCAACACCAATTAAAATCAATATCACTAATGAAAAATGGTAAAGTAAAATTCTTCAACAACGCCAAAGGCTTTGGATTCATCGTTGAAGAAGGTACCCAACAGGAAATTTTCGTTCACGTTACCGGTCTGAAAGACCAGATCCGTGATAACGACAATGTCACGTTTGAAGTGGAACAAGGTCGCAAAGGCCCGAACGCAGTTAACGTCCGCCTTGCGTAAGCATAGCGCCTGAGAGAACCGAAAAACCCCGCCCTGTGCGGGGTTTTTTATTTTACACCGGAATAATAGCGCAAGCAACGCAGGAAATCATCCGCATATCCGCCGCCGAAAAGCACCACATGCACCAGCAGCGGATACAAATTGCACAGTTCGACCCGCTCTTCAAACCCGGGAGTCAAGGGATAAATCTCCCGGTAAGCATCCTCCCACCGACGATCGAATCCGCCAAACAAGCGGGTCATGGCCAGATCCATTTCGCGAAACCCATAGTAAACAGCCGGATCGATCCATACGGGCAAGCCGTCTTCGCCGGTCATCCGATTCCCGCTCCACAGATCGCCGTGCAACAAAGCAGGCGGCTCCGATGGAAAAAGATTTTCCAAATTCGAAAAAAGTCGCTCCGCATACTGCGCGGCGTCCGGGGGAAGCAGTTTCAAGGAGATCGCTTCGCGTAACAACGGGTCAATGCGTTGTTCGCGGAAAAAGTCGGTCCAACGATCGCAATTCGCATTCCGCTGCGGCAGCGAGCCGATCCAGTTATCCGGAACATGCCCGAAACCGTCTGCGCTATGCCGGTGCAGCGACGCGAGCAAGCGACCGAAGTGTTCTTCGAAGTCGACGGCTCGTCTTCCTGAAACGATCAGTCGTTGCAACAACCAGGTAAAAGCGCCGGAACTGCCGAAAGCGATCACCTCGGGCACCCGTATTCCCGCCGACTGCAAGCGTTTCAATCCGTCGGCTTCCGCTTCGAACATGCCGGGATACCTCGCTGCATGATTGAACTTGACGAAAAAACCATGTGACCGATAGCGAAATTGCCAGGCCTGGTTGATGGAGCCCCCGGAAACAGCCTGCCAGTTTGTAAGTTCAGTAGCGCTTACTGCGCCGATGCGACTCGCCAAGTCCCGAACGATGACTTCAGGGATCATCCGCGTCGCAACACAAGAAAGAGGTCGCTGCCGTTTTCCTTCTTCCTGTCCGTTTCCCATTCGCGCAATGCCGCGCGTTGCATGGCCCGGTTCACGGGAATGGCGAACCAGAAACAGGATACGAATGCAAGAAACTGGATCACCCGCTTCAACCGGTAATGTCTACCACGGTCGGCGGGCGTGAAGGCGGTCGCGGCGAAATGACACCACCAGCGAAACAGCAATTTTCTTCTCCAGCCTTTCAGAAATGCGGCAGCAGCGGCATCCCGTGCCAGTCTTGAATCGGTAATGTTCAGCACTAACGCAAGATCGCTTTCGGCGATCCACTTGACCGCGCCCGCGCGTTGATTGGCGTAGGATGCATCGACCCCTTTGAATCCGTCGCCGGCAAACAAGGCTTCCGCTTTCTTCCTGGAGAGTCGTCGCTGATGGGCGGTGTCCTCGAAAAAGAACTTGCCGTTCTCCGGGTCGATTCCGTTTTTAACCGCTTCACTCAGTTGATACTCCAGGCTGCCGGGATGATCGCAGGGAAAGCTGTGTAACATCGTGCAAGCCGCTGCAGCATATCCGGCCATTTCACGGGCCGTGATCTCCGCGTTGAACGTATGTTCCAGCACGTGATGGCTGTGAATGAAATCGGCGCGCAGGTTGTCGTATGCCTTATCGCCTAAGACAAAAAATGTGATGTCGGGTTGGTGCTGTTTGGCCCAGGCGATGGCTTCGGCACTGATGTCGCAACCGAAGATACGCCAGCCGGGAAGCGCTTCGCGTATCACGGAAGTGAAAATGCCGCGACCACAGCCGAAATCGAGCGCGACTCCTCTTGCCGGAAGCTGGAGCTCGCGGACCAGGTTGATGAGCCGCGCCTTTTCAAACACGGACCAATGACCCATGTAGCCATGCGCGTACCGATCCTCGTAAAAGCGTACCGAATCCTGACGGTCGGAAAACTGCAGTGTTTCCATCAACTGCAGGCAAAGTAACGACCTTCCCCCGAAACCCTCAACCTTTCCTGAGCACCACCACGGCTTTTTTCAAACGACTCACGTGTCCGTCCAGGTCGAACGATTCTGTCCAGACAATGTACACCCCCTCTGCCACCAAGCGTCCGTTGGCGCCGACGCCGTTCCAGGTGAGCACATGATCGGTACCCGCCAGCGAATACTCCAGCGGCCGGGCCACCTCGTTGCCATGCGGGTCGAAGATGGCCACCGTCGCGCGTCGACCGGCATCGGGGAACTGCAAGTGAATCTGCAACACGTCGTCTTTCCCGTCGTTGTCGGGTGAAAATACCTCCGGCTCCAGCAGCAATTCGCCAACGCCAGTCTGATCAGCGAGTGCTTGTGAGTTGAGGAGACCCGGACTCGCATAGCCGACCGTCGCGGCGGCGGAATGCCAGTTGTCCGCCGATTGTGTAGGTCCGGTAACACGCATGCGTTCAAGCGAAACGCCCTTGGTAATGCTGAGCAACGGATAATGCCAGTCATCCGAATAGACCAGGAAGTCCAGGGTATCCCCTCCTGCACCGGCCAAGAGGATTCCGCCTTCGGTGGAATTGAAATCCGGGAGATCGTCGACATCCAGGAAACAGAAGCGGTCGTAGTAGGGATAATGCCGTTGCAATTCCAGCGGCGTTTCGGTCAGGACCAGGTAACCGCCGGGCGCCAGCAGCAGATTTTCATTCGTGAGCTTCTTCACCGATTGAACCACATACGGTTCCATCGCCGATACTTCCGCGATGGTCCAGTCTTTAAGGTCCAGTAACTTTTCGGAACCGTTATACAACTCCACGAAATCGGATGCATCATCCGGCGCATCGAACAGCACTTCATTGATGACTACATCGCCGGACACAGGCGGCATTCCAATGCCCAAGGGAACCCACTGGTCTTGATACGCTGCATTGCCCGGGCAATCCGTCAGCGAACCGGATACGCTGATCCAGGAAAGCGAGGTGTCAAGCGGTGCAGACCATTGCAGTGATACAAATCGTCCTTCCGGGTCCGGCAGCGCAGTTGTGGCGCTTGACGTTGTTCCATCCGGGCGCATCAGGGTATAGCGATCCGGACGCGCCAAGGTCGCAGTATCCATCGGCTCGGAGAACCAGAGGCGAGTCGTCAGACCGTCGATCCATTCGGCATTTTTCAGGAAGGGCCGCCGGGTATCCTGGAACACATTCCGCACAACATTCGCCTCACCCGGCGTACCTCCTGAAAGGTCATAACTGGCTCTCCAATTGTCTTCGTTCTCGCAGAGAAAATCCGGATCGATCCGTTCCAGGCTCCAACCGCCATCGTCGCGGGAACCATCGTGATAGGTATCGTTGCTGAAGGTGACCGCGTCGACTACCTGTCCGTCACGGTCGCGCAGGACCAGACGATCCCCGACATCGTTGTTCAGCCCCGGAAAATCTTGCAGTCCGACGGCTGGTCCGAATGCGGACAGCAAGCCGATAGCATCCTCGTCGGTTACCAGCAGGTAGGCTCCTGCGGCTATGGTCATTTCCGGAAAGATGGCCGTTGCACTTCCGTCCGAGAGCGACCAGTCCTGCAGCGACAATGCATGATCGGACCGGTTGTACAACTCCACATACTCGGCATAGGGCAAGCCGGCGGAGGCTGTCGGCTCGAAGTAGATCTCGTTAAAAACGGCGTCGCCTGCCAGCACTGGAACCGGAGGCGCATAAACAAAGTTTAGCGTCGTGTCGCGAACCGTATTACCCGCCGCATCCGCCAAGCCCGATACGGTAAGCGAATACGTCTGGCCGGCCTGAAAAGCATTCGCGAATTCCAGCAGGATGGCTTTCGTGTCAAGCGCATCGCGCTGTGCCGTGAGCGGCAGGATCGCTCCCGGGTCGAGCCGGTAGTGAATCGTGTTCGCTGCGGAGCCTGGCTCGATCGTTTCATCGAACAATAAACGCAGGCTGCGGTCCGACTCCGTTGCGAGCTGCACGCAGCGCGGCGCGACGGAATCCACCTGCAACGGAAGGATCATCACATCATCCAGTTCAAACCCGTCGCGGTTACCACTGGTATAGACGCAACTCCAGCCGGAATATGCGGACGATGTGTACAAGGATTCCGCACCGAGCGCGGCGAATAGGTAGTCGGTTCCTCCGGCAGTGTCCAGGAAGATACTCCAGACACCCGTTTCGTCGCGCGTTACGCGAACGCCGAGGGTGAAGGCGTTGGCAACCATGCCGTCCGGGCCCCGGACAATCGACACGCTGGTCGTGCCATCCTGACGAAAGAGCTCCACGGCATCGTTGGCAAGGGCTTCTCCGAACTGTAAATAATAGCCGTGCAACGAACCTTCCAGGTCCTGCGCGTCCGAGACGAGATAGAACCGGGAATAATTGGCTGAGGAAGGAGAAAAGTCGAGGCGGATCCTAAATCGCCATTCCATTCGGTCCAGCGAAGGGAGTGGTACTGCCATGGACAAATGACTGGTACCGGCCACTGCCGCATCCAACTGCAACCGTCCGTCGCTGTTTACCGTAAAGTCCGCGGTATCGCCCGTCCAGGCCGGCTGGTCGAGGAACTCCCCATCCGAAAAATCATCCTGCCACTGTGCGTGGGCTGTGGATAGGAAAAGTAGAAAAATGCAGACCAGCAGGCTTCGCATCCGGTACGGCTGTTTAATTTGGCCCTGCGAAATACGCACTGCACGGGTCGGATCACAACCGCATACACGCGGTGTAAAACAATAACCCGCATTCATTCGAATCAGAACCTTAGAACTCCTCCCTAATGAAAGTAGCTGTCGTCGGCGCAACCGGCCTTGTCGGTCAGACCATGTTGAAAGTCCTCGAACAACGGAACTTCCCCGTTACCGAGCTGGTACCGGTCGCGTCGGAGAAATCCGTTGGCAAGACGATCCAGTGGAAAGGAAAATCCTTTACGGTACGCTCCATGACCGACGCCATCGCGGAAAAGCCGGTCCTGGCTTTGTTCTCGGCCGGCGGAACGACCTCGCTTGAGTGGGCGCCCAGGTTCGCCGAGGCGGGTATCACGGTCATCGACAACTCCTCCGCCTGGCGGATGGACCCCGACAAGAAGCTCGTCGTGCCCGAGATCAACGGGGACGTGCTCACGAAGGAGGACCGCATCATCGCCAATCCGAATTGCTCCACCATCCAGATGGTGATGGCCCTGCAGCCGCTCGAACAACACTACGGCATCGAGCGCATCATTGTCTCCACGTATCAGTCCGTTTCCGGCACCGGAAAGAAAGCCGTGGACCAGTTGATGAACGAGCGCAAAGGTGTGAGCGGCGACATGGCGTACAAGTACACCATCGACCTGAACCTCATTCCACAGATCGACAGTTTCCTCGACAACGGGTACACCAAGGAAGAAATGAAAATGGTGAACGAGACGCGCAAGATCCTGCGCTCGCCCGGGATCCGCATCACCTCCACCACCGTGCGTGTTCCGGTGAAAGGCGGACACAGTGAATCGGTCAACGTCGAACTGAAGAAAGATTTTTCGCTTGACGCCGTGCGTGCCCAGATCGCCGCGATGCCCGGCGTGGTGGTCGTCGATGATCCGGCGAACGCACGCTACCCGATGCCGATCGAGGCAGAGGGCAAAGACGAAGTGTTCGTCGGGCGTATCCGCCGCGACGAGTCGCAACCGAACTCGCTCAACCTCTGGATCGTTTCCGACAACCTCCGCAAAGGCGCCGCCACGAACGCCGTGCAGATCGCGGAGTACCTGGTGGCAAAGAAGATCGTCGGGTGAAAAATGTTTCGAGTTCCGGGTTTCGAGTTTCGAGTTTCCGGTCTTCGTAAAAGCTATGGCAGGCTGGCTTTGGGTGGTGTAGGAGATCGACCGAAAAGTCCAACGTCTGGAAAACTCAGTTCATCCAATTAATTCGAAAGACCCTTGCTGAACGCGACCTTATTGCCGGATCAGTTTTCCGGTTGTGAAAGCGCCGCGCTCTTCCGTACAACGGTACCAATAGCTCCCGGCCGGGAGTCCGCTTAAATCGAGCTTCTGGTCTTTCTCGATCGTCGCTCGCTCGACGATACGGCCGAATGCATCGAACAACTCCCAATAAACCGGTTGCTGCACCTGACGGAAGCACACGACATCTTCGAACGGGTTGGGGCCGATCCGCGGGAAATTCTCACTCAGCTCATTCAAACCGACCGGGCAGGGGCGGATGCTGACATCCTCGATAAAAAAGTAAGCGCCGTTCATGGTGGAGTTCGGGTCGAGGACCGAGGTGTCGATCTGCGCATCGTACTCGAAGTTCCCGATGATCGCGAAGGCTTCTCCTCCGCCGGCGGTGATGGTTCCATGAACGCGTGTCCAGCCCGAGGTGTCGTTGATGACACCGGCAGTATTCGTGAGCACTGGCGTCAGGGGTAATGGAAGATTATTCGTAACACCGGAAATCCGCGTCGATGAAAGCGCCAGGCCGATGTCGGCCGCAGCGAACGCCATCAGGTCGCCCGGGCTGACGAAGAACTCGACCTCGTAGCAGTCGCCGGCTGACAGCGGGCTGGTCAGTTCCACCTGGGCAAACTCCCGGTAGTTGGGGAAGTCCGGGTAGTAGACGAAGACGCCGCCATAGCCAACGCCACTTCGCGCAAGCTGGAAGCCTGCAAAATTGTCCGGAACATTTACAAAGTTCGAAGAACCGGCACACGCGTTGAAAAGATCGGGTGAGCCGCCCGGTCCGGGAAAGATGGCCGGATTACTCCAGCCACTGGCCGAATCCAGACAGGATAATCCAACCGGACAATTCATGATTTCCAGGTCGCCATTGACGATTAGGTTTTGGGCCTGCGTGGAAGAGAAACATAGAATAACAAGGACGATTTGTAAATGAACCCGTATCATCATGTTGGAACAATTGACAAGAGATCGATCCTTGACGCGTGCGAAGATCCTAATGACTTTATTCAATCAACTGGAAACGCGAAACCGGAAACACGAAACTGAAAACCCTTTTTCAGTAAGCTCGCGCATTAACCCCCTCCACATAATTGATGAACGCCTTGCTCACCACGCGGTTGCCACCCGGTGTCGGGTAGTTACCGGTGAAATACCAGTCGCCGCGATGGTTCGGACAGGCGCTGTGCAGGTCTTCGATCTTTTGGAAAATGATCTCCAACTCCGCCTGGCAACCTTCGGGCCTGACGATCTCGGCGATCTTTTTACTGATTTGCTCGGCGGTGAAGGGCTGATAGATCATGCGCACGAAGTTCTTCATCTCGTTCACGCCTAATTCCAGTTGCTCCTTGCAGCGCTGGTAGGTCTCGTCGACGATGTGCTCGAGGTCATGTTCTTCCAGCAGGGCGATGGCGGCACGGAAAGCGACCAGGTCGCCGATGCGCGCCATGTCGATGCCGTAACAGTCGGGGTACCGGATCTGTGGCGCCGAACTGACGATCACGATCTTCTTCGGACCCAGCCGGTCGAGCATGCGGATGATGGAATTCTTCAGCGTGGTTCCGCGCACGATCGAGTCGTCGATCACAACCAGGTTGTCGACACCGCGCCGCACGCTGCCGTGCGTGATGTCGTACACGTGCGCCACCATATCGCCACGGTCCGTATCGTTGGTGATGAAGGTCCGCAGCTTCGCGTCTTTCAGGGCGACCTTCTCCGCGCGCGGTCGAATGGAGAGGATCTCGTTGAGCTGTTCGTCGGTGGGCGCTGCTCCCAGTTGGCGGATCTTCCGCTTCTTGACTTCTTTCAGGTAGTCTTCGATCCCGTTGATCATCCCATAGAAGGCGACCTCCGCCGTGTTCGGGATGAATGAAAAGACGGTGTTGCGGACATCGTTGTTAATCGACTGGAGAATGGAGGTACACAACAGTCGGCCGAGTTCTTTCCGCTCTTTGTAGATATCGGCATCGCTGCCGCGGGAGAAATAGATGCGTTCGAAGGAACAACTCAATCGCTGCACGGGCTCCTTGACAACCTCTTCGCTGATCTTTCCGTTCTTCTTGATGATCAGCGCATGGCCAGGACGGATCTCCTGGATCTGTTCCAGTGAAGCGTTGAAGGCTGCCTGGATGGGCGGACGCTCCGAGGCGACGACCAGCACTTCCTCGTCGCGGTAGTAATAGGCCGGGCGAATTCCCGCAGGATCGCGCAGGACGAACGCGTCGCCGTGCCCGAGCAAACCGGCCATGACATAACCGCCGTCCCAGTACTTGGACGAACGCCGCAGGATGCGGGCGATGTCCATGTGTTCGGCGATGAGTGGGGAACTTTCTTCTTTACTGTTACCGAGCTCGCGGAACCTACGGTAGAGTTCTTCGTTCTCTTCGTCGAGGAAGTGACCGATGTTCTCCATGACCGTTACCGTATCGGCTTTCTCCTTCGGATGCTGTCCGGGTTCCACCAGGTGGTCGAACAGTTCGTCGACGTTGGTCATGTTGAAATTCCCTGCGACGACGAGGTTGCGCGTCATCCAGTTGTTCTGGCGGAGGAACGGATGACAGGCTTCTATCGAATTGCCGCCATAAGTACCGTAGCGGAGATGTCCCAGCCAGAGCTCGCCGGTGAAGGCTACGTTTTTCCTGAGCCAGTCGGCATCCAGTAAGCGATCGGGATGGTTGGCCCGTACTTCCTCGAACTTCGCGCCGATGCGGCCGAAGATATCGGGCAGGGGTTGTTTCTCTACGGAACGGTAGCGGCTGATGTAGCGCGTGCCGGGCTCCACATCGAACTTGATGTTGGCGACGCCCGCGCCATCCTGTCCCCGATTGTGCTGCTTCTCCATGAGGAGGTACAGCTTGTTCATCGCATAAAGCGGGGTCCCGTATTTCTTAACGTAGTAGGAAAACGGCTTGAGCAGGCGGATCAAGGCAATCCCGCACTCGTGCTGGAGAACGTCAGACATCCGGTTGCAAAGGTAGCCAAAAGGCGGACGGCAGTCCAGTACTAAAGTCAGCCTAAAGGGCGGTATTCTGGCTATTTTTCAGTAGGCAGTGGGCGGTAGGCAGTAGGCGGTAGGCGGTGGGCAGAGGGCGGTGACCCCACGCTCTTCCACCCTCGTTTCTCGGTCTCGCAACTCGTCCCTCATTTCGCGGGGCTTGAAACCACAGGGATTTCTATGGACAAAGTCAAGTACCAGACTTGTGTTTTCCAAGATTACGCTGCGCAACTGGTTTTGGTAGTTGGGGTCGTAAGGTTGCTGGGTTCTCACCACGGCTAAGGCCAGGTGCAGGATCTTGTTTCGTGCTGCATTGATTGCCTGATACGGAGCTTTGCCCTGCTGGATCTTGCGTTGGTAGTATGAGCTGATTGTGCCGGCTTTGCGTTTTATCTGCGACCATACTCCAAGGGTAAGTACGGCCTTGAGTCGCATGTTCGCCATTTTGCTCACTCGGCTTCGGCCATGAAGACTTGTACCGGAACTATTAGGGGAAGGGGGCGCACCCGGCATAGCAGGCCAGTTGCTTGGGATTATCGTAATGCAGGAAGTTATTCGTACTGGCAATGAGTTCAATCGCCGCCACAGGCCCAATGCCGGGAACTGTTTGCAGTTCGTAATTACTGTTCAGACTACGATCCTGCCCGATGAGTTCCCGCAGGTTCTCTTCAAGCCTCTTTTGCTCTTGCTCCAGCTTACGCAGGGGCTCTTTGCAGTGTCGTTCAAGTGCAGCGGCCAAGACTTTTCCCAATGGCCTTCAACTCGCGGATCGGAACCTTCAGCATTTGAATACACTTGATCAAACGCTGACGCAGTGCCAGCAGGTCCTTCAGGCGCAACAGGCTCTCTGTGAGGAAGGCTGCAAAGCCGGGCCTTGTCATGGAACCGTACTGCGTACTCAGCAATGCGCATAGCATCCAGCTTGTCACTCTTGCCGCGTTGAAGACCCAGCGACCGCTTGATCGAGATGGGAAGCTCCAACCAAAGGGCGATTGCTTCCTTGAGCAGGTGATTTACCAGCGGACGATTGTAAATGCCCGTGTACTCCATGCAGACCAACAGTTCCGATGGGGCCACGCCTTTGCCCTTGAGCCAGCCTGTCAGCTTGCGGATTCCCCGGAGCGTATTGTCCACCTGACAATGCTCCATCGTACTGAGGTCTCCCTGGGTGACCAGGGCCAGGTCCAACGTCTTCTTGGACACGTCCACTCCCAGATAATGTGTGTACTGGTTTTTCATGTAACTTAGTGTTGAAGTTTCATTAACCACAGACTGAGAGGACTCAAACCCTTAATAGAAGGCTTCAAAGCCTAAATTTCTATCTGAGTTTTCTCAGTCACATCAGCAGGGGCTGAATCTCTGTATAGGCTTCAAAGCCTTGGACACGAGTAAGGTTCCCCTGTTGATGTGGTTAACTTGTCCTGGAGTTACAAGTCCTGAGATTGGTACTTTTCTAAGACTGTGGATACCGGTACAAACTAAAGGGACACGATGGGCAGTAGGCAGAAATCAGTAGGCAGTTGGCGGTAGGCGGTGGGCGGTGGGCAGTGGGCGGTGGGCAGAGGGCGGTGGGCAGAGGGCGGTGACCCCACGCTCTTCCACCCTCGTTCCTCGGTCCCGCAACTCGTTCCTTCATTCCGTCCCTCGCCCCTCGTCGCTCGTCCCTCCTTTTCACGCCCTGTCGGATTGGAAGACTCGCTCGGCCGAGAAGCGGAGGATGAACAGGTGCCGGTCGTCGAGGTAATCGTAATGAACTTCCAATTCGGAATGGTCGCAGATGCGTTTTACGATGGCCAGGCCCAGTCCGACGGAATCGGCCTGGTTGCCCTTTGAAGCGTTCGAAGATCTGACTACCCGGGATCGGCAATGGATCGCCGCTGTTGCCGACCACCAGTTCCGAGGCGGTAAGGCGGACGAGCAGCTCTCCTCCTTCTTTGTTGTACTTGATGGCGTTCGAGAGCAGATTGGTGATCAGGATGTCGGCCAGGTAGGGATTCATCAGCAGGAATACCCGTTCGTCGATCTCGTCGCGCACTTTCAGTTCCCTTGATTCGATGAACATATCGAGGTCGCCCAGTTGCTTCCGGATCAACTTGCCGAGCGGCACGTGTTGCTCCTCCGCATATTGCTCGTTCTCGATACGCGTGAGCAGGATGAGTCCGCGGTTCATCTTCGACAGGCGATTCACCGAATCGAGCGCGCTGCGGACCTGGTTCATCTGCTCCGGCGTGAGGTTATCGGACTGCATGATGATCTCCAGCTTGGAGCGAATGATCGCGAGCGGTGTCTGCGTTTCGTGCGACATGTTCTCTGTGAACTCCCGCAGGTTGCGGTAGTCGCGGGTCACCTTGTCGGTGAGGCGGATGAGCTCGTTGTTCAGCGTATTGAACTCGTCGACATTGGAAAACAGGAATCGCAGTTTACTGTTGCGCTGCACGTCGAATCGTTGCAGCATAGCGATGGCCTGGTAAAAAGGTCGCCAGATACGTGTCGAGAAAAAACGGTTGAGGAAGTAAAACAACGCGACGATGTCGATGCCGACCAGCAGGATGGTGTACACCATGCCGCGCCACAGTTCTTTGTTCTGCGTGCCCCTGTCCCAGATGCGGATCCGGTACGCCTTCTTGTTGATCTGCTGTTCATACGAGAGCACCCGGAACGGGACCAGGTCCTCTTCATAGGCGTCGTACAGGGCGGTATCCTTCAGGTAAACGCGAAAGGACGTAAAGCGCTCGATCGGCGTGACCTCGACCAGGTCGCCGAACTGGAACGGCCGGTCCTGCAGAAACGGTTGCGAGGCGATCTGCTCTTCAATGCGCGATTTCTTGATGAGCATGTGCTCGGCGATCTCCTTGTCGACCACGTAAAACACACGGTACGAGAGGAACGCGGAGCTGACCAGGAGCAACACCACCGAGGTAACCAGGTAATACCGGTTGGTGATGTTGAGCAGCCTCATTCTCCGGTGAATTTGTAACCGACACCGTAGACCGACTTGATATAATCGCGTCCGCCGCTATCGATGATTTTCCTTGCGCAGGTTCTTGATGTGGCTGTAGATGAAATCGAAGGAGTCGGCCATGTCGGCATGATCCCCCGCAAGTGCTCCGCGATGGCTTCCTTGCTCAACACCTTGTTCGGTTGCTGACCAGGTACATGAGTAATTCATGCTCTTTTTCGTGAGGCTGATCATCTTGTCGTTCACATACATCATCATCTCGTCCGGCATGACTTTGAGTTCATGGAAGACTAATTCCGACGCCCCTGAGGAGGAACGACGACGGAACACCGATTTGATACGGGCACCCAGTTCCGGCATATGGAACGGTTTAGGTGATGTAATCGTCCGCCCCGATGTTGAGGCCGGTCAGCCGGTCGTCCAGTGAATTCCGTGCGGAAACGATTAGGATACTGGTCTGGTGTTCCTTTTTCTGCATCTCCTCGATGACTCGTAGACCGCTTCCATCGGGCAGGCCGATATCCAGCACGATGCAGTCGAAGGATGCGCTCTCGATCTCACGAATCGCGTCCTGGAGATTTTGGGCCTGCCGGCATTCCATACCGATATCCCGCAGGTAAACCAACATTGAATTCAACAACTCCTGTTCATCCTCGACGATCAATACTTTCATGTGCTGCTTATTTATTATCAGTCTACTTGCTTTTTGTCAAAAAGTATGAAGGGAAACGGGATAAATCATGGATTATCGCTTGTTCGCTCCCATTTTCAGAGTCCATTCAGAATTGACTGCTTAAGTTTACGCTTGGAAAAAGGCTACCCTCTGCTGCGAACCATTCGGGAAACCAAATCCAACCTGCGCATTTCATGAAAAAGTATTTTTTACTGATGGTATTGCCCATTGCGGCATTCATCGTCTTTACAGCTGAAACCGCCAGCGACAACGGAAAAGCCGGTTACACGGGCTCTCCCAACGAGCTGTTGTGCGACGATTGCCACGATGCCTACACCATCAATACCGGTGGCGGCTCTGTAGTTCTTAGCAGCGCCAACACGAACAACTGGGAATATGTCCCGGGTCAGACCTATAACATGACGCTGACGGTCGCCCGAAGCGGCAGCCCGTTGTTCGGACTGGGCCTCGAAGCGCTGGATGCATCCAATGCCAATGCCGGTACACTCACGATTACGGATGCAGCGTCCACGCAGATCAAATCGAAACTGGTCGGCTCCGTTACCCGACGCAATGTGGTGCATCAGCTCGATGGCGGCGCAACGCCAAACAGCAAGATTTCAATTTCGCGTGGACAGCTCCGGCTACCGACATCGGTCCCGTTACATTCTACTTTTCCGGCGTTGCTTCCAACGCCGACGGTGATGAAACCATTGGCGATTATGTCTATGATGGCGTACAGGTGATCAACCCGGCCAGCACAACTGGAATCGGTAAGACCGATACCCCGGCCAGTGTTTGCTTCCCAATCCGGCTTCCAACCAGATTTCGGTCCGAGTAAATGGCACGACCAGTGTACGCCTGATCAATTCAGAGGGCCGCGAGGTCCGTAGCTTACAACCGCTAGAAACGGGATCGCAGGTGATCACCCTCGATCAACTGGATGTCCTGCCGCGCGGTTTGTATTTCCTCGAACTTCAACAGGCTGGAACACGCCAGCTTGAAAAAGTAATACTACAATGAATGAAAGCCCCGGAATCGCCGGGGCTTTTTCGTAAGATCGTCCTCCTACCAAACCCCTATGCAAAACAAATTGCTTTTTGCTGCCTTTGGTCTCCTGATTACCAGCAGCGCTTGCCGGACCGATCCGGAAGTTCCCGCGACTCCGAGGTCAGTTTTCAGACCCAGGTACAGGTAGCTGTCTTCGATTTGCAACTTGTCCGGCTGCCGCGGCAAACGGCGGCGAGTTTCCGTTGACGACCTATGAGGCGGTCATGCAGCACGTAACTGCCGGGGATGCACGGAACAGCAAACTCTATCAATCCATCACCCTGGGCGCCGATCGCATGCCCCCGGATGGTCGCGATCCCTTGTTGGACGAGGAGATCACGACCATCTATGTGTGGATTCAACAAGGCGCGAAAAACAACCAACTTCTACCACCCATGAAAAAGACCATCCCGGCGGCGTTATTGATCGTTTCCGGACTAACGGCCTGCTATTACGACAACTTTGAGGAGATCCATCCCACGATACCCGGTGGGACGACCGTGTCATTCCCGACACCGTATCCTATGCGACCAATATTCAACCCATCATGAATGCCAGTTGCGGAACGGATGATAACGGCTGCCATGACGCGGCGAATTTGATCAACCTTGGCGGCAACGGAAGCCTGGCGGATTATGCCGGTACCGTGGAAACCATCGCCGATGATGGTATCACCACCTTCATGGGTCGCATCCGGCAAACGGTCGCTCAAAGCAAGTGGATGCCGAAAGGCGGCGGTAAGATTGACGACTGCAGCATCGACAAGATCCAGAAGTGGATCGATCAGGGACAAATCAACAACTAACCATCCTCACACCTATGAAATTCCGACTACTTCTCTTCGGCTTTCTGACCGTTGCAGGCGCCGGCAGTCTTCACGCTCAGGACATGCTTAGCGCACTGGATACCGGCAATGAAAAAGATTTTTCCATCGCCACCTTCAAAGGTACCCGACTTATCAACTTCATACGACCGAAACGACAGGCCCCCGCACACTCGACTTTCGTATTTCCCACCGCTTTGGCGCGATCAACAGCGGTTTCCGAAGAAGCGTTCGGGATCGACCAGACGGCGAACATCCGTCTCGGGCTCGAATACAGTCCCGACGGACGGTTCATGTTCGGCATCGGTCGCAGCTCGTTTCAGAAGATGGTCGACGGATTTCTGAGTTCCGCCTTCTCCGTCAGACGACCAACAACAGCATGCCCTTATCGGTTACGCTTTTGCAGGCGCTTATCGTGCAGGCATCAAGAGCCCCCGTCATCAACGGCTTTGAATTGACGAGAAGGAAACCAGCCGTTGGTCCTTCAACTACCAGATCCTGATCGCACGGAAGTTCTCGCCGAGCTTCAGCTTTCAGATCGCTCCCTGGTACAACCATTACAACATGGTCACCAGCATCAGCGAGCAGAACGACTCCTACGGAGCATCAGCACTCTTCCGCTTGAAGTTCAGCAAGCGCTCGGCGATCACGGCTGAATACGCGTATCGCGCCAACACCTACTCGAACACCACCTACTACGACAGCTTCGGTGTAGGATACGAGATCGAAACCGGCGGACACGTATTCCAGGTTCACCTGACCAATTCATTCGGCCCTCGTTGAAAATCAATTTCTGCCCTATACGGATACCCAATGGAACGACGCGGGAATCCGACTTGGCTTCAACGTGTCGCGCGTATTCACCCTCTAAACATGAAAAAGATTTCATAAAAGCTCGCCGCAGTTTTTTGTGAATTCACCGAAAGTCTTGCACTGAGTCAGAAAAAAATCCAAATTCGCCGAGCTATTCAGATTACTTACAGAATTGGATTGGTATTTAGCACAAGCATTCAAACAGACATTATAGCGGTGTAAATAGGAAAAACTCCCTGTCGGTTTTGCCGCCTGCAGGGAGTGATTCCAACTCAAAGATAAAATTGCTGTTCAGACGTAACGGACCTTATTTGCAGAGGGGTGTCCGCCGGCTGTTCAGCAATTTTTTTGACTTCAACGCATCGATTGGTCAGTCGAATCCCGACTCGCTCGCCCCCAGAATTTTCATCGTTTTCTTCTCCTGCAGCAATCCTACCAGGCGCATCCGATCGTTCAGCTTCAGTCCTTTCAAAGGCACCTTCACCGCAAGTGATTTCGACTTCGCACCGGTGGAATACCAGAGCCTGACCACGGCATCGTGTTCCAGGATCTTTCCATTGTTAGACCGGCTTTACTTCGCTTTTCAGTCCGTCTTCCGTAACTGCGACCCGTACCACCCAATTCACTCCGGGCTTCGGCGTAATAGCCGTGAGGAATAGCGTATCCCGCAATACGGAATCCACTTGCAGTCGAAATCCGGGATCGCCGGAACTGATCAGCGCTTGATGGCGGCTTTGACGGAATCGCGTGACGAGGCTGTCATCTGCGCACGGCCATTGACAATCAACTGCGGGGTGTACAATTCCTTCTGCGGGAATGCCCGAGAATAATTCTCCTGCCGGAAAGTAAAGGCGTTGCGGCTGAAGGGATCCTTCCAACTTCCCTTGTTCCAGTAATCGACGTGAAAAGCAAGGCCGATGACCGGTTGTTTCGCCTTTCGCGCCTCACGGATCACTTCCTGAAAGACCGCATCTCCTGCCGGGCTGTTGGCATCGCTCTCGGATGTAAACAATTCCAATACTGCGAATCCGGACCTGAACGAACTTGTCTGGGCTGTCGCGGCCAGGTTCAACAGAAAAAAAACCGTGAGCATCCGTACAATCCGTGTCATCCGTGTGCTAAAAATAAAACTACTGTAAGTGTACTATGCAAACAGGCGTTTTTCCAATCCGAGCCATTCCAAGGCCGAGCCATGCAGCAGCCGTTCTTTGATGTCGTTGGAATAAGGCATCTCGCCGATCAATTTACCAGGCTCCAATTCACCGAGCGGAAAGGGATAATCGGTTCCAAGCGCGATCCTCTCCGGCCCCATGAAACGGACAAGATAATCCAGCATCACCGGGTCGTGAACGAGTGAGTCCAGCCAGAATTGTTTCAGGTACTTGCGCGGAGATTCAGGATTGTCCACCGCTACCAGATCGGGACGAACACGAAAGCCATGCTCGATCCTGCCAAAGGTCGCGGGGAACGATCCGCCGCCGTGCGCAAAGGCAACGCGCAGGCGTGGCAGGCGTTCAAAGATGCCGCCGAAGATCATGGAGCAAATGGCCAGGATGTTTCCGCCGGCATGCCGACGAGCCAGGGCAGCCAGTACTTGTTCATCTTCTCCTTGCCCATCATGTCCCAGGGATGCACGAAGATCGCGGCACCCAGTTCCTGCGCCGCCTCAAAGACCGGAAACAAGGCCGGCTCGTTGAGGTTCCAGTCGTTGATATGCGAGCCGATCTGAACTCCCGCCAACCCGATTTTCATACAACGCTCCAGTTCCCGAATCGCAAGCTCCGGTGCTTGCAGCGGGATGGTTCCAAGGCCGATGAAACGCTTCGGATAGCGCTGCACGATATCCGCGATGTGATCGTTCAGGAACATGGAAAGGTCGAGCGCGTCCTGCGGTTGCGCCCAATAACCGAACATGACCGGAATGGTCGACAACACCTGCACGCCGACCTGGTGATGGGCGCACTCGCGCATGCGGACTTGGGATCCCAACAGTTGTCCTGGATCTCGCGAAAGAATTTTCCATCGATCATCATCCTGGCGCAACAGGGCTTATGATGCTCCAGAGAAACGAAGCCGCCATAACCGAACTTTTTGCGAAAGTCGGGGAGTTCCGAAGGCAGGATATGCGTGTGGATGTCAATTTTTAGCATTGGCCTTCTTCTTGGCTATTTCATCAGCCTCCCGGAAATACTTGTTTGCCATGGCTTCATCGCCCAGGTTCCGATACGTGAAACCCAACATGCGGTAGGGTACCGCATAATCCGCCTCTTGCTCGATCGCTTTCTTGAAAAAGCCGATCGCTGTTTCCCACTTTTGTCTGGCATCCGCCAGGTAGCGGTCGCGTTCGGCAGGATTGTTCATCGCCTGCTCGCGGGCCCCTTCACCATAGACACCGTAAACGCTGGCCAGGTTGTTCCACGCGTGCGAATATCTGGGATTGTATTTGACCGCCTGTTCGAAATGTTGCAGGGCCAGATCATACCTCCGCGTGTTGAACAGGAGATTGCCGTAGTTGCTGTGCGCCACCGGGTTGGTGGTTGATCTCGAGCGCCCGGACAAAGTCCTGCTCGGCTGCATGATAATTGTTCAGCACGTACTTGTTATATGCGCGGCGTTGCCAGGCGTCGCCGTACGGTTCCCAGATCGAAATGGCGGTGTCGAGCTGCGCGATCGATTCGACTAACGCGGCCTTGATAGCTGCCGAGTCAGGAAGTGTGGTTAGATAGTCTTCCGCCTGAAATATGATTCCCTACATAGAACCGCATGTGCGCGCTGCGTGGTACTTTTTCAGATCGGTATTGAAGAGCCTCGTCTCGTCGTGCCAATCCTGGTTGCGTGCCAGGGTCAGCGAGGAAAAATCCGAGTACGACCAGGGCTGTCAGCACCAGGGGGTACCGGGGTTATCCCCGACTGCGGACTCAACCAGCCGGCAAGCCGATCCAGTAACACCGCTACGACGATGCACCAACCCAGTGAAGGGACAAACAACAGGCGTTCGGCATAGTTGGTCCCGATGAGCATCAGCACGTTGGAAATGATGGAGATTGTAACAAAGTAGAACAGGATACCGAAGGCGATGGGGTCGCGCTTTTTGAAATTCATGATCGCGTAAACCAACGCGCCGATGTGAATCAGGAATGACAGGATGAACTTCCAATCGCCGGGACCCGCCGGATCGAAGGCCGCGTAGGATCCGTCGCAGATAAGCGGGTGTGGGATAAAATGCTTGTACAGATAAACGCCCAGGAGATAGATCGCCGAGGTACGCTGGGTGACAAAGTCCTTGATCCCGATGAGGTGGTTATCCACCATTGCATACGGTGCAGATTGATACTGCCCGAGAATACTGGCCCGGATCAGGAGGAACAATACCGCCGGTACCGCCATGGAGACCATGACCCCGCGATAGTGGCTACCCTTCGCTTCCGAGAAAAGTACAACGCCAGCGGCACGGCGGCGAGATAGGTGATCGCCGATTCCTTCGACAACAGTGCCGCGAAGAAGGAAAGCGCCAGTATCGGCAGGTGCTGCCATTTGCCACCCCGGGCATACAACAAAGCCGAGCGGAGTGTCAGCAGGAAGAACAGCATGCTGAGAATCTCGTCGCGGCTCTTCACATTGGCGATCACCTCCGTGTGCAGGGATGGACCGCATACAACAACGCGATCGCGAACGGGATAAAAAGCGATCGCGGGAAACAGAGCAGCAATACGCGGAACAACAGGAAACACGTCAGCGCATAGAGGATGACGTTGTCTATGTGTCCCAGTGAAGGGTTGTCAGGGGAAATGCTCCACTCGATCGCAAAGGTCGCTTTGGAGAGCGGACGATACAACGTGTGGTCGGAGACGTCCATGCCCGTACGGTAGGTGGTGCTCATGATCTCGGGGATGGCCGAGATCCCCCGCTTGGTCAGCTTGTTGTCGGGAATGACGCCCCAGTCATCCAGCGCCCAGCCGTGTTGAAAGGTGTTGGCATAGACCAGGAACGCGACGATTGCGACGATCAACCCGGCCCAGTTACGGGATCGCTGTTGTTGCTGCAACTCGGCTGCCTGCTGGCGCTTGGAAGGTTGCGCAGATTGCTGTTGCTGCGCGATCTTCTCTTTACGGGTAAGTTTCTTGCTCACGCGGATGGAACAGGTTGGGAAGCAAATATACCCGCACTGGCGGGCATATTCGGATTATTTCACGGGTACAGGCGGCTCCATGACGGCTCCGCAATGCTTACAGGTACGTTTTGTTTGTCCTCGTAAAGGCCGTCATGGCTTTCGCCAACTGATCGACGATGTCTTCCAGATCAAAGTACTCCTCGTGCAGCAATTGGTGGCAGCTTTCGCAATACCATTGGAGGCCGTCCTTCATGCCCGGACGTCGCTGCACTTCCATGACCAGCCCGACCGTATTGGGACCTCGCTGCGGTGAATGCGGAGTCCTGGCCGGCAGAAGAAAGATCTCGCCTTCCTTGATCGGAATGTTCACCGGCTTGCCGTCGTCGATGATCTTGACCACGATGTCGCCCTCGAGCTGATAGAAAAACTCTTCCGTCTCGTTGTAATGGTAATCCTTGCGGCTGTTGGGGCCGCCAACGACCATGACAATGAAATCCTGGTTGGGCTGATAGACGACCTGATTCATCACCGGCGGCTTGAGCAGGTGACGGTGTTCGTCGATCCATTGTTTGAAGTTGAACGGGCGGGTTACGGGCATGGCGGTTGGGGATTGGCTGCGTGGCGAATTTAAGGGTTTAGGGTTTCGAGTTTCCAGTTTCGGGTTTCCAGTTTCGGGCTGATTTTCTGTTCAAAACCAAAAACAACTCGGAACCGGAATAGTGAAACTGTTGACCTTTAAATTGAACTCGGGGGTCGGTCTGGATCGAACTTTACAACATAAAACGACTCGAAACCGGAAACCCGAAACCCGAAACGATTAACCCCCGGTCAGGTTTTCTTCTTCGCAAACCACTCATTCAACTTCTCCCCCACCTCCTTGGCGAGCTCTTCGGCTTTGGCGCCGGCTTGTTTGGCTACGGCTTCGACCTTATCGCGTACGTCGTCGAACTTCTCCCGCACGGTATCGCAAATTCGCCGCCCTCGGCGACCCGGTCGAGCTCCGCGTGCAGGATGTGCGGGAACTTGAGTTTGAAATGGTCCATCACCGCCTCGGCGGCCAGTTGCGCCTGTTCGTCGGTGAGGTTGGCTTTGAGCTTGATGAGGTTGGCGAGGTGGGTCATGGGGAACCGATTAGAAGTTTAAAGTTAATAAATTTACATGGTTAATCCACTTTACATCCTCCCTATGTTTGGTTTGATCTCTGGAAAGTTTCAGGGCATATATAGGCGCTTTGGCTTTTACTTATTCCGCAACTTCTCTCCCAATCACATCTTTTATTATAACTAGCATATGGCTAATAACTCACACACCCTTTTTACCTCGGCGCGGGAGCAAGCGTTCCTGTACTTCCAGTTACGAGCGACATATTAAAAGAGGCCAATAATTTTATTAATCATATTGAAGATTACAAAAGAAGCTGCCCAATAGACCCGGTATTACTAAGCCCGGAGCTTGGTTTACTATCTAATTCTCTTGATGACTTACTGAAGGATATTCGTTTTTTAAAGGCGGCGTGTGAAAAACATATAAGCACTGACACTGCTGCTAAAAATATCTTTCGCAAGAGCGCGTATTTGAATATGAAAAAATAAAACAGTCTCTCACCGATCTTTTCTCTTTTGTTCAATTCACTAAATCGGTCAGCACACGGTATGACGCATTTATCGCTGCGCTTTATGATCATCGCAGATCTAAACTGCCAGAACAAGTAAAAGTTGTATCATGGAACTATGATTTTCAATTTGAATTGGCGTTTTCTGAATATTACAATCGCTACACCTATCAGCATGTGGCAGATGCCCTTAATCTTACTCCACACTCCAATCGTTCACCTTCGATAAACTCTTTCTTTCTATATAAAATGAATGGGAGCGCTACCTACTTTGACAACTCAAATAATGAGGAATTTGCGCCGCTATTCTCCAAACTTAATACGGATCGAACAATCGAAAGCGTGATTGAAGGAATTGTCCATTATCGTTCCAGGTTCTATAAAAACAATATACGATTTGCATTTGAATCCGACTTAAATTTTGAAACACTTAATCAGCTCCTATCATCCATTTATAATTGTGTAAATGTTGTTATTATCGGCTACTGCTTCCCCTTTTTTAACCGGGAATATGATAACTTTCTTCTAACGGATACTATTTTTGATAACATTTACATTCAATGCCCGGACAAATCCTTTGCGGATATCAGCAGTGTGGTAGATAGTTTCATTCAACATAAAAAACCCATTCAACACATCCATGCGAATGAGAATTCACCATTCTTCATTCCACGAAATCTCTAATTGAATCCGCTACTATCGTGCGTTGTCCTTCACTCTTTAGCGGCCTCTACGGAAGCGGACATTACGCCTTTGCACTTTTCTTCTTCTTCGGCTTCTTCTCCTCCCCAAACAAGCCCGCCGTATACTTCTCATACAACTCAAACAGGAACTCCATCCGCTTGGCTTCCGAGGGGAAAGGCTGCGGACGATACGCCAGGTCTACGGCCTTGTCCAACTCCTGATGGGCTTTCAACAAGACCGGCGGCATGGTCAGCGGGTCGTAGAGATCGGCCAGGCTGCTTTCCGGGAACTGCGTTCTTGCATCCAATACAGCCTGCGCAGCCTGCTCGATCTGTGCTTTCTGCTTTTCAGTTGGGGATTCGGGCCAGGGGAAATTGTTATAGACAATAGTATTTGAATAGCTAATGTCACTCTTTAGTCTACCACAAGTATTCTTAGTCCAGGTCATATGCATTAAACTAAGCAATACGCCTAGGTTATAAAATGATGCCTTGGGAACCACGAAAGTTTTATCAGTAATAATATAGTTTTCATCTAAAAAGGCAATTGGAATATATCGTCGATTTTCGGATGATACTTTAGGTATTAATATAAACTTTCCGACTGGTTGACGTTCTTCTGCAAAAAGATATGGGTATTCAGCCATTCTTTTCGTGCCCTCTCTAGTGCTTTTCAGTCGAAAGTCTTTGCATTTTTGAAGTCGATCTTTTATTTCAGGCAACCTACTAATAAAAGAGATATCCATATCTTTTAACCATAAGCACCATCTAATAATATTGTTAATAAAGTCGTCTCCACTAATTAATCTTTTGAAGTAATGAGCGATGTTTTGGTGTTTTTTACTAAACTCCTGGTACTCCGCATCGGTAAATATCAAAATCCTCCATCCCTTGCCGCACTACCTGACTGCATTCTTGGCACTAAAACAGATAGGGTTCGAGATTGAATCTAGTATGACGTCCCGAGCTGAAACCAAATAAGGGTTAATATTCTTTACAATTGTCAACTCCGGATCTCCAGCTATATGATCATAAAAATATAATCTCTTTTTCGTTTATATCATATTGACCAAAACCTATGATAACTACATGCACTGCCGCTTTGCCTTGGCTTCATTTGACCATTTAAATGTACGATGAGCAAAGTGTATTTTCATTCCCAGGTTCTTTATCAAGTATCCCCAGAGAATTCCCACCTGTTCTCCTTGAGCAATCGAATTTGTGGAAACAAATGCAGCCCTAATTTTTGTTCCATTAATAAGTTCAGCCGCTTTAACATACCAGCCACACACATAATCAAGCATGCCAAACGATGATAGTCTTGTGAGTGCATTAATAAGATCATTCTTCTGAGCATCTGTTTGGTATGCCGTTCCAATGAAGGGCGGATTTCCTAATATATAACTGAGACTATCTTTGGATACGACTGCTTCTCAATTCATTGCAGTGCATTCCCATGCACAATATTCGCCGCCTTCTGCAGGGGTAGTCGCACGAAGTACTGTCCGAATTCGTTGCTCACCAGCATGTTCATCTGGTGGTCGATGAGCCACATAGCCACTTCGGCGATGCGGGCCGGGAATTCTTCGATCTCGATGCCGTAGAGCTGGTCCACGTTGAGCAGCATCACCTCGCGGATGTCGAGCAGGCCCTGTCCGCCCTTGTACAGCGAGCGCAGCACCTCCAGCTCGAGCAGGCGCAGCTCCCGGTAGGTGATCACCAGGAAGTTCCCGCAACCGCAGGCCGGGTCGAGGAAACGGAGCGAGGCCAGCTTCTTGTGGAACTCGCCCAGCCGGGCCCGGTTGCCTTTCACGCTTTCGAACTCTTCCCAGAGCGCGTCGAGGAACAGCGGCCGGATCAGCTTGAGGATGTTCTTTTCACTCGTGTAGTGCGCACCCAGGTTGCGGCGTTCCTGCGGGTTCATCACACTCGGGAACATCGAACCGAAAATGGCCGGAGAGATCCGCGCCCAGTCGATGGAACAGCAGTCGAGCAGGGCCTTGCGCATCTTCGCGTCAAAGCTCGCCAGCGGCAGGGCTTCTTCGCACAAGCGGCCGTTCACATAGGGGAATTCCGCCAGTTGTTCGTCGAGGTTCTTCAGGCGCTTTTCGCGGGGCGTGTTCAGCACCTGGAAGAGCTCGGCCAGCCGTGCCGCCAGGTCGGAGCCGTCGGGTTGTGTGCGTTGCTCGAGGAAATCCGGAACCGCTGTTTGTTGAAGATCGTCGTGTCGTCGGCAAACAGGCAGAACAGGATGCGGACCAGGTACACCTCCAGCGGATGTCCCGTATAACCGATCTCCTCCAACCGATCGTGGAGGCGGCCCATCAGCTCCGCCGCTTTGATGTTGGCGGGGTCCTGTTCCTGGAAGACTTTCTTCTGGTAGCCGATGATCGCCCCGAAGAGTTGCACATTACCCACCAGCTCGTCGAGCCGGAATTCGGCGATGGTGCCGTCTTCCAGATCGTGCAGTCGAAAGCGTTCGAAGTCGGACACGAGGATGAAGCGGGGCAACTCCTCTTCTTTCAGTCCGTGCGTGTACTCCCGGGCCTGCTCATAGGCGCGATCAAGGTTCTTCCCCCGGCTTTTCATTTCCACGAGGATCACGCCCTTCCACAACAGGTCGATGTAGCCGTCGGCCTCGCCCAGCTTCTTGACCTTGTATTCAAAAGTGGCTACCCGTCGCCGGGTAATTCCAAACACCTCGAAGAAGCCCTCCAGGAAAGGCTTGGCATCGGCCTCTTCGTTCGTCGCGTCTTTCCATTCCTGCGCGAAGCGTACCGCGCGTTCCTTGATCTCGTTCCAGCTTAGGGGCATAGGTTGGTTTAGTTCTTCCGGAAAGGTTTCAATCGGGCGATCATCGGTTTGCTGCGCTACGGATCGCCTGGGGCCGTTAGTCCCGCATTTCCGTGTAATTCTATGAAAAACCTGAATTTCCGGTACGGCAAGGTACGGACTGCCCCGCCAATCGGAAAACGAGTGTCTGAGCGTTCAAATATTGTTTATGTTCATGATTCGCGAACCTTTACTATATTTGAACGTACAATTCGAAAATGGCTGAAAATTCGATTTTTAAAAGCTGCTTTGGGCCAGTTCCGGGAGGCGACCGGGATGTCGCTTCGCGTGGAGAGGGATGATCCGGAGGGTGTGGTGCTGGAGTTGGGGGGCCTGGAATGGGCCTTTCGAACGCTGGTCCGTAATGAATTGCGGGAACACCATCTGGGTGGTTTGCTGGAGGAAATCGGACGGGAGCAGGAGCGCACCCTGCTCATCACGCAATACGTGAGCAAGCCTTTACGTGCGCGTTTGCGGCAGTCGGGGATCCGTTACCTCGACGCCTCCGGCAATTGTTACATACGCGCGGGGCATTCGGTGCTGTTTGTGGATGAACGCAAGGTGAGTCGGCAGCGGCGTTCCGGCTTGAGCGGGTTGTGGAAACCGACGGGACTACGCTTCCTCTTCACCGTTCTGGTAAAGCCCGAAGTCCTGCAGGCCGATTACCGTACGATCGCGGTCGCCTGCCGGTTGTCGCTCGGAACCGTTGCCGGCCTGATGCAGGAATTGGAACGGTCGCCGTACTTCAAGAAGGTCAAAGGTGTCTGGCAGGTGAACGATCGTGAATCGTTATTGGCTCGATGGCTGGATCATTACCACAGCCATCTGCGGCCACGACTGCGTCAGGCGCGTTATCGTTTTGCGCAAGAGCATTGGCGTAAGCACTGGGCGCAACTCGACGTGTCCGATGCATATTGGAGCGGTGAGCCGGCAGGGGCCTTGCTCACCAATAACCTGCGGCCGGAACAGTTCAGCCTCTTCAGCACCTGGAGCGCCGGTGATCTTGCACGAAGACTGCATCTGCTTCCGGATACCAACGGAGAAGTGGAAGTCCTGCAACCCTTCTGGAACACCAATTACCTACCTGCCGGTCCGCTGCACACCGCGCCGGTTTTACTCGTCTATGCTGAGCTTATGGGAAGCAGTGACAGTCGGAACCGCTCCATCGCGAAGCAGATTCGGGAGGAATATCATGTCTGACGCGTCGCCTGTCCCACTCGATCAGGCTACGTTGGAGCTACTCGCCGATATGGAGCCGGTGCTTCGGAGGATGGGCGTGCGCTGGTTCCTGATTGGCGCCATTGCCCGGGACCTGCTGCTGCCGGAAACAGCGACGGGAAATTTTGAACGCGATCGCCTGAATAGCATTCGGCTGCATCATCGCGGCGGGATGCTGGCCGATCTGATCCCGTTTGGCGACCTGGCAACAGAGCAAGGCGAAGTGCACCTGACACGACCCAGCGTTCTCACGCTGGATATTCCGGGTTTGCTCGAAGTGGAAGCCCGAATTGTCAGTCACCAGATCGCAGATCGAACCTGCTACACTTGTCCGCCGGAGGGTCTGCTACTCTTGAAACTACTCAGTAACGATGATCGTCCGGAGCGAACACAGGACCTGACGGATATCCGTTTGCTACTCGAAGCGGTTTTCAATATCGCTGCATACGAAATCGCAACGGAACACTTCGATCTTTTCGATCAATACGAGGGGACAAGCAACCAAAGCTATGGGCAGGAGATCGCGGGGCATTTCCTCGGTCGCAAACTGAAAAGCCTGTTGCAGTCCAATGACAAACTACGTACGAGAATCCTCACGATTCTACGAAAAAAAGATGATGCAATCTGGTCAGCCATGGCTCGTGGATTGAATGACGCGTTCCGGTCTCCAGGAATATAGTGTCGGTTTAATTGAAACGATAATTCGTACTTTGACTACACTTTTAAAAGCTCTATATCATGGCCAGTTGCACCCAATGCGGACAGTTCACCAAGTTCGAAGGCGGACTGTGTTATAGCTGTTATGCTGAAAAGAAAATGGAGAAGAGCCCGAGCCGGAGACGATGGAAATCCGCGCACTCAATTCCGGTGGTCTGACGGAGAAAGAGCGCGCCTACAGGTACGGCATGATCAAAGGGCGCATTGCCGAGACCCTGGTTCAGGAACTCTTCTTAAGCCTGGGCTATAACGTCTTCCGTTACGGCATGGAGAATACCATACCGGGTATCATGGAATTGCTGAAAGGTGTCCGCTCGGAAGTGGCGCAGGAGATTCGTCGGATGCCGGATTTCGTGATGCAGAATCCGAAAACCAAGGATGTCCATTTTGTCGAAGTGAAGTTCCGGGCCAAAGGAACGTTCACCTTCGAGGATTTACCGAAGAACTATCCCTTCGAAAACGCCTTCTTCATCGTGGTTTCCAAGAAACACATCAAGTGCATCAGCTTTCAGGAACTGAAGGAAGGTAAATCGATTTCCCCCGAAAGCCGGAATTATCTTGGCTCTCGAAAGGAATTCGATCTTGACAAGGATGTGATCATTGAATTCTGTGAGTTTGCTGTCAAGTTCTTTAGTCAGGTCTGATACTCCACTATCTCTTCGCCGAAAGCATATTAAAACTGCCGGATCATTTATTCACCCTTCTACGCCATGAGAAAAGGCTTAGCAAATAACATTAGAAGCGCTGGATTATGGATTTGGCTGATGCTAGTGCTTGCTCCCTTTACACTTTTCGCCCAACGCGAATACGCCGTCTGCGATTCGACCTTTCATGTGCTGAATGCGGATTCGACGCTCATTGCCGGTCGGTATACAATTTACCTGGAGACCGCTGCCGGTACCAGTCCGGTACACGATTTCAGTCTGCCGGACCCGGATCAATACATCCGCGACTTCGATATCGTAGCGCCGAACCGTTGGTTCACACTCGTCGGCAGCAGATACATCGGCGGTCCGACGACGCTTTGGCGCTCGGATGATCGCGGGAATTCCTGGCAGGTGGATTCTTCTTTCTGTGCAGCCGCAAGGAATACAGACCCTTCGCCGAATTATTGGAACTCGGTCAACCAGTTGCAGCATTTCGGTACGGATACATTGGCCCTGTTTCTGGGTTATTACCAGTCGGGGAGTGGCTTATTCCATTGATGGAGGTGCCAGTTGGACCAACTGGATGCAAAACCTGATCACGCATTACCACGCCATCTTCCAGTGCGACACGACCTACTACCTCTTCGGGCTGGAAGGCGACGCCTTTCGTTCGTGGGCCTTTGCTTTCCCGCGTTATAAACTCTTCCGGAACGATTCGCTTGTCAACTTCCAGGTCTTCGGCGGTACGGGCGATCATCCCTTCTGCTCGAATGGCGACAGCAGTTGTTTTTTCGTGCCCGGCAGTTTGAACCGTTGCGGACAGTATCACTACATGCGCGACTACATCGACAGCCTTTGCCAGCTAACGACCGGAATCGACGCGGTGAATTTCTCCAATGCTGACGGGCTGTTCGTGTTTCCGAATCCCGGCAACGGCTTATTCGGGATCCGATTTCCCGGCGACTGGGTTGGAGCAGCCAATGTGACCATCAACGATCTTGCAGGACGAACGGTACGATCCGTTCGTCTTCCGGTTTCGATCAACACCAACCTTGATCTTAGCCACCTTCCAGCCGGAACGTACTTGTTGCACCTGGAGAATCATGGACAGCTCAGAATAGGAAGGCTGCTAAAATACTAACCGGTCGATATTATCACTCCATCAGTTGCCGGAGAAGTAGCAATTGAATAATCTTTCAATCATGTCAGTCCGCGTCCTTTGTGCATTCTTCACACTCTTCCTTTTCCACGTATTGACTTGTAGTTCCCAGGCAGATCAGGTTCCTGCTCGTTCCCATACCCGCACCTATCACTGCCTCATCCGCGGTGATTCAACCAAGCACTTCACCGTTCGCTACGCGATCATCCAATCGGTCACCGACAGCGGGTTCTACTATTCCGCGGTCAAACACGGCTCGCGTTCTTTTGAACGGGAAGTCCGGTTCATGCCCGCGCGCTATATCGACGAAATGAAGATCGGCCGAAAAGGCAAAACAGGAACCGGCATCCTCGTGGGAGGGTCGTGGGTTTCTTTGTGGGCGGTGTGCTGGGCTTGTCGGGAGTGCCGGATTACGGTATACTCGAGTCAATACCGCCAGAAGAAAACGCCCTGATCGGCGGAACACTGGCCGCATTTCCGGGATTGATCATTGGTGGAATCGTGGGATCCGCGCGTGAAAAAATCTATCTCGGAAAAGATCCGGTCACCTATCAACGGAACATACTGCGTTTACGACGCTTTTCGAAAATGCCCTGAACAGGGCGCGACACCCAAGCACCTATCGCACCGGCACCCAGATCTCCTCTTCCGAATCCTCTGCTTCTCCCCTATACCGCTCATCCATCCGGGCAAAGTGCGGTCGGTCATCGAGCGAATAGCCGGAGCCGGGGAGCCATTGGGTAAAGATGTAGCGGTACAGGTCCGCGCCTTTAGAAGCGGGGCCACGATACAAGAAGACCGCATATCGACCGTCTGGCACGCGCAATTCGCTCATCCCATCGGGGACTGCTTCCTGCTCCTCGACTTCCACCGCGGCCCACTTCGTGAATTCCCTGGCCGGATCAAATACTGCGAAATGATCCAGGCCATCGTAGACCTCCAGCGAATACAAAACACCATCGCTCACCGACCGAAGCTCGCCCCGGCGGGGCATGAAGCGTTTCCACAATGCGGCCGTAGTGTTTTGGACCAGCGACTGCCGTTGCGACATGCCGATGAGGCGAAAGGATGGAATGGTACGGATTTCAGGCTGTATGGACATGGTGCTGGATGCAAGGTAGTGCTGAACAGCGCGGCGAACAAGATGGCATTGGTTATTGGTGATTGGTGATTGGTGATTGGTGATTTGTAATTAGAAACTGGTAATTAGAAATTAAAAACTTGGTAACTGGAAACTCGCCCGCCTGCCGCAGTTTTATCGAAGGCAGGAAACCCGGAACCTGCCCGCCTGCCGCAGCTTTAGCGTAGGCAGGAAACCCCCTCGCCGTCTTGACCCATTCACAAAATCTCCCGTCATTTACGGAATGAATCTCGATCTGCGCGGTAAGAAAGCCCTTGTATGCGGTAGTACGCAGGGTATCGGAAAAGCGGCGGCGCTGGAACTTGCGCTGCTCGGCGCCACGGTTACCTTGCTTGCGCGCAACGAATCCGATCTCAAAAAGACCTGCGGCGAGCTGTCATCGGTCTTTCATCAGAAGCACGATTATCTGGTCGCCGATTTTCCAAACCCGAAGAACTCCGGGCATCGGTCGAGCGCTACCTGCGCAACGCAGGCACGGTGCACATTCTGATCAACAATACCGGTGGACCTCCGGGCGGACCGATCACCGAGGCGAAGACGGAAGAATTCATCCAGGCGTTTTCCAATCACCTGGTGTGCAATCATATCCTGGCCCAGGCCGTATTGCCCGGCATGAAAGAAGCGGGTTATGGGCGCATCGTCAATGTGATTTCTACCTCGGTCAAGCAACCGCTGAAAGGTCTGGGCGTTTCCAACACCGTGCGCGCCGCGGTAGCGAATTGGTCAAAAGACATTGGCCGGTGAAGTCGCGAAGTACGGCATCACCGTCAACAACGTCCTGCCCGGCGCCACCAACACCCAACGCCTGCGCAGTCTGATCGACGCCAAAGCCCAAAAAACCGGACAGCATCCCGACGAAATCAAAGCTGAAATGATCCACGAAGTCCCCATGGCCCGCTTCGCCGAAGCTTCCGAGATCGCCAACGCCATTGCCTTCCTCGCCAGCCCCGCCGCCGCCTACATCACGGGCATCAACGTGCCGGTGGATGGGGGAAGGACTTCGTGTTTGTAGTTTACGGTTTCGCGTTTCCAGTTTCAGTTTCCAGTTTCGGGTTTCGGGTTTCGGGTTGTTTTTGTTGAAGAGTTTTCTTCTCCTTACTGTCGCCCTTTGTACTTCGTTCCCTTGATTTGAGATTGAATCAGATAGGACATTAGTGCGCCTGTCTTTTGTGAAAAACTGACGGCTTAGTTGCCGCAGGATTTCCATTTCCGAATCGGGAACCCAACCTGATCAGCCGCCACAACCAGTTGGGAATACAATTCACCGTTGGAACCTTTGGCGATGGAAAGAAAATTCGTGAACTCCCGATTGCCTCCGCGCTCAAATCCCTCTGAAATATTGGAGATCATCGATACGGATGCGCTTCGAATCTGTGATCGAAAGCGAAGATCTTCCTGGAATTCGCGCGATCTTGTAATCGTAAAAACAATTTAGTTCACCTGCCGGGCGATCTTCCAAATCTCCAGGTCCTCGAAGGTTTTAATGCTGGCCACGAAGCAAACATCCAAATCGCTTCGAGGAATTGCATCCAATAAATGCGGAAACTAATATTAAAAAAACCGAAACTCGAAACCGGAAACCCGAAACCTACAACCTGTTTCCTTTGATCTCCTCCACCACCCCGGATCCAGCAAGGTCGTAGTATCCCCGAGGGACTCCACTTCGCCTTCGGCGATCTTGCGGAGGATGCGGCGCATGATCTTGCCGCTGCGGGTCTTGGGTAAGCCGGAGACGAACTGGATCTTGTCGGGCTTCGCGATGGGGCCGATGATCCGACTCACCGTGAGCGCGATGTCCTGCCGCGTGAGGTTCTCGTCGCCGTGCGTGCCGCTGTAAATGACATAAGCGTAGATGCCCTGTCCTTTGATGTCGTGCGGGTAGCCGACAACCGCGCTCTCCACCACGCCGGCGTGCATGTTGATCGCGTTCTCCACTTCGGCGGTTCCGATGCGGTGGCCGCTGACATTGAGTACGTCATCGACACGACCCGTGATCCGGTAGTTGCCCTCCGCGTCGCGGTAGCAGCCGTCGCCGGTGAAGTACAGGTTCTCGTAGGTCGCGAAGTAATTCGTACGACATCGCTCATGGTCACCGTAGGTGGTTCGGATCATGCCCGGCCAGGGAAAACGAATGCAAAGATTGCCGTTGACATTGTTGCCGGTGATCTCTTCTCCCTTTTCATCAACCAACATCGGTTGAACACCGGGTAAGGGAAGCGTGGCATGCGCCGGTTTTGCAGGTGTCACACCAGCCATGTTGGAGATCATGACTCCGCCGGTCTCGGTTTGCCCAGGTATCGACGATCGGACATTTTCCCTCCCCACGTTCTCGTGGTACCAGTTCCAGGCTTCTTCGTTGATCGGTTCGCCAACCGTACCGAGTACGCGCAGGCTGTTGAGGTGCTTACCCTGCAACGGTCCGAGTCCGTATCCCATCAGCGAACGAATGGCGGTTGGCGCGGTGTACAGGATATTCACGTGGTACTTGTCGACGATATCCCAAAACCTTCCAGCGTCCGGCCAGGTGGGAACCCCTTCGAACATGAGCGAGGGGGCGCCGGCGCCGAGCGGACCGTACACGATATAGCTGTGTCCGGTGATCCAACCAATATCGGCTGTACAGAAGAAGATCTCGCCAGGGCGGTACTGAAAGACATTGGCGAACGAATAGGTGGTGTACACCATATAGCCCGCACTCGAGTGCACGACCCCTTTCGGCTTTCCGGTGGATCCGGAAGTGTAGAGGATGAACAAAGGATCTTCCGCGTCCATTTCTTCCGCCGGACAGTCCGGATTGCCCATCGTTTCCACTTTGCGGATCTCGTCTTCCCACCAGACGTCGCGGCCTTTGATCATGGACACGGGAGTCCGCGTACGCGTGAGTACGATCACCCGCTTCACAAACCGGTATTGCACCAGCGCGTCATCGATCACGCTCTTCAAGCCGATCTCCTGTTGCCACGAAAGGCGCCGTCGGAGGTGACGATGAACTCGGCCTGTGCATCCGTCAGACGATCTGCGATGCTTTGCGCGCTGAAGCCGCCGAAAACCACGGAATGAATCGCGCCGATGCGTGCGCAGGCCAGTACGGCGATCGCGAGCTCGGGCACCATGCCCATGTAGATGCAGACCCGGTCGCCTTTTTTGACGCCGTTATTCTTCAACACATTGGCGAACTGTAGACTTTCGTGTGCAAGTCGCGATACGTCAGTACCCGGTGATGCTCTTCCGGATCGTTCGGTTCCCAGATGATCGCCGGCTTGTTGCCCAACGATCCCAGGTGACGGTCCAGGCAATTTTCCGTGATGTTCAACTTGCCACCAGAGAACCATTTGACGTCCGGGTCCCGAAAATTCCACTCCAGTGTTTTTTTCCCATCGCTTACGCCAGTAAAATTAGCCGCCACATCGGCCCAGAAACCTTCCGGGTCCTGTACACTGCGACGGTAGGCAGCATCGTAAGCTGGTCGATCGGTATGTTGAAAGGGGTAGGACATGGGCGTTCGAACGTGATGTTGATACGAAGATAGCGATTAGTAGGTAGGTATTGGGCATTGGTGATTGGTGATTGAGGCGAAATAAACCGGCATTTCTAATTACAAATAACCAATCAAAATTTCAAATCCTGTTTCCCCGCCTCCACGAAATCCAGGTACAAAACACTGACTATTCACCAATAACTATTCGCTATTCACAAAAACTGTTCACTACTTACTATTTACTATTCACTGTTCACTGTTCACTATTCACTCTTCACTACCTTTACCCCATGCTTCACCTCCTGAACTACATCAACGGAGTCCTCGTCCCGCCTGCTTCGGGACAATACCTCGATAATTTCAACCCGGCGCTGGGCGAAGTTTACAGCCTGATTCCCGACAGCGACGAACGGGATGTGGCCGCCGCTCAGGCTGCGGCACAGGCCGCGTTTCCAGCCTGGTCCACCATGCCGAAAGAAAAACGCTCGGCGCTGCTGCTGAAACTTTCGGGTCTCATCCAGAAAAACCTCGACCGTCTCGCGCTCGCGGAGTCCGTGGATCAGGGTAAGCCGGTCTGGCTGGCGAAAAGCGTCGACATTCCCCGTGCGGTTTCCAATTTCCATTTTTATGCCACCGGCATCCTGCACGATTCAACGGAGGCTCACGCGATGGAAGAGACGGCGATCAACTACACCTTGCGGACACCCGTCGGTGTCGCCGGTTGTATCTCGCCCTGGAACCTGCCGCTCTACCTCTTCACCTGGAAGATCGCCCCGGCGCTTGCATCGGGATGCACGGTCGTGGCCAAGCCATCCGAGATTACGCCGATGACGGCTTATCTCCTTTCGGAGCTGGCCATCGAAGCCGGACTACCTCCCGGCGTGCTCAACATCGTACACGGACTGGGGCCCAAGGTCGGCACCGCCATCGTGTCGCACCCTGATATTCCCGCCATCTCGTTTACAGGCGGCACGAAGACCGGAGAGACCATTTCCAGCATTGCCGCTCCCATGTTCAAGAAACTTTCTCTCGAATTGGGCGGCAAGAACCCGACGATCGTATTCGCCGATGCCGACTTTGAAAAATCGGTTCACACGGCCGTGCGTGCGGCCTTTTCGAACCAGGGCGAGATCTGTCTCTGTGGTTCGCGCATCTTCGTTGAACGCAGCATCTACGAAAAGTTCCGCGACGCGTTCGTGGACGGCGTGAAGAAACTGCAGGTCGGCGATCCGATGCTGGATGAAAGCTGGATCGGCGCGATCGTGTCCAAGCAACACTACGACAAGGTCCTCTCCTACATCGAACTCGCCAAACAAGAGGGTGGTCGTGTTCTTTGCGGTGGAACTGCCTTGCACCCGGAAGGTCGCTGCAAGAACGGTTGGTTTATCGCACCGACCGTGATCGAAGGGCTTTCCTACGACTGCCGCACCAACCAGGAAGAGATCTTCGGGCCGGTGGTTACCCTGCAACCCTTCGATACGGAAGAAGAAGTCCTGCAATACGCGAACAGCACCAAGTACGGACTGGCCTGTTCACTCTGGACTTCCAACCTGAGTCGCACGCACCGCATGGCGGCGAAGATCCACAGCGGCATCGTCTGGGTGAACTGCTGGCTGCTGCGCGACCTGCGCACACCCTTCGGCGGTATGAAAGGCAGCGGCGTCGGTCGCGAAGGCGGTTTCGAAGCGCTGCGGTTTTTTACGGAAGAGAAGAATGTTTGCATTCGGCTTTGAGCAGACAACTACGGTAAATAAAAAGGCGTCGTGAGTTTCACGACGCCTTTCATTGTGCATAACCGATCAGAGATGCGTAACCGGCGTCTTCGCATCGCTGCCGATGACGAGGATACGGTTCACACGGCTGCCCGTGAGGTTGATGAGCGCCATGCCGTCGACGATGCGGATACCGTTGCCGATGACGCCCTGTGCAACTTTGGCCGGGCGACCACGCTTACCGGTTCCTTTGAACGGAGCAATTGCCGCGGCGGCATGCCTTCCGCCAACAGGGTCTTCTTGTTCTTCGATCCTTTCGGACGTCCCCGTTTGCCTTTTTTTAACGACGATTTTGGCAGCATTTGCGGAGGTGTTCTTGTTCTTAGAGACCCTTCGGGCGGCCACGTTTTCCTTTGCCATAATTAATTTTTTTTAGTTGATTAAATAGTATTCCGATGGTCTCCTATCATCGATTTTGAAACAGTTGCAGTTATGCACGTCACTAACTCCCTTGCAAGTATACTCCAAATAAACTGATTGAATAAAAATAATTCAACGTATTTGCAGTTATTTATTCACTAAAATAATCGAAAATGCAGAAAATTCGACCGACTCCCTTACAATGAATCAATGTGAATCCTACTACGGATTCGGGAATAATACTACCTTGACCCATATGCGGAGCCGGCTGATTTCAATGGTTTTCTTGTGCTTCATGACGGCCTCATCCCGGGCCTATCTCCCGCCAGCTGGACCGGTCTTCGACCGTACGGCCTTTGGATTCACTCTATCCATCGACCGTTGCTACCGCGAAATACGGTACGATGGAGCGGATTCCAGTCTGAATGCGGTCTTTAACGATCGCCAAAAACACGAAGATCCGATGATGGGTTACTCCGTCGGTCTTTCGCTGCGTAAGCAACGCTCACTTCATTGGATTCTGGAAGCCGGTTTACGTTACACGATCCGGGGTTATCAATACCGGTCTGCCGACAAAACCTTTGGCCCGGCGATCGACACCAACTATGTGACCGTGACCAATGTCACACAAGCGCTGGACGAAATCCTTATCCGGCATCAATACCGTTATGTGGAAGTGCCGTTGCGGCTCCATTACCAGTTTACCGCTCCGGTTGCGCTATCACGTCGCCGCCGGCATTGCCTTGGGATTACCCTGGGCGTAACGGTTTCCACCCGGTACAAATTCAGCAATGGCGAACGGGAGGTGAAGCGCAACCAGCTTCCCGATCAGGACCTCAAGATCTCCATCACACCCATACTTTCAGCAGGCATGGAATTCTATTATAGCCATCGCCTGCGATTCTATCTGGATCCAACCTATCAGTTTGCCCTAAACGACGCAGCAGCTACAACGATACGTGAACGGCTGAATAGTGCCGGCTTACAATTCGGGGTGATCTACCGATACCGCTGATCGAGCTGTTTTCCTTATTGGCGATTCCCTTCACAAGACTTCAACGGTTTTCATGAAACAAAACTCACCCAGGCTAAGTGTTTCGAGTTGCATTATTTCAATTTACCGGGAATGGCTAATGACCGATATCCTTCCGATTGTTTTGTTGGCGAATCTAATCGCGATTCGTCTGCTATTCAGGGTAAGTCAGATACAAGAATTCACTTAGGTTTAACTTCATTTTAATGAAATTCAGGAGCCGGAATTCCTGACCTTTGACAATAGTGCGGTCACCTGACCTTGCCGGATACAAGACCGGCCGAATTTGCTTAATTGATGGAACGAAAAATTCTAATCGTCGAAGACGAGCCTAAAGTGGCCGGCTTCATCCGCTCCGGGCTGAGCGAAAGCTCGCTCGCGTCCGATTGGGCTGCCGATGGGGAATCGGGTATTGCGATGCTGGAGGCCAATAATTATGATCTGTTGATCCTCGACCTGAACCTTCCGCGAAAAAACGGATTCGAAGTTTGCGCGGCGGTGCGAAAGAATGATCGCAGGATTCCGGTCCTCATGCTGACGGCATGGGGTGCGATTGACGACAAGCTCAAAGGATTTGAAAGTGGAGCCGATGACTATCTGGTCAAACCATTCGAGTTTCAGGAATTACTGGCCCGCGTTAAGGCCTTACTCAAGCGCTCGGAGCCCGAGTTATCGGAGCCGTCCACACTCCGTTATGCGGACATTACCCTGAACCTGGACACGCGCGAAGTGCATCGTGCCGGTAATAAGATCTCCCTGACTCCGAAAGAATACGGTCTGTTGGAATATCTCCTGCGCAATCCAGAACGCGTCGTTACGCGGGCGGAGATCGCCAGCCACGTCTGGTCCATCCAATATGAGACCGGTACTAATTTCGTGGATGTTTACATCAATTTTCTGCGTAAGAAGATCGATCGCGGATATATCCGTAAATTGATCCATACGCATGTCGGCAGTGGGTACATCCTCCGGCAGCCGAACCCATGAACATTAGGATCAGGGAGCGCCTGACGCTCCAGTTCACCCTGATCGTTACTTCCATTCTACTGGTATTTGCGACCGGCATCTACCTGCTGTCGTCGTCCTATCGTGAGCAGGAATTCTATGCCCGCCTGGAGACCAAAGCGCTGACGACCGCCCGCCTGTTGATAGAGGTGAAGGAGGTGGACAACGACATGTTGAAGATCATCGATAAGAATTCCATCAACGCGATGTTCAGTGAAAAGGTACTGGTATACAACACCGCCAACAAGCTGATCTACAATTCCGTCGATGATGAATCGATTCCGGTTTCCGACAGCCTGTTAAATGAGATCCGGAAATCGGACAACGACGATTCCACCTCGGACTGAATGAGGCGATCGGGCTTCGCTATGTTGAGGGGGATGATGAATATGTTATCCTTGCTTCCGCACTTGACAAATACGGCCGAAGCAAACTGAACAACCTGTTCTGGGTACTCATCTTCGGATTCATTGCGAGTGTGATCGTCACGGTCATCGCCGCACGCATCTATTCGGCGCGTGCGCTTAAGCCGATGTCGGATATCGTCCGACAGGCCGAACGCATCAGTTTCACCAGCATGGGCATCCGTATACCGGAAGGCAATGGAAAGGATGAGATCGCGCAATTGGCGATTACCTTCAACAAGATGCTGGACCGGCTCCAGTCTTCCTTTGAGTCCCAGCGCGCATTCGTATCGAATGCCTCCCACGAATTACGCACCCCTCTTACCTCCATTACCGGTCAGCTTGAAGTCACCCTGATCCGGGACCGCAGCGGGGAAGAGTACCGGAACGTCTTGCGTTCCATGCTGGACGACACCCGTGATCTGAATCAATTGCTGAACAGCCTGCTCTACCTGGCCCGGGCAAACGCAGACGACCGCCTGGTACGCATCAGCAAGGTCCGCATGGATGAATTGATCTGGCAGATCCTTGGTAAACTACGGAAACAGCATCCCGACTATGAGGTTGAACTGACCTATAGTGAAAAGATCGAGGACGAGAACAGCGTCGTGATCGAAGCGGACGAAGATCTCCTGCGTGTGGCCGTTTCCAACCTCATCGAGAACGGTTGTAAATATTCCGACCCTCACCGCTGCATCGTATCCCTGGAACCGCAGCGCGATCGTTTGCACCTTCGGATAGAGGATGCCGGGATCGGCATTGACCCGGCTGATCTGCCGCACGTGTTTGAGCCATTCTATCGCTCCATGGAAGTGGCGAGAAAAGGCGGTCACGGACTGGGTCTTCCGCTGGCTAAACGGATCGTTCAGATCCACCACGGTGACTTGTCATTATCTTCTACCCCGGATACCGGAACCCGTGTGGATGTTTTTCTTCCCTACGTTCAATCGTAAAACGATCGTTCTCGAAGGGGTATCCTGTTTTAGTAAAATCATTAAAGGAATTCCACTTCGTAAACATCGGTCTTGTTCCGGCCGATATTCCGAACCTCGAACCCTCCCGGCTCCGGGATCCGTTCGATCAGATCGAAGCTGGTACAGGAACGCGGCAGTCCGGAAAAGATCAGGGTAAAACGGGCGGTGCTGCCGTTCGGCACATGCATCCATTGAGGCGCAACCGCGACATTATCCGTGAACAGCAATTTGCTTTCGTGAGCGGATGAGCGATCCAGAAGAACCGTAGTACTCCAGATCCTGATCAATTGATCCGGTCCGGTCGCCCGGTAATGGCAGAAAACGATTACCTGACATTCTTCGTCAACTGCAGTAGCGGTTTGCAGTTGGACCGCTGTCGTTTCATCCGGCATGCGGTAAAGTTAAGGGAATATCAACCGCAATCAGTTCAACGAATTGATGTCGATGAGTCTCTTGATATGACTTTCATTGGAATAGTTTTGTCAGGACATAATCGAGGTCCCAAAAATATTCGGGTACTGATAATAATCTTGACCCTCAACATGGCACGCGTTCGTTATACGACCATCATCCAGAAATTCCGGGAGAAGGGTGAAAAATCCGGATGGACGTACATTGATGTTCCGGCCGATGTGGCTAACCGGCTTAAAAAGGGTCAACGAACTTCGTTCCGGGTCAAAGGAAAACTGGATGATTCCCCATTGAAAAGGTCGCGTTGATTCCCATCGGCAACGGGGATTTCATATTGCCGCTGAATGCTGCGCTTCGCAAAGCCATTGGTAAAAGAGAAGGTGCCGGTTTAACCGTGGACCTGCAATTGGATGAATCCGTTTATCAGATCAACGCCGACCTGCGGGCCTGCCTTGAAGAGGAACCCGCAGCCAGGAAAATTTTCGATAAGCTTCCCGGCTCTCATCAGCGTTATTATTCCAAGTGGATCGATGGCGCGAAAACCGAGGTGACGCGTGCCCGACGCATCGCCACCACGATCGATGGTATGATCAAGGGTTGGAGTTTTGCAGAAATCCTGCGAAACGCCAGCGGAAAGAAATGAAAAACCGGTCGAAAGAGTTTCCTCTTCGACCGGTTGTGCTAACCGTGGCAATCTCTTAGCGATGCTGTTCGTCGTGCTTCTGGCGGTGGATCGCCCGGCTGGCACGACGCTGTTCCTTGTGTAGCTGCTTGCGTTCGGCCGGAGTCACGACACCATCCATCCTGGCAACCCGTTTGTCGTGCCGGATCTTCGCCTGGCGCGCGCGAAGATGGCGGGCTTCTTTCTTGGTCAGTTGTCCGGAGTCCACTCCGTCTTTGATCCGTTCATGTTGGTTGACCTGTTTTTGCCCGATCGCCGGGGTGGACGTCTGGGCGGAGGCCGTGAGACTGGTGATGCCGGCAAGGGCCAGGCTGAGGATGAGCGTTTTCATCGAATTGGCGTTTAAAGATGGCCTCGTATTAACGAAAGCCATGCCAAAGGGCAGCCCAGACCCTTCCCCGGGCGATATCACTTTTCCGATTGACTGATCTTGTGAACAACCATTATCTATGTAATTGATATAGAGTTGATTGTATTTCTTTAGATTAATTCTAAAAAATCGTTAATGGCTGAACTATGGATAGCTTTCCGGTGTTTTTCTTTGTGCCGTAAAACAGCGTTTCATTCACCCACACTGATGAACCACTATGCAACCAACTTTGATTCCGGCCATTGCCGAGGCGTTCCTGCGGCAATATGGCTTTTCGCAGGAGGCTGACCGACTGGTAGCGCTTCAGACCAGGCTTACCCATGAACAGGAGTTTTCGCTGGATGAATTCCTGGCCAAGCTCACCGAATTCGGTTCTCAATTCAACCTTGTTTTTCTTTCCAACGACTTGCCTTCTGGCGAGCTGAGCAAACTCGCCTTGAGCGGCAGCTATCCGTTCCTGGTATTCAGTAAAAAGGAACTTCGTTGTATCCCATTCTGGTCCATGCGGGAAAAGGTGAACGATTCGCAACGGCATTCACCGCACAGGGTGAACAGACCATGCGCATTGAGCGCGTTGAGGACCTCGGTGATCTCCAGCGGCATGACGGGCTTTCGGAAGCCGACAGCATTGTCGTCATCACCTGCTTCCCTCATTCCAACTTTGAAGAGCCGGAAGAACTCCGGGCCATCGATGTCGGCAGCGTTCGTTTCAAACTCTTTTCCAAACTACTGAAACTGCTCCAGCCTGAGCGAAAAGAGATCCTCTACATCTTCCTGTATGCGATCCTGATCGGCATCATCAGCTTGTCGCTTCCCTGGGGGTTCAAAGCCTGATCGGGTTCATCTCGAGCGGACAGGTCGTTACCTCCGTGGTGGTGCTGATTGCATTCATCCTCTTGGGAATAGTGTTTTCCGGGATCATGACCATCTACCAGTTGGAATTGGTCGAATTCCTGCATCAGAAACTATTTACCCGCACGGCCTTTTCGTTCGCCTCGCGCATTCCGAGAATACGCCTCGAATCAGTCCTGCAATACTATCCGCCGGAACTGATGAACCGCTTCTTCGACACGATCACACTGCAGAAAGGACTTCCCATCCTGTTGATCGACATCACGGCAGCGACCTTGCAGGTGATCTTCGGGATCCTGCTCTTGTCGTTCTATCATCCGTTGTTCATCGTAATGGGTTCGGTCCTGGTCTTCCTGCTGATCTTCATCCTGCGAATGACCGGTCCGAAAGGGTTGGCCACCGCCATGACGGAGTCCGACTATAAATACCGAGTTGCCAACTGGCTGGAAGAGATCGCGCGCACGCTCAGCACATTCAAACTGGCCGGCCACACCAGCTTCGCGCTCGACAAGACCGACCACCTCGTCAGCAATTACGTTCAGGCGCGGGAAGATCACTTTCGGGTGTTGAAGAAGCAGTATTACAGCTTCGTCGTCTTCAAGACCATCGTAACCGCCATGCTGCTCATCCTGGGCGCGGTGCTGATCGTAGACCGGCAGATCAACCTCGGTCAATTCGTTGCGGCGGAGATCGTGATCATCATGACCATCAATTCGATCGAAAAGATCATCCTGAAGATCGACAAGGTGTACGATGTGCTCGTCGGCGTTGAAAAAATAACCAAGGTGACCAGTCTGCCGGTCGAGGAATACAAAGGGATCGACCTGGTAGTACCGAAGAACTCCGGGTTGAGCATCCGCACCGAAAACCTCGGCTACCGGTTTCCGGATCGCGCTCAACCAACCCTGAACGGCGTGAGCCTGAAGGTTGATGCATCGGAACGCATCGCGATCACCGGTTACAACAGCAGCGGCAAGAGCACGCTGATCAACCTTATCCTGGGATTGTACGATTCCTACTCCGGTAATATCCAGTTCAACGGGGTTTCTCTGCGTGAGCTCAACAAGGCTTCGCTGATGAATCATGTCGGCGATTTCGTTTCTGAGGAAGCATTGTTTGACGGGACCATACTCGAAAACATCAGCATCGGCCGGAAAGGCGTCACCATGGAGGATGTCTTGTGGGCATGCAAAGCGGCCGGTCTGAATGACTTTCTCTCGGGTTTACCGGAAGGCTTGAATACGCGCCTGGTCGGCGGGCCTGTTCGGGTGCCGGAAAGCATGGTGAAGAAGATCGTCATCGCCCGGAACATCGTGGAACATCCCGCGTTGCTCATCCTCGACGATTTTCTGCTTGGTGTCGAGCGGAGGGAAAAGAAGCGCATCCTGGAATTGATTCTCGACCGCAACTACGGCTGGACCGTCATCCTGATTTCGAACGATCCCGTCGTATTGACGGCGGTCGACCGGGTCGTGGTCATGAAGGAAGGCCGTATCGTCGATGAGGGAACGTTCGACGCATTGTCCTCCCGCAGTGAAGAATTTCGCGAACTCATTCAAAACTATCCAGCAAGCCTCTAAGCCATGGGACAGAACATACCTCCGGTAAACGACCGGTCGCTGCCCTTCAAAGCGGCGAGCCTCGTGCGCGATACGCGCTATGCGAAGAAGTTCGCACGAATCACCTCCGGGATCTTCATCCTGCTCTTCCTGCTGTTGTTCATGCCCTGGACACAGAATATCCGGTCCAGCGGCTCGGTGACGACCTACCTGCCACAAGACCGGCCGCAATCACTGCAATCGGTTATCCCGGGAAGAATTGAACGATGGTACATTCGTGAAGGTCAATTCGTCCACAAGGGCGACACGATCGTTCGCATCAGCGAGATCCGGGAAAAATTCTTCGACCCGAAACTGCTGGAACGCGTAAGCGACCAGATCAAAGCGAAGGAGGGTTCACAATCGTCTACCGCCGCCAAGGTCTCCGCGCTTGCGCAACAGATCAGCGCCTTGCAAAAAGAAAAAGTACTCTCCCTGGAAAAAGCCCGGAACAAAGTGAAGCAGGCGGAGCTGAAGATCCTCAGCGACAGTGCCGAATTGCAGGCCATCCGCGTCGATATGGAGATCGCCCGTGTCCAGGCCCGCCGCGCCGATTCGTTGCTCAAGCGGGGCTTGATCGCGCTGACCGAACAGGAACGCCGCAACCTCAAACAGCAGGAGACCACCGCCAAGCAGGTGGCGGTCGAGAACAAGTTGCTTACTTCCAGGAACGAACTGATCAACGCGAACATCGAACTCGGTTCGCTCGAAGCCGAATACTCCAACAAGATCAGCAAAGCGGAGTCGGAACTGAACAGCGCGCTGTCCTATCTTTATGAGACCCAGGCGGAGATCGCGAAGATGAACATCGACTTCTCCAACCTCAGCATACGCAGTTCGTTCTACTTCGTCACGGCTCCGCAAGACGGGTATGTCGTACAGGCGAAAGTGTCGGGTGTGGGCGAGAACATCGCGGAAGGCGACGTGATCTGCACCATCATGCCGTCCGATCCGAGTCTCGCCATCCAATTGTACGTGCAGCCGATGGATATCCCGCTCCTCGAGAAAGGCCGAAAGGTCCGGCTGCAGTTCGATGGCTGGCCGGCACTTGTCTTCTCCGGTTGGCCGAACTATTCGTTCGGAACATTTGGCGGCGTGGTAGCTGTCATTGACAACTTCGATACACAGGGAAAGTACCGCATCCTTGTTGTTCCGGATCCCGATGACACGCCCTGGCCGGAACAGATACGGGTCGGCTCAGGTACGTTCGGCTGGATCATGCTGAAGGATGTGCCGATCTGGTACGAACTCTGGCGTCAATTCAACGGGTTCCCGCCCGACTACCTCGGTACGGCCAAGGTGTCGACCAATCCGGTCGATGTGAAAAGTGCGGGCGAAAAGAAGAAACCTGGTAAATCGGAGGAGAAGGAATAATGAAGCGCTCCACGCTGCTGGTACTCCTGACGCTGTGTACACTGCTGGCAACCGCTCAGGATAGCACGCGTACGCTTTCACTTCGGGAAGTGTACCGACTGGTGCTGGATCATCATCCGGTCGCGAAGCAGGCAGCGCTATTGCCTGACGCTGCCAGGGCGGAGCTGCGCATGGCCCGCGGGATGTTCGATCCGGTATTGAAGAGCGGATTCGATGAGAAGAATTTCGAAGGAAAGGAATACTGGAAAAGCTGGGAAAACTCGCTGGTCGTTCCAGTCTGGTTCGGAACCGACATCAAGGCGGGTTTCGACAATAGTCGCGGCCCGTACCTCGATTCCGAACGCGTCACGCCCGGACAAGGGTTAAGTTTCCTGGGGGTCAGCGTGCCCTTGGGACAAGGGCTCCTGATCGACGAGCGACGCGCTACCGTGCGCCAGGCACAATTGCTGGGAACGTTGGCTGCTGCGGAGCAAATCAAGCTTATCAATAAACTGCTGTTGCAGGTCAACAAGGATTACCTCGACTGGACCTACGCGTTTACGCGACTGCAATGGCACGAAGAATCACTCCGCCTGGCGGAAGTACGCTTCGACGCGATCCGGATGCGCGTGTTGTTCGGCGATCAGCCCGCGATCGACTCGCTGGAAGCGTTGATTGAAGTCCAGAACCGGGAGAACATCCGGAATCAGTCGTTGCTCGATTTCACCAATGCCCGCCTGATCATGTCGAATCACCTCTGGAGCCCCGAAGGCGCTCCGCTGGAGATGACGGCGGAAGTGGTCCCGACCTTTGAAGGAACCGTTATCGATACGCTGGATGCCGCATCACTCAACGCAATGCTCGATTCGGCCAACAGCAACCACCCCGAATTGGTCAAGCTCCGCACCAAATTGCAGGGACTTGAAATCGAGAAACGATGGGCGGCTGAGAAGCTGAGGCCAAAACTCAACCTCGATTATAATTTCCTTGCGCCGCGTGCCGACGGACTGTTGGAGAACGGATTACAACCGATCTATCAGGAGAATTACAAAATGGGGTTATCCTTTAGGATGCCGTTGTTCCTTCGCGAAGAGCGTGGTAAGCTCAACCTGATGAAGATCAAAATGAACCAGACGGAGCAAGAGCAACTGCAAACCAACCGTGAAATCACCAACCAGGTACGTGCCGCCTACAATGAATTGAATAACCTGGGACTTCAATTACGCATTCAGCAGCAACAGTTGGAGAATGCGGAAAAACTTTTAGCCGGCGAGCTTTACAAATTTGAGAACGGCGAAAGTTTTCTTTTCCTGGTGAACTCCCGCGAAAACGCCGTCATCAACAGCCGTATCAAGCTGGCGGAGTTAAAGGCGAAGTACGGAAAGAGCAGGGCATTCCTGTCGTGGAGCGCGGGTCGCTTGATCGCAGAATAATCGGTACGCTCAGGGTCGTGCTTCCCCTTTCACAAAGGTAGTACGCCAGCAATCGTGATCCGAATAGATGGTGATGGTGTACAATCCGTCGGCCAGCATTTTTACAGGAAGGATTCGGGACACCGTTCCCTTTTCCAATGTGATGGACTCTTCAATCACCAGTTGACCGATAACATCCGTCACTTGAATGCTGGCGGCTTCGCCGCGCGTGGAGGAAAACTCGAGGGTGATGTCCTGGATTGCCGGACTCGGGTAAACGGAAATGCCAGAAGGGGCTCGTACCACTTTCACTGCTACGACATCGGAATAACCTGACCGGCCGTCGTAATCGGTCTGCTTCAATCGATAATAATTGACTCCCCGTACAGGGTATTCGTGCACGTAAGCATACGTCAAAGTGTGCACACTGTTTCCGGCGCCGTCAACTACACCGACTGATTCGAAATTAATTCCATCGGTGCTGTGTTCCACCGTAAAGTAATCGTTGTTGGTTTCCGTTGCGGTCGACCACTGTGTTAACACCTGATCGCCGACCAGTTTAGCGGTGAATGAGAGCAGCTCGATTGGAAGGGGAAAGCTCGACTGTACAGTTGCGAAATCCGAGAAGCCCGTCAGTCCGGTACGTGTACTCGCGGTAATGGTACTGGTCAGCACGCAGGTCCCGTCCAGGAACCAGGGACCGGATCCCGAAGGACTGCGCTTCATCACCGACCAGCCTCCGCCGGCAACGGCATTGGTGTAGCTGCGGTTGAAGAGCGTGATATCGTAGACCCCGGTGTTTCCGTTGGAAGACGCGGTCAGTGTCCAGTAACCATGGTTAAGGGATGGATTGAGGGAGTAATCGGCGTAGACACACTCACTGGAAGCCGGCCCGTTGGGAACGGCACCCCAAGAGAAGAACTCCGCTTCAATCTCGGGAATCTGGGTAGGTGTTGTGAAATCCAATCGCGCAAGTTCGTAGCCACGAGCCGCGTTGCCGACCGGGAAGTCATAGATGCCGGTCGCATTGGGCAGAAGCGCGCGGATCAACTTTCCTTCCACGTAGCTGTTGACATTGCCCGAAGTCACCGCGGCGTTGTCCCCGTTGATTACGTCGACTTCTTCCGTTCCGGTCACGATCTTTCCGCTCGTCAACGTCAGCCGGCCTGCAACGATGAGCTCGCTGTTGCCGGAAGGGCTCAACTGGAGGCTGGATGCCGGTGCCTGGTTCATGACGACGGTATCGAGTACGATATCGCTGCCGTCATTGCGGAACACCTGTACGGCATTACCGTTGAATTCATAGGTGGTTCCTGCCGCCGGGCTGACATGCGTATTCGCGCCATCGGCATTATAAAAGTTCTTCTTCAGGCGGATCCGGTGAGAAGCCGGATCGAACTGGCCACCGATCAGCAGGGAATCATTCTCCTCAATGTCAATATCCGAGTCCAGCACAAGCAAGCCGGAAGGTTTCGCCATGGTGAAATTGGCAAAGCGATTGGCCCCTGTGAAGTTTCCAACGACCGCTTGATTACCGGAGCCAACAAAGCGTACCTGGGAACCCGGTAGCATCACCAAACTGCCGTTATTAATGAAGTCGCCGCAAACGGACAAGGTAATTCCGGGATTGATGGTGAGGGATGCGCCGGCATTGATGAATACGTTACCGACCGAATAGTTGCTTTGGACAACCGGCTGATTGATGGAACCAATATCAATGTTCACGTCGACCGCGCAAGTCGGGATGTTACAGGCACCCCAGTTCCCGGATACGCCCCAACTCGTATTCGTACCGCCTATCCAGTTCATCGACGATGGAACAGCCGAATAATTCACCGGATCGGGCACACCGGAGAAATTCAGTGTAAAGCCCGACGTACTGTTGGTATAGTTGCTGATCATGAGCAGGTATACCTCCCCGGGAGCTACGGCAATAGCCGGTTCATAGGCACCATTGAAACCCGGATATGCGCCAGGTGAATTTCCCGTTCCGCTAAGTCCTGTCACGCCAAGTGCACTGTAGTTACACCGTACCGGTGCAGTTGAACCGAGTTGATTGCATTGTAATCCACTGGCTCCGACCTCCCAGATAGCGAAATCGTAGTCGGTACTGGTCGTACTGGGTGCCCCCAGCCAGTCATTCGGAACAATGTCGAATTCGAGATTGCCGGCCGCATTGATGGGGATGCTATAAAACGCAGATGCCCGTTCTCCGGAAAGGAGGCAATTCAAAAAGCTGCCGAAATCACAACTGTTTCCGAACGCGCTGTAACCCGGGTTACCAACGCTCAAGGAATTCTGGCAAACCGGCAGTGGGCTCTGACATTCCTGTCCATATACGGTTGGGAGTCCGTTCGTGCCATCCACAGCGATGATTCCGAACGTACCGGTCATGTCGTTCTCGCCGTCCACGCGAATCCAATAGTTGTTTCCGGGAGTCAGGCCGGTAAGCGTCACCTGGGAGTTGTTGACGGAATTCGTACCGCAGGTGATATCCTGATTACAGGAACTACCCGTCGGTGAAACCTGGGTAAGCGAGGAACAGGTTCCCTGGTACACTGCGATCTGCGTATTTGCCAACGTACCCAAAAATGTCTTTATCGTCAAACTGGTCCCGGTGGGTTGCACACGGAACCAAACCGTATTGAGTTCCCCGCCTGTCCAGCAGGAGGGTGCTCCCGGTTCTCCTGTTCCGCCTGAACAACTGTTGTTACCGTTCAGATTCGTGTTGATTGGCAAGAACGTGGCGTTACAGGGCAGGTCGTTAAACGAGGTGATAGGCGAGGTAGTGACATTGATGTCGAACCCTACCGAACTGGGCGGATCCCAACTGTCTACAATGATGTAATAGGTGCCGGCACCAGGTAAGGAGAAATTGGCTGAAACGTTTCCGCCACCTACCGCGCCCAGGCAGTTGGCCCCGGCGCTGCCTGGACAATTCTCATACAACTGAAAACCCGCGGCCGTGCTGGAGGTATTGCTTAGTGTGATGCGGATGCATTGTGTTCCGGTGGAATTAAACTGGAACACCATGTCTTCCCCGCTTTCATACAACGTCATGCACGAACCGGTACTGCTGTTGTTATAATCGTTCAGTTTACACTGAGTAGTCTGGTTGGTTGCGGTGTAGGGGAGCGCGGCGATGACGACCGGGTTGAAACATGTCGATCCGGGCGGAGCTCCTACCGATGGGGCGGAGATCGTGATATTATAGTTGGAGATACTGGTGCCGCCATTGCGGTCGACAAGGAGGTAGTAGGTATTGCCGGCAACCACGTTCACACAAAGAAACTGGTTGCCGGAAGTGCTTTGGGAATAATCGACGCACGTGCCGCCTTGTCCGATGAACGGACAACCGTTGTACAACATGATACCCACATTGGTGCTGCCACTTGTAACCGCGATGCTTACCAGTCCGGAAGTTGCAGGAGTAAAGACAAAAACTTCGTCGTTGGATTGATAGTAATTCGAGTTTCCACAAATAACGGTATTGCTCGCGGTGAACTCGTTACCGCGACCGGTCGTGGTACGACCGGTGGACGAATACGGAAGGGATGCAACGTTGACTACGCCCAACCCCATCGAACCGGGGCAGGTTGGGAGGATGGGAGTCGTGACACAGATCGTGAATTCGTAATCGGATGGGGCGCCGTTATCATAATCATAAACCCGGATAAAGTACGTTTGGCCGGCGACCAGATTATTAAAGACGAGTGTTTCGACGCCCCCGTTTCCTGTCAGGTCGGAACACGCCTGATTGGTCAAAGCTCCACATCCGCCGGAAAGCAGGGCGACTACAGGATCGAAGTTTCCGGTTCCATCGACGGTAATGCTATGGCTGATCTGCGTCGCGGTAAAACTGTACCAAACGTCGTCATCAGCCGTACCAGAACACGCTGTAGCAGGTGTTGATCCGGTTGCGCCGAAGGTAGTTCCGCATACGGATGAACAGGCAGCCCCGGGTGCGCCCGGCGTGAGCACGATGGCGCCACCACAATTATCATTGCCGAGTGGTGAACGGACGGCAATCGTACCATCGATATCGTTTCCGGTACTGCCGGAGTTGATCCGGATCAATCGGATATAATAAGTAGTTCCGATAGTCGTAGTGAGCGTAATGGTCTCGGTACCGCCGTTACCGGCATTGTTGACACATCCAACTTCCGTCATGGCGCCGCATGTTCCGGTGTACACCGCAACAGCGATGTTGCGGGTTCCCTGGGCTACCGTGACTTCTATGGTAGAGGAGGTCGACGTCGCAGTAAATCGATACCAACCGTCACGGCGGTTATTCGCGGTCGATACGCAAACTGTCGCTGATGCGACATTCGCCGTATTATCAACCGTAAAGGACTGTGCAACCGTGTAATCCGTGACACCGGCACAATTGTTCACTGTTAAACTGGGAACACTACCGGTCGGACAAAGGTTATTTGACTGCGCCAAAGCGCGCTCCGCGCCAGAAAGTAGCAGCAGCGTTAACCCGATCAATAAGATATGGCGTATCGTTCGTCGCATGAATTGTATCAGCGGGCGGTCGTTGGTTGTATCGGATGAACAGTGATTTCGTATGCACTTCTGATCTTCGGTATATCAGCAGCGTTCTTGAGCTCGATGGGAGAATTGAGTTCAAGGCTTCGAATGATGGACAAAAGACGTTCTTCGGAATCGATTCGTTCCGCATCGTATGCAATGATCACAACTTGCAGCTCATAACAGGCTTCCAACTTCGCTACTCCGGCAAAGTCCCGAAGGGAGCTTAACATGATGTCGACGGTTTTGTCAGACATTAACGGTAAGGAGAGCAACAACTCCTTTCGGGTGTTGTCAATTACAGGGGCTTGTGCCTGGACTTTCGAAGCAATTCCGAATAAAACCAAGCAAAAACAGGATAAAACCAAGACCCTGTGCTGCAGAGTTGCACAGGCGCTCATATTTGTTTGATTTTAAGGCTTTTACAATTAATATGGGATTAAAATGGATCAATAATTCAGAGAGGGTACTTTGCAAATATATACCATGTTAATGCTCAAAATGTTAATTTGATATGATAAATGGTAAAATGTATGTTTTACTTGGTAAATGATTCTAGACAGTTGGGGAATCCGGCCTGCAAATAAATTAAGCCTGAACGCAACTCTGGTCTTGTCCTATTCATAGAAGTAATCGTCCATTCCAATTGGAATTTATTACCGGTCGGCAATTCCTTCACTTCCTTACCCCTTGTATTTCATATATTTGAAAAGGTCTTCACACAGACGGGTTGCGTCAGGTGTGCGGTCTGGTCATTCATTAAAATCATCCATGAAAAGGGAAAGTTCCTACTTACCAATGCTGTTGCTGTTGGCCTGCATTTTTGCATTGCCGGCTTTCGGACAACAGGACATTAAAACGGTTCGCACATCCTGGGTCGACAGTTTAAAGATCATGGGACAGATGACCGGAAAGGAACAGTATGTCAACTACAGTGCGCAACCGATCAGCATGCCCGCGTCGAACCAGCGGGGTGTAGTCATCCCGAATCAGACAACGGCTACTTCCTGTAATTGCTGGCTCCCACGGGATGCTACCTGGCAGATCGGTCAATTCGACGGAAGCGGAGGCAGTGGTGGTCCCGGTGTTGCACCGGAATATCGAAACGACGACTGGACCACCCCGATCATCAACCTTCCATTCAATTTTTGCTTTTACGGTACCACGGTCACACAAGTCTATTTGAATAATAACGGTAACGTCTCCATCGGCGCGCCTTACTCCACTTTTACCGCGAACACTTTTCCGGATCCGACCTACACCATGATCGCTCCGTTCTGGGGTGACGTTGATACCCGCGCAGCAGGCAGCGGGTTGGTTTACTATCAGCTCACGGCTACTCACCTCGTGGTGCAATGGGAAAGTGTCGGTTACTTCGGCAATCACGACGACTTACTCAACACCTTCCAACTGATCATGACCGATGGCAGTGATCCTTTGCTGCCTCCGGGAAATAACGTTCAGTTCTGCTACCGTGACATGCAGTGGACAACCGGCGACGCCTCCGGAGGAAGCGGCGGTTTCGGCGGAACTGCCGCTACTGTGGGCGTGAACAAAGGCAATGGCATCGACTATATCCAGATCGGCTTGTACGATCAGGCCGGTGCCGCTTACGACGGTCCGTTCGGCGCGAACGACGGCATTGACATGCTCGACAACCAGACGTTCCTCTTTAACGTCTGTGTCAGCGGCACTTCCAACATCCCTCCACTCATCAATTCCGATCAGGTGTGCGATACATTGTCTGTGTGTGAGAACGACACCCTCATCATCGATGCGGTTTACCTTTCACCTGAATTCGGTCAGATCACCGTACCCAACGTGAACGCGAACGGTATGCCCGGTGTCAGTACACTGAGCAGTACCAGTGGTAACATCGCGCTTCAACAGGTTCAGATCATCGGACAACCAGGCAACGTAGGCTATCACACGATCTTTCTCGAAGGAACGGATAATGGTACGCCCGCTCAAACAGCCAGTGCACCGATCGTGATCCGTGTCATACCCGCACCAAACGCCAACTTCACGGTAAGCCCTACCGGAATGCAATTACCCGGCACCCTGTTCACCTTCACCAACACCAGCGTGGGCGGCTTCAGCGCCGTATGGGATTTTGGCGACGGGTCTCCTCCTTCCTCGCTATACAATACCTCGCACATCTACGGAAGCGGTGGCACGTACACGGTTACCCTGACGGTCACCAGCCCCAACGGTTGCACCGACGTCTTTACGCAACAAGTGCAGATCCAGCAATGCGGAACCGCTTCGTTTACCACTTCCAACGTGTGTGCAGGCAGTCCTTCACTGATCACCTTCACGGGTACAGCGGGAGTAGGCGCCACGTACAACTGGAACTTTGCCGGTGGTACCGTAGTGTCGGGTTCGGGCCAGGGTCCCTATAACGTGGTCTGGAACACACCGGGCAACTACAACGTCACGGTCGATGTCTCTTCCACCGGTTGCTCCAACGTTTCCGCGTCTCAGGGAGTAACGATACAAGCGGTTCCCAATGCTTCGATTTCGGCAGCCGCCGCCGTTTGTGCGGGACAGAACAATGCCATCAACTTCAACGGTACGGCCGGCGCGGGTGCCACCTATGCCTGGACGTTCGGCGGAGGCACGGTCACTTCGGGCTCCGGCGCGGGGCCCTACAATGTGAATTGGGCCGCTCCGGGGAATCCGAATCTTCAGGTGATCGTAACAGAAAACGGATGTCGCGACACCGCTAACTTTGCCGTTACAGTAAACGCAATCCCGACCTCTCCCTTTACGGTTCCATCGTCAGCATGCGAAGGCACGCCGATGACCGTCACCTATACCGGAACGGCTGGTGGCGCTGCCAACTACAGTTGGAATTTCAACGGCGGAACGGTGCTCAGTGGTTCGGGTCAAGGTCCGTACAGCATCCAGTGGAACAACGCCGGCAACTACAACGTCAGTCTTACTGTCACCGAAAACGGCTGTACTTCCGCACCTACCAGTGTAGCGGTAACGATGAACGATTATCCTGTTGCCGCCTTCACAGCGGATAACGCAGTATGCATCAACGAAGACAACACCATCAACTTCTCCGGAACGGCGATCGCCGGGGCTACCTACAACTGGAACTTCGGCAGTGGAACAGTAGGTTCCGGCTCGGGTTCGGGTCCGTATGTTGTCCATTGGGCGAACGCGGGGAATGAAACGGTCACCCTGATTGTGAACCAGAATGGCTGCCGCGATACCAGTACGTTCAACGTGCGGGTGAACCCGATTCCGAATTCGACTTTCAACTTGCCCACTCCTGTTTGCGAAGGGACTCCCATGTCGTTTGCCTACACGGGCACAGCCGGAGCGGGCGCGACCTACAACTGGACCTTCACCAATGGTACCGTACAGTCCGGTAGCGGTCCGGGGCCGTTGAATGTGTCGTGGAACGATGCGGGCACCTACGCCGTGTCGCTTACCGTCACAGAGAACGGTTGTACCTCACCGGTCACCAACCAACAGGTGACCCTGTATGATTATCCGGTCGCCGCCGTGAGCGGATCTCCGACCGTATGTGTCAACGGCGACAATGCAATCTCCTTCACCGGTACCGCGATCCCCGGAGCAACCTATAGCTGGAACTTCGGAAACGGAACCGTTGTGTCCGGTAGCGGAGCCGGCCCTTACACGGTACGCTGGGCGGCCGATGGCACGGCAACGGTTTCCGTGTTGGTATCGCAAAACGGCTGCAGCGATTCGTCCACCTTCAACGTTCGCATCTATCCAATCCCGACCTCGGCATTCAGCATCCCGCCGAATGTATGCGTGAACGATCCGCTGTCAATTTCCTACACGGGAAGCGCCAGCGCTGCCGCCACCTATACCTGGAACTTCGGCAGCGGTTCGGTACTCGCCGGAAGTGGTTCAGGGCCCTATAGTGTCGTTTGGAATACTTCCGGAAATCCGGCTGTTACGCTTTCGGTGACGGAGAATGGTTGCGTATCCCCTGTTACCACGCTCAACACGTTCATCGCTCCCCTGCCTGTGCCGCATGCCGGCCTTGACGTAGGCGATTGCTCCGGAACATCCGTCAACATCGGCGCCCCTCCGATCGCCGGAGAAACCTATTCCTGGTCCCCGGCATTGGGTCTGGCCGATCCCGCCGCGAGCTCCACCTCCGTTTCTTTGAATAACATTGGAACGAATAACCGCACGGACCGGTACATTCTCACGGTGACCTCCAGTTATGGATGTGTCAACCGTGATACCGTTGATGTAACAGCCTTCCCGGTTCCTGCCGCCACCTTTGCCCGACCGACCGGTCAGTGTCTGGAAGACAATGCCTTCACCTTTAATGCAGGCGGCTTGGTGTTCCCGGGCGTTGATCTCCAGTGGGATTTTAGTCCATCCGCTTCCACGCCGACCAGCACCGATCAGAACCCTCAACCCGTTAGCTATTCGGCTCCCGGCGTTTATACCGTAACCCTCCATTCTTCCTACAACGGTTGCCCCGGACCCGACTATATCGATTCGATCGAAGTCTTCGCGATGCCGGTTGCATCCTTCGAGCCGTTGGTGATCAATGGCTGTGAACCGCTGACCGTACCTTTCCTGAATACCAGCGCAGGCGACATCAACACCTACGAATGGAACTACTTCGACGGAGCGGGCGATGCGATCGCCGAACCTTCCCACACATTCGAGAAAGCAGGCACTTATACCGTCATGTTGGTAGTGACAAGCAATGAGGGTTGCCGCGCCGACACCATCCTTCCGAACATCATCACGGTATGGCCGCAGCCTGTCGCCGGGTTCATCCCGAATCCATCGGTAACGACGATCTGGGAACCGGTGATCAGCTTCGACAATACCACCATCAAAGCGGATTCGTACAAGTGGGACTTTGGCGACAGTACCAGCACCTCCCTGCATGAGCCCACGCACCGGTACACGCAGGTGGGCGCCTATCTGGTCACCTTGTATACGATCAACCAGTACGGTTGCGCTGACACCGCCATTGGTACGATCCGCGTCGAACAAGGCTTCAACTTCTATGTACCGAACGCCTTCACCCCCAACGGTGATGGGGTGAACGACACGTTCCGAGGTTTGGGCACCTCGTTCAAAACGTATGAGTTATGGATCTATAACCGTTGGGGTCGTCAAATCTACTATACCAACGACTACGAAAAACCCTGGGACGGATCGATGGATGATCCGGTACAGAATGAAGTGTTCACCTACCGCATCCGGGTGGTGGACATCTTCGACAAAGACCATACGTACCTCGGACACGTTTCGGTAGTACGCTAATTGCACAGGTAAAACGCTCCTTGTGATGGACGCATGTTCATGACAAGGAGCGTTTTTCATTTCTGTACCTTTAAGCCATCGGAATTGCCGGCGCAAATCATGCACCAGAACACACCGCTATACGGACTCGTGCTTGCCGGTGGCGAAAGCCGTAGGATGGGTAGCGCAAAAGCTGCGCTGGAGTATCACGGGCTTCCGGAATCAGATCGCATGGTGGACTTGCTGAGACGATCTTGCACGAGTGTCTACGTCGGATGCCGTGAAGACCAACTGAGCAGCTTGCCCGAACATCATCTTCCCATCAGCGACCTGCCGCGCTTCGCCGGCAATGGACCCATCGGCAGCTTGTTGTCAGCCTGGACGGTTTTTCCAGACGTGGACTGGTTCGTTGTCGGTTGTGATTATCCATTTTTCGGCGTACCGGCAGTGGAATATCTCCTGCAAGCCGACGCCTCGGAAGGTTGGTCAGGCTTTCACAACAACGAAACCCAAGAGCCCGAACCGTTGTTGGGTATTTATCGGCAATCCCTGCGGGAAACGCTTTTTCTATATTTCGAAAAAGGCGGTCGTTCACTCCGGAAATTTCTCCACTCCCTGGAGCAAGATCCTCTTTTACCGGAAGATCCCCGTTGGATTCGCTCCATTGATACACGGGAAGATTATCTCCTGACATTACAAACCCTACGATCATGAGTCAGTCTTCGGTAAGCAATGTCCGGATCAGGCGATTCAGTGGTGGAAGCTGGTCGGAAGACCCCGATCTAGTTGTTCGGGAAGAACCGCTGGAGATACGGCTGGGATTGGGTCCGCGGGAATCACGGGAGCAAGAGAGCATTTCCGTCACCATGCGGACGCCCGGACATGATTTCGAGCTGGCACTCGGCTTTCTGCGGACAGAAGGTGTCATACAACATCCGCAAGACGTGCACACGGTTCGTTACTGCACGGATGGCGGTCGTAAGGAAGAGCAGGAGAACATTGTCCGGGTGGAATTGAACGAAGCAGTACCGGTAGACCTTGCGCGCCTCCAACGACACGTTTATACCTCCTCGAGTTGCGGCGTGTGCGGAAAAACTTCCCTGGAAGCGGTTCATCAGCTTTGTCCTTCTACACAAAGTGCACATGCTCAGAATTTCCAATTGGACGCAATCAAACTCACGACGGTGCCCGAAGCGGTACGGAACGCTCAAACCGTCTTCACGCATACTGGCGGCTTACACGCTGCAGCGCTCGTCGACTCATCAGGAACCGTTCGTTTGCTGCGGGAAGATGTCGGCCGACACAACGCAGTCGATAAACTCATTGGAGCCAGCTTCGCAAAAGGTGATGAATTACTGGACACATATGCGCTTTTCCTAAGCGGACGCGCGGGCTTTGAACTGGTTCAGAAAGCCGCCATGGCCGGTATTCCGCTGGTTGCTTCGGTAGGAGCGCCGAGCGATCTGGCCGTCTCCCTTGCACAAAGAACGGGTATCACCCTGGTTGGTTTTTTGCGGGAAGGGCGATTCAATGTTTATTCACATCCTCAACGAATACGCCACTGACGAATCGTATTTTACACGTGCAATAAGGACAGTATTTTTATTGCGGGATCGGCACCTTTGGCAACGATTTCAACTAATCCACCTACCCCATTGCATGGCAGAAGAGAAAGACTCCGCTCTCCCCAATCCTGAAAACCCCGAGCGTTTTACGGGGCTCCGGTTGGGAAAACTGAAGACCGCTGCGGCCGGAATACCCGGAGTAGCGGCCGCTGCTGTTCATGTGTTTCGTGAAATGGATGTGGCGCGCGGAATGAAGGCGTTGCTCAAGCTGAACCAGAAGGACGGATATGATTGTCCCGGCTGCGCCTGGCCGGATCCGGACGACGAGCGGTCGACCATCGCCGAGTACTGCGAGAACGGAGCCAAAGCCATCGCGGAAGAAGCCACGACCCGAAAGCTCGGCCCCGAATTCTTTGCTGCAAACAGTGTAGCTGCCCTTTCGCAACTCAACGACTACGAAATCGGAAAGAAGGGCCGGATCGCGCAACCGATGTTTTTGGGTAAGGGCGAAACGCATTACCGTCCGATCAACTGGGACGATGCGTTTAGGAAGATCGCCGCGCATCTCAACAAATTGGCGAGTCCCGACGAAGCGATTTTCTACACTTCGGGCCGGACAAGCAATGAAGCGGCTTTTCTTTATCAACTATTCGTACGGGAATACGGCACGAACAACCTGCCCGACTGCTCCAACATGTGCCATGAATCATCCGGTGTTGCACTGAATGAATCATTGGGGATCGGAAAGGGTTCTGTAACGCTGGAAGACTTTAATCACGCGGAAGTGATCATCATTCTCGGTCAGAATCCGGGAACGAATCATCCACGAATGCTGACGGCCCTGAAGAAGGCGAAAGAGAACGGCGCTGTCATCATTTCGGTGAATCCCCTGCCGGAGACCGGCCTGATGGGATTCAACGATCCGCAAACCGCGAAAGGCATCCTGGGTATCAAAGCCCGGCTCACGGACATCTTTCTGCAAGTGCGCATCAACGGCGACCTGGCATTGCTGCAACTCATCAACCGTGCGCTGATCGAAGCGGAACGTTCTGAGCCGGGTAAAGTGCTGGACCATGATTTTATCCGTGATCATACCAGCGGATTCGATGCGTACACTCAGGAAATTTTCCGTTCGTCCAAACAAGAGTTGTTGCGGAATTGTGGCATATCTCAAAAGAAGATCGATGAAACAGTCGAGGTACTGAAAAACCGGAAACGGATCATCGCCTGCTGGGCGATGGGACTTACCCAACACAAGAATGCAGTCGATACGATCAAAGAGGTGGTGAATCTACTCTTGCTGAAAGGAAGTATCGGGAAACCCGGTGCCGGCACATGTCCGGTTCGGGGCCACAGCAATGTTCAGGGTGATCGTACGATGGGAATCTACGAAAAGCCGTCTCCGAAATTCCTCGAGCAGATCGAGCGCTCCTTCGGCTTCAAGCCTCCGCAAGAACACGGTTATGATACCGTGGAGTGCATTCACGCGATGCACGAAGGGAAGGCCAAGGTATTCATCGGCATGGGCGGCAATTTTCTTTCCGCTACTCCGGATACCGTTTATACCGCCGAGGCACTTCGTAAGTGCGCGTTGACCGTTCACGTCTCCACAAAATTGAACCGCAGTCATCTCATTCACGGCGAGGAGGCGATCATACTCCCGACGTATGGCCGAAGCGATCTGGATGTGATCAACGGTGAACGACAATTCATCAGTTGTGAAAATTCAATGGGCGTCGTGCAACTCAGCAAGGGCAGCCTGCGGCCCATCTCCGACCAATTGTTGAGCGAGCCGGTGATTGTTTCCCGTCTTGCAAAGGCGACATTGGGAAGTCGCAGTCGGATCGACTGGAATTCGTTTGAACAGCATTACGACCGTATCCGTGATGCCATCGAGCGTACCATTCCGGGTTTTGAACGATACAACGAGCGCGTTCGGGAACCGGGCGGCTTCTACCTGCCCAACTGTACGCGGGAAGGAACGTTTGAAACCCTCAGCGGAAAGGCGCACTTCAGTTCAGCCAGTGTCACGGATATTCCGCTGGAGCAAGGAGAGTTCCTGATGATGACCATTCGGAGTCACGATCAATTCAACACAACCATCTACGGTCTCAACGACCGATACCGGGGAGTTTACAACGAACGCAGGGTGATCTTCCTGCATCCGGACGATATCGCTGATGCGGGATTGTCCGGTGGTGACGTAGTGGATCTTTTCAACCGGTTCGAAGGAACTGAGCGGGTGGCGCATCGGTTCATCGTCGTACCGTTTGATATTCCTCGCCAATGCGCGGCGACTTACTTTCCGGAGGCGAATGTTCTGGTGCCGATCGGCAGTGTGGCGGAAAAAAGCAACACCCCGACCTCGAAATCGGTCGTGATCCGGATTCGTAAATCGGCAGTTTAATCCGTTCAGTTGGGGCGTGGAGCCGGTTTGGCTCCTCCTTTTCCCCGATGACCACGTCCGCTTCGACCGTTAAATCGACCGCCTTTTCCTGATGGACGTCCTTTACCGGGCGGTCGGCGACCGGGGTCATAAGCCGGACCGCTGCCGATTTTTTCCGGGAGCGGCATCTTGGGGACGGTTGCTTCAATCAGACTTTCGATCTGCCCGAAGCGTCGTTGATCCAATTCACTGATCAGGGTAATGGCTTCCCCTGTTGTAGCGGCTCGCGCGGTGCGCCCGACTCGGTGTACATAGTCTTCGGCGTCACCAGGCACATCGTAGTTGATCACCATGCCGATGTTTTCGATATCGATACCCCTGGATAAAATGTCGGTGGCCACCAGAATACGGGTCGTACGACTTCGAAAACGGAGCAGGACGTTTTCGCGTTCCTCCTGTGCAAGGTCGCTGTGGATAGCCTCGACCGGCAATTTGGCCTGACGAAGCTCCTTTTCCAATTGCTTGACCGTAACCTTTCGCGACGCGAACACGATCACGGTTTTGTCCGCATGTTGTTTCAGTATCTCGAGCAACAACGGTCCCTTTTGGGTTTCATACACCACATAGGCTTTCTGATCAACGCCGGCCGCGGGTTTACTGAGCGCGATGTTCACTTCGGCCGGGTCCTGCAGAATGCGCTTGGCGAGTTCCCGGATTTTAGGCGGCATCGTCGCGCTGAACATCAGGTTCTGCCGTTGCTTCGGGAGAAAACTGATGATGCGCAGGATGTCGTCGAGGAATCCCATGTCGAGCATCTTGTCGGCTTCGTCCAGGATCAACGTATCGAGCTGATCGAATCGGACATACCCGAGGTTGAGGTGACTCAAGAGTCGACCCGGTGTTGCGACGATGATGGAAGCGCCGTCGGTCAGCGCCCGTTTCTCCCGGTCGAACGACATGCCGTCGTTGCCGCCATAGATCGGAATCGAGCTGGCGTGGGTGAAATAAGAAAAACCCTGCAGGGCCTGATCGATCTGTAATGCCAGTTCACGCGTGGGCGCGATGACCAGCGCGGAGGTATGGGGAATTTCCTGCCGGGAGATCTTGTCCAGCACCGGAAGCAGGTACGCTGCGGTCTTGCCGGTACCGGTCTGTGCACAGGCGATCAGGTCCCGTCCATCCAGGATGAGCGGGATCACCTGGGCTTGTATGGGTGTCGGAGACTGGAATCCCATTGCGTCCAGGCCGTCCAGGAGGCTGTCGCATAGGCCCAGATCTTCGAAATAGTGTGTCGGTTGTTCCACGAAGCAAAGGTACGCCCTCCGAACGGTATCCCGAGCGGTATCCTTATCTTTCTACAAGCTATCGACTATGAAAACTCATTGTATCCGGCTCCGCCCTGGACAAGACTTGCGGCACGAATTGGAAGCATTTGCAGCTTCCAGCCAATTATCCGCAGCAGCCATCGTGACCTGCGTCGGCAGCCTGACTGTTGCCGCGCTCCGATTCGCATCCCGATCCGGAACCGATCATGTTCCGGGTCCATTGGAAATAACCTCATTGGTCGGCACCTTTTCCGTCTACGGTTCCCATTTTCACCTGACAGTAGCGGACGCGGATGGAAAAGCGTTCGGAGGTCACTTACAGGAAGGTTCGATCGTCCGCACCACCGCAGAAGTGGTGATCCTCGCCATGGAAGATGTCGCATTCCTTCGTGAAACTGATCAGGAAACCGGATACCGGGAGTTGAAAATCGAGCCCTTGGATTCCATTCGAACTCACTAAAAAGAAAGCCGGCTTTGGTGCCGGCTTTCTTTTTTTCTGCTAGATTACTGAAGAACGAATCTCCGGGAATCTTCCATCCCTTCCCCGCTGAGGCGCAGGAGGTAGATTCCTTTCGGAAGATCTGCGTCGGCAAGATTGAGCGGCAGGCGATGATGCCCGGCCGGCAATTCTTCTTCGCTACCTGTTGAATAGACGATTCGGCCATTCAGATCCAAAATATCCAGGCGAACACGGGCGTCCTTGGAAAGGCGGAATTCCACCGTAGCATCATCCAGAATAGGATTCGGATAAAGCGCGATGTCATAAATGGTACTGGCAGGATAGTCGTTGACGAATTGGGAAGGATCCGAAGCAACGGGGGTAACGCTTCCGGTTTTCTGGATCGTGAACTGATCCCAGATCGAACCGGCCGATGTCAGAAATTTGAAGTTGAGCTGGTTGCCCACCACATCGATGACAGCCGATCCATAATAAGTAACAGAAGAGGTATACATCGCATTGTGCGGATAGCCGGAGGTCGTGGAACCCTTTTGACCTGAGACACCCACCACCGCGTACACCGTACCGTAATAATTTGGCGAAGTCTTCGTATAAACACTCGGTGCTATGCCACTGCCACTGTTGACGGCCATGGTGCTGGTGTTGAATGTAGACTCGAGTCCAAAGTGACCGCGGATCAGCATGGAGCGTTCATAGGAGTGGCTGTGTCCGCTGAGAACGAGATCGACTTTTTTCGCTTCCAGGATCGGCATGATGTTCTGACGCATCTCGATCAACTCCGTTTCAGTATCGGAATTGTGTGACCCTTTGGAATATGGAGGATGGTGGAAATAGACGATGGTCCAACGTTGTGTGTTCGCGCTCAGATCATTGGTCAGCCAAGTTGCCATAGCACCAGTCGAAGAACGATAGGCTGAACTGTAGGACTCCAGACAAACGAAGTGAATGTTCGCGTAATTGAAGGAATAATACGCTTCCGTACCACTGGCCACGCCTCCCACTTCGCCTGCTTTGGGCATGGTGAAGTTGTCGTAATAGGGGCCGGTTTGCAATGCGGAATTCGCCGTATGCAGATCGTGGTTACCGGACGAAGGCCATACGACCCACTTCTTGAACTGATAGGGATATTGGTTGAACACATTCGTCTGATATTCCGAATCCGTACCGTCGTTATAGGCGTTGTCTCCCAACCACAACCATACATTGGTATGCGTAGAACCCGTATAGTTCCGGTAGGAATCGCGGACTGCACGTTGGTTAGAGGTGTTGACGCCGAAATCGCCGGTCGCCCAAATCCGCACAGCTCCGGTAGATCCAACGGCCGGATGGGTATAGAAATAGTTGCCGGTATCGCCCTGAAGGGTTGTCGTGGAGGTGCCGACAGAATAGAAGTACTTGGTATTTGGCGCCAGGCCCGTCAGTTGAATGACGTGCTCCGTCAACTGCGTCGAATTGGATACCGAAAGGTTGAGGCTGGAGGAGCTGGTTCCATAACGCACCCGTGTATCGCTCGCGATATTGGTCCGCCAGCGAATGAAAATGCTGCTGGTATTCGCCTGCTGCAGATACGGTCCGCGCGAAATGGAAAGTGTTGCGGTCGTGGTTTGGAAGATTCCGGAGGAAGACCAGTTTCCCGCCCCGGAGGAACAAACAGTTTGTACCTGGAATTCATACCAGGTGGTGGGCTGCAATCCGCTCAGTGCGCGTGAATTCGTCGTAGTCGTGACGGTCGTCCAGTTTCCGGAGTAGCGAACCGCATACCGTACATTATAACTCAACGCGCCGGATACCGATCGCCAACCAACCGTTGCGCTATTGTGCGTGATGAGTGTTGAGGAGAAGTAGGCGACATCAGCCGTTCCGCAGCTGGAAGAAAGCGTGGTGAAGGTATTGGTGGAACTATATGCCTGCGACGGCGCGCTTGCACAGATGCAACGGACAGCCCAGTCGTAGGATGTATTCGGAAGTAATCCCGTAAGTGTCAGGGTCCGCACGCTGCCCGGTGTCTTGACCCATACATAATTCGTTGTGTTGCGAACATTGTAGCGAACCATGAAGCTGTCAGCTGTGATCAGATTGCTCCAAGTCAGGGTCGCGCCATTGGCGGTGATGTTGGACGTGACATTCAGGTTCGGCGGAACACAGGCTACCGACTGATTCAGTGTCGTGAAGGATGCCGGAGTAGTTTGGTAAGCACCTGATGAACCGTTGTTACACCAGGTACGAACCTGCCACTGATACGTCAGGTTCGGATACAAGCCGGTGATGGTCGTGTTCGTACTGGTGCCCGGCTTGACCGTCTTATATAAGTATGCGGTTGAACCGGACACGTTGTAGCGGACAAGAAAACTATCCGCCGTTGTTGTCGCCCAATTCAGCTTTGCGCTGGTGTTAGTGATATTGGTCGTGCTGAGTCCGGATGGAACCAGGCATTGACCCCATGCATTCGTCGCTGCAAATGCGAGCAACAGCGTAAATGCTGCTGCAAATTTTCGTCTGATTGTGTGTTTCATAATCATGTTCGCAGGATGATTAGCCCGTCTCGTACGGGTATCACAAGTTAACGAAGTGTAACGGTCAAAAAAACTTTCTAATCGCTGAAAATCAGGCTTATTGCCCGTCTCTTTGGCGAAAAGATGAAAACAGTTGGTAGACGACGTCAGATTCGGGCAATGGCGGTTCCCATCAAGCTGTCAAGGCCTATGGGAACCGTGCAAAGCCGACTACTCTTTTGATATGCTAATACGCGATCCTGCAGAGTGCGCCGAGAACTCAGGCGCATACAAGCATTGCAATTGTGCGGGACCGCAGGTATAAGATCCTGATTGAAACGCACGCAGTGGATAACTGATCACGTAAGTACCTTTCTGGAGTCTCGGAAAGAAAAAGTGAGTTGCTGCATCACGGGTACTCTGATACCAACAGGTGCCGGATTGCCATCTGGTTTCGGATAGTACCTGCTCCGGCTCAAGTCCGCCCACGCGCGGATCCGTAAGGTGAACGTAGTCCATGTCGCGGTCAACCTGCAAGGTCATCCGGATCACGATCCTGTCGCCTTGCAAGACTTGGGTTGAGTCGGCGAGTGATTCCAGTACCGGTCCGCTATTTCCGGTCCGTTCAACAAACACGGCTTTGGTAATGCTAAAGGGTGCCGCCGTACTACGGACCATATCCATTCGTTCGGTATACTGCCAGTAGAGTGCGCCCCAGGAAATGGAATTACCCGATTGCGGACGGATTTCAAGTCGGGAAAACGCTGACTGAATGGCGTCACCCGCCCAGCTTCGTTCAATCGTTCCGGTTCCTGTTTCGGCATCGGAGGTAATATCCAGCATTTGTTCTCCCAGTCGAAGAACAGCGGTATTCTTGTGCTCAAGCCAATCGGTACCACTATTCAGCAAAGCGAAACAGGCTTGAACAGTTGCTCGCGTCGTCTTCCAGTCTTGTGTTTGCTTTTGGCGAAGCAGCCAGGTCTTCAGATCGTCCACAACGCTTGCGCCCGCTTTCGCTTCATCCAGCGCTTCGATCAGATTCGCTTGTGTTTCAACAGGCGCCGACCACCAGTAATAAGCCGGCACATCCTGCTTCCACCATCGCCCCTCTTCGGGATTGGTCAGTGATCGTTCCAGCAGCGATTCCACCATGGCCTTACGTAAAGCCTCGTCACCTCGTCTGACGGCAACGCGCAGCAACATCGACTGGCTGAGCAGGGGCAAACGGCTCCAACGTATCTGAGCCCGCTTATAGCAGTAATCCAGTTTGGATTGCAGTTCTTTCCCCGCTTCCTGAACAAAGCAGGATCGCACGAACAGATAATGCAGATCTTCAATCGCGGCGGGCAGTGTATCATGCCCTGCTAGTTTCTCCTGTTCACGACAATGTGCCATAAACCAATCATCCAGAAACCGTAAAGCCTGTTGTGTCATCTGCTGTGCATCCCGGTTCAGGGTTAGGTCGAGTACGCCCATCCTGCTCATCCGGCCCATGCCTTCGACAATATAGCGCGTGATGTACTCGTCTCCCGGCATACCTTTGAACCATGACCAGCTTCCATCCGGATGCTGCGACTGTCGCAAGCGGTCCAGCGAAGTTTGCGATTCGCTTCGTTGCCGGTCCAGGTCGAATAACAAACCGATATTTCGCTTGCGTTCGGATTCATCCCGTGCTGCGAGCAGCCAGGGTGTTTCCTCTAATGCGATCTGCTTCAATTCCGGATTTCGTTCCAATTGGGAAAGCAGTGCCTTCGGTTCGGCGTTTCGCCAGCGTGAGAAAATCGCTTCCAGGCCCGGGCGCCTTTTCAGGATAGCTGCGGAAACCGTGTTCGAAAAATACCGGGAGAACAATTGTTCGGCACATTCATGAGGATACTCCTTCAGGTACGGTAAAGCCTGGATGGCAAACCAGACCGGGTCGGGGGTGTACGAAAGAGTGAAGGCGACCGGTTTCAGGGAGGCGCTCCTGTTTTCCTCCATGGCCGCAAACCGTACCGTACGGGTCGAATCCCCCCGGACCACAAATGGTTTCGCCTCAGTGATCAGCATCCGATCCGAAAGCACCGGCAGGAGGTGTTCTTCGCCGTCGCTGCTGCCGTTCGCAGTAGCCACGATCCGCACCACAACCGGTTCCATTCTTTCTGGTATCTGAAGTGAAAAGGTCCCTAGAGCGCTGCTGCCGCTTTTCGCCGTGACCGTTTGTATCCTCTTGGTATTGCCAAAGAAGTCGTCCACAGGTTGCCGCGTAGCCGCATCCAGCAAGGATAATTCCAACTGGATACTGAGGCTGGATTCGCCCGGAAAAAGATTGTCAACCCTAACCGGAAGATCAACACGGTCACCCGCACGTAAGAAACGCGGAAGATTGGGCATGACCATGATGTTCTTCTTCGTCACAACACTTTCTTCGCGATAAGCTGTACGCAGTTCCTGATCGTGACCCAGGAGCATCAACTTCCATCGTGTAAGCGCTTCCGGACTGTCGAACTCGAGCAATACATCTCCGTTCGCGTCCGCTTTAAGTTCCGGGAAAAAGAATGCGGTCTCCTGTAAATTTCCTCGAATAGGTTGTTCAACGGATTCGGTCGATCCGGTTTGATTCGGGATGGCAGGCACCGGCGCCTCCGCTTTGTCTCCCAAAGCCACTTCAGAAGATATGCTTCCCTTGGGTTTTGCCTCACCGGCGACGGCGGTTTGGATCATGACCGCATCCATGGAAACCGCATCCAGAAAATAGCGACGTGACCATCCGGAATAACCAAACCAATTCAACTGGTCGTATTCGCGCCAGCCTGATGGCGGAATTTCGTACCATTTAGTGGCTACTGTGTTGCCCTGAATCGGGCCCGAGAAGTATGGTTGGACGAATTGCGTTTGAGCACGTGTGCCATGGAAGGACGTCTGCCACGAATGAGGCAGGATTGCATCCAGCGATGCGTCGTACAAGTTGGCAAGCAATTCCGCATTAGCCGGCGACTGGTCCGGGTTACGAAGCCGGATCTTCCAACGCTCCAGCTTACCCGGCTCCAATTCGCTGCGAAAAGTCTCGAGCTGGATGTCGAGCTTCTTATCCGAATGCGGCACTTCGACCGTATGATGAAACGAATAGACACGGTTTCCGACGGATGTACTCAGATGTATCGAGAAATTACCCCGATCCTGTTCCCGGACAGGTTCCAGCATGGATGTTTGTGTGCCGTTGGTCACGATGGACTTTCGTGTCACGATCTTTCCTTCACGTTCCACTTCATATACCCAATGTACTTCCGGCAATCTGCTGCCGAACAAGATGCGTACCGAAGATCCCGGCTCCGCCTTCGCCGGACTTGCATCAAACCAGGCAAGCTCAGGGGTCGGAACCGCTTCACCTGCCGGGTCGAAGAGTAGAAAGTGCCGGACCTCTTTGGCTTCTTGTCGCTGAGCATTGATCGCCACACATTCCAGTCGGTACCATCCAACCGGTAGATCTTTCAATTGTCTCAGATCAAGGATCGTGTCCAGGCTGGTGTCAAAGGTCCTTTCCACTACCTGCCGTTGTTGCTCCCAGGATTCCGGTTCGACGCGGTTGTCGTAGACATCCAACGGAAATCGTTGTGAGAAATCCTGTTTCGTCAAAGCGTATTGATCGGGTGCGGGCCATACGCGTGGACGCAGGGTACCTTGTGGATCGCGCAGTTGCCATACCCGGACAACCGCATTGGCATTGACGCGTTGTTCATCCAGATTGGTTGTTATAACCGGGTAACTTGCCGCATCGTCTTTGGCGATTCGCTCGGGCAGATTCAACACCACCCGAAGCGGAACATAGGCGACGGGTACCTCACGCTGAGCGGACCGGGTTTCTCCATTGATGTCGGTGACATCCGTTTCAATACTATAGGTATACTCCGGGCGATCTTCCGGTTTCAATTGCGCATCGGGAATCGCGTCGAATTCGAACCTGAACTTTCCGGCATCGTCGGTTGCTACAACGCCATGTGCAATCTCCTGCGCATTGCCGGCAGGGAACATCTTCCTCGGCCCGAAATACCATACCGGTAAGCGTGACCGCCGATGAACACGATAATTCACACGACCATTCTGGATTGCCACACCGGTATAGGCATTGGCTGATCCGGTAATAACAAGCCGGTCTCCGGGCCTGGCTGTGGAACGCGTCGGATCCAGTTTCACTTCGAACGTCGGGCGCTTGTATTCCTCGACTTGAAACCTGCAGAAACCCTGGCCTTCCGAAGATTGAAGTCGCCACGAGCCGGACATCCTGCCGACCGGTATACGAAACTGCCCATGCACACTCCCAAACGAGGAAGAACGGAGTGAAACCGAATCAACTACTTCATTGTTCGGGTCGATAAGACGAACCGTCACGGGGAGATTTGGTAAGATCGCTGAGGTGACCGCTCCCGCGTCCATCATCAATGCTTTGAAGTAGATGGTCTGGCCCGGCCGGTAGAGCGACCGGTCCGTGAAGAAAACATCCTTTCTATAAGTCGCCTTCTCCCGCCTTTGCTTGTGGAGATACAGCGTCTGACCGTCAGTATGGAGTCTATCCTCCCCGGCTATGATCGTGATTCGGGAGGCGTACGTTTCATCGCTGCCAGGAATGACAATGGAGCCGTCGGGACCCGTTGTTCCGACTGCCACTTCATGCTCTGTATATACATGCTTGCGGTAATCGTATTGCTCGGTAAATAACCGCACGCTGGCACCCGGAAGAGCGCGGCCACTCACGCCGTCGGTCACGAACATTTCCAGCGCGGCATCATCCGGACGGCGGATGCGTAACGTAATCCGGCTTACCTGAAAATCGGCGTAAACGACCGCCTGACGATCCGTCGAGAAGCCAGGGGTGGTAGCGAGTAACACTGCATACCTTCCCAACTGAAGTGCTGGAAATGCCTCCTCGATCCGATGATTGTTGAGATCGGTAGACGAAGGAAGTACCCAGACACCTTCCTCTACAACCGGCTGCCGCAGGTAGCGCCGCAGGCGTTTTTCTTCGGTCTGACGTTCGTTCTCGCGTTGCAGGGATTCGAAAAATGCATCATCCAGGCGAACGATCTTATACCAGACGGAATCCACATTGCGGTAATTCAACGAACTCAGGATCGGTCGTGCTGGCAATTGGGTCTTCTCCAATGTCAACCCGAGATCCGGTGCAAGAAGCTGGGCGCGTAAGGCCTTCGCGTTAAGCCCTCCCTGCGAATAGGGGAATCGACTGATCCCCTCTTCACAATAGGCAAATGCCCGCTTTCGATAGGCCGCGCAACTGTCGGTGTTGCTCTCATTGCGGTCGCAAGCACGACTCGCATACCAATCGGCAATCGCGAAAAGCGCGTCCGAGGATCCGGGAAAATTGCGGTAGCGGTCCGCGATACGTTGAACCGCCTTCAGGTACAAGGTGTCCCGATTCGCAATGGTCAGGCGGTCGTAAACAAACCGGAGTCTTTCCAGGTCCAGATCGATATATGCACCCGGATGCGTATCGTCCTGATGAAAATCCAGCAGGTCCTGTAAAAGGCGAATAGCTTGAAAATCGAAACTCAGCGTGTCTTCCGTCTTGAGGAGGAAATTGAGAAAAAGGTCCGCTTCATTCAGATAGAATGCGCTGTTGATGGAAAAGCTTTGTATGGGACGCGTCAGACCGCTCTCTTCCTGTTTATAGAAATCGATCGCTCGGTGAGCAAGGAAATCATAGAGACTCGGCCGGAATCGTCGGGCTTCGGCAGTGTTGCCTGGAAGCAGGACCGGATCGAAGCTGTTGACCTGAACACGCTTCTGATCCGCCGCATTGATCAGGGATGCCTGGTAGGCCGCATGGGTCTCCCGTACAAAACGGGCGACGTCCCATTGTGCCGGATCTGCCGTACTGTCTTGTGCACTGATGCCGCGATCGAGGATGCGATAGCGGTTTTCCTGGTAGTAACGCCACAGCAACTCCGCCTTCATACTGAACAACAGCGGGCGCTCCGGAAAAACAGCGGCATCGATCTCTTCCTGAATGGTCGATAGGTTTTTCGCCAATGCGTCTTCCTCGCGGTAATCGATGAATTTCATCCGGTAAACCACCGCCTTCACCAATTCGGCCGACTGGCTCTCCTGCCGCGCTTTGTCTCGGATCGACTCTGTGACGATCCGGGCGGATTCCGTCAGACCCAAGCCTTCAAGTGAATCCAGCTTTTGCCATAAGGCCGCATAGCTTGCTCACCCGGATTTGGGTTGGGCATTTGCAATGGAGGTAATGCCGAAAATATTCAGCAGCAATAACAGAAGCCGGAGGATGTAGGGACGCGTCATATCAGTAGGATTGGCAATAATAGAGACCGGAGCGGGCCGGCTTCCACAGCATGGTTGGCGCAAAGTTCACTACAAAAAAACGGCCGTGACAAGTATCACGGCCGTTTGAGGATCGATTTTGTAAACACTTTACTGTCGTATGACCGGAACAGTCTGCTGGTCACCATCTGATGATATACGCAGCAGATAGAATCCGGCGGCAAGGTCTTGCATACCAAAGCGAACTTGCTGAGATCCCGGACTCATTTCCTCGCGGAACTTTCGAATCAATTTACCGGTTCCGTCGCACAGTTCGATCAGGACTTCTCCCGCCTGCCGCTTCTCCCACCGAACCAATAACAGTTCGTGTGCCGGGTTGGGGAATACGCTGAGGGCTTCCACTCCGCCACCAACCGGAAGAATACCGGTTATGACGTTCACGAAGATCGAGTCCGTGGCTTCACAACCGTTGCCATCGGTGACGAGCACCGTATACCAACCGGTTATGCCGACTTCGATCGTCTGCGTTGTCTCGGTGGTAGACCATGAATAGTCTGCAAATCCTGCCCCCGGATCGAGAACCGTCGTTGATCCGCTCTGAATAGTCACGGTGTCAGCACCGAGGCTGATTACAGTAGGGGTGTAAATGCTGGCATCAACAGGTACCGCCGTGCTGGGACAGCTTACACCGGCTACGGCGTAATAGGTCGTCGTGGAGTTCAGGAATGGCGTCTGGAAGCTGCTTCCCGTTCCCACTACCGAACCTCCGGATGCCTGATCGTACCAGGTGATCGGGTCGCTGGAAGAAGCCGTCAGCAAGAGCGAAGCCGGCTCACAAGAACCAGCCGGGGTAACAACCGGCAAGGCAGCAATGGTACTAATTACAGCCGACACATCCACCCGGATACTGCGGCAATCGACACCTGCCTCTGCATAATACAAGGTAGTAGTCGTCAGCACCGGTGTTGTGAACGTACTACCGGTACCCAGCAGCGTACCTCCGCTTGCCTGGTTGTACCAGCTCACCTGAGATCCCGAGACGGCGGTAAGCGTAACCGTTCCCGGTCCACAACGTGTTATATCCGCTACAATGGGCGGATCGGGAATCGCCAGCACATTGGCCTGCACCGGCACACGGGTACTGGTACAGGCGCCATTGGTCGCTTCCACATAATAAGTGGTGCTGGATGTGATGACAGGTGTGGTATAACTGGCTCCGGAACCCAGGAGGTTACCACCGATGGCTGCATCGTACCAGCTCATCGGGTCGGTACTTGTTGCACTCAGCACAACACTTCCCGCGCCGCAGGTGGAGGCGTCTTGTCCTACCGGAACTACCGCTGCAGTCAGGATGGTCACGGTGGCCGGAACACGATTGCTACGACAAGCGACTCCCGCTTCGGCATAGTACGTGGTAGTCGCGCTCAAGACGGGAGTCTGGAAGGATGAGCCGGTACTCAAAGCGGTCCCGCCGGTGGCCTGATCATACCAGGTTACCTGTACCGGAGATGTCGCAAGAAGTATGGCCGATCCCGGGCCGCAGATAATGGCGTCCGTAATGACAGGAACCGCGGGTTGCGTTTCAATGATCGCCTGAACAGGAACGCGCGGACTGGTGCAGGTGCCGTTACTTGCTTCGACGTAGTAAACCGTTGTCGTGTTCAGCATGGGCGTAATGAAGGTGCCGCCAGTTCCGACAACCGTGCCGCCTGTGGGCTGATCATACCAGGTCATCGTTCCATTCGAGGAGGCCGTCAGGGTGAGGCTTCCGTCACCGCAATTGTTTACATCCGACGCGACAGGAGTGGTCGGTGCGGTAAGAATCGTTGCTACAACCGGAACACGAGCACTGCGGCAAGTATTTCCCGCTTCGACGTAGAAGGTCGTTGTGGACGTCAGTACAGGAGTGGTGAAACTCGAACCGGTACCCAGTTCTGCTCCGTTCGAGGGGACATCAAACCAATGCAGGTCGGCTGTCGCAGTGGCCGACAACGTCACAGCGCCTTGTCCGCAACGGCTGTCACCGGTAGCAACCGGTAATGCCGGAGTGGTTTCAATGAAGGCATATACGGTATCCCGAACGCTCCGGCAGATGTCGCCGGTCTCGACGTAAAAGGCGGTGGTAGCGCTTAGTGAAGGCGTGTTATAGGACGCTCCGGCTCCGACCTGTGTGCCACCCACAGCTTGGTCGAACCAATAGATCGCTTCCGGTGAACTGGCAAGCAATACCACGGATCCCGGATCACAGCGTCCTGCATCGGTAAGCGACGGAGGAGACGGAATCGGATTGATCACTGCCTGGACCAACGTGCGCGAGCTGCGGCAGTAATCGCCGGCCTCTACATAGTAATTCGTCGTGACGCCAATCGGCGGGGTGGTAAATGAGGTGCCGGTGGCCAACTCCACGCCGCCAACCGGTACGGAATACCAGTGGATCGTTTGAGCGGCACTGGCGGTCAATGTAAGGGAGCCGGGGCCGCACTGTGTCGCGGAGGTCGTTGTCGGTGCGACCGGTACAGCCAGGACAACAGCGTTGACCGGCACACGCGGACTGCGACAAAAGGCTCCCGTTTCTACATAATAAGTCGTAGTACTGTTCAATACCGGAGTCGTATAGCTACCACCGGTAGCGAGCGCGGCGCCTCCTGCCGGTACATCAAACCAATAGATCGTATTTCCTGCCGTGGCCGATAGTGTCAGGCTGCCGGAACCGCAGATGGTGTCGGATTGCGTCGAAGGACTCGCAGGCACCGGAAGGATCTCCGCATCGGCCGCTACGCGTACACTGGGACAGCCGGCATTGGCTTCCGCGTAATAGGTCGTAGTACTGCTGATGACCGGTGTGGTGAAGATGGAGCCGGTTGCGAGCAAGTTGCCGCCGGTCGGCGCATCATACCAACTGATCGGGTTCCCTGCCGAAGCGGACAGGTTAACCGTTCCGGTACCACAACGTTGTGAACTGGTCGTGGATGGTGGAGAGGTGGTAGTAATCGAGATGTTCAGTGGGACGCGTGCACTCGGGCACGTAGGTCCGGCCTCCGCGTAGAATACCGTATCGGTGGTAATCAGACCGGTTGTAAAGCTGGGGGTAGTGGCGATCGGTGTACCTCCACTCGCAACCGAATACCAACGAATGACGCCGGTAGTGTCAGTAGCCGACAGCGTCAAGGTCGTGGGACCACAGATGAACTGATCTGTTACGGTCGGAGCGGCGGGAGCCTGACCGATTGCTACTGTGGCGCTGACCACATTGCTCGGACAGGTATCGCCGGCAACCAGGTAATAGGTCGTGGTAGTGCTGATGAACGGGGTTGTAAAAGTATTGCCCGTGGCCAGCAGGTTGCCGCCTGGGGCATCGTACCAACGGATGTAATCATTCGACGTGGCGGTCAGCGTAAAGGTACCGGGATCACAACTGCCGATCGGCGCGACCACCGGATCAGTGGCACGGTCGTGCTGGGTTATGACAACCGAGTCGGAGACTGCCGTGCAGCCACCGCGTTGAACCAGTACGTCATACTCACCCGCATCGGTGATCGTAATGGTCGCGTTGGTTTCTCCGGGTAGAATAACGCCGTCGCGCCGCCATTGATATGTGTTGCCGGTACCGGATGCTGAAACGGTCAGTTGCGTGGATTGACCGGTACACAACAAGGTGCTGCCGGAAAAATTCACGGTGGTGTTCAGCGGAACGAATGCCTGTCCGGGCGATCCGCCGATACAACCGACGATCCAGTTGTTATCATCGCTCGGATCTCCGCTGAAGTTGGCACGTTCGTAAGTGTAACCGTCACCGTCGGCTCCCGACGGCCAGGGTGCGACATCCTGATAATAAAGCATAAGGACAAGGTCGTCACGCCAGTCTGAGAGGCGGATCTGATCTTCAGAATTGCTGAAGTTGAAACCCGTCGGTCCGATCACGTTCGCAACTGAAGGATGCTGGGCATCGAACTTTTCCATGTCCTCTGCAATGACCAGGTAGCCATTTGCAGGGATCGTTGTACCGGTCGGGAAAACATAGCGATGGTTGTCCTGGGCATCGCGAATGCTCCAGCCCGACAGGTCGATCTCGTAGTTTCCGTTGTTCTTGATCTCTACCCAGTCGCCCGCATCGTAAGCGGAGTCCGAATTGAAATTGATCTCCGAAATATCAAGGTCGGGAGTCCGGGAAGAACCGTTGAAGCGCGCGGTTATGGTCTGCGAACTGGTGAAGTTCGCGTTGGCGCTTTGATTGTGATTGTGACTACCAAGCGTCGTTGAGGAGAATTCATCGAACGTATAGCCAGGATTCGGAATGGCCGTCACCGTTACATTGTTGCCGCGGAAATAAACGCCGGACCAGGGATAGGTGGCGGGCGTGATCGTACTGATCTCGATCCTTCCCGCGCCGGGAGGATCCACTTGCAGGGTAAGCGTCACCTGCGAAGTCAATCCGAACTCGCTTTCGATCTGGTCGCGGGCGTACGCGGCGCGCCTGCGAATGAACGTTTCTGCTTCGTCGATATAGTCCTGCCAATCGGAATTCGTACTTCCCCACTGCTGGAAATGTTGCTGCATATCATGCGACATTTCCGACTCATATTCCTGAATGATATTATCAAGGCTGTCTTCCAGGAAGATCGTGTTAATCAGATCCGCATAGCGGTTGATGAAGTAATTCTTGAACGTCGGGTTATCCGTAATGGCGTCGAACATATTCGACGAATTACTGAAGGCCGAGGGGTTAAGCGCCATACCCAGGCGGTTTTCGGTAGGAGAAGCACCACTTAAACCACAACCAAAGTCAAGGTCATAGACCAGGTAGCGCCATTTGCCTCCTGCCTCCCGCGGCCGCCATAACTTGATGTTGTTCGTCCAGTCACCGATCCAATCACCATTGTTGTAATACGTCTCGGCAATGAAGTAGTCCGCATAGGCTTTCAGGTCCAGGCGCGCATCGATGTAGTTGTAGTAGGCCTGTGTAGACGGGCTCTGCGTTGTGGCGTAGTTATACAAAGCCCAGAAGGATGTGTCGGATCCTTCTTTGATCGTCATGGTGCTGCCATCCTCCTTCAGGTAGTCGATCTCGTCCGACTTATAGCCGAAGTTGTTACCGATCCAGTTACCATCATGGTTCTCATGGTTGGTATAAACTCCCCAGAACTCGCCGTTCAAAAAGAGTACGACCGGATCGGCGGCGAGGTATCCGGAATACGTGTTTTTCAGGCCACGCTCCATGAACGCGTCGCGGAAGTGAACTTTGTTCCAGTCGGTACCCGAGTTGCGCAAGACGATATCGTCTGTCTTATCCAGCCAGGGTTTGGTGGAGTACATCGGCAGATTGATCTCGCCGGTGCCGTATTTGTCGCTCAACTTGATGTTGAAACTCTTCTGCGGCTTCGCCCGGCTATAGTTACCGTAGATCTCGATGTCCGCGTTGAATCGCAGGAGACGGTTCTTGTCCTTGTCCCAATATTCGATGGCTGCAGGCTTTTCCCAGTCTTGCCAGAAGTTGGCCCCGAAATAGGGACTCGAACTGCTCGCACCGGGGCCCATGACGTAAATGCCGGTATTGTAATCCCACAGGTTATCATAATCGGTCGTGATCGTCCAGATCGGCAGGTCGATATCCTCGTCGATGAAATAACTGTTGGTGATCGTCTGACTCGGCAACATCCCGGGAGCAAACACTTTTGCGCGAACGGTCTGCGTGGTGTCGATGAGCACAGAGGAGCTGTACAGGCGAGAAGATGTCGTGGGGTCGTCGCCGTTGGTCGTATAGCGGATCTGTCCTCCCGGTGTAGTCGTCGTCAGATTCAGCCAACGGGTGCTTGGATAGAATCCGGGCGACAGCGAAAAGATCGGGATCGATGCGTAACCACTATAGCAGGATGAGCCGGAATTACTCGCATTCGGAGTAGGAGTACCAAAAAGGCACCAGGAGCCCGAACCATCGGAACTCCGGCCCCAGGAATTGTCCAACTCGATATTGGTGTATGCCTGCTGATCAATGACGGAACGCGAACCATCGGTCAGGTAAACCGTCTCGCCGGTTCTGCTCAGTTTGAAATCAGCATTGTAGTAGTCGGTCGGCGGAACCCGGAACCAGGACGGCAGACTACCATACGTCGAGCCCGGCGACTTCAAACCGAAAGAAAGGAAAGGACGAGCGGTCAGGTCGTTCGAGCTGGTAGATTGGTTGTGCACTTCAACCGCAAGGACGTTGTTACCCTGCCGCAGGATCGTGCGGATAAAACTCATGTCGAGGTTGAAGGAATCCGGCTGAAGACCCTGGTAGATCTTCGCCTCCATCGTACCCGGAGCAAGTTCGTTCCAGGCCGGACGAACACCGGCAACACCCAGATTGACGCGTGCGATCTCGACTCCATTCAGGTAGGCCACAAATCCATCATCGTAATCCATCTGAAACACGATGCGTGCGATGTCGGAAGTGTCCGGCACATTGAATGTCTTCCGCATCATGACGGAGCGCGTACCGGACGCAACCGATGTTTGATCGTCGCCGTCGCCGTAGCCGATTCCACCCTGGCCCTGAGACCAGGCACTTTCGTTGAAGCCGAGATTACGCCAGTTGGTATCGATTGAATTGGACCCTACCGCGTAACGCCATTGCGTGCTGGCATTCACAGCCGTTTCCCAATGATCAACGAGTTCGGTTTTGTTGCGATCGGAAGCGAAGATCACCATGCGACCGTGCGCGGGGATCGTCGTGCTCGGGAAAATGAACTTGTCCAACTGGGTTGGATCATCGCTCAAGCCATAACCATTCAGGTTGACCGACGAATTATTCTTATTGTAAAGTTCGATCCAATCGTCCTTGTCACCATCGTCATTCGTCAGACCGGTGCTGTTGGAAGGACAGATTTCATTGATAACCACCTGTGCTTCAGCAAAAGCCGGAACGGACAGGGCAATAATCAAGAGAACACGAAGAGCCTTTTCGCGTAGAGTCAAGCGCATGTGAGGGGTTGAGAGAGGTGTGTTTCTATGGATGCAAAGTGGCAAATGAGAATCTTCATCTCAGTCACAAAATTAAACGGAAATGACCTCCTTTTTAAGCTTTTTTGACGAATGATTACAAAGACTGGGTGGAAAAAGGGCTCCTGACGGACAATGTCATGTCATCTCCTCCAAATTCATTAAAAATTCGCAAAAAATGGGGACCTTTAAAGGAGATTAAAATTATCAACAACATGTCCAGCAACCGTCGTGAATTCCTGAAAACCGCGTCCATGGCGGCTTTCGCTAGCCTTGGCACCAGTATGATCATGGGTAATTCAACCGCCCGGGCAGCGGAAAACCTGGTTCCGCACACCCCGGAATTTACCCTGCCGCCACTCCCCTATGCTTACGATGCCCTCGAACCGCACATCGATAAAATGACCATGGAAATTCATCATACGAAGCATCATCAGGCTTATGTGACGAATTTGAACAAGGCGCTTTCGGAAACAACACTGCACGCGGATAGTCTAGAAGAGATCCTCTCCAAGGTTTCGGGTTTGTCTCCAGCGATTCGTAACAATGGCGGCGGACATTGGAATCATTCCTTCTTTTGGAAATTGATGAAACCCAATGGCGGCGGCGCTCCTGCGGGTAAAGTCGCGGAAGCGATCAACCAGGCATTCGGTAGCTTCGCCGACTTTCAAAAACAATTCAACGAAGCGGCGATGAAACGCTTCGGCAGCGGCTGGGCCTGGCTGCTTGTGAATGGGGATGGAAAACTACAGATCGCTTCCACACCCAATCAGGATAACCCGCTCATGGACGTATCCGATACGAAAGGAAAACCCGTATTGGGCATCGATGTTTGGGAACACGCTTATTACCTGAAATACCAGAACAAGCGAGCCGACTATGTCGGTGCCTGGTGGAACCTGATCAACTGGGATCAGGTTGCGGCGAATCTGGGATGATTATGGCCTAACGGCAAAGAGGAACAACAAGGCATTGTTCTCCACCAGACTGTAATCCGAAGCTTCGACAATATTGTCTCCGGTCAGGTCTTCCGGCACATATCCGTACAGGAATGTTGTAACCGCATTCTCGATCCCGGAATAGTCGGTGGATTCGATCAAACCATCCTGATTCACGTCACCGCTCCAAATGCCGTAGCGACCGTCTTTCAAATCGGAAAGGTTGCTTCCGTAGGCTGTTGCAGCACCAGTAGAGAAGTCGTAGGTGATGGGAGAAACATTGCACAAGACGGGCGACGCGCTCCAGGTTTCCAGCGTGTTCCGTTGTTTCACCACGAAGTAGTACGAGTTACCCAGTATGGCCGAGGGAAACACGAAGCTCGCGTTCCCGGCGGTAGATACCGTTCCGATAGCGGTATGCAGGATAGTGTAAGGAGGCGAGGCGGATGCAAGCTCCGCCGTCACCGTATCGGTTACCGACGGTGACAACACCCCGATCATTTGACCGCCGCCCAGATAGAATCCTTCGATGTATAACTTAAGATTCAGTGTTAATCCGCTACCGTAGTTGAAACTACCGGCAGCATGGACAGCTCCGCAGGCACTGGTTAACACGGTTACCGGGCCGGTGGTAGCTGCCGGCGCGATGGCCGTGATCTGGTTCGGGCTGTTAACCGTATAACTTGTCGCCGGTGTTCCGTTGAACAATACGGACGTCACATTTACAAATCCGGTTCCGGTGATGACGACGCTGGTGCCCGAACCCCCGCTTGTTGGCGCAAAGCCACTGATCGAATGCAATGCCGAAATGTTTGCCGTCAGCACATTCGAGTTCACCATCGCTGTCGGATTGGCCATGGCAATGACCATGTTCGGCCTTCGGGTGGAAGTTGCGCCGGTTGCCTGCGTACACGCGCCCGCCCCTCCTGCCCCATCGGCCTGATAGTAGGCGCTCGCATTGAAGCCCGGAGAACTATAGCGGGTGGCGTAGGCGGCATTACCGACTACCTGATTGGAAAAGCAAATGTCCACAACAAGGTTGGAGGTTCCGTTCCAGGTAAAAGGCGTGTTGAATACATGCGTATTCGTGGCGCTTAAGGTCGGGGTGTAATTCACCGGACCATAAACCGTGGTGAAGGTTGGAGCTAGGAAGGTAGCAGATGCTGCGGTAGCGGTCGTTGTGCCGATCTTGATCGTATACCCGTTCAAGGTTGCCGGATCACCCAGTGTTGTACCGGTTGTGAATCCGATCGATGCCATATTGCCGGCCGAAAGGCCCAGCGCAGTCAATTCGCTCGCCCGGATAAGGTACTGCTGTCGGCCGTTACCGTAGTAGGTTGGGTACGCCGCACCCAGGCTGCTGGTTGATGCGTTGGTCGTTGTGGCGGTACCGAGATTCTTATAGGTCAGGACGGGACAAGTGGGTGTCGCGGTAACCGTACAGCTCACCGTCTGCCCATTCCCAAGTCCGGCACTGGAGAAGGTCGAGGCGCTGGCGCCCGCATTCGCTCCGTCAACTTTCCACTGATAAAATGTAGGCGTGCCGCCGGTTACGGTGGCCGTGTAGGTAAGTGTAGCGCCCGCACAGGCCGGGGCGGTTCCGCCGGTTTGTGCGATCGTCACTACCGGATCGCCTACTGCCTGCACAGCGACAGTGAGGGTATTCGAGTTCGCCGTCGGAGTCGTTACGCAGAGTGCGTTCGAGGTCATGATGCAACTCACTGTTTGCCCGTTGGTCAGCGAACTCGAACTATAACTGCCGCTGTTCGTTCCGACATTGGAACCATTCACCTGCCATTGGTAGGATGGCGTAGTACCTCCATTGACCGGCGTTGCCGTGAAAGTCGCCGAAGAACCGGCGCAGATCGGATTCGTGCCGGCCGTTTGCGCAATTGTAACCGACGGAGTTGACACGCTATTAACGGTCATGGTGATCGCATTCGAAGTAGCGGGGTTGCCGGTGACACCGGCTTGGTTAGAGGTCATGACACAGGTCACCACATCACCGTTGACCAGACTACTGGTGGAATACGTGGTACTGTTGGTGCCAACGTTCGTGCCATTTACTTTCCACTGATAAACCGGGGCGCTGCCTCCATTCGTCGGGGTGGCCGTGAAAGTCGCCGACGCTCCCGGACACATCGGATTAGAGCCACTTGTCTGTGCAATGAATACAGCAGCGGCATTCGAACAGTTTGGCAATTGGAACGAGTAGATGTGCGTTCGAGCAGCCGATCCGCCGGTAGTTCCGCCCATGTATTCACCGGTATACCAAAAGGTGATCCCATCCGGGTCCATCGATAACTGAGCATAATCACCCACACGATTGACCCCGGTTTGAGATCCGGTGCCCGCGATGACCAGCGATTCGGTGATCGGAAGGGTTCCCAGCGGATCACAGGAGCGACGTCCGGTATAATAAAGTCCGGGATATATTCCGGCCGAAGCGTCGGTTTTGATATAACCCATGCCGATGGATCCGTTATCGTCCATCGCGATACTGCCCATCCAACGAGTGGCGGCGTCAGGAAGGTAAATTCCTTCCTGATACATGGACCAACTCCCGGTAGATTGGTCCTGCCGTAATTCACACCACTTGATACTTCGCTGCGTCGCACTGATGTTGACCGCCCAATTGAGAACGATGGTATTGTAACCGCTCCAGGACTTCCATTGCGCCCGGTACATGCAAACGCCGCCGATGCCATCCAGCTTTTGTGTGGTTCCGGGTTGCGATACGTCATTCCAACTGGAATTGTACGAGGCGTCGAAGGTGGCGGTCGCCACATTCGCCGCCAGCGTGATCGTGGCAGTCGGTGTGGTGGGAACCCAGTCAACAGACATCTGATAAATGTTCACGGCATCGGAAAAACCAGCGCCCCAACCGTTGTCGGAGTACGAGAAGATCGGGCAGGGTGCGCCAACCGTAGGAAGTGTACCATCTGCGGCGTCACCGGGCAGCGGACAAAAGAAACCGGAACCTTGTGGCGGAGAGAAGCTCTGATAGACCGCACGGGAAGCCGCGTTACCGGCCAACATGGCGGTCCGTTCAAAGGCGAATACCTTTTGTGCCTGGTTGGACGTCATGTAATATCCGTCCGCCCAGACACCGAACTTCAGATAGTCCGGAAATGCCGGTGAAACGAACGTATACGTGTAGTAGGTTCCGGTGGGGTCGCCGGTCGTGGAAATCGCGATGTAGATCTTCCTGTCCGAACTCGTGCCGAACTGCGCCAGAAACCAACGGTCTGCGGCTTTGTCGTAGAGGACGATCGGATCGCCGGCGTTTCCTGTCGCCGGCGACCAAAGATTTCCCAGCGTTGCTGTTAAAATGACGCTACCGGTAGTTTTATTGTAAACCTTAAAGGTGGTCGAGTTGATCATCTGCACATAGTGCGATGGTCCGGCCGCACCGGAAGGATCGTAGGGACGAAAGCCCGTAGCCGTTTGTCCAGGCCAGCTGGTCAGCGGTGCGCGCGTGCCTACCGTACCCATTTTGGTTTGGATGGTAGCGGGGTCGTTCCCGTACTCAGGACCATCCGCCGCGGTGAACTTGAATCGCTGCGGTTTTCTGTTCTCGCGATCTTCCGATTCCTCTTTTTCGTAGGGCTTACTTTCATCGACCGGAAACTCCTTCGCGATTTCGCTTAGTGGGCGACTGATCGCAAATTCACTACAGGTTATGGATCCGGTTGGTGGAATGTTTTTGTTGCGTTGTGCCAGCAGGGATAGGCTGAATAACAATGCAGGAATCAGAACGATGATTCTTTTCATGGTGATGGTGATAACGGGCGCAGTCCGTTGCGACGAATGGATGACTACACGCGGTATGCGCGCAGTCCTATGGAGAAACTGAGAATAAGAATGCCGGTCGGTTCTGCTCAGGAATCGGACAGGCAGGTCGCAGAGAGTGACAAAAATAACCCGAATATGCAGGCGATGCAATGACCCGGCACCTTCTTATGTGTGATATACCGGACAGTGCGGGCGTTTCTGGCGCGAGAATACCGGATATTTTGGTTGGATCATGAGCCCCTCGATATTTCTTCCGGATCAACCGCGCAGGAGGATCCGTACCGATTATCCGCAATTCGGCGATAAATCGCGACTCCAAGGTGAGAAAAGCCGGGAATCATGAGTAACCAACCTAAAGGGGCCAACCAGATCATGGCACGCAAAGCCGACTGGTAAACGGCTATCCCTCGTTTGATGCGTCCCTTGTCATCAATGCCATGGATATCATAGAGTAAATCCTGCGCCGGAATGTGGAGCAATGGCCCGGCTTTCCCGAGCTGTGCACTTACCGGCAGAAAACGAAGGCGATGAAAGATGTCCAAACGGCGAGCAATACGCATCGCGCGCTTGCAAAACGAACAACCATCATCGTAATAGACGTCCATCGAATTCCGGGAGTCGCTGTCGGAGAAATGACGCGACTCTTTTCCTAACTATAACAACCTGCCGGGAGTCGGATTGTTTCACCCGACTGTGGATCGCCCGTTTATTTCGACTGGTTCACCAGTTGCAGAGCTGTCAGGAACAAGGTGATCGTTCCGAACACCACCGGGAAGACGCGGTAGTAGTTCTCACCCTGGAAGCGGCGTTTCTTATTGGGCTGCACATAGACTATGTCGTTCGAATGCAGCACGAAATACGGTGAAGAAAACAGTTCTCGTGAATACAGGTCTACATAATTATAGGTCTTGTATCCTGCGCTGTCGCGGATCACCAGCACTTGATCCCGGACACTAAACACGGTCAGGTCGCCGGCCATGGCCAGGGCTTCGGGCAGGGTGACACGTTCGTTCTGCACATTGAACATTCCCGGATGGGTTACTTCGCCGATCACCGTCACCCGAAAGTTGCGCAGGCTTAGTTTGACCGACGGGCTGACCAGGTACTTCTCCAGCCGGTGCCGGATGGTGTCGCGCGCCGCATCCGTATGTAAACCGGCAACCCGTAAAGAGCCGATGAAGGGTATTTGTATCTCGCCTTTCGAATCGACCAGGTAGCCGCTGACCATGGACGCCTGGTTGTCGGGTTGCTCGGAATAGTTGAAGTACTTACTCGCCTCCGGACTGGTACTGGTGACGAAAATGTCGAGAATGTCGTTAGGTCCGATAATCGGCCGGTAGGTGGTGTCAAGCGCTTTGAGCGTCGTATCCTGCTCGGTCGGCTGGAACATCAGGATATTCCGGTACGGCGTGCAGGAGGAGAAGATCGAAATCAGTACGACCAGCGGAACGAAGAGCCGCGACAGCTTTTTCATGGACATAGCGCGCCCGTAGCATAGGGCAATGGGTGTTTACTTCCAGCCCAAAAAAAAGTTTCGCGCCAGCTCAAAAAATACGGTTCACTTGGACTGATTCTCAACACTTACGTTATTTTCAGGAGTGCGACAAAACAGAAACAGGGCGGGTGGATAATCAAACACTGCTCACTCACACTGTTTCTTACACTTACACTATTTTCAGAAGTGTGAGTGTGAGAAACAGTGTGGGTGGACAGTAAAACACTGCTCACTCACGCTGTTTCTTACACTTACACTATTTTCAGAAGTGTGAGTGTAAGAAACAGTGTGAGTGAGCAGTCAAATGCAAATCACCCACCCTTATTCCGCTGCTTCTCATTCAGCGTGTCGATCATTTTGTATAACATCTTTGAGACCTCGACCAGCAGCATATCAAGGTCGGGGAAGTGTTTGGCGGTGGAGATGGCTACCAGGTCGAGCACTGCAGAACATTCAAAAGCCGATCCTCTGGAAATCACCAAAAAGTTCCTCCTGTCTGCCGCGCTGAAACGACTACTTCCCTCCGCGATATTGAGTACGATGCTCATCATGGCGCGTCGAAGCTGGTTCTTCAGGTCCTTATCAAGTCCGTCGATCGTCAGTACGCGGGTTGTTAGTTGGGTATACACCTCCAGTGCTTTTCGATAAACGATCAGTCCTTTGAAATCCATACCGCAAAACTATCCCAAGCTCCAGCCGGTATACAAACAATATATGCGGGATTGTAGGTTATAATTCCACTGTTCACTCGCACTGTTTCTTACACTTACACTATTTTCAGAAGTACAATAAAACAGAAACAGTTCGGGAGGGTAATCATACACTGTTTACTCACACTGTTTCTTACACATACACTACTTTCAGAAGTGCGACAAAACAGAAACAGTGCGGGTGGATGGTAAAACACTGCTCACTCACACTGTTGCTTACTCTTACACTAATCTCAGAAGTGCAAGTGTAAGAAACAGTGCGAGTGAACAGTCAAACACTGCCCACCCACACTGTTTCTCGCATTCGAACTATAAGCTCCCCCTCCTGGGCTCGAACCAGCCCCGATAGCTATCGGGGCTCTGATTAACAGTACTTCTCCATTAGTTTATCTATCATTTCCGGATACTTCTGAAGATTCTTGATGTAATTCGCGCTTTTCATCCTTTTGATGTGTGCCTCTATCTTCAAGGCATTCTCCATACACGAACAATCAATCATTAAGTACAATTCCCAGTCATTCGCTTTTGCAGTGAATTTTCCGCGTCCATACCCCTTAGTATTGTGCAGGTGCAGCCTGGCGCTTAGCGAAGTGGTAGCACCAATGTAAAATCTCTTCAGGCTTGCCGAATAAAGGATGTAAACAACCGCCTCCACGACTTTACTCAATTAATGATCCTCCTTTTAATATCCGGGTGTATAAACGAACAAAGCCACCGCAGAAATGCGATGGCTTTTGGGGCTCCGCCTCCTGGGCTCGAACCAGCCCCGATAGCTATCGGGGCTCTGATTAACAGTACTAATCTTTCCAAGAATCCCACGAATGATAGTAGTGCGACAAAACAGAAACAGTGCGAGTGAACAGTCAAATACTGTTCACCCACACTGTTTCTCGCATTCGAACTATAAGCTCACAAAAATGCGCAGTTCTCGAACGCCGAACTGGATTTTCTAGGTGTCTTCGCAGAAATCATCCAGGCGGAGCGTTCCGGAACGGAAGGATGACCGCCGGGGTCCACTGATGCTCGTCCGTGGCTTTGCTTGTCTTGTTCACTCCATGCGGTTGCTCATCCGTGTGGCCGGGAAAGCGCGACTCCGACAATTTCCCGCGCCGTAAATCCGTTCCCTTGAAAAGCAACGCGCAATGGCCGGCATCGCTCAGGGCAAAAGCCTGATCGCCCTGTTCGAGGATTTTATCTCTGATTCAGCAAGAGGCCGGCGGCGACAAGCAGGCGGTACACCGCTTGGGGCCGGTAGTATTGCCAATTACAAAGTCACATTACGCAAATTGAAGGACTACCAGGACAAGGCCGGATGCATCCCCCCATTGCATGATTTGCACCGCGGCAGCTTAAGACAGGCCGAGCAAGCGCGCGCCCGATGGAGCCGCTTCATCAGGCGGTTTTCCGACTTCCTGCGCAGTCATGGCGTTCAATCGGACAACTACCTGGGGTTTCACTTCAAGCACATCAAGACACTCCTTCATTACCTGGAAAAAGCGCATGGCTGGGAGCTGGGCCCGGTTCCGGGACTCTTCTATGTTCGAAAGGAAAAGGTACCCATCATCGTGGTACCCATCGCACGTATTCGGGAACTGCTGCATGATGACAGGCTCCTGACCCGTCTCACGCCGGGATTGCAGGAGACCCGGGAAATCTTCCTGGCAGGTTGTTTTACCGGCCTGCGCGTATCGGACCTTTTGTCACTGCAGCGATCACATCTTGAAGTGTCGAAGGAGTCCACTCACCTGGTCGTCAGCAATCACAAGACCGGCAGCCTGGTGCGTATCCCGATCCCCGGCTTCATACTGGCCATTTTCAAAAAGCACCTCCGCACATCCAACCGGCTCCTCCCCCGAATCAGTAACTCCTGCCTGAACAAAAGGCTCAAGGCCCTGGGCGAGGCCGCGGGATGGACAGAACCGCACATCGTATGGCGTAATCGCAACGGAAAGCCGCGGATGATCTTCAAGGATCCTACCCGAAAGACGCATTTTCGATTCTGCGACCTCATCACCTCCCACACCATGCGCAGAAGCGCGATCTCCATGTTACTGGCTTCCGGTATGCCCGAGCATCTGGTCCGCAAGATCTCCGGACACGCTCCCAACAGTGCGGAATTCTTCCGCTATGTAGAAGTCTCCCAAGATCAACTCGACGCAGAAACCCGCAAATTCTTCGCGCTGCTGGAAGAAAACCCCGAGCCAACATGACCGAAATACCATAAAAAAACTATCTTTCAGAGTCCCTTCCCGATGCAGTAACATGCAATCCCACAGCCACTTAGACGGATTTGGATACTATCCCTTCGGGATGGAGATGCCGGGGAGATTGTATAGCCCTACTGGTTACCGTTATGGGATGAATGGACAAGAAACCGACCCGGAGTTAAAAGGTGAAGGGAATATCGTGAACTTTATATATAGAATGCACGACTCAAGGTTAGGTAGATTTTTGAGCATCGATCCTATGGTTAAATCATTTCCATGGAATAGCTCATATGCATTTGCAGAGAATAGACCAATTGATGGACGAGACTTGGAGGGCAGAGAATGGGATCAGGCAACTGACGACCAGGGAAATACGAACGTAACTGTCAATACGAGTTTTAGTGTAGAGAAAAATTTAGGATTATCGCAAGCGCAAATTACAGAATATCAATCAGCAATAAGTTCACAGCTCAATAGTACATTGCAAATCTCATCAGGCGGCACTTTTTCAGGTTCAGCTACTTTTCACGGAGGCAATGTTAGTGGCCGCTTAGTTCCAAGTATTAACTTATATGGTGATAAACATACGGGAGGTCCTGATGACCCGATGACTGGAGGAGCTAATTCCTTTGGAGCAACTAGTATCAATTTATATAAGAAAGATGGTTCATTAAAATCTTCAACGGAAGCAGGCGTGGATGCTGTTCACGAGTTGTTACATACTCTTCGTTTTGAACATCCGTTTGAAAAAACGCAAGGAGCTGACACTAAGTTAATTCATAGTAGTGGCAATAATTACTTGAGCACTCCATCGACAGATCCTAATATTATATATAATATAATGAACTATTCACTAATATATATAGATGGTAAAAATGCCGGAAACGCCCCATTAAATCTCATGACTAAAGATCAGTTAATGATGATGCAGAAAGAAATCGATTTACAGAAACAGGGTTATGGGGTTCGACCGAAATACGATTCGAAAGCGAGCTATGATGAAAACCTAAACCGTTATAATAAACTTTATCGTAATTATTGGTTTAGCACTCCGGGCCATGAGGTTCAAAAGAATAAATAATATGAAATTGTCAATATTTCTTGTGCCAACATTCTTAATTTACTCCTGTACAACAGGGGGAAGAAATATATCTTCAAAAAGTAATTGTGTTATAGAATATGACTCTTTAAGTAATCTAATGGTTTACATTTATGTCAATAAGATGCCAGAATATCAGGGGGGGGATCAAGCATTAATTCAATATTTTGCAGAGAATATTGAACATTATAATCAAGAACGTTTTCAGGCTACTTTCAATATAGAATTTATTGTTGATACACATGGAAAGGTAATAGCCCCCCGAATAAAAGGCAAGGTTACATCTGACTTATCTGAAGCGGAGAAGGAAGTTCTGAAAGTAATGGAAAAGACCCCTAAATGGAATGCTGGTGTTTGTAATGACAAGAATGTACCAGTAAAAATGTTCTTCCCATTGAAATTATAATTATCCGAAGCCAATTTATAGTTCAGTATCATGTTGTCAAAGTGAAGGTCACCCAATTTGAGCTGCGGTCAAATATATATATTTCAAGTACCAATCTCTTGTTCAAGTGTAGCAAATGTCGGATGGCCTCCACACGACTAGAGGGAAGATAAATGAAATGCTATTGCTGAATCCAGTGGAGTAAGATATCTCACCAAGACAGTCACACAGATTTACCGAATCAATATCCGTTAAGTCCTTCGATGATTTCTTGCAAGTGATGCTCTAGATCGGGGAGCTTATCTTTAATAATGCTCCAAACAACGTCATAATCGATACCAAAATAATCATGTATCATGACATCACGAGTAGCTGCCATTTTCTTCCATTCTACATGTGGGTATTTCAGCCTAAATTCATCGTCCAGCCGCTTAGTGGCTTCTCCTATGATTTCCAGGCTGCGTACGATGGCCCTGCATAACGTTTCGTCTGAAAAAGTATCCTGACTGGATTTTCCTGCAGTTACCCGAAGGATGAATCGACACTCGTCCAAGATATGCCGCAAGAACTCACGCTGCGAAGGGAACATACTCAACTTCTCTTAGAATATGAGGACCGATATACTTACCCAATGATGCGGGAGTGACAAGTTCTACTTTACGTCCCAGAAGATCTTCCAGAAAGAAGGCCAGCTCGATGAAGTTGTCGAATGTTTTCTGATCAGGATAAAAGTCTATTAACAAATCAATGTCACTATCCGGGGCGGCTTCATTTCTGATGAATGAACCGAACAGGCCAAGTTGTCTTACACCGTACTGTTTAATACGATCTTGGTTGTTGATCAGACGAGTGATTATCTCGGCTTTGGTACTAACTGCGGAGTACATCTTAAATTCAGATAATCGGTTTACCGGATAGTATACACAAATGTACTGATTTTAGAGCCGCCCCCAATTATTCCGCATGGCGAGCAACATGGCTAATCAAGGACCGACAATTTTCAACCGCAGTGCCCTTGAGTTTTGCCCGAATCATGTAACCCTCTTCACGGACGGGGTAAATTCCGGCAATTACGCGGAAGATCTTGATTCTCAATCTCCGAATAACTATACTTACGATGCCAACGGCAACCTGACGGGGGACGTCTCGGAGGGATTGACGATGTATTGGAACAATTACGGCAAGCTGGATTCGTTGAAGAACGACCACAAATCGCTGGCCATGAAGTTCCGTTATGACCCGATGGGCAACCGGATCGAAAAACGCCTGTATCACCTGGACGGCACCGGCGCGGTGATCCGACAGCGCGCCACGCATTATGTTCGGGACGCGCAGGGTAATCCGCTGGCGGTGTACGAGCTGCTGGGCGGCGACACGGTCGTGCTCAACGAGTTCAACCTCTACGGCAGCAGCCGGCTGGGTATGTTGACCACGGCGGACACCCTGGTGTGCGCCACCTGCACCACAGCCGTGGCTCCTTCGGTCTATTTAAGTCCAGTAGGAAACAAGCGTTATGAGTTGAGTAACCATCTCGGCAACGTAATGACAGTGATCAGCGACAAGATCACGCCAATTGATACGACGAATGACGGATTATGGGACTACTTTAATCCGAGCCTGGTGTCTGCTACAGACTATTATCCCTTCGGGATGTTGCAGCCCGGAAGAAACTTCTCCAGCAGCGAATACCGGTATGGGTTTAATTCACAGGAAAAGGTGGATGAAATATCCGGAAGCGGAAATCATACAACAGCAGAGTTTTGGGAGTATGATACGAGGCTTGTTAGACGATGGAATATTGATCCAGTTGTGAAACCTTGGGAGAGTGGCTACGCGGTGATGGGCAATAATCCTATTTGGAATAAGGACCCAAATGGAGATGATTTTGTTAATGTGCATACTGAACGTAAAAAGGAAGCAAAGGAAAAAGTGGATGAGGCGGCATCCAATCTTGAAAATGCTAAAGAAGGCTTCAAATCATTTGAAGGTATGACGAAAAAGAATGCGAAAGCTGCTGGTGTGTTGAAGGAATTTAAGCAGGCGCGATCTGAACTAAATACTGCTCAAAAGAACTTTAATAAAGCGGATGCCACATATAATCAAGAAGTTGAATATGAAGCGATCGTAAATGATGTATTAAATCAGTTTAAAAGCGTTAATCCTGAAAAATTTGCTGAATTTGATAAGTTCGATCCATTTAATAGGGGCATTATTGATATACATGTAAGTGCTCAAAACGCAGAAATACAAATGCTAGATAAAAATGGGTTTCCAACGGGTCGCACAACTGTTGAAGGCATTAACGCACGATTGGGTAATGCGAATCATAAGGAAGATTATGTTCGAGTTAGACTAAAAGTTATAAAAGTGGACGGGATAGTTAAGTTGCAAAGTATGACTGGCTCATTGGTACATGGATTGGGCCACATTGAAGGTGGGAAAAGACAAGATGAAACTCATGCAGTGAAGTTTAAAAAAGAACAATTTGATGATAAGCTTAAGAAGAATTAGCGCAATAAAATATTTTCTGTTTCTTAATTTAATTCATTTTGTGAGCAATGCTCAAGTAACGGAAAACCTGAAGAATAGGGCTGTGTTACTGGTACATGCTGATTACAATGATTTTTTCATTTCAGAAAATCTTAGAACAATTGATTCGATCATATCGGATTATAACCTGACTCAATTAAAGGTTGATGGTATTTTAGCGTGCTATTTATTTTCTGTTAAGCCCAATTGTATTCATTGCGATCAATGCGAATACATCTTAGCATATAGTAATCTTGAGCATCGTTATTTTAAATTGAAAGGATTTAGGAATAACGAATTCAACGAATTCTATAATCTTCTTTTATTGAGTAGCAAGGATTCGAGCAAAGAAAAGGTGAGTGAGATAATTAAAAAAGTCCGTATTGAAGGATACGATTTAGAAAAGGCTTATATGCATTATTATAAAAATTATAAAAATTCACTTTTTGATGATTCATCATGTTTTAGAAAAGCAATAATCCGAGAATATTAGAGGGAAGAAATTCCAAACTGTGAATTCTACTTGGATCACTTCGCCCCCTGTAACGCCTCATTCAGCGCATCACTTATTTTTTTCTTGCTGATGAAGGCGTCGAGTACGGCTTGATATGCCGCCATTTCTTTTTTGTCGAGCGGTTCGATGAGCGCTACCTTTACCATGAGTGATTTATCGACAGCGTTCGCGTATTTGTTCGGTTCGATTACTTTGGACAAGTCGGCCGAGGAGATAGCGATTGCTTTGGCAATCTTTATCGAGGAAGAAAACGCAGGATCAATCTTACCGCCTTCGATCTTGCTGAAATTGATTGTATTGATCCTGACGGCTAGGGGGACTTCCTTTAGGCTTGGTCCTTGGGCTTTGCGTGGGTTCTTGATTAGATCTCCAATGTCCATTTGAAGCCCTCCCCGAAAACAGCTGCGCTCTAAACTTCCAAATTCGCAATCATAGTTCACAGAGCCGAAGCTAGTGGCCATTCTGGCGCAGTATGAGTAGGAAATCAAGGTCACGGACATCTGCCGGGGGCGTGGCATCATTGAACCGACCTTTTACCAGTGGCAGCGGAAGTATTCGGGGATGGAAGTTTCCGAACTGAAGCTACTGAAGGAGTTTTAACAGAAGCCAAAATAATTTGAACGACTTGTGGCGGATCTGACCCTGGAGAGCCGGGTATTGTTGGGTGTGATCGCGAAAAGCGCTCTGGCCCGCCCGGAAGCGGAAGCTGGTGGGTTGTATCCGGTCTAGAAACAAGGAACTTGTTCTGCGGCCGGCTCATTAGAGATTTAGAGCTGCACGAGGCCCTTTTAGGGGCCTCTAAATCACTTCACAGACGGGGTAAATTCCGGGAATTGCGCGGAAGACCTTGATTCCAATTCTCCGAATAACTATACTTACAATGCCACCGCGACCAGCGGTGTACCGTAGCCCGGTAGGCATGAAACGATATGAGCTTTCAAATAACCCGGGCAACGTAATGACGGTGATCAGCGACAAGATCACGCCAATTGATACGACGAGTGACGGATTATGGGACTATTTTAATCCGAGCCTGGTGTCTGCTACAGACTATTATCCCTTCGGGATGGGGATGCCGGGGAGATTGTATAGCCCTACTGGTTACCGTTATAGTTTTAACAGCAAGGAGAAGGATGACGAAATGAGCGGAAATGGAAATAGTGTGGACTTTGGAGATAGAATGTACGACCCAAGATTAGGAAGATGGAATAAAGTCGATGCTTTACAGGCTAAATACCCAGGATATAGTCCTTACCACTTTGGATATTGCAACCCGATAATAACTGTTGATGTTGATGGTAAAGAAAACATCGTTGTTGTTGGAAATCAGGGATACTCTCCAAAAAGCGACAAGCAAGGAGGAAAGTATAGGTATGGTGAAAATAGGAGACACTTCTTGGAAGCAGGATTAAATGAAGCATTGAGATTGAAACAGGATAAAACCCATGGAACAGAGGGTACAACTTTAGTTATATACAAAGGGAATTATTCTGCTAAAGAAATAGCAAGCTATAAGCAGCGTGCTGAAAAGTCAGGTATTACAGTGGTTGAAGTTTCTTATGCAAATGAAATAACAAATTATGTCAATGAAAAAGAAGCACAGGGTACAGAGGAAGGTAAAGAAAGCGCAAGAAGCAGTGATTTAATTACAGACTTTTCTTATGTTGGTCATGGTTGGACAAAGGCTCTTTATACTGGATACAATGCTATTGAAAATGACGCAGACTATGACGCGTTATATACAAGCACATTTAATACAGAAGCCTTTGATTTAAAATGCGGTGTTAACTTAAATGCTTGTGCCAGTGGTTATGATGTAATGGATGATTTTGTTAACAGGTTAACAGGAGGCGAAGTAACAGGCTACACGACTACAATAATGTGGGGTGAGAAAGGTTTAGGTTCTAATAGACCATATGATAAATGGTATTATCCGCCAGGTGATCCGAGAAGAGAATCGTCCGACAGACCTACAGTACCAGAGGCAAACCGCACAAGAACGGAACAAGGAACAAGAACAGAGTAGAAATTATGAAATTATTTATTAATTTATTTTTAATAAACTTGTTGCTCTATAGTTGTGGCATTACTTCTGCTCAAAAAATGAATAAAAAAGAGAGACAAGTTTTTGTTTATCATATTACTTACAAAGGCCCAAGTTACGAAACTGTTAGAGGAATTGCTTTGTATGAAGGGCAGCTTTATTACCAACCTAATGATTCTTTATTGATGACATATAAGGGCTTGTCAAAGGAGGCGAAACTTTTCAATAATATTGGTGCTTTGAAATTATTAGAGTCGCTTAATGTAGATAGTTTAAGCGAAATAAAAGATTATAAAAATTGCGAATGTTCAATAATCACAAAGAATGAGTATATAATCAAGATTATTGAAAAGGGTATAGTTAAACTATTTGCATTTACAGAGGTATTAAGTTGTAAGCCAACATCTCCTTGTTTATTTATAGAAACTCTTCATTCGATTTTTGATGAGAATAAATAAAAGCCCCGTTTAGAGCTTTTTTATTGATTTTCTTTATTGCTTGGCAGATGCTTTTTTACTCATTAGCCGTGCAGTAAAATATAATATTCCTGCAATACACAATGTCCAAAAGAGAGCATTAATAAATACTAAAAAGGTATTGACTTCACCTGCTTTACCTACACTAAAAGGGGCATTTCTTAAAAATGCAATTACAACTATATACCATTCGGGTTCTCCTCCAAAGCTAAATGCAAACAATGGAGCAAAATAGAATAAAGTAAATAATAGCACCCAAATAATAATTGATGCTAGAACGATAACCGTTATTTTTCCTCTCATCATTTCACGCCCTCCTTTTTGAGTTTATCGCCTAACTCGCCTATTTTCTTATCGGCTGCTGCTCCTGGTCTTGCTAAATCAAAGTGAGGGGCAGCATCGCCCATGCCACCAACCATTGTAGGGGCACTCTGCTCGATACCGTTTTTAAAATCCTGTGATGTTTGTGGGTTACTCAATTTATCTCCTTGAATATCTTCCCTAATTACTTTGCCTATGTTTTTATTAGTCATTAAAGCATTGTACAACTCCGACTTATCAGAAATAGGGCTAGCAATTAAAACAAGGTTGTCAACCTTAATTCCTTTATCTGCCAATCTTAACGCAACGTGTGCCTGTAAAACGCTTCCATAACTATACCCTGCAAGATTTAACTGCTCTCCCTCCTTCAATGGATTTGCTGCAAGGTCTGCCATTATATCATTAACAGCTTTTTCTATCTGCTTGTGGTCTCTGCGTTTTAACTGTACCTCAAGCCCCCTTTCGGTTTTAACTAGATGTTGTCCTACATGAGAGATGTTTTTATAAGAAGCCGTAAACGCCATATCGTTTACGTTCCCACCAGATGCATTAATCCGTTTAAAACCCTCTATGCCTTTTGAAGTAAAAATAATTTTGAACCTGTTAATATAGTTCCACCCATCTGCATCATTTCCTGCACCACCAACAAAGTATAATCTCTTACCGTCTGGGTCAATAAAAACTATCGGATTGTTTCCAAAACCTGCATAAGGAGAGATTGCCGGATATTCTTTAAACGCTGGGTCTGTCCGCCATCTTCTGCCTAATCTTGGGTCATAACCAAAGTCATTAAAACTCAAAAGATTGCCAACACCTTTTATTTCATCATCCTTTTCATGAGAACCAAAACCATATCTGTAATCTCCGGCATTGTAGTTTCTCCCCGGCATCCCCATCCCGAAGGGATAATAGTCTGTCGCAGACACCAGGCTCGGATTAAAATAGTCCCATAACCCGTCACTCGTCGTATCAATTGGCGTGATCTTGTCGCTGATCACCGTCATTACGTTGCCCCGGTGATTTGAAAGTTCATCTCGTTTCATGCCTACCGGAGCTCCGGTACACCGCTGGTCGCGGTGGCATTGTAAGTATAGTTATTCGGAGAATTGGAATCAAGGTCTTCCGCGCAATTCCCGGAATTTACCCTGTCTGTGAAGTGATTTTGAGACTCCTCAAAGGGCCTCTTGCAGCTCTAAATCTCTAATGAGCCGGCCGCAGAACAAGTTCCTTGTTTCTAGACCGGATACAACCCACCAGCTTCCGCTTCCGGGTAGGCCAAAGCGCTTTTCGCAATCACACCCAACAATACCCGGCTCTCCAGGGTCAGATCCGCCACAAGTCGTTCAAATTGTTTTGGCTTCTGTTAAAACTCCTTCAGTAGCTTCAGTTCGGAAACATCCATCCCTGAATACTTACGCTGCCACTGGTAAAACGTCGGTTGACTGATGCCATGCTCCTGCTAGATGTTCGTGACCGTGATTCCCTGCTCATACTGCACCAGAATGGCCACTAACTACGCCTCTGTAAATTTTGATTTTCGCATACACTTTACCAATTTAGCACTTGAGAGCGTTGCTGTTTTCGGGGAAGGCTTGCTAAACTCCGCCAATAAATCCCTCATCGTATGGGCGCTCTCATCGAGCGGCTCGACAAAAATGAGTATTCTGCATTAAATTCAGCGCCAAACACTGTCATCTAAAGAAAGCATAAAGGATGTTCTAAATATTGAATTGCAATACCATGATTTAAAATCAATTCATAAGCACTGATGCCGAAAAAAGAAAAACTTATACAATATTTAGATAGCTTGGAGAATTTTGAGCTTGCATTTTTATATAAATACAACTTAGACTCGCACTTGGAAGATACCGCTAATATTATACGCAAATATATTGAAGACAAGGGTCTGACAGATGATAAAAGAGAAGCTTTAATTAATGAATATAAGATTAAAAGGCATAAAGACAATATAACTAGATGCTCAAGATGCCATTCCGCCAAGGTTCAAACTACACTCATTAGGAATAGTTCAATTTACCAAATGCGTTGTAATGTGTGTGGATTATATGAGGGAAATCAGAAAAAACGTAGAGGGAGACTTGTTCTTGAATTTATACGAGACTTCATTTTAAACATCGGTCACTAATTAGTTATTCCTTATTAATATTTTCACTAATCATCATTCCTCGATCATATTCAATAATAGCAAATATTTTTCCGCTCTCGTCAGATGTCCGTGACTTTGATTCCCTGCTCATACTGCGCCAGAATGGCCACAATCTGAGCCTCTGTGAACTTTGATTTTCGCATACGCTTTACGAATTTACTAGTTTAGAGCGTAGCTGTTTTAGGGGAAGGCTTCAGATTTACTCCTAAAAGTTGCTCAACTGGCACACATACATAAGAAGCTAAAATAATAAAACCCCTCGCGGGGCATTGTTTACTGCATTTTTTCTTTTAAGTCTTGGGTTTTTATTTCAAAGCTATAATATCCTGTACTATCTAAACCATTTCTTTCTGCCTTAGTTGTGGCGTTATCGAGTTGCCTAGTACTACTTTCAAAATCAGGCAATATTTCTTTTTCTACCTTATCGTATAGCCTTTCTTTTGTCAATTGTTTGGAGGAAAGACCAGCTTCTATACCCTTTATTTTATGGTCTATTGTATAAATCTCAATATGATAGTGTAAACTGTCGTTTTCATCATCAAAATAAAACATTTTAATGCCTTTGGCTTCACCTTCGTAACTGTTTTCATAAACGAGCATTGTTTTACGTTTCTCTAACTGCTTCTGTAGCTCTTCTATATCTCCGTTAATATCCGCTTTTATGGGATTAAGATTTACGGAAATAATTTTCTCTTGATTACAAGACGAGGCAATTAAAAGAACTAGCAATGTATATATAAAGTTACCTCGCATTGATTTGGTCTAAGTTTTTAGCGCTCTCATAAAGTATTTGGAAGTTCTTATCACTTGCATCAAACAGTTTCACTTCACCGCTTCTAATGCCATCAAACTTGCTGTCTTCTTTATAACCATCAACTGTTGACGCAATATGCTGTGCCAATCCATTTAGATAACCTGCATAAGCTTCAGCACTCTTCGTTACTTCGCTGAACCTAAATCCTCTTGAATATTCACGGGCATACTGATTGTTGAGCAAGTCTATAACATTATCCTTTGCAAACTCTCCACCTTGCGTATTAATTCCATCTGCCTCGTGGTAATCGCCAACTCGTTTAGCTGTATTCTCACCTAAAGCCATTGCAATAGTTGACTGCCATGCAAAATGTCTAAATGTGTTCACAAAGCCGTTTTCAAGTGGTTTGCTTTCTTTAGAGTCGGCATTTCCTGTCGCTACTGATACTTTTGCTTTTAAATCGCCTTTTGAATCCAATAACTCGTTTGAGAACCATTTTATGTTAGTTGCATAATAAAAACCTGGATTAATTGCTAAACCTAAACCAGATGGCGCACTTGAAGGATTAAAACTAACATGTTTACCATCGTGCATTATGTGCATTGTTCCGTTAATTTGAAAAGCGTAAAGGGCTTTTCTCGATATATTACCCGCATCTTCCCTTGCGAATCTTGGTTGACCACATGCATACAAAATAATATTTCGTGTATAGTCAACACCCTCTAACCCGTCAAGGTCAATATTTAATATAGGGTTATTACTAAAAAATTGATAGGGCGATAAGTGAGGGTAAGAATGAGTTAATGGGTCAACGCTAAATGGTCTGCCTATACGAGGGTCATACATTCTCATGCCGTAATCGTAAGAATTTCCAGAACCTTTTAATTCATTATCCTTTTCCTTACCGTTAAAGCCGTAGCTATACCAAGTACTAGCTGCCCTCCCCGGCATCCCCATCCCGAAGGGATAATAGTCTGTCGCAGAGACCAGGCTCGGATTAAAATAGTCCCACAATCCGTCACTCGTCGTATCAATTGGTGCGATCTTGTCGCTGATCACCGTCATTACGTTGCCCGGGTGATTTGAAAGCTCATATCGTTTCATGCCTACCGGGCTACGGTACACCGCTGGTCGCGGTGGCATTGTAAGTATAGTTATTCGGAGAATTGGAATCAAGGTCTTCCGCGCAATTCCCGGAATTTACCCCGTCTGTGAAGTGATTTAGAGACCCCTCAAAGGGCCTCTTGCAGCTCTAAATCTCTAATGAGCCGGCCGCAGAACAAGATCCTTGTTTCTAGACCGAATACAACCCACCAGCTTCCGCTTCCGGGCGGGCCAAAGCGCCTTTCGCGATTACACCCAACAATACCCGGCCCTCCAGGGTCAGATCCGCCACAATTCGTTTAGCCTGGCCTGGCTTCTGTTCCAACTCCTTCAGTTGCTTCAGTTCGGAAACATCCATCCCCGAATACTTCCGCTGCCACTGGTAAAAGGTCGGTTGACTGATGCCATGCTCCCGGTAGATGTCCGTGACCTTGATTCCCTGCTCATACTGCGCCAGAATGGCCACTATCTGAGCCTCTGTGAACTTTGATTTTCGCATACGCTTTACGAATTTAGCAGTTTAGAGCGTTGCTGTTTTGGGGGAAGCCTCCATATAGCCTAGCGTTATTAAGTTCTGTTGATTACAATTTTTCATTTACACAAATAGTCGTCTATGATTTTATTATCCTTATCAAAATTGAACAAACCTTTTCGGCACTCTACAAAAAGACTATCGGAGGTGATGAACATTTTTATCAACTTGTTTTCGTAGTCCTTTTTAAAGCATATATTATGCTTCCCTGCAAATATATCATTTCCTGTTTTTATCGTCAAATAATATTTGTCGCCTTCCTGCGTTACTTCCCATACTCCTTGTTCATTTGATTCTATTTTATGATACTCATAAAAAGTAGGCATATTACATTTATTCCGTTCAAAGATTATTACATTTGATAGAATGTCGTAAAACAGGTCTTGTTTCTTATATTCTATCTTATCAATAGTCCAAAATCCCTTAACAACTTGTTTTATACCGGAACAAGAACACAACATGATAAGTGTAAACAAGCAAGCAACTTGAGCGGGCATTTTTTTCATTTCTTCTCCTCCTGTTTGGGTGGGTTAGAAATGGTGTTGTAAATGTTCATTCCTATATCGTATAGTTCTTTATTATCGGACTTGCTGTCACCCTGCAACACCACATTCAGAATTGAAGAAAGGTCATTTGAATTTCGATATATTTCGGGAACTAACCCTTGGTGTACACCCACCTGAACATCTTTGATTGCCTTGATTAAAATTTCAAGATTACTATTTACCTCATACTGCTCATACAAACCTGCTCCTAAAATTCCATATTCAACAGTAGCGTTTAATACATTCAAGGCTAATGCTCCTTTGGCTGCTGTTCCCCGTATATTTGAACCTCCTGCAATGGTTCTTTCTTTATACCTTTTATCCACCTGCGTGTAATTGCTATTCTTGGTCATTGGGTTCTGAACCCTATGTTGTGCATCGTTTGCACTCGGGTTTTCATCGTTGGCATTGAGATTTGCAGGGTCTGCCGATTTCACTGGATTTGCTTGGCTGTATTTCAGATTTCCAATTGTTGTGCTTATACCAATATCTTTTTGCCCATTTGTATATGTCCAGTTCGCAGGATTGTTGTTAGCATTTTGCCACAATCTTCTCGATATGAAGTTGAAGTTCTCTACTTTCAATTTTACTTCTCCTCTCGTAACTTCAATTCTTGCATCATCAGAACTTAAGTATTCCAATCCCTCTAAGTCTATTCCGTCAATAACCCTGTTCATGGCATAAGAGTAAGGACTATTCCATGCAAACTGTTGTACTAGAGGATCCACCGAAAGGAAGCGCCCTAATCTTGGGTCATAAATTCGGAACTTCATATCCAAACTATTACCAACGCCCTTGATTTCGTTATCCTGTTCCGCATTTGAAAATCTATGTCGGTAATTTCCGGCATTGTAGTTTCTCCCCGGCATCCCCATCCCGAAGGGATAATAGTCTGTCGCAGAGACCAGGCTCGGATTAAAATAGTCCCATAATCCGTCACTCGTCGTATCAATTGGCGTGATCTTGTCGCTGATCACCGTCATTACGTTGCCGAGATGGTTAATCAACTCATAACGCTTGTTTCCTACTGGACTTAAATAGACCGAAGGAGCCACGGCTGTGGTGCAGGTGGCGCACACCAGGGTGTCCGCCGTGGTCAACATACCCAGCCGGCTGCTGCCGTAGAGGTTGAACTCGTTGAGCACGACCGTGTCGCCGCCCAGCAACTCGTACACCGCCAGCGGATTACCCTGCGCGTCCCATACATAACTCAACACATTCAACGTAGTTGGCCAGTGCTTTAACTTGAAAAAACGGCGATTGCTTCTATAGAAACTTCACTATGATGTAGCTTAATATACCCAAAGTAACAGCCCCTATAATGTTTGTTGAAATCTCGTATGTAGACTCTCCCTCTGAACTATCACTGTAAGGACCGCGCCATACATCTGTGAACGATAGTTTGAATCCATGAAAGACCCACCGCACAAACGTGCCAACAATCTTCAAGATAATAGCACCGTAAAACATCTTATTGCTTTTGTCTTTCGTTCTGCTTAGCCTCTGTCCCTATAGATAATATTGTGATTGTGTTTTTTATGTCATCTGTGCTTTTTATCAAATTATCTATTTTTAAATTATACTTATAGAGGGAGCTCGTTCTATTTAGTTTAGTTGTACTATTTAATAAGCCAGTATTATTATAGCCACGAGTATACATGGAATAACTCATTGATTTGATCTCTCCGATGCTATACTTAGTGAACTTGTGGATCGGGACAAGATTCGTTAAAGTACTTATTCCTGCATCCTGAAATTCCCCTTGATTTACACCAACACCCCTCAAATCATATGCTTCAGGACGGCTATAAACTATTCCAGTGGTAATAATATGTAGATCATTTACAGTGTTATATAGCATTTTTCCACCAAACTTCAATGCAGATTCAAATAAATCATCACTTTTTGATGATAATAGAATATCAGCTCTCTCAAAAATGTTTGGTTCATTTTGCTTAATAGTACCAGGGTCCGGTGATTTATTAAGGTAATTCCAGTGGTTAATTGCATCTATTTTGGTCGCAGTATTTCTATACGAGTTGTCAATGGCAGTAGTGAATCCTGAATTATCTGATTTAAATTCAGCAGGCAACCTTTCTTTACCCTCAAAATCAATAAACTTAACTGGACTATTCTCTGAAAATGCATAGCTAGAATTCCATGAGAACAATTTGAATAATGGATCTATTGACCAAAACCTAGATAAACACGGATTGTATTCTCTAAACTTAAATGAAAAAAAGACAGAATTATCAGTAGTCATTCGACTCATTTCAATCCCATTAAACATGAAGCGATAGTTGTTAATGTATATTCCCCTCCCTGGCATCCCCATCCCGAAGGGATAATAGTCTGTAGCAGACACCAGGCTCGGATTAAAGTAGTCCCATAATCCGTCATTCGTCGTATCAATTGGCGTGATCTTGTCGCTGATCACTGTCATTACGTTGCCGAGATGGTTACTCAACTCATAACGCTTGTTTCCTACTGGACTTAAATAGACCGAAGGAGCCACGGCTGTGGTGCAGGTGGCGCACACCAGGGTGTCCGCCGTGGTCAACATACCCAGCCGGCTGCTGCCGTAGAGGTTGAACTCGTTGAGCACGACCGTGTCGCCGCCCAGCAGCTCGTACACCGCCAGCGGATTTCCCTGCGCGTCCCGAACATAATGCGTGGCGCGCTGTCGGATCACCGCGCCGGTGCCGTCCAGGTGATACAGCCGTTTTTCGATCCGGTTGCCCATCGGGTCATAACGGAACTTCATGGCCAGCGATTTGTGGTCGTTCTTCAACGAATCCAGCTTGCCGCAATTGTTCCAATACATCGTCAATCCCTCGCCGGCCTAGTCTATTTACAGTCATTACTTATCAAATAATTCTATAACGACAGAGTGTAGAAGATTCGGTTACATACTTGAATCTAAATTTAAGCTAATAAGTAACGTAATAATCACTTTCGCCGATGCTTTATCGCTTCCTTCCTTAACCATGGATTCAGTTTGTCCCAGTGCTCATTCAAGAAAACAGCAAATGATGAATCTGAGTAGGTACGAGAGTGTACTCCCATCCACTCGAACCCCCGATATGTGCTATCTGTTTCAGCAAATCTATAATTGCTAAGCGAGGTTGAAGATCGATAAGAAACGGTGTCAGTATTGGGGAGGAAGCCAAACAAGTCCATGGTAATGCCAACCGCGCAACGGCAAAAAGCAGAGTCCGGTGATTTTACAACCGATACAATTACCTCTACAGTATCTCCATAAAAGTAAACCCGAGTAGTCGGCTCGGGATAATATGTTATGTTATTAAGCGTATCCAAAGTTCCATCAGAGCAAGAGACTCCGCCATTAAGGTGATTGGTAACATAGTACATCCACTTTGCCTCGTTTATCTTTTTTTCTACATTTAATGGGTGCTTACATCCTAGCAGACTTAAAAGATATGTTATTAACGCGAAGTTAGTTTTCATCTTTTTCCAAAGACTTTAAGGTGCTTTTGTTAAGTCTAATCACGCCATTAATACTTTTACCATATAGGTATATATTTTCTCGTCCTATAATAATGTCAAATGTTCCTTTATTAGACAGATCATTCGGTGATGGGTTATAATCAAATATTTGACCGAATACATTGGCTGGCAATCCTTCATTTGGATGTGTATGTCCATCCCCAATTACAATACCTTTGCCATTCTCTATTGGAGGGTATGTTGCAACGAAGTCTAAGCCACCAGCTGCAGACATATCTCCGGGTTCAATGCCCCCTGAGCTGAAATAACAATAGGTTCGAGATTCATTAAAGTACCCATCCTTCAGTTTTCCATTTGATGCTACATTGCTAAGGTTGTTCTTTCCATTGATTGTCTCACGATTGTAGAAGTTGCGCCACTTATCTACATCAATTCTATACCCTAAAGTTCTCCACCTTTCATTAGTCGGTCCGTAATTTTGAACGCCCTTTTGTATAGAGGCTCTAAGGCTTAATGTAAAGCGCATTAAGTTTTTCGAGTCTATTACTACAATTGCAGTGGGTAGGGCGTCATTCGATGAATGTAAATACTTTGAACTTTGTGAAAAGTAAATGGTAGTGTCGCCGCCAGGGTCAATAATTGTTTGAGGAGAATTATCAAATGCTGCAAAAGGCGATTGAAATGGGTATTTTCTGAAGAATCGATCTATGGTGCTCCATCTACTAACTCGACTATCATACATCCGGTCTTTAAAGTAGTACCATCCTTTTGCAAACGATTCCGTTTCACTACCCCAAGCTCCAAGCCCATATGAGTAGTTTGAAAAACTCCTCCCCGGCATCCCCATCCCGAAGGGATAATAGTCTGTAGCAGACACCAGGCTCGGATTAAAGTAGTCCCATAATCCGTCATTCGTCGTATCAATTGGCGTGATCTTGTCGCTGATCACAGTCATTACGTTGCCGAGATGGTTACTCAACTCATAACGCTTGTTTCCTACTGGACTTAAATAGACCGAGGGAGCCACGGCTGTGGTGCAGGTGGCGCACACCAGGGTGTCCGCCGTGATCAACATACCCAGCCGGCTGCTGCCGTAGAGGTTGAACTCGTTGAGCACGACCGTGTCGCCGCCCAGCAGCTCGTACACCGCCAGCGGATTACCCTGCGCGTCCCGAACATAATGCGTGGCGCGCTGTCGGATCACCGCGCCGGTGCCGGCAAGGTGATACAGCCGTTTTTCGATCCGGTTGCCCATCGGGTCATAACGGAACTTCATGGCCAGCGATTTGTGGTCGTTCTTCAACGAATCCAGCTTGCCGTAATTGTTCCAATACATCGTCAATCCCTCCGAGACGTCCCCCGTCAGATTGCCGTTGGCATCGTAAGTATAGTTATTCGGAGATTGAGAATCAAGATCTTCCGCGTAATTGCCGGAATTTACCCCGTCCGTGACGTGATTTAGTCGGTTTGTACCGGCATCGTAGTGGTAATGTAGGCTGTCCATGTCCAGGACCATGGGCGATTCGTCCACCCCATTCCTGCGATATTCCAGGATATTCCCGTTGGGATCATAGGATAAGCCTTCATCGTAACGCTTGTCCTGGGTTCCACCGGTCACGAAGAGATTGTCGGCCCGGTTCCACCAATTGTGGAAGGTCTCCTTACCGACTAGCCTGTTCAGCTGGTCGTAACGGTAAGCATATCCGAGCGGATCCAGATTCTTCGCAAAATCATACGCGGCGTGCCGGATGTTGCCGTTGTACAGCGAACTACCTTCGTTGAAGCCGCCAGCCACCGGCGACACCTGTCCGATCGGTTCGTAATCGCCATCAATGTATCCAAGTGAGTAGGACAAGGCATCGCGCCCAAACTGCGGGTTGGCCGAACCGGGAAGGCCGTCTTGCCCCATGTCGTGCCAGGCCGTGCTCATGGACGAATTCATCGACTTGATCCAGCCTTGCAGCGTGTAGGCATAGTCCAGACCCTGCACCTGGGATTCGCCCAACTCGGTGCGGTATAGCGGGCCGTGCAGATAGTATTCATACCGCGCATCCCGCTCCCACAGTATGCCGTCGCGGCTGGTGGTCACTTCCGTCAGGCGCAGGTTGTCGTCGTACCGGTACCGGTGTATGAACTGGTCCAACGAGTCTTTTTGGTAATACACCCCGTTCACCTTCCCGCTCACCAGGTCGTAGTCGTAATCGATCCGCTTGTACTGCCGGTTCGCAAACGCCAGGCTGCGGTTTTCCTGGATCAGGGCGTGTACGTTGCCTGTCACATCGTAGGAATAGTGGGTGGCTGCGTCATACAGGTCGTCGTCCGTGTCGTATACATCGGCATAGGTCACACTGGCCACGCGGTTGCGCAGGTTAGAGGGGTCCATGACAGTAGCCGGCAGGAGTGAGGCATCGTAGTAGGTACGCGTCACTTCGGTGCGGTCCGTCGCGCTCACCGCGCCGATCCAATTGTCCAGGCTTACCTGGTTCCGGCTGATCGCATCGGTCATAGGCGTGGACGGTTGGTGTATCTTGCCCACTTCCCGAATACGGCCCAGGTTGTCATATAGTGTATAGCTGTATTGGTCGCTTGTGGCTTGTTGCGCGTTCTGAGAGACCACCAGGCGGCCCAGGCGGTCGTACCAGAAGTAAGTAGTTCCCGCATCCGGTGTCTGCTGTCTGACAACCTGGTTGAAGCTGTTGTAATAGTATTGTGTGCGCAGCTCGTGAGACGGATAGATCTCCGATACGCCGGGGTTGATCCGGTGTGCGGCTGCCTGATTGCTCTGGCCTGCATCCAGCATGCGGATACCCGCCGGCGGGACGGTCATGGTCAGGTTTCCGGCCTGATCGTAGTAATAGAGCGTGAAATGGTACTCGTTGCTCGGACCGGTGATCGTGTATTCCTCTTCCAGCTTGCGGGAACAGTGGTCCATATAATTACTCCGAAAGATCCCGCGCACCGAATCCTGGTACGCCGTGTACAGGGTCACGGCATTGCTGAATGCGGCCGCATAGGCTTCTTCCATGCAGTGGTCAGCGGTATCGGTACTGAGGGCAATCTCGGGGAATACGGGACGGTCGCACAATACGAGGTTCGGCTGGGCGCCAGTGCAAACTTGCAGCATGTCGCGATACTCCGCCAGCGTGTGGGTGCCGAAGAATTGATTCAGGAAAAGGTCGAGCTGACCCGGATACGGAAGTGCCAGGTAAATTTCCATGGCTGCATCGAGCATCGGACAGGCTATGGAGTCGCAGTCCAGGCTAAGGCCGCAGGAAATCAACAGGGCCAGTGCCGCTGAATCGGAAATTGCAAGGTTGGTTTCCTGCTGAATGAATGCGCTGAAGGGTTGGCTACAATCCGTGTACAATGGCAGGATCGCCGCCAGCCAGGCGCAATTGAGTTCGGTACAAAGCCCGGTATCTACGGGGCAGACATCAAAGATCAGCTCCCATTCCAACTCAGTGAAAGCCACATTCAATTGTTCATTGAGAAAGGCAATAAAGGTTTGCGAAGAATCACAGGGAAACTGTCCGGCCAGTGCGAGGAGGGAATCGCATTGCAGTCCCGTGCAAGTTGTCCACATTACGGAATCGGTGATGGTATTACAATCGGTCAATAAAAGAATGTATGCCGTATCGGAATAATTCCAACCGGTTTGGCTGTTAAGCCAGTCAGTTAGTGAAGTAGAATCGCAAGGAAATGATTGGAGCAGCGTACTTAAATACGTGCAGGTGTCGCAGCCAATCGTATCGATGCCGCAGATGGCCAGGAAGGCCGCCCACTCCTCGGGCGTGTAACCCAGGTTGAGCTGGTCGTTCAACCAGGCTGTCAGGTTCAATGAGCTGTTACAGGGATAAGTAGCAGTCAGCGTATGCAGTGAATCACAATTAGGCAGGCACGGCCACAAGCCCGTCGAATCACCCAAGATGTTGCAACTGTCGAGCAGTGAGAAGTATGTCGTCGTCGAATAGGCCCAGCCGGTCTGGTCGTTCAGCCAGGCGGTGAATGATAGTGAATCGCAGGGGAAGGTGTCGACCAGGGCGGTCAGGTAGCTGCAGGTGTCGCAACCAATCGTATCGATGCCGCAGATGGTCAGGAAGGCGGCCCATTCCTCGGGCGTGTAGCCCAGATTGAGCTGGTCGTTCAACCAGGCTGTCAGGTTCAGCGAGCTATTACAGGGATAAGCCGAGGTTAGAGCATTCAGAGAATCACAATTTGGTAAACACGGCCACAAGCCCGTGGAGTCGCCTAAGATGTTGCAACTGTCGAGCAGTGAGAAGTATGTCGTCGTTGAATAGGCCCAGCCGGTCTGGTCGTTCAGCCAGGCGGTGAATGATAGTGAATCGCAGGGGAAGGTGTCGACCAGGGCGGTCAGGTAGCTGCAGGTGTCGCAGCCAATCGTATCGATGCCGCAGATGGCCAGGAAGGCCGCCCATTCCTCGGGCGTGTAGCCCAGATTGAGCTGGTCGTTCAACCAGGCTGTCAGGTTCAATGAGCTGTTACAGGGATAAGTAGCAGTCAGCGTATGCAGTGAATCACAATTAGGCAGGCACGGCCACAGACCTGTTGAATCGCCCAAGACGTTGCAACTGTCGAGCAGCGAGAAGTATGTCGTCGTCGAATAGGCCCAGCCGGTCTGGTCGTTCAGCCAGCCGGTGAATGATAGGGAATCGCAGGGGAAGGTGTCGACCAGGGCGGTCAGGTAGCTGCAGGTGTCGCAGCCAATCGTATCGATGCCGCAGATGGCCAGGAAGGCCGCCCACTCCTCGGGCGTGTAACCCAGGTTGAGCTGATCGTTCAGCCAGGCCGTCAGGTTAAGGTTGCTGTTACAGGGGTAAGCCGAAGTCAGGGCATTCAGAGAATCACAATTTGGTAAACACGGCCACAAGCCCGTCGAATCACCCAAGACGTTGCAACTGTCGAGCAGTGAGAAGTATGTCGTCGTCGAATAGGCCCAGCCGGTCTGGTCGTTCAGCCAGGCGGTGAATGATAGTGAATCGCAGGGGAAGGTGTCGACCAGGGCGGTCAAGTAGCTACAGGTGTCGCAGCCAATCGTATCGATGCCGCAGATGGCCAGGAAGGCGGCCCATTCCTCGGGCGTGTAGCCCAGGTTGAGCTGGTCGTTCAACCAGGCCGTCAGGTTAAGGTTGCTGTTACAGGGGTAAGCCGAGGTTAGGGCATTCAGAGAATCACAATTAGGCAGGCACGGCCACAAGCCCGAGGAGTCGCCTAAGACGTTGCAACTGTCAAGCAGTCCAAAGTAGGTGGTCGTTGTGTAGGCCCAGCCTGTCTGGTCGTTCAGCCAGGCGGTGAATGATAGTGAATCGCAGGGGAAAGTGTCGACCAGGGCGGTCAAGTAGCTACAGGTGTCGCAGCCAATCGTATCGATGCCGCAGATGGCCAGGAAGGCCGCCCACTCCTCGGGCGTGTAACCCAGGTTGAGCTGATCGTTCAGCCAGGCCGTCAGGTTCAGCGGACTGTTGCAAGGATAGGAGGACGTAAGCTCAGACAACGAGTCGCAGTTGGGAAGGCACGGCCACAAGCCCGTGGAGTCGCCTAAGATGTTGCAACTGTCGAGCAGTGAGAAGTATGTCGTCGTCGAATAGGCCCAGCCGGTCTGGTCGTTCAGCCAGGCGGTGAATGATAGTGAATCGCAGGGGAAAGTGTCGACCAGGGCGGTCAGGTAGCTGCAGGTGTCGCAGCCGGCGATAACCTGACAAGTATCAAATAAAAACTGATACTCCGACTGGGTAAGGTCCAGTCCCAGCGTATCGTTTAACCAGGTGTACAGATCTGCGGGAGCATTGCATGGGAACTGATTGACCCAATACTGCAAGTTCAACGAATCGCACCCTGGAATACAGGGCAGGAAAAGGCCGCACGTATCCATCATGAGCAGCCATGTAGAATCGGAATAGTGGAATCCTGTTTGGGCGTTCAGCCATGCGGCGAGCGTCAATCCGGCTGAATCGCATGGATAGGTGTTCAACTGGGACTGCAACTGCTCGCAGGACAATTGACAGGGAAGCGTGATGTCACACGAATCAAGGAGCGAGTCCCAGCTTGCGACCGTCAGTCCCCACCCGAGCGAGGCATTCAGGTATTGATATAAAGTGAGTGTATCCTGGCATACGAAAGACGGGATCAGGCTTGATACGCGGGTACAGGTATCACAAGGATTACTAAGGTTACAGGTGTCCAGAAAAGCCGTCCATTGCACCAGATTAAGGTTTGCATGAAGCTCTTCGTTCAAATAGATCGGCAAGCTATATCCTACAGAATCACACTTGTAAGCATTTAGGGCCGCTGAGAGGTAATCACAACATTTTGTTTTCAGCCCGCAACTATCCAACAATTGCGTGAAATAAGAATCAGAATGACTCGTTTGAAAATAGAAGTTCAGCCACGTAGTGAGGCTGATGGTATCCTGCCAGCATGGATAAGCAACTACTGCTGTTTCAAGCGATCCGCACGTAATCGGCGCACGTGGTATCTGGCAACTATCCAGCCACTGCCAATATGCGCTTAGGGGCAAGTTGAAGCCTAAAATTCCATTGAGACAATCGGCAATCTTATACGGCGCTGTAGTCCCGGAGCATAAGATGTAAACGGACGCAAGAGTGTCACAATTAGGGGTAGAGACCGGGCTTTCATAACTACAATCAATGATAAGCTCAAGATACTGCTCAAAAGAAAGGTTAAGATCAAACAACGAGTTCATGAAAATCGTAAAAGGCGGACGTGTGCCGGAGTTCATTCCATTGTATGCGTTGATTGCCTTTTTCAATGAATCGCAATGGATAAAAGGCAGTTTACATTCAGACAACCAATCAATGTAAGCGTTAATGGACAGATTTAATCCAGTGGCCTGGTTCAGGCAGATCGCCATGTTTGATAATGGTTGGCTCGAATTACAAAGGAGCCATTTCGCCTTTAATGAGTCGCAAGACATTGATTCTGGACTCCATTCAATGCCGCAGCACTTAAGCAAACCTGAATAGGAGTCCATCGACAACGCCAGATTAAGGCGATCATTCAGAAAAATATTCACAGGTGGGCGTTGATCCGGGGATATCGAATTGTATTGATCCATTGCAACTAATAGGACTTCGCAATTCACGGCTTCAATGCCACACGAATCAAACCAGGCAAGATAATCACTCCAAAGAAACTCAAGACCAAGAGCCATATTAAGGCCGTAGGTGATATTACATTTCCCTGTTTCAAGATGCTTCAGATAATAATCCCACAAGTACTCGCAATTACTTTTGCTTTTCGGAACAACAAAATTGCACGCCTTATCGATGTAGCTAGTCCATCTTTCAAAAGATATTTTTACGTGGAAATAGCTGTTTAAAAAAACAGTAAGCGGGGGTCTGAACTCATCGGATAGCGATAAATACTTATTGAGTGCATCATTTAACTCACCACAATCCACCAAAGATAAACTGCAACTATCAATCCATGCCAGATAATCTTCCAATTTAAAAGCGAACCCGAATGAAACATTCAGACATTCTTGAATATGGCAATAGGGTCCGCTGGACCTACAGCTATCAAGTGCCGTAGATAAAGATCCGCAGTCAATAGCATCCACCGGATAACCAGGAGAACAAGAGTTAAGAAAGGAGATGTATTGAGCGTATGTCCAACCCCATCCCAGCGTGTTGTTAAGCCAGACCGAAATGGGAGGATGACTTCCATTTGGGAGGCTATTGTATCCCGTTACTGCATCCTTGATGAGGTCGCAGCTGTCTAAGACGAAAAATGACTCATCTTCTTCATACACGAAATACCTGAAGAGATCTTTGTTCATTGCAGAACGTTGGACCCTTCCAGTCTTCGCAGGAGCCGGTCGGTATGCTCCTGCAACTCCGGCTCTGGTTGTACCCGCGCTGCGCTGGGAATAATAATACAGCTCAACCCTGTTGGTGTCCAAGCCGCAGCTCAGGACCCAAACCGTGAACATGGATTCACTGATAGTATGGTTCATGTAATTTTCCAGCCAGGGCAGGAACGGAGAAACTCCACGCCCATTGACCGTATCGGAAAAGTACTCGTCAAACAGAAGTCGCAAACTGTCACATGAAAGCAGATTGATCGTGTCCATGTCCATTAATGCGCAACTGGACATGAAATTGCTATAATCATCGTATGCCAATGAAAAGCCGAATCGGTTGTTGAAATAATCGGTCATCACGCGATCAAGGCTCGGAACCGGATAAAGTCCCGCCGGTAATGAAGCCATCAGATCATCATAGGCTTGTTGGGCGCTGTCGCATGGGATACAATCGTGACAGGAAAGCACTTGCGGGAGTTCGATCGGTTCCTCGAGGGCGCTGCATCCGTTGTTATGGCATACTCCACGCATGGACTCGATCTCCTGCTGCGTAAGTTCGCTCCCGTAGTTGTTATGCAGAAATACAGCAAATGAATCCAGAGTAGCTTCACCTGTTTCAATGAAATACAACAATGCCAGGGAGTCGAGCCTTTCGCAGGTACAGGTTGGTGGATTGGGATACACCACCGGGTTTTGGAGGTAGGACTGTGCATCGTATGGTCGGGGGGCCGTAATGCCATAAGCATTGCAAAATGGATCCAGCGTTCCGGCTGCGATCCCTGCATGGTGATTCAGCACTTCCTGAAATGAGTGAAACGTATATCCGGTTGCTCCAGGGGGCAGCGTGCTTGCCCCGTCGGGGTGCAGGCTGTCCACGCCAGCCATGCAGATTTCCTGAAATCCATCCAGAATATCTGTCATCTGCCCTGCGGTGAGTTCCAGGCAGGATGAACGGAGTTCAGCTTCCCAATATGGGCGATAGCCTTCACAGGTTGTTTCACGAAGGGTGTCCATCGCAGCATTTACAGCATGTAGTATCTCCGTGGGATTACTGGACATAAAAACCGAAGAGCCTGTCACGCTTCGGATGAACCTCGGGATCTTATTCCCCACGCATGTACCGGGATCAGTAGTGACATGGCCCGCTTGCTGATATGCAGGAATTGAACTGCCGATATCTTCGTTAGAGCTATAGATTGTTGCCACGGCGCATACACCGGGATCAGTCACGAAGTGCTCTCTTGCCGAATTATAAAGTCTCACTTTCATGGAATAGTAGAGCGCGCGATAAACCTGCCATACACGGTTTTTATCTCCGATACACATGGTGTCGATATCCGGTATGATCACATTACAAGTGTCACGGAGGTCCAACTTGCCGGAAAGGGCCGCAAAGATGGCCGTTTCCAGCATGGTCAGATACCCCATACAGGGGCGGCGAGGGTGATACTGCTGAATTAAAGCCGTGGCGCGGTTTCTATAAAACGGAATACTGCCCGACTCGCTGACGAAAAAGGGGTCATTCTGCAATGGATCGAAGTATCCCGAATCCAGGGCGGCGGCATACTCATTCGTCTCGAACATCGCATCATTGTAAGTATTACTTCCCTGGTTCGCGACACAGAAGTAATAATAGCAAATCTCTGGATGGCCTTCCACCAAAGAATTGGCCCAGAACGGTTCGAAAGCCTCTATATAATCTTTAATGTCAAGGTATCTGGGTTGTACCGTGCTTCCATTCGGCAACCGAACCGTTACCGGTACCCCGCTCTCATCATAGATATTATAGTTTCTGTAATCCAGTACAGAAATCTGGCCGGTAAAAATGGAGGCCCTTTCCGAAGAAGAATACACCCCATTATCGTCTACCTGATAAGTGGCATACTGCCCTCCAGGAGATACGTCCTTTTTCATCAGCTCGAAAGCGCTTTCGCATTCCCCGGGAGGCTCGCACAACTGGCGGCATTGTTCCAAGGACTCCTCATATGCCCGGCGCGCATTCAGCGTATCTTCAGTATCTGGCACATATCCGTCCACCGCCAGCAGTGACACGAATCGATTCACATAGTCTTCCTCCGCTCCCACTTCTTGCAAACAACCGTCGCAATCCATGGTACAACCAAACGCCGCCACCATCGCCTCATATTCCCGATCGAAGAAGTCAGAAAAACTCATGCAACCGTTCTGTTCTAAAAACCGGTCGGTAAAATAATCCAAGGCTTGCTGACTAATGCGTAGTTCTCTCGACAGATAATAAGTTCCCGGAGTCAGGTGTACCGTGAACGAATCCAGCAATGATGAGTCCGGTTCCGCACACGCAGAATCAAATAAGAAAGGCAGTGAATAGTTCTGGTAGGTCTTTGATTGCAGCGGACTGTTGCTGCAAACATCGTTGATGCGGATAACGATGTCGTACTTACAGTCATAACACACTTCCTCATTGGTGCAATTCTCAATAATGAAGGATGTAGGGAGGAGCTCGTACCGGAACAAGAAGTCGCCTTCGGTATTGACCAGGTATGCATTGTTCACATTCGGCTCCACCGTAAGGAGTGTATCGGAATGACTTGTAATCACGCCCATGAGCAGTGTATCCGACTGACTTTCCATCAAGGAGTCGTAGGCCGAAGGGCGGTTTCCGGCAAGGCTGGTCGCAATTACCTTATCACGCAGCAGGTCCTTATAAGTAATGGATATTTGTCCATTGGGGTCCGTGACCATTTCCATGCTATAGTTCCTGGCGGGGCCTACATCATTACCGAAAAGCCTGTCAAGGGACGCCTGCACCGGTTGTCCGTATTCGTACCGGGTCTCGTGACCGGATCCGAGCATGAGCCGAGATCCAGCCCCACTCTGCTTCCATACCCTCGATAATGGATCCGGCATATACTCCCTTGCCACGAAAGGGTATCCTTCTGCATCCGGAGTATAGCGCGTTCCGGCGTTGCCCGCCTGAGGATTCTGCCCGGAGTAATACAAAGAAGCCCCGAATGCCGAATCCATCGGCAAAGGAGGAGAATCGCACACTCCGTCGTCGAAGTCCATCCAGGAATAAGCCTTACCATTGAAGTCCTTATTGAACTCCGGATGGAACTTCAATGACCGGTCAAAAGTGGGCACCGGAAGCGACTCCACAGCTTCGCGCCCAATCCGGTCCGTGTACTTTTCTGAAATCAGGGAATACTCCGAGGTCCCGGAACTGCGACTAAGGCTTTGCCGGCCTCTACCCGATCCGTCCACGAAATCAAGCTTCGAATTGACCCGACCTTCCTCTGCAAAAGTCAATTCAGCTTTCTTGTTGATAGTCACATCTTCATGCGTCGTTCCAAAACTGACCGCGTTCCATTGGGAATACGCCGGATCCAATCCCTGGACTCTTCGAACCCCTCTTACCCGTACAAACAGGCAACCTTCTGCATAGATATTGGGCAGAAGGTATGATACGTTCTCGGTTTCAATCCGTGAACAATTATGCCGATAAAGGATTTCATCCACGACCGGTATATAGGAACAAGCCGCATTTCCATTTAATAAAGAGGCGACATCAAAATATGTCCATTCAAGTTGATAAGAAGAAGCCCCGGCAATTGGTGTCCAAACCAGCCGATACCCATTCTCATCATCATCATACGTATCAAGTGAAAGGGTTGATGCATCCGCACAATCAAAGTGATACGATCTGATCACACTAATTTCACCACGCAGACGAAACAAGGCAGGAGGGACAGAACTGCTAGCAGACGAATATGTTACATTAAGAATAGATATAATTGCACGCTGTACATTATTGATCGATGTGAAGGCCTTCCCTTTATAAACTGCATGTTCGGGATTCGTAATCAGGCTTACTTCAATAAGCGTATCCAGTGAATCGGTTGGTGATGTGAACAATCTGACTGACATTTCCACGGAGATGTTGAATTGTTCACTCACCATGGCTGTTGTCAGCTTGGGGTCCAATTCAAGAATTAGGTCAAATCTGGATGAATAGGTTGAATCGATTAAATCTCTGGTCGTCAGTGAATCCGGGCCGAAGATTTTGTCGTCCAGAACATCCATGGACTGGCCGTTGGCAAGATCTGCGCCTTCGAGAAAATCTATATAAGTCTCCTGGCCCTGCCCGGCCGCATGCTCCATGCCCAGGTTCCACAGGACAATGACAAGCAGAAGAGTAAAACGGTAAAATGGGTAAGACTTTTTCATGGGAATCACAATTGATTGACCAGCTTGTACTTCGAATAACGGCCCCGGGTAGCCAGCTTGCCGGCAACTCCGATCTGAATTACATCCTCCAGCCTGTTTATTCCCGATTCCCTTTGCCTTGAGAAGCGCATATCACCATATCGCATTTCCACCACCGGTCGGCCTTCGGGCTCGCCGGTGATGGCGCTGGCGGAGTAGTACATGCTAACTTTATTGAGTACGCGATCCGGCCCTTTAAAACTCACCTCCGCCGAATCCAGCAGACTCCCATTCTTATATTTAATGGTGAAATCCACGAATCCCGACCTGGTCCTGCAAAATATTTTAACCGGCACACAGTCTTCCAACAAAGATTGCGCTGCCTGCTGACATAGCTTATCGTATGACCATTGGACCCTGCTCAACGTAATACTTCGCGTTGCATGATCCACTACTATTTGGGTGTCGTTTCGCTGTATGGAAAAGCCATACTCGCTGAGTATCTCCATTCCTTGCTGGTCGAGGCTTACCGTGGAGTGAATCGTATCACATGTTTCCCTGGGATCATTCATGTCGTAAATGAACGTGGTGGCCTTGTATGACAAGCGGCAAAGGTCTTTCTTCACTTTGTCGTAAGGCACAGCCAACAATTGCCTTAGCTCGGCGGCCTGTCCATAAGATAGCAGTGCTTTTACGATCAATGTAAATAAGAGCAGTGTTGTTTTCATATCTCATCGCTTAAGAATAGTGCGTCCTTCCTTCTGGGTAACCACACCAAAATCCGTCTCACGCTTTATTCTGATGAGTTTGCCCTCGTCGGAATACTCATAGAAGATAGCGTAGTTATTGTCATCCAATTCGGCCATCAATCGCTGGGTAAACGGATGATATACATAAGTTTTCATGCTGGCTTGAGTCGGGTGAATCCGCACATCATCGAACCAGACTGCTGAAGAGATTCCTGCACTTAGTATCACAACGATGGAATCGGCCGCTGCGGGGACCTCGAAATCGAAATCGATGCGCTGCCAACCATCAATGATCCTTCCTTTAGCCTGATGCGAAGCGGATCGTCCGTCTCCGGGGAAAAGAATACTCACTCGTGGACCGCCGTATGACGTGTCTAGGCTCTGACATCCTGCATCGGGTCGAATCCAGGCACTAAAGTGATACTGTCCCGGCGTAGGTGAGAATTTTTCAAGGCAGCCATTTTTCATATAAACCTTATTGCTGTCCTCGATGACAAGTTCAGTATCTGGATATGCATACAATTCTCGTTCGAACCTGACCGACATTTCAGCCGGGATATGAAGGCTTCTCAGTCCGGTATGGGATACATTCGCATCGATCGTGGCTGCCGATAATTGGAGCGCGGATTTGAATGACATATGGGTTTCCAGGCATGGATTATTGCACGATACCGAAAAATCATAGTCTTCAAAATTGTCATTTCCGATCTGTTGGAGCCGGGAATTGGCCGACACGGCTATAGGAAGTTGTTCGGAATACCCGTACAGTGCGGCTGAAGGAATCTCCAGCGCATTGGCGTTCTCGATATCAGCACCCAGCCTATTAACCCTGGTGATGCGATTTGACATGATCCAGTTAGGGTCTGTCAGCTTGCCGGATGGGACGAAGTAACCATGGGTGGTGTCGGGTTCCCAGAAAGGAACCATAGATGCTGTGAAATAGCCGTCAGCCGCATTGCGTGAGCTCCCCCCGTTTGGTTCACGCTGTGTGCGATACTTCCACTCCTTTTCCGGGTACCAACGACCATACAAGCCGATCCGGTATGGATTCACCGGTAGTCCATAGGTGAGGTCCTGCTTACAGGTAGTTTCACAGCTGAGACACTGAATACAAAGTTCCACCTTATTGATTCCATTATTAATATCAATGCAGCTATCCTGCGTATACGGAGTTGAGGCTGGTACCCAGTTATTCATATTGATCGGTATGTTTCCCTCTGCGGTCATTATCAATTGGCACGACGGCCCGAACTGGTAGGTGTAATAGACTAAACCGCCGAGGAATGTAGCCGGTGACAATGCGTAGATGAAGAATTCAGTTGCCGGTATCCCGTTCAGGCTATCAAGCTGACAGGCACAATTGCAATGCCCCATCAAATCCGCGAGGCTGATCGAATCATCGCGCGTAGCTTCAAAGGCGTTAATGCCAGTTCGTGCCTGATACAAGATCATTTGATTGTAAATCTCCTCCAGACAAATGGCCGGACGCGTAGTATCACACTCTTCTACCTGCCCTTTAATACACGGCACCTTCCATTTGTCCGAGTACTCCGTGGCCGACGCCTGTAGAATGTGCGGAGTGTTTGAAGCCGAAAACTCTAATCTTGACGTGCCTGCATTGATAGGGTTTTCCAGCGACTGAACGGTGCCGGCTATTGCACTGAGGTTGTTTTTTCTTCCAGATCGGACAAGAACACAATGTGCTGCTACATAAGTTGACCCGGAAGGATCGCGAAATGTTACCAGTTCGCCTTGACTATCTATAAACCTATAGTCTCCCTGATATGGAACTTGGTGAATCCTTAAACCATTTAGATGAGAATAGGAGCTAAAGACTTGGTACTCGTCGCCAACTTCAATGATTCTTCGCGTCAATGGACTTACATTGAATAATCTTCCGTCACGGATTTGCACAGCAGGTAATTGAAAATTTACATTAAAGGCGACCGCCCCCATTTGTGGATACCCATAATAAGCGGGGAATTTGAAGTCGTAAACTGGTGCTTCAAATGCATTTTGTGTACTCGTAAGAACCACGCTTCCAGAGCCGCCGTCGTATAGCAGATTACTGGTTACGGCTCTTGATCCATCCTTGATCACTTCGGTTTGGTCCAGCAAGCCGCACAATGCAATGCTCTTCACCGTTACTGCAGAGCGGAATCGACTGACTTCCTTGGCCATCAGCGGGAAAGGCAATGGCGTAACGGGAAGCGGAGGGAGGATAACAAAAAATAACAGTTCGCTATTCGCCTGAACTCCCGCCTCCACGATCTCTGTGGTGTGTTCGCGCATGTCGACCCAGAAGTCATAATGCCGTCCGATCTCCGCCTCTTTAATCTGTCCTCGTGCATCCATCACCGCCACTTTATTGTCCAAAATCGGTTTCCCTTCCGGAGTAGTAGACTGTCTATACCGATACGTCGTTTTGGCAATTAAAGAACCCGATGAACTATAGGCAGCCTCCGACTTCTGTTTACCGTGCATGTCGTTTGTAACGATCTTGTAACCCTGACTCGTAGTACAATAATCATTCACCATCACTTTGAACAGTCGTTTGAGAAAGCCAAGGGCTTTGGGAGACTGCTTGTGATTGATCGTGGTATTGTCCACTATCACCGGAAAATCATAAGCCGTATAGAATTCGGAGACTTGAAATCCGGCAGGCAGGTTTCCTGCGGCCAGAGGGACACCGCTTGTTTTTGTAACCCTTCTGTATACGATTGAAGGGGCTGGGTAAAGCGACTCGCACAGCGGAGACTCCTGGAAGAGATAATCATCCGGGCCAAGTGCTCGCCTTCTCTTGTAAAATTTTGGGGTTCGATGAGAGTTCTCCTCTCCACCCAGGCTGGGTTCCCAAGAGGCTACGCCACTGCTGATGACCCTCCCGTCAGTATCAACCATGGAATAATCGTAGAACTCGGAATATGTCTGGGTCGCCGATGAAGTCATTGCATTCCACTCATCCGATAGCGAAATGGACGCCACTCGGTAGCCCCCGCCGAGTTTTCTACCGTTCCAGTTATTGAGCCGTGCCCAGCTCTTCGAAGTGCTGATCCAACGTGCACTGTTCTGGCCAATAGCCTTTGATTCAAACGATCGCATCCATGTCAACACATCCCCGATCGATCCTACGAGACTCCGGATCGCATCAATGACGGATGTGTTTGGATTGGCATTGTATCCATAAGCGGCTTCAGGAGCATTGGAACGGAGAAACTGCAGCGCTTGCTTTACAACTGGATTCTTCCCGTCGACCAGCTTAAGTCTGACCCATATACGAGTGGATGATACGGCTCCGATGGCCTGTCCGCTCCGATCAACCTCCGCATAGCCCCAGATGTTTTCTTCGTAGTTGGAGTTTGCGGTCAGTTTACAGGACACACGAAAGGCGATGTACTGCTGACCTCGCAGATAGGTCTGTTCCAGGTCGCCGATTGTACTGGGAACATCGAAAAAGACATATGGATACTGGTCACCGGCCGTGTTATACAACTCGTTCTTGCATGTACCAGGATCAGGCCCGAATCCGCGCACCATGTACATCTGTCCGGCCGGACGGTCCTGTACATATGCATAATCGTCCGCTTCATACTGAACGCGAATCTTTCCACCAGTGGGTAATTGGATCTCTGTGAGTTGCCAGGCGCGGGCAAACTCGTTTGTGACGGATGTGTCCTGAATAACGTAGGGGTACTCCCCTTCCGTCAGGTGACTGTAATTGCCAGAAAGGCTGTTGTCCTTGTAATTGCTCCAACGATCTGCTTTTCGATAAGCGTAATCCGGATTATTTTCCGAATAGTTGAAGACATACGGATTCAGGCTTCCGGTATAATTCCGGCCATATGTGAAATACACTTTCCGTAAGGTGAGCTTACCGGCCTGCGAATTGATAACGTCCTGCACGTAATAGGGCAGATGACCATTGCTGTTGTCAACGGTAGCCGCCTGGTGCATGTTCAGGTTATTCTCCACCCTGGGGCAGACCGAATAGTCATACACGAAATGAACTGTCTTGATGGGGACCGCGTGCGAAGCGCCATGTGCTATCAGGTCGCTCTTGGAAAATAGTCGGATCTCCCTGAGCAGGTACTGCTTGCTGTTCGGGTCCAGTCCGCCGTTCTCATCTGTTACACCCAGGCCGTCCAGTCGTTCTTCAAGGTAGAACTGAGCAAGCATCGTCTGACTTTCAATGGAATGAACGTAGTTTAAGTCCTTACTTCCATAGGAATAGTTCCCTTTGGCATCGCCATATGATGAGGTGGGGGCGCCGTTGCCGGTATTAATCCCGGGATTGTAGTTGGCGGTATCCTTCCCGAACGGAGCGCGCCAACGATATGCATTGTTCAATCGAGAATAGTTAAACTTGGTCCAAGTGCCCAAATCGTCATTCGTAACACCGTTACCGGTTCGATCCACATAATCAGGACTAAGCACATAGGAAAGCAAAAAGGAGGAAGCGTACTCCGGCTCAGTCTTCGAATAGAAGTATTGGTCCATTCCTTTCGAATTCGATTTAGAGTTGTCCCCGGCATCATAATGCACCAAAGCATCCAGCGGGGATTGCTCCGATACTGAAAATGAAACGTCCTTCGATTTTCGGTTGTAAACAGGTTGGCCATATATGAACTCCTTTCCCTCGGTAGTTCTTACGTTTATCTCGCCGATGTACTGGGAACTACTGATCCAAGTCTTACTGGCACTGTACCGGTTGATGATTTCGCCGCACTCTTCGCTGAATACGACTTGATTCATCGGATACTGCTGAATCCAGGGCGTGAATCCGTATTGTTCGGACTGACTGTTGGTCAGGTAGCTGACTGATTGGGCCCGTTTTTCTCGTTTAGGTTTCCTGAGTATACCCGTTATAGAATGGCGCCGTACGGGTCGATTCGCGTCTCGACCGACGTTCAGTACATTCCGAGCCCTTGACTTTCTGCCTTCCAGCTCCACCGAAGCAAGCTCATATCCGCCAGTTTTCAATAACACGGAAGAATCCGGCAGACTCTTATCGTCGGTGCATTTGAAGTTGACCGATTCTTTGCCATCTAAGTAATCAGGTGTACAGTATCGCAATGATTCGTTAATCTCATTGTCATCAATCCAACCGGAATTTCTTGTTTCAGCTAGTACGCACTTGATGTCCGCGCCAATATGAACGCTTGTTGTAAATCCAACTTCTACTCCTGCTGTTGTGCTGTTGGATGTTGACAAAGTCCTTCGATCTCGAATGACTCCAACATCCGAACGATAGGCCCGAAACTGCCCACCAACGCCTTGGCCAGAAATTGAAAACTGATCCGGTGTTAAACAGGCAGGTGGAAGATTGGGGATGCCACGTACATACTCGATGTCCTTCTCACGACTATAGTCTAATAGTGCGTTTTGAGAATTGCCGGCCTTCTCCAGCTGTAAATAGCCAACCGGTTCAGAGATAAGGGGGGCTGCTTGTGGGCCTGATTTTGAATAGTAGCCGCTAAGTGTCGATCCTGAGAAAAACCCAAAAGCATCTGCTCCCAGTTTTACATTAAACGTAAATGCATCGGTATGCATTGGCGAACTGGGGCTTGGAGGATACGCGATTGGATTTAAACTAAGTGAAGCATTTGAACTCGCTCCGTAAGTCACCTTACTTTTCTCATGACTGCAAGAGGCGGCAAATGAAATGGATTTCATCCCCTCTCTCGTATTAAAGCTAGAGCCAATGGTCGCACTTCTTTCAACATCATCTTTTTTCTTAATTCCCACGCTAGCTGAAAACTCTGCTCCATCTTGGCCGCCAATTGCAAGCCCAAGAGATCCTGTCAGATTGGACTTCGAACTCTGGCCCGCATTCAAGCCAGCACTAACTCCAAAACTTGCGTTATATCCTTTGAATGTATTTCGGGAGATGCCCAGGCTCATACGACCCTCTCCTCCAATTTTTTTACTAAGACTGAGTCCAAACATCTCCGGTTCAATTCCGACATTCACCCCCCAGGTTTCATTTGGCCGCATAGCCGTATTTGTAACCACCTTTTCCTGACTCTGATACGCATCATCCGGGAGCCCCCGTACTTGCCGGTTGATGGAACCCGGGTTGAGTGTCCAGCCTAATCCGACCCAGCCGGCTTCCTGGTCCATGGTTGGCCCCCCATCGTAGACCAAGTTGATTGGATATTCTCCGATCTCTAACAATGGAATGTTGTACTTGAAGTCCCCGGAAGAGAGATCTACCATGTTGTCCATACTTACTGGAGCGAATGATGCCATTTCCGGTTGATTAGGACCGCTGGTCAGCGCGAACGCAACAGTGGGTAGAAAAAGCTCCGACAGGAAGGATAACAACAAGTAGATGGCTATGGCTTTTCTCATGAGCTCAATTCATTTCAATTAGTGCTTGCTGTACTTGCTTCAACTCAAATGGCCACCGTAGGTACGAACGGAAGTCAACAGTGGGCGAATACAGAAGTTCCACGGATTCATAGTTGCTCCAGGGCATTGGTGGTTCGAATGCCAGTAACACAGTATTCTCGTTCGACTTGCCGTCCTGAACAACGTGAGCAAAAAGGCACGAGATAGTGTCAACTCTCTCCAGAATCAGCGAAAGCCGTGTTTCAAGCTGCGGTATATACTTCCCCCCTTCAAGGCTTTTTGTAACGGAGTCCTTTCGTACAGGCGGCAGTCCGTCAATTCTAAATTGAATGAGCCCGAACACGGAATCGGGAATGGCATTCGAGCCCGCGGATGCTTTGATACCATCAAGCTCCTTGCCCAACTGCAGTTGAGCGAATACCGAATCGCCGTAAAGCAACGTCACTTTTCGCAACAAATGTGCGTGATCCAGATAAATTGTATTAGTTCCGGAACCGCGGTTCATAAACGCGAAGAAGAGAGATGCCGACACACCCGTGATTAGCAGCCAGGCCAGCCTGTTCACCCGTAATATGGAACGCATGTTCATATGCCTTTGAATCGAAGAATGTAATGCTGCATATCCTGATCGACTACGGTCAATTCATATTCTTCGCCTTTCACAATACCCGGGACGCGATCCAAGTCAATGTCAATTTTGTTATATCCACTTTTCACATTAATCGTTGGAAGTCGGTCGATCTGCTTTCCGGTGGATCTGGAAACAACTTTGTAATTGAGTTGTCCATCACGACCTCGGTTGTCGAATGCGAAACACACGGTATGGTCATAGATATAATTCCCGCCATTGACATCCTGCAAAAGTTTTCGGTAAGTCTTGATCGGGTTCAGGCTGCCTGACTCATTCAATGAAAATTTCCAAACCTCGCTCCACACGATAGTCCCGTCACTGCATTGTCCTTTCACCTGCCAGAAATATGCCTGGTCTCTGGACAGTGGCAGATTGAAATCGGAATAGCCATACTGTGGTTCGATCAAAGCGATCTGTACCATCGGAGGATTAAAGTGAATGGCTTCTTCGCGCGTCTGACCCGGAAATGATTCCACCATCACGAGGTCATAACTAGATCCCGGCTCTAAACCCAATCCAGTCCAGCTGAATACCGGTAGAGGATTCTCCAATATTGCATTATCCGGAGGAAACACTTGCATAATGTTGCAAGTGACCTCATGCTGATATTCCTGACATTCCCTGTTCAGTATGATCCGTTCGTCTCCTGTACGGATCGATACACATAGTTCGAGGGTTCTGAATGACAATAATTCATATGCTTGCCATTTGTCCGATAGTTCGTTGGAAAAATACCCTGGATTCAGTCCCGTACGCAACTCTGAAAACCGCAATGCCTGGCTTTGCAACAGCCTAACCGGAACAGAAACGAAACGAATGATCGGAGCACCACCGATACTAACCAGGACATCGGCCGTGATCTCGATTTCAGGGCCCTGATTTATTAAAGTCAAATCATCCAACTGCTTTGACACCAGTGGGCTGGTGATCACTGGAAAAAGAACCTGAATCTGAGCCTGGGCCCGAAGGAGCAATGAAACCAGCGTAAGTATCAATATGGATCTTTTACCGAGCATTTATCTAGATGTTAGCGTGCATGTCATACGAAACCGATCACCGGCTCCCGTTACCGATCCATTCGACAGTATATCAAACTGATACTGCACCGACACCTGGACTTGTCTGGTAGGCTGGTATCCGTAACCGATGATTGTCATTAACCTTCGGAGTCGCTTGTTCTGAGCCTCGGAAGTCACTTGTCCTCTATAATTCTGCTTCCTGCCGATTCTTCCGGCGATGCTACAGGTACTTATCAGAGACGCCGGATCGTTCCAACCGGTTCTTAATTGATTATTGATGGCCAAGACCGTACCGCTGCTCCATTGAGCTCGATTACTCAGTTGAAACAAAAGGAGGTCAGAAGAACCCTCGATTGCTCCATTATGGGTTGAAATGCGTGTCCATGAAAACGCACTAGTCTCTCCTTTGGACACGAATTTTGATGAAGCCGTCAGCGACAACGAAAGTTGCTCCGATGTCGTGAAAGCGGGCGCATGCTCATCGCCAATGCTAAGCTGATTGGTGTTGTTAGCATACTGGCCTGCAAACACGATGTTTTTCAACATTTGCATCCGCAGACTGAAGGTGCCATACGTCCTTGTGGCGGGGGTTCGTTCATAGCCCAACCGCATTCGTCCACCACTCAGATTAATGGCAATTCGACGATTGAAAAGGTCTTTCGTAATTCCAAGCGTGAGGTCCGATGAGATGCCTTGCTGAAAACGGATACCCGGAGAACTATAATCTCTTCCGAAGTATCGATATGCTCCTTGTATTGTCGTTGACAACCGTTGAATTGGTAGCCTGGTTTCCGTGAAACCGGCGAGATTGTCCGAAGAACCTATCCTGTTTAAATCCAGCCGACTGGCGAGTGCGCCCTTGATCATGCCGCCACCCGTTACCCGCTGTTCTTGGGTAAATGTTACTATTCTTGCCTGTGATACTGATGATTGTATATCGGCTTCTTTTACATTTCTGTCTGATAGGTCGAATTGGTAAAACCCTATATGACTCTTTTGAGTTGCCTTACCAGCGAAAAATGAAACCTCGGATAGCCTGTAATCGATACCGTCGCTACCTTGATCAACGGGTAGCGTATAGTTGAACAGGTAGTCCATGGGCGCGGCGTCGATGCTGTGTCTGATGCGTACGGACATATCCCGTCCATATTCCGCTTCGACGCCGTTGAATGCAAAACTTCGAAAGACGAGGGGGTTCTCATTTAGGTAGTTAAGTCCGATTTCAAACGATTTGATGTTTTTGTAAATCCTCGAAAATAGAGGCTTCTTGCCATGAAGCGAATCCGATGGCGATGACAGATTACGCCGTATCGAGTCGCGTAACACTGCATCGTGTTTATTGTAGCGGTCGATTGTCCGCTTACGCCACTGGTATAAGGCTGCGTAATTTTGCTGCACCGAATCGCCATACTGAATGAAGTTTTGCACCGAATCCCGTTCAGAGTCTGACAATGAATTCCATTGCAAAGAATCGGATTTGATCCTTCGCGACTGATTGTACTTCCTGGCCAGGACAGTATCATTCATCTGTCTTACTGCCTGTTGAAATCTGAAAAGACTATCGTCTGCAGCCGGGCTTCCCGTATAAGGCACTTCGCTCAGTCGGGTGGTTAGCTGTTCGTCCAGGTTGATCCGCGTAAGCCCGATTCTGAAACCGCTGATTGAGAACTTGTTTCGGGACGGATCATAGATGAGATATCCATTTGCACGAATCGGAAGACCAAGGGCTTTGCCGTTTAGCTGCAGTCTGTTCATGAATTGCCACTCCCCCCAATCGTCGAACCCGTTACCGGATTGCGCCACCTGCTCAGATCGGAAATTCAAATCATACCAGGTTCTGCTCCCGGCTTGCTTTCCGCCGTTTGCATTCGAGCCTTCTGAAAATAGGACTATCCACATGATTGAGATGGAAATCAGAATTGCACGAGCGTTATTTAGGTAATTATGGGTTGTTGAATACACAGTATTGTGACCCTGGCTTATTGAGCATTCAGCACTGCGTTGAAATAAGATGTGGTGAAGCCACAGGCATTGATTGCTGTAACTTGAACATTATATAGCCCCGGCGTGGCAAGTGTGAATGGAAAGGTACCCCAGGGATTATCAACTAGTCCCCAGTAATTACCCACCCTATACTCGACCGATTCAATATCCTGTGGATCAGGGCTCGCTAGTTGCAATAAATGACCCTGATTGATGTCTAAGTTTAAAGGCGGATCTGTTGGGGATGGTAATGGTTGCATTCCCACCAATACTTCGCTGTTCAACAACGAGGAGGGTTGAGATCCGAAGACAGTAACAATCTTTTGTAAAGCTGAAGTGCAACCGGTCGGGGAGGTAATTTCAAGTTCAATTGTGTAATGTCCAGAGGCTGAATACTGATGAGTTACGTGATCAAAATCTGTATTATTAATATCGCCGTCACCAAAATTCCATTGAAAGGAACTATAGGTTCCTGTGGGGACAGAAAGGTTATCCAACGCCACATCGGCATTGGCACAAGCTGACTCAGGTCCTTCTATTCGAATCTCGGGACAGTCATTCATCCCATACAATACCAGGTTGTCGATTGCCACTGAATATGGACCCTTAATACAATCTCCGTTGTTCTTCCAGACAAAACCAAGCTGAATGGAGTCTATGGACATTATTCCCTGCAGCGGAATAACAACTCTGCTCCATCTCGGTACGTTTCCGGCACAATAAAGCTGTTGGCTCGAAAAGTTTAACGTGCTCCAGGTGGATGGGCTTTGGCTGGAAACATACTGCACCGTAAGCCGATCATTCACATTTTGATCGCCGACCAAAATCAGATCAAACTCCAGCCGCAGAGCCGTGCAATGCTCAGTTCTAATCCATCTACTGGAAATCCGCTTGTGCGTGTTGTTGTTGCAACTATCGCGATAAATAGCACCAAGTCTAGCAGAATCACAATTATATCCACCGCCTGGTGCAATATATAGAAGCCCATCTTCCCCGTTAAGTCCATCAAGTAAATAGCATTCGCCTGCAATTGAAGAGAGGTCCGGTTGATCGCCTGACCAAATGAAGCCGGCCATATACCATTGATTAGGAAAATCACCAGTATGGGGTGGTGTGGCAACCGTATCAATAATCCATGGTGCGACTTGGGAACAATTACCTCGTGTAAACTTCTCTTCAAATAGCTTATGCCACCATCCTGTGGCTCGACTATCGAAGAACGTCAGCAAACAAAACATAAGAAGACGGTATCGCATGGCCCTTGATCTCGAAGGGCAATATGACTTTGTAAAAGCCGAAATTGAAGTACTGAGGATGGGGATTAATCAAGTACTTTGGTACTTATTTCATGCAATGGCTCAAATACATGTCATCTAGCTCGTCTAATCCCTTTTCACTAACTGATTCCGCCTATTGGACCGGACAGGTCGACCGTTTACTAAATAGTGCTTGACTTTAATAAAATACATCGCTATCATTACTGTGACAACCCTCTCTGTGTATGCATTTATCAATTGTCTTACTTGATGCAAGTGAAGTATCGCGGTTTGCCCTTCACTACTTTCTTAAACACCTTGACAATAATCTCATACAAGTTGCTTGTGCAAATTCCAGAAATGAATTGATTCAACATCTTGTAAGTAAGGATGTAAATGCTGTTCTCGTGAATTACTCCTCTATTGAGAAAAGCTCGATTCTAGAGTTTGATAAACTCCTTACACTATTCCCACATTTAAAAGGGATTATTTTCAATTTCTCAGGGTCTAACCATGATCTGATTTGTATGGTCAAATCTGGAATCAAAGGAGTGTTTGACATTTCTTCGAAACTACAGGATATTCTTATCCAGATTCCATTGCTAAAAAGCCAAGATTATCTATACAACAATCTCATAACGCCCTGCTTATTAAGAAAGGTTCGCAAGCTGGAAGCAGTCGAATCGGACGGGTTAAAAATGATAGAAATTCAACTAATTCGTAGTCGATTCGAAGGATTGTCCAATGCTGAGATCGCTCAGCGATACAATTACAGTTTAAGTCATGTAAAGAACATGTTTCACATCATATTATCTAAAACCGGAACCAAGAATACTCAATCCTTAATGCGATTTGCAATCGATAATCGGCTGATTGCGGTGGCCCGGGAGGGGTAATTTTTCAACCAGTCGAAGACACTGAGAAATCTTCACAAAAAATGCTGCGTTCAAAACTACTCGAATTACAATATGAAAATGTTGGGATTAGCCATCGTCATCATCCTGAAGCCTTAAAAAGGCTATATGATGACTTTTATCACATTCTATTTGCTTCCTTAAAAAACTTCGATAGAAGTTGAGGGCGGATGCCAATCCCTTCAAATCGGAGTTCTAGATTTTGATCTCACACGACTGCTTCTTTCATAATTCACAATAAGCAATTGGAAATCTGATGTCATTGCAGGAAATCAATGAGGTAACTGTATTCAAGGCCTGGCGATTCGGACAATCTTCTATTACACAACCTACAGGCGATTCGGGTTGAACTTAATGCTTACCTTTAAAATATTTAATTTTCAAAGGATGTTCATTAAACGCCCCCTTTGAGCTCTCTATTGATCGTCCAGGAATTCTTGTTGACAAATGGCCGAAAACCGCGTTTTTTCTAAGGCCCCTGTTAATTCATATGGTTCGTCCTTGGTGAACAATAGCCTTATAGAAATACCCCCTTTACCGAGCAGGGGGTATGCCCGGGTATTTATTGCACCGGGCACTAGCCTATAAACGATCGGGTATTTGTAACTTTGAATTCATGGCATCATTTGGATGGATTTTTAGGACTTTCAGTGGACTTCATATGACCCAGGAATTCTTCGGAAGTTTGATTAAAAAATACTGTTTCTCAATAATCCTATCGGAAAAACCTTGCGTTTTTTGACTTGCCAATTGAATGGGGGGTAGCATTTCTGGGTTTAGCATGGGTTTAATTGGGGTCCAGCATCCATCATAGTATGGGGCAAATACTTTTTAACCAGTATGATTGGATAATAGTTCTTTTGACAAATGATGTCCTTTGGTACCCCTTGCGATGAATTGGCGGTTTTAAATAAAACTGGTTGATTAATTAGTATCGAGACAAATACGTTTCTCGGGTTTCATCATAGGTATCTAGGCTGCGTTGAATAATGAGGGTGGTAGGGTTTATCAATGCAGTTCTAGATTACGTTATTGTTATACGCTTTAGTGGCAACCCTCCTTCGAGGGTGACTGTTATAAATGAGAACCCCTTCTTTTTTATTAAATTACCCTATCAAAAGACCCGCTTGGGTGGTGTTGTCAACTAACGCCAAATAGAATAGTGGCATGGGCATCAAATTGAATCAGGCTTATTATTCCTCTGGTTGGATTTCAAAGGAAAAATTGTTGGGATCTTATAAACAGTTCCTTCCACTTTTGCTTAAGCATTGATCCATCATCGCTTACTGATATTAGCTACTATCTGCTCAACTGCTTTGTATTCCCCTCGGTGCTTTGCATTGCATGTAGGTACATTTTCTTTGAGAATCTGACTTAAGGCCGCTCCTTCTTTACAAAATGAGGTCAGATATGCCTGGTGGCTATCACCGAAAAATGGCTGCCAACGGCCGATATACCAAGGGCTGAAATTGAAAAAAAATGCACTTTTCATAAATTTTGGGCACTATTTGGATCCTTGAATAAAAATCAACATATTTGTTCATTATTTATAGGCGAATGAATCTCGATCAAATCAGAAACATTCAGGCGAAGTACTTCAGCGCTCGCCCATTCTCGCTTGACGACACAGGGGTCACTCATCGTGAGCTCACATACTGGGACGAGAAAGGACTCCTTCCAAGTAAAGTTCAAGAGCAAAAGTGGCGGCGGTTCAATTTGGTTGAACTAGCATGGATCCGCTTCATCGCCAATCTTCGGAAACTAAATGTCGGTTTACCTACGATGGCGCGAATTAAATATGAAATGTTCGCAGATATCACGAAGATATTGCCCAAAGATCAACTGCTACATCAAGTCGATCGGACAATGAAAGAAATGAACCTATCATTCGATACTCGTCTACTAGATCAACCAGACGTTAAAGCTGCCATTGCCAACTTCCACCTTTCATTCTTCGAATCCTTCTTGTACGGAGTCCTGCTTGAAAGTGAACACGTCTCCATCGCCATCGCAATCAATAATAACACTGGTATCCGTGAAGCCGCAACATCTGAAAATAATCTCTTTATGGAACCCATTTATTGGAATAGGCTCTTTGCCAGTGAAATTACACCTGGGACAATCGATACACTCTTGGGCACTTGCATTTGCATTTCCATCAACGAAATTATAGGAGACGTATTTCAAGCAGTATCGCTCAATAAACTGTCAAGATTGTTTTCCCTCTCAGAGCAGGAGAAAAAAATCCTTGAAACTATTCGAGAAGGAAATTATAAGGAAGTCACGATTCGGTTTTCGAATACAGGAGTGCCGGACCGTATCGAAACAACGGAAGAAGTAAATCTGAATAAATCGATTAAGCTTTTCGACATACTAACAAGAGGAGCATTCGAAGACCTCTATATTAAAACTAAGTCAGGGCACGTCCTCTATACAGAAAGAAAAAAAATTACGAGAATCTAGTTATCGTGGTACTGAATGCCTCAGACCGAATAATTACTTTGTGTCGCCACCAGAAGCACTGGACCGATACGTATTCACTAATCCTTAATGTTAACCATTGATGATGTAAAAAAAATTCTACTTACTGCCGGGTGTAATTATAGCAAGGAAGAGATCGAAGTCTTGCTTGATTTCTTCACACTGCTGGCCTTAGAAGCATATCAGTCGTACAATAAATCCGACTTCAATGATCCGAACAATCATTTACTCAAGAGTGTCAACCGACGAACAGGCTAATCGAGGTTATAGCCTGCGGGACCAGGAAGAAAAACTCCGGCGCTATTGTGTGGAACGAAACCTGGAAATTGTTTGTCATGTGCAGGATGATGCTTCCGCTAAATCCTTCGACCGGCCGGGATTCCAGAAAATGCTACGCCAGCTCCATGGAAAAGAACTCACAGCGGACATGCTGCTGGTGCTGAAATGGGACCGTTTCTCACGGAACACTACCGACGCCTATGCGATGATCCGCGAATTGGGTGAAATGGCCATCGCCGTGCAGTCCATCGAACAGCCCATTGATTTCTCGGTACCCGAAAACAAGGTGATGCTCGCGGTCTACCTCACCATACCGGAAGTGGAGAACGACCGCCGCTCCATGAACACCCGGGCCGGCATGCGACAGGGGAAAAAAGAAGGCCGCTGGATGGGCCGTGCGCCCCTGGGCTACAAATTGGTACGGGATGCCAGAAACAAACCTGCAATCATCAAATCCGACAAGGCAAGTCTTATCGAAGAAGCCTTTCGATTGTACTCCTTTGGGGGAGTATCCATTGAGAAAATCCGACAGGAATTGCTTTTGAAGGGTTTGAATATTTCGAAGAATCAGTTCCTGAATATCCTGCGCAATCCGGTGTATGCGGGCTTCATCGTGCTGCGGGCGTTTAAAAACGAACCTGCTACACTCGTTCCGGGTTTGCACGAACCGATCATTTCCAAAGAACTCTTTGATCGTTGCCAGCAAATCCGAAAAAGGGCCACCAAGAAAAAAGATGTCACCAAATGTTTTAATCCACTGATGCCTCTGCGGGGATATCTTATCTGCAGAAAATGTGGACGGATGCTCACCGGTAGCAGCTCGAAAGGAAATGGCGGTTTGTACGTTTACTACCATTGCTCGAACGGCTGCAAAGAACGCTTCAGGGACTTCAAAGCGCATGCTGCTTTTCACAGCTATCTTTCTTCTTTTCAACCCTCACCCGTGATGGTGGAGATCTATACGAAAGTCCTTGAGCAGCATTTTGCAGAGCGCAGAAAGTCGGCAGTGGAAGACGCCCGGCTATGCGAGCAGGGGTTGGTTGCAGTGAAAACAAAACTGGAGCGGTTGAACGACCTGTTCATCAGCAACGAGATCGACAAGGAAAGTTATACCTCCACGAAGGAGCGCCTGATAGTTGAGCTTACCCAACTCCAGGAACGCCTGGCGTCGGTTACCTCGCGCCGAAAGGACTCGGTGGACTTTGTCCGGGCCTCGCTCGGTTACCTCACCTCACTGGCAGACCGGTACGAGGGGGCTCGAATCGAATTCAAGCAGCGGTTGCTTGGTTCGATGTTTCCCAAAAAATTGATTTTTGAAAACGATAAAGTTCGAACCATCGGAGAACCATCGTTCCTCGAATCCATATTTATGAAAATCAACCAGTTGCAGCCTGAAAAAACAAAAGGCGGAACGAAAAATTCCGTTCCGCCCAGTTTGGCTCCCCCTCCTGGGCTCGAACCAGGGACCCTCTGATTAACAGTCAGATGCTCTAACCAGCTGAGCTAAGGAGGAATAATCCTTCGCGCGGAACGCTCCGGGCGGAGAACCCTTCCTCTTCACGGTCAGCCATCCTATTGTGTTGAACAACAGGACTAAAGCACGCAGATCAGGGGTACTAAGGGGCGACAAAAGTAAGGCTTTTCAGGGAAAAAGCAATATATTCGCCAAAAAATTAGCCTAAATGAGCCTGGTAGTCGTCGGTACGGTGGCCTTTGATGCCATCCAAACTCCCTTCGGAAAGACAGACAAAATCATCGGCGGCGCTGCAACTTATTCAGGTACAGCGGCTTCCTATTTTACCAAAAATGTCAAGCTGGTCTCCGTCGTGGGCGACGATTTCCCCCCGGCCATGATCGACCAGTTCCGCAAAAGCGGCATGTCCACCGAAGGCCTCCAGGTCAAGCATGGCGCCAAGACGTTCTTCTGGTCAGGCCGCTACCACGAGGATATGAACACCCGCGACACGCTCGACACCCAGTTGAACGTGCTCCTCGACTTCGACCCGGTCATTCCCGATTCTTACCAGGATTGCGAGTTCCTCATGCTCAGCAACCTCATGCCCCAACTGCAGAAGAAAGTCATCGAGCGCATGCGCACCCGCCCCAAGCTGGTCGTCATGGACACGATGAACTTCTGGATGGAAACGCAGTGGGACGCGCTCATGGAAACCATCCAACTCGTCGATGTCCTCACCGTCAACGACAGCGAAGCCCGGCTGCTCACCAAAGAATACTCGCTCGTGAAGGCCGCGCAGAAGATCCTCCAGATGGGTCCGCGTTACCTGATCATCAAGAAAGGCGAACACGGTGCACTCCTCTTCAACAAGGAGCAGGTGTTCTTCGCTCCCGCCCTTCCGCTCGAAGATGTGTTCGATCCGACCGGCGCGGGCGACACCTTCGCCGGTGGCTTCATCGGTCACATCGCGCAAACGCGCGATATCTCCTTCGACAACATGAAACGCGCCATCATCTTCGGCTCCGCCATGGCTTCGTTCTGCGTCGAGAAATTCGGACTCGAGCGCATGATCGGCCTCACCCAGGCTGAGATCGACGAACGCGTACAACAATTCATCGACCTGGTGCAGTTCGATATCGAGTTGGTGTAAGTCCCGATTGATAAAATCCAAAAGCCGGAGCGTTTGTACTCCGGCTTTTTTGTTTCATCGTCTGATCGGGGATCAGGGTTTCATTACCGCGCGTTCTTCGTGCAACCGATGCACGATCCCGTCGGCCAGTCCGATCTGCGGTACGATGATCTCACTGATTTGCGCCGCTTTCATGATGCCGGTATAGATCTTCGCCGCCGGAACGATTACGTCGGCACGATCCGGATTCAATCCCCACAGCTCCATACGCTCTTCGATGGTGTGCACTTTCAGTTCGTCATACAGCGCGCGCAGTCGTTCGTAGGGGATCGGCTTATCTTTTCGCCCCACCATTTTGAAGATCTTGTTGATGTTGCCGCCGGAACCGATCGCCGTCAAAGGACCGCGCCCCGCCGCCTGATCACGCGCCCAGTTCTTCATTGCCTCCCAACGCTCTTTTGGTACTTGCTGCTGCAGCCAGCGTATCGTGCCCACATCGAACGACTGCGAAGCGATCAGCCTGCCGTGATCGAACAGCGTGAGCTCCGTACTGCCGCCGCCTACGTCGATGTACAGATACGCACGTATGGGATCGAGATGCTCCTCTACGTGGTTACTGTAGATGATCTCCGCTTCTTCCTTGCCGCTGATGATCTCGATGTTGAGGCCGCTTTTTTCCCGGACGCGTCGGATCAGTTCTTCACCGTTCTTCGCCTCACGCAGGGAGGCCGTTGCACAGGCCCGGTAGGCGACCGGCTCGAAGACTTCGATGAGCAGCCTGAAGGCTTCCATCGTTTTGATGAAGCGGGTCGCCCGCTCTTCGGTGATTCGACCGAGGCGGAAGGCATCCTCTCCCAGCCGCAAGGGAATGCGGACAAGTTCTCCTTTTCGAAAGTGTGTCTCACCATGCTCCAGCTCTACATGGCACAGTAGGAGGCGAACGGCATTGGATCCGATATCGATGGCGGCGTAACGCAAGGGAAGTTATTTCTTCTTCAAAGTCGGCTTTTTCCGGCTTCGTGCTTGCACCGGCCGCGGCGCTTCTTCAACAACGGTTGTGGATTTCTTTACCTCCGCTTCCTGCCGCAACCATCGCGCAATCTCCTCCTGCGCACGGTATTTACGGCCGGAATCGCTGCGCACATAGCGGTTGGTCTGTTGCTGGTCAAGGATTCTGGCCTTGGTGTTGTCCATCAACTGCAACTGTACATAATGCTTAAGTTGCTCCCGCAAGGCGGGATCGTTGATCGGTACGGCGACTTCGGAACGGAAATCGAGGTTACGGTACATCCAGTCGCCGGAAGCGATGTAGCACTTCTCTTTACCTCCGTTACAAAACAAAAAGATCCGGCTATGCTCCAAAAACTTGTCGACGATGCTGATGCCCTCGATGTTATCACTGAGGCCTTTCTCGCCGGCAACCAGCGAACAGATGCCTCGAACGATCAGCTTCACCTTCACCCCCGCCTCGCTCGCGGCATACAGCCGTTCGATCATTTCCTTGTCGACCAGGCTGTTCATCTTCAGGATCATCCAGGCCTCTTTTCCCTTCTTCGCGTTGTCGATCTCTTCGTCGATCATCCGGATGAACCGCTTGCGGGTATGGAACGGCGAAACGATGAGCTGCTTGTACTGCCCGGTTTTGTAGTTGTCCTGATAGAACTGGAACAATCGTTCCACTTCGCGGGTAATGGGTTTCTTCGAGGTAAGCAACGCGTGGTCGCAGTACAACCTGGCCGTTTGCTCGTTGAAGTTACCCGTGCCGACGTGCGCATACTGCGCCAACTTTCCGCCCTCCCGCCGGCTGATCAGGAACAATTTGCTGTGCACTTTGAGTCCCGGCACACCGAAGATCACCCGAACGCCTTCTTCCTGTAGCCGATTGGCATAGAAGATATTCGATTCTTCGTCGAAGCGCGCCTGCAACTCGACCACCACCGTGACATGCTTCCCGTTCTTTGCGGCATTGATGAGGGCGTTGACGACGCTGCTGTTTCGTGCGGCGCGGTACAGCGTCGTATAGATACTTATCACCTTGGGATCGATCGACGCTTCCCGCAAGAGGTCGACGATCGGGTGGAAATTGTGATACGGATAACTCAGCAACACATCCTTTTGCCGTATGACATCGAACAGGCTGCGCTGTCCGCGCAGATCGGGATGATCCACCGGGGTTGTCGGAGCATAAAACAACTGCTTTGGCCCAACCCGCGGGAAATTGATAAAGTCCTTGAAATTGTGATAACGGCCGCCGGGAATCAGGTACTCCTGCTTGAAGAGTTTGATCTTTCGGAGGATGAAGGCCAGCAGATCCGTCGGGATCCGTTCGTCGAACGCCATTCGCACCGGCGCGCCTTTCTTGCGCTGCTTGACACTCTTCTCGATCTTCTCCATCCAACCCTTCGACACATCACTGTCGATGTCGAGCTCCGCGTCACGCGTCATCTTGATCGTATAGGCTTCGCGCACCGCATAATCGAAATTCGGAAAGAGGTCGTCCAGGCAATACCGGATCACATCTTCGAGTAGTATGATCCGGTGCTGATCCCCGGAACCCGGCAGTACCAGGAAGCGCGACACCACATCGGTGGGTACTTCCAGGAGAGCGAACTTCGTCTTCTTCTCCTTCCCGTTCGCCGGTCGCAACAGGCGAATGGCGAGATAGATCGATTTGTCCTTGAGATACGGAAACTTCGGGGCCGTCTCGATCATGATCGGCGCCAACTGCGGGTGTACCTGCTCGCGAAAATATTTTCGGACAAAGGCACCCTCCTCGTTCGTCAATTGACGCTCATCAACCATGAAGATCTTTTGCTTCTCCAATTCACGCAACAACTGGATGTAGAGCTTGTCGAACTTCTTCTGCTGAGCAAGGGTGATCAACTGGATACGCTCCAGCAAAACGACCGGATCCATCCCCAGAATCTCGCGACCTTTCTTTCCAAAACGAGCCATGCGCCGTACGTTGGCAACACGCACTCGAAAAAATTCATCCCGGTTGTTGGAAAAGATCCCCAGAAACCGGAGGCGCTCCAGCAACGGAACTCCCGGATCTTCGGCTTCCTGCAACACGCGGGCGTTGAAAGACAGCCAGCTCAGATCCCGGTTGAGAAATGGGTACGCGCGCTTAGGCATAAAGAACTTTAGGAATCAGGATTTCTTCCGGGTGCGGGGTGTCGCCGCTTTCTTCTTCGACTTGCTCACCGGTTTGGCGGCAGGCTTGACTTTCGCTTGCGCCGTTTTCATTTCGCGAAGGAATTTTTTTGCGATATCCTTTGCCGAACCTTTCAGTTGCTTGCGAACACGCAAGGTCGCACCGGGGTGCAGCTTGCTCAGTATCTCTTCCGATGCCAGTACCAGTTGCAAAGCGAGCTTTTTACGCTGCTCGCGTCGATCTGCTTTCATTTTATCTGTCATAAAACTCGTTTGAATGGGCAATTTCCGTAATCCCAATAGCCAACAATGCCCACGTCCAGAAACTTAACAGTGAATTAACGCTGCGTCTACCCTTTAAGATACGCCGACCGACTTCCCGCTGTCAAGTATACCGGTAAAAAGGTTGGATGAGTTCTGTCATCCCGCCAATAACATGTTGATAAACAAGCAATTGCCTATGGGCCCGTTTCGCTGTTGGGCAAGGCTTTCGGGAGCACCAACTCCAATAATCGTCCAGACCCGCGCTTTAATTCACTCCAGGAAGAAAGTTCAAGATCCAAGACCGCTACGGAACAAGTAGGCATCTCCCCGACTTCCTTTCCGAGCATGAACGACAGGAAATGTGTGATCGAAAAATTATGCCCGGCCAATAACAGCGATTGTGCACGATCATCCTGCTGTCGGATTACATCAGCATATGCATCTGTGTCGGTCTCGTACAGACCTGGTTCGAGCATGATCGCACCGACGGGAAAATCCCAACGACGACAAATAATGAATGCGGTCGAATAGGCCCGTATCGCCGGGCTGCTGACTACCGCTTCGGGACGTGCATACTTTCCTGCCAGATAGTCGCCGACACGCGGTGCGTCCCGGTAACCGCGTTCGTTCAGTGGGCGTTCGGCATCCGGCAGGGTTCCGAATTCCCAGCTCGATTTGGCGTGCCGCACCAGGTACAGACGTTTCATAGAGTCGATTTAACGAGAAGTTTTCCCTCGTTTAACAAGGAGGCAAAGTTACGCCCTTACTTTTGATTCAATCGAGAAACACATGCAACAACGAGGAACCCTGCTGAGCCGCCATCGCATCCTGGACCCCTACTACCAGATCCATCACAATCCGGGAATTTTGGAAGATGCCGTCGATTTCAGCCTGGCCGACTGGACCGAAGAGCCCCGGCGCATCGGTCGTTGGCTGAATCGATTTTTGAAAATCAGCAAGCGCACGTCAACCCGTATGATCTCCCGTCTTGTCTATCGCCTCTTCACCCTGCTTTGGTTCTCTGCTTACTTTTTCGTCAGCCAGTTCGCCCGGCTCCTTCGCTGAACATTTCCGGAAATGCTCGGGTGGCCGATGAACCAACTTTATCATACTGTTAAGCATTGCAGGTTTAATCTCCTGAAAACACTTCCTGGATAACTTTCGGTAAATCCAATCGACATGGAACATCTGAAAGAAAAATCGTGGAACAACGAGGCTGTAACCAATCGGAAAAAATACCTCGCACGACATTACACACATGTACTCGCAAGGAATTTGCCGTCGAGTCGATATGAGGTAGTATTTGAAAGCGATCTCGACCCGTTCCACGCCGACAGTCCGCAACCGGATGTCGTGGTATACGATCGCAACCTTAACCCGTCAGACTGTGCAAAAACCCTCCCCTATTGTTTAAAGAATTTTGATCTGTTTCCGGGCGGGGCTGATTATATTGAGAGAATAATCAGCTTTTCATGAAATACCTAACCGGATTCGACCGCAGGCAGGCCACTTTATTCCCGACTTGTATCGATGATTTGATCCCGGAAGATGCGGAAGTGCGGGTTATCGATTTATTCGTAGACGCGTTGCCGCTGAAAGAACTGGGATTTTTAGAAAATGAACCTGCGGAAGAGGGCAGGCCGATGTATCACCCGGCCGATCTGTTCAAATTGTATGTGTACGGTTATCTGAACCGCATACGGACTTCTCGCCTGCTGGAGCGTGAGTGCCAGCGGAACATCGAACTGCTCTGGTTACTGAAGGGACTACAACCCTGCTTTCGTACGATTGCCGGCTTTCGGTCAGACAACCCAAAACTGTTCCGCAATGCGTTTACCCACTTCGTCCGGCAGATCAACCGAAAGGGCCTGACCGGGAAAACGCTGGTGGCGCTCGATTCAAGCAAGTTCAGGGCGGTCAACTCCAAGAAGAAAAACTACAACCAGAAAAAGATCGACCGGCAACTGGAGTACATCGACAACAAGATCCAATCTTACATCGAGGAACTCAACGCAGGCGATCTGGATGAGGCCAGAGAAGCCACGATCGCTGAGAAACTGAAAAAGCAAAAGGCCCAACGTCGCAAGTACAAGCGCATTGAAAAGCAGCTTGCGGAAACGGGCCTGGACCAAATCTCCACCACCGATCCCGATGCCCGGACCATGATCCTGCACGGGTCGGTAATCGAAGTGGCCTACAATGTACAGACGGTGGCAGATGAGCGGAACAAGCTCATCCTTGAATACAAGTCACCAACCAGAACGACCGGAAAGCCTTACTGCCGATGGCGCAGAAAACCAAGCGTATTTGCGATACGGATGCCGTGGCTGTACTGGCGGACAAGGGTTACCACAACGGCGAGCAGCTTACCGGTTGTGAGCAGGAAGACATCTACACAATCGTAGCCTACCAGGAAGTACCCCGCAGTTATCCCGTGCCGACTCCGGAGTACTACGGCGAGCGCTTCCGGTACAACCCGAAGAAGGACCAGTACAAATGTCCGCAGGGTCACATCCTGAAGACCACCGGCCATTGGTATAATAAGAAGTACGAAGAGTCGGTAACCAAAGTCAAGCACTACAAGACGACGGCCTGCGGCAGTTGCGCGGTCAAACACCTGTGCACCCGCAACCCCAAGGGGCGCCTGATCGAACGGTCTCAACATGCCGGCGCGGTAGAGCGCAACAACCGCCGGGTGCGTGAAAACACATCGACCTATTCCCTGCGCCAGCAAATCATCGAACACATCTTCGGCACCATCAAGCGACAATGGGGCTACGATCACATACTACTCAAAGGCCTCCGGAAAAATGAAGGCGAGTTCGGATTAATCTATCTCATTTATAATTTTCGGAGGGTTATAAACATTTTAGGCCTGCCGAAGTTGAAAAAGTGGCTCACCAGGCTGCTTTTTTCTATTTTTACGGATAGGGCGCTCCGTAATGCAAGGCAATACCAAAAATATTCGTGCTGGCAGCTTGTTCCTGTTATCGTCCGGGAAGGGTGGTGCTGAATTTTTGGGGAGTTGTTGCACGAACTGCCGTTAGCCGCAATCGAATTCTGCCGGCATGATGATCTGACCGAAATGAAATTAACAGTCGTTGCGGCGCTTCAACAATACGGACTCGCAGAGTTTTTTCTTTACGACTATGAACAGAAGGTTTGGTATCGCTTGTCGAAAAACCAAGCATCGTTTGAAGAAAATAGTCGTTCCGGGCTTTTAAACATTGACCTCAATGGATTGATGAATATCCCGGGGTGAATAAATTACTTCGGGAATATCCCAAAATGTTTACCGGCATGTGCGGAAGGTTGCTGCGGCAGTCTTCAGTGCAATGGCCACAGCATCGGCACCATCACCAGCAAGACAGCCATCAACAGAGCGGTTAAGAGCCAGCCGGTCCGGAAAAAATCGGAGAAGCGATACCGTCCCGGGCCATAGACCAGAATGCAACTGGGCTCGAAGGGCGTGATCAGCGAAACGCTGGCCGACAACATCACGGCAACGCCGAAAGTCATCGGATTCACCGAAAGCCGATGCGCCGTCTCGATAGCCACCGGTAGTACCACGAGCGCGGCGGCGGCATTCGACAACGGTTGCGTAAGGAAAACGGTCAGGATGACAAAGCCGGCCATGATCGCCATTTCACCGAAGGGCAACAGGTGTCGAACGAGCTGATCTGCCAACCACTGATCGGTGCCGGTCTTGCTCATGGCAAATCCGAATGCCGTCATTCCCCCGATGAGGATCAGCAGTCGCATGTCGATTGCTTCGTAGGCCTTGCTCACGCTGATCGCACCCGAACCGACGGCGACGACCGATGCGAGCAGGAAGGTCACCGATAACGGCAGCCAGCCCAGTGATCCGACGATCACGGCGGTGATGAATAACCCCAACGTCAGCAAACCCTTGCTCTTGCGATACAGCAATGGCATGAAGTCCGACATCACCTGCATGCGCTTGCTCCGTTTATGATACGAGATCGTTTCCACGGATCCTTGTACCAGCAGGACATCACCGCTTCTTAAGACAAAACGGCCAAGCTTCTCGTTCACCGAATACCCGGTGCGGTTGATGGCGAGTACGGTCAACCCATAACGCTGCCGAAACTTTGCCTCTTTCAATGTCGAGTTAAGGAATTCGCTCTCGGGTGTCACGAGAATCTCGGCCAGTTTAAAGCGCTCGCTTTGCAACTCCCGATCGATCAGCAGGTCGGCGCGAATGGAAATGCCCTCCCTTTCGCGGACCTCCAACAAATCGTTGATCTTCCCCTCCACGATCAACAGATCATGCTCAAGTATGCGCGTGGTGGGGTCCGGTATGAAACGCTCCTCTCCCCGGACCATGTTGAGAATGCGAAATCCCATCCGGCTGAGATTCGAATGGAAAACCGTCTGGCCGATCAATGGCGAACCGGGGGTGATCACAACTTCGCTGACATACTCCCGAAGGCCGAACTCGTCGGTGACCGAGACTTCCGGACGGTCCGGCAGCAATCGCTTTCCGATCGTATTCATGTAGATCCAGCCGACAACAAACATCGAAGCGCCTACCGGCAACAGGTCGAACATGCCGATCTCGCCGATCCCGTTACGGTGCAGGTAGCCGCCTACCGCGATATTGGTAGATGTTCCGATCAGGGTGCAGCATCCGCCGAGAATGGAAGCATACGCCACTGGTAGCAGCAATCGCGACGGACTCATCTTCAACTTACGCGCAACCGCCATGACCGGTGCGATGTAGATCGCCGTGACGGTCGTATTGTTCATGAACGCCGACGTGATTCCCACCGAGAACATCACCAGGGTCAGCAGGGCCGCGGGACGAAGTTGCGCGATTTTCAACAGACGCGAACCGACCAGGTCAAGTACGCCCGTTTGCTGCAAGGCGCCGCTGATCACGAAGATCGCGGCCAGCATGATGATGAAATCGCTGCCGAATCCCGCGAACGCTTCCATCGGTGTCAAGATGCCGGCAGCCATCAGGATGGCAAGCAGTCCGATCGTGACGACATCGATCCGTATCCGATCCCAGGAAAAAAGGATCAGCGCGACAAACAACAATCCGAGTACGATGGCGATCTGCATGATCGCTTACAAGTTAGTAAAATTCAATCGCGTGTTACCTGCGATTCAGTAGTTAGTACCTGCTGATAAGATAGAGCGACGAGACCAGGATGATCACCCACAATACCACGCCGAGCAACAACGGGCGCGGACCTACGCGCTTCAGAGCGCCCAGGGAAATTCCGGCGCCGATCAGGAAAAGGGTGATGCTGAATCCCGCTTTTGCGCTGTGTACGATCGCGGCCAGCAGGATCAGTGGCATGTTCACCCAGGAACCCAGCATGGAGGCGACAAGAAAAAACAAGATGAACCAGGGAAATCCTCCCCACGAACTTTTCTTCTTGAAAATCGCAGCCGATAGCAGCGCGAGCGGAACGATCCACAACGCTCGTGCCAACTTCACCGTCGTGGCGACGGTCAGGGCTTCGTTGCCGTAGGAGGCAGCCGCGCCGACCACCGAACTGGTGTCGTGAATGGCGATCGCAGCCCAGATGCCGAATTGATGCTGCGTCAGCTCCGCCCAATGTCCGAGTGGAGGAAAGATCAGCAAGGCAATAGCATTCAGGATAAAAACCGTTCCAATGGAAATGGAAACCTCCTGATCATCGGCCTCCACAACCTGACTCACCGCGGCTATCGCGCTTCCTCCACAGATCGCGGTGCCAACCGACACCAGGTAACTGATCACACGGTCCACCCGAAACAGCCGCCCGAGCAGGTAGCCCAAACCGATCGCAGCCGAAAGCGACAATAGGGTGAAAACAAATCCCTCCTGACCTGCCGCTACAACTTTGTTGATGTTAATGCCGAAGCCCAGTCCGACAATGGATGCCTGTAACAGATACTTGGTGACCGGCTTGGTGTATTGGGGAAACGGATTGCCGAAAATGATCCCGACCAGCAGTCCGCACACCAATGCGATCGAAGGCGACCATCCCAATGCCGGTATGGCTACCAGAAAAGCCAGAAACAAGACCATTCCGATGACCGTGCGGGTGTTCCTTGGGCTGCCGCCCGTTCCGGCTGTTACTGACATCATACAAAAGTACGACGGAAACAGACGCAAGGTTATTACCGCTTCCGCCTAAGGATCAAACGGCCGATGTGTATTTTTACATCATGGGAGACAAGACTGAACCTCTTCTACTGCTGGATTTTCAGGCTACCTGGTGCGAACCCTGCAAATGGTCGGAGCCCGTGATGGAACAGGTGCTGCGACATTTCGGTGATCGGATCGTCTTGGAAAAAATCGACATTGATCAATTCCCTGAAAGAGCACGCGAATTTCACGTGCTGAGCGTGCCCACCTTCGTCCTCTTGCGGGACGGAAAAGAGATCTGGCGATACCGGGGATTTGATTCGGCGCCCGCTATGATCCGGATGATGGAGCCGCTCCTGTCGGTTTGATTCCTCGTGCCTGATAAAAACGAAGCGACGCGATCGATTGATCGCGTCGCTTCGTTCTATTGATTGGGCGGACGCTTAGCGCAGTGTATAGGAACCCGCTCCTGCAACGTTACCGTCGACATACACTTCGATCAGGTAGGTGCCTGCCGGGAATTTCTTGTCTTCCTGCTCTTCGTAGCTCAGACAGATGTTCTGCTTGGAGCCGGAATAGTTGAGCGTGCCCGAAGCGGCGTACATGACTTCTTCGCCGGTGGAGGTCTTGAACGTGCCCGATCCCGTGCTGCGGTTGCCGACCGGCTTACCACCCGGTTCGGTGATCTTCAGGTAGACGGTCTTGTCACCCTGCTTCGCGATCTTGTTGTCCAGCACGTCGAAACAGACGTCCATCTTGTGCGTACGCTTCGCGAGCAGGGTAGCGACGTATTTGCCGCTGTCCTTGCGCTTGTACGAGGTGACCTTGATGTACTCGGCCTTCAGTACGGAGGCGGTCGCGACGGTCGTCTCGAGGTTCTTCGAGAGGGTCTCCACATTCGAGGTGAGCTGCTCCTTCTCGGTCTGCAACTGCTTGTTGGCCATCAGGAGACTGTCGATGCGGCCCAGGTATTCGTCACGGAGCATTTGCAGGTCAGCCAGCTGCTTCTTGAGCTTCTCGTTGAGCTCCGTCATGCTTTGCTTCTGCGAGCTGATGCTCTTGATCTTCTTGGCCTGCTCTTCGAGTTTCGCGTTGGCCTCGTTCAGGAGGCTGTCGAGGTTCGCGGAAATACCGCGGTACTTCTCGAGTTCGGATTTCGTTTCGGCGAGTTCCTTTTCAACGTTGACGCGCTCGACGACCAGCGTATCCACCTTCTGTTCGTAGGTGTTCACGGTCGTGGAGTGATTCTGCCATTGGTAAAGGTTCAACGCTCCGGAAAGGATCAACAACACGAGCCATAGCGTGCCTTTGCCTTTCTTTTGATCTTGGTTTTGCGTTTCCATGTTCGCTTAAGTGGTGCTTAAATGTTTCATAAAAGTAACGGCAGTGGGAACCGGGTATTGTAGTCATGCTAAAAGTTATGAAACGTGTTTTTCACATTGCGCACAGTGAGTTTGTTCTCTGAATGAAGTTGTATCTTGTGTGAAGAAGACGGGCGTCAAGTCGCTGCCATTTCTGAACGCGCGGACTTCAAGCAACACATGTCAAAGAAGAAGAGGAAAGACGAAAATCCGGTTGAACATTTCATCCTGTCGGAGCTGTATAAGGCATTCAACCAACACCCGAACAGGAGTTTCAACCACAAGCAACTCGCACGCCATTTGCGTGAACCCTATTTTGATTTTATCGACCGCCTCCCGGCTTCTCCCGAACAAAACCGGGAAGAGCTGGGGGAAGAACTACGCAACGAAATCATCCGACTACTGGGTGACCTGGCGTTCAAAGGCGAGTTGATCGAAGTAGAGCGCGGGAAGTTCAAATTGAAACCGAAGCATTCCTACCTCGAAGGCATCATCGACATTACCGCCTCCGGCGCGGCATTCCTGCTGAGCGAAAATGACGAAGACGATGTCTTCATCGCCCCACGGAACGTCCGGCAGGCGCTGCACGGCGACCGGGTGAAGGTGTTCCTCTATGCGAAACACCGCAACCAGCGCATCGAGGGAGAAGTGGTAGAGGTGCTCGAACGCGCGCGCACCGAATTCGTCGGAACCGTACAGCTCGTCGGCAAGTACGCGTTCGTGGTTCCCGACAGCCCCAAGATGCTGATCGATATTTTCATTCCCGGACACCTGCTGTCGAATGCCGAGCAGGGACAGAAGGTGATGGCGGAGATCGTCGACTGGCCCAAGAACGCCAAGAACCCGATGGGCCGCATCTCCCGCGTCCTGGGCTGGCCGGGGGAGAACGACGCCGAGATGCATTCCATCCTGGCCGAGTACGGATTCCCACTGGAGTTTCCCGCGCACGTGGAAAAGGAATCCGAAGCGATTGCCGAGGAGATCACCCCCCAGGAAATTCGCAAGCGGCGCGACTTCCGCTCCGTCCCGACCTTTACCATCGATCCGATCGACGCGAAGGATTTCGACGACGCCTTATCGATCCGGCCGGCCGGAGACGGTCGCTGGGAAATCGGTATCCACATCGCCGACGTCACCCATTACATCCGCGAACATACCCGGCTCGATAAAGAAGCCTACGAACGGGCCACCTCGGTTTACCTGGTCGACCGCACGATTCCCATGCTGCCCGAAAAACTCTCGAACGGCGTCTGTTCCCTTCGTCCTGGAGAGGACAAGCTTTGTTTCTCCGTCGTGGTCGTCATGGACGAACACGCCAAGGTGCACGACACCTGGTTTGGGAAAACGGTCATCTTCTCCGACAAGCGTTTCCACTACGATGAAGCGCAGGCGGTGATCGAGACCGGACAAGGCCCCTTTTCCGAGGAGATCGGCCTCATGCACCGGCTGGCCCAACGCCTCCGCACGGAGCGCTTTCGCAAGGGCGCAATCGCGTTCGAAAAGGTGGAGGTCAAATTTCAACTCGACGAACAGGGTCGCCCCATCGGCGTCTACCTGAAGGAAAGTAAGGACGCAAACAAGCTCATCGAAGAGTTCATGCTGCTCGCCAATCGTTCGGTTGCCGAGTTTGTCGGAAAACGTCATCGCGTGACCGGGCAGGGGATGAAAAAAGGAAAGCACCAGGAAGAGGTGGAACACCTTACGGTTGAAGCGAAGCCCTTCGTCTACCGGGTGCACGAAGGTCCCGTGAATGAACGGCTGCAGTCGTTTGCCGCTTTCGCGGGGCGCTGGGGCTACCAGATCAAGACCGGAAATGACCGTGAGATCGCCCATTCGCTCAACGACCTGATGAAGAGCGTGCGCGGAAAAAAAGAACAAAACGTACTCGAGCAACTCGCCATCCGCAGTATGTCGAAAGCGGTCTATACCACCGATAACGTCGGGCACTACGGGCTTGCATTCGATTATTACACGCACTTCACCTCCCCCATCCGCCGTTATCCCGACGTGCTCGTGCACCGTCTGCTCGAACGCTACCTCGCTTCCGGACAGGATGTCGATGTGGAAGCGCTCGAAGAGCAATGCAAGCACTGCACGGCGATGGAGATCAAGGCAAGCGATGCGGAACGCACCTCGATTAAATACAAGCAGGTCGAGTTCCTGCAGGATAAACTCGGGCAGACCTTCGATGGCATCATCTCCGGCGTGACCGAATGGGGCCTCTACGTGGAGCTCTCTGAAAACAAATGCGAGGGGCTGGTGCGCCTCCGCGAACTCGAAGACGATTTCTACGAATTCGACGACACCAACCTCCGCGTGATCGGGTCCCGGACCGGTCGCGTGTATTCGCTTGGTGATGCCGTGCGCGTCACGGTGTTAAAAGCCGATCTGCAACGACGTCAGATCGATTTTCGTATGGAGCGCAATCCGGAACACCACACGCCGCTCATGGAAGCGGGAGCGCGCCGCAGCTCCCGCGAAAGGCCCGGCCGCGATGGTTTCCGGGCCCCGAAGAAGGCGAAGAAACGTCGTTGAGAAAACCTGATCCATGAAAAAACCCGGCAGCCTGATGTAGGCTGCCGGGTTTTCTGTTGGCGTTGGTACTTACTTGCTCAACTGCCGGATGGCGTCCTCGACGTTCTTCTTGTCGTCGGGTTCCAGCGGTAACGCCGCTTTCTTGCGCAGGTAGAGCAAGGCATTGGCGTTGTCCTTCTTGAGGATGTAGTAGTAGGCGAGGTAGCCGTAGGCTTCGATCAGTCCGGAGTTGTATTTCGCGGCGTTGGCGGAGTCCGCTTCGGCCAGCTCGATGTATTTCTCGTAATGCGGCTTGGCCAGGCCCAGTTCGCTGGTGCTGTCGATTTGCGTATTGGCCTTGGCGCGCCAGAGGTAACCGCTGGCATACTTCGGCGAAAGCTCGTTCACCTTCATCATCGCGGAATCCGCGGGAGCAAACTGGTGATTGAAATAATAGGAGCGGCCGAGGTTGAAGTAGTCGGCCACCTTCACGTCCTTGCCCAGGGTGATCTTTTCGTTCAGCACCTGGATCGCGTCGGGGTAGCGCTTCATCTTCATGTACGCATTGGCGAGCTCGGAAAGCAGGTCGACTCGCGACGGATCCATGCCGTAAGCACGGCGAAGGTTCTCGACACCCAGCGAGTCCCGACCGGAACCGATCAGGATCTTGCCATAGTATTCGTAGTCGGTGACCGTGCGCTTGTCTTCAAGCAGTTTGTCGAACAGTCGGTTGCACACGAAGAGTCCGCGCTGGTAGTCCTTGATTTCGAAGTAGCAATAGGATTCTACACGCAGCAGGGTGACGTTACCCGAATCGCATTTCTGCTTGACCTGGTTGATCTCGTTCAGGGCGTTCGTGTACTCCTTGCTCAGGTAGAGGAAGGACGCGTACCGGATACGCGCGTTGCAGTTGTTGCGGGAGAGTTCGAGGTACTTGCGGTATTGTTCCTTGGCTTTCTCCAGACGACCAAGGCGGAAGTAGGTTTCACCGAGCTCACGATAAGCGGGAGCGTAGTTGGGATCCAGTTGAATGGCTTGCTCGAATTCCGCGGCCGCGCCTTCGTAGTTGGTGGAACGTTTGTACAAGCGCCCCTTGCTCACGATCCCGCGTGCGGAGGTCTTGTTGTAATCAAGCGCCTTGTTGTAGTAGTCGGCGGCGAGGGTGCCGTTGTTGAGCTCCGTATAAATGTCGCCCAGCAGGAGGTGAATCTCCGGGTTCTTCGGCTCGATGGTCAGCGCGCGGTCCAGAAGGGTCTTGGCCTTGTCAAGGTCCTTGTTCGTATAGTGGATCAGGGCTTCTGCGGCTTCGATCAGCACCGCTGCGCTCTTGGCAGGCGCTTTGGCTACCGCGTCGTCGATTAGTTGCTGGGCCTCGGCTACGCGGCGCTGCGCGTCGGCATAACGGGCCGCGGCTTCCGCATTGGAGGGGTCTTTTTCCGCGGCGCTCTTGGCTTCGCGAACACTCATGCGATCCATCAGCGACTTGGCCATTCCGATGCTGAGCAACAGGTTGGCGGCATCCGCCTTGCGTCCCTGCTCAAATACGATCATGGCAGAATCGGCATTGTCGCCGAGGAGATAGTTGTCGCCAAAGAAATAATACAGGTTCCCGTTGGCGGGTTCGCGCGAGATGAGTTGCTGGTAAACATTCGTCGCGGCATCGTACTGCTCGTTTTCGGTCAGCTTCCTGGCTTCTTCCAGCGATTGCGCCGCGACAAAGCCCGGCAGCAGCAGTGCGGCGAGCAGGTAACGGAATCGGTTCTTCATGGTTCTTTTCACTCGTGTAGGTTGACGATCCGGACCGGCATGGTAGCGGGCAGCAGGCCCATCATGCGCACCAGGCGCTGGCCCTGATCGGCGGCGGCAAAGGCGGCAAAGCCCGTGCCAAGCCCGTTTCGGCCCTCCCGGCTGATCACATAGACGTCCCGCGTCAAGGGATACGATTTCAGTGCAATATACGCCTGATATGGCTGAACAAAGGCACTTTCGCCTTCGGCAGCCAGGTAAACAACGCGTACTTTCTTCAGGAATTCGTTCACCGTAGGATCATCGGAATCGCTGATCCAGTTCACGCTGATGATGCCCAGGGCATTCGGATGCGTGGCGACGTAATCGATCACGTCCGCGTTCGAATTCGTCGCGTAGCAGTTCGGCGGAAAGTTGCCGCCTTCGAGAAACTCCTCCTTCAGGTAGCGTGTATTCGAGGAACCACTGCGATCAAATACGATGCGGATGGTGTCGGCGCTCCCTTTTTTCGGATCCAGCATCTTCCAGGTACTGGTTTTGCCTTGCACGATGGCACACAGTTGCTCGGTCCCCAAGGCGGTGTCGGGATTGTCGGGATGTACCAGAAGCGCAACCGCGTCGACGGCGATCTTGGTGTAGCGCGGGATGATGCGCTGCTTGTCGAACTCCGTGGTTTCGTCCTTGGTCAGTTTTCGCGCGGTGATCGCGATGCGGACGGAATCGTTGTGGAGCAATTCGTTCATCACCTCCGCTTCCGGCAGATAACGCGCCCGGATGTTCGCGTACTTGTAAATGCGCATGAAGGTGTCAAGCTGCACCTTGATCAACGGCTCGTACGATTCGTCCACCACGATGTCGATCGTACCGGAAGTCGGCGTATCGGTGTACGACGGTCGGTCGGTCCGGTTGCCGCAGGCGAACAGCCAAAACAACGGAAGCAGGTAAAGCAATCGTAGTCGCCGGGTGTTCATGGTTGTTGCGGGGTTGTTTCGGCCCGATAGGCGCGCAAGCTTCGGTAGAACCGGTACACGCCGTAGATCATCAGCGCGCCGCCGGCGATTCGCCGGTTGTTTGCCGGCACCTGGCTCGTCGTCCAGAAAAAGAAAACGACGATGCCCGCTGCGCTATACAGGACGGCCATCGTCGCGTTGAGGTAAAACCGGAAACGGGACGCAGGCCGGGACGATTCATCCGCCATGCGTGTGGGTTGTCTTATTTAAGCGTAAAGTTTACCGGCAGGTTGTACTGCACCTGCACAGGGCGACCGTTCTGGCGACCGGATTTCCATTCGGGCATGTTGCGCACGACACGAAGCGCTTCTTCGTCGCAACCTCCGCCGATGCCGCGCAGGATCTTGGCGTCCTTGATCTTGCCGTCCTTATCGACCACGAAGGTCACATACACGCGACCGGAAATGCCGTTCTCGCGTGCGATCGCCGGATATTTGATGTTGCGCTGGAGATACTTGAACAATTCTTCTTCCCCGCCCGGAAAACTCGGCATCTCTTCCACCACGGTGAAGATCTTACCCTCATCCGGATCGCCCACAACGGGATTGTCCGGAGGAAGATCAACAACATCTTTCGAACCTTCCTGCGTAACGGTGGATACCTGTACTTCCTTTACTTCCTCCTGGGTGGGAGGAGGTTCCTGTGCTTCTTCATCCTTCACAACCTTCGGCGGCGTGAACTTGATGGTCTGTTGCACCGGCGGAGGCGGGATCACCGGCGGAGGCGGAGGCGTCGATTTGTCGATCGGAGGCGGCTCGGCCAGCGTGACCACTTCGGTCACCGTCGACTTGTCGTTGAACTTAACGCTCGAGAGCAGTGTCATCAGCTGCGGGAGCAGGAAGAAGACGATCGCGGCTACGAACGAGATCAGCATCGCGGTCAGGATGCGACGCTGATATTTACTGCGGAGAACGTAGGCTCCGAATTCCTTATTCCGGTGTTCGAACACGAGTTCGACCCGATCGGGGTTCACCGCGTTATCCCAGGAGAACAACTTCATGCTTCGGGCGGTTATTTCGTGTTTTCAATGAGGGTCTTCTCCGAGTCCGAGAGGTCCACGATGGCGTAACGGCCAACGTTGCAGACCAGCATCTCGTCGAGGATGTCGACCAGGTTCTTGTACTTCGACTTATCGTCCGGCTTGATCAGCACGATCAGGCCTTTCTTTTCGGCCGCTTTCACAGCCGACTTGTGTCGCTTGATGTCTTCGTCGGTATCCGGGATCAAACCGGCCTTGACGGAGTCTTCCACCAGCTTCACCTGGTCGATCACCAGCTTGTTCTTTTCGAGGAGGATCTTGCGGATGCTCTTCGCTCCGTCCTGGGAGTAGTCGGCGATGTTGGTGGACGGCGGTTTGGCGGGATCGTCTTCCCCAATGTACCAGATGATGCGATCGTTCTCGGTAAGGAGAAGCGAAAGGGTTTGCGAGGCGGGGACTTTGGTGCGCTCCTCGTCTAAGATCTTATCCTTCACCGGCATGGTGATATCCATCGTCTTCGGTTTGCTGAAGGTCGTGGTGAGGATGAAGAAGGTGAGCAGCAGGAACGCCAAGTCCACCATCGGCGTCATGTCGATGTGCGTGGACGATTTCTTGGCGCGGACCTTTTTGTGTTTGCCCTTGTCGCTACCGCCTTCTTGCTGTTGTACTTCTGCCATGGTTCGTGTTCCCGGCTTGCGCGACGGTTGCCCGTCGCAGCGGTTTACTGTTTATCGGTGGCGGGCTCCGCCGTGGGTGCGCCTTCGAGGTTAGTGATCAGGGCGAAACGGTTCGCCTTATTATCCTGCAGGATCGAGATGACCCGCTTGATGGTCGGAATGTCGGCTTCGCGGTCGCCTTTGATCGCGATGCTGGCACGCGGAGCGGCGTTACGGGCGACATTCACCCACATGGCCAGCTCGTTGTTCGTAGAATCCTTCGGAATGCCGGGCGTGCTGAGGTTCATCTCTTTCCGCCTGGCTTCGTCGGCCGAGAGGTATTCCTTCATCTGGTTCATCGGCATGCCCACCGAAGAGAGAACGGAGAATCGCTTGAGTTCCTTCTCTTCGAAGGTGACGTTGAAACGCTCACCCATCTTCTCGATGATGCTGCGGCGCAACTGCTGTCCTTCTACGTTGAAGAACACCCGGCCACCCTTGTCGATCGTCAGCAGGATCACCCCTTTGTCCGGCAGCGGAATCTCGCTGACGGAGGAGGGCTGATCGACGACCACCGGCTCGTCCGGGCGGAACTTCGTGGTGAGCATGAAGAAGGTCACCAGCAAGAACGCCAGGTCGACCATCGGGGTCATGTCCAGCGAAGGACCCTTCTTTGGTATCTTGATTTTCGGCATTAGTTACGACGTATGGTAGGAGTCCCCGTGCAGGTATATTCCACACACGGAAAGCCTGTTTTTAGTGGCCCTTCTGCGTGGAAGCGAAGGACTGTACGATCGTGTAGCCGGCCTCGTCGATGCCGTAGGTGATGCTGTCGATCTTCGTCGTGAAGTAGTTGTACAGGATGATGGCCAGGGCTGAGGTACCGATACCGAGCGCGGTATTGATAAGCGCCTCGGAGATACCGGTCGACAGGGCTACGGCGTCCGGAGCACCGGCGGTGGCCAGCGCCGAGAACGCCCGGATCATCCCGAGTACCGTTCCGAACAGACCCAACAGGGTCGCGATGGAAGCGATGGTCGAAATGATGACCAGGTTCTTGGAAAGCATCGGAAGCTCCAGGGTGGTGGCTTCTTCCAGCTCTTTCTGAATAGCCATGATCTTACGCTCTTTGTCCAACTCGCGGTCGGCTTGCATGCTGCGGTACATGTCGATGCCGGCGCTGACAACGTTAGCAACCGAACCGCGCTGCTTGGCGCACTCCGCTTTCGCTCCGTCGAGGTTGCCGGATGCTACCAGCGGACGGATGCGCATGATGAAGCCTTCTACGGAACCGGTGCCCTTGGACTTGCCGATCGTGATCATGCGCTCGATAGCGAAGACCACAACGGTGAAGAACGAACCGAGCAGGATCGGTACGACGAAACCACCTTTGTACATAACGGCCAGGTAGTGGTTGAGCGTGCCGATTACTTCTTTGGGCAGGGGACCTTTTTCCGGATCGCTGTTTTCGAAACCGCTGGGATTACCCATGATGAAATTCCAGATGACGATTCCCAGGACCAGGCACAGCGGAATAACCAGTGCGGCAAAGAGACCTTGTATTCCACCAGCTTTAGATTGCTTGTTGCTCATGTTATGCTTGTTGGTTAAATGTTTCTTTTTGACGAGGATACTACACGAATAAACGACCCTGCGGTCGTTCTATTTCTTTGATTTTTTAAAATTTTTGGAGGAGCAAGTATAGGAAATTCCCCTTATATCCAAAACCGGACAACCACCGATTTAACGCAATCGTGACATTGCGCCGACACCTTTACAAAGTCCTGATTATCTGTTACAAAAGTCCAGATAAATAGCCCGGCGCCAGGCCCAGCGCGATGGCCAGGACCGCCGTACCGATCAGGAAGATCCTGGTGGCCGTCGGAAGCTCGATGGTGGCGTCGGATGTGCCGCGGAACAAGGCGATCAGCGGACGGAAGTAATAATACACGCCTACCAGCGAACCGAGTACGCCGATGATGACCAGCCAGGCATGACCAGCTTCCATCGCTGCCGTGAAAATGTAGTATTTGGCGAAAAATCCGGCCGTGGGCGGGATTCCGGCCAGGGACAACATGGCCACCACCGTGATGGCGGCGAGAAACGGATTGCGCGAAGCCAGACCGTTGAATCCCTCGAGTTGCTCATTACCGGTTTTGTTGCTCACCAGGTAGAGGATCGCGAAAGCGGCGAGCGAAGACACGCTATAAGCGGCCGTGTAGAACAAGAGCGAACCGCCCGACTGACCTTGCTGCGACAACAAGGCCATGGTCATATAGCCTGCATGCGCGATGCTGGAATAGGCCAGCATGCGCTTGAAGCTGGTTTGGAAAACGGCGGTGATGTTGCCGATCGCGATCGTGAGCGCCGAGATGATGAACAGCGTCTCGCTCCAATTGATCGCGATCGACGCGAATGCGCCGCTGAAGAGTCGTAAGAAGGCCGCGAAGGCTGCCGTCTTCACGACCGTCGACATGAACGCTGTGATGACGGTCGGCGAGCCCTGGTAAACATCCGGCGCCCACCAGTGAAACGGAGCCGCCGATACTTTGAACGCCATCGCGATCATCATCAGGAACAGTCCGGCGGTAATCATGACCGGCTGGTCGAGTCCGTTGGCCGCGATCTTTTCGGCGATCACCGCGATGTTGAACGAACCGGTGGCGCCGTACAACAAGGCGATGCCGAAGAGCAGGAAGCCGGTCGCGAAACTGCCCATGAGGAAGTACTTCAGGGCCGCTTCGTTTGAGGCGAGATTGCTCTTGTTGCTACCCGCGAGGATGTAAAGCGAAATGGACAGGATCTCAATGCCCAGGAACAACATGATCATGTTCGAAAAGCTGGTCATCACGACCGCGCCGGTGATCGCGAAGATGAGCAGGGCGAAATGATCGACCCGGCTCGAGGGTTCGTCGAAGTAAGAAGAGGAGAAGGTGAACCACAACAACGACACCGCCAGAATCACGCCCGTGAACGCCACGGAGAAATGATCGACGCGCATCATGTCGTTGAACAGGCTCACCGGCGCGTTCCAGTCGGCAACGTCGGCTGCGAGCGCCGCGCCCAGCCCGATCAGGATCAACGCGAGTTGGCCTTTCCGGATGTTGAAGATCTCGGTCAGGAGGAGCACCAGGCCCAGCCCGGCTAGTATGATCAGCGTATTCATGCGGGTCGCGTAGGAAGGATCAACGCAGCGAGAGCGCACCCGACTGCACGACCAGATCGTGCAAGGCGCGTACGGAAGGCTCTACCAGGTCGAGCAAGGGTTTGGGATAAACACCGGTGATAAAGATGACCGCAACGATCGGGATCAATACGGCTTTCTCGTTGAGGGTAAGGTCGTCGAAGCTGTGCGTGCGCGAGCCGGTCTCCCCGAGCGAGATCCTGCGGTAGGCGTTGAGCATGTACACCGCTCCGAGGATCACCGTCAGGCCGGCAACGGCCGCCATCCAGGCGTTGTATTGGTACACGCCGTTGATGAGCAGGAATTCGCCGACGAAGCCGTTGGTCAACGGCAGCGCGACCGACGCCAGCAGCAGGATCACGAAGTAGGTCGCGAACTGCGGCGCTACGTTGCGGATGCCGCCAAGGTGATCGAGTTCGCGCGTATGCGTGCGGCGCATCAGGATCTCGGCGATGAAGAAGAGGCCGACCACGTTCACGCCGTGAGCGACCATCTGCATGACACTACCCTGGAAGCCCTGCACCGTGAGGGAGAAGACGCCGGCGGAAATCAATCCCACGTGGGCGATCGACGAATAAGCGATCAGGCGCTTGAAGTCCTGCTGCGACCAGGCGATCAGCGACGCGTACACGATGCCGATCACGGAAAGGATCATGGCTACGTTCCCCCACTCCGCTACGCCGGCCGGCGCGATGGGCAGCAGCCAGCGGAGCAGGCCGTAAACACCCATCTTCAGCATGATGCCGGAGAGCAGCATCGTGCCCTGGGTGGGCGAATCGGTATAGGTATCGGGTTGCCAGGTGTGGAAAGGAAACACCGGCATCTTGATCGCGAAGGCCAGGAAAAAGGCCCAGAAGATCCAGGTCTGCTCCGCCGGAGACAAATGCAAGGCATACAACTGCCGGATGTCGAACGAATGAGCAGGCGTTTGCTGGCGCAGATAGATCAGCGCGACAAGCATGAACAAGCTGCCGAGCAGGGTATAGATGAAGAACTTCAATGTGATGCGCAGCCGGTCTTTTCCACCCCAGATCAGACAGATCAGGTAGATCGGGATGAGCGCGAGTTCCCAGAATACATAGAAGAGGAATCCGTCGAGCGCGCAGAAGACGCCGATCAACGCCGCTTCCATCACGAGGATGAGCGCGTACAATAAACCCGGTCGTTCCTGCTGTTGTCCGGCGGCGGAGAGTATGATGAGCGGCGTGAGGAAGGTGGTCAGCAACACCAGCAGGAGGCTGATACCGTCCATGCCCACTTTATAACTGATGCCCAGTCCCTGCACCCACCAGTAATCTTCGAGGAATTGTGTACCGCCTGTTGCGTTGAACTGCAACGCGAACCAGACGCTGAACAGGAATTCGGCCACTGCCGCCGCCAGCGCGATGGTGCGCGCGTTGCGGCCGCTCCAGCCTGCGATAAGCCCGGCTACCAGTGGAAGAAAGATGAGGATCGACAGCATGGAAGAGGAATTCGCTTACAGCACGAGGTTGTATACAAGAATGGCGATGATGCCGAAGACCATCAGGAAGATGTAGAAGCCGATGCCACCGGCCTGAACGCGGCGCAGCAGTCCGCTCGCGCCGTTCACTCCGGCACTGACAGCGGTAACCGCGCCGTCGAGCACCTGCGGATCGAATACGCGACCGAAGAATCCGCCCAACGCGCGCAACGGGCGCACGAAGAGCGCGTCGTAGAACTCGTCGACGTAGAACTTATGATACGACCAGCGGGACAGTTGGTCCCACTCCTGCTCGCTGCCGGAAGGCACGTTCGCGCGCTTCACGTAGCGGTTGTAAGCGTATACGATCACGATGGCCAGGACCACCAGGGAGGTGGCGATCAGCGCCCATTCGAAGAAGTGCGAAGGCTCGACCGACATCAAGGAGGCGTTGGCCGCAACAGGCTCCAGGAATTCGCGCAGCGCGTGGTGATGACTGAAGATCGAAGGCAAACCCATGAAGCCGCCGAGCGTCGACAAGACCGCCAACACGATCAGCGGGAAGGTCATCGCCGCCGGACTCTCGTGCAAATGGTGTTCCTGCTCGTGCGTTCCGCGGAAACCGCCGAAGAAGGTGAGGAAGAACAGCCGGAACATGTAGAAAGCCGTCATCACCGAAGTGACCGCCAGGAAGAAGAAGAGGACGCGGTTGTGTCCCCACATGTAGGCGAGGATCTCGTCTTTCGAGAAAAATCCGGCAAATGGAGGAACACCCGCGATGGCGAGGGTGCCGATCAGGAAGACCGCGTACGTGATCGGCAGCTTCTTCCTTAGCCCGCCCATCTTGCGGATGTCCTGCTCGCCGCCCATAGCATGGATCACCGATCCTGCCGCGAGGAACAAGAGGGCCTTGAAGAAGGCGTGCGTCGTAACGTGGAAGAGCGAGCTGGCATACGCGCCGCAACCGAGCGCGGCGAACATGTAGCCGAGCTGACTGACGGTCGAATACGCAAGTACTTTCTTGATGTCGGTTTGTGTCAGCGCGATGGCCGCGGCGAAGAGCGCCGTTGCCGTGCCGACGATCCCGATGATCTCCAGCGTGAAGGGCGCGGCCGAATAAAGCAGGTTGGAGCGCACGACCATGTAGAGGCCGGCGGTCACCATCGTCGCGGCGTGGATGAGCGCGGAGACCGGTGTCGGACCCGCCATGGCGTCGGGCAGCCAGGTATAGAGCGGGAGCTGGGCGCTCTTGCCCGTGGCGCCGATGAAGAAGAGCAGCGTGATCGCGATGATCACCGGCTGATTCGTGGCGGCGTTCTTCGCGATGGGGAACACTTCGGAAAACGTGATCGACCCAAAGTGTACGAAGGTGAGGATGATGCCCAACAGGAACGCCAGATCACCAATGCGGTTCATGATAAAGGCCTTGTTCGCCGCCTTGTTGTACTCGGGATGCTTGAACCAGAAGCCGATCAGCAGGTACGAACAAAGACCCACGCCTTCCCAGCCGGTGAACAACACCAGGTAGTTGTCGCCCAGCACGAGCAACAGCATGAAGAAGACGAAGAGGTTGAGGTAGGAAAAGAAACGCGCAAAGGCTTCGTCGTGGCTCATGTACCCGATCGAGTACACATGAATAAGGAAACCGACGCCGGTTACGATGAGCAACATCACCGCCGATACGGGATCGACGAGGAAGGAGAAATCGACGTGAAAATTACCCGCGTGGATCCACGGAAAGAGCGTGACAGTCGTGGGCTCCGCTGGCAGTTGCAAAAAGGTGCCAAGGGAGATCAGGAACGAGGCCAGTACGGTAGCGGAGCCGATGAAACCCGCCGCCTGCTTCGGAAGTTGTTTTCCTCCCAGGCTGATGAGCAGGAATCCCAGAAGCGGGAACACGGGCACCAGCCAAATCCAATCAATCATGGTCGGGACAAATGAGGGGGCAAAAGTAGTACTAATCCGGTATTGGAGGCCAGTTGGCGCACTTCGGGCCCGGACCCGGCGACTTGAAACGACAACCCCCGTTCGCAGACGGGGGTTGACTAATTACTTACGGTTCAGGAGGATCAGCGGGCCTTGGCGACCTTTTCGGTCTTCTGCTTTCCGGCCTTTTCAAAGACCTTCTTGCGCTTGGAGGCCTGCTCTTCTATGCTCACTTTCTCGGTGGCATAGATGTCGTATCCCTCATCGCTGTACGAGGTCATGAACACATCCAGATCCAATTTGTTCTCGACCGACAATCGTTCGAGTTTGCGAAGCTCCTGGCCGATCTTGTCCAGGTCTTTCTTTTGCTCTTTGGAGAGGGACATACCCGTTTTTTGTTGAGATTACAGCAAATTTAACCGGATATAACCCGCTGGGGTTGCGGTGTTTTGGAGGGGTTTTTTAATGTTATTAACCGAACTTGTTAATAAACCCTGTTAATTTCTGCGAACTCTGTTGAAAAACACGGTTAATAAGTGTTTAAAATGGGTTTTAGAGTGTAAAAAGATGTTTTTGATGTTTTAAATTACTGGAAAAGTCCTATTTCCAGGCCTACCGTCAGGCGCGGCAATTCGGGGAAGCTGTAGGAGCTCTTGAAAACATCGGTCAGCCGCCAGGAACCGTAGAGCGCGACATGCCCGCGGCCGATCCGCGCGTTGAGCATCGCGCCGAAATTGTTGTCGTACGGAACCTTGGTGATGCTGGCGTTGACCACACTGCCGTCGGGCAGCTTGTTGCGGACGTTGTTCTGCAGTACCTGGTACCCGGCGCTTACGCCGAGATCGAGGTAGGTGCCCATGTGATTGCCCCGCAGCGGGTCGAAATTGATCCGCTGGTAGACGCCTACTTGTACCACCGATAAACTCAAGCGTTCCCGGTCGTTCTGAAAGTTATTCGGTACCACCTTTGCCGAATCCTGTACGAGCCGGTAGTTCATGCCGCGCAGCTCGAGTTCCCAGCCGAACGAATAGAGGCTGCTCAGCTTGTACTTTTTCCGAAAGCCGATGGCGAAATCCATCGAGTTGCCGTATTTGATGCGCGCGCCGGCCTCATCGGGACCGGCGACGAAGCCGGCTTGTACATACAAGTGCGAAAAGCGCGACAGGTTCGGGCCGGTGCGTTGCGGCAGGGAATCAACGGCGCGGTCGACGTGCAGCAGCATGGTCTGCGCCGAAGCCGGGCGCGCGAACGCGAGCAGACTCAGCAGCAGCAGGGTGACGAAATTCCGTGTGTTCATTTTTCAGGAGTCGTTTCCGGGTCGTGTTGGATGTCGAAGGAGGACGTATAACCTTCGAAGTGAACGGTGACCGCGTCGCCGTTCTGGAGATCGCCGGCGTAGAAGTGCAGCGCCTCTTTGTTCTCGGCGGTCATCACCGTGTAGGTACGGATGTTCCCAAGCGCGTCGGAGATCTTGTAGTAAAGATTGCGCTGCACCGCATAACCGAGCTCGCGTTCGGTCTCGGGATACGAAAACTGTTCGCGCAGCACCACTTTCACTTCGTCGTTGACGACCACGAAGTCGAAGGTCGGCGAGGAGGCGGTATCGCCCAGCGCGCGTTGCGCCTGCGGAATACCGTAGCCGTGCGCGTAATCGTAATAAGGAAAGAGACTGCCGCTTTGTTCGAGCAGATGGAACACTTCCATGTTGCGCTTTTCGCGATTCGCCTGCCAGGCACAGGCCGCGAAGCCGGCTACGAGTGGTGTGGAGAACGATGTCCCCTGCACTTCGCGATAACCGCGCCCCGCCGCCACCGTCACGCGCCCGGGCGCGCAGAGGTTGGGCTTGAGGCGTCCGTCGCTCGAAGGACCGTAACTGCTGAAGCCGATGTGTACATCCAGCGTTGGCTCGGTTCCGCCAATGGCCAGTACGCTGTCGGCATCGGCGGGGGTGTCGATGAACCGCCAGTCGTCGGTGCCCTCGTTGCCCGCAGCGTTGATCACGAGCAGCCCCTTCGAGGCGGCGATGTTCGCGGCACGCGCGACCAGGCTGCTGCGGCCGTCCATCTCGTAATTGAAATAACGCTTGTTGGTATAGCCGAGCGAACTGCTGATGATGTTGGCGCCGTGCGCGTACGCCCACTCCACCGCTTCAAGCCAGTGCTCCTCTTCCGAAAACGGCTCTCCCAGCGCGCTTTCCGTACGTGCGAGCAGGAACTCCGCCCCGCTGGCGAGACCGAGCGGAACGCTGTCCATCTTTCCGGCGATGCACGACAATACCGCCGTGCCGTGCCAGTGGTGCGCATACACGTTCTCTTTGCCGGTCACGAAATCATGCGTCGCCACGATGGCGTTGCGGTCGCGCAGGTGCTGAAAGGCCGGATGCGTGTTTACGTTCGGAAAGCCCGCGTCGAAAACGGCGATGCGGAGACCGCGACCGTCGTAGCCGCGTTGCAGGAACGGTTCCGGACGAAACCGCTCCGTCTGGTACTTCGCCAACGCGATGAGTTGCTGCCGGCTGCGGTACGCATGTTCCCGCTTCCGCTTTTGCGCATGTTCGCTGCGCGCCATCGGCTCGAGTGAGGCGATGCAATCGAGCGCGCGCAGCCGGTCCAGTTGCGCGCCGGTCGCGACAACCGCAGCGCCGTTGAGCCAGTTGCTTTTGCCGGTGATCGTGCGCACCTCCGCGGCTACGGCCGACAAATACGTCGGGTCGACGGGCCAGTCGGTGGAATCGGAAATCAGTTGGCGATCGGCGGAACCTTTATCGCGAAAGGTAACCCACCACTTCTCCGCGGCTTGTGCGGAGGAGAGCAGGAAAACGAAAAAGAGCGGCAACAGGTACCGCCGCGTTCGACTCATTTCTTTTTGCCGTCGGGAAAGACCTTGGTCCATTTGAGGATGTTGACCACGCGGGTGCCCTCCTCGTAGCTGTCCTGGAACTTCACGCGGAGGTAGTTGTCCGGGAAATCGTAGGTGTACTCCATCTCGCCGGCCTTGCTGATAACGGCCTGGGTCTTGGAATATTCGTTGGTCTCGCGGAAGAAATTCCGGTACAGGTACACGCCCTTCACATCGGTCGTCTGGAATTCCACATCGTACGACTCGCCCGTAAGGTTGTAGGAATCATACTTCCCCTCCTTCTTCATGATCGCCACCCGCGCAGCCTTGGCGAAGGTCTGGATATCGTAGAGCGTATCGTAACGATAAAACTCCTGGGTCGTCGACACGTTCCAAATTCCCTCGATGGCATCGAGGCTGTCGGCGTTCTTGGAAAAATACTGTTTGAAAAGCACTTCGCTGTCGAGCTTCTGAGCACGACCGGCGAAAGCAAGCAGGATCAGCGTAGCGGCAAGCAGGAGGCGGCGCATGGCGAAAGATAGGAAAAACGAGGGACGTGGGGCGAGGGACGAGGGACGAGGGACGAGCGAGGCTTGCCTGCCGAAGCTTTAGCGTAGGCAGGGAAGGGGAAGGAGGGACGAGGAACGAGACCGAGACCGAGGAAATGGAGGTGCGAGGTGCGGGATGCGAGGAAAGGGCGGACGAGGGACGCGCTATCTGCATACCGGCTACTGCCTTCTGCCTTCTGACCTCTGTGCATACCTCTGAGTCCTCCGTGGTTTCAGGCCCGGTGCGACGAAGTACGAGAAACAAAAAAGGGCGAAGAAAAACCTTCGCCCTTTTGAACTATATCGCTACTGCCTTACTGCTTGATCAGGCGGATCGACTGCGTTTCTGTTCCGTAGGATACGCGGACGAAATAAATGCCCGGCGACAGATTGCTGAGGTCGTACTTCCGCAGGTCATGCGCTTTCAGATTTTCCGACGCGTGGAAGAGCGCCTTTCCGTACACATCCACCACATCGATCTGCACATCCGCCGCGGACTCGTTGCTGAAGTTGATGTCCACCACGCCCGTGCTCGGGTTCGGGTAGATACCGAAGCTGCGTCGGGCCAGGGTCGTCGTGCTGTGGTTGTAGCGGATGCACACCACCGTGCTCACGGTGATCGCATCGAACGCTTCGCAGTTGTTCGCGTCGGTTACCAGCACCGAGTACACACCGGCTGCGGTAACGTCCAGCGTCTGGTTGGTGGAGTTGTCCGACCACAGGTACTGATACCCCGCACCGGCATCCAGCGTGAGCGTGGCGCCGTTGCAGATGGTGGTATCCGGACCCAGGTCGACCACCGGTGCCGGGAACAGGTAACCGATCGTCACCGTCGCGAAATCCGGACAGCCGTTGTAGTCGGATACCTGGACCGTATAGGTGCCGGGAGCCAGGTTATTCACCGTAGCGGTGGTGTCGCCGTTCGGCATCCAGAGGTAGGAGTATGGAGCTGTTCCGCCCGAACCACTGGCGGTGGCGGATCCGTCTTCACCGTTCTGACAGGTCGCGCCGGACGAGGAAACGATGCTGGCGACGATGCCGGAGCTGTTGGCTACGGTGCCCGTCACGATCTGCTGACAGCCGTCGGCATTGTCGGTGATCGTGACTTGGTACATGCCCGCAGCCAGTCCTGTAGCGGTGGCACCGGTGCTTACATTCGGGTTCCAGGAATAGCTGAAGTTGCCGCTACCTCCGGTAGTCTGCACACTCGCCGTACCGTCGGAAGCCAGACAGGTCGCCGGCGTGGTGCTGATCGTCGCGCTGAAGCCGGCGAGGCCGTGCACTTCCGCCGTGGCGGAGATCGTGCAGTTGTTCGCGTCGGTTACATCGACGGTGTAGGTTCCTGCCGTCAGGTTCGTGATCTGGCTGGTGGTCTGCGGAGGCGTGGTGTTCCACAGGTAGTCGTAAGGACCCGTGCCGCCACCGACCGTACAGACCACGCTGCCGGCCTGGCCGCTGCAGTTGACATCCTGCGCCGTCATCGAGATCGACAACGCCGCCGGTTCGGTGATGGTTACCTGGTTCGTGGTCGAACAACCGGCCGGAATGCTGATATCGACCGTATAGGTTCCTGCAGCCAGGTTGCTGACCGACGCGGTCTGGTAACCACCGGGCGTCCAGAGAATATCGAACGGACCGCTGCCCGTAATGTTCAGGCTGGCTGAGCCGTCGTTGGCGCCGTTGCAACTGATGTTGGTCGAGGTAACCGTAGCCACCGGCGAGGGCTGCACGTCGATCACCACCGGGAACTGCGATGCGCCGACCGGCGTACCATCGTCCGTCGCGATGATCATGAGGTTGTTGAGTCCGAGGTTCGACGCCTGGGCGACGACCTGCACCGTGAAGTTGGCGGTGTTACCCGGCAACGAAGTCACCGTAACGCCGCTCATGGTGGTGGAAGTGGAAACCGTGGTGATCTGTCCCTGCTCCGGAGAGAGGAACACACCTTCGATCAAAAGCGTATCGCCGGCGCAGACGCGCAGCGTATCACAGGCCTGTGCCGAGTTCAGGATCGGGGGCACGTTGCTGCCGCTTTGTGCCAGGTTGAAAACGAACGATTGGTTGTCGAGCGCGTCGATACCGTCGTTGTTGCCGTAGGGTCCGTCGTACGAAGCACCGGTCTGGTCGAACAAACCGATCTGAATGTAGTCGGTGCCATTACCCTGGTTCACGCCAACCGTCGCGGGCGTACCGCCGAAACCGCCGGAGCCGCCGGAAGCGTCACCGGTGGTCCATTGCATGTCCTGATAACAGAAGCCGACGTTTTGTCCGGGCGGCAGCAGGGGATCCCAACCGTTGGTCAGGATGAGCTGGAAGGTGTTGCCGAGGCTGTCGTGCTGACTGAAATAACCGACATTCTCCCACTGAACGATCAGGTGCGAGTTGGTCAGTTGATAGTACACGATGCCGCTCAGCGGACCGCGGGTATCGACGTCGGCCCAGAAGGGCGCGATCATCGAATAGGTCGGATCCGGAAACGAGTTGGCTGTGAACGTCGCGTAAGGAGCGCCGATGGAAACGTTGCCGTTGTTGTTGATGTACACCTCGTACAACTGCACGTCATAGAACGCGAACGGAAACCCGAGCGGGATCGCGACGGTCGACCAGTCGTCGTTGCGGTAGTCGGGCGGAAGACCCGGACCGCCGCTGCCGCCCGAACCGTCGAACTGCGCAACCTGCCAGGTTGAGTCGCGGGGAATCCAGCAGGCACAACCGTTGGTCGTGTTTACCGAATTTCCCGGGTTGACATTCTCGGCAACACGCGCCGGGTTCTTTCCGAGAGCGTCGTAGTTGACGAACTGCTCCCTGCCGGTAAGTTTCCCGTCCAGTTTTGCCTGATTGATTTTTCGCATGTCAACGGTTTTCACATCGACCTGGGAAAACAGCGGCGATGCAAAGAACAAGATGACACCAATGAGTAACGTAACTCGTTTTGTCATGACTACTACTATAAGAGATAAATGGAATTGGGCTGTGGTGACAGCGGATTTAGATCATCAATTTACCAAAGGCCCCCGAATGCCGCAAAAATATTCCGCGAACAAAACCCCGGAAAGGCAGTAAAATCAAGGGTTTTCGGACATTAACAAATGAGGGACGAGGAAAATGGAGGAACGAGGAACGAGACCGTGACCGAGGAAATGGAGGTGCGGGGGTTAGGGACGAGGGGCGAGGGGCGAGCGACGAGGGACGTGGAAAAGAGGGAACGAGGAACGAGACCGTGACCGAGGAAAAATAGGCGCGAGGAACCTGCTATCTGCGTACTGGCTACTGGCTTCTGCCTTCTGACCTTCGTGTCCTGTGAAAACCTCTGCGTCCTCGGTGGTTTCAAGCCCGCGAGGTGAGTTGCAAGGAGCGTGACCGAGACCGGGAGAAAAAGATGCGAGGTACGAGGTGCGGGATGTGTGTAATCTGCAAACTGCAAACTGAACACACCAATCAATTCTGTACGATTCACCCAACACCCAGCCCCGGAGGGGCCAAACATAATAGACAGGAGAATGTCTCCCACGAATAAAGCCCCGGAGGGGCGCAACAACAGTCGACTATGAAGGAGGGAGGTGAAAAGGTGGGGTTACGAGGAACGAGACCGTGACCGAGGAAAAAATGGTACGAGTTGCGTGATGCGAGGTGCGAGGTGCGAGGTGCGTGTAATCTGCCCATTGCAAACTGAACAAACCAAACAATTCGGTACAAGTCAACACACACCCAGCCCCGGAGGGGCCAAACATAATAGACAGGAGAATGTCTCCCACGAATAAAGCCCCGGAGGGGCGCAACAACAGTCGACTATGAAGGAGGGAGGTGAAAAGGTGGGGTTACGAGGAACGAGACCGTGACCGAGGAAAAAATGGTACGAGTTGCGTGATGCGAGGTGCGAGGTGCGAGGTGCGTGTAATCTGCCCATTGCAAACTGAACAAACCAAACAATTCGGTACAAGTCAACACACACCCAGCCCCGGAGGGGCCCAATATTATTGGAAGGATAATGCCTCCCATGAATAAAGCCCCGGAGGGGCGTAACAACAGTCGACTATGAAGGAGGGACGTGAAAAGGTGGGGTTACGAGGAACGAGACCGTGACCGAGGAAAAGTAGTTGCGAGGAACGTGAACGTGACCGAGGGAAAAAAGGTGCGAGGTGCGAGGCTTGCCTGCCGAAGCTTTAGCGTAGGCAGGGACGTGGAAAGGGGGGTTACGAGGAACGAGACCGTGACCGAGGAAAAATTGGCGCGTGATGCGAGGTGCGAGGTGCGTGAAATCTGCCTACTGCCAACCGCATACTGCCAACCGCCTACAGCCTACCGCCAACCGCACTCTGCCTACCGAAACCCGCCGCTCGAAAACGCAACGCCTCCACCACCTCTGCATTCAACTCCATCGGCTTCGAACCCGCACCGGCGCTCTTGGAGAGCTTCTCGCCCGAGGGCGACAACAGGAGCGGATGATGATACCGCAGCACCTTCGCGGGGCCCCACAGCTTTTCCGACAACCACAATTGCACCGCCGTCGATTCGAGGAGGTCTTCGCCGCGCACCGGCAGGTCGATCTGCTGATCGTGATCATCCGTCAGCGAAGTGATTTGATACGCCGGCAGTCCGTCCCGCCGACGCAGCACCACATCGCCCATCCGTTCGCGGAGGTTGACGCGCACCGCGCCCCGGAAGCCGTCCTCCCACTCCACGAATTCCTCCGGAGCCCGCAGTCGCCACAATGTATCCGGCGCATCGAACGACAGCTCCTGTTCCGCGCAGCCGCCCGGACAACCCGCACCCTTCCACTCGCTCACCGCCTTGCGTGAGCACCGACAGGCATAGAGTAATCCCAGTCCCTTCAGTTGCTCCAGCACCTCGCGGTACCGCGACAGCCGCAGCTCCTGTCGATAGCTGGTATAAAACTCCTCCTCCGTACGCGGACCAAAAGCCGGCACGATACCCAAGGCGTCCAGACACCGAAACACATCGCTCAAATACTCCGGCCGAAAACGCTCTCGATCCAAATCATCGATCCGCAAACCCAACAAAGCCCCGTGCCGCTTTGCCAGTTCCTCCTGCACCAGGAACGCAAAGAGGTTGCCTTCGTGGAGAAAGCCGGAGGGGGTTGGGGCAAGGCGGCAGAACATGAGGGACGAGGAAGGGAGTTGCGAGGAACGAGACCGAGACCGAGGGAATTAGGTGCGTGATGCGAGGTGCGAGGGAAAGGGGTTACGAGGAGCGAGACCGAGACCGATGGAATTAGGTGCGTGATGCGAGGTGTGGTGTGCGAGGGAAATGGGTTACGAGGAGCGTGACCGTGACCGAGGAAGGGAGATACGAGGTGCGTGATGCGAGGTGCGAGGCTGGCCGGCCGAAGCTTTAGCGTAGGCTGGTGCGAGGAAAAATACAACGCAATCCGCATACTGCCTACTGCCTTGTGCGAACCGAATACCGCCTACCGCCTACTGCCAACCGAATACCGCACACCGCCTACCGAACACTGCTAACGCTCACCATCTCCGAACAATCGCCAGCCCCGCAGGGGCCAAACATGCCAGCCCGTGAACCCTCCATTTTCTCCAAGCCCCGGAGGGGCGAAACAACAGTCGCCTATGAAGAAGGGACATGGTAATGAGTTACGAGGTGCGCGATGCGAGGGAAGGGAGTTGCGAGGAACGAGACCGTGACCGAGGAAGGGAGATATGACGTGCTAAGATAAAAAGCACCGCAATCCGCCTACTGCCTACTGCAAACCGAATACTGCCCACCGCCTACTGCCAACCGAATACCGCCCACCGCCTACCGAACACTGCCAACGCCCACCATCGATGAACAAACGCCAGCCCCGCAGGGGCCAAACATGCCAGCCCTTGAGCCACCCATTTTCTCCAAGCCCCGGAGGGGCGAAACAACAGTCTCCTATGAAGAAGGGACATGGGAATGAGTTACGGGGTGCGCGATGTGAGGCTTGAAGATAAAAAGCACCGCATACCGCCTACTGCCAACCGCCCACCGAACACGGCCTACTGCCAACCGAATACCGCCTACCGAACATGCGGATCAGTTTGGAAGATCTTTACGCGCTTTGCCAGCAGGTTTTTGTATTGGGATTTTCTGTCTTCGTTCAGGAACGATGCATCGATCAACTGATTGGCCCGGGGCAACCAGCTCAGCAACCGCTTGTAAACCGCATTCACCTGTTTCGCATTCAGGTTTAGATAGTCGCCCAGACGATCGAAATAGCTTTTTTCGAAGTTCGCTTTCTTCCCGCCCAGCAGCAGGGCAAGGTCTTCCTGGTCCTTCGGCAAGATGATTTTCACATTCAACAGATCGTAGCATGGTGACAACACCCAGCCGCTACCCGACAAAAACATGGAGTAATTTTTCAGGTGCATGTCGTTGTTGCCGATGATGAAATTGAAAACGGCGGACTCGAAAAAACGCAGTTTGTCCAACAGTGTATTCACCGACAATTCGCCGATGGTCTTTCCCACCAGTTCCATGGTGCCTTTGTATTTGTCTTCGAGTTCCAGGATCTGCTGAAAATCGATCATATGATTTTTCGTGCCGTCGGGATTGCGGTCGATGCGTTTGGTGATGTAGCACAACTCGCCCGATGCAAGCCGGATCAGGTTTGGCGGCACGGTGTCGAGGGTAAACAAGCCCGCCAGTTTCATGGACAGGTGTTCGTTTTCGGGTAGCTGCGGGTAATCGGCAAAGGGCGGCTTGAGGATGAATTCTCCCTTCAACGCATCCAGCACGGTTAAGCGGCCGCGGCCGGCGGTGTTGAGTTCATTCCCGATGCGTCCCAACGACAACTTTGGCTGTACGCCGGGAACGGTTATCGATCGTTCAACCGTTTCTTTCGCCAGTGCGGCCATCTCCGACAACCGATAAGGAAGCATGGGGGCGGTCGTTGTGCCAAAGAAAGCACGCGCACAGGCCGGATGATAATCCAACTGCGCCTCTTCCAGGGGCCGATAGCAGGACAAACACTTACGCATCGGCGTTCGGATGAACAGGATGAACACTCACGGCGCCGATGGTTTCCCGGCAGCATGCCAGTAGGAGTCCCATACGGTCGTTCTTCTTCAGCTTCCAGCTATCCGCCGCGATCGTCAACAGCCAGCCTTCCGGAATCAATCCGTCGAAGAAAGGGAACAGCCGCTTGCTCCGGTAAGGCCTTGTCGTCACCGGCATTTGAAACGTGATGAACCGATGCGGGTAGTCCTGTACATACTCCTCGTCGTATTCAAAGAGGTAAGTACCGTCGTCCTCTTCGGTCAGCAGGCCCGCCCGGATGTTATTGTACTTCACTACTCCTTGTCGCATGTTGCTCGCGGATGGGGCCCAGCACATGACCGAACATGTGCAGTACCTGGTTGACTTTCGAAAGGCTGAGGTTCTCTTTTCCCTGCTCGATCTTCCGGATCACCGTCAGAGCCACGCCGGCCTTTTCCGCGAACTCCTCCTGCGTAAGCCCGACCTGCTTCCGTCGGTTCTTGACGAAGTGTGAAAGCTGGTTCATTTTGTATGCTTATACATACAAATATAGTAAATATGATGTTGCTATATGCATTTTAGTATAGTTATTTATCAAGGGCTACTATTATATTTAATTAGATATAGCACGCTTGGATAATCGGCCATTTTACTAAAATTTAAATGTTTCAATAGCATGGCAGGGCCCCGGACCGTCCGCGTTGTTTGGTTTTGGCTATCGATAACGGGGAAGAGGAATCCCGAAATGACGTACCGCTGTCCGGGAATTCCTGGTGTTAATCACCGCACCAGCGCGGGCGCTCCTATCATCATCGTGACGTCAGGAAAATGATCGTTTGCAGGAAAAAGTACGTGTGGGTTTCCTCCTGACGTCTCGGGGTGATGGTTAAAGCCTTCGCCTCGTGACAAGTCGCACTGCAAAACTAGCGCGCAAACTGTCGATGAGAATGACGTAGGGGTGGTCGATGGGAGAATAAGCGAGATGAGAAAAAAAGCAATGTTCGAAACTAGCTGCTTACTGCCATCTGCCTACTGCATACCGCCTACTGCCAAGCACCCTGGTTGAGGTGCTTGTTGTGTGAAAGGATCAACCGCTTGTAGGCCGACTTGCCCAGGTGCTGCTTCACCCACACCACCTTATCATGCCAGGCGGTCGGATTCTCCCAGGGGGCCGTGGAGAGGATGTACGTATCGAAATGCTCGCTCAGCAACTGGAAACCCTCAATGGCCCCGGGCATGGGTTTCATCTTCGAAAAAATATGCGGCACTTCGTCGAGTCGATGCTCGTATTGTTTCAACTCAGCTTCACTCAAGTTGTCAATGGCGGATTAAGCGTCGACCAAGACATTTTTTAATCTCCTCTTCTATTTTAGTAAATAAATGAGGCATTTGTTGACCACGAGGCCGTGCGGTTTAGAAAAAACCATCCCAAGGCCGCTACCCGTATTATGGCGTTTGTCAACAGCACGTAACATTCATTGGATCCTCGACCCTAATGTATCCTATCGTTCTACCCAGTGGGGCTTGGGCTATACTTCGTTGAAGGAATATTGCTAACTCGTTAAGGTACAAAATTACCCCATCGTTCCATAAGAGCAGTTACACTTATCGAGCTCATTCCTTTGAGACTACACACTTCAACCCCCACAAATCTCCGATATTCTTTGTCTTTCAACTGATTTGAAACATGAACCTGTTTAGTTTCCGGATGTATTGCGACAAGATTCAAGTCAAAAAGTTCATGTAAATCCGCCCTGAGTAAAATTCCATTTGAAACACGGTTGTCACCAGAAACACTATGAGGAGAAATGTGACAGGCGTGTAGCACCTGTTCAACACTACATTTAGAAATGAAACATTGTATGCCGTATACTTTAAAAAGATTAAACCTGAATTTATTCTGACCCCTTCTGATACGTGAAAGTTGTAATCTAAAAGCGTTTACATCATCATCTTTTGCCTCATCTATATCATTCAAGGATGGTACTGAACTGGAGCTCATAATCAGAATTTTCTTTCTATCATCACTCCAATCCAACATCGGTAGGAATTCAACTAACGTTGTTTCAATGATAACTGGCGTATAAAGTTCACCTTTGTCAATCTCAGAGCCCCATTTTATTATTCTTTTGATAGCAGTATCAAACAATCCTCTTCCAATGGTATTGTGGTCTTGGCTTTCTGCCTTAATAAATGAATAACATCATTTTCAACTTTGACAACTCGATACGGCACTTCTTGAATGGGAGAGAAATAAACTTCATTACTCTCAGCGTAAATTCTGGCTTTTGATAGAACGTTTTGCCAAAGAGAATCCACATCATTAAATTGTTCAAGCATGTTCGATTTCATTTACTTTCACCTGGCCGTTCATTAACATAGGTAATAGCCAATCTCGAAGCTCTGTTAGTTTTTGATTTTCGGCAAGTGCAGTCTGTTTCTTATTTTGAATATTTTCCATAAAATCATAGAATTCATTTACTATTGATTGTTCTGGAACAACAGTATAATAGGAGCTTACGAATGAATCAAAGAGCAAATTCTTGATACCACTTGTTTTACCTTCATAGCCAAAGAAAATTCCATTATCATAAAGACTATTCCAATAATAAACAAAATTGTATAGAAGCTTAGGGTTTTTTAAGGAGATTGGTTTACAAAAATTCGAACAGATAAGAGGGGTGTCGAATCGCTTAATTGTGGAATCGGTGATATAAGCTAAACGTCCTGTGGATTGTGTTGGACTTCCTCCTGATATTTCAATAATAATATCATGGGCATTAAGAATCTTGAATGAATTCTTTTCCAGAATGTATCTGATGGGTGGTTTTAATTCAGTAAGCCCATTCAATCCATTGATGTCTGCTCCTCTGAAGCAAGTTACTTTCAGTGTAGAATTACCATCAGGCACCTCTTTTCCCCAGTCTCCACTTTTTTTACATTCAATCCAATCTTCCATTTTATTCACTTCCCACCCCTGCGGAATCTCTCTCTTCAACTCCTCACTCCAAACCATCTTTCCGCCACTGGATTTGTAGGGCTTTCCGTTTTTATCGGGCTTGCCCTGAGCGAAGTCGAAGGGAAAATCAAACTGCACAAACCAATAATCATAAATCATTTTAGCCATTGCTTCTAACTCAGCATTGATGCGGTTGTTGAGTTCGATTTTTGAATTCAGATTATTTAATATTGATGAAATATTAACTTGAGTGTTTTCATCAACTATATCTATCAGCATCTCCTTTAACGTCATCTGATTCAATGCTGATTGAGCGCTTGCAGATGAATTATTCCTCAAAAATGATTTCCCTGCAGAACTAATTAAATAATAGTAGAGATAAGATGGATTAATTTTGCAATTTTTAAGAATAACACTATTAGGATTAATACAAGCCTCTCCTATTTCCCTATTTACAATAGCTACTTTACCAATCGTACTTCCAACTTTTACGATTAAAATATCATTTAAATCTATTTTAATTTCGGGAGATTCTTCATACTTCTCTCGAGAAATATGTTTGGCCTTCGAAAGGTCTAAACGATTGTCAGATGTGATGTCATTTGCTCCAATCACCCATGGACCCTCATCACGTAAATCCTCAACTGTATATCCCTTCCAACCTACACGACCTGCAATTTTAACAATTTCATGAAGCTTAACTTTTTTAATCATACTTTAAAGAATTAAGTTGGTTCTGAATTAATAATTCTAATGATTTCGATTCAGCAAATAAATTATCTAAATTTCTCTTAAAGTCAGTAATTTTAGTTTCAAACTCTTTAGGTGTAATGTCAGAATATTCTATTTTTACATCGAAATATTGTCCAGCACTGAAGCTGAAATTCTTTTCCTTAATTTGCTCATAAGAAACAACCACCGTGAAGTCTTCCTTTGACTGATGTTTATTAAAAGTTTCAATAATGAGGTTTTCTTCTTCTTCAGAAAGTAAGGTTTTTTGGGTCTTTCCTTCCTTTACGGTGGTTCCCAATTTGGAAGCGTCCATCAATACAATATCACCTTTGGTGTTCGCTTTGTCAAGAAAGAGGATACTTACGTTTGTGCCGGTGGTGGCAAAGATGTTACTGGGCATGCTTACCACTCCACGTAACATTTTTTCTTCAACTAATTTTTCTCGTATCTTCTTTTCAATTCCGCTCTGGGCTGTAATAAAACCGGTTGGTACTACAATAGCAGCTTTACCATTCGCTGCCAGTGAAAACATGATATGCTGAATAAACAGGGGGTAAATTGCCATTTTATCTTTGTCCTTTTTAGGAACATTAGGAAGCCCAGCAAAGAACCGTTGGTGATTCTGTTTGGTATCAAGGTCAGCTACATAATCACTGAAATCAAGTTTAAAAGGAGGGTTAGAAACAATATAATCAAAGGTCATCAGCTTGTCTCCCACCTTATGGTAAGGATTCAGCATCGTATTCCCCTGAATAATATTCTGAATGGAATGAACCAGATTATTCAGGATAAGGTTCAGTCGCAGCATGCTGGAAGACTTCTGTGATATATCCTGAGAGTATATCGTACAACGGTCTTCACCAATAGCATGTGCCAGGTTCATCAATAACGTTCCACTTCCTGCTGAAGGGTCGTAACAGGTAACGTTCTTTACAGGCTTATCCACCAAAATGGCAGCCATAATTTTTGCGACTGCATGCGGGGTATAATACTCCGCATACTTACCGCCACCGTCCTTGTTGTAATCCTTAATGAGGTATTCGAAAATCGTAGAGAAGAAATCGAATTTCTGATTGAAGATTTTCTCAAAACTGAAATTCACCAACTGGTTTACAATTGCCTTGCAGAAGTTGTCCCGTTGTGAGCTATCGGAAATGAAATTGCTCAGTTCATCAAACAGCGTAATCTTTGCTCCGGTTCCGGTCTTTACGGAGAATATGTCATTATTGAATATAGCTATATCCCGTAAAGTATCATCGAACAGCTTGGCAAACTGTTCAACGTCCTGTTTATTGTACAGATTCGATAAAAAGTGTTCCCGCTTCAGCTTTGCGCTATCGGGGTTCATGCGGAGTAACAGCATTTCATATTGCTTGTCGCTATATTTTGCTATTTCCTGTTCCCAACTTTCCGCATCCTTGAGTTTGGGTTCGAGCTGTTTTACTTCATAACCAAATTTATCATTCATAAATTTATAGAGAAAAACCTGGGTAATGATTTTGAATTCATTCCCGTCATTCCCCAACCCATAGGAAGTACAAACTCCCTTCAGGTTATCAATTAACTCTTTCGTTTTCGCTGTAAAGTCCTGTGTTACCATCTTGGTTGTCCTTGGTATTCGTTCATGTATTCACGCACAAGGCATGTGTTTATATATTTTGCTGTTTCCGGGTCTAATTCAATTTTATTTTTAGAAAAGCTACTGATTACCATTTGAATGAGCATCTTTTCAAAATAGCTTTCATTCTCTAACATTCTTGTATTTATCATCACCTTCTCGTCAGCCTGAGCCTTCACATCGAGTAATGTTTCACAAATTTCGCTCTCACGCTTCGATATATTACCTCGCTCCAAAATTCTCTTATGCATCCTGGCATATTTTGCATCGTTTTCATATTTAGCCTTCAGGAGATTATTTTTCCGATTGAGCTCGGTCACTTTATCATAAATCAATTGAAGAGAACCGATATTCTGCTTCATTTCTTCCTGAGTAATCTCATCCAGGTTTTTCCTATCGAACAACCTCTTTAATTCATCATACAGGCTAACAAATTGAGGGTCATTCTGGTCAAAGTTCCCGGCTAATGATTCACGAGTTTTCCGGAGCATGTCTTTCAGCTCATCCGCAATCACCATTTCTTCCTCGCTCACTTTACGGAACATGAACACCACATCCTCCAGTGCCACATTCAATAAATTGGTGGTGTCCACATTATTTTGGACTGATTCCTTCAAATTCAGCAAATCAAGGTGCCGGGAAGCTTCACTATATAGTTGATTCAGTTTTTTAAAATCAACCTTCTCCAGCATATCAAAATGACCATACAATCGAATCAGGTTGTACAGGTTCTTTGCATTCTCCAATGCCTTTTTGATTGCAAGAACGAGTGTCCGGTCTTCAATCTGGCTAATCTGTTGGGAGAATATCTCAGCATTCGTTAAATCATAATGGAACAACTGCTCCTTAATCTCACGTAATTCCGATTCTATCTCTTCTTTGGATTTGAAGAGGTTGGAGTACGTCTGCATTTCATCCCCCAGTTCCGCCTGTAATTCATCAAAATAGGCTTTATTGGTCACGTCAAACTCCTTCGTTATATCAGCAAAATCAACCACATACCCGAACTTGAATTTTTTATACGGTCGGTTAACACGGGTAAGAGTCTGGAGGAGATTATGGTTTTTGATTACCCGTCCGATATATAGCTTTTTCAAACGCTTCGCATCGAAGCCGGTCAAAAGCATATTGTAAACAAAAATGATGTCGATGTTTCCATCCTTGAAATCATTTACTTCTTCCTCCCGGTCTTGTTTTGTGCCAACATCATGAAGAATAAGTGTCGCTCTCAACTTTGGTTTTTCTCCACCGTAATAGTTAGCATACTCAACAACAGGGTCGGCGGCCATTAAATAAGGTTGCACCTCTTCAACTACTTTCTGAGTCGGGTTGTATTTATTTATGAATATTTCAAAGAGCTGTTTAGCCTGTTCAGATGAATCGCATACTACCATTGCGCCAATGGTATTATCTCCAAAGCGCACCCGGCTATTCACAAAATCCCTAATGATGTAATCAAGCATGGGTTCTGCAAATTTCGGGTGAGCGTAAACAATTCGCTTATCCGCATCACCCTTCAGGATTTCTATATCCTTCAGGGCTTCCTTTAATTGAAATTTATAGGTTGTCTCAATGTCCTCACGAATTAGTTTCAATGTATAACCATCAGCAATTGAGGCATTGTAATAATATTTATGGATATAATCACCGAAGGTTGCTTTGGAAGTTCGGTCTTTTCCGATTAAAGGTGTACCGGTTAACCCTACGAGGATAGCGTTCCTATCTGAGTTGAATAGATTTGCCAGGAAGCTTCCGGTTGGATTGTAGCTTCTGTGAACTTCGTCAAGGAAATAAATGCGTTGAGAAGAAATGTCATAATCGTTGGCTTGTAGAACATCAGTGTCATCCTTGAACTTTTGGATGTTTACAACCGTGATTTCCTTTTTACCGGATAAATTATGGATTGCCTGTCGGGTTCTGAAATTCTTTACCAATTCATCCTTTGAATCAACCGTATGAACTACTAATCCCCTGCTGGTAAATTCACGTTTCGCCTGATTCATCAGGTCGATACGGTCAACAATGAAATAAAACTTCGGTACAACGTTTTTCTTTTGATAAAAATCGGTCAGGTATCTAACATTAAAATATGATAAAGCGGTTTTCCCACTTCCTTGTGTATGCCATATGATACCTTTCCTAACACCATCATCCAGTTTCCGCTCAATCGCCTTTGTTGCGAATAACTGCGGATAACGCATGATGTGTTTCTCCAGACCCCGTTCTTCGTTAACATAAGCGATGCAGTATTTCAGCAGCATCCACAGACGTTCCGTGCAGAACAAAGATGTGAGTACTCTATTGGTTGGAGTATTAGGTTCCTTATTGGTTATAAACTCCGGAGAATGCTTGATGGCACTGAGGTTATTATCTTTTAGGACGAAATTCTCCAGGTCATTATCTTCTGGAAGCAAAAGGGAAGCCAGGTCAAAAGTCTCTTCCTCCCGGAAACAGTTAAAGTTGGCTGTAGAATACGAAGTAGTAGAATAGAATGCACCCTGAATTGGTTCAATGGATTCGGTATCATACTCCATATTATTGGAAAACACCAATACCTGGGAGATGTTGATGAATTTCCTGAACTTTTTATTTTTAAAACGAGTGTTGATACGCTCACGTTCAGCAAGCACACCCTCTTGATTGTTTGGTTTTTTAACTTCGATAAATGCCAGCGGCAATCCATTTATCAGGAGCGTAATATCCGGGCGGAATTCCTCATCACCGTTTTTACATGGCAACTCCGTTACAACATGAAATGAATTGTTCTTCTTGAAATTCTCTGGGCTGGAGAGGTCGAGTAATCGAATCCCTGAAGTTGAAATCAGTTTTTGATAAAATGCTTCTCCCAAATCCTCATTATCCAGCATTAAGGAAACATCCTGCAATAAGCGGTTTATTTCCGAATTTTCTACGTCTGGATTAATCCTTTTGACGCTATCTTTAAAAACATCAGTAAAGATATTTGTTTCAATATCCCAGTTGGATTTAGAAAGAGAGAGGTATTTATACCCCAGCCTACATAAATGAAGTATAGCAGGAAGTTTAACTCTGGTATTCTCATTAAAAGCCATACATGATAATTTTAAAAGTGGTAATAATTATCGTTTCGATTTTTTTAATTTCAAAAGTTCTTCCTCAGCATAATTAATAGCCTTGAGTCCGGCAGCTTCATCTTTTACCATGTAAAACACCTTATCCGCCAGCCAAAGAGCGTTTAATTCACCCTCAGAAGCCCCAAGTACTTTTGCCAGTTTACCGAGGTGTAAGCGGCTCACCAGCTTTTCATCACTTTCCACCTTGCTGATATAGGCTGTATCCACCTCCAGTTCGGCTGCCACCTGCCGTTGAAGTAAGCCCTTGGCTTCCCGGTATTGCTTTAATCGTTCTCCTAACATAATGAACCCGTTTTAGACATGTACGGAATTGGTCAAATGTATTGAAAATAAATTAATGAATTGAAAAAGAGAAGGGAGCCAATTGACTCCCCTCTTTCTTCATTTAATCCCTGTCGATTATGCTCTCGACAGAGCGGCAATCCCAATACACAAAAGTGCGATGGCAAACACACCAGTCAGAAGACGGGCATTTTCACCTCTTGCTTCAATGCAAAGGTTGCCCTTGCATAAACGCACTTTATCGTTGGGAGTATTATTGTATTTGTTAAGATACATAGTACCTCCTTTTTTAAAGATTAATATATCCGTCACTTTTCCCGGACGGGGAAGGATTTTGAAGAGAATGAAGGTTTTCACTTCTCTTTTCGGACACCTTTGAAAGGCTTGTCATCACTTTTCCCATCCATAAACCGACCTGTTTCAGCGTCACGCTTCAACCAGGAATCTGTTTTGGGGTTATAGGTCTGACTGCGCTCCTTCACGGCACCATTTCGATGACCATCTCCGGTCTTACCATTTCTTGCCATTTTAGAATACTTTAATTGTTAAATCTTCAAATGCTGCTATTGGAGCATTTGTTTTCACTGACTGAATGCCCACTTCACGTGCTGCAATCGTTACATACATTTCACTCGTTCCAATGACTTCGCCATTTGTTGCAACCTGATTGAAGTAATACTGGCCATTGGTGGCAGTTTTACGGTCAAAATTTCGGTCTGAGACATTGTTCCTGCTACTTTGAATTCCAACAGCGGCACCTTGTTTTGAACCATACATTTGACTTTTCAGTATGGGCTCACCATTCCTTGCTGTGAGTATCCAATAAAATTGATTATTGGAACCCTGCCTTAATACGTACTTTGGATTTTGAATCATTGTATTGATATTTAATTGTTTAACCCACGTGGAAAATCCTAACGATAGGGGTTATCAATACCGGGCAGCAGTTCGTAGAATAATTGAGAATTACGTTTGGAAGTTTGTCCAAAAAACGTTGTATCATTGCCCTACGAAAAAATGCATGGATAATAACCGGGGTACCAACCCGGAATTCAAGCCCTCCAGCTAAGAATTTTATCCTTAAAAGCCGATAGATGCCGCCAGCACTTATCGGCTTTCGTGTTTTATCTTTGGTGGTATTCCTCCATCTTTATCATAAGAAACAAAAGTATAGATAAACTTGGACAAAAAAGAAACTTTTTTTACATTTGTCCAGTAGAAGTTTTTAACAAACCTTCCATATTTATTAACAGACTCACTATGAACCACTTCCCTGAAAGGTTAAAGAATGCTCGCAAAATGCGTGGCTTCTCACTTCAGGAGTTATCTGATGTGATGAATCAGGCTATATCCAAACAGGATTTAAATAGGCTTGAAACAGGTATAAAAAAACCTGATAGTGAAATTGTTTCTCAACTCTGTTCTGCTCTCAATGTAACTGTAGATTACTTTTTCAGAAATCCATCCGTATCCCTTGAACAGGTTGAATTTCGGAAGTTAAAAAAGCTACCGGTTCGTGAAAAGGAAAAAGTTAAAAGCCAAACTGTAGAATATCTTGAACGATACCTTGAGCTTGAAAATTTATTAGGTATTGATAACGAATTGCCATTTACTCCTCGTGCATTTAAAATTAAGCCGGGTAAGGAAATTGAAGGCATCTCAAGTGCAGCCACCACTATGAGAGAAGATATATTGAAAATCGGAAGTGACCCCATTTTCAATATATATGAACTTCTTGAAGAAAAAAACATTAAGGTGTTTAGAACAGAAGTTGACCCTTCTTTTTCAGGAATGTCTACTACAATTGAAAATAAGATTGGTGTCATCGTTTATAACGACAATAATGATTTACCAATTGTACGGAAACGCTTTACCCTTTTGCATGAATTAGGACATTTATTTCTTGACCTTACTGAATTTGATGAGAAGCATAGCGAAAAACTATGTGACGCATTTGCAGGGGCTATGCTTCTGCCGGAAGATAAATTAATGGAGTATTTTGGTGGAAGACGAGAAACCGTTTATGTGAAGGAGCTACGGTTGATTAAAAGCTATTTCGGCATATCACTACTTGCAATCATGTACCGTGCAAAAGCTCTTAACTTGATTTCAGAACATTACCTAAAATACTTCTGCATAAAATATAATCAGTTTTTTAAAAAGGAAGAAGGGGAAGGTTATGATGGAATAGAAAAGTCAAATAGATTTATTCAGCTTCTTATCCGGGCAGTTGCACAAGAAGTTATTTCAACAACCAAAGCTGCGGCATTGAATAACCAGATTCTTGGTGATTTCCGTGAACAATATCTTGATGCTGACAAAAAATGAAAATTGCAATTACAGATGCAAATATTTTCATTGACCTAATCAGATTAGAATTGTTGGGTTACTTGTTCAATCTTGGCATGGAAATCCATACAACCAGAGAGGTCTATGACCAATTAAATTCTCACCAAAGGGAAGTAGCTGCTGGATTCGTTCAGGCTGGTGTTTTGAGTGTATACAGTTTTAGCTCTCAGGAATTGGAGGAAATTGAACTTTTGGAATGTCCGGCTGGTCTTGAAATGGCAGACCGAACAGTTTATTATTATTCGAAAAGGATTGAAGCTCTTGTGTTGTCCGGAGATAAAAAGCTCCGGACTTTTTGTTTAAATCAAGATATAGATGTTAGAGGAATCCTCTGGTTATTTGATTTGTTTCTTGAAAGGGAATTAATCACAAAAATAACAGCGGTAGAGAAGCTAACATTTTTACTTTCCTTTAATGACCGACTGCCGATGGATCAGTGTCAACAACGATTGAATTCATGGGGCGAATAGGTTAATCTGGAATTTCTTGCTTCAGGGTGTTTTAGAAATAATCTATTTTATTGATTAGGATAAACGAGTAAATTATCGTTTCTATCAATTCATTAGGATCATTTTAGATTTCTTTAGGGGTTTAATAAACAGACACCCACACCCCCAAACCTGCCTCACCCGCACCCCCATCAACTCCAGATCAATCTTATCGATTGTATCCGTGGGTTTGTGGTAGTCGGCGTGGTTGCCGGAGAAGTAGAAGGTGGCGGGGATGCCTTTTTTGACGAAGTTGTAGTGGTCGGAGCGGGCGTAGTAGCGGTTCTTATCCTTCCGGTCGTTGAAGCGGTAGTCGAGCTGGAGGTGGGTGTACTGCTCGCTGACGGCGCGGTTGAGCTTGTGTAGCCGGGTGTTGAGCTTCTCGTCGCCGATCACGTACACGTAGCGGCGCTGCCCGGTACTGTCGTGCCAGGCGTCGCTGCGTCCGATCATGTCGATGTTGAGGTCGGCCAGGGTCTTTTTGAGCGGGATCAGCGGGTTTTCCACGTAGAACTTCGAGCCGAGCAATCCCTTCTCCTCCCCGCTCACGGGCAGGAAGAGGATGCCGTACTTCAGGCGGTGGCCGTCGTTCGCGGCCATCGCGAATACCCGCGCCAGCTCCAGCAGGGCCGCGGTGCCGGTGCCGTTATCGTCGGCTCCGCGGTAGATCGCCGAGTCGCGCACGCCCAAATGATCATAATGCGCGCTGATCACAATGCAACGCCCCCTGCGGTCGGTGCCGGGCAGAAGATACGCGACGTTCTGCCCGAGCAGGGCCCGGGTGTCGCTTCGCCAGTGCAGGCGCGCATCCGGCAACAGGTCGCGCCGCTCGGGTACGCGGTGCTCCGGATGCTCCGCCCGCAGCTCGCGGAACACGTGCTCCACGCCCCGGGGAAACAGGGCCGCGGCGGCTTCCGTCGAGATCCAGACGATGCGCGTAGCGGGAAAATCCTGCACAAGCTTGCGTGTCGCCGTGCCGGCGTGTACCAGCCGCTCACGCGCCTCCGCAAAGGGATGCACGATGAGCAACAGCAGAGCCGGCCGCTTGCCGAGCAGCCCACGCAGCCGTTGGTCGAACAGCGCGCTGTCGGCCTTCCGCCCGAGCGCGGTGGCTTCGAGCAGGATGTGCGCGCCGCTGAGGTCGTTCCCGTATTCATCTTCGCCCAGCCCGTTGAGGTACACCAGCCGCTCCAGTTCAAACGTGGTGTCCGAAGCGCCGGCGTAGTAATAGTAGTCGCGGTAGTAACAAAAGCTCGCGCCGTTGGCTTCGAGGTTGCGGCCCTGCGTGGCGCGTGGCGAGAGCGCGTGGTCCTGGAATCCGTTCTCGCGGCCCAATGGCACCAGTCCCCAGCGCCGGAAATTGTCGGCGATGTATCGTGCGGCACGGCGCTGCCCCTCTTTGCCGGTCTCGCGCCCCTCGAGCGAATCGGCGGTGAGCACCTGCAGGTGACGGTATAGGGAATCCGTTGAGATGCGGTTGCCGTACTCGATGGCCACGGGCGACAAGACCTGCGCCCGCGCGCCTTGCACGAGACCCGCTGCCAGCACCCACGCGCAGCAGCAGCGGATCAGGGCAGGTACACGGTGCCTTCGAGGTAAAAGACGGCTTGTCCTTTCATGAGCACGCGCTCGTCGTTCAGTTGTTCGCATACGAGATGGCCTCCGCGCCCGCTGAGTTGCCGGGCGTTCAGTTGTCGCTTGTCGAGCCGCCGGCTCCAGAACGGGATGAGTTGTGAATGCGCCGAGCCGGTGACGGGATCTTCGTCGATGCCCAGTCCCGGCGCGAAGAAACGGGAGACGAAATCGGTCTCGCCGCTGCCTCTGGCGGTGATGATGAGTTTGTCGCAGATCTTTTTCAAGGCCCCGAACTCGGGCGCGCAGTCGCGCACGGCTGCTTCGTCTTCGAGCAGCAGCAGCAGGTCGCGGTAACGGTGCGCTTCGAGAATCTTCACTCCGCCCAGTGCTTCCGCGATGCCGGCGGGTACTTCCACGGGCTCCGGTCGCCAGCTCGGAAAATCCAGCGCGATCCAGTCGCCCGCGCGTCGCACACGCAGCGGACCGCTCTTCGAATGAAACACCAGCGTCTCGCTCGTATCGCCGAGCTTGTTGAACACCACCCAGGCCGAGGCCAGGGTCGCGTGTCCGCAGAGGTTGATCTCCGCCGCCGGGGTGAACCAGCGGATGTGGTACTCCCCCGCCGCTCCGGCCGGACGGAGGTAAGCGGTCTCGCTCAGGTTGTTCTCCGCCGCGATGCTTTGCATGAGCGCTTCCGGCAGCTCCCCGCGCAGCGGCATCACCGCGGCCGGATTGCCGCCGAAGAGCCGGTCGGTGAAGGCGTCGACCTGGTAGAGTTTGAGTTCCATGCTTATTGAAAGATGCGCGACTGGATGAACATCCTCCGCTCAGCAGTGCTGCAGGGGGATCTTGCCCACGCGTTGCGCGTGACGGCCACCTTCGAAGGCCGTGGCCAGGAAGGTGCGCACGAACTGCTGCGCTTCGTCGATCGTGATGAAGCGGGCGGGCAGACACAAGATGTTCGCGTCGTTGTGTTGTCGCGCGAGCGCGGCGACATCGTTGCGCCAGGCGATGGCGGCGCGGATGCCCTGGTGTTTGTTCGCCGTGATGGCGACGCCGTTGGCGCTGCCGCAGATCAGGATGCCCTGCCGGCAGGCGCCCGACTCCACCGCCTCGGCGACGGGGTGCACGAAGTCGGGATAGTCGACCGAATCGAGCGAATGCGTGCCTTTGTCGTGTACGGTATAGCCTTCGTCCTGCAACGCGCGCTTGATCAGCTCTTTGTATTCGAATCCGGCATGGTCGCAACCGATGGCAAGCGGCGGAAGGTTCATGGTATGCACACGTAAGGGGTTGAATTCAAAGATACTGAAATTGATATCAACATCGGTCGGACGCGTGTGTGTTGCGGGGCTGGTTTTCAGTCGGTTCGAAAACGGGGTTATCAACCGGTGAACGGTGTACAAGGGTGGCGGGCTGTTTCAAACCCGTTGCAAGAAAAGCTTGCATTACCGGAGCCGGTATTGCTTAGGTGATGGGGGATCGTTTGTCAAGGGAAATGTGTGAGAACTTGCTGCGGACTTACGAACGCGAAACGGGGGCTTATCAACTTTCAACAGGGGGATACTTATCATCGGCGGGGGCTTCTACCGGCTTGTGGATAACAGAGGCAGTGAGCGGAGTATCAGGTACTACCATTCCCGGGGGATGTTGATGGTGGATGGGTCTTTTGTGGATAACGCGGATGTCAAGAGATAGCGTGAAAATCTGTGAACCGTTTCAACAGGCTAATAGTAACAGTAGATTCTTTCTTTAAAAAAGAGAAAAGCTATTATATTATGTGGGGGTTGGTTTAGCGAATAGCCAATAGCGAACAGCGAATAGTATTTGGTGAACATTGGCCGGATACGATATGCACGGAAGAATTGGGTACCCCCAGTCAAATCCAAGCCAAAACAATCAAGATTGACCACGAACTCACTAATCGCTATTCGCTGTTCGCTATTCGCTCGGTGGTTTTGTTTCCGGCGGTACAATCCTATTCGGCAAAGCCTGATTGAAAAACCATTTGAATGATCATTTTGTTGAATGGAGCATTGAAAAAGCAAATAGCGATTAGCGAATAGCCAATAGCGAACAGCGAACAGCGAATAGTATTTGGTGAACATTGGCCGGATACGGTAATTTCTGAAGAATTGAGTTCAGCTTGTTTACTCAAAACCAAAACAAGCAAGATTCGCCCAGAACCCACTATTCGCTATTCGCTATTGGCTATTCGCTAATCGCTAAACCCGCTATTCACTAATTCCCGATCTTTGTACAAGGGGCTTCCGCCCCCACCCATCATGACCGACACACTGCTTACCGCCGAGGAGATCCGTTCCGTTGACCGGAAGGGCTGGCTGGACCGGAAGGTGGATCCGACTTTGGATCTGTTCGCGGAGATCGCCCGGCTGAAGAAGGAGAAGAACGCCGTCCTCCTCGCCCACTATTACCAGGATGCCGACATCCAGGACGTGGCCGATTACATCGGCGACAGCCTGGGCCTCGCCCAGCAGGCGGAGAAGACTACGGCTTCGATGATCCTGTTTGCCGGGGTGCACTTCATGGCGGAAACGGCCAAGATCCTGAACCCCGACAAGAAAGTCGTGCTGCCCGACCTCCGCGCGGGTTGTTCGCTGGCGGATTCGTGTCCGCCGGATGCGTTCGCGAAGTTCAAGGCAGAACATCCCGGCCACGTGGTGATCAGCTACATCAACTGCACCGCTGAGATCAAGGCGATGAGCGACATCATCTGCACCAGCTCGAACGCGATCGCCATCGTGAACAGCGTGCCGAAGGATACGCCGATCATCTTCGCGCCCGACAAGAACCTCGGCCGGTACATCATGGAAAAAACCGGCCGGCCGATGGTGCTGTGGAACGGCAGTTGCATGGTGCACGAGATTTTCTCGCTCGAAAAGATCGTACGCCTCAAAGCCGCCCACCCGAACGCGAAGTTCATCGCCCATCCGGAATGCGAAGAGGCGGTGCTGAAGATCGCCGACTACATCGGCAGCACGACCGGACTGCTCAAATACACAGTGAACAGCCCCGACCAGGAGTTCATCGTCGCCACGGAGACGGGGATCCTGCACCAGATGATGAAGGCCTCGCCGAAAAAGACCTTCATCCCGGCCCCGCCAAACAACGCCTGTGCCTGCAACGACTGCCCGCACATGAAACTGAACACGCTGGAGAAAGTCTATCTTTGTTTGAAGTACGAAGTCCCCGAGCTCACCATGGACGAAGACCTGCGCAAAAAAGCCCTGCTCCCCATCCAACGCATGCTCGAAATCTCCCGCCAACAAGGACTGTAATTTAATTTCATCACACCCACAAAGCCCGAAGTGGTAATGAATATCACCCCTCTGTGCCCCTCTGTGAACCCTCTGTGTTCCTCTGTGTTCCTTTTATTTTAACGACCCCAAGTGTTCAAGCGCACACTGCTCCTGTTACTGCTCCCGCTCCTCTCCCTCGCGCAACTGCCGAAGGACGGTCTGGTCAAGTACTACTACCCCAACGGGAACGTAAGCAGCGAAGGCACCCTCCGCAACGGCAAACCCGACGGCTACTGGAAAAGCTACTCCGAAAGTGGCCGCATCAAATCGGAAGGCAACCGGGTCGACTTCAAACTCGACAGCCTCTGGCGCTTCTACAACGACAGCGGCATCGTCACCGCCGAATACAACTACAAAGAAGGACTCAAGAACGGCTTGCAACGCACCTACTGGGACAACGGCAAGCTGCAAAGCGAGTACACCGATTCGATGAGCGTGAAAAACGGCTTGTTGAAGTCGTACAACGAAGACGGCAAGCTCATCAAAGTAGTTCCCTACACCAGCGGCGTGGAAAACGGACTGGCGCGCGAATACCGCGCCGACGGCACCCTGATCACGGTGACCTACTACCGCAACGGCTACTTTCAAAAAGAAGAACGCATCAACCGGGTCGACAAGAACGGGATGAAGCAGGGCTTGTACAAAGATTTTTACGACACCGACCAGTTGCTGCGTGAAGGCACCTACAAGGACGACAAGAAAGACGGCTTCTTCAAAGAGTACAGCCTTGACGGACGTGTCGTCAGGAAAGAAGAATACCGCATGGGCGAACTGGTGGTGAAGGAAGAAGAAGAGAAGGACAAGTTCGAAGTCAAGCGCGGCTATTACGAGACCGGGGCGGTCAAGATCGTCGGCACCTACAAGAAAGGCGTTCCAGAAGGCGTCTTTCGCAAGTACGACGAACAGGGCAACATCGACTCGGCGAAAGTCTATTCCGGCGGACGCTTATTGCGCCAGGGCAAGATGGACAATCAGGGTCGCGAGCAGGGCGAGTGGAAAGAATTTTACGAAAGCGGAAAGCTGCGCGCGATCGGCAACTACGTCGACGGCAAGCGTGAAGGTCCGTGGAAGTTCAGCTTCGAGAACGATACGCTCGAGCAGACCGGCACCTTTGTGAAAGGCAAGCCGAACGGTCCCTGGAAGTGGTACTACCCGAACGGACAACTGCGCCGGGAGGAGACCTATGCCAACGGCAAGGAGAACGGGTACATGACCGAGTATTCCGACAGCGGCACCGTGATCGCCGAAGGCAACTACGTGAACGGCCTGCAGGATGGTGAATGGAAATACCGCAACGGCGAATACCTGGCCGAAGGAAAGTTCACCGAAGGAAAAGAAGACGGTCGCTGGAAGCAGACCTATCCCAACGGCAAGCTCGCTTTTGAAGGCGAATACCTCGACGGCCAGGAAACGGGCGTACACAAGTACTACTGGCCCAACGGCAAAGAGCGCGAAGAGCGCACCTATCGCCTCGGATTACTCGACGGCGTCTGGAAAGTTTTCGACGAAGGCGGCGCACCGATCGTGACGATGACTTTCCGCAACGGCGAAGAGATCAAGACCGAGCAGGAAGAGTTGCCGCGGGGCGAGCCGGGCGATTGATTCATCCCTCCACTGCATTTTTACGGAAATCCTTTTCTTCGCGTCGTGGCGAACAAAGACCGTTACCTCTACATCCGCCGCTCGCGCATTCCGGGAGCTGGCAAAGGACTCTTCACCAAAGTCGATATCGAAAAAGGCGAACGCGTAACCGAGTACAAAGGAAAGTTACAGCGCTGGTCGGAAGTAAAAGACGAAGACGGTTACAACGCCTACATCTTCAAGATCAACAACCGCTGGGCGGTAAACGCCCTGCCGGCCGTCAAGACCCTGGGCCGCTACGCCAACGACGCCCGCGGCCTCAGCCGCGTCGAAGGTCTCCGCAACAACAGCGAGTACGATACCGAAGGCAAAAAAGTCTACATCGTCGCCACCCGCAAGATCCGCAAGGGCGAGGAGGTGCTGGTGGATTATGGAGCGGCGTTTTGGAGGCTCATTCGGAAGATCCGAGGGAGTTGATGGTTTCGGGTTTCCGGTTTCGAGTTTCCGGTTGGTTATTGGTTGTAGGTTGGGTCCGGTTTCGGGTTTCGGGTTTCCAGTTTCCTGTTCTTTATTGGTTGTTATCCATATTCTAATCGGAAACGCTTTATCACGATCTCATGTAAGGATAGACTAGCGGACTAAATACTTAAGTGTTCACTCAAACTCAATTAACACAACAGGAAACCGGAAACTGGAAACCCGAAACACGAAACCGCTTTTGCGAACTTTTTCCTACTTTCCCCATTCAAATCAAAACAACCGTATGAGTCTGTTCATCAAGAAACCCCTGGACCACGTCCTGGCGCAGGCGGCTGACAATGAGAAGGGCCTGAAGCGTACGCTGGGCGCGGCCAATCTGGTTGCGTTGGGCATCGGCGCGATCATCGGCGCCGGCCTGTTCGTGCGCACTGCCGCGGCTGCCGGTCAGGCCGCCGGACCGGGCGTTACCTTGTCGTTCGTTGTGGCCGCGATCGGCTGCGCATTCGCCGGATTGTGTTACGCCGAGTTCGCCTCGATGATCCCGATCGCCGGCAGCGCGTATGCCTATTCGTATGTGACCATGGGCGAAGTCGTGGCCTGGACCATCGGCTGGGCGCTCATCATGGAATACGCCCTCGGCGCCGCCACCGTCTCCATCGCCTGGAGCGAATACCTGAACAAGCTCTTAGACGGCGCGATACCGTACGAACTCTGTCATTCACCTTTTGAAAGCTTCACCGACGCTTCCGGCGTCCTGCACCAGGGATTGCTGAACGCGCCGGCGCTGATCATCCTGCTGGTATTAACGCTGCTGCTTATTCGCGGCACGCAGGAATCGGCGCTGGTGAACACCATCATCGTGTTCATCAAGGTGGCGATCGTGCTGGCATTCATCGCCATCGGCTGGAAGTTCATCAACCCGGCTAATTACGCACCCTACCTGATTCCGGAGGGCACACCACCGGTCACCGATGCGGCGGGTAAAGTCATTGCCGACTATTCCGGCTGGAACAAGCACGGATGGGGCGGCGTACTCGGCGGCGCGGCGATCGTCTTCTTTGCTTTCATCGGCTTCGACGCGGTGAGTACCGCCGCGCAGGAGGCCAAGAACCCCAAGCGCGACATGCCGATCGGCATCCTGGGTTCGCTCGTCGTTTGTACCATTCTGTACATCCTCTTCGGACACGTGCTCACCGGCGTAGCCAACTGGCAGGACTTTGTCGATCCCGAAAAGGGGCGCGAAGCATCCGTCGCCTATGCGATCTCCGCCTACATGCCGGGTTATCACTGGCTGGCAACGGCGGTGACGGTCGCCATCCTCGCCGGCTTCTCTTCGGTTATTCTTGTGATGCTCATGGGACAGAGCCGCGTGTTCTTCACGATGAGCAACGACGGCCTCATTCCGTCGGTCTTCGGCGAAGTACATCCGCGCTACAAGACGCCCTACAAAGCCAACGCGATCCTGTTCTTCTTCGTGGGCGCCTTCGCGGCCTTCGTACCGGGACACGTCGCCGGCGACCTGACCAGTTTCGGCACCCTCTTCGCGTTCGTGTTGGTGAGTCTCGGCGTCTGGATCCTCCGCGTGAAGGCGCCGAACATCGAACGCCCGTTCCGCACGCCGGTTGCTCCGGTCGTGTCCCTGCTCGGCGCGCTGATCTGTACGGCCATGATCATCGGCCTCGACTCGCAAACGTTGAAAGTAGCCTTCGGCTGGATGGCGGTCGGCTTGGTCATCTACTTCCTCTACAGCCGCAAGCGCAGCAAGCTGCGGCAGTTCGGCGATGTCATGCCCAAGGCATCCGACTTCGAGCAGAAGGGTTGATCGATCTTATTCTCCTGACAACAGGCCCGTTCGGAAGAGCGGGCCTGTTCTTTTTGTGTTGGGATAACATTTTTCGTTCGCAGTAGTATAAACGGGCGGAAAGCTATGCCTGCGCCCTTTCGTTTGTTGACCATTTTTCTGGAGAGCCCGTCGTTCGTGCGCGACATCTGGCTGTTGCTGATCAGCCTGTTGCTGTTCGGCGCGACGCTGTACATCTATGTGCGCCTCCGCAGCAACACCTTTCGTCGTATCCGGCATTTGCTCGAAGAGCGTGTCGAAGTGAAGACCCGGCAGCTTGTCGAGAAGAACCTGGAACTGGAACAGCTTTCGCTCGTGGCGAGCCGTACCGACAACAGCGTGCTCATCGCCGCGCCCGACACCCGCATTGAATGGGTGAACGACGCCTTCCTCCGACTCTACGCGATGCCCAAAGACAAAGTGCTGGGCATGCGCCTGCACGAGATCGCCATTTACCGCGACATCGACCAGCAGGTGGAGCAAACGCTGAAGCAGGAACACTCGAGCATTTTCGAATCCAACGTCACCACCCACCATCCGCGGAACATCTGGATCAGCAGTACGCTGACGCCGGTGTACGACGAAGAAGCGCGGCTGAAAAAACTGGTGATGGTAGACACCGACATCACCTCGACGAAGCAACTGCAGCAGCAGATCGAAGCCTCGCTGAAGGAGAAGGACGTGTTGTTGAAAGAGATCCACCACCGCGTCAAGAACAACCTGCAGATCATCATCAGCCTGTTGAACCTGCAGTCGGGTTACATCAAGGACGAATCGACGCTTAAGGCCGTGCAGGACGGACAGAACCGCGTACGTTCGATGGCGCTGGTGCACGAGAAATTCTACCAGGCCGACGAGCTCACGGAGATCGCCTTTGGCGAGTACATGGAAAAACTTTGTCAGTACCTGTACCAGTCGTACGGCGACAAGACCGACCGTGTCCGTGTGCTGATCGACGCCGGCGACGTAGCGCTCGACATGGACACGGCGATGCCTTGTGGATTGCTGGTGAACGAGATCGTCTCGAACAGTTATAAGTACGGCTTCCCCGGACAGCGCAGCGGCGAGATCCGCATCCGGATGTTTCGGGAAGACAAGACCGTAACGCTGGATATCACCGACAACGGCATCGGCCTGCCGGAGGGGTTTTCGGTGGAATCCTCGGAATCGCTGGGCATGCAGCTCATCCAGGCGCTGACCAGTCAGCTCGACGGCGAGCTGAGTATCGGGCGGGAGAACGGAACGCGGTTTACGGTTAAGTTCCCGTATCCAAAGGGCTGATTATTTGATTTTTACGCATTTTAAGGTAACCTAATCGGGCGGCGTCCGGTACAAGGTTATGATATACTTTGACCTATGTCTGCTTTGAAAATAATGATCGTTGAGGACGAGATCATCGTCGCGAAAGACATCCAGCGCATTTTGAAAAAGCTGGGTTACGAAGCGTTCGATCCGTTCGCCAACGGTAAGAAGGCGCTCGACGCGGTGGAGAAGTTGAATCCGGACCTCATCCTGCTCGACATCAACCTGAAGAGCAGCGAGCTGGACGGCATCCAGGTGGGCGAGCAGATCCACCAGCACTATCAGATCCCGTTCATCTACCTCACGGCCTTCTCCGATAAGAACACCCTCGACCGCGCCAAGCTGACGGAGCCGTACGGCTACATCATCAAGCCGTTCGAAGAAGACGATATCCGCACCGCGATCGAGATCGCGTATTACAAATACACCAAGGACCTCGAGCTCCAGAACAAAGGCAACCGTTTCGCCGCCGCGCTGGACACGCTCGACGTAGCTGTGATCATCACCGACGCCAACGAGAAAGTCATCTTCATGAACAAGATGGCGGAAACGCTGACCGGCTGTCTGAAGCAGGAGGCGCTGGGCAAAGACATCAGCGTCGCGATGAAGAACTCCGGTTCGGAGACCAAATCCGTTTTCAAGACCCTGGCCCATACGGTGGTCGGCGAGTCGCAGAAGCAGGACGGCGATTCGGCCGTGACCATCAGCAACGGCGCGGCGGAGAACAAAGTCGCCGTGAACACCTTCCCGATCCTGACGGTCAACAACAAGATCAACGGCTGCGCGTTTGTGATCAGCGGCGGCGGCTCGCCTCGACGCGAAGCCGGCACGGAGACCACGACCGACAAGAACCTGTTCAACTTCCTGGAGAACATTTATGCGAACAACAGCTTCTTCGTCAAGAAGGACTCGCGTTTCGTGCGCGTGAACTTCCAGGACATCCTCTGGATCGAAGCGTTGGACAACTACGTCATCATCAAGACCTCGAGCAAGGAGCAGTTCATCCTGCACAGCTCGATGAAAGACATCGAAGCCAAGCTGCCGCCGCTCAACTTCGCGCGCGTGCACCGTTCCTACATTGTGCAGCTCGAGAAGATCGGCGCGCTGGAAGAGAACGCCTGCATCATCGACGGCAACCGGATTCCCATCGGCAAGTCCTACAAGGAGAACCTGATGAGCCGACTCAACCTGTTCTGATTGCAACAGCAACCCATCGAAGCCGCCCCCGGAAACCCCGCGGGGCGGCTTTGCTTTCATGCACCCTTCATTCATCCGGTGATCGCCGGAAGGGCGGAAGCCTTACCTTCGCCCCGTGAAACAGCCGATCATTGTCGTCGACCAACTGGTGAAGCACTATCCCGGCGTACAGGCGGTGAACGGGATCAGCTTCGAGGTGCACGAAGGCGAGATCTTCGGGCTCCTCGGACCCAACGGCGCGGGCAAGACGACCACACTGGAGATCATCGAAACGCTGCGCGAAAAAACCGCGGGCAGTGTACGCGTCTGCGGCTACGACGTTGACCGCGACGTGAACGAGATCAAGCAGCGCATCGGCGTGCAGTTGCAGGCCGCGGGCTATTATCCAAGCCTTACCCTGATCGAACTCCTCCGCTTGTTCTCCGGCCTGTACAACGTCACCATCGATCCGATGGAGATGCTCCGACGGGTCGGGCTGGAAGACAAAGGCAAGGCGAAATACAAAGAACTTTCCGGGGGACAGAAACAGCGGTTCAGCATTTGTACCACGCTGATCAACCGGCCGCAGGTGGTATTCCTGGACGAACCAACGACCGGACTCGATCCGCAGGCGCGCCGCAACCTGTGGGAGCTCATCCGCGAGATCCGGCAGCAGGGTACCACCGTGGTGATCACCACGCATTACATGGACGAGGCCGAGAATCTTTGCGACCGGGTAGCCATTGTGGAGAAAGGCCGCATCATCGCGCTCGATACCCCGGACCGGCTGATCGATCAATTGGTGGCGAGTGGCTTCGAGCGTCCGCGCGAAGTGAAGAAAGCCAATCTGGAAGACGTATTCCTGTCGCTCACCGGACACAGCTGGAGGGACCAATAAGATGAACGCCCCACAACAACCCCGGTACAATCAACTGAAGGCGATGCTGGCCATCAGCAAGGCCAGCCTGCGTTCGATCTCGCGCAGTCCTTCTGCGGTGATCTTCAGCATCGGATTTCCGCTGGTGTTCATCGTCGTGTTCGGATTCATCCGCGGCAACTCCATCCGGCTCGATGTTGGCGTAGCGCTCACCTGCGATACCACCAACGTGATCTACCGCACGGTGGCGCAGTTGCCGAACATCCGGCTCAAGAGCGGCCTGCCGCAGGAACAATTGGACGATCAATTGATCAAAGGACGCATTGACGCGGTATTGAATATTCACCCAAGCGATACGGTGCGTGTGGTGGAGGTCATCACTTCGCTCGCGTCGCGGGAGAAAGGCATGTTCGTCAAGTCGGTGCTCACCAACCTCATCGACAAAGGCAACCTGGCGCACTTCCGTTCGGCGGGTTCGGTTTTCGATTCGTTGATTGTCGCCAGAAACGGAGAACATGAACCACTGGCCGAGTTGCGGGAGTCGGAAGTGAACGGTCGGGAGTATAAGATGATCGACTTCGTGCTACCGGGTCAGTTAGGATTTTCCATTCTCAGCGCCGGCGTGTTCGGAACCGCCTTCGTGTTCTTCTCGCTGCGTCAGACGCTGGTGTTGAAACGCTTTTTCGCGACCCCGATTCGTCGTACCTACATCGTATTGGGCGAAGCCCTGAGCCGGCTTGTCTTCCAGCTTGCCGGCGCGATGGTGATCATCGTGCTGGGTAAATACGCTTTCGGATTTACCCTGATCAACGGCTGGACCACCTTCCTGACCATGCTCTTGTTGTCGGCGATCGGTTTGGTGGTGTTCATGGGCTTCGGTTTCGTCGTCTCCGGCCTTGCGCGCAACGAAAGCACGATTCCTCCTATTGCCAACATCATTACCCTTCCCCAGTTCCTGCTCAGCGGCACGTTCTTCCCCGTTGATGCCTTTCCGGGCTGGTTACAGAAGATCGCGAACGTCTTGCCCCTGACCTGGCTGAACGACGCCCTGCGCAAGATTGCCTTTGAGGGAGCCGGTTTTGGCGATATTTCGACCCACCTGCTGGTCATATTAGCCTGGGGAATCGTCGTGTATGCCGCCGCGGTGCGGGTTTTCCGTTGGGAATAGGACAAAACGGTGTCACTTTTCCTTCACCTTTACGTATCTTGGTCGAAGGTAAAACCCTCTCCCGCAGTATCATGTCCCCCCTTTGGCGTTACTCTTACCGGAGTATCGTATTGTTTCTTGCCCTTTTTCTTCCGGGCAATCTTTTAGCCCAACTGGGAAAGGACGGCGCCAAAACCGTCACGGCAGCCGGCACCATCGTCAACGAGTACACCACACTGACCGCCGACGCCCTGGCTGGAACCTCCATGCTGACGGTTACCAGTAGTTCGTTGAATACGAACGGACGATTTCCTGCAGCACTTGCGCCGGGCGATCTAGTTTTCATCATACAGATTCAGGGCGCGAGCATGACCTCGCCCGACGATTCCACCTACGGAACGATCATCTCGATGGGCAACTGTGGAAGGCAGGAGCTCGCGGAGGTTGCGGCCGTTCCGACCGCTACATCGATTCAACTTTCCTGCGCCCTGCAGAACTCGTACACCTGGGTTGGTCGCGCACAAGTGGTGCGCGTGCCGCGCTATGCTTCGATTACGATCAACAGCGGCGGCATTCTTACCTGTCCGAATTGGAACGGAAGTACCGGAGGCGTGCTGGCACTGGAAGTACAGGGCAACACGGTCATCAACTCCGGCGGACGAATCGATGTCACCGGTCTTGGATTTCGCGGAGGCCAGTTGCTCGACAACAACAGTTGGTACGGCGTAGGCAACCATCGTTGGCCGACTGACGATTACGGTGCCGAGAAAGGCGAAGGCGTCCTGGGTTACCAGGTGGATTACGATATGTTCGGAGGACGTTACTGTCGTGGCGCGGCGATCAACGCCGGCGGCGGCGGGAACGGACACAATGCCGGCGGTGGCGGCGGTGGTAATGCCGGCAACCCGGCGAACTGGACCGGCAGCGGCAACCCGGATGTTTCGAACGCGGCCTGGGCGGCGGCCTGGAACCTCGAGTATAGCGGCTTTGCCGGTTCAACATCTTCCGGTGGAGGACGCGGAGGTTATACGTTTAGCAGCTCGGATCAGAATGCGCTCACGCTACCGCCCTTCAATAGCACCTGGGGCGGCGATCAGCGCCGTAACAATGGCGGCATGGGAGGTCGTCCGCTGGATTACTCCACCGGCAGGATTTTCCTCGGCGGTGGCGGCGGTTCTGGTGACCAGAACGATTCAAAGGGCGGTCCGGGCGGTAATGGCGGCGGACTCGCGTATTTATTTTCATTCGGAGATGTCAGTGGCGCCGGAGAGATCCGCGCCAACGGCAGCAATGGCGTCAGCACCTCGACGAGCAACGGTACTGACGGTGCCGGCGGCGGCGGCGCGGGTGGTACCGTGGTGCTCAGGGCCGGCGGCACGGTGTCCGGCGTTTCTATTTCTGCGAATGGCGGCAACGGCGGCAACCAAACGGTCAACATCCTGAATCTCGAAGCCGAGGGTCCGGGTGGCGGCGGCGGTGGCGGTTATATCGGCATTGCTTCAGGCGCTCCGACACGCACGGCGAATGGCGGAGCCAACGGCACGACCAACTCCAGAAGCCTGACGGAGTTTCCACCGAACGGCGCGACCAAGGGCGGCGCGGGCTTACCCAATGAAACCGTACCCGGCTACAAGTTCATCTATACTCCGCTCGTGATTTGTCCGGGCAACACGGCCACGATCAATGTCGTCACCAGCGGTACACCGCCGGCAACCATTTCCTACCAATGGTACACACAAGCCGTTGGCGGAGTGCCGACGGGTTTCAGCGGAGTATCATACACGACACCGCCACTTTTTGCAACCGACACCTTCTATGCCGCCGTTTGTCCGGGGCATTATCGTTATCCGTTCATCGTACAGGTGGATGCGATGACGGCCTCGTTCACACCGCCTTCGGGTTGTACCGGACAATCGCTGAGCTTTTCCGGTACCGGAACGAGTTCCATGAGTACCATCAGCGGTTACAGCTGGAACTTCGGCGACGGAAGTCCGGCGAGTAATTCGCAGAATACGACGCACACCTATTCGTCATCCGGAAACTATACGGTAACGCTGACCGTCACGAACGCCAGCGGTTGCACGATGACCTCGACGCAGACCGTCGCTGTCTCCGCACCGCCGGTCATCTCCGTTACTCCCTCGGTAACCTCCGGTTGTGGTCCATTGTCCGTCAATTTCTCCAACAGCACGACCGGCGCGACCGGTTATAGCTGGAACTTTGGTGATGGATCACCGACATCGACCGCCACCAGTCCGACGTACGTTTATACCAGTAACGGAACCTACACGGTGACGATGACGGCCACCAACGCTTCGGGTTGCAGCGCGACGTATACCGGCACGAACCTGATCAGTGTTGCCAATGGGCCGACCGCGTCCTTCAGCAACGCAACTCCGTCGATCTGCCTTGGCGACACGATTCGCTTTTCGAATCTGTCGACCGCCAACGGCACGCCGATCTCCGGCTATAGCTGGGATTTCGACGACGGCACACCCGCCTCAACGCAAACCAGTCCCACGCACATTTACACGAGCCCCGGGACCTACGCAGTCACGCTGACCACATCGGCCGGTGTTTGCAGCGACGATACCACGATCAACGTGACGGTCAATCCCGCGCCTGTGGCGGCCTTCACGGCCCCCACGACCACGGGCTGCGGCAGTCTGGCTGTTGCCTTCAACAACACCACGACGGGATCGCCGGTCTACACCTGGAATTTCGGTGACGGCACCACGAGCGCGCTGAGCGCCCCGACTCACACCTTCTCCACGCCCGGCACGTATACCGTTACCCTCATCGCTACACAGGGAAGTTGCGCGGACACGCTCATCAGGAGCGCGTACATCACCGTGAATGCGCAACCCACCGCGTCCTTCAGCAGTTCCGCTACGGCGGTTTGTCTGGGCGACACGGTGTTCTTCACGAACCTATCGTCGGGTAATGGCGGAACGATCACCGGTTACGCCTGGGATTTCGATGATGGGAATACATCAACAGCCACACAGCCCTTCCATCTGTACACCGCTAGCGGAACCTATGCTGTGCTGCTCACCACCGCAACCGCGAACTGTTCGGATGACACAACGATCAGCGTTGTCGTCAACCCCGCGCCGGTAGCATCATTCTCCACAGCGACCACTTCCGGCTGCACACCGCTGACGGTCGCTTTCACAAACACGACCACCGGATCACCCGGCTACAACTGGAGCTTCGGCGACGGCGGCACCAGCACCGGCACTACCCCATCGCATACGTACACGGCCAGCGGAACCTATACGGTGACCCTGATCGCGACGCAGGGAAGTTGTGCCGACACACTGGTGCAAACCAATTACATCCAGGTTTCACCGGCGCCGACCGCCTCCTTCACCCCTTCTGCGACAGCGGTCTGCCTGGGCGATGTTATCAGTTTCACCGACGGATCTTCTTCCGGAGGCGGCACGATTGTCAGTTATCAGTGGGATTATGACGACGGCAACACCGGCAGCGGCACCAGCGTCACGCACACCTATACCGCCGCCGGGAATTACAACGTCACGCTGTCGGTCAGCACCGGCGGATGCGTGGACGATACCGTGATCGCGGTTGCCGTGAATCCCGCGCCGGTTGCGGCTTTCAGCGCGACCACCACCACCGGCTGCGCGCCCCTCACGGTGAGTTTCACCAATAACACGAGTGGGTCGCCGGCGTATAGTTGGACTTTCGGCGACGGCGGCAGCGCTACTACCGCGAGTCCGTCGCACACCTATACCGCCACCGGCACCTATACCGTGACCCTGATTGCCACGCAGGGAAGCTGCGCCGACACCTTGGTGCGCACGAGTTACATTACGATCGCGACAACGCCCACCGCTTCTTTCAACACCTCCAATGTTTGCCTTGGTGATCCGGTAAGTTTTTCGAACAGCAGTTTGGGTAATGGATCTCCGATCACCGGCTATACCTGGGACTTCGGCGACGGCTCTTCCCCGAGCACCTCCGCCTCGCCCACGCACAACTATGCCGGGGCCGGAACATTTGCCGTTACACTCACGGCCGACAACGGGAGCTGTAACGACGACACGACGATCAGTGTGACGATCAGTCCGGCACCTGTGGCCGCGATCAGCGCCTCTTCGCTCAGCGGCTGTGCGCCATTGGCGGTTAACTTCAGCAACACCACTACCGGCTCGCCCTCCTACTCCTGGGCCTTTGGTGACGGCGGCACTTCTGCGGCGAACAGCCCATCGCATACTTATACAATTGGCGGCACGTTTCCGGTGCAACTGATCGCGACACAGGGAAGTTGTGCGGATACCGCGAGCCTGTCGATTACCGTCACCCCAACACCCATTGCATCATTTACCACCGCCAATGTTTGTCAGGGTGATTCGGTTCGACTAAACAATACCAGTGGCTTCCCGGGCTCTCCTTCGAACAGTATCAGCTGGACCTTTGGTGACGGCGGCACGAGCAACCTTGGTTCTCCCGCGCATTTTTACGCGAATGCCGGGACGTACACCGTCTTGCTGGATATTGCGAACGCGGCCGGTTGTCATGATACCACCAGTGCACTCGTCACCGTCAATCCGGCACCGGTTGTACAGTATGCCGCCAGTGCGTTGACGGGATGTGATCAACTGACCGTGAATTTCACCAACAGCACTACCGGCGCGGTAGCGTATAGCTGGTTGTTTGGCGATGGCGGAACATCATCGGCCAATCAACCGTCGCACACCTATACGGCCCCCGGTACCTATACGGTGGTTCAAACGGCAACATCCGACAGCGGTTGTACGGCGTCCCGCGCATCGCTCAACATGATCACGGTTCGTGCAACACCACAGGCATCGTTTACAGCTTCCTCTCAGAGCATTTGCAAGGACGCGTGTATTTCCTTTACGGGTCAGGCCTCCGCACCGGTGAATAGCTGGAGTTGGAGTTTTAGCGGCGGACAACCCGCGGCCGCGAGTGTTCAATCGCCCGCCCAGGTTTGCTATCCGATTACCGGGGATTATGCCGTAACGCTGGTGGTCAGCGACGGGTTCTGCAGCGACACACTGACGCAACCGCAATTCATCACGGTAGCGGATTGTTCCCAAATGCCGGTAGCGGATTTTCGTTCGAGTGACACCACGATCTGCGCGGGCGACTGTATCGATTTCGTCAGCCTGTCTCTGAACGCAACCAACTGGAACTGGACCTTCCAGGGTGCCAATACGGCAACCTCAACGATCGAAAGCCCGACGGGAATCTGTTATCCCAACGCAGGCATTTACCCGGTGAAGTTGATTGTCCAGAATCTTTCAGGACGCGACACCCTGGAGGTGCTGAACTTTATCACCGTGCACGCGTTGCCCGCGACTCCGGGTTTTTCGCAGGCGGGCAATGTGTTGACCGCTCCGGCGGCGACCGCTTACCAATGGTATTTCAACGGCATCGCGATATCCGGCGCGAATGGTCAAACCTATACGGCAACGCTATCGGGTAATTACGCGGTAGAAGTATTCGACGCGAATGGCTGTTCGGCCATTTCACCCGCAAAAGCCGTGACGCTTGTAGGTATCGACGAGCTGCAATCGCTCGGCATGGTTTTCCACGTCTACCCGAACCCGCTGCAGGAAAGCCTTCATGTGTTGATCCATGCGGAGCGCAAGCTGGATTACCGGATCCGGGTGCAAGATTTGCTTGGGCAAACACTGATTTTCGAGACAGGAACCCTCCTGCCCGGGGACGAAACCCTGCGCTTTTCTTCCGCGGATTGGGCCGCGGGTGTTTACTGGGTCATCATAGAGGCTGAAAACCGCTTGTCGGCCCGCATGGTGGTTCGCCCCTAAACGGGCGTTCCAAAAACTGAACACTTTTTAGTTTTTCTTACAACTGTAAGAAGCGACCGCATTTCACCGGTTTGAATAGTACCCTCTGAATAGGGTAACGGGTATAATGGGAAATATCATTCCCGGAAGCCCATGCCAGGAAACCGCCCTTTACAAATTGCCTTTGTACTGCTGTGTTTATGCTTCAGCGGCCATAGCGTTTTTGCCGAGAACCCCAATGCGGACAGCTCGTCGTTTTACAACCTGTCGCTTGAACAGTTGATGAACGTGGAAGTGACCGTTGCCTCCCAGGTAGCGATGACTGCCAAGGAGTCGCCCGGTGTCGTGACCGTCATTACCGAAGAAGAGCTTCGTCGATCGGGTTGTGATGACCTGATGGAATTGTTACAACGATTACCCGGCATTGACTTCGGCGTGGATGTGGAGGGAGTAGTCGGCATCGGCGTGCGTGGCAATTGGGGCCACGAGGGAAAAGTGTTGATGCTGATCGACGGACAGGAGATGAACGAAGAGCTCTTCTCCACGCTTCAGTTCGGTAGACACATGCCGCTTCAATTTGTTCGCCGTATCGAGATCATCCGCGGTCCTGGTTCCGCCATCTATGGTGGCAATGCGGAGTACGCGGTGATCAACATCCAGACCACGCTCGATGAAAAGCGCGAAGGCATAACCGCCACCGCCAGTTATGGTCAGATGCAACGTGCGATGGCCGGTCGTTCCCTGGGAGTAGCTGGAGGCCATCGTATCGGTGAGTTGCACTGGAACTACCAGTTGCAGCAAGGCGAGTATAACCGCAGTGACCGGACCTACCAGGACAACCTGGGAGATTCGTACGATATGAAGGAGAATTCCGACCTGTCGCACGGTTCCTTCGCGACCAGCTTCCTGTTCCGCGGTTTGCGTGTCAGCGGCATGCTGGACCGCTACCACACCCATCAGCGGGATGGTTATGAAGGCGCGTTGACACAGGCCTATCCGACCAATTTCGACTCCTGGTACCTCAACGCGATGTACGAAAAGCGGCTGGGCGACAAATGGACGCTAAGTCCGGGCATACGAGTGAAGCAGGAGGCGCCATATAATTTTACCGGCACTTCAGCCGAAGACGAGTTTACCGCTTACGATCGGACGACCCTAAAGAAACGAGCGTTTGTCAACGCGCAATATGATTCCGGTGAGCGGTTCAACCTGAGCCTTGGCGCGAGCTATTATCAACTCATTGCCCGAGACCGGAGAGACGACGGTTTGTTTTTCAATGGGAGCCCGAGTTTTTACATCGACAACGCGAGCGTGTTCGCACAGGCGATCATCAAGACCCGACCCGCGAACATTACCCTGGGTGCGCGCTATAATTACAACAACCGGTTTGATCCGGCCTTCGTTCCGCGGATCGGTCTAAATCGCGTGCGCGACGGCTATCACGTGAAGTTGCTGTACAGCGCGGCCTTCAGAGCCCCCTCGGTCGAGAATATCGACGCCACCAGTGCGGGGATACGCCCGGAAAGCACCACCGTGGCCGAGATCGAGGCCGGCGTCCGGATCACCCACGACACTTACCTCACGGCAAACCTTTACGATGTACAGACGAAAGACGTGATCGTTTTCTTTTACGAGAACGAGAATGAAGACTCCTATCGTAACGCGGGCCGAACCGGCACACGTGGTGCGGAATTGGATTTCCGCTGGAAAACGAACTGGGGATACCTGTCGGTTTCTCACGCCTATTACACCTCTGATAAAGGAACCGGAGTCGAGGAGTATGTCGTGCCGGGCGTATCCGGTGTCCACCTGGCATTTCCGGCCCACAAGAGTGTTTGTTCAGCCAATGTTCGCCTGAGCGATCGCTTCAACATCACGCCGGCGGTTACGGGCATGTCCAAACGTTTTGGTGCCCGGTATAATCCGGATAACGGTGAAGACGAAGCCGTGGAGTTTCGTCCGGTTGTCTATGCGGATTTGGCGATCAACGCCGAGCAATTCCTGCATGATCGCTTACGGTGTACGCTGACCTGCATCAACCTGTTCAACGAGCCGGTTGACTACCTGCAACCCTATAACAGCAACCACGCCCCCCTTCCCGGCCCCAGTCGCGAATTGCGCCTGCGCCTGACCTATCGCTTTCTGAATAAGTAAGCATGCACGAGACGACCACCACACCTAACAACCGGAAGAGCGGCCGGGCGCACTGGAGAACAGTGGCGCTGGGCCTTGCTTTCCTGTTGTCGGCATTCGTGCAGCGTGTGGGCGCTCAGAGTAACAGCGAGTCGGACCTCAAGGCCATGTTCCTTTACAATTTTATCAAGTACGTGGAATGGCCGGCATCCACAGGTCCGACATTCCGGATCGGTGTGGTTGGCAATACACCTGTGCTGGAGTCGGTACGCAAAGTTGCCGAACAGAAACGCGTGAATGGCAAGGCGATCGAAGTGGTTCCGGTTGTTCCGGGGCAATGGCCAGACGTGCAGTTGCTGTTCATTGCCGGCACCGCGCCGATCGACGATGCTGTCAATCATTTCAATGCGAAACCGGTACTGATCGTCACGGAAGTCAATAAGAGAATACCCAAAGGTGCCATGATCAACCTGCTGAACCGCGACAATAAGATCCGGTTTGAGCTGAACCTGACGGAAGCAAAGGAAAGCAACCTGCGCATCTCGTCGCAGTTGGTCAACCTGGCGGAAAATGTGATCCAATAAGCCCATGAAGCAACAGAACTATAAGATCGATTTCGAAATCTACCTCGTGTTCATCGTGGTGATCGGCATTTCGGTGTTCAACGCGGTTTACAGCGCGCTGAACATTTCGAAGAATCAGCAGGCCACCACGAAGATCATGACCGTGGACATCCCTTCGCTGCAGGCGCTGGAGAACATGAACCTGCTCGTAACCCGATCGAAGATGTACACGACGAACTGGGTGTATTTGCAGGGCAACCGAGAGGACAAGGAGCGACTGAAGAGCCTGCAAAACATCGAGTATCCCGATCTCAAGGGCAATATCCTTGCGCTGGCTTCTACCTGGGAAGAGCCGGGAATGGTCGATAGCGTCAATGCCATCTTCAAGAATTTCGAACAGGTTCTCGTTTACCAGCGACAGGTAATGAACCTGCTGGTGAGTTTTGACGACTACGAGGATCCGATGAAGCATTTCGCCGCGGAGGAAGTGGTCGATAATGAGATCTTACCCAGAACAAATGGTATCATCAATTCCCTCAATAAAGTCATCGTTCAGAAACGGGCGCTCGCGGAAGTAGAACACGCCGGCATGATGGCCTCGAGTCGGGCCCTGATGTGGAGCGTACTCGGAATCGCCATCCTGATCGTGATCGTGGTGCTCATGGCGGCCTTCTACATGTCGAACAACATCATCGTTCCGACCATGAAGCTGAGGAACTACGTGTTGCAGATGGGTAAAGGCGAAATACCGGAGGTGAATCTTCGACCAAGGAAGAATGCCGTTGGTCAAATGAGTGAAGCGGTCATAAAGCTCGCGGAAAGCCTGCGGAAGACGACGGGCTTTGCCCACGCCATAGGAGAAGGAAAGTTCGAAGAACAATTCCAGCCGATGAGTGATAAGGACGAGCTGGGCAACGCCCTGGTGCAGATGCGCGATAGCCTGAAGACTGCCGATGAGGACAACCGGCAGCGCCACTGGACCAGTGCCGGTATCGCCCAGGTCAACCGCACCTTGCGGGAGCACAGCGAAGACATCCACCGACTCAGCGATGAGCTCGTTTCTTCGATCGTGGGACACCTGGAGGCGTATCATGGTGCCCTGTACCTCGTGGAACGCGACGACCTCCGCGACGTGAGTTGGATCCAGCTTCAGGGCAGCTATGCCCTGGACGGGCGCGCCAAAGCGAAGCCGCAACTGGAACTGGGAGAGGGCCTGGTAGGACAGTGTATCAAAGACAAGAAGAGTATCTGGCTGAAGGACGCGCCGGTTCATTTCGCGCGGATCCAATCGGGCCTTGGCGACGCGCACGCCTCGCATGTAATCATCGTGCCGTTGAGTTACCACGGGCAGGTGTTCGGTGCTGTGGAAGTGGCGAGCTTCCGGGCGTTTGACCGAAACACGGTCGGCTTCCTGGAGGGAATCGGCGAACTGATCGCCAGTTCGATCGCTTCCGTACAGGCGAACATGCTGACCCGAAAGCTGCTGGAAGAAACCCGTAAGCAGGCCGAGCGGTTGACCGCCCAAGAGGAGGAATTGCGCCAGACTAACGAAGAACTATCGAACCAGTCACGCTTGTTGCAGGCTTCGGAAGAAGAGCTGAAGCAGTCGAACCTGGAGCTGAAGGAAAACGCCCACGCGCTGGAGCATCAGAACGAGATCCTGGAACAGGCGCGCGAAGCCCTGAGTCTAAAAGCGCGCGAGCTGGAGCAGAACAGCAAATACAAGTCCGAGTTCCTGGCCAATATGTCACACGAACTCCGTACGCCGCTCAACAGCGTATTGATCCTGGCGAAACTCTTATCGGAGAACAAGGATACGAACCTGACCGATAAGCAGATCGAATACGCGCGCGTCATTCACAAATCCGGTAGTGACCTGCTCGTCCTGATCAACGACATTCTGGACCTGAGCAAGATCGAAGCCGGTAAGGTGGAGCTGCTGTTGGAAAGTACGGAGCTGCGCATCATTCGCGACGATTTACGTTCGCTCTTCATCGAAGTCGCGAACGAGAAAAAGATCGAGTTCGAGCTGGAGCAGGAAACCAATCTGCCCGAGAAGATCATTACCGATCGCGTGCGCCTGGAGCAAGTGATCAAGAACATGCTATCGAACGCGTTCAAATTCACCCCGCAGGGAGGCAAGGTGTCGCTCCGCATGCGTCGTCCCGACAGGAACGTCCGGTTCACCAATCCCGCGCTGATGAAATCGCGCGAGGTGATCGAATTTTCAGTGACGGATACCGGCATCGGCATTCCGCAGGAGAAGCAGCAATTGATCTTCGAAGCGTTCCAGCAAGTGGATGGTTCCACCAGCCGCCGCTATGGCGGTACGGGATTGGGGTTGTCGATCAGCAAGATGCTGGTCTCCATGCTTGGCGGTGAGATGCGTTTGGTTTCCGAGCAAGGCAAGGGCAGCACCTTCTATGTTTACCTGCCATTCGAATCCATCGTAGTGAAAACGGATACCGATCAGCCGGAAGAGGAAAAGGAGATCATCCGGGAGCTGGAGCGGATCAGCGAGTTACCGGCCAATGAAACATCGGTTGTGGACGACCGTGAATCGGTGCAGCAAGGCGACCGGGTGTTGCTCATTGTCGAGGACGATGTACAGTTCGCGGAGATCCTGGTCGACATGGCTCATGAGCATCAATACAAGGCTGTTGTAGCTACGCAGGGCGACCAGGGCTTGCAATATGCCGAATTGCTGCGGCCGTCGGCGATCATCATGGATATGCAACTCCCGGGAATGGACGGTTGGTCGGTTTTGCGAAAGATCCGAGCCAATGAAAGCCTTGCCGGAATCCCGGTGCATGTCATGTCGGCCATGGACCGCCAAAGTTTGGGAATGGAACTCGGCGCCAACGCCTATTTGCGAAAGCCGCTGGATAAAGTTGACCTGGATAATGCCTTCCGGGAGATCGACGATACCGTTCGGTATAATACGCGCCGTGTTTTGTTGATTGAAGATGAAAGCATACAGCAGGAGATTGTATCGAATCTGCTGGAGGGAAAGGATTTCCGCTCTGAAGTGACCAGCGTGTCGAATACACAGGAAGCCTGGATGGAATTGAAGAAAGCGCAATTCGACTGCATCATTCTCGACCTGGATCTTGGTAATGGACCCGGAGAGGGAATCGACTTTTTGGATGAGCTGAAGGCCGGGGATGAGTTTCGCAATGTGCCCGTGATCGTCTTCACCGGCACGGAGATCGATTCTGCTCAAGAGCAATCGATCCGCAAGCACAGCGCGACCATTGTCATGAAGGACGGCGAAGCCTTCAACCGCCTGCTGAGTGAGACGGAGCAGTTCCTGCACCGGGTGGAAGAAGAGCAAACCGGCGCCGCAACCAAGACCCCGGAGAAGATGAGCGAGTTATTGCGCGGTAAGCGCGTACTGCTCGTAGATGACGATATGCGTAATATCTATGCGATGACCAGCGTGCTGGAAGACCAGGGCATGGTCGTCATCCCGGCCACAAACGGACGGGAGGCGATCACGCTGCTCACGCAGCAACCTGATCTGGATATTGTACTAATGGATATCATGATGCCGGAAATGGATGGCTATGAAGCCATGACGGAGATCCGGAAAGTAGATCGTTGGAAGACGCTGCCGATCATTGCGCTCACGGCCAAGGCCATGGTAGGTGACCGGGAAAAGTGTCTCCAGCACGGAGCAACCGATTACATCTCCAAGCCGGTCAATGTAGAACAGTTGTTATCCCTGCTCCAGGTATGGCTGTACAAGCAATAAGCGAGTCCATCGTCCTTACGGATGAGCGCGTCGACCAGGTTCTTTCGGTTTTGCACAGCAGGACCGGAATGAACTTCATTCACTATGCGCGACCATCTATTGTACGGCGGCTGCGGGTGTTTTTGCAACGGGAGGGTCTTCCCGACTTGTTGGCCTTGCCCTTGTTGCTGGAACATGATCCCGCACTGACTACCCGACTCGTTAATACGCTCACGGTTCACTTCACCGAGCTGTTTCGCGATCCGGAATTCTTCCGGGCCATTCGCGAACAAGTGTTGCCGTTTCTGGCGACCTATCCCAGGATCAACATCTGGCATGCCGGATGTTCCACCGGGGAGGAAGTTTACTCCATGGCCATCATGCTGGATGAGGTTAACCTGCTGCGAAAGGCAAGAATATACGCGACCGATATCAATACCGATGTATTGGAACAGGCGCAAGAAGGCAGCTTCTCCCCTGCCCTGTTCTCACATTATACCCGTAACTACCGTCAGGCTGGTGGACGAGGTCAGTTAACCGACTACTGTGCCCCGGTTAACGGAAGAATCGTGATGAAGGACCAATTGCGGAGGCGCATTTCCTTCCATCAGCACAACCTTGCAGCCGATGCCAGCTTCAACGAGTTTCATCTGATCCTCTGCAGAAATGTGATGATCTACTTTGATCCGCTGTTGCAGGAACGCGCCACCCGTTTGTTTCACGAGTCGCTTGTGAACCTCGGATACTTTGCCATAGGCAATAAAGAGAGCCTGCGTTTTAATCGTATGCGAACATCGTTTGTAACGATCGACGGCAGCCATAAAATCTTCCGAAAAGTCCGATTCCAGAAACTGTAAGTTCAGCGCGGATATTTACCGCCGCCATCTCTACACCATCGTAATTTTCAAACCCAGAAAAGACCATTTTCATTCTTATGCAAGCCACTGTTTCCCCCTCGCGCCCGGATACCGCAACACAGGTTCGTCCTGTCAAATTGCTGATCGTAGATGATCGCCCGGAGAACATCCTCTCCTTAGAAAGCATCCTGGAAGGTCCGGGTCGTGAGATCCTGAAAGCGGAGAGCGGAAACGAGGCGCTGCGAATCGCGCTGAAGGAAGACATTGCCGTTATGCTACTCGACGTGCAAATGCCGGAGATGGATGGATTCGAGGTTGCGCGCCTGTTGAAAGAGAATAGCAAGACCCGCGATATATCCATCATCTTCGTAACTGCCCTGAGTAAGGAGGAGCGTTATACCATGCAGGGCTACGAGGAAGGCGCCGTCGACTATCTGCACAAGCCCCTGGATGTTAATGTCGTAAAGGCAAAAGTTGCTGTATTTGAAAAGCTCTATCGACAGAAGATTGAGTTGCGTGAAAATGCTGAGCGGCTCGAGAGTGTGAATAAGCAGTTGGGCGAGTTCGTCTACATTGTTTCACATGATCTCAAGGCGCCGTTGCGGGGCCTGGCCAGTCTTGCGAGTTTCATGGAAGAAGAGCTTGGTGCCGAACCGAAGGTGGAAGTTGTCGAGCTCTTGAATATGATGAAGAGCCGTACGGCACGCATGCAACAATTGATCGATGGCATTCTGCATTATTCCCGTATGGCCAATAATCGGGGTGATCGGGAGGATGTTGATCTTAATGAGCTGATTAACAGCATTATAGATCTTATTGCTCCGGCATCAAATGTGGTCATCGAGACACCGGACAACCTGCCGGTGATCTTGGCCGAGCGCGTGAAACTTCACGAAGTGCTTCAGAATCTGATCATTAACGGAATCAAGTACAACGATAAAGCCGAGATTCGGATCAAGATTGCATTTGAGGATAATGGCTCACACTATCGGTTTCATGTAACGGATAATGGTGTTGGAATTCGTCCCGAGCATCAGGAAAAAATCTTTGGCATATTCCAGACGCTTCAACCCAAGGACCAGTGTGAAAGTACCGGCATTGGGTTGACAATCGTAAAGAAGATTATTGAACAGCAAGAGGGCGCAGTGACCATTGCTTCAGAAGTAGGAAGCGGCACAACCTTCAGCTTCACCTGGAAAAAGTAGTCTTCAGGATTTTCTAAAGATGTAGATCACGCTGGAGTATAGCTCGGCATTGGATCCGGCGTGGATGTTGGATTTCCAGCCATTCAGGAAGGCAGCGGGCAAGTTGTTTTTGCCATTATTACGATAGCGTTCACTCAGCATACTAACGTAATACGCGTCGTATTTCATTGCAATTGACGCCTCGTGTTTCAATGAAAAGTCATTGAAGAGCCGTTTGATCGTGGCAGGCGTGAAGTGGTACAAATGTCTCGGTACGTCCCAGGCAGCCCATTCTTTATTATACGTATTTCTATCCGTGGAGTTGGGGTTGGGAACCGCTATGATGGCTACTCCCCCATTGTTTAAAATTTCGGCGATTTTTTGAACTCGGACCCGAAGATCGTGTACGTGTTCCAGTACATGCCAAAGGGTAATCACATCATAGGATTCTGTCAGTTTCTCCAAGCCCTCCTCCCCTTCTACATTCAGTTGATGGTTGCGAATAGCTTGCTCCCTTGCGGCGGTGCTGGGCTCTATCCCCTTCGTTTGCATTCCGGAAGCCTTTGCACTGGCAAGGAACTCTCCGGTGCCACAGCCTATGTCTAACAGCTTAATGGTGTCGCGTTTCCCCGAGAATTTATGTACCAACGCTAATTTTTCCTTAATCGCGCGATTTCGTACCCATTGGTAGATATTGTTGACTAGGCCTTTTTTGCTGTTGGAATGACTGATATAGTCTGGGCTCTCGTAGTATGGCCCAATCTCGAGCTTCGTTGGACGAGGATTCGTAAAGAGCAGTCCGCATTCCGCGCACTTGACGATTTGGAATTCTTTTCCGGATACGGTGTAGTCCTTTGCGACTAATTCAGGTAAAAAAGAACCCGATTGGCAGATCGGGCAGGCGTTTAGGGTTTCCATAAAGAATATGTTCCACGTGAAACATCAGCGGCCCAAATGGACCATCAGGACCGAAATATCAGACGGCGATACACCGCTGATTCTGGAGGCCTGCCCCAGTGTGCGCGGACGGATCTTCGAGAGTTTGATTCGGGCCTCCATTGAGAGTGCGCTCAAGGATTCGTAGTCAAACTCGTCGTGTAGATTGATTTCCTCCAAACGCGCGAACTTTTCTACGATTTCCTGCTCTTTTTCAATATAACCCTCATATTTCACCATTATTTCGGCCTGCTCCAGTGCCATTGCCCTAAAATCCTCTTCGATTCCGGCTGCAAAGGAAGTGAGGCTATCAACCGATCCCAAAAGGTCCTGCATCCCCAATTGAGGTCTGGAAAGCAGGTTGAAGAGCTTTTGCTTTTGAGAAATAGCGGAAGTGTTACGCTCTTCCAGCATTGGATTCACTTGATCCGGGAAAGCGGATTCTTGTCTTAAAAAGCCCAAAATCCGATCAGTTTCGAGCATCTTGCGCTCTACCCTGCGCATTCGTTCTTCTTTTGCCAGACCGATGGAATATCCCAACGGGGTTAGTCGGATATCAGCATTATCCTGTCGTAACAAGGTCCTGAATTCGGCCCTGGAAGTAAACATCCGATAAGGCTCATCAGTGCCCTTGGTGACCAGGTCGTCGATCAGCACACCGATATAGGCCTCGGACCGCTTGAGGATGACCGGTTCGAGTCCGTTGATCTTGCGATGTGCGTTGATGCCGGCCATCAGGCCCTGGCAGCCGGCTTCTTCGTAACCGGTTGTTCCGTTGATTTGTCCGGCGAAATAGAGATTCTCAATACCCTTGGTTTCGAGCGTCAGATTCAACTGGGTGGGCGGGAAGTAGTCGTATTCAATAGCGTAGCCCGGACGGAACATTTTGACGTTCTCCAAACCGGGTACCTGGCGAAGCGCTTTGTACTGTACTTCTTCCGGTAATGAGGTCGAAAATCCGTTCAAGTAGATCTCCACGGTGTCCCAACCTTCCGGCTCGATAAACAACTGATGCCGTTCTTTATCGGCGAATCGATTGATCTTGTCTTCGATCGAAGGACAATAACGCGGACCAAGTCCCTGAATTCGTCCGGCGAACATGGGGGATTGATCGAATCCCTCTTTCAGGATATCGTGTACCGCGTCATTGGTATAGGTAATCCAGCAACTAAGTTGACGATCGGGTAATGGTGCGTCCAGGTAAGAAAAGCGCCCGGGAATGGTGTCGCCGGGTTGTTCTTCTGTTTTCGAATAATCGATCGAACGGCCATCGAGTCGGGGAGGGGTGCCGGTTTTCATACGGCCGCTTTGAAAGCCCAGCGAAACCAACTGCTCGGTAATTCCCGTTGCCGCCTTTTCGCCGCTGCGTCCTCCGCCAAAATGCTTTTCACCAATGTGTATCACCCCATTCAGAAAGGTTCCATTGGTTAACACCACCGCTTTGGCGTGAAACTCCTGCCCCATGCCGGTACGAACGCCAACGACCCTGTTGTTATTGATAATCAGGCCATTAACCATGTCTTGCCAGAAATCCACGTTCGGAGTTTGCTCCAGCAAGCGCCGCCATTCAGCAGCGAAAAGCATACGATCGTTCTGTGTTCTCGGACTCCACATGGCAGGCCCCTTCGACCTGTTCAGCATGCGAAACTGAATCATGGAACGATCGGAAACGATGCCGGAATAACCGCCGAGCGCATCTATTTCCCTGACAATCTGACCTTTAGCAATTCCGCCCATGGCCGGGTTGCACGACATCTGGGCAATGGTCTGCAGGTTCATGGTGACCAGCAGAACGCTGGAGCCCATGTTGGCAGCCGCTGCCGCAGCTTCGCAACCGGCATGGCCGGCGCCTACTACTATAACATCATATGTCGGGTGCAGTGACATTCGGGGCCGCAAAGGTAAGTAATAAGAATTCCCCAGTCCACCAGCCACTTAGCGCAACCTTTCGAACTGATCTCATGTTCCACGTGAATCATTGCGCGAAAGAATGAAGGAGTATGTCCTTTGCTACCTTTGCGAACCTAACGCCAGGCTTTGAGTTCTTCTTCGCTTAACAAGGTTACCGTCGGTGGCCTACTGGTTACGCTCGGAATCATTTTCGGCGACATCGGAACGTCGCCGCTGTATGTGCTGAAAGCCATTGTCGGCAAGGAAGCCATCAGCGAAGAGACCGTGCTCGGCGGGATCTCCTGTATCTTCTGGACGCTTACCCTGCAGACCACGATCAAGTATGTGATCCTGACGCTGCGCGCGGACAACAAGGGTGAGGGCGGCATCTTCTCACTCTATACATTGGTGCGTCGCACGAAAGTACCGTGGCTGGTGTTTCCAACAATCATCGGCGGCGCTGCGCTGCTTGCAGACGGAGTCATTACACCTTCCATTTCGGTTTCTTCCGCCATCGAGGGACTTCGCTACTTCGATCCCGCGATCAACACGGTACCGATCGTCATTGCGATCCTCACCGCATTGTTTCTCATCCAACAGTTCGGCACCAAGTTCGTCGGCCGGTTCTTCGGTCCGGTGATGTTCACCTGGTTCCTCATGATCGGCGTGCTTGGGATACTGTCGATCGTGCACGCGCCGCATGTGCTGGCAGCGGTCAATCCGCTATACGCCTATCGGCTGCTGGCCGAACACCCGAATGGATTCTGGTTGCTGGGCGCAGTCTTCCTTTGTACAACCGGTGCAGAAGGCCTGTACTCCGACATGGGTCACTGCGGCCGCAAAAATATCCGGGCGAGCTGGGGCTTCGTAAAAGTGATGTTGTTGCTGAACTACTTCGGGCAGGCTGCCTGGCTGGTAGGGCAGGAGGGAGCCTTCCTCGAGGACCGCAACCCGTTTTATTCGATGATGCCCGACAGCTTCCGCTGGATCGGACTCATCGTGGCCACCGGGGCAACGGTCGTGGCCAGTCAGGCGTTGATCAGCGCATCCTTTACGCTCATCAACGAAGCGATTCGCCTCAACTTCTGGCCGCGCGTACGCATCAAGTACCCGACGGACCTGAAAGGGCAGATCTATATTCCTTCGATCAACTGGATGTTGTATGCCGGTTGTGTGGGGGTCGTCTTATTCTTCCGCGAATCCTCGCACATGGAGGCCGCATATGGTCTGACGATCAACATCGACATGATCATGACCTCGACGCTGTTGGTGTTTTACCTCTCCCTGCGTCGTTATCGTTCGTTCATCATTTTCCTGTTCATCGCGGTCTATGCCACGATCGAATTCTCTTTCCTCATCGCCAACCTCGACAAGTTTATTCACGGCGGCTATGTGAGCATGATCATCAGCCTGGCCATGATCTATGTGATGTGGGCCTGGTACCAGGCGCGGAAGATCCGGAACCGCTTTGTTGAATTCGTCAAGCTCAAAGATTACCTGCCGCTGTTGCGCGACCTCAGCCACGATTTCTCCATCCCCAAATATGCCACGCACCTGGTCTACCTTACCAGCGCGAACTACACGGAGGAGATCGAGGCGAAAGTGGTGTATTCGATCTTGCAGAAACAGCCCAAGCGCGCCGACATCTACTGGTTCGTACACGTGGATGTTATGGATGAGCCGTACATGATGGAATACAAGGTGGTGGAGTTGATCAAAGGCAACATTGTCCGCGTGGACTTCCGCCTGGGCTTCCGCGTGGAACCCAGGATCAACCTGATGTTCCGGAAGGTGGTCGAAGACATGGTGAAGAACTTCGAAGTCGACATTACCTCCCGTTACGAATCATTGGGACGGAAAAACCTGATCGGCGATTTCCGCTTCGTAGTAATGGAAAAGTTCCTGAGCCTCGAGAACGACCTGCCGTTCTACGAAAAGATCATCCTCGACACCTACTTCTTCTTCAAACGCGTCTCGCTCTCCGAAGAACGGGCATTCGGACTCGATACCAGTTCTGTCACCATCGAAAAAGTTCCGATGGTTGTGAATCCGGTCGGAGACATCCCGCTCAAACGGGTTAAATAACATCCTCATGTCACTCAAAGCTAAAAAGGCCAGCGAATCGTTTTCGATCCTGACCGAATTCGTATTGCCCAACGACACCAATACGCTGGGCAACCTCATGGGAGGCCGCCTGCTGCATTGGATGGACATCGCCGCCGCCATCGCCGCGCATCGACATTGCGGCCGCGTGGTCGTGACCGCCTCGGTCAACAACGTATCCTTCAACCAGCCGATCCGACTGGGCGAGATCGTGACCCTGGAATCGAAAGTGTCGCGCGCCTTCAATTCTTCCATGGAAGTCTTCATCGACGTATGGGTGGAGAACAACGCGACCGGAGAGAAGAAGAAGTGCAACGAGGCCATCTATACCTTCGTGGCTGTCGACCAGCTTGGCAACCCGATCCATGTACCCGAATTGATTCCCGAAACGGATGCAGAAAAACGCCGCTACGAAGGAGCCCTTCGTCGCCGACAACTCTCCCTCATCCTCGCCGGCAAAATGAAACCAGCCGACGCCACGGAGCTGAAGGCGCTGTTCCTTTGAGAGAGTTGTTTGCTTCGAGTTTCGGGTTTCAGGTTGTCAATGCCTGACCAGGGTTGAAGGTTGCAGGTTGCAGGTTGAAAAAGAAATTTCATTTAGAACCATAGCGTACATTAAAAGCGGAGCCCCCAAGACCAGAGGATAAACTCGAAACCCGGAACCCGAAACCCGGAACCCGAAACCCGGAACAACTAACCCTCATCCCCTTCGTGAACAAACAAGCCCCTCACGCCGTTTCCTTCGCCACCCTGTTGGTGACGCTGGGGATCATCTATGGCGATATCGGAACCTCGCCGCTGTATGTATTCAAGGCGATCATCGGTAAGAATCCGATCGACCCCGATCTGGTGCTGGGTGGGATCTCTTGTGTCTTCTGGACGCTGACGATCCAGACGACGTTCAAGTATGTGATCCTGACCCTGCGGGCCGATAACAAAGGGGAGGGGGGCATCTTTTCGTTGTATGCCCTGGTGCGGAGGACGAAGACCAAGTGGTTGCTGCTTCCCGCGATCATTGGCGGATCCGCCCTGTTGGCCGACGGGATCATCACGCCGCCGATCTCGGTCGCATCCGCGATCGAGGGTCTGCGGGTTTATAACGACAGCATCCCTACGGTGCCGATCGTGATCGGCATCATTACGGCGCTCTTTCTCATTCAACAGTTCGGAACAAAGTTCGTCGGGCGTTTCTTCGGTCCGGTGATGATGATCTGGTTCCTCATGCTGGGTACGTTGGGCGTTGCCGAGATCACCCAGTTTCCTTCGGTATTCAAAGCACTCAATCCGTACTACGCGATTCACCTGCTCACGCAATATCACCACGGCTTCTGGGTGTTGGGGGCGGTCTTTCTCTGCACAACGGGAGCGGAGGCTTTGTACAGTGATCTCGGTCACTGTGGTCGACAGAACATCCGCATCACCTGGGGTTTTGTAAAGACCATGCTGGTGCTGAATTACCTCGGACAGGGCGCCTGGCTCATGCAACATCAGGGGCAGATGCTGGAAGACGTCAATCCGTTCTATGCCATCATGCCTTCCTGGTGGCTCGTGCCGGGGATCGTCATCGCCACCGCCGCGGCGATCGTGGCATCCCAGGCGCTGATCAGCGGATCGTTCACGCTCATCAACGAAGCAATCCGGCTGAACTTCTGGCCGAAGGTGCGGATCGTATATCCGTCGGATCTTCGCGGACAACTATACGTTCCATCGGTGAACTGGCTTTTACTTGCGGGCTGTATCGGGATCGTATTGCACTTCCGGGAGTCGTCGGGCATGGAAGCCGCCTACGGACTCGCCATCATCATCACCATGCTCAGCACCACGCTGCTGCTCATGTACTACCTGTACCTGCGCAGGGTCTCGTACGCGGTGATCGGCTTGTTGTTGGTGCTGTTCCTCACGGTGGAACTATCCTTCCTCGTGGCAAATCTTGAAAAGTTCCCGCACGGCGGCTGGCTGACGCTGATCATCGCGTCGATGCTGATCGGGGTCATGTGGTCGTGGTATGCCGCGCGGAAGATCCGCAACCGCTTCGTGGAGTTCATCAAGCTCAAGGACTACCTGCCGATGCTGCGCGACCTGAGCCACGATTTTTCTATTCCGAAATATTCCACGCACCTGGTTTATTTGACCAGCGCCAACTTCCCGGAGGAGATCGAATCCAAGGTCGTGTACTCCATTCTTCAGCGACAGCCGAAACGCGCCGATATCTACTGGTTCGTGCACGTCGATGTGTTGGACGAGCCGTTCACGATGGATTATAAAGTCACGGAGCTGATCAAGGGCAACATCTTCCGCGTCGACTTCCGCCTCGGGTTCCGGGTGGAGCCGCGCATCAACCTGATGTTCCGCAACGTGGTCGAAGACATGGTGAAGAACTTCGAAGTCGACATCACCTCGCGCTACGAGTCCCTCAGCCGAAAGAACATGATCGGGGATTTCCGCTTCGTGGTGATGGAGAAATTCCTCTCGTATGAGAATGAGCTATCCGCGTACGAGAAGATCATCATGGACATCTATTTCTTCTTCAAGCGGATCTCCTTGTCCGAACCCCGGGCCTTCGGTCTCGACACCAGTTCGGTGACCGTGGAGAAGGTGCCGATGATCGTGAATCCGATCGGGCGGTTGTCATTGCGGAGGATTACGTAAGCGAACCTTTGGTTTGACAGCGATCGGTTGTGCCGGTTGAAAGTTGAAGGGGAAAAAGAGCAGCAGCCGTATTCGAGACGCCTTGGATAATAAAGTTGAAGGATTCCGGTAGTCGACGCTCACCGGGGATCATAACCTACTTGTGTAGTCCGTGATTTCACGGGTTATTAAAGCCGATCAGAAAAAACAATTAGTGCTTGAAGAATTTTTTACGATAGACCCTGTCTCCGGCCTCCAGCGCCATCAAATACAAGCCCTCGCTCCAATCAGTCAACGAAACCGTTGTTTTTCCCTGTACGGTTTCCTGATAGACCAGTTTCCCCAGCACGGTGTAAACGCGAATTGTAAAAACGCTGCTTAAATCTGAAGCAACATTCAATTCTTCGCCCGCCGGATTCGGAAAGACTGAAAATGGATTTGTATCGAATTCCTCGCGCAGGCCGGTAGGGGCGGAGTAAGTTCCCGTTTTGTACCGGACGGTACCACTGGCGTTGTCCTGCCATACCACCCAGACCCGACTGTTTTTCAGTTTCACGTCCGCATTGGTGACATTGTTCACTGCAACGGTGTCATAAGACGCGGGGAAACCATTGGTAATATCGGGAGTTAGCAGAATAGGAAGTTGAGCATCACCATTCACCGATTGCTTCCATACGATGGCGATGGCTGACCCATCGTTTGCAATGCGCGGATAGTTTTGTTGACTCAGTCCGGGAATGTTTCCGGTGAGTGGTTCAATGCTGCAGAGTGTATTGGAGCCAAGGCAGGTTTTGCTCAAGTAGGCCTGGTAGCTTCCGGTTCCTCCGCTCATGAAGGTGGCATACAGGGTGTCCCCCACGATGACCCCATCCGGCCCGCTGGCCGGACAGGCTGCGATCACCCAATTGTTATCATCTACCGCACAACCGTTTGTAAAAGAAATGGCATTATCCGCTGAAATGCCCGCCCAGCTATCCCGGAGATTGGCGTTGTTGTCGCGATAGAGCATCACACAAGTATTGCCCTCCGAGATGATCTCACCCGGACAACAATCACACACCTCCGCCGAGCCACCCCAACCGCTGGCCTTCGTATCAGTGGTGAACGTGTTACCATAATCCGAGGAACGCAGGACAGCCCAGCGGCTATCCAGAAATGACGAATTGAATTTCATGAATGCAACAATGGGATTGCCGGTCGCATCGGTTGTAACGGCCGGAAAGCGTGAGATGCTGTCGGCGATGAATCCGAGTTCCACCGGGTTGCTGAACGACACGCCGCCGTTGAATGAAGCAAACAAGAAGATACGATTAGAGTCCGCGGATTCGGGAATGCGTTTAACCACAACATACACGGTATCACCATGTGAAGCGATATCGGGACCCATCCAGCTTGCCGTAGCCACCGGCATCCAGGGCGGATTGAGTATCACCGGAGCACTGAACGCGGACCCCGTCCACCGGGAAAAGAAAACGGTCTGATCGTTCATTCTTCCCCAAACCACCAAAGGATTTCCCGCCCCATCGAGGCAAAGTCGCGGGTGCATGTTGCTGCAGGTATCCGGCGCAACATCTCCGGAAGTCGTCCAGGTTAGTTGCGCAGTGGCAGATACGTGAAACAATAAGATGAACCAGGCTAACCAGTATTTCATTGCGCGAACGTGTATAAGATTAAAGGGGGAAGACAAGCATTTGATTTCAAGATAAAGATCGCACATTTCTTTATAAGAATTAGGCAGGGAACGACCACCCCCATTTCAAAAAATTGAAGGAGGTCTATTTTAAATGAAAGTACTTTCCTTGATCGAGAAGACCTTTGTGGAAGCCTCTTTCTACTTAAAACGAATCATGCTTCCCCAACGACGGTCATACAGTCTTGTCACCAGCGCGGTAAGTGGTGAGAAAGTGCCGATGATCGTGAACCCAATCGGGCGGTTGTCGTTGCGGAGGATTCCCTGAGGAGGACCGGGCACGGCCCCGCTTCAACAGGGCTCAGGTGTCGCGCCCGAGGGTGTGCTCCGCGATTGCAAAGAGATTCTGATCCCGCATACACCGGAAATGTCCCTTTGGACACTTGCCGTATCCGATCTTGGAGCAGGGACGGCAAGAGAGGTTCTTGACCTCTTCGATGAAAATCGGTTCGGTGCTTCCCTGTTTTTTGTAAGGATACATACCGAATTCCGGAATGGTGTTTCCCCAGACCGATACGATCCGCTTACCGAAGGCTGCTGCGATGTGCATCAGCCCCGTGTCGTGGGTGATGATGGAGTCGGCATGTTTCACGAGCGCGGCGGAGGCGTTGAGTCCGGTTTTGCCGCAGGCATTGAAGACCGTTTCTCCGACGCGGTGACGAATGAATTCGCCCAGCTCGGCATCTTCCTTTCCGCCCAGTAACACGACCGGACACTTGAGCATGCCGCAAAGCGTTACCAGGTTCCGATCGGGCATTCGTTTGGTCTCGTGTCGTGCACCGATGACGAAGCCGATGTAGCCGTTGCGGTGGGAGGGAGGCAGTATCGAAAGCCCTTCCTGTTCTTCGTCTTCGCTGATGAAGTAGTCGAGCCCCTTACCGTCGTTGCGCACCCCGAAATCTGCGACAGTTTCCAGGTAACGATCGACTATGTGAAGTTTGGGCAGGCGATCCACCTTCAGGTTGACGCGCAACCATTTTTCCACGTTGAGTTTTCGAAACGCGTAGCGCTTCACCCCAAGGGCGGCTGCAACCCGGAGGGTACGCAGGTTGTGGTGCAGGTCGATGATGGCATCGAAACGCTCTGCTTTCAGCTCACGCAAGGGCAGTTGATCACCTGTTCCGGTAAGGTGTAAACGGTCGATGTATGGATTGTGCTGCAATACCGGTTCGAAGGAGCGCTTGGTAAGAAAGTGTACCTCCGCGCCGGGCAATTGCTCCTTGAGGCAACGTATCACCGGGCTCGTGAGCACGATGTCGCCAATGGAAGAAAACCGAAGGAGCAGAAATTTTGACACGCAGCATTCAAAGATACCGATCCGCCGGAATTCGACTTGGAAGAAAGGATGAAGCCGGAATTTCCGTCCTTTGTCATCCCGAATGTTACTGGTCGATACCCACACCCACCTCTACGCCGACGCTTTTAATGCCGACCGTCCGGACCTGATCAAAGCCGCGATGGCAAAGGGCATCGGACGATTTTACCTGCCCAACATCGATGCCGCATCCATCGGTCCTATGCTCGAATTGGAAGCCGCGTACCCCGGTGTCTGCATCCCGATGATGGGCTTGCACCCCTGTCATGTGCAGCAGGACTGGCAGGCGGCGCTGAAAAGGGTAGAAGAGGAGTTGATGCGCCGAAAATGGGTGGCGATCGGGGAGATTGGCATCGACCTGTACTGGGACAAAACCTATTTTGCCGAGCAGCAGCAGGCATTTTTGCAACAAGTGGCCTGGGCGAACGAACGACAGCTACCGGTCGTTATCCACTCCCGGGAGTCCTTCGCGGAAATCATCGAGCTGCTCGACCGACAGCCGAAGGCATCGCCACAAGGGATCTTCCATTGCTTCACCGGAACGATCGAACAAGCGCGACAAGCGATCGACCGCGGTTTTTACCTCGGCATCGGAGGTGTTGTCACCTTCAAGAAATCCGGATTGGATGCGGTGGTGGAACAAATTCCGCTCGAACACCTCGTACTGGAGACCGACGCTCCCTACCTTGCACCGACCCCGCACCGTGGTAAGCGCAACCTGCCCGAGTACGTCTATCTCGTAGCGGAAAAGATCGCGGAGATCAAGGGTGTGACGATTGAAGAGGTGGCCAAAGTGACGACGGAGAATGCCAACAGGATATTCGGGATATGAAATGGGGGTTGAAAGTTTCTAGTTCCGAGTTTCCTGCCTTCGCTGAAGCTTCGGCAGGCAGGCGGGTTTAGGGTTCCGAGTTTGGTATTGCTAATTCCTGATTAGGGTTGAAGGTTGCAGATTGCAGGTTGAAAAAGATATTTCATTTAGAACCACAGATTACAATAGAAAGCGGAAAACCCAAGACCATAAGTTAAACGCGAAACCCGGAACCCGGAACAAAAGAACTCTTCTACCCACTTCCATGTCCCGCAAGACCACCTCATCCCGCAAAAAGATCCTGCTCATCTATACCGGAGGAACAATCGGTATGATGAAAGACCACCATACCGGAGCACTGCGGCCCGTTGATTTCAGCGCGATCGTTGAACAAGTGCCCGAACTGCGTCAGTTGAATTGCAGCTTCGGGTTTCATGCTTTCGGCTTGCCCATCGATTCTTCGAATGTCCAGCCGGAATTCTGGGGTACCCTTGCGCGGGTGATTGAACGCGAGTACGCGCGCTACGACGGCTTCGTCATTCTTCACGGCACCGACACGATGGCGTATACTGCATCCGCGCTGAGTTATATGTTGCAGAATCTGGACAAGCCCGTGTTGTTAACCGGCTCGCAGTTGCCGTTAGGCGCCATTCGTACCGATGCACGCAGGAACCTCATCACCAGCGTGGAGATCATCGCCGGCGATGTACTCGTACCGGAGGTGTGCATCTGCTTCAGCAATCAACTCTACCGCGGCAACCGTGCGGAGAAATATACATCCTCGAAATTCGACGCGTTCCACTCGCTCAACTATCCGGTATTAGCGGAAGCGGGCACACACATCGTCTTCGACAAACCGGAGATCCGGAAGAAACCCACCGGAAAATTTCGGGTGAAATATGGTTTCAATACCGAAGTGGCGTTGCTCAAGATCTATCCCGGCATCCACACTGAAGCCATGCGAGCCATTCTTTCTACACCCGGTTTGCGCGCGGCGATCATCGAAACCTACGGCAGCGGTAATGCGCCGACGGATCCCGGATTCCTGCGCGTCCTGAAGGAAGCGATCGACCGCGGCATCACCCTCATCAACATCTCTCAATGTTCAGGAGGATCGGTTGAGCAGGGAAAATACGAAACCAGCCTGCACCTGCAGGAGATCGGCGTAGTCAGCGGCATGGACATGACCACCGAAGCCGCGATTACCAAAGCCATGTTCCTGCTCGGACAAGGCTACAAAGGAGATCGGTTTGAGCGGGCAATGGTAAAAAGCCTGGCCGGGGAGGTTGGGGTTTTCTAGTTTCTAGTTTCTAGTTTCTAGTTTCGGGTTTCCTGTTTCCTGTTTCCTGTTTCCTGTTTCCTGTTTCCTGTTTCCTGTTAATACCACCATTTCAGCGAGCGGGGCCTTACTATTTACCATTCACCACTATTCGCTATTCGCTATTCACTGTTCACTGTTTACTGTTTACTGTTTACTGTTTACTGTTCACTAATCACTCCCTCTCGACCACTGTAAGATTTCCCCCACTTTTCATCAAGCGATACCGCCGGTTTTGCGTACACGAACGCTGACCAATCGTGTATCCACGTGAAAACCATTGCCCGAATCCTCGGATTTATCTGCTTATTCTTTCTGGTAAAAGGCGTCGCCGCGCAAACCCTGCGTACCGAGACTGGTACGCCCTGGACAGGTGCCCGCGGCGTTACGCTCAGTGTGCAGGAGCTCATGGATCTCCAGGCGCAATCGGCGGAGACCAACGGCCCGCGTATTCCGCGTGAACACGAGATAGAACTTGACCGGCGCAATAATCCGAATTCGCCCTTGACGGATCGTTGGCCCGTCGGCGCTCAGGAACGCGACGGCGCCCCGGGCGGAGGTAATCAGACCTACGCCACGCAAACCATCGGCACCAGTTTCCTGGCGGCGAACAGCAGCGTGTCGGCGTTTGTTCCGCCGGATTGCAATGGCGATGTCGGCCCTACACAGATCCTCACCGTCGCCAATGGTCGCGTACGCGTATACAGCAAAGCAGGCGTATTGGGCGGACTGAATGTCACCACCGACGTGTTCTTTAATTCCGTTCGCAACAGCAGCTCGGTGAGTGATCCGCACGTTCGTTACGACCGTCTCACCCAGCGCTGGTTTGTGGTGGCCATCAACGTGGCTTCTACGAACAACCGTGTGCTGATCGCCGTGAGCAGTGGCCCGACGATCACGAACACCAGTTCGTTCACCTTCTTCTATTTTCAATTCAACCTCGTATCGCCGGCCGGTGATGCCGGGAAGTTCCTTGACTACCCGACCCTGGGTGTAGACGCCTCGGCGCTTTACATCGGTGGCGTGCGATTCAACCCGAACGTATTTGACGGCTGTCCTGTCTTTGTGGTCAGAAAAAGCTCCGTGCTGGGTGCCGGACCGATTGTCGCCACGGCATTCCGCACGGCAGGAGGGACGAGCACCGGTATCTACGTTCCACAGGGTGTACACAACGATGATCCGGCCGCCACAGAAGGTTACTTTATCGGCACCGACGCCGGTGTCTATGGCGCGATCAACGTAATCCGGATCGGTACACCCGGCGGTACGCCGACCTTGACAGCCTTACCCGCGATCACGATTCCACTGAACAGCGCGCCGCAACTGCAGGTGCACCAGGGCGCGGCGGCCAACCGTCGCCTCGACGCGCTCGACGATCGACTCTTCGCCGCGCACATCATGCAGAATAAACTGACCGGCGCGAGTTCCCTTTGGACCTGTCATACTTCCCGGGCGAACAGTTCCGGTGTTTCTTCGGGAACTCAGAACCGCAACGTGACACGCTGGTATCAACTGACCAACCTCACCACCACGCCCGCGCTGGCGCAGTCGGGCACGCTCTACGACAACGCCGCGACCAACCCGCGCGGCTTCTGGAACGGAAGCATCGCGATGACCGGTCAGGGCCATGCGGTACTGGGATGCACTTCCGCCGGAGCGGCAGCGCGCGCGGATGTCGCGGTTGCGGGGCGGTATTCTTCCGACGCCTCCGGAACATTACAGACCTTTAACCTCGCCACGAACAGTTCTACGACTTACGTTGCACAGGCGACCGACGGACAGCGTTGGGGCGATTACTCGCAGACCGTTGTCGATCCGAACGATAACATGACCGCCTGGACGTTTCAGGAATACTGTGACGCGGCCAACTCGTGGGGCTTGCGCGTGGTTCAACTCAAGGCGCCGGCTCCTCCGCCGACCGCCAGCCTGAATGCGCTCCCGACTATCGGCAACCTGGCTTCCGTCACGGTCAACGTGATCGCGAACAGCACCCCGAACAATACCGCTTTCTTCGATCCGGGCGCCGATGCCGGTGGTCCGGGTTGGGCGAACCACATCACGGCTACCGCGACCGGCGGCATCGCTGTGAATGGGGCGACCTTTATCAGCCCGACGCAAGTCAACCTCGATCTGAATACGACCGGTGTTTCTGCCGGAACCTATACGATCACCATCATCAACCCCGACGGACAAACCACCACGATCCCGATCACCATCTCCAGCACCCTGCCGATCGAACTCATTTCGTTCTCGGCACGTGCGACGGAAAATTTTTGCGAACTCGACTGGGTGACCGCTTCGGAAACGAACAACGACTACTTCACCATCGAGCGGAGCGTTACCGGAGAGGAATTCGAAGCCGTAGCGAAGGTCAAAGGCGCGGGTACGACCACAACGCTGGAGAACTACGAGTACCGCGACATGCAGCCGCACGAAGGACTCTCGTATTATCGACTGCGTCAAACCGACTACGACGGCACCTCCACGGTGTCCGACATCATCCCGGTCGACCTCAAGCGCAGCAAGTTCGAGCTCACCGGCATTTCACCGGATTGGAACCGGCAATTGGTACACGTCTATTTCTCCGACAAGAACGACCAGACACTTGATTACGTCATCGTGGATCAGCTTGGCAAGACCGTACTCAACGGCCGCATCCAATCCAACCGCGGCTCCAACGCGCTCCGCATCGACGCCTCCTCGCTTGCAAAGGGAATGTACTACTTCAACATCGGGACGGGGGAGAAGGTGTTGAGTGGGAAGTTTTATTATTGAGTGAGGAGTGAATAGTGAACAGTAAACAGTAAACAGTGAACAGTGAATCCTGCCCGCCGTAGCTTTAGCGTAGGCGGGAGCGAATAGTGAACAGCGAATAGCGAATAGCGAATAGTGTGGTGATGGGATGTGCTTGCTTGATTGCTCGATGAATCACTGTTCTTCTTCTGCGGGTTGTTGTGTTACCTTGTGCGATGAAGAAGGGGGTCTGGTTGTTATTCCAATTGCCAACAACCCGAGCAAACTCAATCGTGCCCCCTTAAGCAGGTCATCGAAGTAGTTAAGATATAGAATCGATTCGTGCCAATTTTGAAAAATAGAATCAAGGAGGATGTGGGTGTTAATGTGAGAGTGGTGAAAAGGGCATGCGTATGAAAAATTCGGAGATGGAATTAAAATAATTATTTTGAATTTACCTGATGAAATAAATTTCTGTGCTTTTCAAGATATTCATGATTATGAATGCTTAAGTTTTTAATCACCTCCTTCCCCCAAACCCCCACCTTATTAAAGGCCTGTAATTCTATTTTATCAGTTAAAATAATTTTTCCATTGTTGGAAAAGCTAATCAAGTGACGATCAAATAATGCATCGAAAGTTGGTGATAATAAAATGCCGTTGTGTACATCTAAGCGCTCATTTTCTGTGGAATCTTTCCAAGGAACAATGTGTGACGCGATCAAAACATCCAACTTATTAAACCCTGTTACGGCGCACTTGTATTCCCAACGGTGAATAATCCGCTTTCGATAAGCCCCTTGTCCAACCCTTGATGTGATTAACCCCTTTCGTTCAGTTTCATTGGGCAATTTGAAACTATATTCTACGGGTGGCTCTCCAGCTACATTAAGTGAATCAAACAACCCTGGAAGCGCAGGAAGGAACACTCCTAATCGCTTAAAGAAGAAAGTTATTCCAATTCGTTGTTTACCAGCGGTGTCATGTGTTTCAAAATACCCCGTGTCAAAAACCTCTACCTCACAAATAAATCGAACTATCCCTTTGGATTCTATTTCGAACAAAAAAACGCGTTTACCATTTTGTATATGATCACGTAGTGCTAGGTTTCCTTTAGTGAATTGCATATCGCCAGCTTGCCCTTCGCCAGTGTATGAATACACGTCCGGATTGTCCCATCCATCTTTATAACCGTGTTGGCGTCCAGATTTTCCTGAGAAGATAAAGATGTACGGATAATTCGCAGATGGACAGATACCACTTTGCCAATTACCACCATATTTGGCATGTATATCCGTCCGCCGATTATACAGTTGTTTCGGTATAAATGGCAGGGGATTCATAGGTACCTTTACTAAACAGGCCGTTGAGATTGATAAAGTTATAAGCTTCAGGTAGAAACGCCAAAGACATATTAATGCAGTTAGCCTAGCAGTATTTAATTGGATTTTTTAATCCGATTTCACGATGATTACCATTCAATTGTTAGGTAAAATTGTAAAACACAAAAGGGATAAGACCTTAATCGGCCTTATCCCTTTCGTTCAGCGGAGACGGTGAGATTCGAACTCACGATACCCTTTTGGGGTATACACACTTTCCAGGCGTGCTCCTTCAACCACTCGGACACGTCTCCGGGATGCGAAAAAACCCGTTTTTATGGGTTTTTGGCGGTTGAGGGATACGAAGGTACGAAACCCGGGGCTTTAAGTCAATCTTTGGCCTGCTTCGAATTCTAAGCACACGGAGCACACGGATGAAACCGGACCTACACGGATTGGGCATTGCGTTTACCCAAAACAAAGAACAAGGCCGTTAGGACGATCGAGGCGAGGAGGACCATGAACTGTTCTGGGCCGAGGCCGAGTGTGTCGGGGTTGGCGTTGATGAGTTGGTGTTGGTAGAGATACGCCGCGATGACGGCCGCCGCGTTGTTGAGGAAGTGGGCGAGCATGGGTAACCAGATCGATCCGCTCCAGAGTAGTAAGTAGCCAAGGAGCGCTCCCAACAACAGCCGGGGTACGAAGCCATAGAACTGCAGGTGCATGGCACTGAAGAGTAAGGCCGCCGCCCAAATGCCGACTTGTTTCTTCCCCGACCATTCGCTGAACAATCGCTGTACTACACCGCGGAATAACCACTCCTCTCCAATGGCCGGCAGCAGGGCGATCATGAAGAGGTTAAACAGCAGCGCGCCCGGATCGGGCATGTCGAGGAACGCCTCGGTGAGTACCGCCGCTTTATCTTCCGAGTCGCGCATCCATTGCTCCACCGGTGCGAGGAACGAAGGCAAATGCATCTTGCTGTTTAAATCGCCCAGCAGGTTGATGAGCGGCACGGCTGTGAGCATTCCCAGGCCCACCCACAACAGACTCGTTGCCGGAGCGACCTTGCGCAACTGCAGGTATTCCTTCGGATCGCCGTGAAACAGATACGCCAACACCCAGGCCGGAACGATGAACGTACCGATCGTGCTGCCGGTCTGGATCACCTTCAATACTTGCAGGGTCAGCGGGTTTTTCACGTCCTGCAGCATGTTCTCCAACTGGTACATCGGGATGCCGTACAGGCCGGTCACGACCACGGTGCTGAGCAGCGTAAAGGCTACGGCAGAGATCAAAATCACCCCGACTCCGAGTAAAAACTTCGAATACGGCGTGTTTTGGGCCCAGATTGACTTGAGGGGCATAGAGCGGTATTTTTGTGGGGCGAAGGTAGTTGATGGAGTGAACAGTGAATAGTGAACAGTGAACAGTAAAAAGTTTGGCGAATAGCGAATAGCCAATAGCGAATAGTAACGTTTACCCCAACCCCCAAGCCCCTCCACCGCCTACCGCCAACCGCCTACTGCCTACTGCCTACTGCCTACTGCCTACTGCTGACCGCCTACCGCCTACCTACCACCGCCCATGCTTCCCAAACTCCCCGACTTCCCGCTGCTCCTGGCTCCTATGGAGGATGTCAGTGATCCGCCGTTTCGGTTTGTTTGTAAGCAGAACGGGGCGGACATGATGTACACGGAGTTCATCTCGAGCGAAGGACTCATCCGGCATGCCGCCAAGAGTACGATGAAGCTTGACATCTTCGAGTACGAACGTCCGATCGGGATCCAGTTGTTCGGTGGCGAGATCGGTTCGATGCGCGAAGCCGCATTGATCGCGGAGGCTGCACAGCCGGATCTCATCGACATCAATTATGGTTGTCCGGTCAAGGCGGTCGCCTGCAAGGGCGCCGGCGCCGCGCTACTGCAGGATATCCCGAAGATGGTGAAGATGACCGAAGAGATCGTCAGGGCCGTAAAGCTGCCGGTGACGGTGAAGACCCGTCTCGGCTGGGATGATCTGACCAAGAACATCGTCGAAGTCGCCGAGCGGCTCCAGGACATCGGCATTGCCGCGCTCACGATACACGGTCGTACACGCAAGCAGATGTACAAAGGTCCGGCCGACTGGACGCTCATCGGCGAAGTGAAGAACAATCCGCGCATGCGTATACCGATCTTCGGCAACGGCGACATCGACTCTCCGATGAAGGCCGTGGAGATGCGTCAACGCTACGGCGTGGACGGCGTGATGATCGGACGCGCCAGCATCGGTTATCCATGGATCTTCCGGGAGATCCGGCATTACCTCAACACGGGCGAAATGTTAGCGGGACCCACGATCGACGAACGCGTCGCGAATTGTCGTACGCATTTGCAGAAGTCCGTGGAGTGGAAGGGAGAACGTTTGGGCGTAGTGGAAATGCGCAAGCACTACGCGAATTACTTCAAAGGGCTGGATCATTTTCGCGACTACCGCATCCGGCTTGTGACGCTCGATCATTTGGACGAGCTGCACGCGGTGCTCGACGAGATCCGGGAGCGGTACGAACTGGTCAATGTGCGTACTTGATTTTCCGGCAAGCAGATACCCGCTGGTATTTGGCACTTGCTGAACCACAGTCCGTATGGATCGGTCCCCCACCAGCATCTTTCTCTTCTGGTACCGTAATGGAAATTGCCGGCCATTGAATTGTGCGTACGTAGAGGAATCCTGACAATCGTCATCTGAATCCACATAGGATTCATAGTTTTTTTAGGATCGGAGATCATTCCCGGCACCCCCGGGCAGGGATACTTTTGATTGTCTTTTCAAAGCATCATGCCCATGTTTTACTATCCATGCTTAGGGCGCGTTCCGAAGAAGTTTTCGGAACCAGTTGAACGCGACAATTTCTAACCCACACGCTTATGTTATCCAAATCACAAGCCCGGTTATTCTTCATCATAGGAACCGTGGCATTCTCGGGCGTATTCCTCTGGCTGACGGTGGATACGATGCGGAAAATTCCGCAGCAGACCCGACAACAGAACATCACAGCGGAAGTCAACCGCGGTAAATTGATCTGGGACGCGAACAACTGTATGGGCTGCCACACCATCTTCGGTGAAGGCGCTTATTACGCCCCGGAACTGACGAAAGCCTATGAACGGCGGGGCGAGCAGTGGCTCACGCTTTTTTTAAAGGACCCGGAAGCATTGTATCCGGGACAGCGGAAAATGGTCAACTATCATTTTAGCGACGCGGAGATTGCCGACGTGATCGCATTCCTCAAATGGGTGGGGGAAGTCGACCTGAATGGTTTTCCGGCCAAGCCGACACTTTCCCAAACGAAGTAGCCCATCCGTTCAACCTGTAACGAAAACAATCCTATGAAATACCAATCACAAAAACTGGCGTACTGGTTTTTCGCCACCTGTATGTTGCTGCTGAGCCTGCAGCTCATTTACGGTTTCATCATGGGCTTCGCGCACATGGGTTATGACGGCCTTCATTCGGTCATCCCCTTCAACACCGCACGTGCGGTCCACACCAACCTGCTGGTGGTCTGGTTACTCACCGGATTCATGGGCGCCGCCTATTTCATCATTCCCGACGAAGCGGGGCGTGAACTTTACTCGGTGAAACTAGGATACATCCAACTGATCAGCCTGATCCTTGTCGGGGTCGTGGCCTTGATCGGATTTCACATCAATTGGTGGGAAGGCAGGAAGTTTCTGGAGATTCCCCGGCCGCTCGACTACCTGGTCGTAGTGAATGTACTTACCTTCCTGTTCAACATCGGCGCCACGATCTACAAGTCGGAGCGCATCAGTACCACCGGCATCGTATTGTACACCGGGCTTGTTGCCGCTGCGCTCTTGTATCTCCCGGGCATGATCTATTTCGACAACCAGACCATCGACTCGTACTTCCGCTGGTGGGTCGTGCATCTGTGGGTGGAAGGCGTATGGGAGCTCATCATGGGCGGCATCCTGGCTTACCTACTCATCAAACTCACCGGCGTTGACCGCGAAGTGATCGAGAAATGGTTGTATGTAATTGTCGGCTTGACGTTTCTCTCGGGAATCCTCGGAACCGGCCACCACTATTATTATATCGGCACGCCGAAGTATTGGTTGATCGTTGGCGGCATCTTCTCCGCGTTGGAGCCGTTGGCCTTCCTGGGAATGGCGCTCTTCGCCATCGTGATGTATAAACGCAGTGGTCGCGATCATCCGAACAAACTCGCCTTATTGTGGACCATCGGCTGCGCGATCATGTCGTTCGTCGGAGCCGGCTTCCTCGGCTTCGCACACACCCTGCCACAGGTCAACCTGTATACACACGGGACCCTGGTCACTGCCATGCACGGCCACCTTGCATTCTGGGGCGCTTATGCGATGATCGTCCTCGCCATCATCGCCTATGCAATGCCGCAGATGACCGGACGGAAACGTTATTCCAGTATGACCGGTATCATCGCCTTCTGGATGTCGAATATCGGCATGTTGGGAATGACCGGAGCATTCGCCGTCGCGGGTATCGCCCAGGTGTACCTGGAGCGAAAATCCGGAATGGAATTTCTCGCTGTTCAAAAGGAGATTGAGCCGCATTTCTTTGGATTGATCCTGGCCGCTACGCTCTTTACCATCGCTATCATTCTCTACATCTATGAATTCATCCGCTACGGTCGTCCGACCGATGAGGCCCTTGAACGCGCAGCTTCCTGATACCAACGCGACCGGCGGCGTTTATTACAAAGAAACCGGTCGCGAAACGGAAGTGTTCCGACACTGCTTTCGGGAAAAGCTGCCGCTGCTACTGAAAGGGCCTACCGGAACGGGTAAGTCGCGCTATGTGGAGTTCATGGCCGCTGAATTGCAATTACCCTTCCTGACGGTAGCTTGTCATGAAGAGACCTCTACGGTCGACTTGCTGGGTCGTTATATCGTGAAGGGAGATACGACGGAATGGATCGATGGACCGCTCACGCAGGCGGTCCGGCAGGGCGGGATCATCTACCTGGATGAGATCGCCGAAGCGCGCCCCGATGTTCTGGTGGCCATTCACTCACTGACCGATCATCGTCGAATGCTCTTTCTCGATCGTCATCATGAAGTGTTGCGTGCCCCGGACGATTTCATGCTCGTGGCGTCCTTCAACCCCGGGTACCAACGCGGATACAAGGAACTCAAACCCTCCACCCGCCAGCGATTCGTGACCCTTTCGTTCGATTATCCCGGACAAAGCATCGAAGCGGAGATCCTGTATGGTGAAACCGAAATCGATCGCGCGATCGCGAATAAGCTGGTCGGATTCGCGGCAAGAGTTCGCGGCATGGCGGAACTGGGTCTCGCCGAAACCGCGTCGACGCGGTTGTTGGTTGACGCGGCCAAGCTCATCCACAGCGGAATGCCGCCGCGGCTTTCCTGTACGGTAGCGATCGCAGAAACGTTGACGGACGACCCGGAAGTGCGTCAGTCGCTGGTTGACCTGATCAACATGACCTTTTAACAATGGAGTGGGATCAGTTTCTGTTCAAACGGATCTCCGAACTCGTACAATGGGTCAGACGTCCTGCGGTGGATCCGCAACGGCAAGCGGCGGCGGTGGAGTTGGAAACCCTGAAACCGCGACTGACAGCCCTGGCTCGTCTCTTGTCGGGGCGCGCGGTGAACATACATCCCGCCGAGCGCGAAGGTGGCTGGCGAGGAGATCAGTGGTTGTTGCCGTCGCGGTATGACCGTTCGGCAACGCAAACCGGCAATGTTGATTTTTTTCTATTCAGGATCTTCTTCCTGTATGGTCAAGAGCGACTGCGACATGCTTTTCGTGGAGAGGAGGCGAATAGTATACTACAGGCGAGCGCGTGCGCACTGCTGAACGCGGACGCGGTGCTGGCTTTTCTGTCGAACGAATTTCCGGGATTTGACGAATTGCATCAACGCGTGAAAGAAGACGTGATGGCCGGACACGATGCGTCGGATCCGGCCGAACCCTGGTTGTATGGCCGTTGGTATCGACTCGATGACGACAGCTGGTGCAAGCTCGACGTAAATGCTGATGCTGCATCGAAAAATACCGTGGCAGTAGAGAAAGATTCGAAGGATTATTCAGAAAGGCAGGCGCCGGCGCGGGAGGAAACCGAGCTGTTGATCGTCGATTCGGAGGAACAAGAGAACTATACGCTCACCCACAATTTCGAAAAGATCGAGACGCTGGATACGTTCTCCGGTCGGTGGCGCGATTTTGACGGAAGCGACGACCTGGATGAGCATGGCGAAGCATTGCAGGAACTGGACCTCCGGCAACTGGTACGCGTTGATAGCCCGGTGCATTCGGTGTATCGGACGGAATTCATTCAGTCGCTGGGCCTGATCGAAACCGCTGACGCTCTTCATGCCGGATTTCATCGGTGTTACGACGAATGGAATTTCCAGCAACATGGTTATCGTAAGGGTTATTGCCGGGTCTATCCGACCTTCCTAAAAGAGTCATTGTCGGGTTACGCGGCGACGACTTTGAGCAAACACGCCGGTTTGGCGCGTTCGATGCGGCGGCAGGCAGAGCGATACCTGACCGAGCATTTTGTACAACAGCGCTTGTCGTGGGGAGACGCTCCTGATCTTGACGCGATGGTGGAAGCTTATCTGGACCGGAAGGCAGGCATCACTCCGTCGGAAAATCTGTATCAGTCGCGCCGGAAGCGTGGCCGGGATGCGGCGATCCTGGTATTGACCGATACCAGCCTAAGCACCGATGGATATTCAAACAACCAGCGGGTATTGGATCTGGAGAAGGAAGCGCTGGTACTTGTCGCGGACGTTTGGGAAAAGTTGGGTGTCCGCTTCCAGCTTGACACGTTCAATAGCCGGACGCATAACCATTGTAACTATGGAACGGTAAAGGGCTTTCACGAGTCCTGGCAATTGTGCCGGGATCGCATTGGTGCAATTGGAAGTTCGGGTTATACCCGCATCGGCCCGGCACTACGACACGCGACCTATCTGTTGAATCAGGTGCGTGCTTCCAGTCGCTGGTTATTGTTGTTGACCGACGGAAAGCCGAATGATTACGACCGGTACGAAGGTCAATACGGTATCCAAGATGTACGGCAGGCCATTCGGGAAGCGGAACGGGATGGGGTGCATGTCTCAGCGATAGCCATCGAAGAAGCAGCACGGTTTTATTTGCCCCAGATGTTCGGTAAAGGTGGCTTTGAGTTGTTGAGGCATCCTCGCCAATTGCCGTTCGCTTTGTTGAATGGATACCTGCGAATCGTGCGCTGAAAGCCCCCTGAACAATTCACTGAAAAAATTAGTCCCTGATCCCTTTCGTCCCTCGTCTCACCCGCGATTACCCTTCGAAAATCAGGTATAGCCCCGCAAAGATGACCAGTATGGCGATGGAAGTCAGACCGTACAGGACCAGATCATAGATGGAGGGAATCGGATTCCAGAGTGTGAGCACACAGCTGATGAATCCCAAAACGGCTCCGATGCCGGCGAGGATGAATCCGAGATTCTGTTGCTTCGCCCGCTTGAGACGTTGCTCGTCTAGGGATTCGTTGGTCATAGTCGAAAGATAATCATTATTCGATATTGTCCTATATCCTTTCGTATTGAATGGTAGAAAAGCCGGGAAGCCGTCGTTGCGCCCCCGTTTGCCGTACTAACTATTAATTCTCCGTAAACGATCGGGAATTCATACTGACTCTAAAGATTTTTTTCTTTTTTCGGGTCTCTGCGCCATCACCCATATGCGAATTTCCACCATCGCGACCTTTGTGGCCGCCCTCTTGTTGCTGTCCGGTTATAAGCCGCTTTCAGCACAAACCCTTCCGCCCGGATTCTCACAGGTGCTGGTCGCGCCGGGCATCACCCAGCCGACGACCATGGCTTATACGCCCGATGGTCGTTTCTTTATCTGTGAACAGACCGGAGCTGTCAAGGTCCTGAAGAACGATACACTCTTGTCGCGTCCTTTCATCACCCTCACCACCAACCTGAACGGTGAACGCGGCCTGGTCGGAATCGCCATCGACCCCGACTTTACAAACAACCAATACGTCTATCTCTGCTACACGATCCCGACCGGTGAGTTCAATCGGGTCAGTCGTTTCACCGCCAGTGGCGATACGGTGGTGCCGGGTAGTGAAGTAGTATTGCTGGAAACCGATACCATGATCGCCAACTATCATGGCGGAGGGCACCTGCAGATCGGTCCGGACGGCAAGCTCTATGTCGCGGTTGGTGAAAACGGTCGGTCCGCACTCTCACAGGACCTGAACAGCTACCTCGGAAAAATCCTCCGCATCAATCTTGACGGATCAACCCCGTCCGACAATCCGTTTCCCGGACCCGGGAAGCAGCGGAACATTTGGGCCTATGGCCTGCGTAATCCGTTCACCTTTTCGTTCCAGCCCTCTACCGGTCGCTTCTTCATTAATGATGTCGGCGAGATAACCTGGGAAGAGATCAATGACGCAACAGCCGGAGGCGGTAACTATGGTTGGCCTCTGGCAGAAGGCGTCAGCAGCGATACCGCCTTCGACAATCCTTTTTACTCCTACCTGCACGGGCTTTCGACCGGGCAGGGCTGTGCCATTACCGGAGGAGATTTTTTCGATCCGGATACGACCAATTATCCGACCGCGTACCAGGACAAGTATTACTTCATCGACTACTGCGGCAACTGGATCGACTACATCACCCTGAGTTACCCGCCGGTGTGGAGTCACTTCGCTTCAAACGTCGCGAACTACAGCGTCGGCTTGATGACCGGTCCCGATGGTAACCTGTACTTCTTATCGCGCAACAATGAAGCGTTATACAAGATCGCTTACTCGCCCAATCCTGCTGCCGTTGTGGTAAACGAACCACTGGATCAGTTGGTGTCGCTTGGATATCCGGCGAACTTCAGTGTCTCTGCCAGTGGTACACCTCCTTTCCAGTCTCAGTGGTACAAGGGAACGACCTTGCTGCTCAACGACACGAACGCCACACTCAACATCCCGAATTGCGCGTTTGCGGACTCCGGCGATTACCGCGTCGTGGTCAGCAATGCCTTTGGATCCGATACCAGCCGTTACGCGCACCTGAGTGTTACAGCCAACCAACCGCCGGTCGCCGTGATCAATACACCGCTTCCCGGGGCACATTACAGCGGCGGCGACCTCATCAGCTTCTCGGGTGATGCCAATGATCCGGAAGACGGCGTACTGCCCGACTCCGCCTTCCAGTGGGTCGTCATCTTTCACCACGACACGCACGTACATCCAGGACCCAATGCCGGAAGCGGTATTCGCAGCGGAGCTTTTCTGGTGCCGACTACCGGCGAGGTTTCGCCCAATGTTTTTTTCCGGCTCTATCTGATCGTACGGGACGCGGAAGGCTTGGTCGATTCGGCGTTCGTCGACCTGCAACCCAACCTCAGTGACTTTACCATCAACACGCAACCACAAGGATTGACCATCTATGTGGATGGGCAACCCCATATCGCGCCGCATACGGTGACGGGCGTCGAGGGCATGTACCGCAACTTCGGCGCGCCTTGGTCGCAAGCCTCGGGACCATCCACTTATTTCTTCACTCGCTGGAATAATGGCGGTGCGCTCACACAAACGTTCCGTACGCCGTTGAACGATACCGCCTGGACCGCATTTTATGGTGAAGACGTGCTACCCTTCACGCTCAATGATACCGTGGTTTGCATCAATTCGACCTTACAACTGAGCCCGGCGGGGTATAATAGCTATGCCTGGAGCGACGGAACGACCGGGAACAACTATACGTTCAACTCGTCGGTTCCCGACACCTTCAGCATCGGACTGACTGTCACCGACGGTACAGGCCAGGCCGGCAGCGATTCGATCACGGTTATCTTCGACGTCTGCGACCAGGTCGGAACGCCGCTTGGCGATCGTATCGCGCTCTATCCGGTACCCTCCACCGGTCGTATCAACATTTCGGAAAGCCCGGTGCCGTATCGACTGGTCATCACCGATCTGACGGGTCGCGCCGTATGGGTAGAATCGGTGCCTGCAGGGAATGTGAAGCAGCTGAAATTGCCTTCAGGAGTATTCCATTTTCTATTGCAAACAGAGCAACAGGAAATCTTACTCAGTCGGAAGGTGGTTGTCCTGGAATAGTCGGGGGTAATATTCGCGGCTTAGTGCAAGTCGAAGCTGCGGACCAGATCACGGTTGGGTGATCCGCTGTGGCACCCGATGCAACCATCTCCCTTTTTACCTACACTGAAAACAGTAGATCCGTCCGGTTCATATTCCGCCCACATCCAGCCGCTGCCGGCATTTGCGTTCGAGGGCTCCTTCTTCATGACCGCCAATAAAGTTACGCCGGAACCCGACACGACTTCCTTAACGATCACCGAGCCGTTCGGGAAAGTCGCTCCGGACGGGAGTTCGCCTGTTGAATCGAGCGCGGCCAATGCGGTGGAGTTGAATTTCAGTTTGAAAGAGCCGTGCGGGCTGGGGGACGCGGCGCTCAGCGTGTTTCCATTTTGGTAATAGGAATAACTGCCGTTCCGGATCTCCGAAGAGAACGCCTGATCAGCAGATGATTCTTCTTTGTCCTTCTTACACGCGATCATCGTTGTAACTGCCGGAAGCAGCATCAACATTAACTTGAGAGAGTTGTTCATGGCAGAGGGAATGGAAGGGGTTAACAAGAGACAGATCCAATCGGAATCAAAGTTTCTATCAATCCCCTAAAGCTAACGCAGGCAGCTACCCAATGATTGTGATGATTGTCACGAATCACAGGATGAAAGCAAGAAAAAGGAAGAAGCGTTATTCGATGATCAGTGTTTTTCGCTCAATACGGGTTCCTTCCGCGATGCGAACCAGATAACACCCACCCGATAATCCAGTGAGATCAAGGCGCTGTACAGGCGCTGAGAGGTTGTGCATAGACCGGATCAATTGTCCTTGCATGTTGTAAAGCTGGACAAGGTCGGGTCGCGCATGGTCGAATCGGAGGTTGACGAAATCGTGCGCCGGATTCGGAAAGAGTGTGAGGCGGGAAGGTTCGGCCACCGGCTTGGGTCCGAGCCAGAGGTTTTCATCGAAGCGCACCACGCCGCTTTGTTCCGTTCCGGCCCAGACGATTCCGTTTCCTTCAATACAGGTATAAAAGACATTGTCGTCCGGCATGTCGGAGTTCGCGGTGTACCAGCTGTAGTAAACCGGGCCTTCTTTTTTCACGATGCCACGATCGTAGGTGCCCAACCAGATGTTGGTCAGGGAATCGAACTGCAGGGAGTTGAGCGAATTGGTGGGGATACCGGAACTGAGCGTATTGTAAGTGAACCAACCGCCGTTGTAGAAATTGACCAGCGCGCCGGCAGGACATGTCATCCACAGGTGGTTAAGCGGACCCAGTACAAGATCGTTCATGCTGTTGTCGGGAAAGTTCTGGTGCATGTAGTCCCAGGTGGTGAACCCCGTATCACGGATCATTTGGGAAAATCCGCCGTTCACCGTTCCCAGCCAGCGCAGTGTATCGTTTTCAATTACGCAGCGTGAGATGTGATCAACGGGAATGTTCGAATTGCCAATGTTCCAGGTCGTCCAGTTGGCGCCGTCGAACCGGCTAAGTCCGGCGATGGTACAGATCCACGCGCTGCCAAAGCGATCGATCGTAACGCTTCGGATATAGTCGGCGGCGATCGGCGAGTTGGCCGTGGTGTAGCTGGTCCAGTTCGTGCCGTCGAATACGCAGACGCCTCCGTTCTGTGTCGAGATCCACGCCCGACCAGCCGCATCGAACGCGACATGCTTGACAGAATTGTCGGTGAGACCGCTGTTCGTCGTCTGGTAAACCGTCCAGGTGTTGTCGTCGTAGATCGCAAGACCGAATTCGGTACAGAACCATTTCCGGTTCAGACTGTCGATCGCGATGTAGCGGCATTGGTTGTCGGGAAGCGGGGAGTTATTTCGGTCGAAGACAGTAAAGGTCTGTTGCGCGGAGGCGAACAGGGACCAGATCAGCAGGAGTAGGGTCAGGCGCATGTCGAACAAATATACTGAAGCCGTTGAAGCGGAGGATGACGCCCGTCACGTAATCGCTGAACTTTCCCGCCTTGCGCACGAATCCGCCACAGGAGCGGCTTTCGGGGACTGTTGCAAGCCCCGGGGGCATTGATTAACTTGATTCCCTACGTGAGACCTTTCCTGCGCCTTTTAACCTGCCTGTTTTGCTTCCTGTTGTCCGGTGCCCGGGCACAGGATCCCGTTTACCGGGTCTATGACCGGCGCGACGGACTTCCTTCGAATACCGTCTACTGCGCATTTCAGGACGCCCGGGGTTTTTTGTGGTTCGGCACGGATGCGGGCGCTTCCCGCTTCGACGGGCGCGCGTTTCGTGGATACAATGTGCAGAATGGACTGGTCGACAGCGAAGTCCTGCGCATCTATCAGGATTCGAAGGGACGCATCTGGTTTCTGACCCTGAAAGGATTGTTGTGCTATTATCTCGACGGTAAGATCCATAATCCCTACAATGACCCCGACCTGCCGAAGGGTCTGGCGGATCGTGGCTTGTTGTCGTTCCGGGAAGACGCGAAGGGAAATATCTGGTTCGGAGGGCTGAGTAACCAGGTGCTGCGCATTGATCCGTCCGATCACTGTGATTTTATCATGCCCGATACGATCGCCAATCCTGCGCGTGCGGGCTGGACCTTTCTCTATGAACCCGAGCCCGGCGTCATGATCGTGAACGTGCAGGATGGATTGGTTCGCATCAACTCGGACGATCTGAAGGAAACGCCGGTTGAAATGCCGGGCATCGGTGATACCGTGGCCTGGATGGAAAATACCGGTCCGCGAACGGGATTGCTGATCAGTACGCGCGGGCTCTTTCGCCTCAATGGCTACGAGGCGGAATTGCTGCTGAGCGCCGCCGAGATCCCCGCGCAGATGAACATGGGACGCATCACACAGGATGAAGACGGCAGTCTGTGGATGATGAACAACGACAAATGCGTGTACTATCTGAAGAAGACGCCCGGCGGATTCGCTCCGGCCCTCCGATACTTCACCGGCCAGGTGATCAGCCGGGTCTACAACGATCGTGAAGGCAATCGTTGGTTCACGACGATCGGCAACGGGGTCTATAAATCGCCGGCCAACAATCCTCAGATTTCGGCCCAGTACATTCCCAACGACGAGCATCGGGAACAGGTGTTCTCCATTATCGCCGCTCGCGACGGGAGCCAGTGGATCGGCACCAGCAACGGATCGGTGTATCATCGGGAAGGCGGCCGACTCTCGCGCTTTGACCTGTTGAAGGAAAACAATACCATCAACCGGGTCTTGTCTTTATTGGAAGATTCCACCGGGAATATCTTATGTGCCGCAGACCGAGGCTTGTTCCTCCTGGCTCGACGGAGTGATGGGTCATATGAGGAGGCCCGTCCCATTCCATCGATTGAGGGTTTTGAAGTCGCCGGCTTGAAGCGATTGTTCCGTGACCGCAACGGCACGAATTACACCAGTTCCCTTACCGGTATCCGACCTGTCATCCAACGGAATGGTCGCCTGTACCAGGGGGAGCTGACGCATCCGGATATCAATTTCCGGGTCTATGCCCCGTTCTTTGCCAGCGACGGACGATTGTGGTTCGAACATTTTGAGCGACTATCCTATCTGGAAGGTGACAAAGTCCGGGAGTTCCCGCAGTTCGATTCCTTGTTCATCAGCCGTATTACGGTAATCAACGAGACGGACGACGGATGTCTGTTGATCGGCACCTATGGTCGGGGTTTGTATGTGATGAAAAATGATGCGATCATTTTTCACGCGGATTACAATTCCCTCGGTCTTACCGGCGACCATTGCACCAAGCTCGTCCGCCGGGAAGGAAAGATCTTCCTCGCGACTACGAACGGTGTGAATATTCTGCAGTGGGATGGAGCTTCCCTTCACCTGATCGAAAAATTCGCCAACCGCGACGGTTTGCTGAATGAGTACACCAACGATCTGGCTATTGACAACCGGTATCTGTACCTGGCTACTCCGGATGGCGTTTGCACCATCGACAGGATCCGGAAGAAGACGAAAGCCCTGCCGCCGACGACCTACATCACCGATTTTGAAATCCTCGGGCAATCGGTATCGTTGAAGGCACCGATCGTTGTTCAGCCCGACAGCAATTCGATCGGACTGACCTATATCGCACCAACCTTTGATCAACCCCATCTGATGCAGTTCCGTTACAGGTTTCTGCCCGATGATGAGGAATGGACGGTCGCGGCTACGACGGGTATCCTGATCAGTGATATGGATCCCGGCTACTATCGCTTCGAGGTACAGGCGAAGAAATTCAATTCCGACTGGGGCCCAACGGCGTTTCTGGAATTCCGGATACTGCCCCCCTTTTACAAGACGCTGGCATTCCGGATCCTGATGATCGCCCTCGCGGTCGGGCTGGCGTTCCTGCTCATTCGTAGAATCATCGCCCGCCGGTACCAAAAGCAGTTCGTTTATTTACGCGAACAGCAGGCGTTGGAAGTGGAGCGTCGAAGAATCGGCGCGGATATGCACGACGATCTGGGCGCCGATCTCACCAACATCCTGATCTATTCCAAGATCATCAGCTCCGCCGAAGCATTGAACGAACGGCAACGGGGCGCGCTGAAAAAGATCGGTGAAACCTCGAATGATCTCATCAACAAGATGAACGAGATCATCTGGGCGCTCAACCCTTCGAACGACACCCTCGACAACCTCATCGCTTATTTGCGGCAGTATGCCTACGATTTTTGTGAATTGCACAACCTGCCCTTGCAAATCGAATCCTCTCCGCAATCGCAACTCATCCCGATCAAAGCCGCCGTGCGCCGGAACCTGTTCCTGGTTTTGAAAGAAGCATTGCGGAACGTGTTGCGCCATGCCCGGGCACACCAGGTGAAAGTGCATATCGTAAATGATGCGACCAACCGGAGCCTGCTCTTGCTGATCGAAGACGACGGCAACGGCATTGACCGGAGCAAGCCCAAACACGGCAATGGTCTGGTCAATATGCAAAAGCGTATCGCGGAGATCGGTGGAACGATCAGCATTGATTCGCCCGGTACCAAAGGCACGCGTATTCAAGTGCAAGTTCACTACTAAGCAACCCGAAGAAAGACCGCCGTAGCCCCGAGCAGCGGTTTTTGCCCAATCATCCCCCTGCGAGACGTATCTTTTTTCGATGATTTACGTCTTAATGCAGTGGAAGAGCATGCGGAGTTTCAATCTGCAGCCAGCTTGGATCCTTCTCACAACAACACTAATTAACTAATATTCAACAAGATACAAGCGGCTTCATCCTGCGTACGTTGTAGACTCCCCGCGATCTTATCCCACCCGTTACATGAGCACTGAACAAAAGAAGGACCTGAACCAGTATTACCTCGATACTTATACGAAGGAAGCGAGTGTTTATGATCAGCGTCGCTGGACCAGTAAAGGCGGAAGCAAGGCGAAGAGTCTGCGTAACGCGTATTTCTTCGATATCCTTCGGAAGTATAACCTGATCCAACCGGAGAAGAAAATCATCGATGTGGCCTCCGGTACCGGCCGCGTTGCGTTGGAGTTGGTGACCTTCGGCTATAAGAAAGTTGTCGCCTGTGACCTGACCAACGCCATGCTGGATGTCAGTCGCTCGAAATTGCCGGCGCAGTACAAGGACATCCTCGAGTATCATGTCGCCGATATGAAAAAGTTGCCGTTTTCGGACGCGTCCTTCGACGGCGCTACACTGGGTGCGTTTCTCTACCTGATCCCGCTCGAAGAATATCCGGCGTATACCAAGGACATTCATCGCGTTCTACAAAAGGACGGCATCCTGGTTTGCGAAGTGATGAATCAATTGCACTTCTTCAATCCGTTCAAAGCGGTCATGAAATTCTGGCACCGCCATGTCCGCGGTAAGAAGATCAAGAGTCATGCGTATCCATGGGAGTTGAAAAAGGCGTTCGCGCCATTCGAAGTGGTCGATATCATCGGCACCGACTTCCCCGCGGTCATGACGATTTTCGGTGACGGTTTTCTCCGCTTTCTGTCGCGTTCACCGCTGACCAAGTATTTCGGTGGACGTTTTGTCGTCGGACTAAAAAAGTAAGCGTTGATAGCGCAACCGGAATCCCTTTACCAGCCGATCCTGGAGCAGCGGTCGCTCCGGCTGATGGAGGTGCTTTCGGAAAAAAAGCTGCGCGGCGTCTATAAAGTTGCGGAGCTGTCGGGCGGTCCCCCCCTGATTTTGAAAGTGAACAAATTGTTTCCTGGCAAGTTGCGCCGGGAAGCGGACCTTTTGCAATTGGCCGAAGCGCATGAATTGAAGCACCTGAAACTTCCGCGGATCGTGGACCGGAGCGATCACTGGATGTTGATGGACTGTGTGCAACTCGAACACTATACCCGCGATACCATACTACTGAAAGCCTGGACGACGGCGGAAGCGGAAAAATGGATCGCGGCCCTGCAGGAGTTTCAACAGATCCCGCAGTCTTCACGTGGCTTTAGTAAAAAAGAAAAGCTGAAAGGGGCCTTCTATCCGCTGATCCGTCTGATCGAACTCCGAAAAGCCGTGAACAAGCGGCTGTCACTGTGGAGGCGCGTGCAACTGGGGTGGATGGCCCTGCGCTACCTGGCTTATCGTCCTCTGCTCCGCCAGGTGACCGTGCACTATGACCTGAACACCTTTAATTTCACCAATGAACAGGGTTCGGAAAAGATGCTGATGATCGATTTCGAAGCCGGTGCCTACCGGGGCGATTCGCTTTACGATATTTTATATTATCTTACGATACCCACGGTACGACTGGAGGACTGGGTATTTCAGCGAACGTTGCTCGGGACCTGGTTTCGAGCATCCGAAGGCAAGGAACGCTTTCTGTCGCAGCGGCTCCGGTTTCAATTGGTCGTCCTGTGTTTGCAACGCATCCAGCGGTTCATCGATGAACCGGAGAAGGCACAGGTCTATGTAGACAACCTCGACCTGCTCTTTGACGGCAATCGATACCGGAATTGGCGGATTCGTTTGCAGCAAGCTTGAGCCGGCTTGCGTAACTTGCGACCGGTTATATTCATCCACTTTTAGACTGAAGCAACATGAAGGAGAACGAGCCGATGATCCGCGTAGCGGTGATTGAAGATCACCACGACATCCGTGACGGGATGTCATTCCTGATCGAGAGCAGTGACGAATTCCTTTGCCGTGCTTACGGCACTGCGGAAGAAGCGCTGGAAGCCTTTGCCGAAATGCCTCCCGACGTCGTCTTGATGGATATCAACCTTCCCGGCATGGATGGTATCGCGTGTTCCAGGATCATCAAGGAAAAGTACCCGTCGGTGCACATCATGATGTGTACCGTGTACGAAGACGACGAGAAGATCTTCCGTGCGCTTTCCGCCGGTGCGAGTGGATATATTCTGAAACGTTCCGCCGGAGACAATTTGCTTGACGCGATCCGCGAATTGCATCGGGGCGGAGCGCCCATGAGCAGCTCCATCGCGCGTAAAGTGGTGGCTTCTTTCCGCCAGGCGCCGCTCTCCAGCCCGGAAGCCGCTTTGTTAACGCCGCGTGAAAACGAAATCCTCGATCTGCTTGCACAGGGATTCCGAAATAAAGAGATCGCCGAAAAACTACACGTCAGCGTAAACACGATCCGTACACACATCTATAACATCTACGAAAAGCTGCACGTGCAGAACAGGATCGAAGCGTTGAATAAGACCGGACGGATCTAGCAGGAGCGACGAAGGGCAAAGGGTTGTTTGTTCCGGGTTCCGGCTTGAGTGGTAGGGACGTGGGACGAGGGACGAACTGCGAGAAAGATAACTAGCCTGAATTTTCAACCTTCAACCTTCAACCTTCAACTGTCAACCCTAGTTAGGCATTGACAATTGACAACGCGGATCCCGGAACCCGAAACCCGGAACATTGCAGCCCAAAATCATCCATTTGTCGTATTGGCCTTGGGTCCTTGCCTTGCGACCTTTGCACCACTGAGTACAGCCTTCGGGCACCCCCTTCTTCTCATAGTAGTTATTTATCAGTTTTTCATGCTCATCTGAAGATCCCGCGCGCAGGCGGGATCTTCTCTTTCAGAGCAGGTTGTGTTTTGGCAATAAAAAACCCCCTTGTTGATTCAACTTGGGGGTTTTTTACGTCAAAGACGGTTTAAAATAATCATTCTTTCACGATCCGGATTACCTTGGTTTGTTCACCCTGATCCAGGCGGATCAGGTAGGTGCCCGACTGAAGGTCCTTTAAGGAAAGTTCGAAGCGATTTTCTCCTTCCATGACCGTTTTCGTTTCCATTAGCAGGCTGCGACCGCTCAGGTCGTAAACGGTCAGGCGGGCTTTTCCGAGGAGTCCGGAGAAATAGCGCAACTGAACATTTTCGTGTGCAGGATTCGGGAAGGCCGTCAGCGCATCCGACTCATCGGTCGTTCCGAAGTTGCCCTGACGGATCAGACCTGTGGTGAACAATGCCGAGGAACTGTAAATCGAAGTTGTAACGCCGTTACAGATCGAGCGCACCTGCCACTGATAGGTCGTGTTCGCGGAGAGACCGGTAAGCGACATGTTGGTCACGCCACCGGCTCCGCTGACTTTTTTCCAGAGGTAGTTCGTCGTACCGTTTACCGAGTAGCGTACCATGAAACTGTCGGCCGTTACCATCGGTGTCCAGTTGACAACCGCGCTGTTGTTGGTCACATTCGTTGAACTGAGTCCGTACGGAGTCGCGCACGGCACCGGCGCATTCGTGGTGCAAAAGGTTAACGCGGTACTGTAACCGCTGCTAAGACCGGAACAGATCGAAGATACCTGGAACTGATAGGTCGTATTGGGCGTCAAACCGGTCAGGCTTGCAGAAGTCGTTCCGCCTACGCCGCTGACATCTTTATAGAGATAATTCGTAGTGCCGTTGACTGAATAGCGAATACGGAAAATGTCGGCGGTCACCAGGTTGGTCCAGCTCACGGTAGCGCTGGTGTTCGCCACATTCGAAGTTCCGAGACCGAAGGGTCGGCCGCACGGAGTCGGATTATTCGTCGTCGTAAACGTAGCAACGGAGCTATACCCGCTGCTCACACCATTACAGATCGAACTGACCTGCCATTTGTAGGTTGTGTTTTGTGTCAGGTTCGTCAGCGATGTGCTGCTGCCGGAACTTCCGTTGAGGTCTTTGTAGAAGTACGTAGACGTTCCGTTCACATAATACCGGATACGGAATACATCGGCGGTAACGAAGGGTGTCCAGCCCACCGTTGCGCTGTTGTTCGCGATGTTGGTCGTGCTAAGCGCGTTGGGGACCGCGCAGGGAATCGGCGCGTTGGTCGTGGTAAAGGTGGCGGAGTTGCTGTAACCGCTGCTCACGCCGCGGCAGATGGAACTGACCTGGAACTGGTAAGTCGTTCCCGGAGAGAGTCCGCTAAGGCCGGTGCTGCTGACACCACCTGCGCCGTTGACGTCCTTATACAAACAGTTCGTCGTGCCGTTCACCGAATACCGGATCCGGAACGTGTCGGCCGTGGCCGCGTTGCTCCAGCTCACCGTCGCGGAAACGTTGGTGACCGCGGAGGAGCCCAGTCCGGTAGGACGTAGACAATTGTTCCCCGCAGCGGTAACCGTGGTAGTGGCCGTAGCCGTGCCCGTGCAACCGAATGCGTTCGTGTAGGTGTAGGTTACGGTATACGGACCACCTGCGCCAGCAACTGAAGGCGTGAACGTATTGCCGCTGATGCCGGGACCCGAAAACGTTCCGCCGGAAGGAGAGCCGGTCAGCATTGCCGGTGAAGAACCAGTCGTGTACGATGCGGCAAGACCGGTGAATGAAACCGACGGAATCGGATTGATCGTGGCCGTCACCATAGTGCGCGCACTTTCCTGGACGATATCGGCGCGCCGCACCTGCCAGTCGTAGAAGTAATAATACTGACCATGTCCACCCGATGAGTTATGGATCTGCAGCAATCCCGGATAGTTGTACGGGTAAGAAACACCCGCCGTGTTGTAATACATGCCGGTGCCACTGCTCTGGATGCGGTAAAAATCGCCGGGCGGGATGCTCCAGTTCAGGGTGACCGTATTCGTACCGTTCACCAGCGGGACCGTCGTGGTGCGCAGGGTCGAAAGATTCTTATCGAACAAGGTGAAAGTACGACTCGCGGCTGTGTTGGAATACACCTTGATCGACTGCAGGACGATGTTCGAATACACGTTGAATACCAGGTATTGCGCCGTGCTGCTCGTGTTGTAGGCGCCGGCGCCGATGGTAATGCTGGCAGGACCGGCACTGCTGTTAGTGCCGGAGCTGGTCACGCTGTTCGATACATAATAGTTCGTGGTCGCGCTGAGCGTGGGGGTGGTGTAACTCGATCCGGTAGCAATGGATATTCCACCCGATGCGCCGGTGTACCACTTCAGGGTCCCGGATCCGCTGGCCCCCAAGGTAACCGAACCGCTTCCACATCGACTCGCATTCGTCACGGACGGGGCAGTTGGGGCGGTCAGCACGCTCAAGGTGTAGGGAGCGGAGGTCGCGGTGCCGCAAGGGCTGGTGACGGTCACGCGATAGGTGCCGGCAGTGCTGACCTGGATCGACTGTGTTGTTGCACCCGTGGACCAGGTGTAGGCCGTTCCGGCATTTGCCGTAAGGGTTGCCACATCGCCGGGAGCGATCACACCTGCGCGATTGCTGCTGATGGTCGCGACACCGGTACCCGGCGCCGTCTGCCGGGTGAGGGTGATCGGTACCGCGATCACGTTGTTGTTTTCACGGAGTTCCTGAAAATTGTTGTTGGGGTCGATCTGCACCACGATCCAGTAGTTGCCGTTACAGGTTCCCTGCGGAATGTTGATCCACATGCCGTCCAGCGTCTTCGAATAAATATCGACGTAGCCGGCGGAGATACCCTGAAGCGTATTCGAACAACCATACTGGCCGCCACCGAGTCCGTAGTTGGGCAGGTTGGTGCTGGTGAGGATATTATTGAGGGAGTCGCGACAATGACCGTTGCTGCTGTTGCAATTGCTCAGGTCGAGCAGGCAGAAAGCGAGTTTGGAACCGCTGCCGACAATCGGCCAGTTGAGCGGATTCGGATCGGTAGGGTTCTCGATGCGCAGCGTGTAGAATCCCCAGCCATCGATGTGTTGATGGCCGTGTGTAGGGTGGTAGGTCATCGTACCCGCTTCACGATCGGAATACGTCATCACGCTGCCGTTCTTGTGATAGACGCGCTGCGCGACAACCTGCTTGGGATCCGATCCATCGGGACAGGTGCCGGTGCCGGGATAAGCGGTCACCGTATCGGTGCCGCAAACCCACTTCGAAACACCGCGAACTTCCATCGGACCGTACCCGATGTTCGGTGTAGAGCCGGTAAGTCGCAGACGTCCGTCATCGGAACCCTGTCCGCTTTGACTGGTACCGGCGTTGATCTGGGCATATTCGGTATAGCCGCCGGAAGCGGTGATCGCATCCTTGCCAACCGAAATATCGGGTAACAGGTCGCAGTTGGACGCGCCGGCCGGACACACACAAGAGGTCGCGTTCGAGGTCGTGCACTGGGCACTCGTCAGCAAAGCCGCACCCATGGCGGCCAGCAACAGTAACAGTTTTTTCATGTGGGATCGCAGCAGTTGATACGTCAAGATAGTGCGCATTTCGATATTTTCAAAACACTCCTGAAATCAACGAAAAAGCCGCCCCAATGAATGGCCGGAAGGCAGGTTACCGTTTCATCAGCTACGCTCGACGGCTCCCTTTTTCTCTTGCGGCAGCCTTGTAGATGAGTACGGCGACTCAGTTCCGAATAACCTTCAGACAGCGCACACCAGTCTCATTGATCAGTTGGAGCAGATAAACTCCGGCCGGGTACTGTTGGAGTGAGAACACCGTGCCCGCGTCCGCTTGCCGACTCTCCAGCAATCGTCCGTCCAAAGAAAGTATCCGGGCACTTGTTCCGGGCGCTTGTCCGCGAACCCACAACAGATCACTGATCGGGTTCGGGAATACGACCGCATCGGAAGCCGCGATACCGCTGACCCCGCTGGGCAATGGCGCACTCACCTTGCCAACAATGGTACGGTAGGCTTCGCCGGTATTGACGAGGAACGGTCCGTAGGTAGCGCTGTCGGTAACGGTGGAGGTAAACCAGACTTCATTGGCCGGTCCTACGGCGAGTGACTGGGTATAATCGTATCCGGTCGATCCGCCGATGAGGCCGTGGATCACACTGCCATCGGCAGGATGGAAATAGAGGATGGCGGTGCTTTGCGAAAACGAGCTGCCGGATGACAGCACGACACCATTACCCCAATCCACGGTCGCGCGTTGATTACCGATCAATACAATGGTGCCATCGCTCAACCTGCTGAGGTAATGTTGCGCGAGCGGTTGAAGGTAGGAGAAGGGATCTGCGCCGACCGGCATCTGACGTCCCCAGGTAAAGAAACCGGTTGAATCGGCGTGCACCAGATAAAACGTCTGCGAATTCCCGGGAGACGGTAAGGAGATATTGCCCCAGGTGATGGAATCGAAGACGACACAGGAGAGGCTGACCGATCCGTCGTCGCCGGCGACGACTTCGGGTCGTTGAAAGGTGATGTCGTTGCCGGAATAGGCCCAATGCGCGGTTCCGTCCGCACGCACGCGTGCTACGAATTGTCCGTAGGAAGTGATCGCGCTGATGGAAAGGTTGTTCACCGTCAGCGTCCCGGATTCGTTCGCGCCGGAGAGATAACGATTGCCGAAAGGATCGATTGCGAGACCACTCAGCAGACGGATGCCGGAAACGCTATCGACCCGCTGCTCGTTTCCATTGGCATCAAGTCGACAGATGACACTTTTGGAAAAATCACTGTGCGCATACCACACACTTCCATCCGGATGACGTGCCAGGCAACCGACCTCGTACGCATCCGGATTTTCACGTGTCAGGTTACGTTTCCAATTCACCTGCCCGTTCGGGTCGATGGAAGCCAGGAAGCTGTTCGTCCAGAGACCGCCGAGCGTATTGTAGAGCGTATCGTTCACGCCCAGCAGGAGAGTGTCCATGAAGTATCCGTTGAGTACGCAATTTCCGTTTCCGTCGCTGATGACATGACGAAGATGGGCCTCGGGGCCGAACGGCAGTTCCCAGAGGAGTGTGCCACTTCCGTCGCGGCACTCGAGTAGTTGAAGGCCATAGATGTCGGACCCATAGATGACCGCGGAACTGTCGACACGAAATCCGACGGTATTTCCATTCGGCAATGCGGTGATCTGGCTGATCGGCATTCCCGGATTCATGTTGTATCGCATCGGGAACTCGCCGATCCAACTGAACTGTTGAGCCGGAGCGGTAAAGGTGAATAGCAGGAGCGTTGCAGAGAGGAGGTAAAGATGTTTCATCAACAGGGGAGGTTTTCAACAAATTTATTCGTTCCTAATTCAACTTTCTCTCTTCGATCGGAATTTAACAGACCGCTGACAAGTTGGTACAATTGATCAAAACGTTAACGCCTGAGCAACGGAAATCCATAATTACTTTCCTCGGCGCACTGACGGGTGAAGTGCCCGTGTCGGCGAAGCGATGACGAATGGATGATACCGGTACTTTCTTTTTACCTTTCCACCATGCCCTCCTTCTTCGCGCATGCAATCTCAGCATTGCCACTTGCCAGATCCTTTGGCGGAAGCAACTTCCACAAGCTGGCGATCTGGTCGGCTGTATGCGCGGTATTACCGGATGCGGATGTGCTGGCATTCCGGTTCGGCATTCCCTATGAATCGATCTGGGGCCACCGGGGGATAACGCATTCGTTTTTCTTTGCCGCATTGCTCTCGTCACTGCTGGTGCTAACAATTTTCAAAGCGTCCGGACCTCGGCGATTCACAATCTGGTGTTGCCTGTTTCTTGCGACAGCTTCTCACCCCTTGCTCGACGCACTGACCAATGGCGGGTTGGGTGTTGCACTGTGGGCGCCTTTCAGTGATGAGCGTTTCTTCTTTTCGTTTCGCCCGATCCAGGTATCGCCGATCGGTGCGGGCGCGTTCTTCTCGGAATGGGGACTCCGGGTTCTCAAAAGCGAAGGGCTTTGGGTTGCCCTGCCTTCGCTCGCCTGGCTCGTTGTCGCTTCCATTCTTCGAAAATCCGCTACAAAAGCGGAATAGGACGTTTGGAGGGCACCCGGGCTTGGTTATCTTTGTGGCCCTTCCAACCAACTCACCATGAAGAAGTTTTACGGCTTTATTGCCCTGCTTTGCTGTACCTACAACGCAAAGGCTCAACCAACATTAACCGCCTCTGGCATTAATCCAGTAATTGGCGATGTAGCGATTGTTAAACGATTTACACCTAATTTGGCTCAAGCTGGTTCATCAGGAAGTCAGACATGGTCATTGGGTAGTATTACTCCAACGTCTACAATAAGTGCTGTCACACAGAACTCGATAGGCTCTACCTATGAAACGAGTTTCCCTCAATCCAATATTTGTGTTAAGTTGGGGAATGATTACGATTATTACCGTATATCGTCTGACACACTTGTACGTTATGGGAAAGTTGAGCTATCCATTGGTTACCCATATAGTAATGGGATGACACTTCTAAAATATCCTGTTAGTTACAACTCAACTCAGGCGGATGCTTATCGCATTGTTTACTCAGTTGGCGGGTCAATCTTAATCACGCGAAATGGAAATGTGAGCATCGTTGCCGATGCTTATGGGACTCTTACAACACCGGACAGAACGTATTCGAATGTTTTAAGAGTTAAATCAACAGAGACCTATTCGGATTCAATTCGACAACTTTCCACAGGCATTATTACTGTTTCGAATGGAAGCTTGACTCGGTATACTTGGTACTCACAAGGAATTCGATACCCTATTTTGGAAATGTCATTTCCCTCATCCGGTTCAGCATCTGGGTTCTGGGCAAAATGGTCCGGTGTCGGCATCGAAGAAAACCTGGCCGCGCAACTGAACATGCTGGTCTACCCCAACCCGGCACAGGAGCGCAGCACGCTGAGTCTCGAACTCACGGAAGCATCCGACGTCATGGTTCGCGTACTCGATCTCCAGGGTCGTGAAGTGATCGCCGTTCCGATGGAACGTTACCTTCCCGGTAAACTTCAGCTTCCGCTGGATGTCGCCAACCTGGCTTCCGGCAACTACCTGTTGCAGGCCATTATCAACGATCGCAATGCTACGATCCGTTTCGACAAACAGTGATCATTTCCCCGCACAAAGAAAAACCCCGAAGGCGACAGCTTTCGGGGTTTCTTGTTTTTGGCGGTACGTTTATTGTCGTTCCATCGCCTGCATGCCGGCGAAGGAAAGTGATGGGACGTTGTCCACTTTGTAATAGATCCTTCGCTCGCCGCCGGTAGGCTTTCCGTCAAGATCCTGGGTGCGGTAGATCCTGATCGCGCGACAGATCGTGAGGTTGTCGAACCAGAAAAGGTCACCGCCGCGATAACCACCGTTTTGTTTCTCGGTCAGTTCAGGCAAATCAAAGCGTATATAGTTGTTTGCGGCGCGTTCGAACGCGCGGAACTCCGCATACTCCAGTTTTTTTGGATCAACGGCGGCGATGAAGATCTCCGGCTCGTTGTTCTGGTTGAGGTCGGCTACAAGTACTTGCCCGAGCAGACTGCCGCTCCAGCCCGTCACGAATTCGGGCAGCTCTTCGTTGGGCTTTGTGATCTTGATCGACAGTTCTGAATCGGCGTTACCACGCACACGCACCGTGATCCGGACGTCACGCCAATTGACTTGTCGAAGATGAAGCGTGTCGTCCAATGATACGACCGGAGTCGGCTCGACCGCTTTCGTGTTCTCCGTGGCGACCGTTTCTACCGGCGCGGTCGTCACGACGGTTGTCGCGGCCTTGTTGTTCGGTTCGCGGGAAGAAGAACAGGACACGAAGGAAGTGATCAGTCCGATCGTCAGCAGGTAGTGTATGGTCCTCATGCCGGGGAAGTTGAAATGCGAAGTGCGGTTATTCCGCCAGTAAACGATCAATGAAGGAGGAAAGTTCCGCCGTTTCCCTCTTGTAGGCCTCGCCGGTTGCCGGCCCGTTGAAACCGGAATGTACGCGTCGCACTTGTCCTTTGCGGTCGAGGATGATCGTGGTCGGAAAAGCGAATACCCGGTTCAGCATCGGCAGTGTCTTGGCGGCAGAATCCTTGTTTGCATAACCGCCATAGACCAACGGATATTCAACATGATGGAAGTTCCGAAACCGATCGATGTTTTTCCAAAGGCGTAAAGAATCGGTTGTGCGCTCGTATGCGATCCCGATGATCTCGACTCCCCGGTCACGGTGCATACGGTAGTAATCGCTCAGGAAGGCGGTTTCGTCCATACAGTTTGGACACCAACTACCCAGCAGTTGCACGATCAGGACCTTATTCACGAAGGACGGATGGCGCGGCGTCCAATATTTCCCGTTGCGATCAGCAAAGCTGAAATCGAGGGAGGAGTAACCGGGCCGCAGGAACGCCAGCGCATCGGGATCCGGCAAGGAGGCATCCGCGTTCCGGAACGCCACCCAGGTGTCGTGGTAGTGACGTCCGGAGAAAAAATGTCCTTGCAGCGAACTGTCGGATGTCAGCTCCGCTTCATATAAGAACAGGTGAGAACCGTCGAAAGCTGAAAGGTGCAAACGGGATCCCGCCAGTTCACCTTCGAGGAATCGGTGGTCGCCCGTCGGGGTAAGGACAGTTCCGGTGACACGCGCGCCGCTCTGTTCGAATTCCGCCACTGCAAAACGGTTCTCACCCTCTTCGCCGTCGAATATCACCTGCCATCTTCCGCTGATATCCGTGACAGGACGTTCGGGACGATCCGAGAATCGAAATCCCTGACCGGCCGCTGCGCGAAATGGAACCACGTTTTGTGTTTTGCGCGCGTGGTTGAGAAAGAAACCGTTCAAGGAGTCGGCAGTATACCGGCAACGGACCTCTGCATCGAAGACTGGAAACCGAATAACCAAAGTGTCTCCGACCAAGGAGTACTCGTTTACCGGTAAACGCTCCCTGCCGTTCATGATCTCCAGACCCTCCGAGGTCGACAAAAAATTGAAGGGTAACGAAAGGGTATCGTTGATCTGCAGTTCCGCTCTCCAAATGCCTTGCGTCAATGGACTCACGGTGGTTTGGGCAAAGCAGGTTTTTATGCTAAAGAACAACAGCAGCAACGCGCGTTTCATGTCATAAAGATACGAAGGCACAAATAGTATTCGCATAAATGCGGTTGAGGTGAAGGGTATTACACAGTAGTCTTGCAGATGGCAAATACCTACGGAGAGGCGTATTTTCATGTGGTTTTTTCAACCGGATTTCGAAGAAAACAACTTGAACCAAGATGGCAGGGCGCTCTCCATGGAATTATCTTGGAAATATTGCGCCGTTTCCGATCGATTTTTATTTCCCCGTCAGTTCAGGGCCGTTAATATTTTAATTAGTTACTTTAGAATCCCCTTAAATCAAACCAACATGAAAAAGATTTTCACCCTGATGCTGCTGAGCGGAATGTTTCTGGCAGCACAAGCGCAGACGGCGCAGGAGCCGACTGCCGAAGAGAAAGCTTGGATGGCCTACATGACCCCCGGTCCGATGCACAAAATGCTGGCGGATGCCGATGGTGAGTGGACAGAAGAAATGACGATGTGGATGGCGCCGGGTGCCGAACCCATGAAGAACACCGCCACTTGCGTCAACAAAATGATCCTCGGCGGGCGCTACCAGGAATCCCGGCACTCCGGGAATTTCATGGGGATGCCCTTCGAAGGTGTCAGCACCGTGGCGTATGACAACGCCATGAAAAAGTACCTCAGCACCTGGATCGACAACATGGGTACCGGACTGATGTACATGGAAGGCGTTTACGATGAAGCCACGAAGGCGGTTCACTTCAAAGGCAAGATGGTCGATCCCGTTTCCGGACAGGCGTTGGATTGTCGGGAGATCTTCTCGTTCATCGACAACGATACCCAGAAGATGGAGATGTTCCAGACCGAGCAGGGCAAGGAGCGTAAAACCATGGAGATCGTCTTCAAGCGCAAGAAGTAATCGAACGGTGTAAATAAAAAGGCCGGATGTGTTCCAACACATCCGGCCTTTTGTTGTTGGTATCAGGATCAGATATCGAACTTGATGCCTTGCGCGAGCGGCAGGTTCGTGGAGTAGTTGATCGTGTTGGTCTGACGACGCATGTACGCCTTCCAGGCATCGGAGCCGGATTCGCGACCGCCGCCGGTTTCTTTCTCACCACCGAATGCTCCGCCGATCTCGGCACCCGAAGTACCGATGTTCACATTGGCGATACCGCAGTCGGAACCTTCGTGTGACAGGAACTGCTCCATCTCGCGCATGTTCGTCGTGAAGATCGCGGAGGAAAGTCCCTGCGGGACGTCGTTCTGCATCGCGATGGCTTCGTCGATGGTCTTGTACTTGAGCAGGTACAGGATCGGCGCGAACGTCTCTTCCTGTACGATGTGGAAGCTGTTCTTCGCTTCAACGATGCAGGGCTTCACGTAGCAGCCGCCTTCATAACCGTCACCGGAGAGCACGCCGCCTTCGACGATCATCTTGCCGCCTTCCTGCTTCGCCTTTTCGATGGCTTTGAGGTAAGCGTCGACCGCGCCTTTGTCGATCAGGGGACCGACGTGGTTGTTCGCGTCGAGCGGATTGCCAATGCGCAATTGCGCGTAGGCCTTCTGGAGGACGCTGACGGTCTTGTCGTATACGCTCTCGTGTACGATCAGGCGACGCGTCGAGGTACAACGTTGTCCGGCCGTACCGACCGCGCCGAAGACGGTACCGACCAGTACCATGTTCAGGTCGGCGTTTTCGGAAACGATGATGGCGTTGTTGCCGCCAAGTTCGAGGATCGACTTGCCGAAACGCTGCGCGACGGCCGACGATACGATCCGGCCAACGCGTGTTGAGCCGGTAAAGGATACCAGCGGTACGCGCTTGTCGTTGTTCATGCGATCGCCGACGTGATTGCCCACGAGTACGCAACTGACGCCTTCCGGAACATTGTTGGCTTTCAGTACAGAAGCGATGATGTTCTGGCAAGCAACCGCGCACAGCGGAACTTTCGAACTCGGCTTCCAGATGCACACGTCACCGCATACCCAGGCGATGGCGGCATTCCAACTCCATACTGCGACCGGGAAGTTGAACGCGGAAATGATGCCGACGATGCCAAGCGGATGCCATTGTTCGTACATGCGATGCTTCGGGCGCTCGCTGTGCATGGTCAGACCGTAGAGCTGACGCGACAGGCCGACGGCGAAATCGCAGATGTCGATCATCTCCTGCACCTCGCCAAGACCTTCCTGCAGGCTCTTGCCCATCTCATAGGAAACGAGCTTGCCCAGCGGGTCTTTGTACTTGCGGAATTGTTCGCCGATCTGCCGAACGATCTCTCCGCGTTTCGGCGCGGGCATGTTGCGCCACACCTTGAAAGCCTCCTCCGCTGCGCGCAGGGTCTTTTCGTAATCGTCGGCCGTGGCTTGCTTCACCTTTCCGATGAGGCTGCCGTCGGCTGGGGAATACGAAGAAATGATCTCACCGTCGGAGTCGGACCAACGGGTGCCCGTGCCGGCTCCCGGGTTGATGTCTTTCAGGCCAAGTGCCTTCAGGGCTTCTGCAATGCCGTAGTCCTGGAGCGTGGTAGTGTCTTTCATGCCGCAAAGGTACGGCAATAGCGGGAGGCATTGAAATGACTTTCGCTTTAAGTTGAAAGTTGAACGGTGGAAAGTTGAAAGAAAAACAGGTTTTAGACGAGGAATTCGGAAGGGTAGCTGGTAACTAAAAACTAATTCTCTTTCGCCCCATTAACCCGAAACCCGAAACTCGAAACGCGAAACCCGGAACACGCATCCGATTTTCCTTTTCAGATTCGCTATTTTGCCCCCTCATGAACCGGCCGCCATTTCTATTACTCGCCCTGTATGCTTTCCTGGCGGCGGTCCTGTTCCCTTACCTGTGCTGGTACGTCAATAATCCCGACACCTTCCAGTACCTGATGATCACCCGGCACTATCTGGAAGGTGACTTCCGGGAGGCGATCAATGGTTATTGGAGCCCATTGCTGAGCTGGCTGATGCTGCCGTTTACCGGGCAGGATTTCGGAGATATCCCGGCATTAAAAACACTGCAATTGGTCATCGGAGCCGGGGTGCTGTGGACCTGGACCATCGTGTTGCGTCGTTCGGTTATGCCGGAGCCATATGCGGAGGCTTTGTCATATGCGGCGCTTCCATTTGTCCTGGCGTATGCTTTCCTGAGTCCGACCGCGGACCTGTTGTTTCTCTGGCTTACACTCGCGTTGTTTCGCTTTCTGGCTAAAGGTTCGGCCTTAACCGATGAACAGAACGCGAAACGATTCGCCTTGCTCGGCGCGCTTGCCTATTATGCGAAAGCATTCGGGTTGCCCTTGTTTTTATTCCTGCTGGTATCGGAATGGTGGCAGGTGCGCAAGCTAGCTGTCGGGAGACGACTCCTGTTGCGTGCTTTGGGGATTTTCCTCTTGCTCATCGCGCCCTGGGTGACAGCCATCAGTCTCAAGTATGGGCACTTTACGATCAGCGAGGCGGCCGCGTTCAACCGTAGTCCGGGTGTCGCACCCATGCCGGGACAGGTCATGCAGCTTCCGGTGCTCTCTAACGAACTGACGAAACCATCCGGTCCGCATGCGATCTGCGCCTGGGAAGAGCCGATGCAATTGTTCTGGACCGGACGCGTATCGGAACCGACGTGTGTGGTCCCCGGATTCCTTCAGGTGCTGGAACGCAACCTGCTCACCATTTGGTATTTCGATTTCCAACGAACTACCGGATGGGGACTACTCTTGCTGCTGGCACTTTTCCTGATCTTCCGCAATAAACTGCAACTACGACAGGAACCCTTGTCGCAGCGATCACGCCTGCTGGCCGGCTTGTTTCTGCTGGCGTTTTATGGCGGCTATAGTCTGATCCTTGTCCATACACGATACATCTGGATCAGCACCTGGATGATGCTGTTCCTGGCGGCGTTTTTCGCGGCGGCGATCGAACAGGGAGGACGACCCTGGTTTTACCTGGCGCGTGTCCTCTTCCTGATTACCCTCTTAGTGGCTATCAAGCGGCCGGTCAAGGAGTTGTTGTTCGGCCTTGACCGCGATGTGCCTGCGATCTGGATCTGGAAAGCCGTTCGGCAGCCGTTACAGACGATGGACGTATTGTACCAACAGGATCGGCAACTGCAGGAGGCGACGTATTACCTGCGGTCGCTGAAATTGCTCGACGGACCGATCGCTTCCCGGTATTCGGAAAGCCCGGATCGACATCGTTACTCGTCTTCGTTGTTCGTAGCCTATCACAACAAGACACCGTATCGCGGACAGATCAACGACCGGCAAGCCGGAGCGTTGGAGGTGATCCGGGAATCAGGCGCGAAGTATTTTCTCCTGTGGCATGAACCCGATACCACCTGGCAGGGCGCTTTTCCGCTATTTCAGAGCGGAGAATTGAAAGTGTTCCCGGTTCCGTCCGGGCCCTGACCGGTCACTCGAGTTGCTCCAGTAACCAGGCGCGGTCGGAGATGTGATCGACGCTTCGGATCTCCTCCGCCAGCGCTTTGCGTTTTGATTCGGAGTCGCTGCTCCGGAAAATTTTCAGCGCGTAGCGGATGAAGTTTTCGTAGATCTTACGTTGATAGGCGCTCACCAGCTTATTGCGGCGCAGGAAGATCTTGAATGCCGAGATATGGTGTAGCAACGATTCGGATTCGTAGGTTTCGAAATAAACTTTTAACAGAATGGACCGCGCGTCGAGCTGATAGTAGAGGTCGGTGAACTCGACGGTTTGCAGCAACTTGACTGCCTGGCGGTATTGCTTCCGGTAGTAACACAGCATGGCTGAGTTATAGGTGTGGGCATTGTCACGTTCATTCGGCGGCAGATGGTGGAGGTGGAGTTCGATGAAGTCGGCCACCCAGGCCTCCTGCCGTAAGCGCAACCCGAGGGTAACGATGTTCTTGTATTCCCAGGGCGAGAGGTAGTCGTGGCGCATCAATCGTTCGTCGGCGAGGATGTTTTGGTAAATGCCGAACAGCCGCTCACGGTAAACCTCGTCGCCGAGGTTGATGCGGCGGATGCAGTGGTTCTTGACGTATTGATAGACGTTGTTCAGGTCTTCGACGGAAAAGCGATCGCGATGCGCTTCGAGCAGTTGCAGCAACGACTGGAACGCGGTCTCGGGTTCCGGTCCGCTGAGTAGTTGCAGGACCTGGTAGTAGGTTTCGATGAGCGGGGAACCGAGAAATTGATTGCGCAGCACATGCCGCGTGATCTCGTCGATCAGGGAAACGTCGAATTCCCGCGCAAGGACGTTTCGATAGTTGATCCGTTCGCACTGCAATTGCAATTTGCGCAGGAAGTAGAAGCGATCGAGGTTGTCGGCGAGTTCTACGTAGTCCGTCACTTCATCGCGCGCGCCGTGTTGTGCGGCGAACTCCTGCCGGATCTCCGCCGCGCGATAGTGGCGGTGAAAGTGTTTCGCGCTTTCATAGCGGTCGATGCTCTCGAACCGTCTTGCCGCGTGTTGATAGGCCTTGGATGTTTCACGCGCGTGCAAGGCTTCGAGCTGCAGCAGGGCGCTTTCTTCTTTTTCGCCTGCAAGCTGACGAAGCAGGAAGAAGTGTTCCAACCGTTCTGTGAAATCCGACAAGAGATAGCGCAGCTGCTGATCGTCAAAGGGCTGTTGCGGAAAAAGCCGCCCGTACAATTCAGTCTTTGGCAACTCCTGCGTCGACAAAGGCAAGGTTTCCAATAGCTGCAGTAACCGGGGATATTCAGGAGCCGGAAGAAAGTAGGGGGAAGTCAAATACGCCGAAAACGCTGCTTTTTCGTGCGATTTGAGCGCATGGAGCAATTCAAGTACCTTAATCGTGCGCATTTCAGACCCGGACTTCCTGCATCTAAACTAATCCAAATTCGACAAACACCAAATATTTAGGCAAATAAACAGCCAAAATATATCAAATTCATAATATCAGTACTGTATCGACATTCGACAAACTGCCATTTCTGTATTTGTTCCAGCCTTCCTCTGCCCCTACGTTTGTATCGGTAAATCATGTCTGACGACCCCCGAGCAAACACATACGACCATGAAAAACTTCCTCCACCTGCTGCTTCTCTTCGTGCTGGGACTCTTTGGCCCGGCTGGCACGAATGCCGCGACCTACTACTGGGTGGGCGGTTCCGGTAACTGGAGCGACTACGCCACGCACTGGGCAACCAGTAGCGGCGGCTCCACCTTCCACGCTTCCATCCCTACGATCAACGACGATGTGGTGATCGACGCCGCTTCGTTCACCGCAACGGGTCAGGTGCTGAACCTCGACTCCACCTTCTACTATTGTAACAGCATGAGCTGGGCGGGCGTCCAGTTCAATCCGACCTTTGAAGGCAACGGCGCTACGCTGAACCTGCGTGGCAGCATCGCATTCTCCGCCGGTATGACCTTGTCCAATGTCAACCTGGTGATGAGCGCCACAACCGGTTCGCACACCATCGACCTGGCCGGACAATACGCGTATGCCGTAACGATCGACGCCAACGCGTCCTACTCCTTGTCTTCGCCACTGACTTGCATCGGTCCGGTCGACCTGCGTGCAGGAAGTCTCAACGCGAATGCCTTTGATATATCCTGTGGCGGATTCAACGCGGGCGTAGGCACCACGCTGGTGCTTGGCGACATCACGCTTTCGGTCAACGGCGGAAGCAACGAGATCTTTACGCGCACGATCACGTTGGATGTCATTCCATCCGGCGCCGATCAAACCTCCGTGCATTTCAATTGCGTAAGCGGTGAAATGGATTGTATCAACAACACCACGCCGTTCGACTCTCTAATTTTCCAGAATGCCGGAACGCTGCGAGCCTGCCAGGCCAACTACGCGAGCGCGACCAATACCTCGTACGCGCTGAACACGATACTCGGCACCGGTGAATTCTCCACGAGTGTGTTGCTGGAGAATTGCACGATCAACCAACTCAACGGTAAACTCGTGTACCTGATGACCGGTACCACCTCGAACATCAACAACCTCACCCTCAATTCATCGTGCTCCGATATGGGCCGGTTGAGCACCTCCTATGCCGGCGCTCCTCCCGCTACGCTGAACGCCGCATCCGGCACGATCTCCATCGACTACGCCATCCTCGAAGGCATCCAGGCCAGCGGCGGGGCGACGTTTAATGCGAACAACGTCATCGACCTGGGCGGCAACACCGGATGGAATATCTCGGCGCTGGTAACGCGTGACCTTTATTGGGTGGGTGGTACCGGCGACTGGAATGACCCGAACCACTGGTCGCTCTCAAGCGGAGGCGCTCCGGCCGGTTGTACACCCAATCGTTTGGACAATGTCTTCTTCGACGCGAATTCACTTGGCGCCGGCGACACCGTTTATCTTCCCCATCTGGAACAGTACGCCGGCGACCTGACTGTGAACGGCGTAACAGGGTCTCCGACCTTCTTCGGCGACTACATCACCCTGTACGGTTCACTGGACCTCAACAACCAACTGAACTGGCGCCTTGACCAAACCGATCTGCGTTCACCGCGGACCGGTAGCATCCTGCGATCTGCCGGCACTCCTTTTATTACCCTGACGGTCGGTGATTCCTGTTGGTACACGGTTCAGGATTCGCTCTACGCGGAAGGGATCTACCAGCAAAACGGAAACGTCGATTACAACGGCCAGAACGTCAACACCCGGTTGCTGTCGGGTTATCCTGCCGCACAAGCCATTACGGCCAACAGTACGTTCTTCCTGAAGGACATGTACTTCGACGGGACCTTCATCGGTTCAGCAACCACCGATATCGAATTCGATAAAGGCCCGGCATATTGCCGCAACAACCGGGCGAGCACATTTCGTTCCATGCATTTCAGCGTTCGGGGATATCTTTCCGATAGTGTGTCAGTGAATACTATCCTGGCCGACGAGTCAATCGATATCGGAAATGCCAACCTGTTCACCGACGCCGAATTCCATAAGGATGTCAACGTCAGTGGCAGCAATTCGATTGATAACCTTTTGCTTGCCAATGGCGGATACAATTTTTCGCAGGCGCCAGGAGAAACACTGACACTGGGCACCAGCCTGCAAGTGCAGGCTGATTGTAACGGCCTTGCAGGTATTCGTTCCACCATAGCCGGTTCACCGTCCAGTATCAGCATGGCGAGCGGCAACGTGGTCGTCGACTTTGTCTCACTCAACAGTATAGCGGCTGGCGGCGGTGCGACGTTCACGGCCAACAATTCCGTGGACGGTGGCAACAACACCGGCTGGACCATCAACTCACCGGCTCCGCGAACGGTGTACTGGGTTGGCGGCTCCGGCAACTGGAGTGACCCCGCTCATTGGTCATTGTCGAGCGGAGGTTCATCCGGCGCTTGTGTTCCCGCGGCTATCGATCAAGTCGTATTCGATGCCAATTCGGGTCTTGCCAACGGCACGCTGACGCTCGACGTCACCAACGTCAGCGCAGCCGGCATTGACTTCTCCGCGGCCGGGAGCGATATCACCGTGAACGGATCGACCATCAGTGTTACCGGCAACCTTGCGTTAGCACCGGTGATGAACTGGAACGTTGTCACCACGAACCTGCTGCCGGGAGCTTCCGGCATCGATCTGACGAGTAATGGCACCGAATTGGATTCGGTCACGGTCAACGGTACCGGCACCGTTGCCTTTCAGGATGCGTTTTCGGGCATTCAACTGACGCTGTTGAACGGCAACCTCGATGCCGCAGGTAACGATATCACCGTCAGCCGCATGACGAGCACTACCGGCAGCAATGTCAACTTCGGTCCCATGACCCTGACGGTCTCTTATTTCTATCTTCAGGGAAGTCTTAGCAACTCACGTCAGGCCGACGTGGTGATGCGGTGGATAGCGCCTGTTTACAGCAGCCTGGGCTTTGATTTCAGAACCACCGGCGCGTTCCGCAACATCACCGTACTCGACATCGGCGCCCGCTTCTTCCTCAATAGTTTCGTCTGCGAACAGTTCACTGCCTACCAATACGTGAACGTGTATTCGCAGTTGGCCAGTGATTCCATCCGGAAGGCGATTTTCTTCGACGACTTCGCCATGAGCGGAAATATCGTCTGCGACACCATCTTCCTGAACAACCCCGGCAAGACCTCGAATCTGGGTGGTAACATTAACTTCTCCGAGTTGGTCTGCAATGGAACACCCGCTTTCCCGGTCTTCCTCAAAGGCAACCCGATTGCGATACTCACCAAAACATCGGGCCAGGTCTGTATTGCCAACGCCTTGATTCAGGATGTGACCGTTAATGGTGGTGCGACCTTCAACGCGGGCAATGGTTGTGTCGACCTCGGCGGTAACACCGGCTGGACCTATGCGCCCTGTACCGTGGTCAGCAATGTGTGGCCGGGGGATGCCAACTACGACCTGGTTTGCAATAACAGCGACATCCTTGATATCGGGGTGGCCTTCGGCCAGACTGGTCCGGTACGTGCCGGCGCTACACTGAGCTGGACCGCACAGGCCGCTACCGATTTCAACGGATGGTTCGTCAGCGCGGTCAACTTCAAACATGCGGACTGCGACGGCGACGGCGCCGTCGGGTTCGCCGATACACTGGCGGTGAACCAGAACTACGGACAAACCCATCCCGCACGTCTGCAGCCGACACCTGTTCAGATTGACGCGGCCCTACCTCCGCTGGTGATCGACGCTACGCCCGATACGGTAGCCCCCGGTGCGACGGTGAATGTGGCCATTCAGTTGGGCACAATGACTCAGGCCGTCGACAGTCTGTACGGCATCGCCTTCACCGTCTATTATGATCCGACCGTGGTGGATACCAACTCGCTGGTGACCGACTTCAGCACGAGCTGGCTCGGGACGGCGGGTGTCGATCTCATCACCTTCTATCGCCACACGCCCTCGGCCGGCCGCATCGACTTCGCATTGGTGCGCAACGACGGACAGAACGTGTTCGGCGGCTTCGGCGACATTGCCTTGTTTGATGTCGTCATCGTCGACAACATTTCTACGCTGACCGACGCCTTGTTCACGCCGGGTAATCTCCGGGCCATCACCGCCTCGCAGTTCCCGCTCTTGTTCGGCAGCCAGAACGACCGTGTCGTGCTGGATCCGACCCTGACGCGCGTTCCGGTTCCGGACCTCTCCACCCACTTGGTGGTCTTCCCGAACCCGGCCGCTCATACAGTCATCGTTCGCGGCAAGGACATACAGGTGATGGAGGTAGCCCTCTTTGATCTCGGCGGCCAGTGTGTGTTCCGCGACCAGACCGGACAAGCCGAGACCCGCATTGCCGTTGACGCGATCGCGCTCGGCATCTATCAACTGCGCGTGGTCACCGATGCCGGTGTGTACAACAAGAAAATAGAAGTATTACGACGCTGATTTGTTCCTGTTTCTGTTCCCCTTCTGTGAAGGCCGCCCCGGTGTGTGTGGGCGGCCTTTATTCATTCCGGGGGATCAGGGAGTTTCAGTAGCGGGCGCGTTAGCACCCCGTCGTACCTGATCGGCGATCGAAGGTGCCACACGTTTCAGGATCTCCTGTACGTCGTTGGAGTTGGAAGGAAAGTCGGCATGCGCCACGCCACCGTAGACTTGTTTACCCGAAGAGGTGAAAACACTGAAATGCACCTTGAGCTCGCGACGATAGATCTGCAATGCCAGGTCGAGACAGTCGTCGGTATGCGTGATGATGTCGACCTCGTTGAGCAGCACAATGCGGTCGACGCCGAAGTTGCGGCCAAGGTCCTTGAGTAATAACTGGTCGTGAAACCCGACATTCATATAGGTGGTCGGTTCCGGTTGTTTGGCGCCTTTTTTACTCAGAGGTTTTGTATTCGCGGCGATCGTGGAATCGGCGGGAAGCAGTTTTGTTTTCCGATAGACCGTGTCTTCGGTATAGTAGATCGCCTTGTACAAACGGTCCTGATCCACATCTTCCGCGACGAAATCGCTTTCGAGCAGGCGCGTGTCGCTGATCTCGGCGGTACGTTCCTTGATCGACTTCAGGAGTCCCAACCGAAATGTTTTTCGCATTTCACCGAGATCCAGTTCGGAACCCATCGAAATGTCAGGGTCGGCATCTGAAAGGTGCATGGCTTCCTGATAAGGAATGATCAGGACGCGATGACGCAGGGAGTCGGAGGCCGCATAACAGGGGCCGGCAAGAGAGAGCAACAGGAAGAGCAGGAACAGGCGCATGATGCCGTGTACGAGTGTGGAATGACCGGGTTGCCGTTTCGCTGGAGCATTTTTCAGCGTGCAATGGTGGAGAAACCCGTTAAATCCCGTTAAAAATGACCGTTCATCAGGCTTACAACCCCGATTCTTTATCTTTGCAATCCTGAAACCTCCCCGGATAAAAGCAGTTATGCAGTATTCCGCGGGAGCTGCGGATAAACTTAGACGATGTCTGGATTGATCATGGCGGCCCAACTGATTTTGGGCCTTGCGATACTGGTGACCTTGCACGAGCTGGGTCACTTCCTTGCTGCACGCGCGTTCGGTATCCGCGTGGAGAAATTCTATCTCTTCTTCGACGCCTGGGGATTCAAGTTCTTCAGCTTCCGTAAGGGAGATACCGAGTATGGAGTGGGCTGGCTGCCATTGGGTGGTTATGTCAAGATCTCCGGCATGATCGACGAGAGCATGGACAAGGAGGCGATGAAGCTTCCGCCTCAACCCTGGGAGTTCCGTTCCAAGCCGGCCTGGCAGCGACTGATCGTGATGATCGGCGGCGTGACGATGAACGTCATCCTCGGCATTCTGATCTACTCGCTCGTACTCATGAAGTACGACAAGCAATACCTCTCCAATGCCGATGTCACCGACGGCATCTATGTGTACGAGCTGGGCAAACAAGTCGGCTTTGAGAACGGCGATAAGGTTGTCGCCATCGACGGCAAACCCTTCGAACGATTCGAGGATGTGTTGTCGTCGCGCGTAATCTTCGGCGCCACCCTGACGGTTCTGCGTAACGGCAGAACGATGGAAGTGGAAGTGCCCGCCGACTTTTACCGTCGAACGATCGAAGCCGGAAAGGGCAACTTCATCGGACCTTATCGCAGCGCGTTACTGATCGACAGCATCATAGCGGGCAAGCCCGCGGAGGCGGCCGGCGTACGTGCAGGTGATCGCCTGCTCGCGGTAAATGGAACGCGAACCTTGTCGATGGAAGGCGCCCGCAAGATGATCGGAGAAAGCAAAGGCAAACCGGTGGCGCTCACGCTGGCCCGTGGCACCGATACACTGACCCTGCAGCCGGTTGTAAGCGACAGTGGCATGATCGGCATTACCTATCATACCGATTTCGGCAGTTATCCGCTGACGGCTTACTCGACCGGACAAGCGTTCCGCTACGGAACCTCCGACGCGTTTGAAGCGATCTCGTCGAACATCAAAGGACTCAAGCAGATCTTCGCTGGAAAAGAGAAGGCCAGCGAATCCCTGCAGGGCCCGATCGGTATCGCGAACATCTATGGCGGCATCTGGGACTGGCGTCGCTTTTGGGCGATCACCGGATTGCTCTCGATGGTGCTGGCGTTCATGAACATCCTGCCCATTCCGGCACTCGATGGCGGCCATGTGATTTTCCTGTTGTGGGAGTCGGTGACCCGTAAGAGACTCTCCGACCGCTTCATGGAACGCGCCAAGGTCGCCGGTATGGTGATCCTGTTGTCGTTGATGGTCTACACACTCGGCAACGATATCTGGAAGCATATCATCAACTAGTACCGGTCGGAGGGAATCGCCCTAAAATAAAAGCAAAAAGCCTGTCTGTGATTCACAGACAGGCTTTTTTATTGAATCGAATTTTTTCGGAATCAGGCCAGCACTTCACCGTACGCTTTCGCGCGTTGTTCCTTTACGTTTTCGCTGGCGAGGTATTCGTCGTAGCTCATCTCTTTGTCGATGCATCCGTTCGGGGTGATCTCGATGATGCGGTTGGCGACGGTCTGCACAAACGTATGGTCGTGGCTGGTGAACAGCGCGATGTGTTTCCAGTCCTTGAGCGCGTTGTTGAAGGCGGTGATCGATTCCAGGTCCAGGTGGTTGGTGGGCTCGTCGAGTACGAGGCAGTTGGCGTTGGTAAGCATCATGCGTGAAACCATGCAGCGAACTTTTTCACCACCGGAAAGTACGTTACACTTTTTCTGGGTCTCTTCACCTGTGAAGAGCATACGACCAAGAAAGCCGCGCACATAGGTTTCATCCTTGTCTTTGGAATACTGCCGGAGCCAGTCGACCAGGTTGAGGTCGCTCTGGAAGAACGCGGAGTTGTCGTTCGGAAGGTATGAGCAGGTAATGGTAGTGCCCCACTTGAACTCGCCGCTGTCGGCAGCTTCGTCGTTCATCAGCGTACGCAGCAGGGCGGTGACAGACTGGTGGTCGCGCGCGAGGAACGCGACTTTGTCGCCCTTACGAAGCGTGAAGCTGATATCGCGGAAGAGCGGCTTACCTTCGTGGTCGATCTTGGTCAATCCGTCGACGTGAAGGATCTGGTCACCGCAGTCGCGCTCAGCGGTGAAGATGATGCCGGGATACTTGCGGTTGGAAGGCTGGATATCGTCGACCACCAGCTTCTCCAACAGTTTCTTACGGCTGGTCGCCTGACGTGACTTCGAAGCGTTGGCGCTGAAGCGTTCGATGAACTCCTGGAGTTCCTTGCGCTTGTCTTCGATCTTCTTGTTTTGGTCGGCACGCTGACGCAGCGCGAGCTGACTCGATTCGTACCAGAACGTGTAGTTGCCGCTGTGCAGGTTGATCTTTCCGAAATCGATATCCGCAACGTGCGTACACACCGCGTCGAGGAAGTGACGATCGTGGCTCACGACGATCACGGTATTTTGGAAATCGGCGAGAAAGTTTTCCAGCCAGGTGATGGTGTCAACGTCGAGGTCGTTCGTCGGTTCGTCGAGCAGCAGGATATCAGGATTTCCGAACAGTGCCTGTGCCAGCAGTACCCGTACTTTTTCTTTACCACTCAGTTCGCTCATCCACTGCTGGTGGAGTTCTTCCCGAATACCCAGGCTCGAAAGCAGGGTCGCTGCATCGCTCTCGGCATCCCAGCCGTGGAGGTCGGCGAATTGCTGTTCGAGCACGGCGGCCCGTTCACCGTCGGCATCGGTGAAGTCGGCCTTTGCATAGAGGGCGTCCTTCTCCTGCATGACGTCCCACAATTTCTTATTGCCCATGAGGACGGTCTGCAGCACCTGGCACTGATCGAAGGCGAAGTGGTCCTGCTTGAGTACGCTCATGCGTTCGCCGGGAGTGATGTGTACCTGGCCGGTGGTCGGGTCGATCTCACCGGAAAGGATCTTCAGAAAAGTGGATTTTCCGGCTCCATTCGCGCCAATGACGCCATAACAGTTGCCGGGGGTGAATTTCAAATTGACCTCCTCGAACAGCACGCGTTTGCCGTAGCGGAGGGAAAGGTTATTTACGTGGATCATGCGGGCGGCAAAGGTACGATTTCGGAAGCGTTTTTCCTTGAGAATCAGTGGGTGAAGCGAGTGCCCGGACCGTCGGCACACTGACGGGTTAATATTTTACCTGTTTATCCGAATCACGTATCTGTGGCTGCGGGTACCCGACCATACATTTGCTTTAAAGAAGCAATTCCATGAAACCACTCTGCCGAATTCTTGGATTCGTTCTGGTCCTGCAACTGTCCGCCCTGCCTGTCAGTCGGGCACAGGTTACCTGCGACCAGTTCTGTATCGATGACATTTCCCTGGATACTGTTCCCGGCATTATGAATCTCACGATCACGTTATCGGGCGACAGCTCCACGTTCATCAATTATCCCTATCCGGAAGCGGTGGTGGATCAGAACGGAGATACCGTCGGTAACGGATCCATGTTCTTCTTTGGCCAGTTTGGAAATTCCACCTCCGTGTATCCATGTTCTACGTCTTTAACTTTAATACCGCCTGGTTTTGAAGCCACCATCCTGTTTCGTTACGATACCTTGACCTGTCTATTGCCTTATCCCTGCATCATCCAGTCCATCGGACCCCGGTTCACGAACCCTGTCCTATCGGTATTTCCGATCCCGGCGACCGACCAATTGATGGTCGCGTTGAAAGAAGCGAAGTCATCGATGCGTTTACAACTGATGGATACACGAGGCGTGATTGTTCGGGATTGGAATCTGGTTGAGCGCGAGTCCGATTTGGATATTCACGGAATCGCAGCCGGCATCTATTTCTTGCGACCTGTGGAAGGGGATGCGGTTCGGGTTGTGATCGAATGAAATCAAAAAGAAAAGCGCCGGGGTTGATCATCAACCCCGGCGCTTTTTATTAGAGGTTCCCTTATGCGTGCTTAAGTAAAACGAACGCTCCGGAAGATCAATTCTTCATGAAACGGGTTGCGGCACCGGATTCGCCCACCAGTTGATAGACGCCAGAAGCGAGTAGGTGGATATCGATCGTCGTTATTCCACTTTCCAATTGGATGGTTTGTACGATTTGACCGGATAGGTCGACGATCCGGTACCGCGTACCCATTGTTTGCTGACCTGACCGAATCGATATTTGGTCGCCGGCCGGATTCGGATAAACACGGATGTCGCCTTTCGGGGAAACGGTTTCAACTTTTGTAATAGCCGAACGCAGATCAAAATAAAGCGATGCAAAGGCGTCGGTTTCGGTCCAGACTACTCCAACATCATTTCCAATGGCGGCTACGGCGGGATATGTTTCGTGTCCACCGAAGCAAGACGGATCAAAATCGCTGAAAGATTCCGGTGAAGAAAAAGCGGTAGGATTTAGCGCCCGGACCTGGCTGTAGCGGTAGTTGGGAGCCACCGGGACGGAGTCGTGATAATAGGCTAATCCGACCGCCGGGTCGACGATACTGCGAATGGTCGTAAGACCGAAGCAGGCTGCGTCGTTGGAAACCGTGGCTTCTGTACTATAATTCACTCCGTTATCGGAACTGACCATATACTTGAGTGAAATGTCGATGCCATTTGTTTCTGTCCAGAACAACCAGACCGTATTGGCTACGATCGCGCTTTCGAATTGCGGTCGTGTCGGTCCCGAAGGCAGGCGATCCGCAAACGCGCCAGCGCCCGGTGCGATGGTTCCGGGGACGGTCTCGTTGTAGAAGGCAGAGCGAATGATCGAGGTCGTTGCGGGAGAAAGTACGGGTCCATAGTAATTCAGGATAAGCCGTGTGCCGTCCATGCAGACGCGCGGGTTGGCGGCGTCGCCGGCGACGAGCGCGGTGCTGCCGTTCCAGGTGTAACCGCCGTCGGTGGAGCTGTAACGGTGCACGTTAGTGTTGCCCAGATCGTCGGTAAAGAGGTAGATCGCGTTGCCGTTGGGCGAAGCGACCGCGTCGAAATCTTCGACGGTCATGGTGGTGAACGGCGTTGTGACGCGCGACTGTACACTGAAGGTGAACAGGCTGTCGCCGATCTGGTAGATGCAATAGACGGAATCGGTGCCGGTGACCAGGAGTTTGGTCTTGACGACCGTCTCGCCGCTTCCGAGGTTGGCGATGGGCATCCAGGAGGCGCCGTTGTCGGTAGATTCATACAGGTTCGCCCCGCCGACTCCGGTCATGGCTGCGGGCACGGTACAGTAGAGGGTGCCTGCGGAGTTCGCGACCATCGAGATCCGGCCGCTGGGTTGTGAGGCGAAGGGGATGTCGGGGCCCCAGGCGGAGGTCCTGGTGGAAGTCAGTAAAAAGAAGGTAAGGAGTACAAGAACTGGTTTCATGGTCGGGAGTTTTCATGAAGGTAGGAATTTAGAGAAAGACCAATGCCCACAACGGCGCATCGCAGCACAATGCATCCGGGAAAAGTGCAATAAGATATTAACGGCATCCCCTCACGATGCGGAGGAAAGACATTTACGAGTGTACACGCGTGAAATAACCATGTCTGCGCAGGACTTAACAAATCGCCCCGGTAGCCGCGCAGGATAGTTTAACGGCTCTGCCATGATTCCTCCCCCGGCATGAGCATCGTACTCACGCGGCCTTTCGAAATTCAGAACGGCGGATCGCCGAGATAAGTAAGTCGGCCCGGAAACCGGATGTGCAGATTACGGTCACAAGAATGGCATTGCTGTAGATCGACCAGGGTGCCGTAGCGCATCCGGAAAATGAAAAAGGTGTAGTTGCCGGTTTTGTCGCCGGCAAATAAGTAGCCCCGGTGTCTGTAGTTCCGGCATTCTTTCCAATGACAATGCGTCGGCGCACACAGCAGGCGTCGGTTTCCTTCGAAACGAAAGAGGTGAAACATGAACCGCAGGTGCTCGAAGAACTCCGCGCGGGGATACCCTCCGAACCACGCCTGCCGACCGAGGTATTGTTCGACCCCAGCGGCATCCAGCGAAGCGATCGCGCCGGCGACTTTTTTCACAGGGTCCGAAGATCGGAGCCATACGGACGCACGGGGTTCCACGGAAAGTCCGGGCTCCTGGAGCAATAGCGCATAGGAGTCGAGCGCGGGCGTGAGGAAGCTGCCGGGTTTCATGCAGGGGGTGGTGGTTCAATTCAGCCGGAAATCCTCCGGTCCGAAGGCCCGGATGGCCACGAGTTCGGGATGATGGTCGTTGAAAACGGCGCGATGGATCTCGGGAAAACACTGGTCCGCGATGGCGAAGATCCGGTACAGGTCATCGGGATCGAATCGTTTCACCGGATTCCCCTCGGCATCGGTCAGCTCATCGCAACTCAGCAAGATCACGGACCGCTGCCTGGAAGTCACCAGCCGGAAGGCGACACCGGTCAGTCGTCTGTTCAGGGTACTGAGGCAGGCGGCCACGATGTGCTTTTGTGCTTCGGGAAAGAACAACGGAAAGGTGATTTTCACCCGGTGGACCGGCACACCGGGGTCGTGGCGAAGCTCCACATTGATCCGGCAGCTCAAGAGGTTGAAATCGAATCCGTACACCCGCACCGGCCCCTGCCCGAGGACGGACGCCAGGATATCCTGTTCGTTCAGCCAGCGCACGATCGGATCTTCGGTCGTGTCGGCCGCTGCGGAGGCTTCCGGTTTGGCCTGCGCGAAGTGATTTTGGATTACGGAGTAGATCAGGTAAGCGCCGAAGCTGAAGAACCAGATATAAATCATACGCGTAAAGTTTTGCAGGTTTAAAAAACCGGTAGGGAGCGATCCGCTCAAAAATACCTGCCAACGGACCGATTGGTATTTTAATCGCCGATTAAATTTATCAACCCACCCCATCCCCGCCGCCGCCCGGCCCTGTTGGTAACTCGTACGCGATTCATCGCGAATCACTTTCAATCGGCCGACGGGCGAACCGAAGCCTGGGCGATGTTTATACCCTGGCTGCCCGATGGGTGGTAGCGGGATTGGTGTGTTTCGTGTTATTTTAATGGGGTTGGATTTTTTGGGGCTTTCGGGTAGTTTGGGGTGGTGGGATGGGGTGGGGAGTTGAGCAACGGCACTGCTAAATTGAACTGACTATAAGAAATGAGCAAAAACAATTTCTGCTTTAAATAACAATATAGGTTTTAAGAAATTTATCAGTAGGATTGGAATTAATTATCCCGAAGCGATGGGTGTTCGAGGGCCAGACAGGCGAACGTTACAGTACCCGGAGTATCCAGCTCGTGTTCCGTGCAGCGGTAAAGCGGGCCGGTATCCGAAAACGGATCACCTTTCACTGATTACATCATTGTTTTGCCACCCATTTATTGGAAAGCGGAACAGACCTGCGCCGGATCCAGGAATTGCCGGGTCACCAATCCATTAAAACTACGCTTATCTACACCCACGTAGCTGTCACCGACCTCGCCAAAGTGACCAGCCCGTTGGATAAAGCGAAACAGCGAAAGTGAATAACACGCATTTCGCCAATCTGCCCGATTGTTTGTATATTCGGGTGAAATCAAAGAATCCAGAGAAATAACACGAAATAAACCTTCGTCTATTTGAGCGTTACCTGCAAGCGTAAAGGACGACACAGCACCATGACAATGACACGGACGACAGTAAAATATAACAGACAACTTGACTTTGACTTTCGAGCAACTTTTTTGCCGACACTACAAGCCAACCCTTCTGTATTTTTTATTTTCCCCACCGCACTTTTTTTAATTCAATTTTTAGCCAACCCACATTGGCACATTGGTTTTTGCCCCGACACTCAATGCCAAAACTTCGGCAAAAACCAAAGAGCCAATTTTGCCGACCCACAGGTGGGAGTTTCGGAAATAAACCGTATTTTTGCAGAGCAATGAAATTTTTAACATTCATATTAGCGACTTTTATTCTGTTCCTTGCAGTTAAGCCGGGAATGGATTTGCTTTCATTGCAGGCAGACACGGCACAAACTTGTTGTAGCGGACAATGCACCCCAAATTCCGACAATGACAATTCACAAGACCAAAATCAAGACAACGATTGTGGCGGAAATGTTTGTAACCCTTTTCAGGTTTGCAGTTCTTGCGTTTTGGTTTGCTTGAATATTCCGTTTGACTACATTCCTAAGCCGACAACTTTCTCATACAAAGGATTTAGTTACCAATCAGTTTTTACTTCTCAATTTGCTCCTGATTTTTGGCAGCCGCCAAAAATTGTTTAACAATCCTTTAGACTTTGCACCGATAACTTCGGAGCAATTATTCTTATCGTTAAACAATATAAAATCAGAAAAAATGAATTTCATAAAATTATTCGTTTTGGCTCTCATCGTATTGACAGCCACAACAAACATTGCGTTTTCGCAAACAACAACTACCAATCAGACAACAGACAGTTTAAAAACTTCAACCGTTAAGGTTAAAGGCATAACCTGTTCAATGGACTTAAAAATGATTTCCGCCAATGTGGAGAAAGTAAAAGGCGTTAACAGTTGCAAAGCAGGAAAACAAGGAACAACTACAACCTTTGAAGTAAAATACAATTCAGCATTGGTAACTGAAAAGGAAATTTTTGCAGCCATTGAAAACACAGGAAGTTGCGAAAATCCTGACGAAAGACCATACAAAATAAAACAGTAAATCATTTGTATTGCAGAGCATTTTCAATGCCCTGCAATACTCTTAAAAATCAAGACAATGAAAAAATACATCTTCATTGTTGGTTTACTGTTTCCATTTGGCATTTCGGCTCAAAATATTTTAGGAAAAGTAACCAACGACAAAAAAGAACCGCTAATAGGTGCAAGTGTTTATTGGCTTGGCACTACCATTGGCGTAGCCACTGGTAGCAAAGGAGAGTTTGAAATTTCCATCAAAGACATTTCAAATAAAAAACTTGTTGCAAGATATCTGGGGCATTCATCAGACACGATTGAAATTACCAATCAAACCTTTGTTGAATTTCATTTACAAGAAACACAAACTCTCGGTGAAGTAGTTGTTCAAGGGCAACGAGACGGAGTAATTATTTCGGACATCAAACCGATTAAGACCGAGCAAATCACACAAACGGAACTTGGGAAAGCTGCCTGTTGCGACTTGGCAGGTTGTTTTGAAACGCAAACCACCGTTCAGCCGCAAACCACCAATGTAATTACTAACTCAAAAGAGCTTCGCATTTTGGGTTTATCGGGTGTTTACAATCAGGTATTGATTGACGGTTTTCCAATGATACAAGGCTTGTCATACACTTATGGCATCAGCAGTATTCCAGGCACATTGGTTGACAATATCTATGTTTCAAAAGGAGCAAACAGCGTATTGCAGGGTTATGAAAGTATCAGCGGACAAATAAATGTGGAAACAAAAGAACCCGACAAAACAGACCGCTTGTTGCTCAATGCTTATATGAATAACTTTTTGGAAAAGCATTTTAACACAAACTATGCTTTTAAACAAGGGAAATGGAGCAACTTAACAGCGTTTCATACGGTGCAACCTGCCAACAAAATTGACCGAGACAATGACAATTTTCTTGATTTGCCTTTGCTTACCCGATATATGATTTCCAACAAATGGAAATACGGAAATGAAAAAGATTGGGGTTGGAACAGCAGAATTGGTTTACGTTTTTTCAACGAACAACGCATTGGCGGACAAACATTTTTCAATCCTGAAAGCGACAAAGGTAGCACCACTGTTTACGGTCAAAGCGTTAATATCAACCAACCTGAAATTTGGACGAAGACAGGTTATCGGATAAATGATAAACACAACATCGTTTTATTCGCTTCGGCTTTCCACCAACAACAAAATTCTTTTTTCGGAACGGTGAAATACCCTGCACAGCACACCAATTTTTACGGAAGCATTCAGTATGAACTGAACTACTCTAAACACGATTTGAAAACAGGTATTAGTTACCGTCATTTGAAATTGAATGAAGACATCGCATTTACCGATACTTTTTTACTGCGGACTTATGCAGGTAATTATCAGCGATTAGAAAACATTCCCGGGCTTTTTGCCGAAAATACAATGCGATTTTTCAACAACAAACTTACTTGGATTGCCGGTGTTCGGGGTGACCACCACAACCAATTTGGATTTCAGTTTACACCAAGAACCCTTTTGAAATATGATATTACACCCAAAACAATTGTTCGGGCAAATGTTGGAACGGGTTGGAGAACGGTAAACTTATTTAGCGAAAACATCGGATTGCTTGTTAGTTCAAGAGACATCATTTTTGCCGAGCAGTTACAACCTGAAAAGGCAGTAAACTTTGGTGTTAACCTGACACAAAAATTTGAAACAAAAAACAATAATCTATCGGGTTATTTCAGTGCGGATTTTTACAGAACTGAATTTCAAAATCAAATTTTTCCAGACTACGACACTGACCCAACTAAAGCAATCATTCAAAATTTTACGGGAACAAGTGTCAGCAATGGTTTTCAGGCAGAATTGTATTTGAAAATTTACAGACGCTTTGAACTGAAAACAGGATATAACTTTTTGGATGTTTACAGAAAAATTGGAGAAACAATACAGCTATTGCCATTCAACCCAATGCACAAGGTGCTGACAACTTTCAGCTACAAACCGTTGACAAACAAATTTCATTTTGACGTGAATGTGCATTGGTATGGTGAACAGCGTTTACCCGACACCAAATCTAATCCGTTAGAATTTCAACGACCTGACTTTTCACAACCTTACACAATCGTAAATGCACAGTTTAGTTACAACTTTAAGAAGTTTGAAATGTATGCAGGTTGTGAAAACATTTTTGACTTCCTACAAAAACAACCAATCATAAGTTGGCAAAATCCATTCAGCCCATACTTTGACACATCCTCTGTTTGGGGACCGACACGGGGACGGGAAATTTATGTGGGCGTTAGGTTTAAATTAGAAAAGAAATAGCAATGGTGAACAAAAGTAAATTTCATATCTCAAAAATGGATTGTTCAAGTGAAGAACAATTGATAAAAATGAAATTGGAGCATTTAGACGACATAAAATCTTTGGAATTTGATATACCCAATCGTGAACTTATCGCATATCACAACGGACAAGTTGAACCAATTTTAACATCTTTGGAAAGTTTGAACCTGAATACAAAATTGGTTTCAACCGAACAAAGCGAAATGATTTTAGAAACTGAAGCACACGGGAAAGAAAGAAAAATGCTTTTGACTGTTTTAATCATCAATGTTTCATTTTTCGCTATTGAAATAATTACAGGTTTCATTGCTAATTCAATTGGCTTGGTGGCTGACAGTTTGGATATGTTGGCAGACGGCATTGTTTACGGACTTGCTTTGTTTGCTGTTGGTGGAACTGTTATAAGGAAAAAGAACATCGCTAAATTTGCAGGTTATTTTCAAATCATTCTTGCAATTATCGGATTTACCGAAGTCGTAAGGAGATTTATAGGCATAGAAAAAATTCCCGACTTTCAAACAATGATTATCGTTTCCATTTTTGCTTTGATTGCGAATATAATTTGTTTGTATTTACTACAAAAAGGCAAAAGCAAAGAAGCACATATGCAGGCAAGCATGATTTTCACTTCAAATGATGTAATCATAAACACAGGAGTAATCACCGCAGGGCTTTTAGTGAATTGGTTTAATTCATCCTATCCTGACTTAATCATTGGAGCAATTGTATTTATCATTGTAGCAAGAGGGGCATACCGAATATTACAACTTGCTAAATAGCCAACGCACCTAAGCACACACATTTTGCAGCCGCTCAATTCTACCCACGAACCAAAGCTGCAAAAAGAGTGTGCTTATTTCCATCCCAAGAAAAATTGAATTAAAAAAATTTCCTTCCCTTCTGAAAATAAAAAACACTCGACACGCAAACCCTGACATAGAGAATTACTGACTTAAATCCTTTGACAATAAAGTGTTTCAGAACACGGACGACAGAACGCCAGCAGGTAACATCGGTTTGGCAAAAGTGGCGGTTCAGTGCTTCGTTTGAAACTTTTTCGTAAGGTTGAAGTTCGTGCTTCGTATCAACATTTGTGGTAAAAACGCCACCTTCGCCAAGCCGAGAACCGTCAGACTGTGCAAAAACCCTCCCCTATTGTTTAAAGAATTTTGATCTGTTTCCGGGCGGGGCTGATTATATTGAGAGAATAATCAGCTTTTCATGAAATACCTAACCGGATTCGACCGCAGGCAGGCCACTTTATTCCCGACTTGTATCGATGATTTGATCCCGGAAGATGCGGGAAGTGCGGGTTATCGATTTATTCGTAGACGCGTTGCCGCTGAAAGAACTGGGATTTTTAGAAAATGAACCTGCGGAAGAGGGCAGGCCGATGTATCACCCGGCCGATCTGTTCAAATTGTATGTGTACGGTTATCTGAACCGCATACGGACTTCTCGCCTGCTGGAGCGTGAGTGCCAGCGGAACATCGAACTGCTCTGGTTACTGAAGGGACTACAACCCCTGCTTTCGTACGATTGCCGGCTTTCGGTCAGACAACCCAAAACTGTTCCGCAATGCGTTTACCCACTTCGTCCGGCAGATCAACCGAAAGGGCCTGACCGGGAAAACGCTGGTGGCGCTCGATTCAAGCAAGTTCAGGGCGGTCAACTCCAAGAAGAAAAACTACAACCAGAAAAAGATCGACCGGCAACTGGAGTACATCGACAACAAGATCCAATCTTACATCGAGGAACTCAACGCAGGCGATCTGGATGAGGCCAGAGAAGCCACGATCGCTGAGAAACTGAAAAAGCAAAAGGCCCAACGTCGCAAGTACAAGCGCATTGAAAAGCAGCTTGCGGAAACGGGCCTGGACCAAATCTCCACCACCGATCCCGATGCCCGGACCATGATCCTGCACGGGTCGGTAATCGAAGTGGCCTACAATGTACAGACGGTGGCAGATGAGCGGAACAAGCTCATCCTTGAATACGAAGTCACCAACCAGAACGACCGGAAAGCCTTACTGCCGATGGCGCAGAAAACCAAGCGTATTTGCGATACGGATGCCGTGGCTGTACTGGCGGACAAGGGTTACCACAACGGCGAGCAGCTTACCGGTTGTGAGCAGGAAGACATCTACACAATCGTAGCCTACCAGGAAGTACCCCGCAGTTATCCCGTGCCGACTCCGGAGTACTACGGCGAGCGCTTCCGGTACAACCCGAAGAAGGACCAGTACAAATGTCCGCAGGGTCACATCCTGAAGACCACCGGCCATTGGTATAATAAGAAGTACGAAGAGTCGGTAACCAAAGTCAAGCACTACAAGACGACGGCCTGCGGCAGTTGCGCGGTCAAACACCTGTGCACCCGCAACCCCAAGGGGCGCCTGATCGAACGGTCTCAACATGCCGGCGCGGTAGAGCGCAACAACCGCCGGGTGCGTGAAAACACATCGACCTATTCCCTGCGCCAGCAAATCATCGAACACATCTTCGGCACCATCAAGCGACAATGGGGCTACGATCACATACTACTCAAAGGCCTCCGGAAAAATGAAGGCGAGTTCGGATTAATCTATCTCATTTATAATTTTCGGAGGGTTATAAACATTTTAGGCCTGCCGAAGTTGAAAAAGTGGCTCACCAGGCTGCTTTTTTCTATTTTTACGGATAGGGCGCTCCGTAATGCAAGGCAATACCAAAAATATTCGTGCTGGCAGCTTGTTCCTGTTATCGTCCGGGAAGGGTGGTGCTGAATTTTTGGGGAGTTGTTGCACGAACTGCCGTTACCGGCAACCCTGACCGACCGACCGTGCAGACATCAACCGACCGACCCAAACCCGACAACCAACCCGACCAACTTTCCGACACGACAGCCGACCCTTCTGTATTTTTATTTTTTCCCACCGCACAAAAAAATTGAAGTTTTAACCCACGCCATTGGCACATTTGGGTTTGCCCGATACACAAAAGCCAACGCTTCACAAACCCAAAAGAGCCAAGCCCACCCACCACCCAATAATAGAGGCTTGAAAAGATTATTTTTTACAAAAACAAAAAAAATTTGCACAATCAAAAAACTGTTTCTATATTTGCCGACCAAAATACGTTTTTAGTCAAAAAGTGTAAGTAATGGAAAAGGACGAAGTTATTGTTCAGGATATAATAAATGGAGCTAAAAAGCTAATGCAGCAGTATGGTTTAAAAAAAACCACAATGGAAGATATTGCCAAAGCGGCGGGTAAAAGTAAAAGCACTCTGTATTATTATTTTAAAGACAAGGAAGAAATATTTGACAAGGTTATCAATCTTGAAATTGACGAGTTTTTTAATGCAGTAAACACAGCAGTAAATAAACAAACAGATGCAATTAGTATGCTTAAAACATACGTTGTAACTAAAATAAAAACATTGAGGGAAAAAATAAACCTATACCGTTTTGCCGTAGAAAACGATTTAGAAGGAAGAATAAATCAAGAGTTTACAAAACTGCGAAACAGATATGACAACGAAGAAAAAAAGCTAATAAGTTCTATCTTAACGAAAGGTGTTGAAACCAATTTGTTCAAAAAAGAAATCATACAGGAAACAGATGTTTTAAGTGAACTTTTAGTGAGTTGTATAAGAGGCGTAGAAATGGACATTATTGCACATAACAAAAACAAGACATTAGCAGAAAAGGCAGATTTACTTGTTGAAATGCTGATTAAAGGAATGGGTAAATAAATTAAAAAGTGCTTTTCGGAGCATTTTTTTAGAATTAAAAACTGACCAAAAAACGAAAATAGTCAAATAGTAAAATTAAATAAACAAGATGATGAAACAAGTCAATTATTTAGCAGTAGCGGGAATACTTGTAATAGCAAGTTGCACCCACAAAGAAAACACATCAACCGCAGAAAGCAATAACGCTTTCAATGTTCAGGTAGAACAGCCGTTAAGTTACAACGGCAACATTCAGTCGGGTTATTCAGGAGTTGTGGAAGCACAAAAGACAACCGCTTTAAGTTTTGCCACAATGGGAACAATAACGGAAATTTTTGTAGAGGAAGGGCAGGCAGTAAGTAAAAGACAGTTGTTAGCCAAAGTCAATGCTTCCAATGCTCAAAACGCATATCAGGCGGCTTTGGCAAGCCAGCAACAGGCAGAAGATGCTTACCGGAGAATGAAACCAATGAAAGAAAATGGCACACTTCCCGAAATAAAATGGGTAGAAGTGGAAACAGGCTTGGCACAGGCAAAAGCAGCCGTAGCCATTACTCAAAAAGGTATCAGCGATTGTAGCTTGTATGCACCTGCAAGCGGTGTGATTGGCAAGAAAAATGTGCAGCCCGGTATGAATATAGTGCCGACAACAACCGCTTTGGAATTGCTGAACATACAATCTGTTTACGTTAAAATTCCTGTTTCAGAAAATGAGATAAGCCTGTTTAAAAAAGGCGGAACCGCACAAATCAGTATCAACGCCATTAATAAAACCGTAACAGGAACGGTAAAGGAAATCGGTGTATCGGCAGATATTCTCTCACATACTTATCCCGTAAAAATTGAAGTGCAAAATACGGACGGAGCTATAAAGCCCGGAATGATATGTTCCGTTCAGGTTACAGCACAAGATAACCGTTCAGGAGTATTGGTTTCCAATAAAGCCCTGCAAAAAGACGTAAACGGCAGTCAGTTCATTTATATTGAAAAAGGCGGACAAACCGAAAAGATACCTGTACAAACCATTGCCCTGATTGACAACAAAGTTTTGATACAAGGCGAAGTACCGCAAAACGCAAACATCATCATTTCAGGACAGCAAAAATTAAACAACGGTACACCTGTTAAAATCATTCAGTAATTATGACAAAAAAGAATTTCAATATCATAGAATTGGCTATGAAGCATAAGCAGATAGCCATTATCATTACATCTATATTCGTGCTGTTTGGCGTGTTCTCACTGATGGTAATGCCGAGAAACGAATTTCCCGAATTTACTATTCGTCAGGGACTAATTGTAGGTGTTTATCCCGGTGCTAATTCCGAACAGGTAGAAGAACAATTAGCCACCAAAGTAGAAAGTTTTTTGTATGGCTTTGAAGAAGTGAACAGGGAAAAAACCTATTCCATTTCCAAAGAAGGAATGTTGATTGTATTTGTAGAAGTCAATAACAGCGTAAAAGACCCTGATGCTTTTTGGGATAAAATAAAATTCGGGTTAAGCGACCTCAAAATGCAGTTGCCACCGCAGGTTTTAGCCCTGATAGCCAACAATGATTTTGGCAACACATCAGCTATTTTGCTTACGGTGCAATCCGATAGTAAAACCTATAAGGAACTTGACCGTGAATTAAAAGTTATTGAAACCGAATTACGAAAAATAAAGGCGGTTTCAAAAGTCAAACACTTTGGCTTAACACAAGAGCAAATTACCATTTATCCCGACAATGATAAGTTGGCTTACTATGGCGTAAAACCAATGAGCGTATTGGCTGCCGCACAGTTGGAAGGAGCGGTATATTATGGCGGGGAGTTGGACAATGGCGAACAGATTATGCCTATTCACATTCCCAATACTTACAATACGGAAGAAGACATCAAAAATCAAATTGTCTATACCGACCCCACAGGAAATGTTATCCGTGTAAAAGACATAGCCCGTGTAGTAAGAGAATATCCAAAGCCTGACGCTTACATTAAAAACAACGGTACAAACAGCCTGTTGATTTCGTTGGAAATGCAACCCGGCAACAACATTGTTGCTTTTGGTAAAACAGTGGACGAAACTTTACACACATTAAAAGGTAAAATTTCGCCTGATGTGCAGGTAGCGAAAATCGCTGATATGCCGCAAGCTGTCGGGCATTCCATTACACACTTCCTGAAAGAATTTTGCATTGCCATTATTGCCGTAATTATTGTTACAATGCTGTTGTTGCCTTTCCGTGTAGCAGCAGTTGCAGGGGCAACCATTCCGATTTCCATTTTCATTACGATTGGTATTTTATATGCGTTAGGCGTAGAACTGCACACGGTTTCGTTGGCAGGTTTAATTGTAGTATTGGGTATGGTGGTGGACAATGCCATTGTGGTTTTAGACGGACATATTGAAAAATTAGACCACAACGAAACCCCTTGGAATGCAGCTTGGAAAAGTGCCAAAGAATTGTTTGTTCCTGTATTTTCCGCAACAATGGCTATCATAGCTACCTATATTCCTATGGTGTTTTTTCTTGACGGAATGGTGGGCGACTTTGTAGGTTCATTGCCCATAACCATTGGAGTTGCATTGATTACATCGTTGCTGATAGCTTGTTTGCTTGTACCGTATATGAGTTATGTGTTCATCAAAAAGGGAATTAAAAAAGAAGAAGGTAAAAAGAAGAAAAAATCATTGTTAGATAGTGTACAGACAGTTTATGACCGTACATTAGAATGGGCTTTCCGTATTCCCAAAACCACTATCCTGACAGGCGTTGTTTCTGTAGCGTTAGGTATAGCCATTCTTGCCTTAGTGCCACGTCAGTTATTCCCCAAAGTGGATAGAAACCAATTTGCGGTAGAAATCTATTTGCCCGAAGGCAGCACATTGGAACAAACCGCTTTTGTTTCTGACAGCTTGGAACAAATGCTGATGAAAGACAAGCGGGTGGTAAATGTAGCGGCATTTGTAGGTACAAGTTCACCCCGCTTTCATACCACTTATGCACCGAATTTTCCCTCAAAAAATTATGCTCAGTTAGTTGTCAATACACAAACGGCAGATGATGCCCTTTCCATATTGAACGAATACGAAACGAAGTACAGAAATTTTTTTCCGAATGCTTATGTGCGAATGAAACAATTAGACCTGTTAAGTACCACCGCACCTATTGAAGTAAGGATTAGCGGGGATAATATAGACACTATCAAAACATTGGCACAGCAGGTAAAGGTTGTAATGGAAAAGAACGAAAATGTCATTTGGGCAAGAACAGATTACCTTAATCCACGACAAGGCGTAAGCCTACAGATAAACGATGAAACCGCTAACCGGTTGGGATTGACCAAAGGCGTAGTAGCTGCATCATTGGCAACAGGTTTTTCGGGAATGCCCATTGGCACAATATGGGAGGGCGATTATCCTGTAACCGTAAAATTGGTAAATGAAGCACAACAGAAAAACGGTTTTGATGATATAGCCAATCAAAATGTAACATCGCCATTGACAGGTGCAACCGTTCCGGTAAGACAGTTAGCAACAAAAATAAATAACGATTGGAGCGAAGGGCAAATTATCCGCAGAAATGGCACAAGAACAATTACGGTTCGTACAGATGTAAAACGTGGTGTATTGCCATACAAAGTATTATCTGACTTAAAAACGGACATCAAAGAATTACACAAGGGCGAACAAATTACCCTGACGTATGGTGGGGAAGAAGAAAGCGAAGTAGAAAACTATATTCCATTAGCCAAAGCCCTGTTTGCAGGTGTAATGCTGATTTTCTTTATCCTGTTGTTCCAATTCAAAAAACCAAAATTGGTTTTCTTGGTAATGATGACAATGCCGTTAAGTTTTTTGGGTGCGGCATTAGGACTAATCATTACAGGTTATCCGTTTGGTTTAACTTCTTTCTTAGGCATTATGAGCCTTATGGGTATTGTTGTCCGCAACGGAATTATCCTGATTGATTATGCAGAAGAATTAAGAAGTGAAAACGGAATGTCGCTTTCCAATGCAGCCATAGCAGCAGGCAAACGCAGAATGCGACCGATTTTCCTTACATCATTTGCGGCTGCCGTTGGCGTTGTGCCGATGATACTAAGCGGCTCTACCCTTTGGGGACCGCTTGGGGCGGTGGTGTGTTTCGGGTTGTTGGTATCAATGATACTCACACTGTATATGCTGCCTGTAATGTACAATCAATTATTAAAAAAGAATTACGCTTAAAAATTAAGAAATGAAAAAAATAACAATAATCGTTGTTACCCTGATTACATCGGCAACAGCATACAGCCAAACAACATTAACGTTGGAAGAAAGCAAAGCACTTGCTTTGAAGAACAACAAAGCATTACAAAACAGTGCTTTGGAAATAGAAGCAGCACAACTAATAAAGAAAAATGCTTACACCAACTATTTCCCGAAAGTAAGTGCCAATGTCTTTGGTATGCAGGCAATCAATCCATTAATTGAATACAAAATGGAAGGCGGCAATTTGCCTGTATATGACGGCAATCCTGCCAACCTGCCCACAGCTACGCAGTTTGCCTATTTCCCCGGAATGGAATTAAGTATGCTGCAACGTTCGGCAATAGGAGTGCTGAATATCGCACAACCCATTTATGCAGGTGGTAAAATAAGCACAGGCAACAAATTGGCACAGCTTAATGTAGATGTAAAAGAACATCAGCAACAGCTAACCGAAAACGAAATATTGCTTAAAACCGAGCAACAATATTGGCTGTTGATTTCCTTGCAGGAAAAACAAAAGACGTTGGAAAAATACGAACTGTTATTAAACGGTGTCCGCAAACAGGTAGATGATGCTTTTACAGCAGGTTTGATTATTAAAAACGATGTGCTGAAAGTACAAATCAAACAAAGCGAATTGGAAGCCAATAAAAATAAATTGCTGAACGGAAAGAAATTGGTAACAATGCAATTCTGCCAAACCATAGGAATACCTTATGACGGCACATTGATATTGCAGGAAGTAATTGATGTAAGCCAAAACCCCAACCAATACTATACCGATAACCAAAACGCTTTAACCCAAAGAACCGAGTACCAACTTTTAGAAAAATCGGTAGAAGCCACACAATTACAAACCAAAATGAAAACGGGCGACTATATGCCCACCGTTGCAGTCGGATTGGCAGGTTATCATATCAATATGTTGGAAAAAGGAGCGAACAATTTTACCAATGGATTGGCTTATGTTTCCCTTTCTATTCCTATATCTGATTGGTGGGGCGGTAGCTATGCCATTAAAGAGCAGAAAATAAAACAACGAATTGCAGAAAACACATTTGAAGACACCAAAGGTTTATTGACCCTGCAAATGGAAAAGGCTTGGACAGACGTAAACGAAGCGTGGAAGCAAATAGCCATTATGAAAGAAACAGCGTTGCAAGCAGAAGAAAATCTTAAAGTAAGCCAAACAGGCTATGAAAGCGGTGTAGTGACCTTATCCGACTTATTGGAAGCACAGGCATTGGTTACTGAAACAGCCGATAAATTGACAGAAGCACAAACGCAATATAAGTTGGCGGTTACTACTTATTTGCAGGTAACAGGAAGAAAGTAAAAAATTACCCTATGGATTTGAGTTTAAAAATTGACATCGTTGAAGATATAAGTACTGAGGATTTTAAACAAAATTATTTCATTCCTCAAAAACCTTTGCTTATCAACGGTGGCATTATCAAGAAAACAGAAGCGTACCGCAAATGGTCTATTGATTTTTTCAAAAAAGAAATGGGCAACATTGAAGTTGATATTTACGATAACGCTGTTATCAAATCAAAAACAACGGCTCTTACAAGTGGCGATTTAAAAATGAAGTTTGCCGATTTCTTAAACATCGTTGAAAAAAATGAGCCGACAACTTTGCGAATGTTTTTGTTTAACGGTTTTAAATATAAACCCGAATTAAGAAAAGATTTTCCTAAACCAAAAATCTTTTCGGGTTTACTCAATATGGGATTTTTGTTTTTTGGAGGTAATTCAACTTCGGTTCGTATGCACTTTGACATTGATTATTCCAACGTGTTGATGACACAAGTGAAAGGTCGTAAAAAAGTGATTTTGATTTCACCGAAGTATAATCGTTTCATTTACAAATTACCGTATAACAGTTTTTCGTTAGTAGATTTTGACAACATTGATTACAAAAAACATCCTGCTTTAAAAAATATCAAAGGCTATGAATTTGTAATGGACGAGGGAGATAGTTTGTTTATGCCCTCTGCTTATTGGCATTTCAATGTTTATATAGACGGAGGTTATGCGCTTTCTTATCGCAAAACAGCACATAGTTTAAAAGATAAATACAACGGTTTTATGAACGTAACATTTCGTTTACTCTTAGATAAATTGATGACCGCAGTAGCTAAAAACAAATGGACACAGTATAAAATCAATCAGGCAATAAAAACTGCCGAAAAGACTTAAATAATTGATTTCCCTGAACAGATGTAGGCGAAATGTGGAAGCAAATAGCCATTATGGAAGAAACCACTTTACAAGCAAATCATCATTAAAAAACCGAATAATAATTATTAACATTTAAAAACAAAAACAATGGCATCAACATCAGAAACAGGACACGCAAAAAATGTTGCAAACTTTGAAGATTTAATCTCATTTTGCACAGGCTACGGAACTGCCTACAATCCGTCAAAAGCAGCAATTCAATTACCTGCTTTAAACACGCTTTACAGCAATGCACAAAATGCACTTGCAGGGCTTACAAGCAGCAAAATAGTTTTTGACAACGCAACCAATGCACGACAGGCAGCATTTGAACCGCTTAAAAAATTAGCGACAAGAATTGTAAACGCTTTAGATGCAACAGAAGCAACAGACGCTTTGTTAAAAGATGCGAGAACTATCAACAGCAAAATTCAGGGCAAGCGTTCAGGAAAATTAACCAAAGCAGATGCAGGAATAACGGAAGACGAACCGACAGAAACAGCTAAAACAATTTCCGTTTCACAGCAAAGTTTCGACAGCTTAATTGAGAACTTTGCCAAGCTGATTGAACTCGTAGGCAGCGAACCAAGCTACACGCCCAACGAACCTGAATTGCAGGTTTCTACTTTAACAACAACACTTAATAACCTAAAGACAACCAACACAGGAGTTGTAAACAGCTACACCAATTACAGTAATACACGCATTACAAGGGACAGCATACTTTACGCCACCAATAGCGGACTTGTGGACACGGCTTTAGAAGTAAAGAAATATGTAAAATCCGTTTTCGGAGCAACAAGTCCGCAATTCAAACAAGTAAGCGGACTGGAGTTTAAGAAAAGGAAAAAATAGAAAGTTGCTTAGGTCGTTCAGACATTTTGCTTTGGCGACAGGAAAGTTTGCAATGACGAATAGAAAACTGCTTGTGGCGACAAGAAAGTTAGTGTTGGCGGACACGATATTTTCAATGTCATTTCCGAAGTTCGGCACGTCAGACAGTGAACCCGAAATGTCGGACAGTAATTTTCATTCGGACAGTTTGAATATTCCTTTGGCAACTATGAATGAACCATTGGAATAAAGACAGACAGCAACCGCACAGGGTCAAGCACTTATGCAAGTCCCGCAAAAGCCCGCCCGCAGACCAAAACTTGCATAAGAGCTTGTCCCTTTTCCGCCCGACCAAAAACTTCAATTTTTTTCTTCCACGCTTCTAAAAAATAAAAATACCCAACCCGCACCGACCGACACGACAACCCCGACAATACAGGACAGACCACGAAAGACAGAAGGGCAGCCGGTAACAGCGGTTTGGCGTAATGGGGGCGGACGTTCTCCGTATGAAAATTTGTGCTAAATTTGAACTGTGTGCTTCGTATCAAGTGTTGTGCTGAAAAGCCCCCACTACGCCAAGCCGCAAACCGTTATAAGCTATGGTAAAAAGACAACGACACCTCATTAACTTTGGGGACATAGAAAAAAGTAACGGTTTGACAATGCAGACAAGACCAAATATTTTTTGTGAAAATTCAACTCACAGACCGACACGCAGAGATTTAATTTTTGCCCGACCCGCAATTTTTTGTTTTTCTGCCGACACACAATGCAAGAGTGTGGCAAGCCCCAACCGCACAAAGCCGACCCTTCGGCTTCCCACACACTTGCATTTTTATCAACGCTCAAATTATTTACAACTATGAAAATATACAGTCTATTATTATTCGTAATGCTCAACTCTTGTATGACAAGTAAAATAGCAGTAAAAACAGGAATTGAAGAAATTAGCTTTGGGAACGGTGGCGGTTTTACTGGCGAAGTAAAAACTTATAAACTGACTGCTGACTGCAAACTTTTTGAAAAAGAAATAGAGCTAAAAAAAATAGAATCCAAAAAGACTTTGGAACTTTTTAACCAAGCTAAAGAATTGAAAGACCTAAATTTTAATGAACCTGAAAATATGTATTCATTCATTGAAATAAAGACAAAAGAAAAAACTAACAGAATTCTTTGGGCTTATGGCTCAACAACAGTTGACAAAAAAGTAATTGAACTTTATAACGCACTATTAACAACCACTAAATAAATTCAAAATGGGAAATAGATACCTAAAAACAATCGGAATAGTTGGAGCATTTTTTATTGCTTCACTTTCATTCGGACAGAAAACTCAACAGCCTGTTCCAAACTTTGTGAATCCATTCCAAAGTAAAAGCTCAAATGTTAAAGGCAATGTTATTACTCCAACGAACAATAACACTACAATGAGCATTCAACAGCCCAAACCAAAAATTGAAATTATAAATGGTTCATTCTCGGTTAATCTCGAAAAAGACAGATTGACAAAAGAAAATGCTGTTAGCCAAATGCCAAGTTGGTTTGGGTTATCACAAAACCATACATTTCAACAAGTTTCTGAAAGAACTGATGAATTAGGAATTACACATACTAACTTTCAACAGTATTTCAAAGGATTTTTAGTTGAAGGAAATTTAGTAATGCTTCATTCAAAAAATGGCAAGCTAACTTCTATAAATGGACAAGTTGCACAATTCGAGAATATCGAAACTGTTCAAACTGTAAATAACGAACAAGCATTAACAACCGCTAAAAGTTATTTGAAAGTAACGGATTTAATAAACAACTATCCAGTTGAGACAGTAATTACAAGAATACCAAGTGAAAACGGAACAATTACAAAATTTGCACAAAAAGTAAGGATTGATTCATACAATCCTTTTACAATGTGCTATGTTTATATTGATGCAACAACAGGAAGTGTTTTAAACAAAATCAATTTAATTGCACACGCAGATGTTCCTGGCACAGGACAAACAATGTATAGCGGTAGCCAATCTCTTACTTGTGATAGTTATTCAGGTTCATACAGGCTTCGTGAGAATGGAAGAAAAATTGAAACGTATAATGCAACAAATGCGACTAATCTAACAACAAGCGGATTTACTGGTTCAACCGATTTTACAAGCACTTCAACAACATTTACAGGAGTTCCAATGTTACAATCCTTTACAATTTCGGCTGTGGCTCAAAGTTGGTGGTATGCAGCTTTTGTTGACCAGTTACCCGACCTTTATATTAAAGTAAAAGATGGTTCTAATCAAACCGTTTACACTTCAAATTATTACAACGACCAAAACCCAGCACTAACATATAACAATCTAAATATTTATTTGAATAATCCACCATACACAGTTGAAGTTTGGGATTATGATGCTGGTAGTAGTGATGACTTTGGTGGAAGTTATTCTATTTCAACAAGTGTAGGAACTCAAAACTGGTCAGGAAGTGGAAACAGTGGAAATTATGTAATTACAAATTCGGGACACCCTGCTGTTGATGTGCATTGGGGAATGGAAAAAACTTACGATTTTTATTTGAATGCTTTAAATCGTAATAGTTATGACGGAAACGGAAGCGTAATTAAACAATACGTTAATCCGCTTCTTTTAAATGGCAATGCTGGTTATCCAAATAACGCTTCTGCTTTATCAAGTCCATACAACATAATGTCTTATGGTATGGGAGACGGAGTTACTATGAAACCATTAGTTGGCTTAGATGTGGAAGGACACGAATTCACACATTTAGTAGTAGGCAACAATGGTAATGGTGGGCTAACATACCAAGGAGAATCAGGGGCTTTGAATGAATCCTTTGCTGACATTTTTGGAACTTGTGTAGAGTTTTATTCAGGAGTAAATCCTGACTGGAACATTGGTGAAGACGTAATGATTGGAGAACCTTATATGCGGTCTATGTCAAATCCCAATGGTGCTCAACAACCTGACACGTATAATGGTCAATACTGGGTAAATCCAAGCTCCTCTCAGGATAATGGTGGTGTTCATACCAATAGCGGTGTTCAGAATTTTTGGTTTTATCTTCTTTGTCAAGGAGGCTCAGGAACAAATGATATAGGTAATTCTTATTCAGTTACAGGAATTGGTATTACACAGGCAAGACAAATTGCTTATAGAAATCTTATTACTTATTTATCACCTAACGCAACACATTTGGACGCCTATAATGGTTCTTTACAAGCTGCTCAAGACCTTTATGGAAATCCTTCAACTCAATACACAGCAGTTAGACAAGCTTGGTATGCTGTAGGTATAGGAAACGACCCGAATAACTTTTGTAGCGGAACAACAAACTTGACAGCACCAAGCGGAACAATTACAGACGGAAGCGGTTCGGCAAACTATAACAATAATGCAAATTGCAAATGGGTAATTGCACCTGCCGGTGCAACTCAAATTCAATTAACATTTACTGCATTTGACACCGAAGCAGATTATGATACCGTTTTTGTATATGATGGTCCTGATGAAACATTTCCAGTTTTAGCTACTTGGTGGGGTAATACATTGCCTCCTGTAATTAATACAACTTCTGGAGTTGGTGCAATGTGTGTAAAATTCACTTCTGATGTTACTCAAACAGAAGGCGGATGGTCAGCAAATTATCAAGCATATGGAAATACACCAAGCTGTGGCGGAGGGACAATACTCTCAACTCCGACTGGTTCATTTAATGACGGTTCAGGCGGAAGTAACTACGGTAATAATCAACAATGTTATTGGTTTATTTCACCTCCTTGTGCAAGTGCGGTAACACTCTCGTTTTCTGCTTTTAACACCGAAGCAAATTATGACGGAATTATTGTTTACAATGGTTGGGACAACAGCGCAACTCAATTAGCGGTTTATTCAGGAACTTCAATACCAAGTTCAGTTACTTCAAATACTGGTAAAATGTTGGTCGTTTTCGTTTCAGACTATTCGACTACAATGCAAGGTTTTTCAGCTAATTACACTTCTACAGGTTCTGCCTATTGTTCAGGAACAACAAATCTAAATACTTCTGACAATGCGTCTTTTACTGATGGAAGTGGAGGAAATAATTATTGCAACAATCAAGATTGTAAGTGGTTAATTCAACCACCACAAGCTACAAGCGTTACCTTAAACTTTAGTGCATTTGAGCTTGAAGATGCAGCTTCTGACGGAACAATTTACGATGCAGTTGAAGTATATGACGGAACAACCACTTCGGCAACATTATTAGGACGGTTCACAGGTAGCAATTTGCCTCCTGCAATAACTTCTTCGGGCGGTAGTATGTTGGTTCGTTTCATTTCAGACCTTGAAGAAAACAAACAAGGATTTTCTGCATATTACACTTCGACACAAAATCCATATTGCACAGGAACAACAACAACTTTGACAGCACAAAGTGGAACTTTTGCTGATGGAAGTGCTTCAAATAATTATGCAAATAATACAAGTTGTTCTTGGTTAATTCAACCGACAAGTGCGACTGCGATTACTTTATCCTTTTCTGCTTTCAATACCGAGCTAAACTATGACGGAGTAATTGTTTATGACGGAGCAAACAATACAGCACCAGTTTTAGGACAGTTTTCGGGAACTTCAATTCCCAACTCTGTAACCTCGACAGGTGGCAGTATGTATGTTGAGTTTTTAAGCAACCCTGCTGTTAGAGGACAAGGTTGGACAGCAAATTACACTTCGACAATTACCACAGGAATTGATGAAGCACTTCTAAAAGCCAACTTCAATTTTTACCCAAATCCAACAGACGGAATATTTACAGTAAATTCTGGATTTGAAAATTCAGCGACTTTAGAAATTATTGATGTTTTAGGCAAACAGGTTTTAAAGACATTCAAAATTAATAAAGGAGCAAATCAAATTGACGCTTCTGAATTAAGCAAAGGGATTTATATGATAAAGTTCAAAATTGGAGACGGTTATCATACGGAAAGATTAGTTATAAATTAAGGTTGTCAACGCAGAAGCAAGCACATTTAAAAACCGCACGAGCCAACGCTTGACCAAAGTTTTTAAAAGAGCTTGCTTCTCCAACCAAAAAGAAAAACAAAAAATTTCCCAACGCTTCACAAAAATTAAATCGCAAACACACCAGCCGACAGACAAAAAATGACAGTAAAACCCTTGACATATCTGCATTTCGACACGACAGTAGAAAGAACCACAGCTTATAACAGCACCTACAAGAAATTGGCGGTTCAGTGCTTCGTATGACAGTTTTGTGGTTAATCAAACATTCGTTCTTCGTATGAACATTTGTGGTGAAAATCGCCAACTTCTTGTAGCTGCAAAACGTCAGACTGTGCAAAAACCCTCCCCTATTGTTTAAAGAATTTTGATCTGTTTCCGGGCGGGGCTGATTATATTGAGAGAATAATCAGCTTTTCATGAAATACCTAACCGGATTCGACCGCAGGCAGGCCACTTTATTCCCGACTTGTATCGATGATTTGATCCCGGAAGATGCGGAAGTGCGGGTTATCGATTTATTCGTAGACGCGTTGCCGCTGAAAGAACTGGGATTTTTAGAAAATGAACCTGCGGAAGAGGGCAGGCCGATGTATCACCCGGCCGATCTGTTCAAATTGTATGTGTACGGTTATCTGAACCGCATACGGACTTCTCGCCTGCTGGAGCGTGAGTGCCAGCGGAACATCGAACTGCTCTGGTTACTGAAGGGACTACAACCCTGCTTTCGTACGATTGCCGGCTTTCGGTCAGACAACCCAAAACTGTTCCGCAATGCGTTTACCCACTTCGTCCGGCAGATCAACCGAAAGGGCCTGACCGGGAAAACGCTGGTGGCGCTCGATTCAAGCAAGTTCAGGGCGGTCAACTCCAAGAAGAAAAACTACAACCAGAAAAAGATCGACCGGCAACTGGAGTACATCGACAACAAGATCCAATCTTACATCGAGGAACTCAACGCAGGCGATCTGGATGAGGCCAGAGAAGCCACGATCGCTGAGAAACTGAAAAAGCAAAAGGCCCAACGTCGCAAGTACAAGCGCATTGAAAAGCAGCTTGCGGAAACGGGCCTGGACCAAATCTCCACCACCGATCCCGATGCCCGGACCATGATCCTGCACGGGTCGGTAATCGAAGTGGCCTACAATGTACAGACGGTGGCAGATGAGCGGAACAAGCTCATCCTTGAATACGAAGTCACCAACCAGAACGACCGGAAAGCCTTACTGCCGATGGCGCAGAAAACCAAGCGTATTTGCGATACGGATGCCGTGGCTGTACTGGCGGACAAGGGTTACCACAACGGCGAGCAGCTTACCGGTTGTGAGCAGGAAGACATCTACACAATCGTAGCCTACCAGGAAGTACCCCGCAGTTATCCCGTGCCGACTCCGGAGTACTACGGCGAGCGCTTCCGGTACAACCCGAAGAAGGACCAGTACAAATGTCCGCAGGGTCACATCCTGAAGACCACCGGCCATTGGTATAATAAGAAGTACGAAGAGTCGGTAACCAAAGTCAAGCACTACAAGACGACGGCCTGCGGCAGTTGCGCGGTCAAACACCTGTGCACCCGCAACCCCAAGGGGCGCCTGATCGAACGGTCTCAACATGCCGGCGCGGTAGAGCGCAACAACCGCCGGGTGCGTGAAAACACATCGACCTATTCCCTGCGCCAGCAAATCATCGAACACATCTTCGGCACCATCAAGCGACAATGGGGCTACGATCACATACTACTCAAAGGCCTCCGGAAAAATGAAGGCGAGTTCGGATTAATCTATCTCATTTATAATTTTCGGAGGGTTATAAACATTTTAGGCCTGCCGAAGTTGAAAAAGTGGCTCACCAGGCTGCTTTTTTCTATTTTTACGGATAGGGCGCTCCGTAATGCAAGGCAATACCAAAAATATTCGTGCTGGCAGCTTGTTCCTGTTATCGTCCGGGAAGGGTGGTGCTGAATTTTTGGGGAGTTGTTGCACGAACTGACGTTATCAGCAACCCTAAAACCCGACCGTGCAACTATCAACCGCCAGACAAAACCCGACCGACAGTACAATTTTCGGCAAAGCCGTTTGGCTATCCCTTCGCAAAATAAAAAGAGCTGCAAAGCCACCCACAAGCCGACCCGCTTTTGCAGCACATTTTATTTTGCCCAACCGCACCAGTGCAACCCGACAGTTTTGTTCTAAACCGATAAATATTTTACCTATATTTGCCTCGTGAAAAAAGTTTTTACACTCATATTCAGTTTCTACTTGTTGGCTCTGGCTGTTATGCCGTGCAGCGACAAGGACGACTGTAAATATCAGAGTGCCGACCAATCCACTTTCGCAACAACAGACCACTCAGACCACGACAGTGACACAGAAAATTGTTCTCCTTTTTGTATGTGTGCTTGCTGCGGACAGACTTTTAGTAGTTCGTTTACTAATTACAGTTTAGCCCTTCACGTTCCCGTTTCGTTAGACAAATTCCCGATTTACAACGTCTCATTTATTTCAGAGGTGTATTTGTCTATTTGGCAACCGCCAAAAATCAGTTAATGAATTTCTGATGTTCCGCTAAAGCGGAACAAAACAAAACTACTTACGGTGCTAACGCACCGCAAGTAATCGTGTATTCATTCATTAAACTGATTAAAATAATGTTAGACAAAATAATTGCGTTCAGCATAAAAAATAAATTCATCATTGCATTGATGACACTTGCACTCATTGTTTGGGGAGTGTGGAGTGCAAGCAAACTGCCAATAGATGCAGTTCCCGACATCACCAACAACCAAGTGCAAATCATTACGGTTTGCCCTACCCTTGCAGGACAAGAGGTTGAACAGTTGGTAACTTACCCAATTGAACAAAGCATTGCTAACCTTCCCGACTTGGAGGAATTGCGAAGCATTTCCCGTTTCGGACTTTCCGTAATTACTGTTGTGTTTGACGACAAAGTGAACATCTACTTTGCCCGACAACTCATAAACGAAAGGCTAAAAGAAGCCGAAAGTAAAATCCCGAAAGGTGTTGGCACACCTGAATTAGCACCCGTAAGCACAGGTTTGGGCGAAGTGTATCAATACATCATTCACCCAAGAAAGGGAAGCGAAAGCAAATACACCGCTATGGACTTGCGGACAATGCAAGACTGGATTGTAGCCAGACAGCTTTACGGAACGGCAGGAATTGCGGAAGTAAACAGCTTTGGCGGACAACTAAAACAATACGAAGTTGCCGTAAATCCCGACAGACTTATTGCAATGGGAATAACAATTCCCGAAATTTTTACCGCCTTAGAAAAGAACAACGAAAACACAGGCGGAGCATACATTGACAAAAAACCAAACGCCTATTTCATTCGTGGTGTGGGTTTAATTGGTTCGTTTGACGACATCAAAAACATTGTAGTAAAAACCAATCCAAACGGCATTCCTATTCTCATTAAAGATGTTGCCGAAGTTCATTTAGGTAGTGCCGTGCGTTATGGAGCTATGACTTACAATGGTGAAGTAGATGCAGTTGGTGGAGTTGTAATGATGCTGAAAGGTGCAAATAGTGCCGATGTGGTTAGCCGAATCAAAGATAAAATGGCAACCATTCAAAAATCATTGCCCAAAGATGTAGTAATAGAACCATACTTAGACAGAACAGATTTAGTAAATCGAGCCATCAGCACAGTCGAGAAAAACTTAATCGAAGGAGCATTAATAGTAATCTTCGTTTTAGTTCTGTTTCTTGGAAATCTTCGTGCAGGGCTAATTGTAGCTTCTGCCATTCCATTATCAATGCTTTTTGCATTGGGTTTAATGAATGTATTTGGCGTAAGTGCAAACCTTATGAGTTTGGGAGCAATTGACTTTGGTTTAATTGTGGACGGGGCTGTAATTATTGTAGAAGCCACCTTGCACCATTTGGGTTTGAGAAAAACTATCGGCAGACTAACTCAGCAGGAAATGGATGAAGAAGTTTTTCAGTCTGCGTCTAAAATCCGAAGCAGTGCAGCGTTTGGCGAAATCATTATTCTCATTGTTTACATTCCTATTCTTAGCCTGATTGGTATTGAGGGTAAAATGTTCCGCCCGATGGCTCAAACCGTTGGTTTTGCAATATTAGGAGCATTGATTTTATCGCTTACCTACATTCCAATGATGTGTGCAGCGTTTTTACCCAAAAACATTTCGCACAAAGAAACACTAAGTGACAGAATGATGAATTTCTTTCAACGTATTTATGCACCACTATTAGAAAAAGCCATCCGTTTCAAAAAAGTAATTGTAGGTGTAACCGTTGCGGTGTTTGTGGTTTCCGTATTTCTGTTTTCAAGAATGGGTGGCGAGTTTATCCCAACCTTACAGGAAGGCGATTTTGCTTTTCACTGCATTTTGCCGCAAGGCACATCACTTTCACAAAGTTTGGAAACCTCAATGCAAGCATCAAGACTAATCAAAGAATATGACGAGGTGAAAATGGTAGTAGGAAAAACAGGAGCAGCCGAAGTGCCCACCGACCCTATGCCACCCGAAGCCACGGATATGATGATAATTCTAAAACCGCAAAGCGAATGGAAACGGGATATTTCTTATGATAAATTGGCAGAAGAGTTTGAAGAAAAACTAAACACAATTCCTGGAGTATTTTTTGAAAAAAACCAACCCATTCAAATGCGGTTCAATGAACTAATGACAGGCATTCGCCAAGATGTAGCCGTTAAAATTTTTGGTGAAAATATGGACACCCTTTTGTCTTATGCCAATAAGGTAAACGCTGTTGTGCAAAGTGTGGATGGTGCAACCGAACCAAGTGTTGAACGAGTGGCAGGACTTCCACAAATCGTAATCAAATACAACCGTTCGCAAATTGCCAACTATGGTTTGAACATTGAGGACATTAACCACATTGTAAGCACAGCCTTCGCAGGAGGCGGAGCAGGTGTAGTTTATGAAAACGAACGCAAATTTGAATTGGTGGTTAGGCTCGACAGCACCCACCGCAACAACATTGACGATGTAAGTCATTTATATATCCCAACTTCTAACGGAACTCAAATTCCACTTTCACAAGTGGCAGAAATAAAAATGGAATTGGGACCAGCACAAATAAGCCGTGAGGATGGTAAGCGTAGAATTGTTGTAGGGTTTAACATTAAAGGCAGAGATGTAGAAAGTGTTGTAGAGGATATTCAAAAACAATTGAATGAAAAGGTGAAATTGCCCGAAGGATATTACTACACATACGGAGGAACTTTTGAAAATCTACAGGCGGCAAGCAAACGCCTGATGATTGCTTTACCTGTGGCTTTAGCACTCATTTTTATGTTGCTCTATTTCACATTCAGTTCAGTAAAACAAGCAGCCTTAATTTATACCGCAATCCCCATGAGTGCCATTGGTGGTGTATTTGCTTTGCTGATTCGTGATATGCCCTTCAGTATTTCGGCAGGCATTGGCTTTATTGCTTTGTTCGGTGTTGCTGTATTAAACGGCATTGTGTTAATTGGAACATTCAACCAATTGGAGAAAGACGGAATGACGGACATCTTAGACCGTATCAAAGAAGGAACCAAAATCCGTTTGCGACCCGTGCTGATGACCGCTACTGTTGCTTCTTTGGGATTTTTACCAATGGCACTTTCGCACGGTGCAGGAGCAGAAGTGCAAAAGCCTTTGGCAACTGTTGTAATAGGTGGTTTGCTTACAGCAACTTTTTTAACACTATTTGTTTTGCCTTTGTTGTATGCGATGTTTTCTAAAATCGGGAAGTCAAAAAGAATAATTTCCGCAACAGCAATTTTAGTTTTTGCTTTATTTTCTTTCAATGCTGCCAATGCTCAAACGTCAACTACAAAAACCATTTCCGTTGAGGATGCAATAAGCACCGCATTGAAAAATAATTTAGAAATTCAATCGCAACAACTCAATGTGCAATCGTCAACTACTTTGAAAAAATCGGTGTTTGAATTGCCAAAAACCAATGTCAATTTCCAGTTTGGGCAATACAATAGCATCAATCAGGACAAGTCATTTCAGGTTTCGCAAAGTATTCCGTTCCCGACCTATTTCACTGCAAAATCAAGTTTGTATAAAGCCGAACTGCAAAGTAGTGAGTTGCAACAGCAAGCCACCGCCAGCGAAATAAAAGCACAGGTAAATTACTGGTTTTATCAGTTGCAGTATTTGCAAACTACTAAAAGGCAACTACAATCTTTAGACAGTTTGTATAACGATTTTGTAAGTGCGGCAGCGTTACGATACAAAACAGGCGAAACTAATTTGTTGGAGAAAACCACAGCCGAAACCAAGCGGGGACAACTTTCGCAGTTGCTTAAACAAAACGAAACAGATTTTGCAACGGCTTACAATTCGTTGAAAACGCTGATGAATACAAGCGAAGATTTTACAATAATAGTAAATGAAAATTGGCAACCGCTTGTTTTAAGCAGTTCGTTTGACACTACGCTTATTGCCAATAATCCATCACTTAAAGTATTGTATCAACAAGCAGTAATTGCCGAGCAAAACAAAAAGTTAGAAACCGCATCTACATTGCCTGATTTTAATGTGGGTTATTTCAACCAGTCGTTAATCGGAGTGCAAAGCATTAACGGAGTAGATGTAAATTTTGACGGCAGCAAACGCTTTCAGGGTTTTAATGTGGGTTTAAGTATTCCGATTACGTTTTTCAGCAATGCTTCAAAAATAAAATCGCTTGACTACAAACAGCAAGCATTGCAAAAAGAAGCCGACAACGGGAAACTAATTTTACAAAACCAATTGCAAAATGCGTTTCAGCAATACAACCAAAATTTGTCGCAATACAATTATTACAAATCCACCGCTTTGCCAAATGCCGAAATAATTATCAGCACAGCAAAAGTGGGTTTCAAAAGTGGCGACATTGGTTATATTGAATACTTACAAGCCTTGCAAACCGCTACCGATGTGCAGTTAAATTATCTGCAATCGGTTAATCAAATCAATCAGTCCATTATCAATATCAATTTCTTAACTAACAACTAAGCGAAGCGTTCTCTTTAATACCATCAAGAAAAAATAAACCAATTAAAAAATAAAATTTCACAGAAATGAAAAATATAATATTTATAGCAGCCATTGCAACATCAATAGTATTTGCATCCTGCAACAGCAATAAAACGGAAACGCAAGGGGAAGAAACCGAGCATCACGATGAACACGAAAACACCAACACGGCAATGCTTACAGCCGAGCAAATGAAGTCCATAAAAATTGAATTGGGAAGCATAGAAAAAAAACAATTAACCGCTTCACTCAAAGCCAATGGAATTTTAAAAGTTCCTAATCAAAACCGTGCAAATGCAACAGCATCATTGGGGGGAGTGATTAAATCTATTTTGGTGCAAACAGGTAATTCGGTAAGTAAAGGACAAACCATTGCCACCATTTCAAACAATTCTTTCATCACAATGCAGGAAGAATTTTTAAGCATTTCATCAAAAGCAGACTTGGCACAATTGGAATTTGCCCGACAAAAAGAATTGCAACAAGGCAACGCAGGAGCATTGAAAAATTTGCAGTCAGCCGATGCAGAACTGAAAACATTAAAGGCTCGAAAAGCAAGTTTGCAAAAACAGTTAGAATTGATAGGAATAAATACTAATTCACTCACAAGCGAAAACATTCAATCCGTTGTAAATATTTCAAGTCCTATAAACGGCACAATAAGTAACGTATTGGTAAACATTGGCAGTTATGTTGATGCCAACAATCCAATTGCCGAAATAGTTGATAACAGCCAACTGCATCTGGATTTGTATGTGTATGAAAAAGATTTACAAAAACTTAAAGTTGGGCAAACCATACATTTTACACTAACCAATAATCCCGGCAAAGAATACGATGCCGATGTTTACGCCATTAGCAACACATTTGAGCAAAACACCAAAGCCATTTCGGTTCACGCCATGGTAAAAGGAAACAAGCAAGGATTGATTGACGGAATGAGCATTACTGCATTGGTAAGTCTGGAAAACGCCACAGTTGATGCAGTGCCTACTAACGCCATAGTGAACCATGAAGGGCAGGACTATATTTTTATTGTAACCGATGCTCACAGCGAAGAAGAACACCACAGTGAAACCGAAACAGCCGAACACAAACACGATGAACACGGACACGAGCACAGCGAAAAAGAAGAACCCGAACACAACGAAGAAGGAACAACCTTTGAAAAAATCCCCATCCGAAAAGGCACTACCGATGTGGGTTACAGCGAAATTACTTTGCTAAAAGATATTCCAGCAAACAGTAAAGTTGTTGTGAACGGTGCATTTTTTATTTTGGCTAAAATGAACAACAAAGGTGAAGCACACGAACATTAATTAAATTTTAAAATAATCATACAATGAAGTTACCAATCAACGATAAAAAATTCCTTTTTCTTCTTTCAGCAATCACAATAGTAGTTGCGTTAGAAATTCTTTCTATCATCGGCATACACATACCAATGCCTTATGCACCTTTTTTTTTCGCCATTTTTATTTTAGGAATTGGCTACAATGTTTTATGGAACGGAGTAAAAGCAATCATCAAACTCAAATTCAGCAGCATCAATTTACTAATGACTATTGCCGTTATCGGAGCATTTTATTTGGGCGAATATCCAGAAGCAGCAGTTGTAATAGTGCTTTATGTTTTAGGCGAACGATTAGAAGATATAGGAATTGAAAATTCAAAATCTGCATTAGATGAATTAGTAAGCAAAGCACCCAAGACCGCTTTTGTAAAAACTGAAAATGCAAATGTGGCTATTGATAAAATTGCAGTCGGCACAATCATTCAAGTCAAAGCAGGTGAAATGATACCGCTTGACGGCAAAATTATTTCAGGCGAAACAATGGTTGATGAAGCTGCCATCACAGGCGAACCAATTGCTAAAGACAAACGCATAGGCGATAATTTATTTGCAGGAACGCTAAACAAAAATGGTTTCATAGAAATGGAAACAACCAAACTTTCTGTTGATACAACTTTCTCAAAAATCATTCGCCTAACATTTGAAGCACAAGGCAACAAAAGTGAAACTCAAAAATTCATTCAGCAATTTTCAAAGTATTACACACCGTCCATTATTGCAATGGCAATTTTAGTTTTTGTAATTCCCGTATTTGCAATGCAATTAGATTTTAACCATTGGTTACAACAGGCAATTACACTTTTAGTTATTGCTTGTCCTTGTGCATTAGTCATCTCTACACCCGTTGCAATTTATGCAGCCATAGGCAACGCATCAGTAAAAGGAGCATTAGTTAAAGGTGGAAAATATATTGAAGCATTGGCATCAATAAAAGCAATTGCATTAGACAAAACACGAACCATCACTTTTGGAAATCCAATCGTGTCGGATATTTTCCCATTGAACGGAACAAGCCGTGAAGAACTATTGGCTTGCACCGCAGGAGCAGAAATATTTTCCGAACACCCATTGGCACAAGCCATAGTTGATGCAAGCAAGAAGGAAGGTTTTGAACCACACAAAACCGAAGGTTTCAAAAGCATTATGGGCAAAGGGGCAACTGCAAAATGTTTGGTGTGTGAGGACGAAACAATTTATGTAGGCAAATTAGATTTTATACAAGAAACTCAAACCATAGACAATGAAGCACTAAAAATTGTAGAGCAACTTTCAGCCCAAGGCAAAACTAGTGTAGTAGTAAGTTTTGGCAATGGAGTTGCAGGAATTATTGGATTGATGGACGAAATAAAACCCGACAGTGCAGCAGCGTTAAAAGAAATAGAAGCTATGAACATAGAACCTGTAATGCTTACAGGCGACAGCGAAAAAGCAGCAAACTATGTAGCACAGCAAGTAGGCATCAAAAAAATATTCGGCAATATGCTACCCGAAAACAAAGCCGAAAAAATCAAAGAACTATTGCAGCAATATAAATTTGTAGCAATGGTAGGCGATGGCATAAACGATGCACCAGCCCTTGCACAAAGCACCGTAGGCATAGCAATGGGAGCAGCAGGAAGCGACACCGCCATAGAAACCGCAAACATTGCATTAATGAACGATAAACTTTCACTCATTCCGTTTCTCATTCGGTTAAGTCAAAAAACTTTACGCAGAATAAAATTCAACACCATTGGAGCAATAGCAGTTAAACTCATTTTCATAACGCTTGCCTTTATTGGTTACAGCAATTTGGTTTTCGCTATTGCAGCAGACGTTGGAGTAACACTTATAGTAATTTTGACAAGTTTGAATTTGATGAAGTTTGAAAATAAAATTGTAAGCGGACATTGAAACCTGCAATCGTAATGACAGTGCATACAAAACCCACTCATTTGCACTCACATTTGCTTTTGCAACCACACACAGGCAAACGCAGCAAAAGCAAAAGAGAGTGCAAGCAACCGCACCCGTGCACCGCAGACCAGACCGCAAACAACGTGGACAATTTAGTGTATATTCAACAACGACAACACTTCGGACAGACAGAAGGGCAGCTGATAACAACTAAGGCTTCGTTGCGTCCGGAGGACGGACAATGAAGCCGCAGTTGCACGGAACCCCGCTTTCGCGGCGCTGTGCAGGTGACTATGGGGTTTCAATGTGTTGCGTATGCCGGTTTAGTTCCCGTGCTGATCAGGCTTAGGTGATCATCGGTACCGGATCCAGGGGGTCAGGATGCAAAAAGCATTATCAGTAATCGTTATCGTCGGCAGATCTTGATGGATGGGCAATACAATCCCGGCCCGTCGTGCAGGTGATTTTTTCATTGAGGTTCGGATGAGGTCGTGAGGTTTCGGTAACGCGCCGGTGGGCCCCGGTGGTCGAACCGCAGGATGGTTCTCATCAGGAGCTTTTTACAACAGGGACACACCACCGCCGGGGCTTTGCTGCGCTGGTACCGGGTAAGGGAGATGATCTTTCCCTGCAACTGCAGGATGATCTGCGGGATGCTCACGGCCTTCTTGCGGCTGGAGAGGATGCCGTAGTGCCGGATGCGCACAAAACCTCTGGGCAGGATGTGCTGCGCAAAACGCCGGATGAACTCCATCGGCGATAGCTCCATCACCTTTTTCGTACTGCCATCCCGATAGTCTTTGTACCGGAAGCGCACCCGCTCCGCATCGCAACTGATCAGTCGGCTGTTACTGATGGCGATCTTGTGGGTGTAACGCCCCAGGTAGTCGATCACCGCCCCGGGCCCGGCAAAAGGACGCTTGGCATACACCACCCAGGGTTTGGTGAAGAGCGCGCGGAAGAGCTGCGGGTCTTCTCCAGGAAAGGCCTTGCGCAGCGCGGCCACCATCCGGGCACGCATCACCCGGCTCAGGGCTTTTACCGGGAAGAGGAACCGGCCCTTGGAGCGGGCCCGCTTCCAATAGCCGGCAGGAGAGATGCCTCCGCCGAGCACAATGCAGTGCAGGTGCGGATGCAGGGAGAGGTTCTGGCCCCAGGTGTGCAATATGGCGATCATGCCCGTACGCGCACCCAGGTGAACGCCGTCCCCTGCAAAGGAGTCGATCACGCTCCATGCCGTGGCAAAGAGCGCGTCATAGACCCGCTCCGGTGCGTACAGGCACAGGCGGTTGAGTTCCCCGGGCAGGGTGAACACCACGTGGAAGTACGGCACCGGCAACAGCTCCGCCTTGCGGGCTGCCACCCAGTCTTCCCGCGCCAGCCCCTGGCACTTGGGGCAGTGGCGGTTCCGGCAACTGTTGTAGCTCATGCGCAGGTGGGAACAGCCCGGACACTGGTCCAGGTGACCGCCCAGGGCTGCCGTGCGGCAGTCCCGGATCAGGCGCAGCGTGCGCTTTTGCCAGTGGTTGAGCTGCTTGCTGCGCTCAACCTGTTCCCCTAGTTGCCGTATGACCTGCGCTACTTCGCAGGCCGGCCTCACTGCCCGGGAGTGAAGAGCGTATCCAGCGGACTGAAGGGCGCTTTGCGACCATGCTTTGCCACGTGCAGATACACCATCGTGGTCTCGATGCGCTCATGACCCAGCAGTTCCTTGATGGAGACGATATCCAGCCCGTCTTCCAGCAGGTGCGTGGCATAGGTGTGCCGCAGGGTGTGCACCGAGATGTCCTTTTGGATACCGGCGGTCTTGGCCGCCTGCTGCACGGCCCACTGCACCCCGCGCTGGGAGTAACGGCTGTCGAAGTCGCCGCCTTTCCTTCCCTCGGGCTTGCCGTTGAACAGGAACGTCTGCGGGTTCTCCGCCTCCAGGTAGCTGCGCACCCCGCGACAGAGCAGGTCACCCAGGGGCACATACCGGTCTTTGCGCCCTTTGCCCTTGCGCACATGCAGCAGTCGCCGATCCAGGTCCAGGTCCCGGATGTGGATGCTGCGCACCTCCATACACCTCAGGCCGCAACCATAGAGCAGGCCGATGAGCAGCCGGTGCTTGAGTAAGGCCGGTGCCCTTAAGAGCCGGCGCATCTCTTCCCGGCTCAGGATCACCGGCAGTTTCTTATCCCGCTTGATGCTGGGCAGGGTGAACCGCTTGTAGTCCAGCCCTTCGGCCTTGAAGGCGAATCGAAGGCTGTACACCACGAACTTGAAATAAGACTCCGAAGGCGTGTCGTGCTGATCGAGCATCATCTCCAGGTACTCCTCCACCTGTTCGGTGTCCAGTTCCGTGGGCACGCACTCAAAGTGCAGGGCCATCTGGGCCAGGTAGCGCGTGTAATTGCTCAGCGTACTGGGACTCTTGCCCGCAATACGGATCTTGCGCGAGAGGCGTTTGTAAAAATCCTCGAATCCCTGTACTTTTAAACAGGCTTGTTTTACCAGCGTCCTGTAGGGCTGTTTTTCAGATTTGTTCTTCATGCATAGAATGTTTGTGGTAAAACCTTCTACGAGGATCAATCCGAAAACAGTTCTGCTCAGGTAGTACAGGCTACCCCGCGAAAGCGGGGTTTAGTGCAACAGCGGTTTGGCGTAATGGCGGGTTCGGTGCTTCGTATGACAGTTTTGTGGTAGGTTCAAGTGCAGTGCTTCGATTGAACTTTTGTGCTAAAAATCCGCCACTACGCCAAGCCGCAAACCGTCAGACTGTGCAAAAACCCTCCCCTATTGTTTAAAGAATTTTGATCTGTTTCCGGGCGGGGCTGATTATATTGAGAGAATAATCAGCTTTTCATGAAATACCTAACCGGATTCGACCGCAGGCAGGCCACTTTATTCCCGACTTGTATCGATGATTTGATCCCGGAAGATGCGGGAAGTGCGGGTTATCGATTTATTCGTAGACGCGTTGCCGCTGAAAGAACTGGGATTTTTAGAAAATGAACCTGCGGAAGAGGGCAGGCCGATGTATCACCCGGCCGATCTGTTCAAATTGTATGTGTACGGTTATCTGAACCGCATACGGACTTCTCGCCTGCTGGAGCGTGAGTGCCAGCGGAACATCGAACTGCTCTGGTTACTGAAGGGACTACAACCCTGCTTTCGTACGATTGCCGGCTTTCGGTCAGACAACCCAAAACTGTTCCGCAATGCGTTTACCCACTTCGTCCGGCAGATCAACCGAAAGGGCCTGACCGGGAAAACGCTGGTGGCGCTCGATTCAAGCAAGTTCAGGGCGGTCAACTCCAAGAAGAAAAACTACAACCAGAAAAAGATCGACCGGCAACTGGAGTACATCGACAACAAGATCCAATCTTACATCGAGGAACTCAACGCAGGCGATCTGGATGAGGCCAGAGAAGCCACGATCGCTGAGAAACTGAAAAAGCAAAAGGCCCAACGTCGCAAGTACAAGCGCATTGAAAAGCAGCTTGCGGAAACGGGCCTGGACCAAATCTCCACCACCGATCCCGATGCCCGGACCATGATCCTGCACGGGTCGGTAATCGAAGTGGCCTACAATGTACAGACGGTGGCAGATGAGCGGAACAAGCTCATCCTTGAATACGAAGTCACCAACCAGAACGACCGGAAAGCCTTACTGCCGATGGCGCAGAAAACCAAGCGTATTTGCGATACGGATGCCGTGGCTGTACTGGCGGACAAGGGTTACCACAACGGCGAGCAGCTTACCGGTTGTGAGCAGGAAGACATCTACACAATCGTAGCCTACCAGGAAGTACCCCGCAGTTATCCCGTGCCGACTCCGGAGTACTACGGCGAGCGCTTCCGGTACAACCCGAAGAAGGACCAGTACAAATGTCCGCAGGGTCACATCCTGAAGACCACCGGCCATTGGTATAATAAGAAGTACGAAGAGTCGGTAACCAAAGTCAAGCACTACAAGACGACGGCCTGCGGCAGTTGCGCGGTCAAACACCTGTGCACCCGCAACCCCAAGGGGCGCCTGATCGAACGGTCTCAACATGCCGGCGCGGTAGAGCGCAACAACCGCCGGGTGCGTGAAAACACATCGACCTATTCCCTGCGCCAGCAAATCATCGAACACATCTTCGGCACCATCAAGCGACAATGGGGCTACGATCACATACTACTCAAAGGCCTCCGGAAAAATGAAGGCGAGTTCGGATTAATCTATCTCATTTATAATTTTCGGAGGGTTATAAACATTTTAGGCCTGCCGAAGTTGAAAAAGTGGCTCACCAGGCTGCTTTTTTCTATTTTTACGGATAGGGCGCTCCGTAATGCAAGGCAATACCAAAAATATTCGTGCTGGCAGCTTGTTCCTGTTATCGTCCGGGAAGGGTGGTGCTGAATTTTTGGGGAGTTGTTGCACGAACTGCCGTTAGCGGGCAGCCTAAAAGACGACATAGTGTATAAATGACAGACTTCAAAACATACTACAATTCTAAATTTCGGGACGACATAAATCGGTTCTTCTCGACAATTCCTGATACGAGTAGGTTTCACGAAGACACAGAGAACAAACAGACTTTTTCGATTCAATACGAAAGACTAACACCTGCATCTGACCATTTAGATTTTTTGGACAAGGACGGGAAAGAATTATTTGCAGTAGCTCTATTTCTGACAGTTTTGACGGATATGGTTTGCTTCTCTCACTTCAAGACACATTACAACAAATTCAGAAACCTAACACGATATCCAAAATTTATTGGCAACTGTCCGAGTGGCTGTAACTACCATTTCCATCCAAGAGACATTTTTTTTGCAATGAATAAGGGACGTTCGGCAACTGAACAACATTTAGTTTTTTACGACAAGTTTTTAGGAGCTATCGAAACTATGAAGGAAGAAACGATTAATTTTTTTAAAGAAAATTTACCAGAAGTGAACGGAGATGCTTTTTGGGAAAAATGCCAAAAAGAATTTCCATATAGACCACAAACAGAAAAAGTATGATACCAGACTACCAATCATTAATGCTTCCACTACTCAAACTCGTAGCGGATGGACAAGAACACAAATACAGAGACTTGATTGAAAGTTTGGCAATTGAATTTCAAGTAACAGACGAAGAAAGAAAAGAACTTTTGGCAAGTGGTAACCAAGCTATTTTTGACAATAGAGTTGGTTGGGCAAAGACTTATCTAAAAAAAGCAGGACTGCTTGACTCACCAAAACGAGCGACTTTTACCATCACTGACCTTGGCAGACAGACTTTAGCGAAAAACCTTGACCGAGTTGACGCAAAGTATTTAAGACAGTTTCCTGCATTTTTGGAGTTTCAAAACGCTTCACGAAACAACAATGACAGTGAAGAAGATGAAATCACAATCATTGAAAATAACGAACAAACACCTGAAGAGAATTTAGATAAAGCATATCAGCGGATAAGAAAATCATTGGCATCTGAACTACTTAATAAAGTTGTTGACCTCTCTCCTGCTTTTTTCGAGCGACTTGTAGTTGAACTTTTAGTAAAAATGGGTTACGGTGGTTCAATCAAAGACGCAGGAAAAGCAATGGGTAAAAGCGGTGACGAAGGAATTGACGGAACAATTAAAGAAGATAAACTTGGACTTGACATCATTTACATTCAAGCCAAGCGTTGGAAACCAGGAAATGTTGTTGGAAGACCGGAACTTCAAAAATTTGTTGGTGCACTTGCCGGACAAGGAGCCAAAAAAGGAATTTTCATAACCACTTCAAATTTTACTAAAGAAGCATTGGAATACACACCAAGAAATGAAACGAAAATTGTGCTCATAGACGGTGAACAGTTGGCTCAACTAATGATTGACTACAATCTTGGTTGCACGACACAGCAGACTTATGAACTTAAAAAAATTGACAGCGACTATTTTGGAGAAGAATAAAACATACGGACAACCAGAAGGCCGACCCGCTAACATGCGTTTGGCGTCATGCGGGGCGAAGTGCTTAAATTCAAGTTCAGTTTTCCAATTGGGCTTTAGTGCTGGGTTGACAGTTTTGTCCTCCGAAATCCCGCACGAACGCCAAGCGCAGAAACGTTAGCGGTCAGGCTAAAACGACACCCAATCAACATTAACTACAGTGTAATGACAAAAGTAAAAGATAAAGCATCAGCAAGACAAAAGGAAATAGTTACCCAATATCTTAACGAGCTTGGCAAACATTTGACAGACCTTAAACACGGAAAAGCTGACAAAACTTTTGAAATAAAGGACTTGGCAGACTTATTATTTGTAAGCCCAAAACATTTGAGTAATACAATTCAGGAAATATTAGGTAAATCCCCCTGTGATATTTATGAGGAACAGCTTATTGAAATTTCTAAAGAACTTTTGCTCACAACTAACAACACAATTTCACATATCGCACAGACATTGACTTTCGACCCTTCCAACTTCACCAAATTTTTCAAAAGTTATGAAGGCAAAACCCCTAAACAGTTTCGTGAGCTAAATTCAAAAACTGAACTTATCACCAAATAATAGGAACTTCTCACCATAACCAAACCATCCTCTATTTGCAACTTTGCATTAACAAATGCAAATAGATTATGGCAAAGAAAATTTTAATTACGGGTGCAAGCGGTGGGTTTGGAAAATTAACCGTATTGACGTTATTACAAAAAGGACATCAGGTTGCTGCTTCAATGCGTGACATTAACGGCAAAAACAAAAATGTTGCTGACGAACTGAGGAAAGCAGGTGCGAAAATCATTGAGATTGATGTTACAGATGACACAAGTGTTACGAATGGAGTAAACTCAGCCATTTCTGACCTTGATGGCTTGGATGTTTTGATAAACAATGCGGGCTTAGGTGTTCTTGGAATGCAGGAGTTCTTTACACCTGCTGATTTTCAAAAAGTATTTGACATCAATGTTTTTGGCGTTCAGCGAATGAATAGGGCTGTGGTTCCCTACTTTCGTGAAAAGAAAAACGGGCTGATTATTTATACTTCAAGTTTACTTGGAAGAATTGCATTACCATTTTATGGAGCCTATCAGGCTTCAAAATGGGCATTGGAAGCCTTAGCTGAAAATTACAGAGTAGAACTTTCAGGCTTTGGAATTGAAAATTGCATTGTAGAACCAGGAGGTTACCCAACTGCATTCTCTGATAATTTATTAAGACCAAGCGACAACAGCCGTGAATTGGGTTATGGTGATTTTGCAAAAGTGCCAGAAGCAGCACTACATAATTTTGAAAATGTTTTAAAAAACAATCCGCAGCAAAATCCACAAAAAGTTGCAGACGCCTTTGCCGAACTTATAGAAAAACCTAAAGGCGACAAGTCATTCCGCACGGCTGTTGATTTTATTGGTATGGCAGACCACATTCAGAATTACAATGAACACCTTGAGCAGATTATGACTGGTCTGTACACCAACTTTGGGACACAGGGAATGTTGAGCGTAAGGAAATAAAAAGCCCGAACCGCTAACAAGGTATTGCCAAAATGGGGGCTGATGGAAGTAATTCAACAGGGTTACTTCTATCAGCCTTTTTGCTATATTTGAACTGACGGTTTTCAAATGCCCCCACTTCGGCAATACCCGAAACCGTCAGACTGTGCAAAAACCTTCCCGCCCTGTTTAAAGAAATTCAATCCAATTAAGGGGATTGCTGATTATCTTCAGAGGATAATCGGCTTCCCATGAAATACCTCACCGGATTTGATCGCAGGCAGGCCACGTTATTCCCGACGTGTATCGATGATTTGATCCCGGAAGATGCCGAGGTCAGGGTAATTGATCTGTTTGTGGATGCGCTCCCGCTTAAGGATTTGGGTTTTTTGGAAAAAGCGCCGGTGGAAGAAGGCCGGCCGATGTATCACCCGGCGGATCTGTTCAAATTGTATGTCTACGGATACCTGAACAGGATCCGAACCTCCCGGCTCCTGGCGCGTGAGTGCCAGCGGAACATTGAGCTGCTGTGGCTATTGAAAGGCCTGCAGCCCTGTTTTCGTACGATTGCCGGTTTTCGGTCGGAGAATCCGCAGCTCTTCCGTAATGCGTTCACCCACTTCGTACGGCAACTCAACCGCAAGGGCCTGACCGGGAAAACACTGGTGGCGCTGGACTCCAGCAAGTTCAGAGCGGTCAACTCCAAGAAGAACAACTTCAACCAGAAGAAAATCGACCGGCAACTGGAATACATCGATACCAAGATTCAATCCTATATCGAAGAACTCAATGCCGGTGACCTGGATGAAGCTCAGCAGGAAGCCGTTGGTGAGAAGCTGAAGAAACAAAAAGCTCAGCGCCGAAAGTATAAGCGCATCGAAAAGCAGCTTGCCGCCACCGGCCAGGACCAGGTCTCCACCACCGACCCCGATGCCCGCAGCATGATCCTGCACGGCTCGGTGATCGAAGTGGCCTACAACGTGCAGACCGTCGCAGACTCGGCCAATAAGCTGGTGCTCGAGTACGAAGTCACCAACCAGAACGACCGCAAAGCCCTGCTGCCGATGGCTCAGAAGACCAAGAGCATCTGTGATACAGAGGCCGTGGCCGTACTGGCCGACAAGGGTTACCACAACGGCGAGCAGCTTGCCGCCTGCCAGCGGGAAGACATCTACACCTACGTGGCATACCAGGAAGTTCCCCGGAGCAATCCCGTTCCCACCCCGGAGTTTTACGGCGAGCGTTTTCGTTATAACCCGAAGAAAGATCAGTATGTGTGTCCACAGGGATATATCCTGAAAACCACCGGTCAGTGGTACAACAAAAAGTACGAAAAGTCGGTAACCCGGGTAAAACACTACAAGACCACGGCTTGTAATAATTGTGAAGTGCGGCACCTGTGCACGCGCAATCCGAACGGCCGGGTGATCGAGCGTTCCGTACATGCCGAAGCGGTAGAGCGCAACAACCGGCGGGTCAGAGAAAACTCATCCGTCTATACACTTCGTCAGCAGATCATCGAACACATCTTCGGGACCATCAAACGACAGTGGGGATACGACCACATCCTGTTAAAAGGCCTGCGGAAGAACGAAGGAGAGTTCGGACTCATTTACCTGATTTATAATTTTCGGAGGGTTATAAACATCCTAGGCCTGCCTAAGTTGAAAAAGTGGCTGAGGAAGCTGCTTTTTTCTATTTTTACGGATAGGGCACTCCGTAATTGCTGGCAGCAGCTAAACTATCCGGGCTGTCGGTTTGGGCCTATCAACGCCCAGGTAGCGTGAGAGTGATTTTGGGGTGGGTTGTTGCACGAACTGCCGTTATAAGCAAGCCTAAAAGACAACCGTGCAACCATCGGGCGGACACCAAAACGACCAGTCTTTTGACTTCCAAACTAACTTTCTGGCGACAAAAACTCGGTTGACAATTCGCTGTAACTTGCCACAGACCCAATCCAGTTTACCGACACTCAAGCCAACGCAAGGTTTTAAAAATTTTCCCACCGCACATTTTAAAAAATAATTTTAGCCTCCCCACATTGGCACATTTGGGGTTTGCCCCTTCACATAACCCGACACACAGGCAAACCCCAAAAGAGCCAATTACCCACCGCACCAGATGATTTTCGTCATATTTTAAAGTATTCTCAAAAAAAACTTGCAGGTGTGAATATAATTCAATTACCTTTGTAAGCGAATACTCACTTACATAATAAATACAAATAAAATGAACGGCAAAAACAACATCTCAATAGGCTTCCTGACAATGGGGCTTTTTATGGGTTACGGTTTTCTACTTATTTATCTCCGTGACTTTGCTCCAGGAATGGAAGAATGGGTGAACTCATACAGTATCGGCAAGCACTTTGAAAGTAGACTGGCTCACGTTCACGGCAACTTGTTTGCCTTTCTAAATATTCTAATTGGTTATTTACTTCTACATTTCAGAGACAAACTTAAAAACGTGAAAGCCATTTCTTGGTTGGCACTTACAGGATTATTAATGCCAATAGGAATATTAACTGAGGTGTATCTTGGCTTGCCTCCTGCATTAGTATTAATTGGAGCAATTGCTATGACTGCTTCTGTAATTTGGTTAGGTTTTTCGTTTATTAATTTAAAGTTAAACAATGAAAAATAAAGATTTTACCGAAAGGCAAATAGAAATAATGGAAGCCGCTACGCTTCGCATTGATAAATTCGGAATACAGGAATTAACGATAAAAAACTTAGCCTCCGACCTGAGTTTATCTGAGGCTGCATTATATCGCCATTTTAAAAGTAAAAATGAAATATTGCTCGGTCTATTGACCTATTTTATTTTAGAAATGAACGAGCGACTTGCTTTAATAATAGAAGATAAAGAAAAACAACCTTCTGAACTTTTGAAAAAAGTATTTGTGTCGCAACTTAACACATTTGTTCAAAAACCTGCCATAGTTAGCGTGATTTTTTCCGAAGGAATATTTCAATTTAATAAAGAACTAAGTGACAAGGTTTCAACAATGATGGCTCTGATGCAAAACAACATTAACGCACTTATTACAAGAGGACAAAACGAAGGTGTTTATGGAAAGCTATTGGGAGCTGACACTATTACAACAATTATTATGGGGAGTATGCGAATGGTTGTTTTAAAATGGAAGCTTTCGGGTAACAAATCCAATTTAGTAAATGATGGAAAAAATGTATTAAACGGACTTCTGAAAATGTTAGAAAAATGAAAAAAATAATCCCCTATTTATTAACAACGATTTTAGCAGGGTTTGGTTTGCTGACATTATTCCTAAGCACATCTGTTATATTTGATTTGTTTGGCATTAGAGCCAAAGAGGGTAATTATGTTCTGTTTGTGGTTTGGTCAAACTTCATCAGTAGCATTCTTTACCTATTCGCTGCTTATGGGTTTATTAAAAACAAGAAATGGACTACTTCGCTTTTAGGAATTTCAACACTTATTCTAATAACAGCTTTTGTCGGTCTTAAAATTCACGCAAGTTCAGGTGGTATTTATGAAACAAAAACCATCGGTGCAATGATTTTTAGAATTTCCGTGACCCTTGTATTTGCAATCATTGCATATTTCACAATAACAAAAAAGAAATTATGAAAAAGATAACGATTTTAATTCCAGTAATCAGTTTGTTCCTTTTCAGTTGTGGCAATACTTCTAACGAAAAATCAAAAGAGCAAACCGAAACCGTTACTCACGAAGAACATCAGCACAACGCTGAAATACAAAACATCGAACTTAACAATGGTGAAAAATGGGAAGTTGATGCTAATATGATAACTCATATTCGTAATATGGAAAACGATGTTATTTCCTTTGCTAAGGTTGAGCAAAAAGATTACAAGTCATTATCAAAACAATTACAATCCAACATTAATTTACTTACCTCTAATTGCACAATGAAAGGCAAAGCACACGATGAACTGCATAAGTGGTTATTGCCCTACATTGATTTGGTAAAAGAACTTTCAGAAGCTAAAGACGAAACCGAAGCAGAAAAACAATTTCAAAATATTCAAACTTCATTCACAGCATTTAATCAATACTTCCAATGAACATAAAAGAATTACATACTCAAGAAAAACCAGTTTCAGCAACTTCTCTTTTTAAAAGTGAACTGGGCAATGCAACTGCCATACAAATTTTGCAAGGCGAGAAATTAAAAGAGCATATTACCAAAACACCAGCACTTTTGATTTGTGTGAAAGGAGAAGTGATTTTTGAAAATGAAAAAGGGATAAAAGAAAAACTATTATCGGGTGACTTTATAAACATTGAACCAATGGTAAAACATTGGGTAGATGGAATTATTGAAAGTCAATTAATACTCATCAAGTAAAAAAATTTGACCAATGAAGTTAGTAAATATTCACATACAAAAGTTGCTTCTACTATTCCTTTTAATAGGGGTTCATACAGCTCAAGCCCAAGTTTGGACACTGCAACAGTGTATTGATACAGCACAGGTTCACAATAAAAACCTGCAAATGAGTAGAAACAATGTTGCTATTGGTGAACAAAGAGAAAAAGAAGCCAAAGCGAATTTAATTCCGAAAGTAACAGCCAATACCGATTACAAATATTTTACAAACCTGCCCTATCAATTAATGCCTTTGTCGACTTTTAATCCGACAGCACCTGAAGGACAGTTTAAAGAAGCCCAATTTGGTGTTCCGCACAACATCAACGCCAACTTGCAACTTTCAATGCCATTGTATAGTCCACAAGTTTATGGAGCTATTCAAACTACTAAAATAGCCTCGGAGTTGACAGACTTGCAATATCAAAGAACAGAAGAGCAAATCTATTTTGAAATTTCAAACCTGTATTACAATGGACAAATTTTGCATCATCAGTTGACTTTTATTGACAGCAACCTGATTAATGCAGAACTACTTCTAAAAAATATGCAACTGCTCAATGAACAATTACTTGCTAAAGGAACAGATGTAAGCAAGGTAAAATTGCAAGTATCACAATTAACCACGCAAAAGGAAAATATAAGCAGTAAATATGAACAAGTTCTAAATGCTTTGAAATTTGCAATGGGTATTTCCATTGAACAAAATCTACAAATTGAAGCGAACATTCAATATCAAAATACAAATGAATATACACCTTCATCAACTTTAGATATTCGTATCATAAAAACTCAAAACCGCTTATTGTCGAGTGAACTCAACACACTCAATAAATCAAGGTATTTGCCTTCGCTAAATCTGATTGGAATGTATGGAACAACGGGCTTTGGTTATAATGGACAACCTACTTCTTTCCTTGATTTTTATCCGATTGGTTTTGCAGGTATTCAGATTTCCTATCCTTTATTTAACGGAACGGTTACGCAACGGAAAATAAATCAGAAAAGGATTGAATTCCAAAATAATGAGCTTCAATTCAGCTTACTTACCGAACAAAATAATATGCAGGTTGAAAATGCAAAACTGCAAAGAAAGATTGCTCAACAGACAGCCGAAACCACTACTAAACAAATCCAGTTAGCAGAGACTATATACGAACAAACTGTTCTTCAACAAAAACAAGGAACAGCAAACCTAACAGATGTTTTGCTTGCTGACAATGCTTTACGTGAAGCACAACAAACTTACCTCTCCGCAGTAATTGATTATCTAAAAGCAGATTTAGAACTAAAAAAACTAACTGGAAATATTTCTAAAAAGAATTAAAACAATGAAAATGAATTGGAAAAAAATAATAGGAATTGTTGCAGTTGTTGCAATCGTTGTCCTTGTTGTTTTTAAGCTAAAAACCAACAAAGAAATTACACAAGGCAAAGTTTATCAATACGATAAAGAACAAGCTATAAATGTTCAGGTAGATACATTGCAATTGGAAAATGTGAACGCTGAATTTTCTTATTCAGGAACATTTGAACCTAATAAGGAAACGAAAATAAGTGCCGAATTACAAGGGAAAATCAACACCATTTTAGTTGATGTTGGAAGTATTGTAAACAAAGGACAATCATTAGTGCTGTTGGATAACTCATTATTGAAACTGCAACTGCAAACTATTGAAGTGCAAATTGAAGGCTTGGAAGCCGATGTAAATCGTTATACCATTTTAGCTAAAGCAGATGCCATACAAGGCATTCAGTTAGAGAAAGCAGAGTTAGGTTTGAAATCTGCAAAAGTGCAAAAAACCACTTTGTTGGAGCAGATAAACAAAACCACAGTTAAAGCACCTTTTAGCGGAGTAGTTACGGCAAAACTAAGTGAAGAAGGAGCATTCGCTGCACCCGGAGTTCCATTGCTTCAAATAACTGACATTACAAATTTAAAATTCACTGTAAATATTCCCGAAAATGAGTTAAGCAAATTCAAATTAAATCAAAGCTATCCTGTAGTAGTAGATGCTTATCCTGATATTCTATTAACGGGGAAAGCCACTATGATAGGTAGTAAAGCAAATATGGGCAGTAGTTTTCCAGTTCAGTTTACTGTATATAACACATCAGATTTGAAAATAAAATCAGGGATGTTTGGTAAAGTGAATTTAAAAAGTGATAAACTAGGAAGGGGCATTATTATTCCAGCGTCAGCAATCGTAGGTTCTGAAAATCAACCGCAAGTTTACATATTGAAAAATGGCAAAGCCCTTTTGCAAAACATCACTATATCAAATAAGATAAAGAATAAAGCAGTTGTTTCAAATGGATTAAATGAAGGTGAAGTAATTGTAACGAATGGCTTCATCAATCTTTTTGATGGTGCAAATGTAACTGTTAAATAAAATCAGCAAAAATGAATATTACAGAAATATCAATCAAACGCCCTTCGCTGATAATCGTGCTTTTCAGCGTATTTACTTTATTAGGTTTTATAGGGTATAAAAATTTGAGTTACGAATTAATGCCTGATTTTAATCAGCCAGTAGTTGTAATTAAAACTGTTTATCCAGGTGCTGAACCCAACGAAGTAGAAACATCTGTTTCACGAAAAATTGAAGATGCTTTATCCAACTTGGAGGGTGTAGATTACTTGGTTACTAAATCGTTGCCAAATGCCTCAATCATCATAGCCAATCTGAAATACGGGACAGATTTGGATAAGTCAATGCAAGACGCACAACGCTACATTGACAACATTCGTAAAGATTTACCACAGGATGTTTTAAGTCCTGTAATGAGTAAAGTTTCGCCAAATGATTTGCCTATAATGTCAATTAGTGCAACAAGTAATTTATCTACTACTGAGTTTTATCAAAAAATGAAAGATGATTATCTGCCACAAATTCAACAAATAAAAGGCGTTGCAGAGATTACCGTTTTAGGAGGAGAAGAAAGAGAAATTCAGGTAAAAATAAATCAGGACAAACTGAAATTGTATAAAATTTCAATGGTTCAGGTTGTTGAAGCAATTAATCGTTCGGGCTTAGACTTACCTGCCGGTAAAGTGCTAACCGAAAAAGAAAACAATTCCGTTCGTTTAACCGGAAAATTTACATCATTAGAAGATATTAAAAATGTTCAAGTGGCGATGCCTGTAATGGGCAGTCCTGTTTATGTAAAAGATGTAGCAGATGTTATTGATGGCATAAAAGAAACAACTTCTATCAGTCGTTACAATGGCAAAAACGGTATCGGTCTTTTATTGAAAAAGCAAGGAGATGCAAACGCTGTAGATGTTTCAAAATTAGTTCGTGAAAAATTCAAATCCATTGAGCAACAAAATGCGAGTTCAGGTGTAGAATTTATTATTGCAGACGATAGCACAGACAACACTATTGCAGCAGTTAATTCAGTTGTTTTTGATTTGATATTAGCGGTGATATTGGTTTCATTGGTTATGCTATTATTTCTAAGAAGTTTTAGAAACTCATTAATTGTTATCGTTGCAATTCCAACATCTTTAGTTACAGCGTTTGCAGTAATGTGGCTTTTAGGCTACACGCTTAACCTAATGACCTTACTCGCAATGTCTTTAATCATAGGCATTTTGGTCGATGATGCAGTGGTAGTATTAGAAAATATTCAAAAACATTTAGACAAGGGAAAAGATAAACGAATTGCTGCAATGGATGGTCGTATGGAAATTGGCTTTGCTGCATTGTCAATTACATTAGTTGACGTAGTGGTATTTTTACCAATTCTTTTTTTACAAGTGTTTGTTGCAGATATGCTCAAACAATTTTCGGTAGTTGTAGTAACTTCAACACTCACCAGTTTATTGGTTGGTTTTACTCTTACACCTTGGTTGGCTTCACGTATTGGAAAGAAAGAAGATTTACAACCAACTATTTTTTTCAATCGTTTCTTGCTTTGGTTTGAGCATCAATTAGAAAATTTCACCAATTGGTATGGCAGACAATTAGAATGGGTTTTAAGCCATAAATTAATTTTCACAGGAATTGTTTTGTTGCTTTTTGTAATGACTTTAGGCATTATGAAGCAAGGCATCATAGGTAAAGAATTAATATCAACAGGTGACCAAGGCAAATTTAGAATGGCTTTAGAGTTTGATAAATCCACATCTATACAACAGAACAACTTAATTGCTCAAAAAATTGAAGCATACATTATTCAACAACCTGAAGTAGCAACAGTATTCAGTAATATTGGTGGACCAAGCACAGGTATTGGAAGTTTGGGTGTTGGTTCTGCAAACAAAACAGAATTTACCATTCAATTAAAATCTAAGAAGGAACTGCATAATTTGTCTACCGAAACATTTATGAAATCCCTGCGAGAAGATTTGAAATCAAAATTTCCGAGCATAAATTATTCAATGGCTGCACTGGGTTTAATACCTCGTTCCGCCCCAATTGAAATTACATTAAGCGGAAGCAACTTAAATCAAGTGATGAAAAGCGGAAACGAATTAAAAGCGATTATTGAAAAAATGCCTGGTGCGGATAACATTCGCTTATCAGTTGAAGCAGGTAGTCCCGAATACAAAATAATTCCCGACAAAGATAAAATGCAACGATTAGGTTTAACTACCGCTTATGTTGGATTGAACCTAAGAACAGCATTTACAGGCAATGATGATGCTACCCTAACCGAAAACGGAACAGAATATCCTGTGAGAATTTGGTTAGCTGAATTTAGCCGACAAAATTTTGAGGATGTTCAACAACTTTCTATCATTAACCCAATGGGAATACCAGTTGAAGTTTCACAATTTGCAAGCGTAGAGCAAGACAATTCCCCGTCATTATTAGAACGAAAAGACCGACAACCTGCTGTTACTTTGACAGCAGACGCATTAGGCAGACCATCAGGAACAGTAGCAGAGGATGTAGTAGCATATCTCAAAGAAAATCCATTGCCAAACGGAATACAAATGACTTGGGGAAGTGACATCAAAAGACAGAATGATAGTTTTGGAGCATTAGGTTCTGTTTTACTCATTTCGTTTTTGCTGATTTACCTGATTATGGTAGCACTGTATGACAGTTTTGTTTATCCATTTGTAGTTTTGTTTTCTATACCAGTTGCAGCAATTGGGGCGTTTTTCGCTTTGAATTTGTCGTTAAGCAATTTAAGTTTATTCGCCTTATTGGGTTTAATTATGCTAATGGGCTTAGTGGTCAAAAACGCTATTCTAATTGTCGATTTTACCAATCAATTAAAAGCAGAAGGTAAACATTTTAAAGAAGCCTTAATCATTGCAGGAAAAGGTCGTATGCGACCAATCCTAATGACAACTCTTTCAATGGTTGTTGGTATGCTTCCCATTGCAATGGCAACAGGAACAGCAGCAGAATGGAAAAACGGACTTGCTTGGGTAATCATTGGCGGACTTCTATCATCTTTAATTTTGACCGTGTTTTTAGTGCCTATGGTCTATTATTTAGTTGACACAACGAAAGAAAAAATAAATCGTAAAAAATAATTGAAATGAAAATAACAATCATAACACTACTCGCATTTTCGTTTTCACTCACACTTTATTCATTTGCCAAACCGAATGCAAAAACATTTTCCTTAGCAATTGAGGTGAAGAATTTACGGAATGAAAAAGGCGTGGTTCAATTTGCACTTTATAACAAAGACGGCTCAATCCCAGATGAAGATTATGAAAACTATTACAAAATTGTAAAAGGCGAAATTGTGAATGGTTCATCAACAATTACTATTGAAAATATTCCATCAGGTAAATATGCTGTTAACATTTTACACGATGAAAACAAAAATGGTAAAATTGACAAAGGATTTATTTTGCCGATAGAAGGTATTGGTTTCTCAAATTTTCAATCAATTGGCTTGACAAACAGACCTAATTTTTCAAAAGCAAGTTTTGAGTTGAAAGAAAACAAGTCAATTAATGTAAAGGTGATTTATATGTAAGACAGTTTAGCCATCGCACAGGCGTAAGCACATTTGCAATTCGCACAAGCCAACGCACAGACCAAAAATTGCAAAAGAGCTTACACCTTTACCCCCAAAGAAAAATTATTTTTTTAAAATTTCCTTCCCTTCTTAAATTTTTAAAACCGCTACCCACAGCCGACACATACGCAGCTCGACAATTACAGTAAAACCAACGGCAGACAACAACTCTGCAACCTCGACAGACAGAAGGCCAGCTTATAACAACTAAGGCTTCGTTGCGTCCGCCGTCGGCGGACGGACAATGAAGCCGCAGTTGCACGGAACCCCGCTTTCGCGGCGCCGTGCAGGTGACTATGGGTATTCAATGTGTTGCGTATGCCGGTTTAGTGCCCGTGCCGATCAGGCTTAGTTGGTCATCGGTACCGGATCCAGGGGGTTCAGGTAACAAAAAGTCGTATCACTAATCGTTTCAGTTGGCAGATTTTGATGGTTAGACAATACAATCCTGGCCCGTCGTGCAGGTGATTTTTTTCATGGGTGTGCGGATGAGGTCGTTAGGTTCTTGCAGCGGTCCGGCGGACCCCGGTGGTCGTGATGCCTTCTGAACGACGTAAAGGTACGTGCGGACATTTACATTTGAACGTTCGCTCAAAAGCCGGTCGCATGAAGTCTGTTAACCTGGGTCGCATGATCCGCCTTGCCGGAGAGGTGTTTTCGGCTCGAACCGATCCTGATCAATTGGATGTGGACGAAGCCGTCATCGAGCGGTTGCAGTCCCTGCATCCTGCGACCTTGTCCGAGCATGTTGAAGGAGATGGACCGGTCGTTTGGATCCTGCTGATCCCCACAACCCGGGAAACGATGGACTTGTTTTTTGATCACAAGATTGGAGAACGCGAATTACTGGACCGGACTCATCCTGGCGAACACGTTGACGCCTTATACCTGTGTTCGGCTCTGGTGTTACCGGAGTTCAGAGGAAAAGGCCTGGCGCAGCAGGTGTCGCTCGCCGCTATCCGGGCCATTCGACGGGACCATGCGATTCGGTGGTTGTATGTCTGGCCCTTCAGCGAGGGAGGAGACGTTCTGGCAAAGCGAATCGCTGAGGTGGTGGGGTTGAAGTTATATGTGCGTAAGAACCCTCGGGTTAGTACCGAATCGGCCTGAATGGTTCATGAATGAAATAGGAAAGCGCCCGGTATTCCGGGCGCTTTCTCATTATTTGAATTATTTGTTGTTCTTATTCCACGACCACTTTCACATACTCGTCGTTCCCGCCATTGCGAATGTGGAGAAAGTACACACCCGGTTTGAGTTGGTGAAGGTCCAGGGTCTTGCTGTACGATTCACCGCCGGTTTCTTCGGAGAACTGAACGGTCTTGCCGAGGGCATCCGACAGGCGGATCGTCACGTTGCCGGCTGCAAGATTCTTTGAACGTATCTCAAGACGATCATGCGCAGGGTTGGGGAACACCGTGACGCGGTCGTTCGTCATCGCAATGGCCGCACGGGTGACCTGACACTGGATGAAGTCAACGTTGAGGGCGTCGAGGCTTTCACAGCCGTTGACGTCCGTTGCGAGGACAGAGTAGTTGCCGGCTGTACCGACATTGATCGCCTGCGACGTTTCGTTCGTGTTCCAGAGATAAGACTGGAATCCGGCTCCGGCGTCCAGCGTGACGTTCATGCCGAGGCATTCCACGACGTCGTTGCCGAGTTCAACAAGCTGGGCGCGGTTTTGGTATCCGATCGCGACCTGGACGTAGGCCGGACAACCGGTATAGTCGCTGACCATGACCGTATACGTTCCGGGCGCAAGGTTGTTGACCGTAGCGGTCGTGTCACCGATCGGCATCCAGAGGTAGGAATACGGAGCGATGCCGCCGGAACCGCCTACCGTTGCCGAACCGTTATCGCCGTTTGAGCAGGTTGCATCGGTCTGAGATACGGCAAAGGCGTTTACGCCTGTAGCATTGATGAAGGCGTTCAACACGGTGCTGCATCCGTTGGCGTCAGAAACCGAGACTTCGTAGAAACCGGGGGTGAGTCCGCTGGCAACGCTACCCGTGCTGACGCTTGGGTTCCAGGCGTAAGTGAAGGGGGCGGTACCGCTAGTCACGATCACTTCGAGCACACCGTCTGCAGCATTGCACGTGGCCGGCGTGCTGTTGAGCGTCGCGACAATCGGATCGCTTTCATTTACGGTTGCAGATGAGGTGGCGGAACACTGGTTGGCATCTGTCACCACAACTGTATAGACGCCCGGTAAGAGATTGGTGGCAGTAGCGGAAGTTTGAGCGGGAGAGGAGTTCCAGTAGAAATTATATCCCGGCGTTCCTCCCAGTGCAGATGCGGTTGCTTCACCCGGGCCGCTGGTACAGGTAACAGTCGAACCGGTGGCGCTCACCGTGAGCAGATCAGGTTCGGTCAGCGTGAAGCTGGCAGTCGCGCTGCAGCCATTAAGGTCCGTTACCGTGACACTGTAATTTCCAGCCGACAAGCCCGTCGCGGTTTCAGTCGTCTGTCCATCACTCCAGAGATAATCAAAGGGAGCCACACCGTTCGAAGTAGCGGTGATGCTGCCACTCGCATCCTGGAAACAACGGAGGTTGGTTACAGTTCCGGCGGCGGTTGCGATGTTTACGGTAACAACCTGGTCGGCAACCCCGGCAAGGATGCATGCGTCACCACCGATAATCCGGCGAAAGAAAGTCTTTTCAAAGAGCGGCCCGATCTGGCTTCCCAGAAGGTTTTGGGAAGTAGCTCCCGGAATGTCATTCCAGGTAACGCTGTCGGTGCTGATCTGCCATTGGTAGGTGGCTGCAGAGCCAAGTGAAGGATAGCTAGAGCCGGTTCCGTTACGGGAGATTTCTGGAAGTACATAGGCCGGTTCAGAGCCGCTCAGGTCGCCCGGCGTGTTACCTGCACAAATACCCTGCGTGCCGGTGATCGAATTACCCAGCAGATCCGGAGGGTTGGCCCAGACGACCAGCCCGGGTTCGTAGAGGCCCACGTTACTGTTCTTCGTGGTGTTCAGTGCGCCGGTGGTCAGCGGGATGTTGTTGCTACCCGAGGTTACGATCGTGTAGATACGGCAGTTGGAGAATTTGATGCCGCGTTCTCCTACCGGATCATAGTCGTCGTTGCTGCCGCCGTAGTAGGTGCTGAACACCAATGATGAAAGATCGGAGTTGATCTTGGTAAATGTCTTGTCGTTGCTTCCCAGGTTAGTAGTCTGCAAAGGCGTGTTCGGCAGGCCGCTGACCGGAAAGTCGCTGCTGCCGGAGTAACCGAAGATGTACACGTCGTTATTCTGGTCTGTGTTCAGACCCATCATGTTTCCCTCACTACCGGTGCCGCCGAGGTACGTCGATGCGACAAAATTCTGGTTCGTATCCATGCGGCAGACGAAGAAGTCGTTGCTGCCGTTCTGCGTATTGTCGAGTACTCCGAAAGAGGAGATATTCGAAGCGGCGAGGCCTGTTGTGATACCGCCGAAATATAACTGGTCTTTCAGCAGGCTGAACTCCATGCAGAGGATCGAGGTGCTGCGGTTGCTGGCCGATTGGAAGTAAGACGACCAGGCTACGTTACCGTTCCCGTCAAGTTTCTGGAGAATACCGCTTTGACTGCCAGCGAGTGTTGACTGGCGCGCGTTGCTGACCGGGAAGTTGGTAGAGTTGGTATAACCGCCGAGAAAAAGATCGCCGTTGGCGTTGTTCAGCAACATGATAGTGGCAACATCCGCAGAACTTCCACCATAGTTCTTCATCCACTGTACCGATGAAAGGTCCTGATTGAGTTTGAAGATCAGGATATCCGCGTTGCCGGCATTGCTGTTCGAAGCACCTGAACCGCTGTACAGGGTGGCCAGATTCGTACTGCGCGTGTTGCCGCAAACCACCGGGTTGCCGGTTGCATCAAGACGAATGTCGAAGGAACCTTCATCCTGGTTGCCACCGATCACGGCGCTTTTGATAGAAGCTCCATCTGGCGTGATCTTGGTGACGAATATGTTGTTGACGGTTTGACCGCGCTGGTCGACGCTGCTACCCGTAAACGCGCCACCGCCGATCAGCGGATAATTCGAGCTGGAGGTGTAACCGGTAATGTATAGATTGCCATCCGGACCCTGTTCCATCGCATAAGGATTGTCATCGCCGCTGCCGCCAAGATACGTCTCCCATACACGCGTACCAGATTGGCCTACCGCGGAGGGTTCCAGATATTTTCCGACGATCATATCAAGATTACCATTGGCCGTTTCATCGAATGCCCCTACTGTGATCTCGTCAGTAGTGCCAACAACTCGGGCTACCATGTAGATGGCTCCATCGGTAGGATCTACCCAGATGCAGTGGCCGTGGTTGTCGCTACTCGAGTTCGTATTCACCCAGGTCGCCCAACGGAGCGCGATCGGATCGATAATGACCGGATAAGCCGGATCGTATTTACCAAGCTGGAATCGGAGAATGTTGGTTTGAACCGTATAGGCTGCGCTGACGAATTCCCGCTGACCGTTGATCTGCTGATACGCAACCGGAGCGGGAACCGCGATATCACCGACAGATGTCGCGAGCACAAGTCGTCCGTCTATCACCTGTAGTTCCTTTAAGCCGTCGAACGATACCGCAATGCGGGAAGCATCAAACCCCGGTTTGCAGATGATGTCATATTCCATTGTGCCGTCTTCGGCAGGGTAGTAGCGGACATCCACGTTGCGGTAGACATTCCGGTACCACACTTCCTGAAAACTCTGAACGCCCACTGCAGACTTGTTTCCCATGAAGAAATTCATCGGGTCACCGTGTGCGTCTCGTCCTTCCACTTTCATCGAAGCCGAACTGTTGAGGAATCGCATCATCCAGCCGTGTCCGCGCAGATTGACGTTCAGCGCACGTGCCGGAAGCCCGTCATGGATCTCTTGTTCAATGCGTTCACCATCTTCACGTCGAGCTTCAACAGAAGCGGGATCGTAGGCTTTGATCAGCATCCCCTGCGGGGTAGCGATCGCCTGGCCGAGCGGGAAATCCGCCTTGAAAAGGACGCCCTGCCGGTACTGCCCCTGGTTGCGGGTGAAATAGATTTTCTCGTCGAAGCGGTTCAGCATATTGTTGACCGCAGCGTCCGATGCTGTAAAATCATGCAGCGCGCCGGCTTGCGATGATTTTCCGCTAAAAAGGATCAGTCCCAACAGGAGGAAGGCCAGTTGTTGCATCCTTCCGGACATGGTTGTCCGAGATCGATCTTTTCGATCGTTTTGAAGTGTTTTCATTGCAGAAGTGTAGTTGTGTGAATGCATCGAATGAAGCTGATTTAACGTGGGCAAAGTAGCTTCCCGATGGGCCGAAGCTCAATTATATTCGGCGATCATGCATTCCGGATGTGTCAATGCAGCAATCTGTATTGTGAAAAGGCGGACTAATGAATTTGTATGATGATGGGGATTTTATTGAAATGGACCCAATTCACCGCCTATAATATGTCGAAGAACTGCCCGGAATAATCTTCAATCTGCAATTAATCCTTACACCAGCCTTTTTCGCTGACACTTCACCCGGATAATGGGAGTTGATTTATTGCAATGCTACCAAGGCTGAATACCTGAGGCTTTTCTAACTACGAGGAATCAGCGACCGTTTATGCATTGCTTCCGAGTAGTAATCGGCTGATGCACATGGATGCCAGGGTTGATTCACACCACGTTGAATTTGCGAAAACGTTAACCGTATACGATTAAGAGAATTTAGTTTCGACCGATATAAAAAGAAGAGCGGTCGTTATTCACGACCGCCCCTCATACATTTTCCTACAGATCAATTCAAGACCAGCACAGAAATAGCAACAAGCCGGTCGCTAAGGATACTCACGATGTAGCTCCCTTTTGGCAGATCCTCGACGTCGAACGAACACTGCTGTTCGCCTTGTGTGACGACACGCCGGAATTCGCGGCCGGTGAGATCGTATAGCGTGATGGTGGAAGATCCCTCAGCGGGCAAGCCTTTGATGGTAAACCGGCCGCTGGAAGGATTGGGAAACAGCCGAACTGACGATTTGGAATCGTTCATGGAACCGAGCCCCGTAAAATCGCTGACCGGCCGCATCCAGGTCGAAGCGCCTGCAGTGGCGGCAATCAGGTTGACGCCGTCGCTGACCACATCATAAAGGTTGGTGTTGACGAGCCCGTTGTTGAATTCCTCCCAGGTTAGACCGCCGTCGCCGGAGATGAAGATACCGGCGAAATCGGAGCAGGAATACAGGTAGGTGCCATCCGAATAGAGTCGTCGGATATACAAAGAACCCAATCCGTTGTTAATCTGTGACCAGTTGGCGCCGCCGTCATCCGACATGAAGACGCCATCGCCGTTGGTTCCGGCGTAGAGGTTGCCGTTCAGGGACACCAGGCTGAATACCGAAAGGTTGGTCAGACCATTGTTAACGACATTCCAGTTTGCTCCGTCATCCGTAGTACGAAAGACACCGGCAGAATACGTGGCTGCGAAAACCTCTGTTCCCGTATTGGCCAGCGAGGAGATGACCTGGGTGGTGAGGCCATTGTTCACTTCTGACCAATTCGCGCCGTCGTCGTCCGAGAAATAGACTCCTCCGCCGATGGATCCGGCAAAGAGTTTGTTTCCATACGAAGTGAAACATCCGATATTGGGATTGGTGATGCCGTTGCCGGATGGCGACCAGCTCGCGCCATCGTCCGTAGAAACATAGACGGATGAATAGTTGGTTCCGCAAAAGATCTTGCTGCCGTACACATAGAGATCCTGTTGGTTCACTTCCGTGAAACCGGTATTGCTGCTCGACCAGTTAGCTCCGCCATCGCTGGAACGGACCAATCCGCCGTCTTCGAGAATGCAGATCAATGAGGTTCCGGTTTGGACAATTCGTGTAACCTGCGCCGCCAGCATACCGTCTGACATATCGGTCCAACTGGTTCCACTGTTGGTGGACTTGAAGATGCCTGCACCGGAACCGGCCCAGAGATTTCCATTCTCTGAATACACGGAATATCCCTGCGGATTGAGGATGCCGGTGTTAATCTCCGTCCAGTTGTCGCCGTTGTCGGAAGTTTTCCAGAAACCATAGCCGTAGGTGCCGACGTAAAGTTCCGAGCCGTAGTATTCCATGGCGGGGAAATAATAAACTGTCGGCATGCCGGTGTTGGCGGGTTCCCAGTTCGCGCCCTGATCGGAGGAGCGATAAACTCCGTCGGATGAAATGGCCGCGAAGATGTATCCTCCGCCCGCGGAAATTGCCTGCGCGATCGTGCCGGTGATGCCGTTGTTTACTGCAATCCAGTTCGCGCCGCCATCTGTTGACTTAAACACTCCCTCTCCGTCGGTGGCAACATACAGATCGTTGCCGTCATGCTCAATGTCATAGAGCGTAAGTGTAGTGAGTCCGTTGTTGGAGGGATTCCAGTTCATACCGCCGTCCGTTGAAACGAAAACGCCGCTATACCCGCTAGCGGCATAGTAAATGCCGTTTAGTAAGAGGATTTCGGAAACGGCATCGTTGATCCCGTTGTTGGAAAGGGTCCAGTTTACGCCTTGATCCGTAGAATAAGCAACTCCATTATTGGTTGCAGCGAAAATGGTATCGTTGCTGATGAGGAGGTCATAGTAATCATAATAAAGCAGATCGAAATTGACTCGGGACCAGGTTCCGGCGACATCGGTATAGCGGAAGAATCCGCCGCCGCGGGTACCGGCATATCGGTAATCGTTGTCCGAGGCGATGGACGAGACATATCCCGAGAAGGGGCCATTCAACGGTTGCCATTGGGCCAGCGAAGATTCCGTTGCCAACAGCAATAGGAAGACCTGGATGAGCCGAAGCGCGTAGCGATTTTTCATTGGATCGAAGTGTAGTGGATGAAGTGACAAGATCGATAGAAGGGATTGTTTGTGCAAACGAGTGATTAATTCAGCAAAAACCCCCTCCGGATTCACCGGAAGGGGGCAGGTGTGTGTCATTTCAGAAAAGCTCGTCAGTCATGGAGAGTTGCAAATGTGTTGCCGAGGAGGAGCTTGTCGAGTCCGATAGCGCCCAAAACTTCTGCTTCGATGTTTTGGAAGTCACGACCGGAAGTAGCGAGTGCTTGCTTGCCGGATTGGTTGCCGGCTTTACTGAAGAAGTAGCAAACTGCAACTTCCTGGTCCTTTTCGCTTCCGATAGCGGTCGAGATGGCATGGTCCTTTGCTATCTGTTCCAGTTGCTGGAGCTGGCTGCCGCTGAGCCTCAATTCAGCCTGGGGAACTGCGGTGTCGTGAAGGCCGAGGAAGCGAACGATGCCTTTCTTGGAAACCATCAGTTTGTATGCGGCTTTTCCGGCAAGCGCCGACTTATCGATCTGGATCATGACAACATCGTCGGCATCCAGTTCTCCGTGTAAGGCAGGAGTGAAATCGAGCGCTCCCTGGTCATGGATCGATTTGGTGTCGCGTGCATCAAAAGGAAGGTCATTGCGGCGGCGGTCTTCGGCGGTTCCTGCATCAGCACGAAGGTCGCGGATGCCGGCGCTTTGGCTGGGTTCGAAACCATCCTCTTTGGTACAGCTGGTAAGGCCGGTGGTAGCAAGTGCAAGCAGTGCGGCGGCGAGGCGGAGGTGGGACAAGGTTTTCATGGCGTGGAGTATGGAGGGTTTGTGTTTTCTTGTTGTGGTTGCTCGTGTCGAGCGGTTTGTTGTTGTAATCTGTTGTAATGATACTGCCTTAGGAAGCGGGGTGTGGATCCCGCCTGAACAAGTGGCGGGTTGACCGGATAATTGGCGGGAAATGACTTGGAAGAGGACGAAACAGGATTCGGAACCTTTGATAAAATCATCCCGGGTAAGGCGTACGCGGGATCGGCCATCATATCCCGTTCCCTTAACCTATTCCAAGGTTCCGGTGTGGAGCCCCGGATGCTGCAGGATTGTTGAAATTCAGGGATTGACGTTCCCCCGCAGCACCCAGTACAAACCTTTTACATTGGTGCGCCATGTCTTTAGATAGCACGTGATGATGATCTCTTCAGCCAATTCAAAGAAAGTGAAGGTGACAGCGGTATAAAACAACGGGTAGACCGGGGTGGGCAACAAAAAGAGTAAAATGAAAAAACACCCTTGAAGTATGGCGGAGAGCTTAGCAAGATAGGTGTGAAAACTGGTCGTCTTGCCAAAGCGGATCAATGCGATGGCGGTTTGTACGAGAAACATACCGCCCAGGAAGATAAAGTAGAAGAGATGGTCGTGAAAGAATACCCCTTTGAACACGTACATCCCGATGAATCCTGCCAATACGGTAAGGTCATCACCCACCGAATCGAGCCGGCTGCCCCAAACGCTTTCAACATGAAAGCGGCGAGCAAGGTAGCCATCGATGAGGTCGGTGAAGAAGCTGATCCCGAGCAGCCATTTGAACCAATCCTCCTCACCGGTGAAGATCAGCCACACCAGCACCGGAGCCGCCAGTACCCGGTAGCTGGTGATGCCGTTGATAAGGTAATAGGAGGCTCGAGCCATCCGGATAATGCTAAAAAGTAAAGTTATTGATTCGTCCGGATTGAGAAGAATGGTTTTCCGTTCTGCTCCAGGGCGGGTGGAGATCGTTCAGCTTTCGATTTCCGGCGATCAGACCCGTTTCCTGGCATCCGAAACACTCTTCGCGGGTACTGGTTGAAAAACTGTAAGACTTAAGCCGATTTATTTCTGACCGGAGCCGTCCCGCTTCGGGCCAACGGGTATCGGGATGCCTGGGTTTTTGTAAGAAAATCTCTCTACAGACGCTCTACAGGAGGCATGGATGATCCGCAACCCGGCTGTGTTTTTCATTTCAACGCGTTTCTCCTCCTGCAATATCGGGTATGGACTGAAAGTAAGCCGAGGGAAATGCGCTAACGAATCATGGTGCGTTTCGTCTTTATTGTAACTATCCGAAGTGGGTTCGGTGGCTTGAACGCCAGTTTCCTGCCGACGGTCGGCTAAATTTTTATTTGAATGGAAATGCATCCTCGACTTTTTCTCCGGGCATCCCTTGCGACTGGTTGTCGCAGTTTGATGATCTTCCTCGCCTTTCTCACCTTCCCATTGGCTTCGTATGCCACGCACATCAGCGGTGCAGATATCACCTACCGATGGATCAGCGGTAATACGTTCGAACTCAATCTCACCCTGTACCGCGATTGTTCTGGCATCGCGGCCCCGAACAACGTTTCCGTCAGTTACTCCTCCGCCAGTTGCGGCTATAACCTGAGTGTTACGCTGAATAAAGTTCCGGGCACCGGGCAGGAGATCTCACAAGCCTGTTCCACCTCGGTGACCACTTGTGCGGGTGGCACCTATCCGGGTATTCAGAAATGGGAATACCGCGGTAATGTTACGCTGCCGGCGCAATGCACCGACTGGCGATTCGGTTATTCCATCTGCTGCCGGAATTGTGCTATCACCACGCTGGTATTCGCCGGCGGAACCTGCGCGGGATCTCCCGCCCTCTATGTCGAGGCTACGTTGAACAACGTCGCAGCGCCGACCAACTCTTCTCCGGTATTCTCCAACATCCCGGTCTCTTTCCTGTGTATCGGACAGGTGTTTCATTACAACCACGGAGCTTACAATACCGATGGTGATTCGATCACCTATTCGTTCATCACTCCGCGCTCAGCCGCCAATACGAACGTAACATTCAACGCCGGTTACACGACTAACAGCCCACTCTCTTCATCGCCCGCGATGTCGATTGATGCAAGCGGCGATATTACCGTCGCCCCGACGCAAACGGAAGTCGGCGTGCTGGCCATCATTGTCCGCGAATACCGGAACGGCGTGTTGGTCGGCAGTGTGATCCGCGATATGCAGATCTGGACCGTCCCCTGTAGTAACCTGTTGCCAACGGCCACCGGCATCAACGGTACGAACAACTTCCAGATTGTCGCCTGCCCGGGCCGGCCTTTGAACTTTACGGTCAACTCAGCCGATGCGAATGCTTCGCAAACCGTGTCGATGAACTGGAACTATGCGATTCCCGGAGCGACTTTCACGCCTTCAGCAGCATCAAGACCGGTGGGCACATTCTCCTGGACGCCGACCATCGCCGATGCACGACCGCAACCGTACAGCTTTACCGTAACGGTGCAGGACAACAACTGTCCGAGTGCGGGATTCCAGACGTATTCTTATGATGTGCTGGTCCCCCCTTTGAGTGCGACCGCCACGTCCACCAATTCCCGTTGTTCAAGTCCTGTGAACGGAACTGCAACGGCATTGCCCGTCGGAACAGGCCCCTATCAATACGCCTGGTCGCCTGGCGGCGCTACTACTGCAACTGCCAGCAACCTCGGTCCCGGAACCTATACTGCCACCATCACGGATACCTATGGCTGTACTACCACAGCATCGACTACTCTCACCGCTCCACCTCCTGTTGCCATCAGTATAGCAGCACAGGCAAATGTCTCTTGCAGAAACGGCAACGATGGCGCGGCGGCCATCACCGCTTCGGGTGGAACCGCACCTTATACCTATAGTTGGTCACCCAACGGCGGGACAGCATCTTCGGCTTCCGGACTTTCTGTCGGTAACTACGCAGTTACGGTTACTGATGCGAACGGCTGTACGCGAACGCAAACCGTCACGATAACGCAACCTCCGGCGCTAACGGCCGCGACCAACGGACCGGTCAGCTTATTGTGTTTCGGGGATGCCAACGGTAGTGCAACGGTGACGTCGTCTGGCGGAACGTCTCCCTATCGTTATGAATGGGCATTCAATGGAGCAACCACGGCAGGCGTGACCGGATTGGGTGCCGGAAGTTATAGCGTGACCGTTACCGACGCCAACGGTTGCACCACCACATCCAGTGTTGTGGTCAATCAACCGTCCAACCTGAGCTCATCTACGAGCACGACGCCTTCTACATGCGGCAGCGCGAACGGATCAGCGAGCGTCGCCGCTTCCGGCGGAACCGGACCGTATCAGTATACCTGGTCACCTGGTGGACTAACGACCTCGACGATCAACGGTATTGCTGCCGGCGCTTATTCCGTTGTTATCACCGATGCGCACGGATGTACCGTTAGCGATGCGGCCGGGGTATCGAACCTCGGCGGACCGACTGTTTCCGTAGCGGGTTATACGAATGTCGCTTGCAGCGGTGGTGCCAATGGATCCGCATCGATCAACGTGACCGGCGGACAAGCCCCGTTTACCTATCAATGGTCGCCTGGCGGCGGGACCGGAGTTTCGGCCACCGGCCTCCAGGCGGGTAATTACACGATCACCGTCCGCGACCGCAACAACTGCCAGTCGTCGGTGGTGGTCGAGATCACTGAGCCGGCGCCGCTGTCGCAAAATATCCAAAGCACCGATATTGCCTGTAACGGAGGAAACACCGGCACGGCAACAGTGACGGCTAGCGGAGGAACAACTCCTTATACTTATTCATGGAGTAACGGAGCCGGCAATGCCGCAACAGCTTCACTTCTGGTTGCAGGCAATTATACCGTGACGGTCACGGATGCGCACGGTTGTACGTCAACGCAATCGGTCGCGATCACCCAGCCGCCAGCACTGACAGCCAGTATCACGTCCAATCAACCGGTATCGTGTTATGGTGGAAGTAACGCCACCACGACGGTGACTGCGGGAGGCGGTACGGCTCCTTATGATTACAGTTGGTCGCCTTCCGGGGGAATGCTGTCTACGGCTACCGGTCTTGCTGCCGGTTCTTATACCGTCACCGTGCGGGATGCCAATAATTGCATACGCAGTGTCCCCGTCACCATTACTCAGCCGAACGCCTTGCTTGCGTCGGTCGGCTCGACCACCAACGTGAGTTGTAACGGTGGCCAGAACGGAACCGCCTCGACCAATGTCAGCGGCGGTACCGCTCCTTATCAGTATGTATGGTCACCGATCGGGACGACAACGGCTAACGTAACCGGCCTGGCGGCTGGATCTTATTCCGTCAGCATTACCGATGCGCGGGGTTGCCAAACGGTAACCGCTGCCATCATCCAAGAGCCCCCGCTCTTGCAAACGACCGTCCTGGCGCCGGTAGACGTTTCTTGTTATGGTGGCAATGACGGTAGTGCTACGATTGTTGCAACCGGCGGAACGACACCTTATACCTATAACTGGTCAGCAGGCGGATCGGTTTCAACATCTGCCAACGGATTACCCGCAGGCTCGTACACGGTTACGGTCACCGATGCGAATGCTTGTTCCAATACCGCACTTGTCGTCATTAACCAACCCGCGTTGTTAAGTGCAACACCCACTGTGCAAAACAGCCCATTGTGTTATGGCGACAATTCCGGTGCTGCATCGGTATCGGTGAGCGGCGGAACGGGTCCTTATACCTATCAATGGTCGCCATCCGGAGGAACAGATACACTGGCATCGTTTCTCCCGGCGGGAATTTATACCGTCGCGATTCGCGACGCTAACGGTTGTACCAGCACTGCGAGTGCGACCATTACGCAACCGCCATTGCTGACCGCCGCTGTCGCTACGGTCGATGCTACCTGCGGCGCTTCGAATGGCAGTGCATCCGTAACACCTGCAGGGGGAACCGCGCCTTACACCTACTTCTGGAGTCCGGGTAACACTACGACTTCTTCGATCAGTTCCGTGCCGGCGGGTAGTTACAGTGTTGTCATCACCGACGCGAACGGATGTCGCCTCATACAATCGGTGGCCGTATCGAATATCGGCGGACCTACTTTGGCCAACGGAAGTGTTGTGCCGGTACTTTGCGCTGGAGCCATGACGGGCGCGGCAACTATGCAAGTGAGCGGCGGTACTGCTCCTTTTCAGTATCAGTGGTCGCCATCAGGCGGAACAGGGTTGAATGCTACCGGACTTGCCGCGGGAACGTATTCGTTCACCGTTCGGGATGGCAATAACTGCGTCAGCGGATTAACGGTGACCATCACCGAACCACCACCTCTACAGGCGTCCGCCTCGTCGGTCAATGCACTGTGTGCCGGTACCGGTACCGGCGCGGTTACCGTCACCACCAGCGGAGGTGTCACCCCCTATACCTACGCCTGGAATGCCGGCGGACATACAACAGCCAATGCCACGGGTCTCTTCGCCGGAACGTATGCGGTGACTATAACCGATGCACATGGCTGCACGACCATGGTCAGCGCAACGGTTCAGGAACCCACACCGCTGTTTGCGGCCAACGGTCCAGTCACCCAGATTTCCTGTCAGGGCGCGAACGACGGCACTGCCAGTGTTAGTGCAAGCGGAGGCACTTCTCCGTACTCGTTCAATTGGTCACCGATCACCAACAGCAGCGCTGTTGCGAGCGGACTCTCTCCCGGCAACTACCAGGTGATCGTCAGCGATGCCAACGGCTGCGCAGCAACGGTCTCGATCGCCATCACCGAACCACCCGCCTTGATCAGTTCGATCAACGCGGTTACCCAGGTGCTGTGTTACGGCGGGAACAACGGAAGCGCTACCGTCACGGCAAGCGGAGGAACTACCCCATATCTATACCAATGGTCGCCCGTCGGTACAACCGCTGCGCAAGTGAACGGCTTATCATCAGGGAATTATTCCGTGCTGATCACGGACGCGAACGGTTGTACGAGTTCTTCGAATGTGCAGATCACCGAACCGCCTATGCTGTCGGGATCCGTACTCAACGTGATTCCGGTCTCGTGTAATGGTGGTACCGATGGCGGCATCTCGGTCGGCATTACCGGAGGAGCAGGTTCATACGCCTATCAATGGTCGCCTTCCGTCTCCACGGGCCCCTCGGCCGGTGGTATAGGACAAGGTCAATACTCGGTAATCGTCACCGATGCGCATGGTTGTACGGTTGCTCTCTCGGCCGCAGTGCCGGAGCCGCCTCCTTTGGTAACAACCGCTACTCCGATTGTGCAGGTGTTATGCTACGGAGGACAGGACGGCAGCGCGAGTGTTTCGGCTTCCGGCGGAACGGCTCCTTATACCTATCTGTGGAGTCCGACGGGCCAAACGACCGCGCTGGCAACAGGATTGGCCGCGGGTAACTACACCGTCGTCGTTCGAGATGCGAACGGATGTCAACGAACCGAGTCGATGCAGATCACGGAACCTTCCCTGTTGACATTATCGCTTGCATCAACACCGTCCACTTGCGGATCCGCCAATGCTACGGCGAATGCAACACCCGGTGGAGGCACAGCCCCCTATTCGATCAACTGGACGCCCGGCGGATCATCGTCCGTCTCGCTTAGCGGCATCTTTTCCGGGAATTACACCTCGGTGGTCACCGATGCGAACGGCTGTACGACGAGTTCAAGCATCCTGATCAACGACCTTCCGGGACCAGTAGCGTCGCTCGCATCATCGACGGATGTAAGTTGTAACGATGGACAGGATGGCGCCGCAAGCGTCACGATCAGCGGCGGCAGTTCACCGATTACGTATCAATGGTTACCCACCGGTGGGTCTTCTTCCAGCGCTACGGGCTTGTCGGCAGGACAATATTCCGTCATCATCACCGATGCAAACAATTGCGTTCAGACCGTTGGCCTGACGATCTCCGAACCGGCGCTGCTTACTTCTGCCGCCGCCGCCAGCCAGATGGTTTCGTGTTATGGCTTGTCCGATGGAGCGGCTTCAGTCAATGTGACCGGAGGGACCGCGCCGTATCGTTACCTCTGGTCACCCTGCGGATCCACCACCAGTCAGATCACGAATTCGCCTGCGGGCAATTATTCCGTGGTCGTTACGGACGCGATGGGTTGTACTACGACGGCCGCGGCTACCATCACGGAACCAAGCTTGTTGACCGCCAGCACCAGCGCTACCCAATCTACCTGCGGCAATGCGGATGGAAGTGCGAGCGTTATCGCTGCCGGCGGTTCAGGTGGATATACATACCTCTGGCAGCCGGGCAATAGTGCACAAACCACTGCGGGCGGACTTTCAGCAGGCGCGTATACTGTGACTGTCACCGATGCGAACGGCTGTATGGCCACCGCCATTGCCGCCGTTTCCGACATGGGCGCTCCGGTCATTCAGCCCGGCCCGATCATTCCGGTCAATTGTCCCGGCGGTAGCGATGGTTCCACTTCTGTGACCCTTACGGGCGGGACCGCTCCCTTCCAGTATCAATGGTCCGGAGGAGTTGCCAGCGGCAACGCTGTGAGCGGACTGAGCGCCGGCGCTTATTCAATAGTTGTGACGGACGGCAACCAGTGCGTCGCCGTTCAAAGCTTTGTCATCACAGAGCCTCCGCCCATCGAACTTTCATCGCTCTCCCTGCCGGTTTCGTGTCATGGCGGAAATGACGGAGCCTTGCAACTGACCACCGGCGGAGGAACTCCCGGCTACTCCTACCTGTGGTCGAACGGAGCAACCAGCCAAACCGCGACGATGCTCACCACCGGAAATTATAGCGTCGTGGTGACCGACGCGCACGGCTGTACGTCCAGCCTGAGCAATGTGATCACTGAACCCGATGCGATTACAGCCAGCACAAGCAGCGTCCCTGTACTTTGCAACGGCGGAGTCGACGGCGCCGCCGAGATCGCCGTCAACGGCGGAACCCCACCGTATAATTATGAATGGGCAGGTATCGGCGTGCAGCAGCCGCTGGCTGTCAACTTGCGTGCCGGCATTTATGCCGTCCAGGTCACCGATGCGAACGGTTGTACCCGTACGGAAACCGTGACGATCGCTGAGCCTGCGGCATTGCAGTCTGCATCGAATGCGGCGGCAGTGCGCTGTAATGGAGGTAGCGACGGATCGGTCAGCGTTTCTGTTCAAGGCGGCACCTCACCTTATACTTATCAATGGAGTACCGGTGCAAGTTCTTCCAGCGTGGATCAACTCGCGGCCGGCAACTACAGCGTAACGGTTACCGACGACAACGGCTGTACCATTACCGGCGCGGTCGCGGTCACGGAGCCACCTGCTTTGCTGCTTTCAACGCAAGGTGACGCCTGGTTGTGTATCGGCCAGTCAACGCAGATCCAGGCAAGCGCCGCCGGCGGCACTCCCGGCTATGCATTCCTCTGGAGCAATGGCGCGCAGACGGCCAATCAGACCGTACAGCCTGCAGCTACCAGTACGTATGCGGTTACACTTACCGACGCGAATGGATGTATTGCCGGTCCGCAATCCGTCGTGTTGCAATTGTATCCTGCACTGACGGCGATCGTATCGAATGCAGATACACTTTGTCCGGGCGATCCGGCAACGTTAACGGCCTTTGCCAACGGCAGTAATGGCGGGCCGTATTCCTACACTTGGAATACCGGTGCGTTGGGACCTTCGATCACCGTCACACCAGCTACGACTACGCTCTATACGGTGACGGTCAGCGACCAGTGCGGCAGTGCGCCGGTGCAGTTGCAGGTGCCGGTGAACGTGGTTGCTGCGCCTTCCTCGAACTTCCTGCCGAATCCTGCGAGCGGTTGTGTTCCGTTCACAGTACAATATGTCAACAATGGCAACTTGCCGGCAGGAACCAGCTATCTCTGGGACTTCGGTGATGGCGCCACGAGCACCGACCGTAACCCCGCGCATACATTCGCGCAGCCGGGCGCGTACACAGTGCGGCACTTCGTGATCACACCACTGGGCTGCGCGTCGCAAACGCTCGTACCTGCCGCGGTGAATGTTCATCCGAATCCGATCGCCGATTTCATCGCGCAGCCGGAGGAAGTATCGATCTTCCGTCCACGCGTGGAAATGATCAACAACAGCCTGCGTTCGGTACGCTGGAATTGGGATTTCGGCGACGGCCTCGGCAACTCCGCCGAACGTGAACCGGTCTATACTTATCGGGACACCGGTAACTATACGATCCGACTGGTCAGTCGAACGGAACACGGTTGTCCGGATACCACCTATCGGTCGATCCGGGTGAAAGGCGAGTTCGCCGTTTATATCCCGAACACCTTTACGCCGAACAATGACGGCATCAACGAACATTTCAAGCCGCTTTGCGTTGGTGTGAAGGATTTCGAACTCTGGATTTACGACCGCTGGGGTGTGAACATCTTCTCCACCTCCGACCTGGAAGCGGGTTGGGACGGGACGACAAAAGGCGGAAACCGGTTGTGTCAGCAGGATGTGTATGTGTACGTCATCCGCCTGAAGGATCCGGAAGGCAAGACACACCAGTATATCGGACACGTGAACCTGGTGTATTGATCCCGCTCCCGGATTGTTCCTGTCGTTTGCCTGAGGAGCGGCACTGACTTCGATAGTTTTTCAGGAATTGAATTTTGTGGAAATTGAGCCGTTCAGGTCTCAAACTTCCGCATGCGCTTGCTGACTCCGCTTTTCCTCTTATTATTCCTTCATTCCGGTTCGAAGGGACTCGACGAGCTTTATTTCAAAAAGGGCACCGAGCACTGGCTGGGTGTGATCGAAGTCCGGCCAGGCGATCCGCAGGTAGTTTGCGATACGTTTTCATTTGAGAACAAGAGCGCGTTTTCGGTAAACGTGCAAAGCATGTGGACGGCAAGGCCCGACCGTTTTCGCTTCACCCGGCATGTATCCTCTGGAGAGGAAGGAGCCGTTTACTATCGCGATACTGTTCACAGGTCCATGGGGTTGCTGGAAGAAACGCAAGTCCGTACCGAAATGAAAATGGATCGCCTGCTTCCGGTTACACTGGTCACCCGCTACTTCCTGATCGATACAAAACAAGTGCTTAAGCGCTATGATAATGGCCGGGCCCAACGGGCAGAACAGCCGTATAAGAATGGAGCCTGGATCTGCGTATTGCAAGTTCATCCGAACGGTATGCCCGCAGCACTCGGCTACGAGCTGTCGCAGGATCGTTCGCGTATTAATCGTTGGACCTATTGGAACGAACAGGGCGAGCAGATCGCCGATAGCCTGTTCGTTCGGCATACACCCTTATCGGTACAACCAAGCCCGGGCACCGTTGAAGATTCGCTTGAGATTCGTGCACACGTAGGCGGACAATGGATCCAGGTTCGTTCGTCCGGACTGGCTATGGAGCCGGATTGTTTCCTTCCTGATTCAGCAGACTCCATACGTGTGTCCAACCGGTACGGGTCCGCTGTCGTTCCGATCCATTACCCCCGCGGTATCGGTGAAGGCTTGCAGGTTCATTTGTTGAAGACGGGGCAGCGATACTATTACTTTCATCGAAACAGGATGCCGATCGACTTTTTGCAGAACAGTTTTTATGTCGAATGCAAGATGGATTCCGGCGAAGGCCGACATACTTCCCTCGCCCTGATAGAAGAACTGAAACACGCTTTCCCGGGTGGCCAATGGCAACGACATCCTTATCGTAACAACCTTTGGCGAATCGATCTTCCGATGGCGGGCGTTGTTGCGGCAAGCGATCTGGCCCGGCATCCACTCGTTGAACATGTCTTCAACCTTGTCGGCGGTGAATACCCATTGGATCCGCCTTCGTATCTGAATGGCTGCGTTTACTTCCAACTCGCTATCGGTGTCCGGCCGGATTCCATCGACCGGATCCTGGCACGACACGGGTTCAAGCGGTCCGCTGCATCCAGTCCGGAGTATTTCGGAGCTCAGTACGATGCCAAACTGGTGACCGATCAATTCCTGGACGACTACAATCGTCTTGCGGAAGAGCTTGAACTGTCGAACTCCTATCCGATGATCATGGCCTACATCAGGCAGGAGCCGGAATAGGGGTCGTCCGCATGACCTTTTTGCTTCTCCTGAAGTGTATGCGCTAGTACGCGGGTAGGACAGGATTTTATACTTTCACCATTATTACAAAACGAATTATCATGCCCCTTACCGATGCCGACCGCAACGAGATCATTTCCCGGCTCAACAAATCCATGGCGAAGGTTTGTCCGCCTATGATCCAGAAGAGCGCTTCCGACAAGGGAATGGAGATCATCGGGAACAAACCGGTTCCGTACGGTTACAAGAAGGAAATCATCCCCGGGATGTACTTTGCCTCTTCCGTTGCCAGAAAAGACATGGTCAGCTTTTATTTCTTCCCTTGTTACACACAGGCCAAAGCGCTGGGCGCACTCGCCCCGAAGCTGATGAAGTGCCTCAAAGGGAAAACCTGCTTCAACATCAAGAAGGTTGATCAGGTGGATGAAAAGGAAGTGACGGCTTTGTTGAAAGCCGGTGTCAAGATTTGGAAAGAGATGGGGTATATGAAATAATTCAGCGCACCGGTAATCCTTCCAGCGCAAGCCGGCGCGTTTCCGCGTCGGTCTTTACATAGTCTTCCAGTGTCGGATGAGCAATGAACGAGACCTGCCGCATGCAGCGTTCGATCAGGTCGCTCATTTCCAAAAAACCGATACGGTCTTCGAGGAACGCGGCCACCGCGACTTCGTTCGCGGCGTTCACGATACAGGCCATGTTACCCCCTTTGCGCATCGCGTCGATTGCCAGCGCCAGATTGCGGAATGTTTCGGTATCGGGCTGCTCGAAGGTGAAGGCGGGGTAGCGGGAAAAGTCGAAGCGGGGGAATGAATTCCTTAAACGCTCCGGATACGCGAGCGCGTATTGGATCGGCAGTTTCATGTCGGGCAGACCAAGCTGTGCCTTGATCGATCCGTCTTCGAACTGGACCAGCGAGTGGATGATGCTTTGCGGATGTACCACGACTTCGATCTGCTCCGGCTTCAGGTTGAACAGCCACTTCGCTTCGATCACTTCCAGTCCTTTGTTCATGAGCGAAGCCGAGTCGATCGTGATCTTCGCGCCCATGTCCCAGTTGGGATGCTTGAGGGCCTGCGCTTTGGTCACATGTGCCAGTTCGGCACGAGTGCGTCCACGGAACGGTCCCCCGGAAGCGGTGAGGATGATCTTCTCGATCGGGTTGTGCCACTCTCCGGCCAGGCATTGAAAGATCGCCGAATGTTCGGAGTCGACGGGATAGATGTTCACCGCCTTCTCTTTCGCCAAAGCCGTGACGAGCTCGCCTGCTACCACCAGCGTTTCCTTGTTCGCCAGGGCGATGTGCTTGCCGGCACGGATCGCGCTCAGCGTCGGCTTCAGTCCGGCGTAACCGACGAGCGCGGTCAGCACCATGTCGATCCCGTCCATTTGCACGACCTGCTCGAGCGCATCGGCACCCGAGAAGACCTTGATCGGCAGATCCGCCAGCGCGTCGCGCAGCGCACGATCGTGCCGGGTATCACCGATCACCACCGCGTTGGGTTGAAACTCCCGCGCCTGTTCGATAAGCAGGTCGACCTTGTTGTTCGAGCTCAGCACTTCCACCACGAAGCGGCCCTGTTGTTCGCGTACGACGTCCAGCGCCTGGGTCCCGATGGAACCGGTGGAGCCGAGGATGGCAATGTGGCGAGGCTTGAAAGACACGGGAAACCCTTGTACTTTAACGTGGACGACGAAATTAACGCTTTTTACGCCGCTTTGTTCAGGCCATTCACAAAACTCCGGTAGTGGGAATTCGGGCAGGCTTTTATATTGGCGAAATGAAATACCTCTTCTGCTCCATTACCCTTTGTATTGCCGTACTCAGTGCTGCCGCGCAAGCACCTTTCAGCTCCTGGTATGCGATTTCGTACGAGTCGCCCGCGTATATCCCCACCTTTGAGAAGGTGGACCTGCTCACGGGCAACCGGGTACTCAGTGTTCCATTGCCCTATGCGGGTTATTTCAGCGATGTGCATTTCTTCAGCCGTCCCGGTCGATATGTCGTGCAATTGCAGGACAGTCTGCAGGATAACTACCTCGTCGAGATCGATACGAACGGCATCGTTGTACGAAATACGTACATCGACAGCGGACCCGGTACCCTGACCAAATACATCCTCCCTTCGTTCAACTCCAATTTCTATTACGGCTTGCGGCTGTCCAGTACTGCGCCGGGTTACGAGTTCTTTCGGCTCAATCCGCAATCGGGCTTGACGACGGTGCTGGCGACGATGTCCAACACCGGGACCGTGTATGCCGATAACGCTGTGATCAACCGGCGCGACGAATTGTTCTTCTGGTCGAATGATTTCATGGCCGGCGGAGATGTGCTGTACCGCGCCGAGCCGTCCACGCAATCGATCGTGGCGCTCGATACTCTTCCGGGGCCCGATCGCTTCTTCGCGAGCATCTTCGATTGCTACACCAGTACGATCTACGGACTGATCGGCGATCCATTCGCCGGTGGGGGCAACTGGAAACTTGCGACGCTCAACCAGCAGGACGGCACCATTGATACGGTCGGCACCCTTGCCAATACGTTTTCTCAATGGCGTTCGAATACCTATTGCCTCGCACCCGGCCCATCGCTCTTCATGCTCAACGGTCTGTCGCCCCACCAGGCGATGCTCTTCGAGCTGCCGGATACCTTCGGACCGATCTACACCGACCCGCTGCCGTTCCTCAAACTGGTTGCGGTGCCTAATCCCGTCTGCGAAACGCCTACCTCGGTGGATGAACTGGATGCAACGCCCGCGACGATCATTTATCCAAATCCGGTCACCTCCCGGCCGGCAGTGCTTCGCTTTCCGACCGTCGCTCAACGCAGCGTGGAAGTATCCGACGCCCGCGGCGCATTGGTATACCGCACCTCAACTCGCACTCAGGAAATCCTCCTGCCGGCGCAACAATGGAGTCGTGGCATCTACAACGTTCGCGCAGTTTCCGGCAGCGAAGCAGAGACGGTGCGGTTGGTGGTTGAATAGTGAAAAGTGAATAGCGAATAGCGAACAGCGAACAGTAGGCGGTATGCAGTTGGTAGTATGTATCACGTTCCTCGTCCCATGCCCCTCGTCCCTCCTACACGCGGTCTCGTTCCTCGTTCCTCCCTTTCCCCATCTTCGTCCTTTTCCTCGAAAATAATTGATGTGGCATTGCCAATCGTCGGCAGTTGTTACGCCCCTCCGGGGCTGATGATTGCTAAAAGGAACCGCGCGGTCTAAAATATTTGGCCCCTCCGGGGCTGGATGTTAGCAGTAGGCAACGGCTTTTACAAGTTTCCAACTTACCTCGATCCTCGATCCAGTATGCAATATGCAGTATGCAGAGAATTTTAGCACTCTACCTCGCATCTCGCTCCTTCTTTCCTCGTCCCACGTCCCTCGTCCCTTCTTTCCTTCCGGCATTGTGTGTTCGGATTCCCGCTATCTGCCCCGGAGGGGGCCAAACATATTTGCAAAACAAACCATCGACGTTATTCAGCCCCGGAGGGGCGTAACAACAGTGGATTCAAAGCTGACAGCAGCAAAGTAAGATTCAGGATGTTGTCAGGGGATAGTGAATAGCGAATAGCGAACAGCGAACAGCGAATAGTAGGCGGTATGCAGTTGGCAGTATGTAACACGTCCCTCGTCCCACGTCCCTCGTCCCTTCTTTTCTTCCGGCATTGTGTATTCGAACTCCCGCTATCCGCCCCGGAGGGGCCAAACATATTTGTAAAACAAATAATCGATGTTATCCAGCCCCGGAGGGGCGTAACAACAGCGGATTCAAAGCTGACAGCAGCAAAGCAGCAGCGGAGGATGTCGATGATCTGTGCTAACAACCGAATAAGCTAGCCCCGGGTGAACTCGGCAAGCAGTATCGTATAAGGGTGCAAAGTTGCCAACATGACGAGTGAACACGGGACTAACGGTGAGGAGGGAATTGGTGTTGTGCTCCGTGTATCGTTCAGGAGGTAGTGAACAGTGAATAGCGAATAGTGATTGGTGAACAGTGAACAGTAAACAGTGAACAGTTGGCGGCAGGCAGTTAGCAGGAAGTATTCTTCCTTCGCACCTCGCACCTCGCATCTCGCACCTCATTTCCTCGTCCCACGCCCCTCGTCCCTCCTTCACGTCCCTCGTCCCACGCCCCTCGTCCCTCATTCTTCCCCCTCCGGCGGCCCCGGCGTTTCGTTGCCGCCGTCGAGCCGCATCTTCCAGGTTCCGTCGGCTTGCTTCGACCAGACGGTGATGTAATTCCCGTACACGGTCGTGTCTTTGCCGTGATAAGTCCAGTCGCCCCAGGTGAATCCGAGATCGCCTGATTGGGCGACTGCTCCGTCGCGAGGTTCCCAACTGATGTCGCGGGTGCCGGCACGACCGTTCAGCTTTTCCCGAAACGCCTGTTTGCCGACGACCGGATATTCTCCATGATTCAACTTGACAAAACCATTGTCGGCATACGACAATAACGTAGCGCTAAAGCCCGAGTCCGCCGCCATGCGCGAAGCCGCGCGGTCCGTTGCCAGCAACGAATCCAATCCGCCGCCGGCGTGGGTAGGAGAATTCTTGCTGCATGAAGAGAGAAGAGTCAGCGTGAGTAAAGTAGCGGTCAGTTGCTTTAACATGGGGGAGTGATTTTTTACTGGCAGTATTTTATCGTAGTCTCGATAACATCCCAATTCATCCCACCCCATCCCTACCCAGAAGGCGTTCCATGGAACGCCTTCTGGGTAGGGATGGGGTGGGATGGATTCAGAACTACGAGCGATGGAACAACGCGTTTATTCTTGCAAACTTTATACGCCCAGCCTTTCATCAACTGTTATTACGCTCCTCCGGAGCTGTCGATTAGCGAAGGGAACCGCACGGTCTATAATGTTGGGCCCCTCCGGGGCTGGCTTTTGGGTCGGCGGAATGCGGTAGGCAGAATACGGTAGGCAGAAAGCGGTTGGCAGTAGGCGGTAGGTGGTATTTTCCTCGGTCTCGGTCCCGCTCCTTCCTTTCCTCGTCCCTCGTCCCACGCCCCTCGTCCCTATTTTCCCCTCGCACCTCGCATCACGAACCTCGTACCTCCCTTCCTCGTCCCCCGTCCCTCGTCCCTATTTTCCCCTCGCACCTCGCATCACGAACCTCGTACCTAATTTCCCTCGGTCTCGGTCCCGTTCCTCGTTTCTTCTTTTCCTCGCCCCTCGTCCCTCGCCCCTCGTCCCTCGTCCCTCGTCCCTAACAACCGTTCCCCCTAAAAACAAAAACCTATCATCATCCCCCCGCTCACCACCAGCGGCAAGTTGCGGCCGAGGAAAATGTGGGAGTAGACGTAGTTCAGGTCCACCACATCGCGGTCGTAGGTGGAAGTGGAGCGGTAGTTGTTCGACTGCCAGCCGTAGCCGAAACCGGCGTAGTAGTCGAGCAGGATCTTGTTGCGAAAGACGTGCTGCCGGCCGAAGCAGAGGTTGATCACCGCGTTGGTGAAATACAAACGGTTCGGATAACTTTCGTCGGACTGCGAGTACTGGTTGAAGATGATCTCCGGACGCAGGTACTTTCCGTTGAACGCGTTGGTGAAGCGCAGCCCTTTCATGATCTGCTCCTCGGGCCAGACGAACTTGATGCCGGCCTTCACGATATAACCGCGCCCTTCGCGGATCGCCGTCGAGATGCCCGGACCGATATAGCCCGCCTTGAACTCCAGGTTGGTCTCGTTCTTCCATTTGCGTTCGTACCCGATCACGTAGTGGTTGAACAGTGATGAAAGAAAATCGACCTTGAAGGCCGCCTTGCGCTCTTCCACGAAAAGTTCCTGCGGCACTTCGTAGCGATTGTACACCACCACCAGGCGGGAACCGCTCTCGAAGATGATCTCTTTCACTTCGTTCTTGTAGATCTCCAGCACCGGCGCGCTCTTCGCATTGCCGATCCGGTACTTGATCTTCGTCGGACCCATGTCGAGCACTTTCGCGCGCAGGGTGTCGTTGTTGGTACGGATGATCAGGTCCTGAGCAGAGGCCGTTAACCCACACACGAGCAATAGAGCAGGCAGGAAAAGGCGGAGGACGCGTAACAAGGACATGCGGGGCCGGTGCGGGAAGAGGTTAAAAATCGAGTACAAACTAAGAAAAAACATGAAATCGATGTGTGAGAACCATTTTTAACAGACAAAACAGTACGACGAAAGGATGAGGCAGGATTAAAGCGGCAGTGCATATCCGTTCGACTCGTACTTTTACAGCATTTTCCTCCCCATGTTCAACTTTTTAGATAAGATCCGGGAGAATCCCGACTACTACCGTCAGCTCTCCGTCGACGAACAGTTGATCACGCTGTACGACTGTCCGCTCGAGGAGCAGAAGGTCGATCTCTGGAGCAACCAGCACTATTTCGTGTATGTGGTCGACGGCAAAAAGACCTGGCACGCGAACGGAACCGCGCTCGAACTCTCGAAAGGCAGTTGCATCTTCGTACGCGAAGGCGCGCACATCGTCGAGCAGTTTTTTGAGACGCGCTTTTGTGTGGTGCTCTTCTTTCTCAGCGAAGGATTCATCCGGGAAACGATCCGGAGCGTCGCGGGCATGACGCCCTGCGCGCTCGGACGCGAGCTGCCCCCGATCCTGCCGGTCGCTGCCGATGATGCCATCCATGCTTTCTTCCAGTCGGTCGTGCCGTATTTCCACCAGGCGCAGCAGGTGAACAACTCCCTGCTCGAACTCAAGTTCCGCGAACTCATCCTGCAGGTGGTCGGCAATCCGGCGAACAAGGACATCACCGACTTTTTCCGTTCGCTCGAAGCCGACGATGACACCGTCCGCTTCCGGCGGATACTCGAAGAGAACTTTCGCTACAACCTCCGGCTCGAAGACTACGCCCGCCTCAGCGTCAAGAGCCTGTCGTCGTTCAAGCGCTGCTTCGAAGAACGCTTCGGCGTTCCACCCGGGCGCTGGCTGCTGGAGCGCCGCTTGCAGCACGCGCGTACGCTACTCGTCGGCACGCGCAAGCCAGTGAGCGAGATCGCCTGGGAGAGCGGCTTCGAGAGCGCTTCGCATTTCAGCCGCGCCTACCGACAGTTCTACGGACACGCGCCTTCGGAACAGCGCGAATTGACGGCCTGAGCCGCACAGGCAATTCTTTGGACTTTCTGGCAACGTCCGCGCGCGGAAGGCGCTTTAGTTTTGCCGTAAATATTTTCATCATGACTACCCAAACAACCCCCATTGCATTCTCGGGTCAGATCCCGGGAAATTACGACCGCTACCTCGGTCCGATGTTCTTCGAACCCTTCGCCCTGGCCATCGCCGATCGCATCGGCAGCCTTGCGCCGAAGTCCGTTCTCGAATTGGCCGCCGGCACCGGTCGGCTGACGCGCCTGCTGCCCGCGGTCGCCGGCAAGCAAGCGCGCATTCTCGCTTCCGATCTCAATCCCGCCATGGTCGACTTCGGCCGCGAGCGCGTGCAGGACGCAACGGTCGACTGGCACGTGATCGACGCGGTGAACCTGCCGCTCGACGACGCCTCGTTCGACTGCGTAGCCGCGCAGTTCGGCGTGATGTTCTACAGTGACCGTCCGCAGGCGTTCCGCGAAGCGCATCGTGTGTTGCGAAAAGACGGTACGTTCCTCTTCAGCGCCTGGGACGCGATCGAGTACAACCCCATGGCCGAGCTCGCCAACCAGACGCTGCGGCACTTTTTCCCGATCGACACGCCCGCGTTCTACAGCGTGCCCTTCTCGTACTTCGACCAGTCCGTGATCCGGCGCGACCTCGAGCAGGCCGGCTTTACCGACATCCGCATCGAGACGCTGCGGCTCACCGGCACGAGCGCGTCGCCGAAACATGCCGCGCAGGGACTGATCGAAGGCACGCCCACCGTGACCGCGATCCAGGACCGCGACGCAGCCGTGTTACCGGAGTTGTTGTCGCACCTCGAAGCGAAGATCAGCGAACGCTTCGGCGACAAGTACCTGCAGGTGCCCTTGCAGGCGCTGCTGGTCACCGCGCGTAAAGGCTGATGTGAAAAGCGTGCGGGACGAAATTCCCGAAGGAATCAGGAAGCGTGAAAGCCTCAAAGCTGCGCGAGTCCGTCAACAAGTGCCCGGTCGTTCGAAAGCCGCGGCACCTTGTTCTGTCCGCCGAGCTTGCCTTCGTTGCGCATGTAGGTGATGAACGTATCCTTCGCCAGCGGCCGGATGCGTAGCGGTTGGAGGATGTGTCCCGCGATCAGGTCGCGGTAGTAGATGTTCTGTCGTTGCAGGCTCTCGTCGATGGCGAGGCGGAATTTTTCCAGGTTCTCCGGCTGTTTTCCGAACTCGATGAACCACTCGTGGTAGGGCAGACCGCCTTCGGGCGGACTCACCTGCGGGGCCACCGTGAACTCGATCACCTCGGCGTGTACGAGGCGGGAGGCGGCGGCCAGCGCCTTTTCCACCTCTTCGGCGATCACGTGTTCGCCGAAGGCGCTGATGAAATGCTTTACGCGGCCCGTCACCACCAGGCGGTAGGGATCGGTGCTCACGAAGCGCACCGTATCGCCGAGGCTGTAGCCCCAGAGGCCGGCGTTCGTGTTGAGCACGATGGCGTAGTTCACGCCGGGTTGCACCTCCCAGATCGGCAGGCGGGTGGGGTTGGGCGAGAAGTACTCGGCCAGCGGGATGAACTCGTAGAAGATGCCGCTGTTCAGCATGAGCAGCATGCCCGGGTCGCCGGGGATGTCCTGGTAGGCGATGAAGCCCTCGCTGGCGGGATACAGCTCGATCGAATCGACGGGCCGGCCGATGCTCTGCTCGATCTTGGCGCGGTAGGGTTCGTAGTTGACGCCCCCGTACACGAACAGTTCGAAGTTCGGGAAGATGTCCTTGATCGGTTTGCCCGTGCGGGTCGTGAGGCGGTCGAAGTACATCTGCACCCAGGGCGGGATACCGGAGATGAAGCGCATGTCGGCGCGCAGCGTCTCCTCGACGATCGCGTCGACTTTCACCTCCCAGTCCTCGATCGTGTTGGTGGCGTAGGAGGGGAGCTGGTTTCGGCGGAGGTAGGCGGGCACGTGGTGGTTCACGATGCCCGAGAGCCGGCCGGTGAGGATGCCGTTGGTGGTATCGAGGGCCGGGCTGCCCGAGATGAAGATCAGCTTGCCGTCGAGGAAGCGGGCCTTACCCGTGCGGTGGATGTAGTTGAGCAGCGCGTTGCGGGTGCTCTCGATGTGGTTGGGGATGGAAGCCCGGGTGATGGGGATGTACTTCGCCCCGGAGGTGGTGCCGGAGGTCTTGGCCAGGTAGAGCGGTTTGCCGGGCCAGAGCACATGGTCCTCGGCGGCCTTCACCCGGTCGAGCCAGGGCCGCAGCGCCTCGTAGTCGCGCACCGGCACCTGCTTGGAAAAATGCGCGTAGGTCCGGATCGTATCGAAGGCATGGTCCTGCCCGAAAGCCGTCATGCGTCCGTTCCGGACGAGCTCATCAAAGATCCGCTGCTGCGCCCGCCTCGGATGCCGGCTCCAATTCCGCGTCTGCGCCGCCACCAGGGCAGCGAGCGGGCGGCTGAGGGCGGAGAGGAGGGACATGGGGTTCTCGGCTGTGTGTGGGTTGCGAAGTTAGGGAATTTGGGGGATGGGGAGAGTGGGGCCAATCAGTAAGCGCTATAAGTAGTATACGTCTGATGTTTGGCACGTTGTGGGATCTATGATTAAAGTTTGTTTATATGTGTGAAATGCTATTTTTAGGTGAAGAGTTTGAAGGCTTCAGGTAGGGCTGTGTTTGTTTTTGAAAGGCCGGTGCATAAGGAGGAATGCGAGCGGCTGCTGCAAGGCGATTCACAACTTAAGGAGGACGCAAACATTCCGCCCTACCATTCTAGTGGTTCGAGTGTTCGGATTGCGTGATAGTCGAGCACGAAGTTTTTTCCTGGCGTGATGATGGTCGCTTTGCTTTTGTGAAAATATTTTCGTACATTACCAAGTATCCGTTTCGCCGGATCTTTTACTAACCGGGATTTCGCTTTTTGGGCCGTGCTGGTGCCGGCAACCGCGATGTCCATAAACAAATTACTGCATGATTACAGTTGTGATCCCTACTTTGAACGAAGAGGATACGATCGGAAATGTCGTTGCCTACGCTAGAAGCCGGAAACAGGTGAACGAAGTCATCGTCGTGGATGATAAGTCGCTTGACGCTACGGTGAAGCAGGCCCGGGAAGCTGGTGCCCGCGTGATCACGAGCTCGCGCCTGGGCAAAGGCGCCTCCTTGAAAGAGGGCACGCTGGCCGCTTCGAACGAAATCGTACTCTTTCTCGATGGAGACATCGATCCCTATCCGCATTACACCATCGACCTGCTAGCCAAGCCGCTGCTCAACGGCGAAGCCGATTTTGTCAAAGCCGCTTTCAGCCGTAACGCGGGCCGTGTCACAGAGCTGGTGGCGAAACCTTTGTTGAGCATCTTCTTCCCCGACCTGCTGCGTTTTTCACAACCCCTGAGCGGCATGATCGCCGGGCGGCGAAACCTGCTGGCGGAACTCGAGTTCAGTGACGATTATGGCGTCGACATCGGTATCCTGATCGACATGTACCTGCGCAATGTCCGCCTCAAAGAGGTGGAGATCGGTTACCTCGAGAACAAGAGCAAGCCCTGGCAGGCGCTCGGCAAGATGAGTCGCGAGGTTGCCCGCACGATCATCTTGAAGGCCGCGGATACCCGCAACCCGAATTTCAACGTGGAAGAGCTCGGGGTACTGCAGGAGATCCGTTCGCAGATGGAGTTCGCGCTCGAAGACCGGCTCAGCCAGCTCGAGAAGCTTATCGTATTCGATATGGATAACACCCTCCTGCGCGGACGTTTCATCGACCGTTGCGCTGAGACGTTCGGCTTCCGCGATGAACTGATGAATATTCGCTCCGCCGCCGGCGACCCGGTCACGCTCACCAAGAAGATCGCGCCCTTGCTCAAGGGGATCAGCCTCAACGAACTCATGGAAGTGGCTGACGCGATCCCCATAGTCGATGGAGCGGCAGCGGTTGTCGGCCGACTGAAAGAACGCGGTTACATCGTCGGGATCATCTCCGACAGTTACGACTGTGTGACCACCCACGTCCGCAACAAGCTCGGCATGGATTTCTCGCTTTCGAATGAACTGGAATTCTCCAAGAGTGTCTGCACCGGCGAGGTGAAATTGCCCTCCTTTTTCTTCGGGCAACCGAACAGCCGATGCCGGCATACCCTTTGTAAGACCAACGCCTTCCTTAGCCTGCTTGACAAATACGGCATCAAGAAAGAGAACACCATCGCCATCGGCGATGGACCCAACGACTTGTGCATGATCAAGGAAGCGGGCATTGGTATCGCCTTTTGCTCAAAAGACGAACTGCTCAACCACCACGCCGACCTCGTCATCTCCCGCCCGACTTTTGAGCCGCTGCTTGAGCTGGCAGGCTGAGGGCTTCAGCGCGCATTCCCCCCGATGCACCTACGCTGTAAATCAGTCTCTGGGTGGAACGCGCTCTGCTGCAGCACTACTTTTTACTACACAGAGAAGGCGCTAACATTCCGCTCCGTCACTGTAGTGGTGCGTTCATGCATTTTGGTGGAATGCGAGTAGTCGCTGCACTGCATTTACTACTGTGCGAGGACGCCAACATTCATCCCGGGAATTTCTATCTTGTAATCCCCTGCGTACCACTCCTTACCGAACACCCCGTGTCCCGCCCGTTCCTGCGTACCTGTCTGCTCTTGCTGAGCTTCCTGTTCATCAGCCGTGTTTATGCCCAATCGCCTCATAGGGTGCTGATGATCGGCATCGACGGTTGTCGGCCGGACGCTTTGATGGCGGCCAATACGCCAACGCTGGATTCGTTGATGAGCTCGGGCACGTTCTCCCTGCACGCGCGCACGATCTATCCGACCTGGAGCGGCCCCGGCTGGAGCAGCATGCTTACCGGTGTGTGGTACACCAAGCATGGCGTTACCGACAATACCTTCAGCGGAGCCAACTTTACCAGTTACCCGCATTTCTTCAATCGGGTCGAAGCGTTCGATTCTTCGCTCTACACGGCTTCGATCTGCCAGTGGGCTCCCGTGAACGACTATATCGTCAACCTGGCCGACCTGATCTCCAATCCCGGATTGGGCATCGGCGTAGCCACGACGGCGGCCAATCTTTTATCGGCGCAGGATCCCGACGTCGTGTTTCTGCACTTCGACGATGTCGACCACGAAGGACACGCCAGCGGTTTCAGCCCGACCAACCCGCTGTACCTGTCGGCCATCGAAGGGGTGGACGGGCATGTCCGGACGGTTCTCAAGGCCTTGCGTGCCCGACCGACTTTCGCGCTCGAGAATTGGCTGGTCCTGGTGAGCACCGACCACGGAGGCATCGGCACCAGTCATGGCGGCAATACCGAAGAAGAGAAAACCATCTTCCTCATCCTGAGCGGAGGCGGGTTGCCCGTTCAGGAACTCACACCGCTCACGACCAACGCCCCGCTAACGCCTTCCATCCAACTCGACGGATCCACTCAGTATGGTTCGGCAAGCGCGCTGCCGGCGTACGATTTCGGCACGAGCACCGACTTCACGGTCGAATGCAGGATCCAGACCAACGGCTGGAGCGGCGATCCGGCAATCGTTTCGGATAAGGATTGGAACAGCGGTCTCAACCCCGGCTTTGTGATCGCTGCACGCAGCGACGGGTACGGATGGAAAGCCAATATCGGCGACGGCGCGAACCGCATCGACCTCAACGGCGGAACGATCAGCGACGGTCGGCCGCACCAGCTAGCTCTGACTGTCGAACGAAACGGTTACGCCCGGCTCTTTCAGGACGGCGCGCTCGTCGATTCGGTCGATGCGAGCCTGCTGGGCGCTGTCGGCACGGGCTTTCCGCTCGCGGTCGGACAGGATGGTACACTTAACTATCCGAACTATTTCCAGGGCGCCGTTGATGAAGTGCGGCTGTGGAACACCGCGGTAGATCCCACCACGCTGAGCGATTGGACCTGTCGCTCGCTGGATGCCACCCATCCGAATGCTGCCAACCTCATCGGGCACTGGCAGTTCGACGAGAATACCGGCACCACCGCGCAGGACGCGAGTACGAACGCCAACGCGCTGCAACTGATTGGCGCGCCGCTCTGGCAGACCATCAGCCTGGCCCTCGTCTGCACCGACGATTCCGACATGCCCCGCATGGTCGACATCGTGCCGATCGTGCTGGATCACCTTTGCATTCCGGTACAACCGTCCTGGCAACTGGACGGGGCGACGCCTTTTTCCCTCTGCACGACAACCGGCTTCTCCGCCGCCACGACACCGGCTACTTCTAGCTTGCTGTTTCCCAACCCCGCCAACAACCGCGTGACTATCCGGTTCGGTGAGACCGAATCACCGTCCTGCCGGGTTGTACGGTTAACTGGTGAGCGTGTAGCGGTCCCGGTGATTCGGAAAGGCGAACGGGAATTGACCCTCGACTGCAGCCAGCTTCCGCCGGGGATCTATCTCGTCGAAGTGCGGAGCGGTGATCGCGTGGAGTATCACCGATTGGTGCGGCAGTGAGTGCGCGGGATGCGTGTTGTCCTATTCCTCAAGTACTGCGCAGGATCGGAGAGCGTGCGTACTACCCGTTCGGCGGAATGTTAAGCGCTACCCCAAACGCCGAGTATAGTTGTATCCGTTCCAGCGCGCAGTCCGCCACTATGTATAATGCTTATCCTCCTGCGGCCAATTGGCTTTTCGCGAATTCGCGGTTGATGTTGGCATTCTGGTTGCCCGGATCGAGTTGCAGGGTGCGGGTGAAATCCTTGATCGCGTTATCCCATTGCTTGAGCTGCAGATAGGCCAGTCCGCGGTTGTAGGTGGCCAGCACGTTCCCGGGTGTGTACTGCAAGACATTGCTGAAATCGGCGACCGCCGCGCCGGGATTGCCGTGGTTCAGAAAGGTGGTGCCCCGGTTGAAGTAGGCTTTCACATATCGCGGGTCGATGCGGATGCTCGCCGTACAATCGGAGATCGATAGGTCCCACTCGCCGATATTGGCGTAAGCCACTCCACGGTTGCAATAGGCATCGGTGTACTTCGGGTCTAGCTCGACCGCCTTGGTGTAATCGCTGATCGCTTCTTTCCACTGCGAACGGGTCGAATACAAACTGCCCCGGTTGTAATAGGCTTTGGCGAAGCCGGGAGAGACACGAATCGCCTCGGAGAAATCACGCAAGGCCTTGTCCCATTCCTTCCGGTTGCCGTACACGACTCCACGCCCGTCAAAAGCGATCGCGTAGTCCGGACTGATCTCAAGTGCCTTTGTATAATGCTCGATCGCCTGATCCGCTTGTCCCATCGCCGCTTCCGCTACGCCGAGGTTGAAATAGGCGGAGGCATAATAATCGGGATTCAACGAGATCGCCTTTCGATAATCCGATACCGCTTTCGCGGTCTGTCCCGCTGTCCAGTACGCGACTCCGCGGTTCAGGTAAGGCCTGGCCTTCTCGGGCGACTTGGCGACTACGTCGTTCCACAGGCTTAGCTCGTCTTTCCAGACCTTGTTCCGCTGGTAGGTAAGCATGGAGTTCAGGCCGATGATGAAGGTGAAGAGGGCATAGGTCAACGCGCCGGACTTCGAGTAGAGCGCCTGGAAAATACCCGCAGTGATCAGCAGAAAAAAACCGAACGACGGCAGGTAGGTCCGGTGTTCGAACATCAAGTCCGAGATCGGGATGATGCTCGACTCCACCGCCAGGGTGAGGAAGAACCAGAAGATGCCAAAGGAGATGAACCGGTTTTTCGGAAAGACGTAGATCGCCAGGGCCAGCAGCGCCAGCAGGAACAGCAACGAGAGCAGGGTGCCGACTTCAAACAACTGCTCTGAGGGCCGGATGTCGTGGTCGAGGTTGAGTCCGGTCGGGAAAGCCAGCAGTTGCAGGTAGTTGACGATGACCCGGAACTGCGTCATCAGGTAATTGGTCGGGGTGACTGTATAGGGTGTGCCACCGGATGGCGGGATAGGCGAAAAGACGCTGCTGGTATTGTCGGCATTACCACCCGACCCGATGCCCGAACCGGAGGTGGACAGGAACCCACGGTATAGCGCGAAGACTGCCAGCGCGATGCCGGCTACCAGGAGAAGGAGGCGAACGTCTTTCAGATAGGCGGCCGGCTTTCCCGTCCGCAGGAAAAACAGCTCCGCCAGGACGATCGCGAACGGCAGCGTGTACGCGTTTTCTTTAGAGAGGAGTCCAAGCAGCGCAGCCAGGAACGCGCCGGCAAAGAGCCCGTATTTCTGACGCGCGTTCGTTTCACTCAAGCGCGCTTTCACGTACAAACACAGACTCAGGAGATAGAACAGGGTGGCCAGCGAAGCCAGTCGCTGAACAATGTAGGTCACCGATTGCGTGGCCAGCGGGTGTGAGACAAACAGCAGCGCGACGATAAAGGCGATCGTCCGTTGACGGCTCGCAAGGGGAGATTGTTTTCCGTTCGGTGTCCTGAACAGGAGCGCGGTGAGCCACCACACGAGGAACGCGTTGATGATGTGGATCGCGAGGTTGACCGCGTGGTAGCCCTGGACATCCAGTCCGTTGAGCTGGTAGTTGAAGGCAAGGGTCAGATAAGGAATGAAGCGGGTCGGGAAGTATTTCCAAATCGCTCCGACGTCGGAGAGGTCGCGGATCGCGCTATTCTCGATGATGCTGTTCCGGTCGTCGAGGTGAAAGGAACAATCGAAGGAGTTGGAATAGATCAGTATCCCGAGAAAGGCGATGAGGAGCAGTTGCAGGGCGGAGAAGATCGACGAACCGCCGGCTTCCGCCGGTGCTGCATGGGTCTTCGACGGATTCGGTTTATGGGCCGCTTTTTTCTTTTGCATTCCTTTGTTCATACGGGGTACTTGTTCGTGTGGCGCTGTGGAGAATCGGATAAAGATAATGCAAATCCGAGGCGATGTATTCCGGGCCCGTTAGCCTGCCAGAAACATTTGTCAGCACGGGGCCGGTGACAAATTCTCGCAGCCGGGCCTCCGGGCCGAATCAATCGTTCGGCTTTTGGTTCTTGCGGATCAGCGTCAGTTGTTCGGCAATGAGGCCGAGGAAGAAAAAGATCAGGGCCGACATGAACCCCAGCAGGGCGCCGACGCTGACGCCCTGGCCTTTCAGCATGATCGGGATCCCCCAGGCGCAGGAAGCGAGGAAGGTGATGATCGAGACCGGCAGGAAGATCTTCATCGGATTGAACAGCACGATGATGTTCAGGATCTCGATCACCGTCTCGAACGCGGTCTGGATGCCGATCGTACTTTCTCCCTTCAGCCGGTCGTTCACTTTGATGGGAACCTCCAGCACCAGGTGTCGGTTGCTGATGAAGATGAGCGTGATGATGTCGCTGAAGGGCATCTGGTTCGGCGTCAGGTGAAGGTATTTTTGCGCCAACTCGGTGCGGTAGATCTTCATACCCGAGTTGATGTCGTGTACCGGCACGGTCAGCAGGAGTTTGGCGGTGAAGCGGATGATGGATTTCCCGACTGCCCGCATCCGGGAAGCCGCTTTGGTTCCTTTCCGCGAGCCGACGACCATGTCGGCGTCCTGCGCGACAATGGTGTCGAAGAGTTTGACAATGTCCTCTTTCCGGTGTTGTCCGTCGGCATCGACGGTGATGACATATTCCGTATCACAGCGCGCGATCGAGCTCTTGATCGCCGCACCGTACCCTTTGTTCAGCTTGTGGTGCACCACCGACAAGCGGGGATTCGCGGCAAACGACTGGAGAACATTTCGCGTATCGTCTTTCGACCCGTCATTGGTGATCATGATCTTCCAATTGTGCTGCTCACAGAGTTCGAGCAGATCAGGTAGCACGATCTTCAGATTCTCGGCTTCGTTGTAAGCGGGGATGACGATGGTCAGCGGAACTGCGGTCTCCATTCAGGGTATGTGGGAATTGACGGTAGGCTTGATTGCACTAATGTAGGTTTTTTACGGTGCTTCCGGGAGTAGACTGCGTGTAGGTTTCAAAATGATTATCTTCGGGGAAACGAGGCTGCCATGAAACATTTTCTTCGATTGCTGCTGTTGTTTTCGATGCTGACCGGCTTCGGTCTGCGGGCACAGACGTTCAATGCGAACCTGGCCGCCATGTTGCAGGATTCACTCGATTACTACGTGAACGCGATCCCGAACATCAAAGGGATGTCGGCTGGTGTTTACCTGCCCGGGCAGGGTTATTGGCAGGGACAAAGCGGTGATTCGTACGCGGGACAGCCGATCACGGCCGATATGGAATTCGGCATCGCGAGCAATACGAAACTGTTCGTCTCCGCCACGATGTTGAAGTTGGCCGAAGACGGACTGCTCTCGCTCGACGATTCGGTATCGGCCTGGCTGCCCGCGCATCCGTACATCGACTCCGCGATTACCATCCGGCAGTTGCTCAATCACACCAGCGGGGTGTCCGACCCGATCTTCGCCTCACCCTGGATGGATACGATCAACGCCAACCCGACCCGGGTGTTCACATCGCAGGAAGTGCTGAGCTGGCTGGGACCGCCGGTGTTCGCGCCCGGCGCAAGCTGGAGCTATTCGAATGTCAACTACATCCTCGCCGGCATGATCGCGGAAGCCGCGAGTGGTTTTTCCATCGCGCAACTGATCCGCGACAGCCTGCTGATCCCACTTGGCCTCGACAGCACCTTCTACGATGTCGCCGAACCCGAACTCGGCACGCTCGCGCACCGCTGGTGGAACAGCGTCGACTATCAAGATACCGCCCGCACCGCACTCAACAGCGCGGGTGGTTGCGCGGGCGCGATCTTCTCCACCGCCGGGGAGATGTGCCAGTGGTATCGTGCCCTGTTCGGCGGAGACGTGCTGCAACCGGCGTCGATGACTGAGTTGACGCGCTTCGTTCCCACAACCTCTTCGGTTATGGATTACGGCCTCGGCCTCGACCGCGAAACCACCCTGGGTCTCACTTATTGGGGACACGGCGGCTCCACCTGGGGTTACCGCAGTAAGATGATCTACGACACCTGCGCGCAGGCCGTTGTCTGCGGACTTTCCAATTCGTTTCCATCGGGCATGGAAGCCGTGACGTACATCCTCTATCGGGTGCTGGTCAACCAGGTGCCGGGCTGTACCGGCGCGATCAGCGGTCCCGCCACCGTATGCAGTAAAGATGCCGCGCAGATTTACACGGTCCCACCGATTCCGAACGCGACCGACTATGTCTGGACGCTTCCTGCCGGTTTCATCGGCAACAGCACGACCAACACGATCCAGGTGTACATCGACACCTCGGCGGTTTCCGGTACGATCTCGGTGCACGGCACCAACGCCTACGGCGACGGAGCAAGCGTATTCTTTCCGGTCGTCGTGAAACGCGTACCGGTCAGCGCGTCCCAATCGGGGAACACGGTCATCGCGGACTCGGTTGCCGACACCTACCAATGGGTAGACTGCGGCCTTGGTTACATGATCCTACCCGGCGATACATCGGCCGTATTGCATCCCTCGAACGACGGCGACTACGCGCTGATCGCGACGCTCGACGGTTGCACGGATACCTCCGCCTGTGTGGTCTTTCGCCACAGCGGTATCGCGACAACTTCATCCGCGTATATCCGGATATTTCCGAACCCGTCTCCCGGCGCATGCACGATAAGCGCGCCGGAGCCGATCAGCAGCTTGCGCATCACCGATTCGGGCGGACGCATCCTGCGTTCCTTGCGCCCCGGCCATCCGGAATCGCGCGTTGACGGCCTGATGCCGGGGTTTTATATCGTACACGGCGAATTGCAAAACGGACGTCGGTTCAGGGAAAAACTGATCGTGCAATGACTGGTCGGCTTCATCGCCGTCTGTTCGGTACGACAACAAGCGCAGTTGAAATCCCCTGGGCTGGATACGCGCGGGTCAGGATCGATACAATAACGCAGAACGTCCGGGACTTCTTGAAGTCTTGATCTTCTGCTATATTGGCGATCCTGATTGGTATCGTACGAATCGTATTCGGAGCATCTCAATGCCGTACGATCTGCGTATTTTCCGCACCGGTTGGTAACTCATGGAAGAACCTGATAAGAATTCGGCCCAGGATCCGGACGCTGAAAAGCAGCCGAACGAGGATTCCGCAACACCATCCGACACTGCTCCGGAGGAGCCGCCGGTGACGATTCCCCCTGTAAACAATCCGGAAGCCATTCCTCAGGTACCGTTAGAGAATTCTATGGAAGTACACCATCACACGCATTCCCACGGCAAGAAGAACTGGAAATCCTATATCTGGGAATTTCTCATGCTGTTTCTGGCGGTCTTCTGTGGCTTTTTGGCCGAGTACCAACTGGAGCACAAGATCGAGCGCGACCGGGCAAAGGAGCTGGCCAGGAGTTTTTATACCGAACTGAAAAACGACTCTGTGACCGCGGGGATCAAGGTGCAGAACAGGTTGAAACAGGAAGCCGCGTTAATGTATATGATCCGGTATTTTCAGGATAGCAACCTCACCTCGGTTCCGAAACAGTTTGCCATTAACTTTGAATACGGGATCAGCTTTCTGTCGCCATCGCAGTTCGAACCAAGGACCATCATGCTCGATCAGCTCAGGAATTCCGGTTCGCTGCGCTATTTCAAGAACGAGGAGTTCCAGCGTCTCACCGGAGAATTGACCGTGGCAATCAAGAACATCTATCACCGGCAGGAACTGGAGAACGACAACCGCCAGCTATACATCAATCCGATCGTCATCCGGCACTACGACTACGTGTTTGACGCCGAACTGAAGAGGGACGGCAAAAGCATTTTCGAAGGACTCGAAGAATATGAACGGAGTGATCGGTTTATCAACTTCAACCTGAACAACCTGGATCAGGTGGACCGGAAAAGCATTGTCAGTGTACTGTACTTTTTCAAGGAAAACGTCGTCAGCTCGACACGCAAGACGCACATTCAGAAATACATTGAAGTCAACACGGCCCTGCTGAAGATCCTGCGGAGTGAGTTTGATTTGGATTGACTCCATCCTTGAACAGCAACGCAAGCAGGCGGTTGAAAATTAATTATTGATAGCTTTTCCATGAGCAACGAATGGAATGGTCTACTCTCTAAGCATGACTTTACGCTGAATCCTACACAGAGTAGAGGAGTTTTTATGGTAACGCGCATTCCACTCGGTCACGCCTTTGGCCTGGTTTTTCGCTGGAGTATAAGTATATCAAGTTGCGTAGGTTAGTTTACGAGCTGAGCGCCCCGAAACGTGACTTTTTCTGCTTATACAACTGATAAACATCATTCTGGAACGGAATAACATGGAGTAATTTTAATTGGTAGGATTATGCGTTGGACGCTTGAATTGAAGAGCCATTTGCGAATCCTTATGAACTGACTCAAACGCCTGACGTCATGCCGATCTTCTGCCTGTCTCGAATTTTTAACGCGGCGACTACGCGCTCTTCGGTCTTAAGAATTATTATGTTCTTTTTGATGTCACCTGTTGTTAGTCAGGCACAGACAGTCGAATTGGTTGGCGACATCAACCCGGGTGGAAACTCCTCGGTGACGCAGAAAATCGATTTGGGTGGAACATTGATTTTCTCCGCCTATGAACCGACGCACGGTGCGGAGATTTGGAAATCCGATGGAACTCCGGGCGGTACGAGCCTGCTGAAAGACATCAACCCCGGAACAGGGAATGCCAACATCAACAACCTCATCGTGTACGACGGTAAGGTGTATTTCAGCGCCGATGATGGAACGCACGGACGAGAGATCTGGGTTACCGACGGGAGTGCCGCCGGGACCGTCATGCTAAAGGACATTGATCCTGCAGGAAACGGATCGTTCTCGTATCCGATAGTCTTCGATAACCGGTTGTTTTTCGTTGCCAATGACGGGGTACATGGATCCGAGTGGTGGACGACCGACGGAACGGCAGGCAATACACAGCTATTCGTCGACAGCAGCAGTGTCGGTGGCAGCCCGGCCAATCCGTACATTTTCAACGATGAGTTGTATTATGCCTACCTGCAGCCGGGCATCGGCGTTGAGCCTTGGGTGACAAACGGAACACCAGCCGGTACGCGTCTGCTGACCAATATCAATATGACCGCTTCGATGAATTCCAGTCCCGCTGAATTCAGGGAGTATAACAGCTTCTTGTACTTTTCAGCCGATGACGGACTCACCGGAAGCGAAGTCTGGGTGACGGACGGAACCGCTTCCGGTACCAGTCAGTTGGTGGACCTGCGACCCGGCACACTGGGATCCGCACCGCGGCACTTCTTTCCTTATAACAACCGACTCTACTTTGAAGCGGCAGATGGCACCACGGGTACAGAAGTTTGGATGACGGATGGTACCGCTACCGGGACAAGCCTGTTGAGCGATATCCATCCAACGGGGAACGCAGATCCTATCGGTTTTACACTGTACGGGGGTAACTTGTTTTTCAGTGCAACGGATGGTGTGCATGGTCGCGAACCCTGGTTGTCGGACGGCACGGCAGGAGGTACTTTCCTGTTGAAAGACATCAACCCGGCAGGTTCATCCATGCCCGGTTATTTCACCTTTTCCTTGAATCCTGTTGAATATGATGGGAAATTATTCTTTGTCGCCGATGCAGGTAGCAACGGCTATGAATTGTGGACGACCGACGGCTCCGGAAGTGGTACGCTCTTGCTGCCTTTTTCCGGGGGCAGCGGATCGGGTCCATTGGCTGCGTTCAACGAATTCGTGCTGTGCGGAGGGTTTCTCTATTTCGATGCCAACTACGATGGTACCGGAGAAGACCTTTACCGTGTAGCCGCAGGTGGTGCAACGGTGGAGGAAGATCTACCGGAAGAGCCGGTCCTTTTCCCCAACCCATCCACGGGCCTCATACAACTTCGCCTCCCGGCTTTCTGCCATGACGTTTACTTCGAAGTAACGGACCTGGCAGGCCGGACACTCCTGCTCGAAAAGAACACAGGCCTTCGTCAACTCGACTTATCGGATTTTCCGCCGGCTGTTTACCTGTTAAGGATTCAATGGCAGGATGGGAGCAAGACCGTCCGACTGGTGAAAACCGGAAGTGGTCGTTGAGTGTACCTGATTAGCGGTATGTCCGTCCCCGACTATTTGGCCTTCTGGTGGAATGAACTGGCGGACGGCAGTTCTTTCACCATTTTCATCGAAGGCGCTTGCCGTTCCACGTTTTAGTTTCTGGTATTCAGTACACCGGTATTCAGCACGTTGGTCGGGAATACTGGATGAAACAACTTACTTTTATATACGGATAGGAAGTGTGTTGTCAGGTTTTCGCTTGTCGTTACCTATATGAAAGTAATCCTCACCGGATCCACCGGCATGGTGGGCGAAGGCGTTCTGGAAGAATGCCTGCACAACCCGCTCGTGGAGCAGGTCCTGTTGATCAACCGTAAAACGGCGGGCGTTTCGCACCCGAAGGTGCGCGAGATCCTGCATCCGGATTTTTACGACATCACGCCCCTGGTCGATCAGCTGAAAGGCTACGATGCCTGTCTGTTCTGTATGGGAGTTTCTTCGCTTGGCATGAAGGAGGACGACTACTACAAGGTCACCTACACGCTCACCCTTTCGTTTGCGAAAACACTCGCCGCGTTCAACCCGAACATGACCTTCTGTTACATCTCGGGCTCGGGAACCGACAGTTCGGAAAAAGGACGGCTCATGTGGGCACGGGTGAAGGGCAAGACGGAAAACGACCTGATGAAGTTGCCGTTCAAGGCGGTGTACAATTTCAGGCCAGCCATGCTCAAGCCGTCGAAAGGCGCGCGTAACGTGCTCCCGGCGTATAAGTATTACGGTTTCCTGTATCCGTTCCTGCGTCCGTTGTCGCCCGGTTTTTTCCTCACGCTGCGGGAACTGGGTTGTGCGATGATCCGCGCCGCAGCGAACGGATATCCGAAAAACATCCTGGAGACACGCGATATCCTGGCCTTGTCAAAGTGAATTTATTCGACTGACTTCCCAATAACCATCATCTGCAAATGGCAAAGCAAAACACCCATCCGAAAGTCGACGAGCAGTTTGCCCGGAAAGGTCCCTGGGAAAAGGAGCTGAGCCTGCTCCGCAAGATCGCCCTGGACAGTCCGCTCACCGAAGAGTTCAAGTGGTACCAGCCGTGTTACACGTACGAGGGTAACAACGTATTGATCCTGGGCGGCTTCAAGGATTTCTGCACCATGTCGTTTTTCAAGGGAGCCCTCTTGAAGGATCCGGAAGGCATTTTAGAGAAAGCGGGGGAGAACACACGCTCCGCTCGCATCGTGCGCATCACCGACGCGAAGCAGGTGTCGAAACTGGCGCCTGTCTTGAAGAAGTACATTCTTGAAGCTGTCGCATTGGAAAAGTCGGGTACGAAGTTCGATTTCGAATCCACCCGCACGACGGAGATTCCGAAAGAAGTAGCGGAGCTCTTCCGCAAAGACAAAGCGCTAGGCGCGGCCTTCAAGGCCCTTACGCCGGGAAGGCAACGCGGCTATCTCATCTTCTTTCAAGCCGCCAGGCAAGCCGCTACACGGGTGGCGCGCGTGGAGAAGTATCGGGAGAAGATTATGGCGGGGAAGGGGATGCAGGATAGATAACCGCCTGGCAACGGATTGCCGCGAGTTTGATTGATTAGGCAGTTATAATTTTTATCGTTTTATGAAAAAGCTCCGATTGCTATTGTTGCTCCTCGTGCTGGTTCATGTAGGTTCATCCGCACAGGAGGTGATTCCCCCCGATTCGCTGGAAACGCTTTTGGCCCGGACCAGGCACGACACGTCACGTTGCGCCCTACTATTAAGGATGATCGAAGATGAACCCGATGATCGAATCTGGATGGAGTACAACGAACGACTGGAAGCCATCTCCCTTCGTAATCTCAATTCGACGGGTCTGGATAGTAGCCTTCGAAGAAAATACAATGGCTATCTCTCGAATGCCTTCAACAATTCGGCCTATTTTCTGGATTCCCATGGGCAGACATATGAAGCCATCGAATTATACCGGAAAGCATTAGCGCTATGTACTTCAACGAACGATAAAAGTGCAGCCGGCATCACGTGTAACAACCTTGCCTACGCATATAGAACAATAGGTCAGCTCGATAGCGCGATCCACTTCTATCAACAGAGTATTTCCTTTTTGGAGGACGCGGCCGATCAATCATCCGCTGCCCAATCAAGGATCAACCTGGGTAATGTCTTTAAGGATCAGGGAAAAATTCAACTTGCATCCGAGTATTATTACAGCGCATTAAAGGAGTACGAGCAGGTAAAAGATATCGAAGGACAGGCACAGGTGTTCGCCAATCTCGGACTATTGTACCAGGATCAGGGTGATCTGGACAAGGCGCTGGAATTCGAATTGAAAAGCCTTGCATTGTGCAGGCAGGTCGATAACAAGACCGGCATTGGACATACCCTTCTGACACTGGGGTACATGTATCTCCAAAGAGAAGATACGGTCAAAGGAGTCGGGTACAGCAAGTTGAGCCTGGAGCAGTTCAGGGCGATCAATGATCAGTCGGGAATGGCGGCAGCGCTTGTCAACCTGGCCTTTATTTGTCGCCTGACCGGGAAACTGGATGAGGCTGAGCGTTACTCACGGCAAGCTATGTCCATTCACCAATTGTTGAATGAAAAGGACGGCTTATCTCAAGACTATTATAATCTGTGTGCCATCTATGTTATGCAGAAAGATTTTCCTAAGGCGATTTCCTTCGGGCGGGACGCCCTGAGATTGAGTCAGGAATTGGGGTATCCGCAGAACATTCGCAATTCGGCGCAAAGCCTTGTGTCGGCCTACAAAGGAGCTGGCATGTATCCACAGGCGTTTGACATGCTGTATTTATATACACGGATGAATGACAGCATCAATAATCGGGAGCTGCGGAAGAATCTGATCAGACGTCAGTTGCAATACGATTACGACCGGAAAGCGCTGGCAGACAGCATTCGGAATGTGGCCGAACGACAACTCGTCACCGAACGGCTCCGTAAGGAGCGGGCACAGCGACTGGCACTTTGGGGTGGATTAATAATGACCCTTGTATTCGGAGGCTTCATCTATAATCGCTTCCTCGTCACGCGTCGACAGAAGATCCAGATCAGTCAGGAAAAGCAGAGAAGTGACGAATTACTCTTGAATATTTTGCCTGAAGAAGTAGCGGAGGAGTTGAAAACCAAAGGAAGTGCCGATGCGCGTTTGTTCGATGATGTAACGGTGATGTTCACGGATTTTAAAAATTTCACACTCATTTCCGAACGTTTGAGTCCGACAGAGCTGGTAAACGAGATCCACACCTGTTTTAAGGCATTCGATCAGATCATCTCCAAGCATAATATTGAGAAGATCAAGACGATCGGGGATGCCTATATGTGTGCCGGAGGTTTACCGATTGCCAATAAGACCAATGCCATGGATGTTGTGAATGCCGCTCTTGAAATTCAAAAGTTCATGGCCGAGTTGTCTTCTGAACGGAAAGCTGCCGGAAGAGAAGTGTTCGAAATACGAATCGGCATCCATACCGGTCCTGTCGTGGCGGGAATCGTTGGCGTGAAAAAATTCGCGTATGATATTTGGGGCGATACCGTGAACATCGCGGCCCGAATGGAATCGTCCGGTGAGGTCGGTAAGGTGAATATCAGCGAGAACACGTATGCATTGGTGAGGCACAGATTCAAGTGTATCCATCGCGGAATGATTGAAGCGAAGCATAAAGGGCAGATCAATATGTACTTTGTAGAGGAGTAGATCAAGGGAGCCTGGTGGCCCCTGACTTCCGCTATCCCCTCCGAACCGGGAATGATTCATTAGAAGGGACAAGATGACCCGGTGCTAAAGTGTTTCCCGGCCGCACCATTGCTGCGGCTAAACGAGGTCGTGTGTCAGGTTGTTATCAACCGGATTCCTCAACCCTTCCGATTTTTCTTTTTGCCGGAAGCGCCATCCTTCGAAGTATCAATACCCTTCTCCTTCATCATCTCCAGCCCATACTTACGGATCGCCGTGATCAGGGGGATCGTACGCTTGCCCTTGGCGGTGATGCTGTACTCGACTTTCGGGGGTACCTGGGCATAGACTTTTCGAGCGACCAGTCCATGCTGTTCGAGTTCGCGCAGTTGCGACGACAACATCTTGTGGGTGATGTGGGGCAGCGCTTTTTTCAGTTCGCCGTAACGCATCGTCGCCTGGTTCAGGCGCCAGAGGATCGGCATCTTCCAGGTGCCACCGATGAAGAGCAAGGCGAATTCCACCGGGTTGTAATAGACTTTGTGGTCGTAAACGAAATCGGGCATGGCGGATAAAAGTAGAGCTGTCGGACGGGGTAGGATCCAATACTTTCCATAAAGATAGTATTATACTTTCAGGTAGTAATAGGCGAAGTGGATCCTGCTGTGCCGAATTTTGTCCCCGAACAACGACGAACACCATGATCAAACGCCTCCTCCTCTCCTGCGCCTTCCTGCTTGCCCTGACGGCGGCCTACGCGCAACACAATGCCGGCCACAACGGCAAGATCCTTATGATCGCTTCCAACCAGAGTGTCAGCAAACAGACCGGCTGGCCCATCGGGGTCTGGTACGCGGAACTCACGCACCCGTACTGGGCATTCTCCGAAGCGGGTTACACCGTCGACATCGCCACGCCCGAAGGCGGTGCTCTTTTCTTCGACAGTTTCAGCGACCCCGAAGACGCCAGCGGTTATTCTGCCTTCGATTACATCTCGCTCGGCTTCAAGAAAGACTCGGCGAGGATGGCCATGACCCGGAATACGAAAAAGCTGTCGGACGTGAACCCGGCCGACTACAAGGCCATCTTCGTCTGCGGCGGTCAGGGACCGATGTACACTTTTTACAAGAATCCGCAGGTGGAAAAGTTCTTCACCGATTTCTACCAAACGGGAAAGCCCACCGCCGCCATCTGTCACGGCACCTGCCTGCTGCTGGAAGCGAAACTTCCCAACGGCAAGTACCTGGTGGAAGGTAAGCGCTGGACCGGTTTCGCTTCCGAAGAGGAGCAGTATGCCGACAACTACGTCGGTAAGCAGATCCAGCCGTTCCGCATCGAAGACCTGGCACGCCGCATGCCGAACAGCCGATACGAAGACGCGGCGCCGTTCTCCGCCTTTGCCGTGCGCGACGGCAACCTGATCACCGGACAGCAACAGAACAGCGGAGCCAAAGCAGCCGAACTGGTGTTGCAGGCACTGGAAGAAGACCGCAAGCGCTATCCGACCTATGTGTTGGTTCACGGCGCCTGGGCCGACGAAAGCGCCTGGGGATTCGTGCGCAATCAACTCGCCGTACACGCCAATGTGGAAGTCGTTAACCTGCCCGCGCACGGTGTTGACCTGAGCGATGGCAAGAGCATCGGCATGAAAGACTACGAACGCGCCGTTGTAGATGCTATCAATCGCCATCCCGGAAAAGTCACGCTCGTCGGCCATTCGATGGCGGGCATGATTATCTCCCGCGTAGCGGAAACAATGCCCGAGAAGGTCGATAAGCTGATCTACGTATCCGCCTTCCTGCCAAAGAACGGTGAGAGCCTCAACGGGATCGTGAACCGGTTCCTCAACGGACAACCCCTCGACATTTTCGAGTTCAACAGCGATTATACCCTGATCGGTGTGAAGAAGGACGTGTTGCCGACCGTCGTTTGCGAGGATTGTCCGGCCTACATGAAAGATGTGCTCGTGAAATACCACCGTCCGGACCCGGTGAAGGCGTTCAACGATACGGTGATGCTCGGTGCCAATTTTGCCAAAGTACCGAAGTACTATCTCAGCACGAAAAACGACAAGGCCGTACCCTACGCGCTGCAACAGCAGATGATCCGCGAGAACGGAACCGTCCGCAAGGTATACGAACTGGAAACGTCCCACCTGCCGTTTGTCGTCCGACCCGAAGAGTTCGTCAACATCATCCGCGGAATCCAATGATCGCACGGATCCTCTCCCGCGCCTGTCTGCTCCTGGTCTTGCTCGCAACTGCGGGCAAGGCCGGGGCACAGTTGCCGGTCGAAGCGTTCGGCGGCGACAAGAAGGCGACCTTCGATGCCTTGTTCTTCCATTTTTTTCGAAATGCCAACGACCAGCCCTCGCGTTTTCTCTTCTTCAGCCGGACGCGCGCTTCGGTCGACTACAAGATCACTTCGACGACCAATCTGCCTTCGTTCGGACTGACCGAAGCGTTCAGCTACAACGCCCCGAAGCTGAAAGGCGTAGCTCCCGTGGCGGTGGTGCAGTTGTTGAACCGCGGCCTGTATCCCAAAGCCGGTGTACAATACGTGTTGTTGCGAAAGGAAGTCACCCTCTTCACCTGGTTGGTGAGCGAACCGGACAACGAGCCCGTGGTGGATCATTTCCTGCTCGTTCGCTATACTCCGAAGATCACGGAGCGTTACCAACTCTTTCTTCAGGCCGAATCGATCAGCGCTTTTCCGTCGCAAGCGAACGAGAACCGCTCTTTTACACAACGCTTTCGGCTCGGGCTCATGCGCTCCGCCTTTCAGTTCGGAGCCGGCATCGACCTGACCGAAGCCGGTCGCGACGAATATACCGGTACGCAGAACACCGGACTGTTCCTGCGCTACGATTTTCGGTGACCCCTGTGCACAACCGGTTCCTAAGAATCGCAGGAAGCTTAGTATCTTGTGCTTCGGGCGTATCGATACGTTCGTTTATCCGGCGTTATGTACAACTTTTCTTATTTCAAAGAGCAGGACCGGCAGCGACTCCTGCATTTCATGGAGGAGCATCCCTTCGCGTTCCTGACCGGAAGCACCTTAACGGGCAAACAGGTGGCGACCCAGCTGCCTGTCTTGTTCGAAGAACGTGACGGTGAATTATACCTGCAGGGCCATTTGATGCGGAACACCGATCACCACAAGGCGTTTAAAGAAAATCCCCAGGCCCTGCTCGTCTTCACCGGCCCGAGCGCTTACGTGAGCGCTTCCTGGTACAGCAATCCGCAGATCGGTTCGACCTGGAACTACATGAGCATTCACATCGGTGGGACGATCGAATTCATGTCGGATGCTGAATTGGTCGAGTTCATGCGGAAATTCACCCTGAAGTTTGAAGGAGGAAACACCAGCTCCAAGACCATCTACGATAACCTGCCGGATTCCTTTCTCCATAAGATGATGCCGGCGATTGTCGGATTTGAGTTAAAGGCGGAACAGTTCGAAAACGTTTTCAAGTTGAGCCAGAACCGCGACGAGCAGAGTTATCGGAACATCATCGACCGGTTGGAGGAGCGCGGAGGTGAAAGCGCCCTCATCGCGGCAGAGATGAGAAAGCGACAGGCGGAGTTGTTTCCACCGGGGGTGGAGTGGGATGGATCTAGATTCGATTCGTAAAGTATACTGTTACCGGAAACCCTATTTTGCGACCGTGCTGTTATCAAACTGACGGACTTTTAATAATAGGACAAGACAACTTTTCCGACTTCGGGACACACCCTTTTCATCGACAGACCCTGCTTCGTATTTTTATTTTTTCCCCACGCGCAAAAATAAATTGAAGTTTTTAATGCCTCGCAAGTTTGGCACATTTGCCTTTGCCTGCCAGCGCACAAGCCAACCCGAAGGCAAAGTCAAAAGAGCCAAACCGCCAACGCTTTGTTTAGTGCAGTGATATGAATAAACCTTTTGCGGAAACAATAAACTTTCAATCATAAAACAATATTACCTTTGCCGTAGCGTTTAAGCGACTGAATGAAAAGAATTGCCGTCATACTCTTAATGTTCCTTTACCTGATACCCGCCATCGGGGTAACGGTTTCGGCTCATTACTGCGGTGGTAAGGTTACTTCAGTTTCATTCAATCCGTTTGACACCAAACACAAATGTCCCTGCGGCAGTAAGAAAATGCCAAAGGACTGCTGCAAAGACGAAACCGCTACAATTAAGTTGGATGACGAGCAGCAAAAAACGCAACAGGTTTTCTGTAACATCATAAAGGTTTCTGACTTTCAACCTGCACTTATTACCAACCTGACTTTTGACTATCAAACTCCGCTTCTTTCAACCGAGTTTGACCATAGCGCACATCCGCCTGATGACTTAAAGCATCCGCTTTACATCCGCTATCTCGTTTTCCGAATTTGATTTTACTGTTTTTGCTTTAAAGCCGACACTTTTAAAGTGTATCGGCTTGTTGTGCTTTTATCAGCCCGACAGTTTCAATCATTATTCAAAATCAAAAACAGTAAAAATGAAAATCACAAAATCAATTTTTCCAACAGCAGCTATCGCTGCTCTTGCTCTTATCGTTAGTATTTCTTCTTGCAAGAAAGACCACGGCAACGACCACGACATGGATATGCTCAACATTGACTATCCTGCCGCTTACATTGTCAATGGCAGTTCCAACAACATTTCGGTTGTCAAACTTGCCGACAACACCGTAACCGAAACTATTTCACTGAATGGCGCAACCTATCCGCATCATATTTCCCTGAACCCTGCTAAAACAAAATTGGCAGTGGCTATCACCAGCACCGATTTAAGCGGTGGGCATGGCGGCCATGGTGGCACACTCGCAGGTTTGAAAGTTCAAATCATTGATGCCGTTACCGGAATGATTGACAAAGAAATTGCGCTCAACAAAATGCCACACAATGCAATTTTCAATCCTTCGGGAACAGAACTTTGGTTGGGTCAATCCGACAGCATTCAAAGTCAGGTCTTGGTTTACAATACTTCGGACTGGTCTTTGAAAAACACTATTAATGTAGGCGCAGGGCTTTCAGAAGTTACTTTTTCATCAGACGGCACAATGGCTTTTGCATGTAATACAGATGACGGAACCGTTTCCCTCATTGATGCCAACAGCAAAATGATACACACTACGCTTACCGTTGGACAAGACCCTGTTGGCGCATGGACGGCAAGCAACGGCAAAATGTATGTGGACAATGAAACGAGCCAAACCATTTCTGAAATTACGGTTTCATCCATGAGCGTTACCGCTACCATCAATCTTGGTTTCAAACCCGGGTATGCTGCTTACAACTCTTCAAATAGTGAGTTGTGGGTTTCCGATGCTACCAACGGCAAGGTTGCATATTACACTTTTGACGGAACTAACTGGAATTTGCAGGGCAACATTACAACCGGAGCAGATGCTCATGCCATAGCTTTTATTGCCGATGGCAGCAAAGCGTATGTTACCAATCAGGGCGCAAACACGGTTTCGGTTATTGATGTAGCTACTCATGCGGTTACAGCAACCATCAATGTAGGCACTAAACCCAACGGCATTGTCATTAAACAGTAATTCAAAATCTATCAATCAATAAAAACAAACAAAATGAAAAACACCGTAATCCTATTTTCCATGATAGCAACATTAGCATTTGCATCATGCAACAATTCGCAAAAAACAGAAACCAAAACAGATAACACGCAAACTACAGCTTTGTATCAATGCCCGATGGACTGCGAAAAAGGTAAAACTTACGACAAGCCCGGACAATGCCCCGTTTGCAACATGGACTTGGTAAAAAAAGAATAACAGATGAAACTCTTCATCAAAAACATGGTCTGTAACCGTTGTAAAATGGTGGTGAAGTCTGAGTTGGAGAAACTTGGGCTTCGCCCCCTTGCGGTTGAGTTGGGCGAAGTAGAAATAGCAGACGACTTACAGGGCTACCAACGACAGGACATTCATTCCGCGCTGCAAAAATTCGGCTTCGCTTTATTAGACGATAAAAAAAGTGTCATTATAGAACGTATCAAAAACCTGATTGTTGATTTGGTGCAAAACAAAAACAACCAACTGCAAACAAACCTGTCCGACTATTTAAGCAAAGAACTACGCCAAGATTACACTTACATCAGCAATCTGTTTACACAGGTAGAAGGAACAACTATTGAACAGTATTTCATCGCGCAAAAAATTGAACGGGTAAAAGAATTATTGGTTTACGATGAATTGAGCTTGAGCGAAAACGCCTACCAACTCAATTACAGCAGCGTGGCGCATTTAAGCACACAGTTTAAAAAAGTAACGGGCTTTACCCCTTCGCATTTCAAACAACTGAAAGAAAAAAAACGCAACCCGCTTGAAGAACTGTAAAACATATAAATCATTTCAAAAATTGTATAACGCCTTTGGCGTAATACCGATGCAACTTTGTGCCATTGTTAAACAAAAAAATAAAACAACATGACACATACTTATCAAATTACAGGAATGACCTGCGGCAGTTGCGAAGCCAAAGTAAAAAGTGCTTTACTCACATTGCCCGATGTAACCAATGTAGAAGTTACAAGAACCTCAGCAACCATTTCAATGGACAAACACATTGCTTTATCAGAACTGCAAAAAGCAATTGGAGCAAAAGGCAACTACACTATTTCAGCAGAACATCACAGCGAAGCGGCTGAACAAACCAAGTCATGGTTCGCCATTTACAAACCAATTCTTTTAATCTTCGCTTACATCACCGTTGTTTCTTTCATCGCTTCATTTCACAATGGAGCAATTCACGCCATGCACTTCATGCAGATTTTTATGGCGGGGTTCTTTCTCACTTTTTCATTTTTCAAAATGCTCAATCTATCGGGCTTTGCCGAAAGTTATGTCATGTATGATGTAATTGCCAAACGAATTCCCATTTGGGCTTACCTCTATGCCTTTATTGAACTCGCTTTAGGAATTGCTTATGCTGTCAACTTCAATCCGCTGATTACAAATGCCACAACATTTATTGTAATGTCGGTAAGCATCATTGGTGTTTTGCAAAGCGTGTTGAACAAAAAGAAAATTCAATGCGCTTGTTTGGGAGCAGTTTTCAATTTACCCATGAGCACTGTTACTATTATTGAAGATGCGCTGATGATTGCTATGTCGGGCATCATGTTAATTCAAATAATCTGACATGACCAACATAAAATAATCAACCTATGCAACAGCATCACCATCATCCGCAGGGCCAGCATAAGCATGACCACCATCATGCCGAAGAACTTCATGTTTCAAATCATCCATCAAGCGGACACGACAAACATGCCGGGCATAATGTTTCTGATTTTTGGAAAAGGTTTATTGTATGCTCTATAATATCTATCCCTATGCTTGCCCTTTCGCACATGATACAACTGTGGTTTGGGTTTGAATTAGCTTTTATAGGAGATAAATATGTATTGGCAGCACTCTCCACTTTCATTTTTGTTTATGGTGTATTTCCTTTTCTGAAAGGTTTGTATGACGAAGTAAAAGACAAAGCAATTGGAATGATGACGCTGATTGGCGTAGCCATTTCTGTTGCCTGGGCTTATAGTGTTGCCATCACTTTCGGGTTGAAGGGCATGGATTTTTATTGGGAAATGGCAACGCTGATAGACATCATGCTCATTGGACATTACTTTGAAATGAAATCAGTAATGGGCGCTTCTCGCTCTTTGGAATTGTTAGTCAGAATGATGCCATCAACGGCTCACCATGTAGTGAACGGTGCAATTCATGATATGCCTGTTAGCGAATTGAAAATTGAAGATGTAGTATTGGTAAAGCCGGGCGAAAAAATTCCGGTTGATGGAATTGTAATAGAAGGAGAAAGCTATGTGGACGAGAGTATGCTCACAGGCGAAAGCAAGCCTGTAAAAAAAGAAAAGAACAGTAAAGTAATTGGCGGTGCAGTTAACGACAATGGTTCACTCACTATAAAAGTAGTAAGCACAGGCAAAGACAGCTATCTGAACAAAGTTGTGAAGCTGGTTGAAGATGCACAAAAGGTGAAATCAAAAACTCAAAATTTTGCCGACCGTGCAGCAAAGGTGTTGACATTTATTGCTTTAGGCGGTGGTGTCATTACGCTTGCTGTTTGGTTACTATTAGGTTTTCCATTTGTGTTTGCCTTGGAGAGAATGGTAACAGTAATGGTTATTTCTTGTCCTCATGCGTTAGGATTAGCCGTTCCTTTAGTAGTAGCTATTTCAACATCTATTTCCGCACAGAAAGGTTTGCTCATTCGCAACAGAACCGTTTTTGAAAATGCACGGCTGATTACAACCATCATCTTTGACAAAACCGGAACACTTACTAAAGGTTCACATGAGTTACAGGAAATAAAAGTGTTGAATACAAATTTTGATGATAAGGAATTACTTCGGCTTGCATCAGGCATTGAACAGCATTCCGAGCATTATATCGCAGCAGGTTTGTTGAGGAAGGTTAAAGAATTGAACATCGCAATTCCCAAATCTGAAAACTTCAATTATCTCCCCGGCAAAGGATTAGAAGGGATTGTTGAAGGAAGTAACATCAAAGTAGTTGGTCCGAATTACTTGAAAGAAAACAATATCAGCATAACTGAAACTAACGATGATTTTACAGGAACAGTTGTTTATGTTCTGATTGATAAAAACGTTGCAGGATATTTTACCTTCTCTGACCAGATAAGAGAAAGCTCCTTTGAAGCTATTCAAATACTGAAAGATGCAGGAATTAAAAACTTGCTGCTTACAGGCGACAATGAAAAAGTAGCAAAGAGAGTAAGGGATGAATTGAATATGGATGGCTTTTTAGCCAACGTATTGCCGCACGACAAGTTAGAAAAAGTAAAAGAGCTTCAGGGAAAAGGTGAGTATGTTGCCATGACAGGCGATGGTGTAAATGATGCGCCTGCATTGGCTCAGGCGGATGTGGGCATTGCTGTTGGTTCGGGAACGGATGTGGCAGCGGAAACAGCCGACATCATATTGGTAAACTCAGACCCGAAAGACATTGCCAACCTGATTTTGTTTGGTAAAGCCACCTACAATAAAATGATACAAAACCTTTGGTGGGCTGCGGGTTATAACATTATCGCCATTCCTTTAGCAGCAGGTGTTTTGTATCAATGGAACATAATGTTAAGTCCGGCAGTAGGGGCTGTGCTGATGAGTTTAAGCACTATAGTAGTTGCCATAAATGCACAACTTTTAAAAGCAAAATTCAGATGATAGAAAGAATAATCTCTTGGTCAACGCATAACCGCTTCTTTGTATGGCTCGGCATTTTACTGATTGTCGTTGGAGGCGTTTGGTCTGTAATGAATACTCCTGTGGATGCCATTCCCGATTTATCCGAAAATCAGGTGATTGTTTACACCGAATGGATGGGGCGCAATCCGCAAATCATGGAAGACCAAATCACCTATCCTTTAGTTTCCAACCTGCAGGGCATTCCCAATGTAAAAGTTATTCGTGCCGCTTCCATGTTCGGCATGAGTTTCATCTTCGTCATTTTTAATGATGATGCTGAAATTTATTGGGCGCGAACCCGCGTGTTGGAGCGTTTGAACTTCGCACAAAAAGCATTGCCGCAGGGTGTAACGCCAACTTTAGGTCCCGATGGAACAGGTGTTGGTCATGTATTCTGGTATTCGCTGCAAGGCGATGGTTATGATTTAGGCGAGTTGCGAGCCGTGCAGGACTGGTATGTAAAATTCGCTTTGCAGAATGTAGAGGGCGTGAGTGAAGTGGCATCCTTCGGAGGTTTCCAAAAGCAGTATCAGGTCAGCATCAATCCCAATAAATTGATTTACTACAACATTTCGGCTATGGATGTAGCCAATGCCCTTAAAGCCAACAACCGCGATGTGGGTGGAAGCATTTACGAAATGAACCGCATGGGTTACATGCTCAGGGGCTTGGGCTATATCAAAGACATTCAGGATATAGAAGAAATTGCTGTTGGCTCCAATAAAAATATCCCCATAAAACTGAAAGATGTTGCCGATGTGCAAATGAGCAGCGACATCCGTTTGGGTATTGTGGATGAAAACGGAGAAGGTGAAGTTGTCGGAGGTGTGGTAGTTGCCCGTTACGGTGAAAATGCCAAAGAGGTAATTGACAATGTAAAAGCAAAATTGGGTGAAGTGGAAAAAGGATTACCCCCCGGAGTAAAAATAAAAATCGCTTACGACCGCAGCGATTTGATTGAAGCAGCCGTTGCCACCCTGAAAGAAGCATTGATTGAAGAAATAATTGTAGTGTCCTTAGTGGTATTGCTTTTTCTTTTTCATATCCGAAGTGCGGTGGTCGCCATCATCACCATTCCACTTTCAGTGCTAATCGGCTTTATCGTAATCAAATTGTTTGGCATCTCACTCAACATCATGTCGCTTGGTGGTATTGCCCTTGCCATTGGCGATTTGGTCGATGCGGGAATTGTCATGACAGAGAATGCTTACAAAAGTTTGGTGAACGCAGTTTTAAAAACAGACGAATAATGGAAAAGCAAAGAGTAGGTAATACAAAAGAACTCAGCGAAGAAGAACGTATTACAATTATTGAACGTTCATCACGCACCGTTGGACGGGCAGTATATTTTTCCATCCTCGTTACGCTCATTTCATTCGCGCCCATTTTGTTTTTGGAAGGGCAGGAAAAGAAATTATTCGCTCCCTTAGTTTGGACAAAAACATTCACCATGATTGGCTCTGCCATTGTTGCCCTTTTCATTGTGCCCATGTTGCTGCGCTCATTGATGAAAGGAAAGCTCATTCCCGAAAGCAGAAATCCGGTTGCCAATTTCTTTATAAAAATATACAGCCCCGTTTTGCGCCTTTGCCAGCGTTGGAAAAAAACAGTCATTGCCGTTTCCGTTCTAATCGTGTTGGGCAGTATTCCTTTTGTTCTCCGTTTGGGTTCTGAGTTTATGCCACCCTTAGATGAAGGTTCATTGTTGTTCATGCCTGTTACCCTACCGGATGTGTCAAACAATGAAGCCAAACGTATTTTACAGGTGCAGGACAAACTCATAATGTCTGTTCCCGAAGTGGAAAATGTATTGGGTAAAGCAGGAAGGGCATACACCGCTACCGATAACGCGCCCATGAGCATGATTGAAAGTATCATTCTCTTAAAACCAAAAGCACAATGGCGGGAAGGTATGACCACCGAAAAATTAATTACTGAACTAAACGATAAAGTGCAGATACCCGGTGTTACAAGCGGATGGACACAGCCCATCATAAACCGCATCAACATGCTTTCAACCGGAGTGCGGACGGACATTGGCATAAAAATTTACGGACAGGAGTTAGATACCATTTACAACATTGCCCGTCAGGTAGAGAAATCACTACAAGGCATTGAAGGTTTAGCCGATTTATATGTAGAGCAGCTTACCGGAGGAAAATATCTTGATATAAAAATTAAGCGCGAAGAAATTGCCCGTTACAATCTTTCTGTTGAGGAGGTGAACATGCTCATTGAAATGGCTTTGGGCGGAATGCCTTTAACACAAACGGTGGAAGGTCGCCAGCGTTTTAGTGTGTCCATGCGTTTGGCGCAGGATTTCAGGAAAGACATTTCCGAAATAAAACGCACTCCCATTCAAACAGCAGGTTACGGTGTTGTTCCACTTTCATCTGTTGCCGATATTGAGATTAACGAAGGTCCGCCAATGATAAATTCCGAAAACGCCATGTTGCGCGGAACGGTATTATTTAATGTGCGGGGCAGGGATATGGGCAGTGTGGTGAGCGATGCTAAAAAGAAAATTGAAGAAGATTTTAAGCAACTGCCTAAGGGTTATTACATCAACTGGAGCGGGCAATACGAAAGTAAAGTCCGCGCAGAAAACCGTTTGAAAATCATTATCCCTATCACACTTCTAATCATTGCTTTCGTTCTCTATTTCACTTTTCATTCTGCACGGGAAATGCTCATTGTGCTTTCCAGTATTCCCATTGCTTTAATTGGTGGCGTGTATTCCATTTATTTTTTTGAAGTGAATTTTTCGGTTGCGGTAGCAGTGGGTTTCATTGCACTCTTTGGCATTGCGGTAGAAACAGGCGTGTTGATGTTGGTGTATATGAACGAAGCCATACATCAGGCAGTGGACAGAAACAAAAGCGCGGCAATCACTAATGAAGCAATAAAGAATGCGGTTTTTTCAGGTGCAGTCATGCGCGTTCGCCCAAAGCTAATGACCGTAATGGCAGACATGATTGGGCTATTACCAATTCTGTTGGCAACAGGTGTAGGTAGCGATGTGATGAAACCGATTACTATTCCTTTTGTATTCGGGCTGATTACATCCACCCTTTTTGTATTGATAGTGCTGCCTGTTGTGTATCAATTAGTAAAGGAATATGAGTTAAAGAAACATGGTAAAGTGGAATACTTGGAAATTAAAGATTAATGGAAAGAAAGCAACATCATGCACACCCAATAAATAAACTTTTCGCTGAACTGAAAAGCGATAAGGAAAAAGGACTTTCAAATACGGAAGCCGAAAAACGACTTGTTGAATTTGGCGGCAATATCATTCAATCCGAAAAAGGAAAACATCCTTTGAAAATAGTATTGGCACAGTTCAAAAACCTGATGGTTTACCTGTTGCTTTTCGCTGCTGCAATGTCTTTTTGGTTTCAGGAATACTTAGATGCCATTGCAATTCTGTTGGTAATCCTTATCAATGCGGTTATTGGCTTTTGGATGGAGCTACAAGCGCAACGCTCCATGAATGCGCTTCGTAAATTAGCAAGCGTTCCTGCTAAAGTTTTCAGAGATGGGAAACTCATTGAAATATCATCAGAAGAAGTAGTTCCGGGCGATGTTTTGTTTTTGGAAGCAGGAGATATGATTACTGCCGATGCACGAATTATTCAGGCAACACAGCTTTCAGTAAACGAGGCATCGCTTACCGGAGAAGCCATGCCCGTTGAAAAACAAGACAATGAATTGCAAGAAGAAACTCCACTTGCAGAACGCTCCAATATGTTGCATAAAGGAACTTATGTTACTAATGGAAATGCCAAAGCATTGGTAACAGCAACGGGCATGCAAACGGAACTTGGGAAAATAGCCCATTTGGTAAAATCAGCCGGGCAATCAGCCACACCGCTTGAACAAAAATTAAAGGTATTCAGCCACAAACTTATTTACATCACAGTGGCTTTGGTAGTATTGATTTTTGTAGTGGGGCTTTTTACGCATGGTGATTATGTGGAAATGCTTGAAACCGCCATCGCACTTGCGGTAGCTGCTATTCCCGAAGGTTTGCCCATTGTAGCAACATTAGCATTGGCACAGGGCATGATGAAAATGGCAAAGCACAAAGTAATTGTAAAAAAACTGGCTGCCGTTGAAACGCTTGGCGGAACTACTGTTATCTGCACTGATAAAACTGGAACGCTTACACAAAACAAAATTGAAGTATCAGATGTAGTTCCAACGGATACCCATTCAGAAGAAAACAAAAAACTTTTGTTACACATAGGAGTTCTTTGCAACACAGCAAGCATTGAAGCCAACAATAACGGGTTCAAAGAAATTGGCGACCCATTAGAAACTGGCTTATTGAAATATGCCTACAAACAAAATATCATCAAGCGCAATTTAGAACAACAATTCCAGAAACTGAATGAAGCACCGTTTTCATCCGAAACAAAAATGATGGCAACGTTGCATAAAACACAAAATGGGTTTATTGTATTTGCCAAAGGCGCTACCGAAGAATTACTCAATTCCTCCTCTCATATTTTCAGCAATAGCGGAAATGTTGAATTGACCGAACAAGTCAAAAAAGAATGGAAAGAAAGAGCATATCAGCTCTCAGCATCCGGTTTACGCATTATTGCAGGAACATACAAAGAAACAGAAGATGAAAGTGCTCCATTACTTGACAACCTCACATTTGCGGGTTTGTATTGCATGATTGACCCTCCCGCAGAAGATGTATTTCAGGCAATTCAGGAAGCCAAAGAAGCAGGAATTAAAGTAGTGATGATTACAGGCGACCACCCTGCCACAGCTAACTACATTGCTAATGAATTAAAAATTGCTTCCGTTGCCGAAACTCCGCTCACGGGAAAAGAAATGCAACCCTATGAACAATTATCTAACTCCGATAAAAACCTATGGGCAAACACTTCTGTTTTCGCACGGGTTACACCTGCTCAAAAATTAGATTTAGTAGCAGTATTGCAGGAAAAAGGCAATATCGTTGGCATGACGGGCGATGGTGTAAACGATGCTCCCGCGCTGAAAAAAGCGGACATAGGCATTGCTATGGGGCAACGGGGAACACAAGTGGCACAGGAAGTTGCCGACATGGTATTGAAAGACGATGCCTTTTCATCCATTGTGCATGCCATTAAACAAGGACGGATTATTTTCAAAAACATACAAGAGTTTGTTATTTACTTGCTTTCCTGCAACATGAGCGAGTTGTTGGTAGTTTCCCTTGCCGCTTTATCTAATCTGCATTTTCAACTGTTGCCTCTGCAAATTCTGTTCATCAATTTGGTAACCGATGTATTACCTGCTCTTGCATTGGGCGTTAGCGAAGGAAATCCTTATGTAATGAAACACAAGCCCCGAAATCCTGCCGAACCCTTGTTGAAAACAAAACAATGGTATGCCGTATGGTTCTACGCAGCAGTAATTTCCGTTTGCACTTTGGGAGCAGTATTCATCAGTCATTTATTTATTCATACCGGAACTGGGTTTGACCCGCAACAATGCAACAACATTTTGTTTTTCACACTCATTTTCTGCCAGTTGTTTCATGTGTTCAACATGGCTTCTGTTAATGTTTCCTTCTTTAAATCAGAAGTATTCAGAAACAAATTTGTTTGGTATGCACTTATTGCCTGCCTATTAATTATTGGTTTCGCCTTTTTTATTCCATCGGTGCGCACTGCTTTAAATATTCAACCGCTCACAGCAGCAGATTGGCTGGTGGTTTTGGCTTCATCTCTTTTTTCCTTATTGGTTATTCAATTATTAAAACGCACAAACATTATTCACGATGAAGACTAACGTTGAAAATATAAACATCACCAAAGCATCAGGGCTTAAAGTTCCTTTTAATAAAGGAAAGTAAAAAAAACTCTGTTGCGTTCCGGTGCAAATTCAGCGCAAGCCGATGAAGTGGTATCGGAAGTAATGGAAATGCTCGTTGAAGGGATGTCCACCCGCAAAATTTACAAAACAGCATTTCGCTTACTGAGAAATGTTTCCCGCCCAATGGCTGCAAGGTATAAACTGAAACACGCTATCATGGAATTAGGTCCTTCCGGTTTTCCTTTTGAACAATTTGTTGGCGAACTTTTAAACTACAAAGGTTACAAAACACAAGTTGGGGTAATCATAAAAGGGCATTGTGTAAACCATGAGGTGGATGTAATCGCAGAAAAAGACCACCACCATTTTATGATAGAATGTAAATTCCACAACCGTCAGGGCTATGTGTGCGATGTAAAAATTCCACTCTACATACAATCACGTTTTTTAGATGTAGAAACTTCATGGAGAAAATTAGACGGTCATGCTGAAAAATTTCATCAGGGATGGGTAGTTACCAATACGCGATTTTCTGACGATGCTGCTCAATACGGCAAGTGCATGAATTTGAACTTGGTAAGTTGGGATTACCCCCAAAACAACGGGTTGAAAGACTGGATTGACGGTTCAGGGCTACATCCAGTTACCTGCCTTACCACCCTTACGCAAAAAGAGAAACAAATGCTATTGGATAAGAAAATAGTCTTGTGCAAAACCATACATCATAATCATTCCGCCCTGCAAAGCATCGGTATAAAATCGCCACGCCTGGAAAAAGTGATGGAGGAGTGTGAGGCATTATGTAATGAATTTACCCTTTCATAAAAATAAATGACATGAATAATAAAATTCAAATCCATTTCCTCGGAGCAGCCGGAACAGTAACCGGCTCCAAGCATCTTATATCCGCTTTTGGCAAAAATATTTTAATTGACTGCGGGTTATTTCAGGGCTTAAAAGAGTTGCGGCTGCTGAACTGGAAACCGCTTGCATTTCCGGCAAAAAAAATAGATGTGGTATTGCTCACTCATGGACATTTAGACCACACAGGTTATTTGCCGCGATTAGTAAAAGAAGGATTTTCCGGTGCAATTATTGGCACATCTCCAACCTTGCAAATAGCCGAAATCATTTTAAAAGACAGCGCAAAAATTCAGGAAGAAGATGCCATACGAGCCAATAAGCATCACTACTCTATACACAGCCCCGCATTGCCTTTGTATAACCTTGATGATGTGGAGAAAACGCTCCCCTTTTTTCAAGGAGCATCATTAAACGAGTGGACAAATATTGATGAGAATATACGTTATCGTTTCCGATACAACGGGCATATTCTGGGAGCTACATTTATTGAACTTCAAGTTGGCAAAAAGACATTGGTTTTTTCCGGTGATATAGGAAGGATTAACGACCCCTTGCTTTTCCCGCCTGAAAAACCCGAAAAAGCGGATATTCTTTTCATTGAAGCTACTTATGGCAATCGTATTCACCCTTCACGCACTGCTCAAGATACTTTGGGAGAAGTGATTAACAACTGTATTTCCCGAAAGGGCACCATCATTATTCCCAGTTTTTCGGTAGAGAGAACCCAGTTGCTCATGTATCTTTTCTGGCAATTAAAAAAAACAGGAAGAATTCCCCGTATTCCAATTTACATGGATAGCCCGATGGGAAGGAATGTGTTGGAAGTATTTCATAAGAATACTGAATGGCATAAGCTGTCATTGGATGAATGTGCCGAAATGTGTGATGAAATAAAGCGCGTGAAGTCAGTAGATGAAACCTTCGCCCTTGCAGAGAATACAGAACCCAAAATTATCATTGCGGGTAGCGGCATGGCGGCTGGAGGAAGGGTGCTGACCTATTTTACCAAATATTTAGGCGATAGAAATGCAACCATTCTTTTAGTCGGCTTTCAGGCGGAAGGAACACGGGGCAGGGCATTGCTGGAAGGCGCAAAAGAAATAAAACTCTATGGCAAATATTTTAAAGTAAACGCCCACGTTGAAAACATTGAAGGGCTGTCTGGTCATGCCGACCAAAACGAACTAATCAGTTGGTTGAGCAACATCAAACAATCTCCTGAAAATATTTTCATTGTCCATGCCGAAAAAGAAGGTGCAGAAGCGTTACGCTTAAAAATTAACGACATCTATCAGTGGCAAGTTGATATTCCTCGGCTGAACGACACGCTTGAAATTGAACTCAACTAAAAACATTTCAGAGGATGCTTAAACACAAAGAAATCATAACTAACTGGTGTGTCATTACCGGAGGACCTTGCACAGGCAAAACAACCGTAGTTGAACTGCTTGCCCAAAGGGGTTACAAAACTACTATTGAACATGCCCGGCATTACATTGACACTCAAAAAAATCAGGGTAGAACAGTTGAAGAAATAAGGGAAAATAAAAAGGAGTTTCAGTTAGGTGTTCTCAATATGCAGATTGAGGAAGAAGGAACATTAGATGTAAATGAATTGGTGTTTTTAGACCGTGCTTTGCCCGATGCAATGGCTTATTATCAATTTCTGGAATTGGAATATGACACTCGGTTAATTGAACAATGCAATAAATACTGTTATAAAAAAGTATTCATTTTAGACCGACTTCCCTTGGTAAACGATTACGCCCGAAGGGAAGATGAAGCAGAGCAAATACGAATTCATAATCTTATTATCAGCGTTTACGAAACATATCCTTGCCCGATTGTGCATGTGCCGGTTTTACCGCCAAATGAACGGGTTGATTTTATACTAAAAAACATTTAATACTATGAACCGTGTTAACAAAACCATATTCATTTTCGGGTTGTATTCCCTTCTTATTGGAGTGGTGCTGCTTTTTATCCCGCACCTGATTTTACCTTTATTCAACCTTCCCTTGTCGGGAGAGCCGTGGTTAAACCTACTGGGCTTTGTGCTGATGTGTTCTTCCTACTATTACTTGCGTTCAGCATTTTCCGGAGATATTCAATTTGCAAAATACACTATTCATACCCGTTTAACTGCCCCGCTTGTAGTTGCTTTTCTTATAGCAACAGGTAAAGCAGATTGGCATTTCTTATCATTTGGAATAATTGATGGTTTAGGTGGAATATGGACATGGTATGAAGTCAAAAACAAAAAAGAACAAAAAAGAACAGAGCCATGAAAAATACACTTCTTACGATAGCCCTTTTGTTCTGTCTGTTCAGCATTCAGGCACAAGACACCACCTACATTTCGTTGGATAAATTACTGCAACAAGTTGAAACCAATTATCCCTCTATCATTCAGTATCAATACAACATTCAATCCATACAGGCAAAGGCAGACGGAGCAAAATCATGGATGCCCCCTACATTTTCAACAGGCATCATGCGTTTTCCTTACAATGTCACCATGATAAAGGATAAGAACGACCCCATGAACCAGGCGGGTATTGCTTTCTCCTTAGAGCAGATGATACCTAACCAAAGTAAGCTTAACGCAAAAAAAAGTTACATCAGTTCGTTGGCTGAAATTGAGAAAAGCAAAAGCGAATGGACAAAAAACGAGTTGAGGCGCGAAGCAAAAATTCTATACTACAATCGTTTTGTAACAGAAAAGAAACAACTCGTTTTAAAAGAAAGCGAAGAAATACTACAACTGCTCATCACTACATCCGAAGAAAAATTCAGCAACAACCAATCGCAACTGCAAACCATTTACAAAGCCAAAGCCCGTTTAGCCGAACTCAACAACATGTTGTTGATGCTCAACGGCTTTATCGCAGAAAGCAACATCGGTTTAAACATCCTCATGGTGCGTGATGTAAATACATCATTCCGAATTGACACGCTTGTTGTTCCGAAAAATTATTCAATCAATCTTGCCGACACGAGCAGCGTTTCCAACCGCAGTGACATTACAGCCCTCAACAAATACATTCAATCCATGAAGTTGGAACAGAAAGTAATGAAAATTGGAAACCGTCCTGATTTTGGAGTTCGGGCAGAACACATGCAAATGTTTGGTATGCCCAATCAATGGTCGGTTATGGGAATGATGACAATCCCTATCGTGCCTTGGTCTTCAAAAATGTATCGTTCCGAAACAAAATCCATTGGTTTTCAAATTCAGTCAATGGAACTGGAAAAACAAACAATGGAACTGATGGCAAAAAGAATGTTGTCAGATAAACTCACTATGCTCAGTTACGAAAACGCGCAATATCAGAGCTACACTAAAAACATTATTCCCGCCTATGAAAAAAACCTGCAAGCCAACATCCTTGCTTACAAGCAAAACACTGGCGATTATTTTGTGCTGTTGGATGCATGGGAAATGTTGCTGATGAAAAAATTGGAAGCGTATGACAAACTGTTTAACATCTTAAAATTAGAAGCAGAATATGAGTATGAGAAGGAAATTAAATAGCATCGGCATCTTTGGTCTGTTGCTATTCTTTTTGGTGCTGTCCTCTTGTAACAACAAGCACGAAGAGCATCAACAATCAAACGGGCATGAAAATCACAGCGGCACAGTTTACACTTGCCCCATGCACCCCGAAATTGTAAGCGACAAACCCGGCAACTGCCCTATCTGCAAAATGAAATTAGAACCTGTGGCAAATGAAAGTTTGCCGCAAATCATTTCGCCAAACCAACAGGTTTTATCATCACAGGCAACCGTAAAACTGCAAGCAGGTAACAATGGTAATACGCTGAAAGCAGAGGGCTTTATTGTTCCCGCACAAAACCGCAATCAATCTGTTGCCGCTCGTTTTGGTGGAAGAATTGAAAAACTCCATGTCAAATTCAGCAATCAATATGTAAAGCAGGGCGACAAAATCATGGACTTATACAGTCCTTCGCTTCGCACCATTCAGGAAGAACATCTTTTTCTATTCAATTCAACCACCGAAAATTCTTTGCTGGAAAAATCAAGAGAAAAACTTCGCTTGTTAGGCATTTCCGAAAATCAAATTACTCAGTTGGAAAAAAACGGAACAGTGACTTTGACTGTTTCAGTTTTCAGCCCTGCAAACGGCTATGCGTTTTTCAATACACAGTCAGCACAGGAAAATACAACAGCAAAAAACACATCACCAATGAACGCCATGAGTATGTCGCAAAGCACAAATAATGAAAGTTCTTATGCTGCATCCGCTTCACAAATTCGTGAGGGCATGTATGTAAACGAAGGGCAAACACTTTTCAGCGTAAACGACTTGCAGGAAGTCTGGGCGTTGGTTTCTATTTCAAATCAGTATGTAAGTCAAATTCACGAAAACCAAAGCGTTGAAATTATTACAGAAAACAACCCTTCAAAAACACTGAAGGGAAAAGTTGCATTGATTGAACAAACCTTTGAAGAAGCTAATCAGCGTTTTGCAAGAGCGAGAATAGTATTGCCGAATGCAAATAACATCTTAAAAATAAATTCCCTTGTTACTGCACAGTTCGCTTTAACTGGAAATAAGAATTTACAAGTCCCTGCATCGGCAGTTTGCAAAACAGGATTAAATGCTTATGTGTGGGTAAAAACCGACACCACAAAAAATGGCACGGGAATATTTCAGATGCGAAAAGTTATTGTAGGTGCAAGCAACAACGGAATGCTCAGTATTACAAGCGGTCTTTCATCCGATGAAGAAATTGCAAAAGAAGCTGGCTTAATGATTGACAGCGAAACATTTTTAAATGGAAACTAACATGAAGCAGATATTAATTTCAACCATCCTGTTTTCAATTCTTATTGTTTCGGGTTGCAAAAACGGACACGAAAATCATCAGGCAATATCCGGCAGTTATTACACTTGCCCCATGCACCCAAGCGTAGTAAGCAGCACACCGGGCTCATGCCCCGTATGCAATATGTCTTTAATCAAGGTAGAGAAAAATGAAAACGAACATGCGGGGCATCAAGGCAATTTCATCACCATTGACAAACGCAAACAGGAATTGGCGGGAATTAAAACAGACACAGTTAAATTAAGAAACATCACTTCTGCATCAACCATTATAGGAACAGTAGCCATTGATGACGAACAGGTAAAAACCATCAGCAGCCGCGCAAAAGGCAGGATTGATAAACTGTTCATAAAAAACACAGGCGCATTTATCAAAAGCGGTGAGCCGCTTTACAGCATTTACAGCGAACAACTGCAAGCCGATGAAAAAGAATATCTCTCCCTGTTTGAAAAATCTAAAACAGTTAATGCCACAACGCAACTCACCAAAGAATTAGCAGGAGCAGCAAAAAACAAATTGCTTTTGTGGGGCTTATCCGAAAAACAGATTTTTGATTTGGAAAAGTCGGGCAATGCAAGTCCTTTGATTACTTTCTATTCACCCGAAGCGGGATATGTAACTGAAGTGAACATTACCGAAGGTATGTATGTGCAAGAGGGCAGCTCACTATTAAAAATCACTTCACTCAATCAGGTTTGGGTAGAAGCGCAACTCTATTCCAATGAAGTTTCGGGAATTGCGGAAAATAAATCCTTTAAGGTTTTCAGCGAAAGCAACCCCGAACAAATTTATACGGGCAAATTGGCTTACAGCAATCCGGTAATTGAAGAAGGTAAAAGAATTTATCTGCTCAAAATAAGGGTAAACAATCCGAAAGGAAATCTAATCCCCGGAACATTGGTTTCTGTTGTTCCTGAAAAATCTTCTGCCAGTGTTTTGGCAGTTCCGAAATCTTCCGTGCTGTTGGAAAAAATGAAAACAGTTTGGGTATTGGCGCATGAAAACACATTTGAGCAGCGCATGGTGGTAACAGGCGCAGAAAATAAATACTGGATTGAAATTACATCAGGTTTAAAACAGGGCGATGTGGTTGTTACCGAAGGCGCATACTTAATCAGCAGTGAATTTATCCTCAAAAGCGGAGCAGGTCAAAGACATGAACATTAAGACAATAACCGAACTAACCAAAGTTGCCATCACGCTTGACAATGTTGGCATGACAATTTAAACTTTTCGTTTCCTGACTTTCACTTTTTGTAACACACTTTTCAATTCATCCATGTTAATCCGTATATCTCCTCTGATAAACAACAAAATACAGGCAACGCAAAAAAAATACACTCTTGCAAGTCGCGCAAGCCAAACCGCAGACCAAAACTTGCAAGAGAGTATTTTCTTCTGCCGCCCAATAAAAGACTTCAATTATTTTCTCCCTCTCTTCTAAAAAAAATACTCCACCCGCCCCCTAACCCGATAATTTCCCTTTTCTTTCCAGTGTCCTTCGCAGACAATTTAGTGCTAAACCGACACGACAAACCATTGGACAAACAGCAGGGCATCCGGTAACAAGGGCTTAAAGAAATGGCGGGTGCAGTCGTTAATCAAACATCAGTGCATTTACATACATTTGTCGTGGGCTGACAGTTTGTTGCATCTAACCCGCCACTTCTTTAAGCCCCGAAACGTTTTACGAAACGGCAGGACACGCCAAGCTTCGATTCGAGATTCCTGACAAGCCCGCGGAATAGTTTCCGAGCGAGAAGTTGATTTAGTTGAATCGCTTAGAGCGCCACATACTTCACCGGATCCAGCGCGGTGCCGTTGAACCAGAGCTCGAAGTGGAGGTGCGGACCGGAGCTGAGTTCGCCGGAGTTGCCGATGATGGCGATGGCATCGCCGGCTTTGACGTAGTCGCCGACTTTTTTCAACAAGGCGCTGTTGTGCTTGTAAAAACTGAAAAGGTTGTTGCTGTGCTGGATGCCGATCACCCAACCGGTCTCGGAGGTGAAGTTCGCGATCACGACCGTACCGTCGAGTGTCGCTTTGATGGGTTCGTTCGGGTTGGAGACAATGTCGATGCCGTAGTGCCGGCGCACCGCGTCGAAACGATTGGTGAGGGTTCCTTTCAGCGGAGGGAAAAACAGGAAGCCTCGGATGCTGTTGGACATCGAACCGGCGTCGTCGATGGCAAGCGAGAATAGATCCTGTGCTTCGAACTCCTTGCGCAAGACCGAGTCCTCCGGCGATTTTCGTAACTGCCGGATCGTGTCGTAGCGCTGCAATTGCTCCGGCTTCAGGATCACCGAGTCGGCAGGAATTTCCCCGTTGATGATCCGGCGGAGGTTCTCCAGATAAATGTCGCGGGCGGTCAGCGCCAGTTGCATGGAATCGGCTTTCTGCAAGAGGCTAATGACCCGTCGTTGCGTCTTCACGTCGGCGTAGCCGGGGATGTATTCGCGTAATCCGGTGAACGCGATGATGAAGGTGGTGATCGTGATGAGCAAGATGATGCTCAGCCCCGTCGTTACAAATACATTCAACGGCCGGAGCCGGAACGAGGCCTTCTCCTCCAGCGTATCCTCGTTCATGATGACCAGCCGGAAGCGGGACTTGAGGCGGGTGAGGAGTTTGCGGGCCATGAAGGAGGGGCGAGGGACGAGGGACGAGGGACGAAGAGCGAGACCGAGACCGAGACCGAGACCGAGACCGAGACCGAGACCGAGACCGAGACCGAGGAAAACGGGCTGCAAGTTAGTTAATGGATAATTTTATAATGCTTTCTCCAGAACCCACTTTCGACCTGGTCATACTTTCGATAATTTCCACGTGTCAGTGCCTGAAATAGGTTGACCATAAAATCGACCAAATCATGGCAACCAGAAAGGATTACGAATTAAGCCTGGAGCAGCGCTCTCAGCGGACGTTTAGTGAGAATTTTAAGCGAAAGAAGGTTCAGGAGCTAGAAACCGGCCTTACCGGGATGTGACCTAAGTAACAGTATCAGGTGTCCGGGACCTCGATTTATCGCTGGATCGCTAAATTTGGGAGTATGGCAAAGAAGAAAGAGGCTGATCGTAGAGGGTGAAAGCGACACGCGCAAGCTCCTGGAACTTCAGAAAGATCGCTGAGTTGGAACGAAAATTAGGTCAAAAGCAGATCAATTGGAGTTCAAGGACAAGATGATCGAGATAGCAGAAGAAATGTACCGGGTTGACATAAAAAAAGCTAGGCTCGCAACTATCCGATACTTTGGTTCCGGCGAGAACGGCTAAGCTGTAGTTTGAACTACTTCTATCAAAGTATCGGCATCAGCAAGAGGCCGTACACAAGCTCATAGACGTTTACATGAGGAATCAGGACCAGCAAGAGCAATTGCTCCGGTTGTATACCAGGTCAGGAAGGATCACCGACCATGGGGATGCGGGATATGTACTACAAGATCCTTCCTTCTCATATGGGCAGAGACAAGTTCGAGCACTTGTGTAAAGTGCAGGGGGTGTGGAGTGTAGCGCACTCCATCGTACGACCGATAGCAGGGGGTGATCCGATTCGCCAACTTACTTGAGGGAATGACGGTTACCGGAATCGATCAGGTGTGGCAAAGTGATATCACTTACTTGGAAGTGAATGGCGGTTTTACTACCTCACCTTCATTGTAGACGCCTTCTCCCGCAGGATTGTCGGTCACCAGGCGTCAGCGAACCTGCACACCGTTGATACCACCTTGCCAGCATTACGCATGGCTGTAAAGACGCGAGGAGACTCTATACGATCAGGGCTTATCATGCATTCGGATGGCGGGGGCCAGTATTACGCCAAGGATTTTTTAGACTATACGAGCCAACTGAAGATGCAGATAGTATGTGCGTATGCCTGGAGAATGGAAAAGCTGACGAATCAATGGCGGATAAAGAACAACTACTTACGGCACCGAACATCACATTTTGAAATCTGGAGGGAGGTGACGGGCGGTGGCACTCTACAATCAGGAAAAGCCTCATAAAGCGTTAAAGAGAAATCACCCACAACCTTTGAGTTAGAATGGGTAAAATTGCAGCAGCAACCAGTACCGAAATGACAGCGTCATAGGGCAATACCAGATTTACCGGGGCATCGAGCCCCGTGTAAATCTGAGCAACCAGACCTCAGAATCCAGCTGTATTAATGGCAAATAACAATCAAACGAGTTACTAAAAACGGTCAACCCTAGTTAGGCATTGACAACGCACCACGCACCACGCACCACGCACCACGCACCACGCACCACGCACCACGCCCCTCGTCCCTCGCCCCCCGTCCCTCGCCCCCCGTCCCTCGCCCCCCCGTCCCTCGTTTCCCCTTCCGTCCCTTCAAAATATTTTCGCAAATTTGCAGTTATCACCTCTTCCATGTCCCGCGTTTTTCGTGCGTTTTCCGGCCAATGGGCCTTTTTAGGCCTTTTCGGGGTCTTTATGATGGCGTCCTGCTCCCAGACCAAGGACACGTTCATCAACCGCACCTTTCATAATCTGTCGGGTCACTACAACGGCTACTATAATGCCGGGGTGAAGCTGCTGGAGGGAACCGACCGATTGGCGGAGCAGCACGAAGATCATTACGATCGCACCCTGCGGGTTTATCGCTATGCCAATGCGGAAAAGGCGAAGTCGATCTATCCCCAAATGGACGATGTGATCAAGCGTACCGGTACGGTCATTTCGCGCCACACCATCTACGACAAAAACGGCAACGAGAAACCGAACTCCGAACACTGGATCGACGACAACTGGCTGCTTTACGGCAAGGCCTTATTCTTCAAGCACGAATACTTCGCCGCGATGGAGGCGTTCAACTACGTCGAGGTTACTTACAAGAAGGAAACGACCCGTCACCTGGCTTCGCTGTGGATCGCGAAGACGTACCTGGAACTTACGCAGCTCAACGAAGCGGAAAACAAACTCGACTATGTCCGCAACCAGAGTGATTTTCCGAAAAAGAATCGTTGGGAACTGGAAGCCACCTTTGCCGACTACTACGTGCAGGTGCGCAACAACCCCAAAGCCATCGAGCACTTGACCCGTGCAGCGGAACTCGCGCCGCGGCGCGACGACCGCATTCGCTTCCTGTTCATCCTTGGGCAGATGCAACAGGCGGAGGAGAAATTCTCTCTGGCATTCGATACCTATTCGCGGGTTATCAAGATGAACCCGCCGTACGAGATGGGTTTCAACGCCCGTATCAACCGTGCCCGTTGTTACGAGGCCGGCGGTAAAGGCAGCGACGAGGTGCGCAACGAACTCGCGAAGTTGCAGAAGGATCCGAAGAACAAGGATTTCCTCGACCAGATCTATTACGCGCTGGCCGGCCTGGAGAAGAAGTCGGGCAACGAGCCGGGTGAGATCGAATACCTGAACAAATCGGTTCAGGCCAGCACGACCAACAAGAATCAAAAAGCGCTTTCCTACCTCGAACTAGCGAAAATCGCTTTCATCAAACCGGACTATCGACTGGCCAAAGGATACTACGACAGTACTATCGCCAACTTGTCCAACGACCACCCGGATTATACCGAAGTCCTCCAACGCCGGAACAGTCTTACCCGTTTGGTACGTTACCTGAACATCATCCAGAACGAAGACAGTTTGCAGTCGCTCGCCCAGATGACACCGGAACAGCGCGCCAAGCTGGTCGATGACCAGATCCGAAAGGAAGAAGAGGAGAAAGCGCGGCAGAAGGAAGAGGAGCAGTCCAACCAGATCTTCCAGCCGGGCAACAACCAGCAACAAACCAATCAATTCAACAAGGAAGGCGGCTCGAACTGGTATTTCTACAATCAGCAAGCGACCGCGTTCGGCTTTAACGAGTTCACCCGCCGCTGGGGAAACCGTAAGCTCGAAGACAACTGGAGGCGTAGTTCCCGCGAGCAGGTGTTCCAGGCTACGGAAGAAAAAGAAGACACCCTGGTTACGGAAGCCAAGGAGATCGCGGATCCGAAAGCCGCTGCCGAAGCCAAGAAGAAGGCGATGCTCGACGCGATCCCCGCCACGCCGGAGGCGATCGAGAAGTCGACCAACAAGATCATCGACGCCTATTACAACGCGGCCATGATCTACCGTGAACAACTGAAGGACAATTCGTCTGCGGCGGAGATGTTCGAGGAGTTGTTGCGCCGCTTCCCGGAGAACAAGTTCAAGCTGCAGTCGATGTACCAGTTGTACCGGCTGTACGCGCAACTGGGCAACCCGACGAAGTCGGAGTATTACAAGAACATCATCCTCAACCAGTATGGAGATACCGAGTACGCGGAGATCATCCGGAATCCGAACTACGGACAGGATATGGCCACCCGTAAGAGCCAGTTGGAATTGTTCTACGAGGAGACGTACCGCAAATACCTGAACGGCGAATACACGGCCGTGATACAACGTCGTTCACAGGCCGAGACCATGTTTCCGCAAAACGCGTTCATGCCGAAGTTCGACCTGCTCAAGGCGATGAGCATCGGCAAGACGCAGACGCGCAATAACTTCGAAGCGTCTTTGCAGGATGTTGTGCGTACCTGGGCGGATGATCCGGTGCGGGAAGCGGCGCAGGATATGCTCGACTACCTTCAACAGCAGGGTGGGGGCGCGGCACCAGCCGTAGATACCGCGCGTTCAACCCCCGTGGAGCAACCGGCTGCCACGGCACGCAACTACAGTTATTTCCCTGATACGACGCACTACGTGATCGTGGTCTTCCAGGCGATCGGCGGAGCACTCGATGCGAACCGGTTCAAGACCAAGCTGTCGAACTTCAACACCGCGAATTTCGGCTCAAAGGGGTTGCAGACGCAGGACCTCATGCTCGACCATCGCATGAAACTTGTCGTGATCAAGAATTTCGCGAACAAAGCCGAAGCGATGGCCTACTTCAGCGCACTGTACGACAACGACGAGGTGTACGGTGTAGTCGATGTCAGCGGTTACCAGCAATACGCGGTATCCATCAACAACTTCCCCGAGATCATCCGGCAGAAAAAGCTGGATGAGTACGAGGACTTCTTCCGGTCGTTTTACCGGTGAAGAGTAGAAAGTTTCGAGTTTCCGGTTTCGGGTTTCCGGTTGGTTTAATGGTTGATGATTGAAAGTTGAAAGCTGATAGAATCACGTTTCAGATACCCATTCAACGCGAAACGCGAAACCCGAAACTCGAAACCGCGAACTTATTCACCCTTGCGCCGCATTGCCGGTCGTCCTATATTTGCTGCGGTTTTCGTGAAAATCGCGGAAAATGAGCAACTTATAAGAGAAAGGAGTCCCCATGTTCAAACAGAACAAAGCGGCCGGCAGCCCCGGCAAATCGAACGATCCGAATACCGCGTCCATCAACCTGATCGGGGCGGGAACGGTCATCGATGGGGACATTCGTTCCAATGGTGACATCCGGATCGACGGTACCGTCAACGGACAGGTGATCTCCAAGGCCAAGGTGGTCGTGGGTTCTACCGGCCTGGTGGAAGGCGATGTCATGTGTCAGAATGCCGACGTTTCCGGGACGATCAAGGGCAAGACGACGGTTTCAGAATTGTTGTTCCTCAAGTCGACCGCCAAGGTGATCGGCGATATCGTCACCGGCAAGTTGGTGGTGGAGGTCGGCGCTACCTTTACGGGCTCCTGCAACATGGGTCCGGTGATCAAAGACATCAAGGATGGCGACCAACCAACCCTCTCCAAAGAAAAATCCGCTATCTGATAATCGCGCGCTGATGCGCTACGCGACCATGGGCACCCAGATGCTCGTGATCATGGGCGCCATGACGTTCGGCGGTTACTGGCTCGACAAACACTTCGGGCTGCAATTCCCCATCTTCACGGTTGTGCTCAGCCTCTTCGGCATCGCGGCGGCGTTCTATTTGAGTTTGAAGGATTTGTTGAAGAAGTGAACAGTGAGTAGTGAACAGTGAACAGTGAATAGCGAATAGTTTTTTAGGGATGATAAGCAATACCATAGAATTTGAATTCACTGATATTTATTTCAGTTTTTTCAGTTACTAATTACTAATTACTAATTACTAATTACCAATTACCAATTACCAATTACCAATTACCAATTTCACTCCCACCCACTCCAACTTCCCGACCGCTATGTTCCGCTACCTGGTCACGCTCGTCATCTTTACCCTGGTTCTTGCCGGTGTTTTGTATGGTGTACAATCTTCGCGGCCGGAATGGGTAGGGGAGTCGTCGTGGTGGATGCTGGGATATTTTTTTCTACTGACGGCGGCGTTTCATTGGGGCCTGGTTGCCGCTTCGAAAGGCAATCCGCAGGCGTTCATTCGGTATTACATGGGCGCGACGAGCTTCAAGTTGCTCATTCACCTCGGCGTGCTGGTCCTTTACGCGTTCTTCTACGGCGAACACGTAGTGCGTTTCATCGTGACGTTTCTTTTCGGATATGTATTGTTCACCGGACTCGAGGTGTTTCTTTCGTGGAACAGGTTCCGGCGAGCCGGATGATTCTTTGTACTTCGAATTGATAGCACGCGGATCCCGCGGATGATGCGGATTCACGCAGATTATTCCCGCTTTTATTGGATGCCACCAAAGCCAATTTGAGGTTACTTCACCTTATGTTGTATCCGGAGATCACCGACGAGATTATCAGATCGTTTTATAATGTTTATAAGATTCTGGGCTATGGATTCCTTAGAAGGTATGAGCCATTTGACTTTTGAGAGAAAGGAACGGCCCATGCACTTTGATGGGCATAGGGTTGGGAAATACTTTGCAGACTTATTAGTTGACCGAAGAGTGATCGTTGAAATTAAAGCTGTTGAATACCTTATTCCAGAGCATGAACTGCAATTGATTAATTATTTGAAGGCGACAGATATTGAGGTAGGACTTCTTCTAAACTTTGGACCTAAACCACAATTTACTCGAAAGGTATTTTCAAATTCCCGAAAAAGATCCGCGTAATTCCGCATCATCCGCGGGATCCGCGTGCGATCCATTCTTGACCAGAGGCTTTGACACCAGCAGTTAGAGTATTAACTTGCCAAGGATGTTCAGGCTATTCTGGAAAATATGGCTCAGGGTGTTTGGGTGGAAGTTCGTGGGGACGTTTCCGCAGGAGTTGAAGAAGTGCGTGATCGCCGTGGCGCCGCATACGAGCAACTGGGACGTCGTTGTCGGCATGGCAACCCGATCGGTGATGCCCATACGCGGCGCGAAGTTTCTCGGTAAGCAGGAGCTCTTCCGCGGCATCCTCGGACCCTTCATGCGCTGGATCGGCGGAGTGCCCGTCGACCGTTCGAAGAAATCCAATACCGTCGAACAGGTAGCCGAAGCCTGCCGAAAGAGCGAGCGGTTCATCCTCGCCATCGCCCCGGAAGGAACCCGAAAGCGTGTCGACTCGCTCAAGACCGGCTTCTGGCACATGGCCAAGGCCGCGGGAATCCCGATCGTGCTGGCCGGCCTCGACTATAAGCACAAAGCCGTCGTTTTTTCCGAACCATTCCACCCGCAGAACGAAGCGGAAGATTTCAAACGCATCTACGCCTTCTTCTCCGGTATCGAAGGCAGGCATCCCGAACTTGGGCTTGGACACCTGGCTGGATAGATAGCCGCGCGAGCTACCCATTCGTCATCTCGCTAACCTACTTTACCGCTTCGGCCGAACTGAAAATAAGCAAAGAGGCTGTTCGGGTTCTCCGGACAGCCTCTCCAATATTTTGTTGCCAACGTTCTTATTCGATCACCATCCGAAGATGCTGCCGGCGCCCAGCCTGTTCGGTCGTGATAACGAAAATACCAGGTGCTAAGCGGGATTCGTCGACGTAATATGAATCGCCCTGCACGCGATAGCTGGCTACTGTCTGGCCCAATGCATTGGTCACACGCACGATCGCTTCGGCGCCTCCATTAGTCATTGCAATGCGGAACATGCCACGGTTCGGATTAGGCAAGATGCGAAAGAGTACTTCCGACTCGGTAATGGTACCGATACCGGCACAAAGCTCCACATGCATCGTGTCGCTTGCGTTCGCGGTACAGTTGTTGGCATCCGTATAGCTGTACAGGACAGGGTAATCACCAGCGCCGATGGATGGGTCGAAACTGTTGCCCGAAACACCCATGCCTGAGAAGCTGCCACCGGTGGGTGTGTTGCCGTCGAGAAGGAGAGGCGGATCCGTTGTGCAGAGTGAATCGGTTGAGAGGCTCAAGGTAACCACCGGTAACGGCGGATCATTCAGTGTCAGCACCCCGGTAGTTTCCGAGCAACCATTGGCATCCGTGACCGTGACGGAGTAAGATCCGGCGCCGACATTGTTGAGATCGGCGGAAGTTTCACCGCTGTTCCATTGATAGTCATAGGAACTGGTACCGCCACTCACCGTGCTGCTGATATTACCATCTGTACCGCCGCAAGTGGTCGGATCATTGATCAGTGTAATGGAAACGACGAGTTGGTCCGGCTCGATAAGGGATTGGGTAACACTTGTCGAGCAGCCAGCTTCGTCGGTGATCACGCAGATGTAGGTATCGGGAGGCAAGCCAGCGATGGCCGCTGTCGTGTCTCCGGTCGGACTCCAGAGGTAATGATATGGAGCGACACCGTCCAAAGGTGTTGCGGTGACGGAACCATCGGCGTCGCCGAAACAGGTCACGTCGGTACCGGCGGCCGTAGCTGTCAGCGGTTGTGTCGGGACTGCGACGGTGAAGCCGACTGCGGGATAGCTCGAGCCTGTCCCACCCGGGGGAGTGTTGCTGTCGACCCGAATACGTCCATCGGCACCGCCACCACCGTCACCGAAGTAGGGGCTGCCCGGCACGTTGGAAGTGCCGCCACTGCCGCCGAGAGCCGAAAGGCTACCGTCGTTGGTCACCGTCGGCGCTGCCAGCCAGATCGTACCGCCGGATCCGCCGCCGCCGCCGCCACAGTTGCCGGTGCCATCGGAGCCGCCCACTCCGCCGTCGCAGTTGATGGTACCGGTCGCTCCGATCGTGATTGAAACAGCGGATTGGATGGAAATGACACCACCGCCGCCACCACCGCCGCCGCCGCCACATTGGAAGCCGCCGGATCCACCACCACCGCCGGACCCAGCAAACAAATCGACAACATTCGGTGTGCCGTATTCCGGGCCTCCAAATCCACCGGTCGGACTGGACGACGGAATGCCGACAGTACTGTATCCGGCACCGCCTCCTCCAGACCAATCATTTCCGAAATTGTTCGAGCCACCCGGTCCGGAGCCGGAAGTACCCGGCAAGGGTCCAAGTGAAGCGGAAAAAGCCCCGCCACCGCCGTCTGCGCCGCCTGCAACTCCTTCACCGCCAGCCCCGGCCGTGCTGTTGGTGATCCCGTCGCCGCCGTTGCCGCCGATCGCTTCCAGCGCGCCGTTGATGGTCACGGCACCGGTACAGTGGATGATCAGAGGGTCGTCACCGGTGACGGTAATGGTAACGCCGGCATCGATGGTGAAGGTGGTGAAGTTGTACTCTCCGCCTGCCAGTGTGCCGTTCGAAGTGGCTTGATAAGGGCCATCAGCTCCAGTACCGCCGGAATAACACGTTTGTGCAATTGTCGGCAAGCTTGCGTTCACCCAAAGGAGAAAGTGCAGAAGTAAAGTTCGTTTCATAGTGTGTGGATTTTTCTTAAAAATAAGACCTTTCGATTAATGATGGATTGTTGATTTACAATGTTTTACAGTCCCCACATGAACTTTTCCCGTTTGCCCTTTCCACTCTTTATAGTACTTTTGCGCTCTCTTTTGAAAAACACGGTTGCTGGATATGTCACAACGCGTTCATTATAAGTCCATTAGCTCCAGGTTGGCGGCTGCGCTCTGCCTGTTGTATTTCGTTTTCGGTCTTCCGGTTGTTCGTGCCAATCAGGCTGAGCAGGAAGTTGGTATGCATACCGACTCTGCCGCAGCCGAAATGATTACGGAAGCTACGGCTGCGGATCATTCCGCCGCTTCAGAGGAGCATGCGCAAGGCGAAGAGAAGTTCGATGCCGGCAAGATGATTGTCGATCACATCACCGACGCGCACGACTGGCACCTCTGGGGTCACGGGCATTCCGCTGTTTCCGTTCCCCTGCCGGTAATTTTAAAATCCGAACAGGGGCTGCACTTTTTCATGTCCTCTGCTTTTCATCACGATAACGATGGCAAGCACGTAGTGGATCACAACGGCGAACGTTTTGTCCGCTACCACAACCGCATTTACATCGCCGGCACCTCCGCCGATGCCGAGGGGCGTTTTGTTTCGGTGAATGAGAAAGGCGAAGCATCCAATGTCGCGCCGCTCGATTTTTCCATTACCAAGAACGTCGCCGCGCTGCTGTTCAGCGTGATATTGCTCCTCTGGATCTTCCTGTCCGTCGCCAAAGCCTACCGCCGCCGCGAAGGCCAGGCGCCCAAAGGGCTGCAGTCGCTCATCGAGCCGCTCATCATCTTCGTACGCGACGAAATCGCGAAGCCGAGCATCGGCGCCAAGCACATGAAGTACATGCCGTACCTGCTGACGGTGTTCTTCTTCATCTGGATCAACAACCTCCTGGGTCTGATCCCGATCATTCCGGGTGGTGCCAACCTGACCGGTAACATCGCGGTGACGATGACCCTCGCGCTCATTACTTTCATCATCACCACGGTCAGCGCGAACAAGCACTACTGGCGTCACGTCTTCGCCATGCCTGGTGTACCCGTTGGCGTACTCGTCCTGCTCACGCCGATCGAATTGCTCGGTGTCTTCCTCCGCCCCTTCGTGTTGATGATCCGACTTTTCGCCAACATCACGGCGGGTCACATCATCGCGCTCTCGTTCTTCAGTCTCATCTTCATCTTCGGAGAAATGAGCACCGGCCTCGGCCTGGGCGTCTCGGTCTTCTCCGTCGCGTTCGTCGTCTTCATGAGCCTGCTCGAACTCCTCGTAGCGTTCCTGCAGGCGTTCGTGTTCACCCTGCTCTCGGCGATCTATTTCGGTTCCGCCGTAGAGGAGCACGACCACCATCACGAAGACGAACACGGCCATGCCCACGTGGAAGAAGCGGCTATTGTCTGATTATCCATTAACCCTTAATAAACAACCCTATGTTATCTTCAATTCTCCTGGAAGCAGGTAACCTTGGCCTCGGCTACGGTGTTGCTGCTTTGGGTGCCGGCCTCGCCGCTCTCGGCGCTGGCGTCGGTATCGGTCGTATCGGTGGTTCGGCACTCGAATCCATCGCCCGCCAGCCTGAAGCATCCGGCGACATCCGCGCCAACATGATCCTGACCGCAGCTCTCGTGGAAGGCGCCGCCTTCTTCGCGATGGTTGTTGGTCTGCTCGTCGTGTTCAAGAGCTGATCCTGCCCGAACGAATCCGGTGCGGCGGTTGGCCGCACCGGATTTGTTTAATTCGAGAATCGAAAAAACGAAAAACCACTTCCTGTAACATGGAACTCATTCAACCCGCCATCGGTCTCATCTTCTGGATGAGCGTTTCTTTCCTGCTGTTGCTCTTCATCCTGCGCAAGTTCGCCTGGAAGCCCATCCTGAAGATGCTGAGCGACCGCGAAACGAGCATCGCCGAAGCACTGAACTCCGCCCGCAAAGCGAAAGACGAGATGGCCAACCTGAAGGCCGACAACGAGCGCCTGCTCAACGAAGCCCGCGCCGAACGCGATCGCATGCTGAAAGAAGCACGCGATACCAAGGACGCGATCGTGGCTGAAGCGAAGTCGAAGGCGCAGACCGAAGCCAACAAGGTGTTGCAACAGGCCCGCGAGACCATCCAGACCGAGAAGCTCGCCGCCATCACCGAACTCAAGAACCAGGTGGCCACCATGTCGATCGAGATCGCGGAAAAGATCCTGCGCACCGAGCTGGGCAACGACGAAAAGCAGAAGGCGCTCGTGCAGAGCCTCCTCAAAGACATCAACCTGAACTGATCGGTCTCCTGATCCCATGCATAACATCAAAGTCGCGAAACGTTACGCCAAGTCGCTGATCGACCTGGCCAAGGAGACCGGAGTCCTGGACGCGGTGAGTGCGGACATGAAACTCCTCGTTTCGGTTTGCCAGTCCAGCAAGGAACTCACCAGCCTCCTCGGCAATCCGATCATCAATTCGGACAAGAAGGAAGCGGTATTGAACGCGATATTCGGCGACAAAATCCAGCCGATGACACGTTCGTTCTTTCAGATCCTGATCCGGAAGGGCCGCGAAGGCGACCTGTACGAGATCGCGAAAGAATACATCGCCCAATACAAGCAACTCAAGGGCATCACGACCGCCGTCGTGATCACCGCCACCGGCCTCAACGACCACCTGCGCTCGGAGGTGAACCGCATCGTGAAGGAAAAAGTACAGCGCGAAGTGGAACTCCTCGAGCAGGTCGACAAGGACCTGATCGGCGGTTTCGTGTTGCGCATCGGCGATACACAGTACGATGCCAGCGTCGTGAGCCAGCTCCGCCGCCTGGCAAAAGAATTCAGCTCGAACCCATACGTCCGCAAGAACTGATCTCCGGACACCTATCCATAAGCAACAAGACAACATCATACCATCATGGCAGAAGTAAGACCCGACGAAGTCTCCGCGATACTGCGACAGCAGTTGGCCGGCTTCAAGACCGAGAAAGAACTGGAAGAAGTAGGCACCGTGCTCCAGGTGGGCGACGGTATCGCCCGCATCTACGGCCTCACCAAAGTGCAGTCCGGTGAACTCATCGAATTCGAGAACGGCCTGCGCGGCGTAGTACTGAACCTCGAAGAAGACAACGTCGGTGCGGTATTGCTCGGTAAATCCACCGACATCCGCGAAGGCGACGTCGTGAAGCGTACCGGTCAGATCGCCTCCATCAAGGTGGGTGACGGAATGGTCGGCCGTGTCGTCGACACGCTGGGCACCCCGATCGACGGCAAAGGCCCGATCAGCGGTGAGCTGTTCGAGATGCCGCTCGAGCGCAAAGCGCCGGGTGTAATCTACCGTCAGCCGGTGAACGAACCGTTGCAGACCGGCATCAAGGCCGTTGACGCCATGATCCCGATCGGTCGCGGTCAGCGCGAACTGATCATCGGTGACCGTCAGACGGGTAAGACCGCCGTGGCCATCGATACCATCATCAACCAGAAAGAATTCTACGAGCGCGGAGAACCGGTTTACTGTATCTACGTTGCCGTAGGTCAGAAAGGCTCCACCGTCGCGCAGATCGTAAAGACGCTGACCGACAACGGCGCCATGCCGTACACCATCATCGTGTCGGCTACCGCTTCCGATCCGGCGCCGATGCAGTTCTTCGCTCCGATGGCCGGCGCGGCTATCGGCGAATATTTCCGCGATACCGGCCGCCCGGCGCTCATCGTATACGATGACTTGTCCAAGCAGGCCGTTGCCTACCGTGAAGTGTCCCTGCTGCTCCGTCGTCCTCCGGGCCGCGAAGCGTATCCGGGTGACGTATTCTACCTGCACTCCCGTCTGCTCGAGCGTGCGGCCAAGGTCATCAACTCCGACGAGATCGCTCGCCAGATGAACGACCTGCCCGAGACGCTGAAGAACAAGGTGAAAGGCGGAGGCTCGCTCACCGCGCTTCCGATCATCGAGACCCAGGCCGGTGACGTATCCGCGTATATCCCGACGAACGTGATCTCGATCACCGACGGTCAGATCTTCCTCGAAGCGAACCTCTTCAACTCCGGTGTACGTCCGGCCATCAACGTAGGTATCTCCGTATCCCGCGTAGGCGGTAACGCGCAGATCAAGTCGATGAAGAAAGTCGCCGGTACGCTGAAGCTCGACCAGGCCCAGTACCGCGAACTCGAAGCGTTCTCCAAATTCGGCTCCGACCTCGACGCCGCTACCAAGGCGACGCTCGACAAGGGTTCCCGCAACGTGGAGATCCTGAAGCAGGGCCAGTACAACCCGATGTCGGTAGAGAAGCAGATCGCGATCATCTACCTCGGTACCCGCAACCTGCTCCGCGACGTTCCGACGAACCGCGTGAAGGAATTCGAAACCGAATACCTCGCACTGCTCGACGCCCAGCACAAAGCAACGCTCGATTCGCTCCGCAAAGGCGTCATCGACGACAGCGTGACCTCGGTGCTGGAGAAGGCTGCTGCGTCACTTACTCCGAAGTACAAAGCCTGATTAGTGAACAGTGAACAGTAAACAGTGAACAGTAGTGTAGAAGCGGACGGTCCTTTCGTCGTTTTTTATCCAATAACCAATCACGAATAACCAATTACCAGTTTCTAGTTACTAATTACTAATTACGATTCACTAACCCCCACCATCCATGGCCAATCTGAAAGAAGTCCGTAACCGCATCGCCTCCGTCAATTCGACGCAGCAGATCACCAAGGCGATGAAAATGGTGAGCGCGGCCAAGCTCCGCCGCGCGCAGGACGCCATCCTGACCATGCGTCCGTACGCGGCCAAGCTGCGCGAGATCATGGAGAATATCTCGGGTACGCTCGAAGGCGGTGCGGGCGGCGATTTCGCGCGCGTGCGACCGGTGGAGAAGGTGCTCATCGTAGCCGTCAATTCCAATCGTGGCTTGTGCGGCGCTTTCAATGCCAACATCAACCGTGCGGTCAACCGACTCATTCGCGAGACCTACGCGAAGCAGGCTAAAGAAGGCAATGTGAAGGTGCTGGCCATCGGCAAAAAGGCCTCCGACTTCTTCTCCAAGCAGAAGAACGTATTGGTCGGCAATCACAACGAAGTTTACGCGAACCTGAACTTTGAAAACGTATCCGCCATTGCGGAGAAGATCATGCAGGAATTCGCGGCCGGGCAGTATGATCGCGTGGAAGTGGTGTACAACCAGTTCAAGAACGCGGCGGTCCAGTACGTGATCACCGAGCAGATGCTCCCGATCGCGCCTCCCGCTACTAAGGGCGATGCGGCAAAGACGGCTGCCAGCGATTACATCTTCGAACCACGCAAGGAGGAGCTCGTACTCGAGTTGATCCCGAAGTCGGTGAAGGTGCAGTTGTTCAAAGCCGTCCTCGACTCCCACGCTTCCGAACACGGTGCGCGGATGACTGCTATGAACAAGGCGACCGATAACGCGGGGGAGATGCTCCGTGAACTTCGCCTTTCATACAACAAAGCCCGTCAGGCGGCCATTACCGGAGAGATCCTCGAGATCGTCGCCGGCGCGGAAGCCCTCAAGGGTTGATCCATCCAATGCGACTTAGAAGCGGTTGCTCCCAACGGGGCAGCCGCTTTCATTTTTCAAAGCGGAGGATGGATTTTTCCCGAATCAGGGCCTAATTTCCCGCTATTGTCAGGAAACATTCAGATTTCGGGTCTTTCAGTCGCCCTTGCACAGACAACATTGTCACGAATACATCTGTTCGTTACATTTGAGGAACAAGCGCAAAGCTGCACTGAACAGCGTTTCCCCTGTCCCGTCCTTCGACCCACTCGGATATCGCCTGCGCGCTTCTTCCCTCACGACTATTCTGAACCATCATCATGATCAAACGTGTACTCGCCGTCTTCGTGTCGGCACTTTGTCTGTCCCTGCAATTGCAGGCGCAGGCTCCAGCTCCTTCCGCGGCAACGGTTCGCCCGCTGCTCGCTGATTATCTCGTCCAACACCAACAGGATTGGCAGCTCAGTGATTCCGATCTGAACGACTTCGTCGTCAGTGACTGTTACACTGATGCGAAGACCGGACAGACCTATGCCTACCTGCACCAGACGGTAGGTGGTATCCGCATCTTCAACGCGGTCAGTGCCGCCAGCATCCGGGAAGGCCGTATCACCGGCTTCGGAAAGAAACTTTACACCAACGCCGCCGCGCGCGTCAATAGTCTGCAGCCGACACTATCTGCTGCTGCAGCTGTACAACGTGCCGCCGCGCACCTGGGTAAGGCGATCGTAGGCGATCCGCGTGAGCTTGCTTCCGATCCCGCTATGCACCGCCATTACTTCGGGGCGTTAGGGATTGCCCGTCGTCCCATTCGGGTCGATCTGGTCTTCGTTCCGGTGCAGAATGCCCTGCGACTTGCCTGGGATGTGAACATCGACCTCGAAGGAGAGGTACACTGGTGGAACGTACGCATCGACGCCTTGTCGGGCGATTTTCTTGAGAAGAACGACTGGACCGTACATTGCGACTTCGGTGCACCGGACGCTGCGCAGGTTCAGCACCAGCAGCATCAACATGCCGGCGTGCAAGAGCATGTTGCGACGTCTGTCAGCACCCAGCGCAGCAGCTCGCTGCCGGTGTATAATGTCCTGGCATTGCCGGTTGAAGCACCTTCCTTCGGTGCGCGTACGCTGGTGACCGATCCGGCTGATCCGGCCGCCTCCCCGTACGGATGGCATGACGTTGACGGCGCGGTCGGCGCGGAATACACCATCACGCGTGGCAACAATGTTTACGCCTATGACGACATCAACGATCAGGACGTACCCGGCACCTCGCCGGACGGCGGCGCATCCCTGAACTTCGACTTCCCGATCAACTTTACCCAGCAACCGGGAACGTATCTCGAAGCTTCTGTCACGAACCTCTTCTATACCAACAACTGGATGCACGATGTGCTCTGGCACCACGGCTTCGACGGTCCTTCCGGCGCATTCCAGGAGAATAACTACGGCACGGCAGGAGCCGACGGAGATCCGGTGATGGCCGAGTGTCAGGACGGAGGCGGTACCAACAATGCCAACTTCGCGACACCCGACGACGGCCAGAGCGGTCGCATGCAGATGTATCTCTGGAGCGGATCGCCCGATATCGACGGCTCGCTGGATAACGGCGTCATCATGCATGAACTCGGTCACGGTGTCTCCAACCGTCTTACCGGTGGCCCATCCAACACCAATTGCCTCTTTAACGGAGAGCAGGGCGGCGAAGGATGGAGTGATTATTTCGCCTTGTTGTTCACGATCGAACCGGGCGACCAGGGATCCGATTCGCGTGGCATCGGAACGTATGCGTTCGACGAACCGACCACAGGTGGAGGTATTCGCCGGTATCCTTACTCCACCGACATGGGCATCAACCCGCAGACCTACGGCGATCTGGCCGGCAGCGGCGCGGTGCACGATATCGGTGAGATCTGGTGCGGAACATTGTGGGATATGACCTGGAACCTGATCGATGTGGAAGGATTCGATCCCGATTGGATCAACGGTACCGGCGGCAACAACATCGCGCTGCGTCTGGTGCTGGAAGGCATGAAGCTTCAACCTTGTGGTCCCGGATTCCTGGACGGTCGTGATGCCATCCTCTTAGCGGACGACAACCTCTACAGCGGCGCACACCGTTGCCTGATCTGGAACGCTTTCGCCCGCCGTGGCATGGGTGCCAGTGCGCAACAGGGCAGTGCGAACAATACCGGTGACGAAGTAGAGAACTTCGACCTGCCGACCATTTGCCTTACGCCGGTGGCGCCTCCTGTCGCCAACTTCATCAGCAATGTCACCAACACCTGCTACGGCATCGTGTTCTTCACTGACCAGTCGACGGACATTCCGCAAAGCTGGTTTTGGGATTTCGGCGATGGTTCCACCTCAACCGCGCAGAATCCTTCGCATACCTATCTCAGCAGTGGCAGTTACACGGTTACCCTGATCGTGACCAACACGCTTGGCGCCGATACCCTGGTGCGCACCAACCTCATTACGGTGGCTTATCCGACTTCCCCGAGCATCTCCGGCGACAACGCGATCTGTTCGGGCGAAACCACGACGCTCACCGCTTCGGTTTCTCCGAGCTACGACGTCACCTGGGAAACTTCCGGCGGTACTGTTGTCGGCACCGGCACCACGTTCACGACTCCCGCCCTGACAGCTACCACAACTTATCGCGCCATCGCTTCCACCCAATCGTCGGTGGTCAATGTCGGCCCGCCGGATGCGAGCTTCGGCGGTGGCGGGTATCATGCCACCACCTTCGAAGGTCGGGAGATCTTCACCACCTTCGCACCGATGCGTCTGCGTTCGGTATGGGTGGATGCTTCGGGAACCGCCGACCGTACCATCAACTTGTACAACCAGAGCGGTACGATTCTGCAGACGCTGACCGTCAACATTCCGAACGGACAAAGCCGCGTGCAGGTCAATTTCGATATCCCGACGCCCGGCAATTATGAGATCGGTGTAGTAGCGGGATCGAACCTCTACCGGAACAATTCAGGCGCCAGCTATCCGTACACCATTGGCGGATTGGTCAGCATCACCTCGTCGAACTCGACCACCAATCCGGCTACTTACTATTATTATCTCTATGATTGGGAGGTGCAGGAACTTCCGTGCGAAAGCACGCCTGCGACCTATACGATCAACGTGAGCGCAGGTCCGTCCAGCAATTATACCTATAGCGCTACCGGACTTACCGTTCAGTTCACCGACAATTCCGGCGGCAGCCCCGTATCGTGGAGCTGGGATTTCGGCGATGGTAACACGTCGATCCAGCAGAACCCTTCGCACACCTACGCAGCGAATGGTACGTACTCTGCGGTCCTGACCGTGACGGATGCGAACGGTTGCACCAATACGACGCAGCAATCCATCACCGTTACTTCGGTCGGCATTGCTGATCCCGGAACGGCGAACTGGCAGATCCTGCAGCAAGACCGTACCCTGATCGTTCGGTTCCCGCTCAGCGAGCAGGTTCAGGCGCGCATTACCGTGCTCGATATCACCGGACGTGAATTGCTCCGGTCGGAAACGCGTCAGCACGAATGGCGTGTAGCGCTCGATCGTTTTGCAGCCGAAGTGTTGCTGGTACGCATCGAGCAGGGCGGACGTACCGAATACCGTAAACTGTTCACAGATCGTTACTGATCCGGATTCGCCTACTCAACAGAAAAGGCCGGAGGGAATATTCCTTCCGGCCTTTCCCGTTGATTACTTCCTTCAATGCGCGTCCGGCGATCAGGCCGCTGTCCCTATCTTGGCGGAAACGCAACCACCCTCCCCATGGAATTCAACCTGCGCGATACGCTGACCGTTTCGACCATTCTTTTCGCGGTGATCGACATCATCGGATCCATACCGGCCTTGTTGCAGGTCAAGACACGAGTAGGCTACATCAAGGCGGAACAGGCGACCTTCGTTTCGCTGATCATCATGGTGGTCTTTCTGTTCCTGGGCGAATCCATCCTCGCCTTTCTGGGTGTCGATGTCCGGTCGTTCGCCATCGCGGGTTCGCTGGTTATTTTTTTCCTGGCACTCGAAATGATCCTCGGCATCCGCTTGTATCGTGACGAAATTCCGGAAACCGCCTCGATCGTTCCGGTCGCTTTCCCCTTAATCGCCGGTACGGGAACCATGACGACCCTGCTTTCCTTACGGGCCGTTTATGACATGCCGACCATCGTCATCGGTATCTTTCTTAACCTGATCGTGGTCTATGTCGTGCTTCGGAACTTGTACCGTTTGGAGAAATTGTTGGGTGCTGCCGGGATCAGCGTACTGCGTAAAGTGTTCGGAATCATATTACTGGCTATTGCGGTCAAGCTTTTCAGGACCAATGTGGGCCTTTGAGCCCCGGTTTTAACACTTGAAACCCCGGGAAACCCTTATGGGACGGGGCTTTCCGGCCTTTCCGGGATATTTGTTTTTGGAGAAATTATCCTACATTTGGATACATTTCCAAAAAGTCCAGACCGCTATGAAAAAACGCTTACCCAACGTTTGGATGTTACTGGCTGCCATGCTTTTCGCTGGAATTTCAGCGAACGCCCAGGTAACCTATAACATCTGTTCCACCCCCGCGGTGGTAACCGACACGGCCGCAACCCTCTACGACACCGGAGGTCCGAGCGGCGATTATCAGGTCAACGAAAACTGTACACTTCTGGTACAGCCCTCGTGCGCGACCTCTATCACCCTTACGTTCACTTCATTTGAAACGGAATCGGGGTTTGATTACTTCTACGTGTACGATGGTACGACCATCGCCGCTCCTCAGCTTTTAGCTGCGAACGGTCAGGGCACCATTCCGGGCCCTGTGACCTGTACATCGGGCGCGATGTTGATCATCTGGCGTTCGGATGTATCGATCGTTTACAGCGGTTTCGAGTGTAGCTGGACTTCGGTGATCGCTCCGAGTGCTGCACCGACTGCAGCGTTCACGGCAAACGATTTCACGCCTCCGCTGCTGACCAACGTATTGTTCACCGACCAGAGTGTCGGTTCACCGACCACCTGGTTGTGGGATTTCGGTGATGGCGATACCGCCCGCAGCCAGAACCCGGTACACGCATATCAGAACCCGGGAACCTACACGGTCACCCTCATCGCATTCACCTGCAACGAGTCCGATACGATCACCCAGCAGATCACCGTTGACGCTGCTCCCCAGATCGATGTCACTCCGCTCGGCCTCAGCGCCAATGCGCAATGCGGTGATTCCGTTTCGTTCAACCTCGACATCAGCAACATCGCGGGTGGCGAACTCTTCTGGACAACCGACAACTCCAACGTCAGCACCGGCATTCCGGTACGCGTGGTAGCGATGACCTACGGTACGGACCAGTTCTCCGAGTACCCGAATACCATCGACGCCATCGACCAGTTCTTTACCAATTACACGCTCACGACCACGGCGACCACCGACCCCGGCACACTGTCCGGCATCCTTAGCGGAAAGAACGTTCTCCTCATTCCTGAGCAGGAACTCGGCAGCCCGGCGGTTTGGACGAACCTCGGACCGACGATCCGCAACTTCCTCAACAACGGCGGTTCGGTCATCTGGTGCGGCGCTTATTCTTCCCAGGCTGATTGCATGTTCAACACCGGCGTATGGTCCGGAACGTATGCCGATGACGGTGTGTTCAACACCCTCAACGTCGTCAACCCCAGCCATCCGCTCGCGGCCGGACTTACCGGCACGACCTTCACCGGCCCCAGCGCTACGTATGAGATGAGCCTCACCAACCCGGACAAAGTCCAGGTTGTTACCGACGGTTCCAACGACGTAGTGGCTACCCGTGTTTTCGGCACCGGTAAAGCGATCTTCCTCGCGTTCGACTACTACAACGTTACCACCGAGAACGCCCGCATCCTGGCCAACGCCATCGAGTGGGGCGGTATCAACGCACTGGCTTCCTGGATCCACCTCAGCCAGACTTCTGACACGGTAGTAGCCGGTAACACCTCGAACGTGATCGTCACGTTCCAGACCACCGGTCTCCCGGCCGGCACCTACTATTCGAACATCGCAGTCGCCAGCAACGACCCGGCTACTCCGGTCGTACTGGTACCCTGCACGCTGTCCATCACCGGTGACCCGATCGTTGCACTCTCCGACACCTGCGTCGCATTCGGCAACATCATGCAGTACACCACGCAGCAGCAGAGCTTCGACGTGATCAACAACGGTTGCGATACCCTGTTCATCAACAGCATCACCTCGAATGCCGCCGAGTTCACCCTGGGTACTTACCCGTCCTTCATTCTTCCGGGCGGCTACGCTACCGTGAACGTAAACTTCACTTCGAACACGGTCGGTACATTCTCCGGCACCATTACGGTTGCCAACAACGACGTCGACACGACCGTTTGTCTGACGGCTGAAACCTTCGCTGCTCCGGATATCAACCCGGATCCGATCTCGGTCAGCCAGACCCTCGATGCCTGCGGAGCTACCGGCTCATCGACCTTCGACATCCAGAACCTGGGTGGCAGCGATCTTACGTTCAACATCACCGGAATCCCTTCCTGGGCTAACGTAACGCCTGCATCGGGAACCGTTACCGCCGGAACCGTTCAGACGATCACGGTCGACTTCAACACCGGCACGCTGGCCGGCGGAACACAGTCGGTCAACCTGCTCGTCACCTCGAACGACCCGCGCACACCGGTCGTCCAGGTTGCCTGCAGCCTGAACGTGAACAACAACCCGTGTATCAGCTACACCTTCGCCAGCAATACCTGTACGGGTTGCGTGGACTTCACCGCTACTTCGATCAACACGCCGGACACCTGGTCGTGGGATTTCGGTGACGGCAATACCTCGGTGCTCCAGAGCCCGACCCATTGCTACACCGCCAACGGCACCTACACCGTAACCCTCATCGCCGCCAACGCGGCCGGTTCCGATACGCTGGTCCAGACGGTCAACGCCATCATCACCGGCCCGGTTGCAACGACCTGTTATCCGGTCACCCAGGCATATTGCTGCGGCATCGGTATCACCAACGTTTCGATCGCCAACATCAACAATACTTCGGCGGACGCTATCGACGGTTACCAGGATTACACCTGCACTGACACGACCACGCTCCTGACCAACAACCAATACTGGATGACCGTTAGCACGGGCTTCACGTATGTTGAAAGCGTCAAGGCATGGATCGACTGGAACAACGACGCGGTTTTGGATCCGGTGAACGAACTCGTGTTCTCCGATTCGGCACAGATGACCAACCACGGTGGCTTCGTGTCCGTACCGGGTACGGCTGTATTGGGTCAGCCGCTTCGTTTCCGTGTGGCTTCCGATTACTCCGGCAACCCCACGCCGACTCCGTGTCTGGACCTCCAGTACGGTCAGATCGAAGACTACTCCGTATTCCTCGTGTTCGACAACGGTGTGAAAGCTCCTGGCGCGAACATTCCGTTCTCGGTATTCCCGAATCCGTTCAACCGCTCCACCAACATCGACTACGCCCTTTCCGGCAACGCTGTTGTTTCGGTTGAAGTCTTCAACATGATCGGCGAGAAAGTCAGCTCCTTCGTACTCAACGAAGAGCAGCCGGCCGGTCGTCATACGTACACCTTTGACAACGCTTCCAGCGGTGTCTACTATGTACGCCTGACGGTCGATGGCCAGGCCATGACGCAGAAGATCGTCAAGATGTGATCCGTTCCCGGTCCATCAGAAAAGCCGCTCCGAAAGGAGCGGCTTTTTTTATTTACCTGTATGGTTGCTGCTGCCGGTCAGTTGTCCTGCTTCAACATGGATTTGTGGACGCGTCGTCGCCGGCTTCGATGCGTGTAGTTCGAAGAAAGGATGCTGATGTTCCCGTCGCGTTCCAGGATCGCTAAGTCGACATCCTTGATGCTGGCGACACCGTGTTCGCGTGCCGCGGCTTCCAGTTCGTCGCGCGTGATCTTTTCGCGGCGGAGGTTTTCCTCAATCACATTACCCTGGTGTACCAGCATCACCGGGTCGCCGCTGACCAGGCGATTGATGTCAGGGTTCCGGTAGAGCAGGTTTTTCAAAAGAAAGTTTGCCCCGAACAGCACTGTCGCGGCGATCAGCCCGCCCGCCAGTGAGCTATCCGGACCGACCATGGCATTTTGCACGGAGTTGCTGATGAGCAGGATAAAGACCAGGTCGATGACCGACAATTGTGCCAGTTCTTTTTTACCGAAGAGCCGGATGGCGATCACGATAAAGAGATAAACGGCCAGGCTACGTAGAACGATGTCAACCGGAGGTTCCATGCGGTCAGTATTTTCCGGTCAAGTTAATCCGGATCGGTACGCATGCGGAGACGGACGCTCCGGAGTTTTTACCCGGAGGTTGTGGGAACGCTTGCGGAGATGTTTACCTTTGAGTCAATGCGCTTCGAGAAACACGTATTCATTTGCACCAACGAACGCGCTCCCGGCGGAAGACCTTCCTGCGGCGAGGCTTGTGGTATGGAGTTGGTCAAGCTCTTCAAGAAAGCAATCAAAGATCGGGGACTGAAAGGACGCATGCGCGCGCAACGTGCCGGTTGCCTCGATGCCTGCGAACACGGACCCTCCGTAGTCGTTTATCCCGAGGGAGTATTTTACGGCGGTGTGAAACCGGAGCATGTCGACGAGATCGTCGAGCAACACCTGATCCAGGACCGTCCCGTCGAGCGATTGATCATCGATTTTTCGAAGGACACACCTTCCGATGACTGAATTGCCGGAACGCTACCGTAGAGACCTTGCTTTGGTTCGAGAGACAGCGGAGCAACTGATTCGCGATTTCAACTGGTACAACATCCCGATCCGATTTTCCGGCGATCCCTTTCACGCGTACGAGGAGTTGCGGGAGCAGATCATTCCCCACATCGACCGGATGCAGCGGGAAGAGCCGACCCTCTTTCAATCGCTCCTGTACCGTATCGATCTTGATGAACGAAAGTTCAGGCGGCAATTGCAAGCACCGGATTCCGGTACGCACCTGGCCGACCTGATCCTCCAACGGGAATTTCAAAAGGTCCTGACCCGCCGTTACTTTTCTGACAAGGACGAGTCGGCCGACTGATTCACATAATAGTAATTTAATTAAAAAAGGTAGTAACACTATCATTTTGATTTTGTTTTGACAACTGCATGAAATTTTCGCATTAACACTTTTTTCAAAACATGCCGGGCAGGCGGTTGTTGGGTTGCTTGTTACTGTAATCCGCTCTAACCAACTAAAACCTACCTCCAGCATGAAAAAAGTTTTCCGATCCTTAGTGCTGTCGTTACTGCTAGCGACGGCGGGATCAGTTGCAAACGCGCAGACAGCCGAACTGCAAGTGATCCACAACTGCGCGGACCCGGTCGCTGATTCCGTAGACGTATACGTCGATGGTTTAATTGCCATCGACAACTTCGCCTTCCGTAACGCGACGGGTTTCCTGACTCTTCCGGCGGGCGTCGATATCCACGTGGGTATTGCTCCCAAGACCAGCACATCCGTTTCCGATACGCTGGTGAATTACACCATCAACCTTGCTTCGGGTCAACGCTATGTCGCGATTGCCAGCGGGGTGCTGAATCCCGGCAGCTTTGCGGCCAACCCGGACGGACGTGCTACCGGCTTCAACCTGCTGGTGCGCGACAACATCCGTGATGCCGCAGCGTCCTCCGGCGAAGTCGATTTCATCGTCCTCCACGGAGCAACCGATGCTCCGACAGTCGATGTGATCCCGCAGAGCAGCGCAACGGCATTGGTTGCAGGCGCGGCTTACACGGATATCACCTCGTACCTGACGGTTCCCGCGGCGGCATATCGTTTGAACATCACTCCGGCGGGTGACAATTCCACGATTGTCGCTTCGTACAATGTCGATCTGAGCACCCTGGGCGGAGGCGCCGCAGTGGTATTCGCTTCCGGTTTTCTGAACCCGGCTGCGAATCAGAACGGCCCAGCTTTCGGACTCTTTGCCGCATTACCGAACGGAACGGTTGTCGAGTTTTCACTCAACACCAACGCACGCGTTCAGGTCATTCACAATGCCGCTGATCCGGCAGCCGCGGTGGTCGATGTCTACGGCAACAGCGATCCGCTGATTCCTGACTTCGCATTCCGCACGGCTACTCCGTTCATCGACGTTCCTGCCGGAGTGGACATCACCATCGGCATAGCTCCCGGCACCTCTACCTCCGTCAATGATACCATCCCGGGTCTCAGCACCACGGTGAACCTGACCGCCGGTCAAACCTATGTTGTTATCGCCAATGGCGTGACAGCTCCCGGCTCGTTCGCGGCCAATCCCGACGGCCGTCCGATCAATTTCGGTCTGTTCCTTAAAACCACTGTTCGGGAGAGCGCAACTGATGGATCGAATGTCGACTTCTTTGTGCTCCACGGCGCCACCGACGCGCCGACGGTGGACGTCATCCCGCAGAGCAGCGCTACACCGCTCGTGGACAACGCCGCTTACGGTGACATCACCGGTTACCTCAGCGTACCGGCTTCCCAGTACTTCCTAAACATCACCCCGGGTAGCGACAACTCGACCATCGTTGCTTCCTACAACGTCGACCTGAGCTCCCTCGGCGGCGGCTCTGCGGTCGTGTTCGCATCCGGTTTCCTTGATCCAGCCGCCAACCAGAACGGCGAAGCGTTCGGAATCTATGCCGCGTTGGCCAACGGTACGGTCGTGGCCTTCCCGCTGAACACCAACGCCCGCGTGCAGGTGATCCACAATTCCGCCGATCCGGCTGCCGCGGTGGTCGACGTATACGGCAACAGTAATCCGTTGATTCCCGATTTCGCGTTCCGCACAGCCACTCCGTTTATCGATGTTCCGGCCGGTGTTGACATCACGATCGGTATAGCTCCAGGTACCTCCACTTCGGTGAACGATACGATCCCGGGTCTAAGCACGACGGTGAACCTGACCGCCGGTCAGAGCTACGTGGTGATCGCTAACGGCGTGACCGCTCCCGCTTCCTTCGCTGTCAACCCTGACGGCCGCCCGACCAGCTTCGCGCTGTATGTCAAGCCTGCTGTACGGGAGGCTGGTACCGATGGCGGTAACGTCGACTTCTTCGCCTTCCATGGTGCAACTGACGCTCCGACTGTTGATGTGATTGCGCGCGGTGTCGCCACCTTGGTGGATGATGCGGCGTATGGTGATTTCACCGGTTACCTCAGCGTACCCGCGGCACTTTACACCCTCGATGTAACGCCGGCTGCCGGCTCACTGGTGGTGGCCAGCTTCGCCGCTGACCTGAGCACACTCGGTGGTGGTTCCGCGGTAGTGTTCGCTTCCGGCTTCCTGGATCCAACCACCAATCAGAATGGCGAAGCCTTCGGTTTGTTCGCCGCTCTCGCTAACGGAACCGTTGTTCCATTCACCAACACCACGGGCATCGACGAAAGCAACATCCGTTTCGCCACCGGTATTTTCCCGAATCCTGCCAACAACCGTATCCAGGTAGGTTTACAGGTGAAGAACGCCGCTAATGCCCAGGTACAAGTAACGGACGTGACCGGCCGCATCGTGTTGAATCGCCAGGCTTACCTGGTCGACAATCAATTGCTCAGCCTCGACATCGACCAATTACCGGGTGGAGTGTATAACCTCACGGTGATCGAAGGCTCCAGCCTCCAGAGCGCTCCGTTCGTGATCGCACGTTGATATTTTTGGGTTAGTTTAGACAAGGCAGGTCCGGCGAATTTATCCGCCGGGCCTGTTTTTTATTTATTTGCAGCCATTTTTGACCTATTTGCCGTTTCTCACAAAGAAACCTGAACAACAGGGCCGGATAGCTGTTATTTTCGAATCCCCGTTTTATCCGGGAAATGCGGAAACAAGACCTTCAGTTTCTATGAGCCAGTTCTCCATCAAGGACATTGAAGCCCTAACCGGCATCAAGGCGCATACGTTGCGTATCTGGGAGCAGCGTTACAGCCTGCCGCAACCCAAGCGTACGGAGAGCAATATCCGTTATTACGACCACGACGATCTGAAACTCTTGCTGAATGTCGCCATGCTCAACCGGCATGGGCATAAAATCTCGGAGATAACCCGGCTGAGCGAACAGCAGATCCGTGATATCGCGCTCGACATATCGGTCAACTCCACCCACCAGTCGACGCATATTCAGGGCCTGATCGCGTCGATGATCAACCTCGACGAACGGGCGTTCGAAAAGATCCTGTCGACCTGTGTACTGCAGTATGGTTTACAGCGCACGGTCATGGAAGTGGTATTCCCGTTCATGAGTCTGGTCGGTGCCATGTGGCAGACCGGATCGGTCAATCCGGCCTTCGAACATTTCATGTCGAATCTGATCCGGCAAAAGCTGATCGTGGCGATCGACGCGCAGGAGATCCGGCCGGTTGCTCATCCGAAAAATTTCCTGCTCTTCCTGCCGGAAGGAGAGCATCACGAACTCGGATTGTTGTTCGCCAACTACATCATCCGTTCGCGCGGTCACCGTTCGTTGTACCTTGGACAGAACCTGCCGGTTTCCGACCTGGCCCGTGTAAGCGAGCGCTTTGTGCCTGACGTGGTGTTCACCAGTGTAACAACGGGTCTGCCACGCGAGGTCGTGGAAGGCATGGTGAAAGAACTTAAAGACAGTTTTCCGGGCGCGTCGATCCTGTTGACCGGTCGGTATTTTTCCGAGCATGCAACGGTGAACGAAGATGTCACCATCGTTCAGCGACCCTCCGATCTCGACGCTTTCTGGTCGCGCTAACGATTGTTATTTCGGGCCGGCAGTCAGCGGCCCAGTTCGATGTACTTCAACAGTTCGAGTCGCGTACTTTCGTTCAGGAATTTTCCATGGTACGAACTGGTCAGCGTGCTGCGGTGTTCATCGCGGATACCGCGTGCTTTCACACAGAGGTGTTCCGCATCGATGATCACGGCGACATCTTCCGTGTCGAGTACCCGCTTCAGTTCTTCCGCGATCTGAACGGTCAGGCGCTCCTGCACCTGGGGACGGCGCGCGAAATGATCGACAATGCGGTTGAGTTTCGAAAGTCCGATCACTTTTCCTTTCGCGATGTAGGCTACGTGTGCATGTCCCAGGATCGGTACGAAGTGGTGTTCGCAGGTTGATTGCACCTTGATGTCGCGTTCCACCAACATCTGGTTGTAGCGATAGGCGTTGTCGAAAAGCGTAGGGCTGGGCTTGTTGGCTGGATTGAGGCCACTGAAAATTTCCTGTACATACATCTTGGCGACGCGCATCGGCGTGTCACGCAGACTTTCATCGGTAAGGTCAAGTCCGAGTGTCGACATGATATCACGGAACCGCGCAGCGATCCGCTGGATCTTCTCCTCCTCGGTCAGATCCCCCGCCTCGGATCGGACCGGATGAATTGTCAGCGATCCTGTGGACCCTCCCAGCAGATCGTCGATGGATGGAAGAGCTTGATTTTCAATTATTTCTTTCTTCATAGGTGATTTTACCCCAGTACTGCCGGAGGAATAGAGAGAACAAGGCCGTTTTCAGATTGTTTTCGGCCATAGAATTTCATGGAAAAATCCAAGTTTTGTTTAGTTAATAAGAGTTAAATATTAAACACGAATGTCGAAGTTGACCATTTTTATTCTATTTTTGTTTAAAGATTAGGCACAGATAGTTAAACAGTTTAGAATAGTTCAAAATACATCGCCATGGAAACGAATCAGGAATTCCGCAAGCAGGTAACTGACGAGACCCGTCCGTTGAAAGCATATGCGATGAAACTCACTCAGGATAGCGAGGAGGCGAATGATCTGGTGCAGGATACCGTCCTGAAAGCCTTGACGAACGAAGAGAAGTTCGCCGCCGGTACGAACCTGAAGGGATGGTTGTACACCATCATGAAAAACATTTTCATCAACAAGTACCGTCGCGCGATGAAGTCGAACATCTTCAACGACGATACGGACAACCAGTACTACATCAACAACCTCGCGACCGCAAAACGGAACGACGGTGAGGGTAACATGGTCATGCGGGAGATTCGCACCGCCATGGCCGGTTTGAACGACAACCTGCGGACGCCTTTCCTGATGAGCTACAGCGGCTACAAGTACGAGGAGATCGCGCAGCGGTTGCAGATTCCGCTCGGAACGGTGAAAGTGCGCATTCACAATGCCCGGAAGGAATTGATGAAGAAGCTCAGCGTTTACAAGCCTGCAGACGCGCGTCGCGAAGCCTGAAGCGCATCCGGCTCATGACCTGAAACCCCTGTCTGCACAGGGGTTTTTTCGTACCTTCGGGTCATGAAATTCGGAGTCGTCGTTTTCCCGGGATCGAACTGTGACGAAGACATGGTCTATGTGCTGCGCCATCGGATGAAGCAACCGGTGGTGAAGTTGTGGCACAAGGACCATGATTTGCAGAACTGTGATTTCATCGTGCTGCCGGGCGGATTCAGCTACGGCGACTACCTGCGCTCCGGTGCCATCGCGCGCTTTTCTCCGATCATGCAGGAAGTCATTGCCTTTGCCAACAAGGGCGGCTTTGTCTTCGGTGTCTGCAACGGGTTCCAGATCCTCTGCGAAGCAGGCCTGGTACCCGGGGCATTGTTGCGCAACGACCATTCGCGCTTCAACTGCGAGAACGTGTATGTTCGTCCCGAGCATCAGGCTGCGCGACTGACGGCTGCGACCAAGCCCGGACAAGCGCTCAAGATCCCGATCGCACACGGAGAAGGACGCTATTACACCGACGCCGAAACATTGCGTTCCATGGAAGCAAACGGACAGATCCTGTTCCGCTACTGCGATGCTTCCGGACAAGTGACACCCGAAGCAAATCCCAACGGATCCCTCGGCAACATCGCCGGTGTGTGCAATGCCGGCAAGAACGTCTTCGGTATGATGCCCCATCCCGAACGCGCCGCCGATCCGGAGTTGGGCAACACCGACGGACAGGTTCTTTTTGAAGGATTGTTGCAACTGGTCTCCGCCTGAGCTGAGAGTCAGTAGTCAGTAGGCAGTAGGCGGCATGCAGAATTTTCCTCGGTCTCGGTCCCGTTCCTCGCTTCTTCTTTTCCTCGTCCCCCGTCCCCCGTCCCTCGTCCCTTTTTTCAGTAGGCAGTATTTTCCTCGGTCTCGGTCCCGTTCCTCGCTTTTTCTTTTCCTCGTCCCTCGTCCCCCGTCCCCCGTCCCTTCTTTTGCTTCCCTCTTCCGGGTTGATTACTTTGTCTGCCTAAACCCTTCCCACCATGAATCCAACTCTTCGAAACATCCTTGCCATCATAGCCGGCATTGCCGCCGGTAGTGTGGTCAATATGGGTATTGTGATGATCAGCGGCTCCGTCATTCCTCCGCCGGAAGGTGTTGATGCCACCACGTACGAAGGACTCAAAGCTTCGATGCACCTGATGGAACCCAAGCACTTTGTCTTCCCATTTCTCGCACACGCGATCGGCACCCTGGCCGGCGCGTTTCTCGCGGCGCGCTTATCGGTGAGTAAAATGCGTTCGGCATTCATTGTCGGCGGATTCTTCCTGCTGGGAGGAATCGCCAATACCATGATGTTACCTTCGCCGGTCTGGTTTTCCATCACGGACCTTGTCGGCGCCTATCTCCCGATGGCCTGGCTCGGCGGAAAAGCAGGAACACGGACCTCTGCTGCTTGAGTACTTATCAGAAAGTAAAACGCGGCAGCCCAGATCCGGGCGCCGCGTTTTGCGTTTCGTGATGGGAAGATCGATCAGAAGCGAACGCCAAAGCTGAGACCCAGCATGCGAACGCCATAGAATGGCCCGTTCATATCCACATCGATTTCGTTGTTGCCGATTGTCGCCTCCGTCGTCCATAACGGAATTTCAATCGATTCAATATCTTCTTTCAGGTCGATCTTGTCTTGTTGGGTCATATCGCTCATGTCGTCGGTGCCGTGGAACTTGGCTTTCATGATCCCGGCAAAGGGTCCGACAATCCAGAGATCGAGCGCGAGGTTCTTCGTTTTTCCGAACAGCCATTGCGTACCGATCATGGCACCAGCACCAAAGCCGTTGAAGGTGCCATCTACCACCGGTGTATGGAGCTTTCCGGCGCTGGTTGTGAAGGAGTAGACCTGCGACATCGACATGTGCGTATAGCGCATAAAGGTTGCCACATAGAATCCTTCCGGTGCGGATTTTTTACCGACATAGAAGCGATACTCCGGGGTGAAGGTGTACTTGGTGAATCGCGTGGACTCGATGGCGCGACGCGCGTCGTCGTCGTCGCCGAATTGATCCAGCAGGTTGTCCTTGAACGGTAACGCGACATCCGGCGAGATGCCGAATCCGAACCCTACGGATTGCCGCGGGTTGGTGACGTATTCGTATTGAATCGCGTAGTGACTGAGCGCCGTCGAGGTGAGGTTAAACTTGACAACGTTTTTCCCGACCAAGGGAACGACCTCGGTTTGCCCAAAGGCCGGGATGGTGAGCAGCAGGGAAAGCGCCCATACCAGAATGCGTGGTGAGTGTTTCATGATGGTGATGTCAATGGTTCATACGCTTGGCAAAAGCCCTAAGGACTTGCCTCTCTTATTAAATGTACCCCGAACGATTCCGCAGGTCAATGATATTTGGCAGATAAAGCGGGAAAAGTGGGCAAACGGGATATAGAAGTCCGCCAATTGACTGCATGAATACGTATGCAGCAAAAAAAAACGACGCCCGGTTATCCGGGCGTCGTACACAAAAAAGAAGTCTTGTTTTATTTCACGGTGAAGCGGATGGATTGTTCGCCACGGTCGCTCCGCACTTGCAGCAGGTAGGCGCCGGCAGCCAGTCCGTTGAGCGGAATGGAAATCTCCCGGGTAGCGGACAGTTCACTGTGTTCGGTTTCCTGCACGAGTTGTCCATTCATGTGCAGGATGCGGAACGACAGCGTTTTCGGTTGAACGCCACCGAACCGGATCGTCAGTTGTTCATGCGCGGGGTTCGGGTAAACCATCGCGAACCAGTCGGATTGTTCGTTGATACCGGTGATCAGGTCGACGAAAATGCAATCCGTCGCCGTGCATCCGTTACCATCCGTCACGACCACGCAATAGGTGCCGGGTGTGGTGACGGTGAATGTCTGAGCGGTGCCGGCTCCGCTGTTCCAGTTATAGCCGGTGAAGCCCGATCCCGCGTTGAGCTGGTAGGAGGTTGCCAACACGGTCGTGTCGTTTCCGAGGAACACCGACGGAGGCGTATTGATGACGGCTTGTACCGCCACATACTGGCTCGGACAGAATCCATCGGTAGCCTGTACATAGTAGGTAGTACTGGTCGTTAGGAACGGCGTGGTGAACGAAGCGCCGACTCCCACCTGAGCGCCGCCCGGGCTACTGTACCAGATCAGTGTTTGCGCGCTGGTCGCGCTGAGCGTAACAGTGCCGCTTCCGCAGCGTGCGCCTCCACTTGTGCCGGGGTCAGGGGTGATGGACCGAATGGTCGCGACCACCGACGCGCGCGCCGATGAAGGACAAGTCCCGTTGGAAGCTTCTACATAATAGGTGGTGGTGCTGCTGAGCACCGGTGTCGTGTAACTCAAGCCGGTTGCTACCTGGTTGCCGCCGCTCGCCGCATCCCACCAGGTCACCAGTGAAGCGGAAGATGAAGCGCCAAGTGTAACGGTGCCGGGTCCGCAGTTGAAAGCGCCGGTTGTAGTCGGTGTATTGGGTTGGGTATTGATGGTCGCCACGGTAGGAATCCGTGCACTGGAGCAAGGGCCGTTGGAAGCCTGGGCATAGTACGTCGTGGTAGTCGTCAGATTCGGCGTAACGAAACTATTGCCCGATCCGACTTGTGTACCGCCGGAAGCGGCGTCCCACCAGGTAACCGGATCGCTTGCGGTCGCGGTCAGCGTCAACGAACCCGATCCGCAACGATCCGCACCGGTGGTCACCGGATCGGCTACGGCCGTATTGATCGTCGCGACTGCTGCTACTCGATTCGACGGACAAGTGCTGCCGGCTTGAGCATAGTAGGTGGTAGTACTCGAAATGGAAGGCGTGTTATAGGTGTTGCCGGAGCCCAGCAACGCTCCGCCGGTCGACGCACTGTACCACAAGATCGGATCGGTAGCTGAAGCGGAAAGGGTCACACTGCCGGGACCGCATCGCGCCGCGCCGGTAGTCGTCGGGGCGGTGGAGAATGCGATGATGGTACGCGTGGTGTCGAAGCGGTTGTTAGCCGGGTAAACGTCGTTCGTGGTACCGGTTACACACCCGAAATTGAATGCACCACCACCGGAGGTGTTGATCGTGGAGAGGAAGGTGACTGTGTCCGCGTCTTCCGGAAACAGCGGTCCCGCATAGTTGAAGTTCAGGGTCTGCGTGATGGCGCCCGTGATGTTGACGGTGATCGGAATGTTCGGTACCGTATCGCGACCGAAATTCCGCAGAACGACCTTGACTTGCTGCGTCGCGTTGCCGCAAACGCCTTCGAGTGGTGAAGCAAGACTGAAGATCGTGATGTAGGTGAGGAAATTCGAAAGCAGTCCATTCGCGTCGGTCTTTACGAGATACGCTTCCTCGTAGTTGAAGCCGAAGCTTGAACTATAACCGGCGAAGATGTAGCCGCCATCGGAGGTCGGCATGGCGCTGTACCCGTGGTCGTGGTTATTGCCGCCGTAGGTGCGTGCCCAGATGGAGTCGCCGTTCGCGTCGACCTTGAACATCCACATGTTCGGATCGATCGGACCGGAGCTGCTGGTGGTGCCGCTGAGAATGAAGTTACCGTCGAGTGTCGGCTCGATCTCGTGAAAATCGTCGGCCAGTGAACCTCCGTATACTTTGGTCCAGACAACCACTCCGCTCAGATCGGTCTTGACGATATAGCCGTTGTTGCCGTCGGAGCCGGTACCATCCGTTCCGCCTGCCAGCAGGAATCCGTCCGCAACCGGGTGGATGTATTCAATGTTATCAGTGCCGAGCGTTCCGAATCGCTTAGTCCAGGTCGTATCACCGGAAGAATTGGTACGCACGAGGTACTGATCAAGTCCGTTACCACCGTTGTTACCCTGTCCGCCGGCGATATAACCACCATCGGCAAGCTGTTTCACCGAGTTGAAATCCTCGAAGAGTGCTGTTCCATAGCGACGCGACCAGGTTGTGTCGCCGCTGGCGTTCAACTTGAGGAGGAAGCCGTCGAAGTATTGCGCCGGAGGGGATGTGGTATAGCCGCAAACGATGTATCCGTTATCGCTCGTCTGGACGATCTCCTGCGCGCGGTCTCGACCGGTCCCGCCCCAGGTCTTGGTCCAGAGGATGTTCCCATTGTCGTCCATCTTGATGATCAATACGTCTTCCGTTCCGGCGCCGTAGCTCGTCGAGTAGCCGCACATGGCGTAATTGCCGTCGTTGGTGTTGATCACCTTATAGAGCAAGTCCTTCCTGCTGCCGGTGCCGTTGATGCGGCGCGTCCAAATTGTGTCGCCTGAGGTATTGAGCCGAACCACGTACGCGTCGGTATCATTCGGAGACCAACTGGAGGTATAGCCGACAGCGATGTAGCCGCCTGACGGACATTCCGCAACATTTCTGAAGGCATCCGTGCTGGTGCGGGAGAACAGCTTTTCCCAACTGGTCTGTGCACGTGAGGTAATGGCGCAACAGAAGATGGTCGCGACAAACAGGAGTGTTTTCAAGGATAGTTTCATACAGAGGTGGTTAAACGATTTTTCCGTTTACGAGGATTATTTTATTCGATGATCAAAGCACGGGTAACACGTCCCTTCGAAGTGCTGAGCTGAAGGAAGTAAACACCCTGCGCTTTTTCTGACAGGTCGATGCTCTTGCGATAGATGTTCGTCTGCCGGACCGGTTCGAAGAAGATCACACGACCAAGTTGGTCGGTGATGCGCAACTCGAAGGATTCCGATACACCCACCGCCGTCACTTCGACACGCCCGTTCGACGGATTGGGGAAGATGTTGAGCTGGATGTCGCCGCTGATGGCATTCAGTCCTGTGATGATGTTCACCACAATGGAGTCGCTACCGGTGCAGCCGTTGCCATCGGTAACGGTGACCGAATACGTCCCGCTAACGCCGGTGTTGATGGTTTGGGTGGTTGCCGTCGTGCTCCAGAGGTAACTACTGAATCCCGCGCCGGCATCGAGGGTGACGGTTTGGCCGGATAGGATGTTCACCGTATCCGGGCCGAGGCTGACGACCGGAAGCGTGTTGATCGTGGCGGTAACGGGGACCGGGTTGCTCGGACAGGTGCCGTTGTTGGCGATCACGTAGTAGGTGGTTGTGGCGCTGAAGGTCGACGTATAGCTGGTGCCGGTGGCAATGAGCGTACCGTTGCTCGGGGCATCGTACCAGCTCATCGGATCTGCCGCTGTTGCGTTTAATGTCAGCGAGCCCGGGCCGCAGTTCGAAGCTCCGGTCGTAACGGGATCAGCGGCCAGTGGCAGGATCTCCGCATCAACGGAAGCCGGTGCGCTTTCACATCCCGTGATACCGGCGATGGCATAGTAGGTCGTTGTTGTCGAGATGACAGGAGTGGTGAATGAAGAGCCGGTGCCGAGCAATGTGCCGCCGCTTGGCGCGTCGTACCAGGATATCGGATCAGGGGAGCTGGCTGTCAGGGTAACACTACCACTGCCGCAATTCGAAGCACCTGTTACCGTCGGTGTACTGGACGGGCCAGCGACGATTGCATCCACGGGAACCCGTACGCTCGGACAACTCAAGCCTGCCTCCACGTAGTAGCTGGTTGTGCTGTTGATCACAGGTGTTGTGAAGCTGCTACCGGTACCGAGCAGGTTGCCACCCGTCGGCGCGTCGTACCAGGCGATGGAATCGGTGGAGCTGGCCGTGAGGGTGACAGATCCGGAAATACAGACGCTTCCGCTCGTCACCGTTGGAGGAGGAGTAACGATGATCTCCGCATCGACCGCCGTGCGCGTACTGGAGCAGCCATTGTTGGCGGCTTCCGCGTAGTAGGTCGTAGTCGATGTCAGTACCGGGGTGGTGAAGTTGATGCCGCTGCCGATCTGCGTTCCGCCGCTTGCGGCATCCCACCAGGTGACGGGATCGATCGAAGCAGCGGAGATCACGAGCGTGCCACTGCCGCAACGCGATGCACTGGTACCTACCGGAGGACTGACCACCGTGATGTTGGCTGTCACGGGCGTGCGAACGGAGGCACAACCTCCAACCGCTTGCGCGTAATAGGTGGTCGTCGCGCCGAGTACCGGCGTAACGAGTGTCGGGCCGGTGCCGACGAGGTTACCGCCGATGGCCGCGTCATACCATTCGATCGGATCGGTGGAAGTGGCGGAGAGTGTTACGGAAGCAGGTCCGCAAGCGGAGGCATCGGTGCCGGTAGGCGCGGCGGCGGAGTTGATGATCGCGCGGACCGCGACCGCGGAGGAGGGACAAGCCGTGCCAGCCACCGCGTAGAACGTATCGGTTTCGGTGAGGTAAGGCGTTATATAACTGCTGCCGCTGCCCAGGAGGAAGCCGTTGCTGGCGAGGTTGTACCAGGAGATCGGGTCAGGAGAGGATGCGGTCAGGGTCACCGCGCCGGGACCGCAGTTCGTCACATCGGAAGCGGTCGGTGCGGAGGATTGCGCGTTGATGATCGCCTGTACTTCGATGCGGCTGGGGCAGGAGCCGGCCTGCAGGTAGTAACTGGTGGTGCTGCTGAGGCCGGGTGTGGAGTAGGAGGAACCGCTGCCTACCTGTGTGCCGCCGCTGGCCGCATCCCACCAGGTGAGTGCGTCAGGAGAGTTGGCGCTGAGGGTTACGCTGCCGTTGCCGCAACGGGAGCGGTCGAACGCGTTCGAAGCGCCGCTGCCGATCTGCGCGCTGGCGGTAACACGGTTGGAAGCGCAGTTCTGATACGGAACGAAGACATACCAATCGTAGAAGTAGTAATAGAAGTTCGGGCCGCTGTTGGAGCCGTAGATCTCCAGCGTACGGGAAACATCGTATGGATACGAAACACCGGAGTTATTCCGGAAGAGCCCGAGGCTACCGGCACCAAGCCCGAGCGTGAGATCGTTTTCCTGCGGCACGTCGAAGTTCAGGTAAACCCGACTTTCGCCCACCGGCAGGTTGATGGTTTTGGATTGCAGGAGGTTGCCAGCTCCGTTGCGTAATTCGATGATCCGGTTGCCGGCAGAGCTCGCGTACACCTTTACCGAAACCAGTTTGAAGTTGGTGCGGCTGTCGAATCGCAGTTCTCCGTTGGAAGAAGATCCGCCGCCGCCGATGGTGTTGTCGACCGGGCCGACCTTTGATCCTTTACCGCGGACGGCTTCGACGAAATAATCCGTAGTAGACGACAGGCTCGGTGTCGTATAGCTCGTGCCGGTGCCGACCAGGTTGCCGCCGGTCGACGCATCGTACCAGAAGAGCGAGTCGGTTGCCGCGAGTGCGCTGGCGCGCAGGTTCACAGAGCCGGCGTTACAGGAAACCGCCGAAGTGGTGTTCGGGTCCTGGGAAGGCAGGACGACTTCCACGGTGAGGTAACTGGTGTCGTTGGAATAGGAGATGTCGCTGTTCCGGTGTGGAATGTAAGCAGTCAGGTTCCAGGTGCCGACCGTCGTAAAGTCGAAGGTCTGATCAAATAAGAGGGTAGCGGAATTGGAAGGCGCAAGTGCGGTGGTCAGCGTATCGTGCAAGGTCCACTGTTGTGAGCCGTTATCAATTACCACGACGACCGGAATATTCGTTTCATTCGTAGCGCCGTAGTTGGTCAACTTCAGGGAAATGGGAACACCGGCGCTCCTGCACAGGGAAGTCAGCGGGTAATTGTAATTGTCAATGGCGACATCTTTTGTCACGCCGCCGCCCGGACCGAGTTTCACCAGAGCGTAATTCTGATAATTCGAAGCGTTGCGGAAGTAGCCGAAGTTGGCGTACCCGCCGTCGGAAGTTTCGATGGCACGGTAAGCGTGATCGTGATAAGCGGAACCGTAGGTTACGTTTTCCCATTCCAGATTGCCGGAGGCATCCAGTTTACCGAGGTAATAATTCGGATTGATGAGACCGAAGGAGCGGGTAATTCCACCAATGATATAACCCCCATCGCTGGTCACTTCGACGGTCTTGCCACCGTCTTTCTTGGTACCGCCGAGGTTTTTCGTCCAGAGTGTATCGCCGTTCGCGTCGGTTTTGATGAGGAAGATATCGGTGTCTCCGAGTCCGTTCGGTGTATCATCGGCATCGCCCACCATCAGGAAACCGCCATCGGCCGGAGTATAGCAAACGTGATGGGATTCCTGGAGACCGGCGAAGTCATAGTTCTTGTACCACTGCACGGTACCGGCGCTGTCGGTCTTGTAGAGAACATAGTCGCCGTCTTCGAGGCCGTAGCTGTACGATTGACCATTCAGGATGAATCCTCCGTCCGGCGTCTGTTGCAGTGAGTTACCGATCTCGTAGCCTTGTCCGCCGATGTTCTTCTGCCAGCGTACCGTGCCGTTGGCATTGAGGCGGATGAGCCACATGTCGTACCATTGTGTTCCGGTGCTTTGATTATAACCCAGGGCGGCATAACCCCCGTCGGTGGTTTGAATGATCGCTTCGATTTCCTGAATGCCGTTATCGCCGATCATGCGCGTCCATTGGATGTTGCCGCTGCCGTCGGTCTTGATGATCCAGCCATCGTTGTTCACAGCGCCGAAGGAGCCGGTGAAGCCCGCGATGACGAAACCACCGTCGCTGGTGATGCGCACCATGTTGGCGAAATCGAATTGCGTGTCGCCGTAGGACCGGTTCCACAGCACATTGCCGTACGCGTCGGTGCGCACCAGCCAGATGTCGCTTTGTCCGTTGGAATAGGTTTCCGTACCTCCTACCATCACGAATCCGGAATCGGATGTCTGTTCCATCCAACGACCGTCTTCATCGTAGAAGCCGCCGTACTCTTTCGAGAAGGTGATCTGCGCCTGGACGAGGGAAGTCCATGCGCTCAACAGCACAAGCAGGGAGAAGAATCTTTTCATATTGAGTCTGAGGGAATTCGAATCACAAAGGTACAGGGGAAGCAAGTCCGTTCTCGGTGTTTTCTGTGAAGAGTGTTCAACATGGGGTGAATGCAAATGCCGCAGCTTCCAGCCGGTCGGGACCGGTCAGAAGAGAACAAATTCATTCGTATGAAGTTCGGGTCAGGGAGGGCAAACGGGAGACCTATTTACGCCAAAACCTTGCGAATGGTTCATTTTTTAGCTGAAAATCGGTGCCGGAATGTGTTAAAAATGGGCTTTTCCTGGATTTTAGCAAGGCGGGCATTCGCGCGTTGTGTTTAACGCCTATCCGAACGATGTTTCGAAGGCCCGTGGAGTACCCTCCGGCCTGATTCCGGTACCATTACCATTGGGCACCCGGGAGCCTCCGTCAGGATATCGTCTTCGCTCCGACAGGTGGCGCTTGATCGTTGAATGCTTGCTTTTCCAATTAGGCGATTGTGCGATCCAAGGGCCTGTTCCATGATCTTTCTACTGTTTCATTAGAAGATACCAAAGCATCCCACGGGCGATTGGTGGTGAAAGGGGAGTGATTGAACACATGGGTGAAATAAGGGTGGGCCGGAACTTTTTTCCAATCTACCTTCGTATTTATTTTTAATTAAATGAAGATTTTTTTACAAAAAATGAAATAATTATTTTTTATGACAAACATCATCTTATTTTACGATGTTAAATTTTTCTTTTCTCTTGCATTTAGAAATTGAATTGTTATCCTTTGATGTCGTTAACGTTTTAATCCGTAGTCATGAAAACAAAATCAATCAAACTTCATTTTTCGAATATTTTAAGGGGGGGGGGATTTTCCCTTGTGTTATTGCTGTTGTCCTTCGGAGTCTCCGGACAATCCTTGGATGTGACATTTAACCCTTCCGTGTATAATGGTGGATACCATGTGAGTTGCAACGGAGCCAGTGATGGCACCCTGGAGGCGATCATCGTTGGCGGACAGCCGCCTTATTCTTTTCAGTGGTCAACGGGTGCATATACGAAGACCATTACCAACCTGGCAGCCGGTACATATTCTATTTCCGTTATTGATGCTGCGCAGGACACCATCACCAAGAGCTATACGCTGATTGCCTCGGAGGCCCTGACCGGATCGCTCGACGTTTCGACCTATGGAGGCGGGCTCAACGTTTCCGCGCAAGGGGCTGCCGACGGCTGGATCACCGCTGTCATCGGCGGCGGCGCGACGCCCTATACCTATCAGTGGAGCAATGGAGCCGAGACGGAGACGAATCACGACCTGCCGAGCGGATCGTATTCGGTGATTGTCCGGGATGTCAACCAATGCCAGTTGCAACTGTCGACCAGTCTGACACAGCCCACGCCTTTGCATATTGTCAGCATCACCAGTCCGCTGCACAACGGGTACAACCTCAGTTGCAAGAGCAGCGATGATGGCGCCATTGACCTGACGGTTTCCGGCGGTGTTGCACCTTATACCTATCAGTGGAGCAATGGAAATTTCACGCAGGACCTGGCAGACCTGAAAGCCGGCGAGTACACGGTGCTGGTCAAGGACCTGAACGGTGTTGGCGTAACGGCCAGTATCACGCTCACGCAACCCGTTTCAATCGAGGTGGAATTGACAGCCCCGACCTACCCCAACGGCCACCACACGACCTGTTACAACTGCTCCAACGGCAGTGTGACCACCACGGTCACCGGCGGGGTGATGCCGTACACCTATTCCTGGAACTCCGGCCAAAGCACCCAGAACCTCTCCAACCTCATGGCCGGCACATATGCAGTGCTGGTTACCGATGCCAACGGTTGCACCAAACCCGACGTCAAGATCGACCTGACGGAGCCGGACCGGGATGATTGGACGATGATGGGGAATGCCAATAGTAATCCTGATTCTAATTTCATTGGGACGGTAGATTCCGCGGCCTTTACAATACGATCGAAGAATATTGACCGGATTAGAATTGATCCAACGGGTCAGATCGTATTGAATGGAACGATCAAGCTTGATTCGGTAAGCTCAGACAGTATCAGAAGTGTTTTCGTTGACGCAAACGGTTATTTGAGGATTGATGATCCGGGAGGGGGCGGCATACAAATTTGTTCCAGACCCTCCTACGCCTTTTACAAGAAACTCTGCCCCACAGATGCGAACTACTACTTTTATGGAAGCTTCAATCCGCTGTCAAAACTCGTGATTGGCGACCCGCTTTCCTTGCCGGGTACCTATAAAATGTACGTGACTGGAGGCATCTTAACTGAAAAGTTAAGAATTGCAGATAAGACGTCCAGTTTTTGGGCAGATGACGTGTTTAATCTGGATTATGAATTGTTGAGCATTGCTGATTTGGAAAGATATGTACGGGATAATAGGCATCTCCCTGGAATACCAACTTCGAAAGACGTGGAAGAGGAAGGGATCGACGTAGCCTCCATTCAAGGTAAATTACTCAGAAAAATAGAGGAGTTGCATTTATATATTATTCAGTTGGAGAGCAGAATAAAGGTGCTCGAAAAATAGTGGCACTAATGAAATTAATGCTCATGAAATTGTTTCAACCTGGGAATGTACTATTGCTGGTTTGTTTTCTGCTGGCTAGCCATATCACTTTCGCTGCCTGGACCCCAACAGGAAATGGGGTAGATGGTACAATACGGGATATGCTCGTGTTTGATGGAAAATTGTATGTAGCCGGCAACTTTGATTATTCCGGAGCTAATCGAATAGATAAAGTAGCTTATTGGGATGGACAAGGATGGCATTCGCAATCAAGTGGCTTAGGTTTTTCTGGAGGCTCAAGTATCACATCGATCGAAGAATTCAATGGTCAATTAGTAGCAGCTGGATATATAGATTCGGTTGATGGAGTTCCAGTTTCGAATGTTGTCATTTTCAATGGCACTTCATGGGAGCCACTTGGGGCAGGTTTTGACGATGTAGTTACGGATCTAGCAGTTTATCAGGATACACTTTTTGCAAGCGGTTATTTCGATCAATCGGGTGCGACTGCTATTCGGTTTTTGGCAAAATGGGATGGGGGATCATGGGTTGCGGTAGCGAATTACATCGATGACTATGTCTATACTCTTGCAGTTTGCGATACTGGTTTGCTTGTTGGTGGGCAGTTCACTTGGATCAATGGAGTTACTATGGGAAAAACTGCCCTGTATAGTTTAGGGAGATTTTATGCGCTTGGTCAAGGGTTTAACAACATAGTGACAAGGCTAAGAGTTTGTGACGACACGCTTTACGCTTGTGGAAATTTTACTCCGGTTGGAATCAATACTTCAAGGGGAATTAGTAAATACTATAATAATGCGTGGAATCCCATGCCAAGTCCGGATAGTATTATATCGGGAATCTACGATGTAGTGAAGTTTAACCAGCATTTAATTGTTTGCGGGCATTTTGAGGTGCCGGAAGATATCGGTGTTTTAGAGAACCAACAGTACATGCCGGGCGGAGGAACCGATGGGATAGTCTATCGTCTTCTGGAGTACAATAACTTGCTTTATGCCGGAGGCGGATTTAGAAACATCGATTCAGTGCCGGCCATGTCTATTGCTTCCACAGCATCAGTCATGACGAACCTGTTTCCCGTATCTAATGCCGGTATCAACATCTTGACATTTCCAAACCCTGCCGTTCAGGGACAAGACATTGTGTTGGAGATCCCGGCTCTCTGCTCTATTAGGAATGTGCATTTGCTCAATATCTCGGGTCACGAAATTCCTACGGATTTCTTCCTGGTCGAACCGAATAAGATCCGCTTCAGGATTTATGAAAGTGGTATGATGATAGTAAAAGTGAATGAGAAAAATATACAATTTGTTAGAAAAATAATTGTTTTATGAAAGGAACAATACTCTTTTTATGTGTGGTGTTTTATCCCATCTTCAATTTGAAGTCGCAAGATGTCGTCAATAACTATATTGATTGGACAGGAATAAATCATGATGATTATGCACGCCCATATGGTATTTATGACGGCGGATATTTTCGACGACTATATGGCTATGAAGGCGAGTTTTTAATCACAGCGGAACAATTGCCATGGGCCGATCCGAATAGATTTTTAGGTAATCTTGCCGCCATCGACATTAATAACTTGATAATGACATTTGATATAGAGCTTGTTTCATTTCCGTTTTCAATGGATTGTGCATTCGAGCCTGGATGTAATGATGGAGGTAGCCTGAGAATATTGGATGTCCCATCAGACGGACTTTATAACCCTTTGTATAATAGATGGGATTACTCGGTCAGTTTGCCAACAAATGCGAGTGGATTGTATAACAAGATCCAAAGTAAGGTTTTTGAAAGACAATATGGGCCTGCCGGAGAACTTCTATTTGCAATGAATGATCAAAGTATCCCCCTTGTCCTCTCTTCCGTTGGATTTGTCAGGCCAGGATTTGATATTAGTAGATTGGTAATTCCTCATTCCGTTTTAAAAATAACTATATCAGTACATTGCGGGCAGTTTGCAACTGATCCGGTGCTCGATCAGTTTAATTTATATGTTGATCTAACTCGAGGTATGATGCGTAGATATCCCTTTACAGTATCCAATTCATCAGTTTCTCCATCACCATCGCAGTATGATGTAACCATCAGACCAGTAATTTGTCAACCTCTAAGTAGTGCTTCATCATATACGGATGCGCCTTTTTGTGAATATAGTATATATGATCCTTCATCCACTTGCGATAGCTACTCAAGTATCAAAGGAGATGTTTGCAATATGCATCCCTTTGTTCCGGCAGACGATGACTTCTGTCAAATATTATATAATGCGTATGCTGATGTTCGGTCAGTTAATGATATATTTGAGTATAATCCTGGACCTGGATCGAGATATGTTGAACATTTGTCAATACCTGATAGATCAATAATTGTTTCAACGGGTATAAGGGACGCCTCTGGAAAAGCTCCTAGTGGATTTGAAAATGTTGGAGGTGTTTGGCAAGCGCAAAATGCCCCGATAGTGCATCAATATACCGTTAATCGGAACATTGACTTAACTAAAATAAACCCATCAGAAATGGTTATTTATAATCCTTCGGAGGTTTCCATTTCAGCTAACAATTTGACCTTTCCAAGTGGCTACACGTTTAAGACTATTTCAGGCACTTATCCTTTTCTGCCAGATTTATTGCAGCAGAGTGCCGATCCATTGAATGGTGGGCCATATAATACTACGGATCCCTATTCGCCAAATTATATTTCGAAACTCCCCAATCAAACGGATTTGTTTGTTGATTTTAATAGCACAGGAAGTTATCCTACCCAAGATCATCGCTATAGTTCCATTTATCATATTGAATCGAACGCCAAAGTAACCATCGAACCTTGCGTAAGCTTATACGATATGGTATTCGATGTAAAGCCAAATTCGGAGTTGTATTTTCAGAATTGGACTACTAACCAGAAGAATATTAACCGTTACAAGATAGATTTCAACGGAGGAAAAGTAAGAAAAGGAGCACCCCAATGGAAATTTCAGAATAATACTGTGGCCGATAGAATATTGGCATGGGACTCCGAATCCTTTATCTTGGCAGGCCGCTATGTGGATCCCGGATCGACGCATGGAAATTATGTCCTGGAGTCGGGGTCTCAGACCTTATTTAAGGCAAATGATTATATTGAATTGGAGCATGGCTTTGAAGCGAAGGAAGGGAGCGAGTTCTATGCTTCAATTGATAATGTAAATTTGGGAATTTGTGCGCCAGCACCTCCCCAGCGATTGAAAGGACCAGACTCCAGAACACCCTTAGGTCAAAAGGACGCCACTTCTGTTGAGATTACACCGAATCCGGCGGTGGGTAATGCCTATTTGATCTTAGACTTGAAGGAAAAGGCAATGGTAGCGGTTAAGATATTTGATAATCTAGGTCATTTATTGTGGACGGAAGGATCAAGTGTTCCATTAATGGCTGGAAAGTATCAGTATAAGATGGATTTAAGTTCATTCTTACCCGGAGTTTATTATATCAGCGTATTTTGTGGGGAGGAGTTGTTTTCAAGGAAAGTGGTTAAGATTGATTGAAACTGATGAAATGATTTCAGTTTCCTTTGGATGAATGGGCTTCCCAAATTTTATTTTTTATAGACAATTTTTGGAGTTAACACAGGGTGTTATTGTTGGCTGACCTGCTCAGCCGTTAATTGAAGATGATACGCCCCACAAGATAGCATCCCTATAAACTAATCTATTAACAAAGCGTAAGCGAAAATCAAAGTTAATAGAGGTTCAGATTGTAGCCTTCCTGGCGCAGTATGAACAAGGTGTTAAGGTGACTTTGCGGGGGTGAAGCCGAAACGATGCGAACAATTTCGGCAGAAGATCGCAAGGGTATACTGCATCAATAATTTCGGACTAGATTCATGGTAATCTGCTGTAATTGCAATTTATCGCCATGCTGCCAAGCGGGCGGAAACGGTGGTGATGGGCCACAGATACGATGTAAATTGAATAACAAAGGCCGGTAATGGTACCGGCCCTTGTTATTGCATACAGGAATAATAGCTCAATGTTGCTCCGTCGCCTTGTATCCTTCGGCGAGTTTGCGTTGAATTTCGCCGGGGACGGGCGCATATTCGAGAAATTTTCCGGAGTAGCTGCCGCGGCCCTGTGTGATGGAGCGTAAGGAGGTGGAGTACTTGTCGAGTTCCGCCAGGGGCGCGCGGGCTTTGATGACCTGGTACTTGCCTTTGCTGTCCATGCCGAGGATGATCGAGCGCCGGCCTTGGAGGTCGGTGACCACGTCGCCCATCAGTTCTTCGGGCACCATGACTTCGATCTCGTACACCGGCTCGAGGATGCGCGCGGCTCGGCCTGGTGGAAGGCTTCCTTGAAGGCCATCATGCCGGCGATCTTGAAGGAGATGTCGTTGGAGTCGACGGGATGCATCTTGCCGTCGTACACGATCACGCGGATGTCGCGTACGTAGGAGCCCGTCACCGGACCTTCGTGCATCTTTTCCATGATGCCTTTCTGGATCGAGGGGATGAACCGCTGGTCGATCACACCACCGACGATGCAGTTGTAGAAGACCAGCTTACCGCCCCAGGGCAGGTCGAGTACTTCCTTGTCGCGTACGTGGTGCTCGTGCGGTTCCGGCATGCCGTCGTGGTAGGGTTCGATCTTGAGGTACACTTCTCCGAACTGACCGGCGCCGCCGCTCTGCTTCTTGTGCCGGTACGAGGCCATCGAGGCTTTCACGATGGTCTCGCGGTACGGGATGCGCGGCTTCTCGAATTCCACGGCGAGGTGATAGACCTTTTCCAGCCGCCATTTCGTGACGGCCAGGTGCAATTCGCCCTGTGAACCCAACAACACCTGCTTGAGTTCGCGGTTGTAGTCGACTTCCAGGGTCGGATCTTCCTGGTGGATCTCCTGCAGGACGGTGCCGAGTTTTTCGTCGTCGGCCTTGTTCTTCGCCACGATGGCGGTTTGCAGGCGCGGAGCCGGGAAGTGGATCGGGTCGAATTGGAAATCCTTGCCCGCTGCGCAGAGCGTGTGGTTGGTCAGCGTGTCTTTCAACTTGAGTGTCGCGCCGATGTCGCCGGCAACCAGCTTGTTGATGGCGTTGCGGTTCTTGCCGTCCATGATGAAGAGCTGGTTGAGGCGCTCCGTATGGCCGGTGATGGGATTGTACAATTCATCGCCCGTGTTGATCTCACCCGACATGACCTTGAAGAAGGTGAGCTTGCCCAGGTGCGGTTCGATCAGGGTCTTGAAGACGAAGAGCGCCTTGGGTCCTTTCGGATCGCAGGCGAGTTCGCCGTCGTTTTCGAGTTTCTCGGGTAACAGTTCGGTAGCGGAAGGAGCTACGTTGTCGATGAAGCCCATGAGTCGGCCGCTGCCCATGTCGCGCTTGGCGGAGAGGCAGAAGACCGGGTACACGTCGTGGTGCAGCATGCCGAGCTTGAGCCCCTGGCGGAGTTCGTCTTCGTCGAGGTTGCCCTTTTCAAAATAGGTAGCCATGAGTTGCTCGTCGTTCTCGGCGGCCTTCTCGACGAGTTCGTTGTGGAGCCGGTTGGCTTTTTCCATTTCCTCCGCGGGGATGGGCAGCTTTTCGGGTTTGCCGCCGGTGGCCGGATAGCGGTACATCGTCATCTTGAGCAGGTCGATGATCGCATTGAAGCCGTCGCCCGTCTTGACGGGATATTGCATCAGGGTGATCGCCTTGCCGAATCGCTCCTGCGCCTGGCGGACGGTTTCGTCGAAGTCGGCTTTCTGGTGATCGAGGTGGTTGACGGCGAACAGGATCGGCTTCTGGAATTTTTCAACGTAGTTCCAGATGAGTTCGGAACCGATCTCGACGCCGTTCTCGGCGTTGAGTAACATCACCGCCGTATCGGCGACCCGCAGTGCGGCGATGACCTCACCGATGAAGTCGTCGAGGCCGGGTGTGTCGATGATGTTGATCTTATAGTCTTTCCACTCGGTGTGCATCGAGGTCGCGTAGACCGAGTTGCCGCGTTCGTGTTCGATCTCGTGGTAATCGGAGACGGTGTTCTTCTCTTCGACGGTGCCGCGACGGTTGATCAGTCCGGCCTCGAAGAGCATGGCTTCAGATAACGTCGTCTTGCCGGACTTGGGTGCGCCGACAAGCACGACGTTCTTGATGTGTTTGTCATCATAAACTTTCATGGCGAGTGCTTTTTAATATTGCATATGGATGTGGAAGAGCAAAGTGGGAGCAGGGCCCGGATAAAATGAGAACCGGGTCATGGTGAGTGGCCTGAAAAAGCTGGCGAAAAAAAGCCGGGCCGTGTATTCATGGGTGATCAGGTTGACATCCCTACTTTCCTCCCTTCCCTTGATTCCCTAACTGCACCTTAAATTTAAGCTAAAAGGGGTATGCGCAGCAACTGATAAAAGTCAGGAAAATCGGGGGATTTGGGGGATTTTGGTCTTGTTAGCGAATAGCCAATAGCGAACAGCGAATAGAGCTTGTTTGGGGTTCCGAGTTTCGAGTTTCGAGTTTCCGGTTGTTGAATTGACACCGGAGATGCGTGCTCACCTACACTCAAATATCAGAAAACAGGCTCGGGGTTCTTGATTTGGCCTGTTATCGTTAAGTATTCAAACATGAAAATCCTGTCATGCGCATGGCACACGCTCTAAGGCAAAAGTGTGATCAATGCAGAAAGGTTCCCCATGCACACCACCACTATTCGCTATTCGCTATTGGCTATTCGCTAAACTTCCGCCAGTGACCAAAGTCACCGGCAGTTATTCCCGGACTGACTTATCTTTGTCCACACAATGGCTCATCCTCCCCGCCCCAATTTGTTTCTCTCGATCGCCGGTATGAAGTGTCCGGCTTGTCGGGAACATTCCGTTTTTACGCATCCGAATGCTTACGACCTGAAGCATGTGGGCGATATGCCTGCCACTTGTCCGGTCTGCGGGCAGGACCTTCGCGTGGAGCCCGGTTTTTATTTCGGTGCCGCGTATGTGAGCTATGCGCTGATGGTCGGCTTGATGATCATCACCGCTGCGATCTTCTACCTGGTGATGGGTGGCATCGGCGATTACATCTGGACTTTCCTGGGGATCGCCACGGCCGTCGCGATCCTGACCACGCCGCTGGTGTTCCGGTATTCGCGCGTGATCTTTCTTTACATCTGCGTCAAGTACAAAGGCGTGCCTTCGCGTCGATGAGGCTGGGGTTCCTTTCGTATCTTGGAATGCGAAACGAACGTCATGCTCCGATTTTTCGAACCCTGGTTACAAGCGCTGGACGAGGTCTTGCGCAAATGCAAGCGTCGTCCTGATCCGGCGGAAGCTTTTTACAAGAGCGATGCCCGCTCGATCCTTTTTCGCCTGGAGGCGCTGAGTCGTATCGGTCGGGGCATGCTGGATAAAAAGGCGTTCGATCCGTTGTACGACCGTTTCAAGCAGCTCGAAGACATCCTCGGCGCGATGGACCATGCCGAAGCGATGCTTGAACAGATCGGCGGGATCAAAGGGCTGGCGAAGTTCGCCGCCGCGCGTTACGGAAAAACCTACAAGCAGGAGTTGAAGCAGTTGGCCCTGATCCTGGAGCAGGACGGTTGGTGGTCAGGGGAAGCGCTCCGCCAGGTACGCGACCTGGTGGCCGTGCATGTGGTGGAAGAAGATGGTAAGTTCCGGAATCGTCTGGGTGAATTCCTCGCCCGTGAATTGGAAAAGACAGAGGAGCAGTACCGCGATGGGGAGCTGAATCCTCACCAGCTCGAAGGCGGGCTGCACGAGTTGCGCCGCAAGCTGCGCTGGTTCAGCATTTACGCGGCGGTCTTGCAGGGACGCTTGCGTTTGGCGAAAGTCCCGGTAGTCGACGAACGGCTGAAGAAGTACTGTACGAAGGAGATCGTCGGTTCGCCGTTCAATAAGTTGCCATCGACACCGAAGGGGGTAATGGCATTGACGGTTCAGTCGACCTATTTCTATGCGTTGAGTTGGCTGATCCGGGAGTTGGGCAATTGGAAGGATGCCTTGCAATTGAACGAAGAGTTGGAGTCGCTGCTTCGGGAAAGCACAATTACCGATCCGGCGGTCCTTTCGGATTTCCGCGCGCGACTTCGCGCGACCTTACCCGCGGAGCCGGCGGCCATCCCGGTGATGGCGGAGGATGCGATCGATGATTTCGTTTACCGTGACCGGATCCTGATGCGACTGGCGAGGGACTTGCGGCGGTCGGAGGATTGACTTCGGTGCGTGAAGTTTTAGCACACGGACTACACGGATATTACGGACGATCACGGGTCCGGATGAGTAAGTTCAGTCGGTGAGGTAGCGTGCCTCGTAATCGACTTTATATTCCTGAAGGAGCCGGATGAATTCTTTCAGCGAGTCTTCCCGCTGGTGGTGCGCTTCCTGGTTCTTTATGTAGTTGTAGATCTTCTCCACCTCATGCGGCGAGCAGGAGAACATGCCGAAGCCTTCCTGCCATTGGAAGTTTTGTACCGTAGGGTGATTTTTCTTTACCCAAACAGAGCTTCTCGATTTTACGTTTTGCATTAACGCTGCCGGAGCCATGTGGGGGCGTTGGACATAGAAGATGTGGATGTGATCCGGCATACTGTTGACGATGACCACGCGTTGTCCATGATTCCGGATAATGCCGGCGACGTAGGCATTCAGGTCGTCCTTCCAGGATTTTTCAATGAGGTTCCTGCGGAACTTCGTGCTGAAGACGATGTGCAGATAGGCTTGTGAATAGGTGTTGGCCATGGGTCAAAGAAACTGCTGTGTTCTCCTGAATACAACTCCATATATGCGGTTTTTTGTTTTAATGGATATTTTGATCGTGTTTCAAGAAGAGGCCTTGCTGGCTACTTGGAAACTTTTTATACCGCGACCCCTACGGGGTCGTATTCTGACGGATCGTTGGGGCTAGGATACCGGCGCCCCTCTGGGGCGCGGACAGTGCAGCCAACCATCGGTTGGTTATTGATGGGATTGAGTGCTGGGATACCGGTACCCCTCTGGGGCGCGGACAGAGCAGCCAACCTTCGGTTGGTTATTGATGGGATTGAGTGCTGGGATACCGGTGCCCCTCTGGGGCGCGGACAGAGCAGCCAACCTTCGGTTGGTTATTGTTGGGGTTGAGTGCTGGTATACCGGCACCCGCCGGGGCACGGACAGAGCAGCCAACCTTCGGTTGGTTATTGATGGGATTGAGCGCTGGAATACCGGTGCCCCTCTGGGGCGCGGACAGTGCAGCCAACCTTCGGTTGGTTATTGTTGGGGTTGAGTGCTGGGATACCGGCACCCCGCCGGGGTGCGAAGGGTATGGATCTGGTTTTCTGATAGTCGTTTTGATATACAGTTCCTGGGATGTCTTTGCGTCCCGTAGGGACGCCGGTATCCTAGCCCACAGGGCGGTTTGGTTGGTTACGGCCCCGTAGGGGTCGCGGTATGAAAAGGTGACAGAGATATGTGGTGTAATTGAAGAACGAAATTGACAGGCAGTTGATATCTTTATTCTGTTATCGTATGAGGCCAGGTAAGACCATTTATTGTTTGTTACGGACGATCACGGATCAAGATGAGTAAAAAGAAAAAACGCGAATCGGCGCAGCAGGCGGCGCGGCGGTTGCAGCGGAAGCTGGCGCTGCAGCAGGGTTTTTATGACGGTCGATTCCGGGAACGGGCGGTGGCTGACAAGAAAAAAGAATCGAGGAAGCGCTGGGCTCGCCGCAAGGACGGCGATGAAGCCTGAGTTCCGTGGCCTGCGGGACAGCCTGAAAAACCCTTACCTTCGTCGCGCATGCGTTCCCTGCGAATCCTTGTCGTCCTGCTGCTGACGGCCCTTTCCGCATCCGCCCAGTTGGGCATGCGCACCCGGAATCCGTTTTACCTGTACCCCCGTTTCGGCGTCATCGGGAACAATCCTGACATGGCGGCGGTGCTGAAGCAGAAGCTGGATCCCACCAAACAACGAACGCTGGATGTGGAGTACTCCGCAGCGCCTTCGCTGCACCTGGGTTGCGACATCATCCGCCTGCGCGGCGCGGTGATCGGTCTGCAGGCCACCGGGCTCTATGCACAACCCGAAATGCTCGTCGGGGGTGAACGGGAAAAATGGCGCGCGGGCCTCGGCGAAATGTACATGGGCCAGGCTACGCTTTTCTTCGCGCTCAATTCGAGCGGCGATCCGTATAACCTGTTCAGTCTGCCCAGTCACTCGCAAGGTGAATCGGTGATCGGGATCACCGGCGCGGTGATCCAGATGAACGAAGTGACACCGACGCAACGTGCGGTCGATTCGCTCGGCATCAGCAAGATCAACGCGAGCCTCTCCCGCGCGTTCGGTGTTTACATCGGCTGGAACTGGCGCCTGTGGGATTCCTCCTGGGTGTTCGGCATCAATGCTTCGCTGATGTGGGAGACCGGCGGCAAGCATGTTGAAATCGAGACCTCGGAAAAGTCGTTCTATCGTCCGGGGACGATGAAGTTCGCGCCGCGTATGGCTTCGGCGGGGCTGGGGTATCACTTTTGATTTACTGTATTTTTTGATTTTCGGCGCTGCTGCAGTGGTCGTAGTTCCTAACGCGCCGACCTGCGCTTCAAACTACGACCAACATCGTAGTTCCTAACGCACTGGCTTGCGCTTCAAACTACGACCAGCATTCGTAGTTCCTTCCTCGCTGGCAGGCGCTTTAAACTACGACCAGCAATGTTCGTAGCAATGTCACCGCCGGATTATTCGACCCCTACGGGGTCGGGATCGTTTTGGGATTTTTTAGCTAGGATTATGATGCCCCTACGGGGCAGGGTGGTGTTTGATTGATGCGTAGGTCGTAGTTTCTCTCGCTCTGGCCTAGGCTTCAAATTACGACCAGCTTTTGTTTGTCGGTGTTGTTGTTTGGGGCTGGTGCTTAGGTCGTAGTTCCTAACGCACTGGCTTGCGCTTCAAACTACGACCAACATCGTAGTTCCTTTCGCTCTGGCCTTCGTTTCAAACTACGACCAACATCGTAGTTTCTTTCGCGCCGGCCTGCGCTTCAAACTACGACCAGCAATGTTCGTAGCAATGTTACCGCCGGATTATTCGACCCCTACGGGGTCGGGATCGTTTTGGGATTTTTTAGCTAGGATTATTGTGCCCCTACGGGGCGGGGCGGTGCTTGATTGATTCGTAGGTCGTAGTTTCCTTCTCGCCGGCCTGCGCTTCAAAATACGACCAACATCGTAGTTTCTCTCGCGCTGGCAGGCGCTTCAAACTACGACCAGCTTTTGTTTGTCGGTGTAGTTGTTTGGGGCTGGTGCGTAGGTCGTAGTTCCTTTCGCGCTGGCTTGCGCTTCAAACTACGACCAGCTTCTGTGGTCGTAGTTCCTTCCGCGCTGGCAGGCGCTTCAAACTACGACCAGCTTCGTAGTTCCTAACGCGCTGGCTTGCGCTTCAAACTACGACCGGCATTTGCTTTAGCTGCTTGCGGAGTCGGAGTGTGGGTGCATAGCCCCGATGGCAGCGAGCGCCTGCGAGCGGACAGCGGGTGGAGACGGTGAAGCGGAGTTAGATTCGCTCCGCTTCTCATCTCATCTCTTCTATTAAGATCCTTGTTCGATCGCGGGCGGCAGGAGTTTGTAGAGGACGGGCGTGACGATGCGCGAAAGGAGGAGCGAGCTGATGAGTCCGCCGATGAGCACCCAGGCGAGTGGCGAGTAGAGCGGCGAGTGTTCGAGCACGAGCGGGATGAGTCCGCCGATGGCGGTGAAGGTGGTGAGAATGATCGGCAGGAAGCGCGTCTCGCCGGCTTCGTGGATCGCTTCGTCGAGGCTGCGACCTTCGCGGCGGAGGAAGTTGGTGTAGTCGACGAGCAGGATGGAGTTCTTGACTTCGATGCCGGCCAGCGCGATGAGGCCCACGACGGCGACGAAGGAAAGCGTGTTACCCGAGACGAGCAGGGCAACCACGGCGCCAATGATGCCGAGCGGGATCACCGACAACACGATGAGCGTGCTCTTAAAGGTCTTGAACTCGAGCAACAGGATGCCGAGGAAGCCGAAGATGGTGATCACGATGATGGTGCCGAGTCCGCCGAAGCTTTCCGCGCTGCTCTCGACTTCGCCGGCGGCCATGTAGGTGAAGTTGTCAGGCAGGCGGAGTCCCTTCATGCCGTCGAGTACGCGGGCAGTGACTTCGGCGGTGTTGTAGCCTTCTTTCGTGTAGCTCGTGACGGTGATGTAGCGGTTCTTGTTGTAGTGCTTGATGGTGGGCACGGCGCGTTCGAAGTGTACGGAGGCGAGCTGGCTGAGCGGGACGAGTGCGCCGCTCATGGACGAGACGTACAAGCGGTCGAGCGCGGAGAGGTCGGGGTGACCGTCGCGCTGCAGCGTGGCGTTGATGGTGTAGTCTTCGCCCTGCTCGTCCTTGTACGTCGCGATACCGAGTCCGGCCAGTCCCATGCGCACGGTCTTGTCGATCTCGCTGGTGGGAATGCCAAGCAGCGCGGCTTTGTCGGTGTTAATGGCCAGGCGGAGGTCGGTGGTGTAGTTGGTCAGCGGGTTGTTCACGTAGAGGGTGCCTTCGGTGCCTTTGAGCAGGCTCTCGACGCGGCCGGCGGCGGTGCGCAGGCTGTCGAGGTCTTCGCCGAAGACGCGGATGGCGATGGGCGCTTCGATGGGCGGGCCCTGTTCGAACTGCTTCACTTCGATGCGTGCGTCCGGATAGGCGCGGAACGAGTCGCGCAGGGCGCTGACGGTCGCTTCGAGTTCGGGCAGGTCCACCGGTTCCATGCGCACAAAGAGCTGAGAGAAGTTGCTGGTCTCGTTGCGCTGGATCTCGTTGTAGTACACGCGGGGGTTGCCTTTGCCTACGTTGCTGTACACGGCCGTGATCTTCGGCTGCCGCATGACCACCTGCTCGGCGTAGCGCGCGATGCTGTCGGTCTTGTAGAGGTTGGTGCCGATGGGCGTTTCGATGTTGACGAGGAACATCGGCTTCTCGCTGCGCGGGAAGAGGCTGAAGCCCACCACGCCGAAGAGCGTGAGGCTGCCAAGGAAGAGCGCAAGCGCGACGAGCAGCGCGGCGACCGGACGCTTCAGCGCGCGATCGAGCAATTTGGTGTAGGTGCCGCTGATGACGCGTTGCAATCCACGGAGGAAGACGTTGCCTTCCTGTGAGTGCTTGTCGCTCAGCACGAGGCTGCTGAGGAAGGGCACGATGGTGACCGAGACGAAGTAGGAGGCGATGATGGTGAGCACCACCGCCATGGGCAGGCTGCGGATGAAGTCGCCCGCGCCTTCGGGCATGAAGATGATCGGCAGGAAGGCGACGATGAGGATGGCGGTGCAGCCGAGCACGGCGAGCGAGATCTGCTGCGTCGCTTTGATCGCCGCGTCGCGCCGCTTGTAGCCGTTGCGCAGGAAGCGCTCGATGTTCTCCACGACCACGATGCTGTCGTCCACCAGCAGGCCGAGGGCGATGATCATGCCCACGATGCTGAGCTGGTTGATGGTGAAGCCGAAGAGGTTGAGCAGGAAGAGTCCGATGGCGATGGAGAGCGGGATGGAGATCATCACCACCAGCGAGGCGCGGGAGCCGAGCGGCAACAGGGTGATGAGCACGAGCAGGATGGCGATGCTGAAATCGCGGGTGAAGTGCGAAAGGCGCCGGCCCACGTCGTCGGCCTGTACGAAGCCCTGTTCCAGCCGGATGCCTTCGGGCAGACGCGCGACCGCGGCGTCGATGAGGGGAGTGACTTTCTTTTGTACTTCGAGGATGTTGGTGCGGTCCTTCTCGCTCACCGTGAGGAAGATCGCCTTCTTGCCGTTGTAGCGGGTGAGGTAGGTCTCGTCGTTGTAAGCCATCTCGACCGTGGCGATGTCTTTGAGGTACACGATTCGGCCGTCGCCGGCCTGCACGACGGTGTTGCGCACTTCCTCGACCGAGCCGTAGTCGCCGCTGGTTTTGATGTTGAACTTCTTGCCGCCCGCGTCGATGCTGCCGCCGGGGATGTTCTGGGCCTCGCTCTGGATCGCGCCGAGGACGCGGTTGAGCGAGAGGCGGTGCTGGGCCATCTTGCCGAGGTCCACGGAGACGCGCAGTTGCTGGTCGGGGTAGCCGTGCAGCTTCACTTTTTTCACCTCGCGGATCTTCTCGATCTCCTTCTTGAGCGCGTCGGCCTGGTCGTCGAGCGCGCGGTAGCTGGCCGAGTCGGTGACGAAGGCGAGCTGGTAGGTGCTCACGTCGGAGGCCGTCACCTTGCGGATCTCGAGGCTGAGCAGGTCGGCGGGCAGGGCGGGTCGGAGGCTGTTCACCTCGCGCACGACTTCGTTGTATTTCTCGTCGGGGCTTTCGCTGTAGATGAACTCGACCTGCACGACCAGCAGGCCGTCGTCGATGTCGGAGCGGATGCGCTTGATGTTGTCGAGCTCGTTCAGCTTCTCCTCGATGGGATCGGCGACGAGTTTTTCCATGTCGGTGGGACTCGCGCCGGGGTACACGGCTACGATGAAGAAGTTCGGCGCGCGGAAGAGCGGGTCTTCGCCGCGGGGCATCGTAAAGAGGGAGGTGATGCCGAGGGCGAGCACCATCGCGAAGATTACGATGGTGAACTGGTAGTTCTTGACGGAGAATTCGGTCAGTCTCATGGGAAGGTTGCGAACGGGATCAGGGGAAAAGGATCAGCGGAGGACGGTCACGGTCTCGCCGTCGTGGAGGTAGGAGGCGCCGTCGGTGACTACGGTGCGGAGGGTTTCGTCTTCGGCGCGCACGGCCACGCGGTCGGGAAGGATGTGGGCCACCTGCACGGTGCGGGCTTCGACGGTCTTGCTGTCGTCGCGCAGGCTGAAGAGCGTGGCCGCGTCGCGGTCGGCGGTGGTGACGGCTTCGATGGGTACGAGTCCGAGTTTCTCCTTGCGCGCGGGGAGCAGGCGGATGCGTGCGACGAGTCCGCTCGCGAGGCGACGTTCGCCGGCCTCGATGCGGAGTTTGACGGAGAAGGTGCCGGTGAGCGGGTCGGCCACTTCGGCGATCTCGCTCACTTCGGCTTTGAGCGTGTCGCCGGGGTAGGCGTCGAGCCAGACCTGGGCCGGGTCGCGGAGCGCGAGGCGGGCCCAGTCGCGGTCGGCCACGCCGATGCGGATGACCCAGTCGCCGGGGCGGGTGGAGTTGATCACGTACACCGGTTGGCCGGGGCCGACGAGTTCGCCTTCGTTCATCAGCTTGCGCAGCACGCGGCCCGACTCGGTGGCGTAGATCGACGAGTAGCGCTGGTTGAAGCCGGCGATCTGCAACGCTTGTTCGGCGAGCTGGTAGCCGGTCTGCGCGTTCTGGAACTGTTCGAGCGTGGCGGCGCTGTCGCGGTAGAGGTTGCTCACGCGCTTGAAGTCGCGTTCGGCTTTTTCAAAGGCGTTGCGCGCTTGTCCGAGCTGGGCGTCGATCTCGGTGAGGTTGAGGCGCGCGAGGAGCTGGCCCTTGGCGACGGCCTCGCCTTCGTCGACGAGCAGCTCGGCGATGATGCCGCCGGTCTTGAAGGAGAGGCGGGCTTCCTTGTCGGAGACGAGCGTGCCGCTGGCGAGGATGGGTTGGGCGAAGTCGGTGTACTCGACCTCGGCGACTTTCACGCGGACCGATTCTTTTTTCGGTTCGTCGGTCTTGGCGGCGCCGCCGCAGCCGGCAAGGGTCGCGGGAAGTACGGCGAGCAGGAGGAACTTGTGGATGAAGGTTTTCATGGGAGAAGGTTTTGATCAGAAGGGGTAGGCGGCGAGGGCGCGTTCGAGTTCAGCCTGCCGGACGAGGGTGAGGGCGCGCGCGGCGTTGCGCGCGAGCCGGTTGTTGGTCCACTGGGTGAAGGCGTCGGTGAGTTCGAGCAGGAGCGCCTGGCCTTCACGGTAGCGCGTGAGCGTCTGCCGGTAGTATTCGGCGGAAAAGCGTTCCTGCGCTTCGGTACCGGCGGCCTGCGCCTGCGCCGACTGCAGCGCGAGGCGTGCGGTGGTTGCCTGGAGTTCGAGTTGCTGCTCGGTTTCGGCGCGTTTCGATTCGAGTTCGCGCAGGCTGGCTTCGGCCTGTTGCACTTTGCGCGTGTTGGTCATGCCGGCAAACAGGTTCCAGCGTAGCTGTACGCCGCCGAGGTAGTACTGTTGGTCGTCGTCGAACTTGTAGTAGAAACCCTGGTAGCCCGCGTCGAAGAAAGTGTTTACGGTGGGCAGCAGGTAACCGCGTTTCATGCGCACGAGGTATTCGCTCTGTTTGATGCCGCGCTCGAGTTGCGCAAGTTCTTCGCGGCGACCAATCGCGCCTCGCGCCTCGTCCCACGTACGTCGGTCTCGCACCTCGGTCTCGCCCGAAGGTGTCAAAAGCGTCGTATCCACTGCGACTGGTGTATCCTGCGGGCGGTTGAGGAGAAAATTGAGGTAGCGAAGCGCGGCTTCGCGGTTGTTGACCGCTTCGGCGCGAGCGGCTTCGTTCTTCGCGAGCTGGGCGTCGATGCGGAGGAGGTTGGCGCGGAGGGCGAGGCCGTTACCGACGAGCGTTTCGGTAAGGCGGCGGTTGTCCTGCAGGAGTTTCGCGGCGTTGGTGTAGATGGCTACGGCCTGATCGGCGCGTAGGAATTGGTAGTAGGCGGTACGGATGTCCTTCACCAGTTCGCGTTTGTACACGGCGAGCGCGGCCTGTTGACCGCTGTAGGCTTCGCGCCGGATCTTTTCGTTGTACCAGATCTCGGCGTTGATGAGCGGCAGGGCGAGGCGGAGGCGGGTGTCGTGGAAGTCGTTCGGAAGGAACTGTTCCGATACGTTGGCGATCTGCGGGAAGGCGTTGCTTTGCGTGAGCTGGTTGAGCGTGCTGTACACCGGGTTCATGAGGTCGCCTACGGGAATGTCGATTTTCCGTCCGCCGTCGGCGTAGGTGTAGTCGGCGAGCAGGCTGAGGGATGGCAGGAAGAGTCCGCGTGCTTCGCGCAAGGCGGCGAAGGAGCGTTCGAGCGCGATGGACTGCTGCCGGAGGCCGAGGTTGGAATCGAGTCCGGCGCGCAGGAGGCTGTCGAGCGTGCCCTGGGCGCGGCTCAGGGCGGGGGCGAGGAGGAAGAGGAGGATGACCAGGCGTTTCATATGGATTTGTTAACGCTTACGATTCTATGAACACTGTTTAGTGCAGGGTTAAAAAAATATCAGGCGCGGATGTGGTGGAGGTATTCGTGGAACGCCTGGCGCATGCCTTCGGCGGCTTCTTCGTGGGAGATTTCCATGACCATGAATCGGTTTTTGAGGTAGATGGATGCGAGGCCGTGGACCATGCTCCAGGCCTGTAGTGCGCCGAGGTTGGCGTCGGCGTAGCGGATGCATTTTTCTTCGATGCAGTCGGCCACGGTGGTAAGCAGGAATTCGTAAGCGTTGCAGCCGTTTTCCCAGAGCATGTTTTCCTTGATCACGTTCATGGGTGCGGTGAGGATGAACATGAGGTCGTAGTACTGCGGATTGGAAAATGCGAAGTCGAGGTAGGTAAGTCCGAGTGCGCGCAGTCGTTCGAAGGGGTGTCGGATCTCGGCCAGTGGCGCGAACGATTTCGCGAGCAGGTCGAAGGCTTCGCGTTGCACGTCGTAGAGCAGCTCGTCCTTGTCCTTATAATAGAGGTAGATGGTGGCGGGGCTGTACTCGATCTTTTCGGCGATGGCGCGGATGGAAGTCCGCTCGTAGCCCACCTCCACGAACATCTCGAACGCCGCGTCGAGGATCTTGCGGCGCATCTCCTGTTTCTCACGTTCTTTCCGTTCGGCGATGCCCATGGTTGTTTTGGTTAACGGGGCGAAGTTAGTGAACGGTGTTTAGTAAAATCAAGCTTATCGACCCACATTAATCATATTTAATTGAATATCAATCATATAATTTAATCCCAGATTGATTCCGCCTGGATTAATAGCATTTCTAGAGATCGGTCCAGGTAGCCCATTGCTTTTCGGCGCTGAAGTATTCTGAATGCCGGTCATTCATCTGATAAAACAACACGATTATGCCTAAAGGAGCAATTGCATAACTGCAATGGAAGAGCAATCAGTAAATCAAGATGGAAGCATGTGTTTACATGTAACAGCTACTATTCCACCTGACAGACAGGGTGGATGATTGCTAATTCCGTCATAGAGAATCGAAGTTCCCTCCGGAAGCCGGATTAGCTTTCAGCGTGGGCTACTTTGTCTAACGTTTTCTCTTTTCAAAGCGGGACACGATTCAGGAAGGGTTTTATGGAAGATCTCCTGTATCGATATTGTCCGCGGTGGCTTAGCTCGTAATTGTATTCCATCAGCCCTTGTTCCGGATCATGCTGCAATTGTTCAATAGTCTGATAGGCCTTCTCGAACGCTTTCATTATCCTTCACCTTTAACATTACCAGGATCACCCTGCGGGTTTTTCGTTCCCGATAGTTAATTCGATAATGATTGCCTATTTCTCAACGTATGTTTATCTTGTGTTGCGTTGAGAGCTTACAGGTAAGTTACTCAATCAGTTCATTGAACTTTGAAAAGCATGAAAAAAATCTATGTGTTAATCACGTTTTTGATGAATTTATTTAGTGGGATGACTTACGGCCAATCTCAATGGAGATTTCATGTTGCATTTGAGGATGGAACCGGTCAAAGAGATACTGTATGGATGATCTATGATTCAACTGCTACTTTTGGAGTAGACACAAGTCTGGGAGAGGGTTATACTCCATTAGATCATTCCAGATTTAATGTTTGGATCTACAATCCAGCATTTGACACTACAAAGGTCTCAGCACTTCCATTTCTCATGTTCCCTAGCCATGGATTATCATATATAGAAGCAATTGGGTTTACCTATCCTCTGATAATCAGGTGGGATACAAGCCTTTTCCAATCACCTTTACTACCGATAGATTCATCTAATCAAGTGTTCTTTAATACAGCAGAGATCGATAACGATTATTTTTGGGCTATTAATAATGACCCATCAGCACACGCGTATAATATGTTGATTACGGATTCTGCTTTCGCGCCGTATTTTATTTTTGGTTCTAGAAGCCAGTTTCCGATGAATATCCAATTGTGGCATGACCCTTTGAATAATATAGACAAGACCAGTTTTAGCACATGTCTTTTCCCAAATCCAGGAAGCGAAAACCTGACGATTAGAGCTCTCAGTTTAATAAGTAATATAAAAATATATAATTCGATGAGTGTTTGCGTTCGTACTTATAACGAATTACATTCCACTAGCGTGGAGTTGCATACACCGGAATTGCCAAGTGGAATGTATTCAATTTGTATAATTTATGAATCAGGAGAATCCCAACTGGTTAAATATATTAAGCTATGAAACGCACTATTTATTATCTCCAAGCTCGAGTTCTTGCTATTTTACTTTTAAGTATCGGAACAAGTATCAATCTACATGCTCAGAATTGTATGGATGATAACTTGCCAATAACATCTTATTCGCAATCAGCATATGGGTCACAGTACGGTTGGTATTTACCTGCCCTAGGCACTATTCGAATCTTAGTAGTTCTTGCTGAAGTTAATTACGATGTTAATTCAGACCCGAACCCTTACGTTACATGGCAGCAGGGAACTTTTCCGACATGGGGTGATAATTTATTTAATGCTAGCACTCCTTCGAATGGCTTGTTTACACACTATTTCGAATTGGCGTCATCAGGCAATCTTCAAGTTGAAGGCGATTATTTAGCGCCACCATTGAATGGCGGAGTCATATCAGTTAATGAAAGTGACATTATCTCGCAGGGTGTCGAGAATGCGCTAATTTCTGCAATAAATAGTCAAATGACCTCTGGGTTTATTACCAGATCAGGAATAATAAATCCGGCACATTTTGATATGTGGACTCCTAATGGCTACGGCATACAAAAAAATAACGTTCCAAATATATCAATTGATCATGTAATGATAATGTGGAGAAATCACACAATTCCAAATGGAACAGGGAATGCAAGTCCTAATCAATTAGGCATCGGCACTATTCTGGGTTATTCAACAGATACTTGGTCTCAGTTTGGAGCACAGACCAATATGCCTTTAGATATTTCAAGGCATGAGTTTGCTCATTTGATTGTGGGAGGAAATAACTTCCATGTTTCGGGAGGAGCAGAGTTTAACATGTGGCTCAGTAAGAATAGTGCCCATGCCATACTTAGTCTGTCTAGTGCAGCATTGAATTGTTGGAGCGCTTGGGATAGAAATCGATTGAATTGGATTGCGCCCGGAAATTCATTTTCAATCTCAGCAAGAGATATGAATAATTTGTATGAGATTTCCGGCGATTTGGATGCAACAGTCTCTGGCCATGCGGGAATATATACATTGCGCGATTTTGTGACAACAGGTGATGCGATAAGAATTAAGTTGCCTTTTACCCCTTCAAATAAATATCAAGAGTATATCTGGTTAGAGAACCATAATGGGAGTAGCATGAATGGAATTCAATTTGACGAATATCGATCAGCCATAGGCAATTCATGCATTACTCCAGCGACTTATGGACTTTATGCTTATATGCAAATCGGAAAAGATAATGAGGTTGACAATGTATATCAGAATGTATTTGGGGATCCATCAGATTATTTAAGATATATTTCTGCCGATGGATTTTTTGACACAGATATTGAATCTGCAACGCAAACAACAAGTTGCTGGCCTCCCCCCATCAAGCCGTTTTTTAAAATTGAGGAGAACCCGCTTACAGGTGAATGTGATTTAGATGAATTATCGACTGATATAGTGCCACCTTTTGATGTCTTGAATTATTATGATCGCTACCCCAAAGTATATCAAAATGAGCAAGGTGTTTATCTGTATAATGTTTTTCAAGCGGGTAATTCTAGACAAGTATTTACACTAAACGGAGTTAGAAAGTTTGGATTAGGATATAATCCATCAACTTCTTCAATGATTAATCTAACTAGTTTTGACATTCAAGCGAATAATCCTAAAGATCAACGAATAGTTTATTTGAACGGGGTGTCCATAGAGATTATATCGCAAAGCAGTGGTAATATACAAGTTCAGATTAGATTTGATGATGTCGATATTGTTAGCGATCAACGTTGGTGCGCACCAGAAATCCACCTAAATCCAATCGGTCCGAGCAATGCATATTCACTCAATCTGAAAACTAACAAGGTAATCATCCTAGATCAAGGACTTACTGCAACAAAAATGACCGATCCTTTACTTTTTCATGGGCGAAAAGTGTTTTCTGATCCGACAAGTTTTTACTGCAAAGCTGGTTCTTTTTTGAACCTTGAGCCGGGCGCAGAGTTTGTTGTAGATAATAATAGTCAACTAATTTTGGAGCCTAACAGTAGAATAGACATAGGTCAAAACGCTATCCTAAGAGTTAAAAGGGGAGGGCGTTTAGTCATTAATACTGGAGCTGTGATAAATGTGAATGATGGAAAAATAATTATTGAAGATGACGGCTATGTTAACTATTTTCCGAACTGTACAGTAAACCTTGACGGCAATGTTGCTGTATTTGAGATAAATGGCATGTTGAAATTGGAAGACAATGCAACTTTGCGATTAAATCGCACGACTTCAAATCATGGCTTTTTTCGTTTTAATAATGCTTCACTTTCGCCCTCAAGAAATGTTATTTGTGGGGCTAATTGCTCTATTGATATTAGTGGTGCTTCACAAAGCAGGAAGATTATTCAAATTGATCAAGAGTCACTTTATATCCCATCGGATATTGTTTTCTTTAATTTGAATCGAGGAAAAGTTGAACTTAATAGCAACTCCAGGCTACAAGTAGAAGGTATTACAACAAATGTTAGCGTGACATTTTCAAAATTTACCAGTAATGTCGCTGGCCAGAATAACAATCATCGTGGGCTTAATCTATTCGGTCAATCTAATTGTACTGTTAGCAGTTGTATTTTTGAATATGGTAAGTACGGGATATTTGCGTGGCAAACACTGGGTGGAGGTTCTCTTACTGTTATAGCTTCGGTTTTTAGACACAATGTGTTTGGAATCCGTGTCCAAGATAAGGGGCTAAATTTGTTTAATTGCAGTTATTTTAATAATCAATATGGTATTTATGGTGGCAATATGACTCACCCTTCTTATTTCTATCAAGCTGTAGTGGGGGGTACGCAGGTTAGTTCTAATGAGAATGGAATTAGATGGCAAGGGGCTTCAACCCCAGTACTGACACTCGATGATCCATTGATTAATTTTAATAATATAGCAACTCGTGTTGATAACTGTCCCCTGTATATAAAATGTGGGACCATATCATGGAATCAGAATGGTGTGGTTTTTAATTATGGTGCGAGCTTGCATATGGATGACAATGTGGCTATTCCTCATCCTGCGAATGTCACAATTGAGAATAATTACTATTCAATTCGCACGGTTTATGGCAGATACCTGTATCTTTTAAGGGTCAAAATAACCTAAAGCCAATTCAAACCGGAATAGGCCACAGTGTATTCGGACTGCTGATGGCGCCTCCATATTCGATCAATGTTGATAATAATTGGTGGGGAGCCCAAGGGCTTTCATCCGCGGAGTATAATTTGACTGATGGCGTATCTAATAATTATTCTCTTACAGGTATTGTGTTAAGTAATGCTTCATCATGTGGCCAAGCATTTCCACCCAGGGAGTCCTCCATGTGATATGGGTGATCCGCTGAAATATTGCCCTCAATGCGATTTGATAAATACTGACGATTTCATTAACAAGCCGCTGAATGAGGCAACAAAAGAAGCAATTGATAAGTTTAATTCTCAGAGTCAAAATAAATATACTGAAGCAATTAATTTGTTAATTCAAATATTAAATGAGAACTACAATAATCCCAATAATGATGAAATATATCTTTTAAATTACAGTTATATTAAATTGATGGAGGCGTTAGGATTTGCTTATAGGTCTGAGGATCTTATTTGTAATTCAGATTCACTATTGATATCAAGAATAATCGATATTATTCAAAACAGAATTTCCTTGGCTAACAGTCAAGATGATAAGTATGAAAAATATGTTTATTCTCTTGACAAAGCTCAAGTATTATGGTTGGCCTGTTTAAGAAGTGAATCCATCGAACTTTTAAATGAAATGTTATCATGGGCCCCCGACCAAGATTGTATTGCAGTGATAAATTCAATGATCTGCCAGATTAATGTAGAAGAGGCGGCTCTCTTGGGGGCAATCGATAGGGCTCTAATTGAAGAGGAGTTGAATAGCTGCAGTAGTAGTAATTATCGAATAAGCAGCAGTAATATTACTGTGCAGGAATCGGAATCGAATCAAAAGAATGGAGCCATGCACATTAATATAGGCCCAAATCCCGCAAGCGATTATTTGGAAATAAATGGAGGCGGTGACTTATATAAAGTGACTTTGCTGAATAGTACTGGCCAAATAGTTTATAGCGAATTGGATAGTTATGGATCGAGCATTGACTTATCCTACATTGCAAATGGACTTTACTCAGTCGTGATAAACGACATGGTGAACAATAAGATATTTACAGAGAGAATTGTGATCTATAAATAGTAAGAGTTTAGAACATCACAGTGAAGTAGAACGAACAGGCGGGTTACGGTGATGGAGGAAGAATTTCGCTATGGTTTTCGAGTATAGGTAGTTCAAAGGCGGGCCTTGTGGCGGATACTAAGGCAAACTAAAGGGTACGTAGGCGGTCACGGAGAGAAATAGCTGTGGGCCACTGCGAGGCGCTGTGCTACAATTTCCGACAGAGCCGAGGTGATTGCTAATTCCGTCATAGAGGATCGAAGTTCCCTCCGGAAGCCGGATTAGCTTTCAGCGTGGGCTACTTTGTCTAACGTTTTCTCTTTTCAAAGCGGGACACGATTCAGGAAGGGTTTTATGGAAGATCTCCTGTATCGATATTGTCCGCGGTGGCTTAGCTCGTAATTGTATTCCATCAGCCCTTGTTCCGGATCATGCTGCAATTGTTCAATAATCTGATAGGCCTTCTCGAACGCTTTCATTATCCTTCAACTGTAACATTACCAGGATCACCCTGCGGGTTTTTCGTTCCTGACAATTAATTCGATAATGATTGCCTATTTCTCAACATATGTTTATCTTGTGTTGCGTTGGGGGCCTCCGGTAAGTTATTCAATCAGTTCATGGAACTTTGAAAAGCATGAAAAAAATCTATGTGTTAATCACGTTTTTGATAAATTTATTTAGTGGGATGACTTACGGCCAATCTCAATGGAGATTTCATGTTGCATTTGAGGATGGAACTGGTCAAAGAGATACTGTATGGTTGATATATGATTCATCTGCGACCTCTGGAGTTGACACAAGTCTTGGCGAAGGCCATACGCCACTAGATCATTCACGTTTTAATGTTTGGCTATTTAATCAAGCAAGCGATACTACAAAGACCAAGGCCATTTCTTTTTCAGCTTTCCCAAATCATGAATTAATTAGTATTGATGCAATTAATTTTACTTACCCATTGATAATTAGATGGGATACCAGTCTTTTTAGATCTCCTATATTGCCAATTGATACCCCCTCAAATCGATTTATAAATGTGGCCGAAATTGTTAATGATTATTTTTGGTCAATAAACAACGATCCTCCGTTACAAGCATACAACATGCTCATGACAGATAGCGTACTAGCACCACAATTTAATTTTGGTTCTCGAAGTCAGTTCCCCATGAGTGTGCTTTTTTGGAATAATGCATTAAATACAATTGAGGAAGCAGATACATTTATAAGAGTATTCCCTAACCCAGGATCATATATATTAATACTTGATTCACCAACCCCCATTCAGAACATTTATATTATTAATTCTTCAAACTCCATAGCCTCTTCATATAAGAAAGTGTATCGAAATAGTATTGAGATAAATGTGAATGAACTACCAAGTGGTTTGTACACTATTTATATTCAACTTGCTTCGAATATGATAAAGAGGTTGAAGTACATCAAATACTAAAAGCCATCTCAAAGTTAAGAAAACATCTATACCTTTAACAATCAATCGTTTAGAAGCGGTGTCGTGTGGATGAAAATCGTTTTTCTAGCTGCATTTACTTGCAAGGAAAATGGGTTTAACGGAAGACCAATGGAAGCTTCTGCTTAGGAGTAAATCTGGAAAAGTAGGAAGGCCACCTCAGGAATTGCGAAGGATTGTCAATGGAATATTGTGGATCTGTCGGACTGGAGCACCATGGCATGATATGCCTGGCAGGTATCCGCCGCATCAGAATTGCCACAGGTATTTTCAAAATTGGGTTCAATCCGGATTGTGGAATAAAATACTACACTATGGCGGATCGTCAATGACCTTATAGAACGAGGGAAGATTGACTTAACTGAATGCTTCATAGATGGCACGTTTGCAGCGGCCAAAAAAGGGGCTCTGGTATTGGAAAAACTAAGAAAGCAAAGGGCGCCAAGATCATGGCAACCGCAGACGCTTCTGGTTTACCTGTCTCCGTATGGGCCGGAACTGCAAACACCCATGAATTAAAGTTGGCGGAAGAGATAATTGATTCGAAGCATGTGAACGGACGTTCAGAAAAGCTCATTGGTGATCAGGCTTACGATAGCGATCCTCTGGACATAAAGTTAAAAAAGAGTAATAAAGCTAATTGCACCGCACTAGAAAAACAGAAAGAAAAAGGCCGCGCAATATTAAAGGACACTCTGTATATATGTCAGACGATGGAAAGTGTAAAGACTCTTTGCATGGCTTCAGAATCACCGCCGTTGTGGAACTCGATACGATTTCCATGTCGAGAATTTCCTCGGTTTTTTTCAGCTTGCATGTGCGAGAATTCTGATAAAGACAATCTTGAGACGAGTTCTAATAAATAAAATGACATGAGATACGGTTCAATAAAATATATTTTAAATTTACTTAATTTAATTTTGGCCTGTAATCACCTTCTTGCTCAGGAATGCATGCAGGATTTAATACCCGCTTCCTATCCAACTGCTATATACGAGTCAAGAAATGGTTGGCATTTGCCCTGCTCGGGAACCCTTCGAATTTTAGTTATTCTAGCGGAAGTAAATTATGATGTGGGCGTTGACCCAAATTCTAATGTTACTTGGCAGCAAGGGACATTTCCTGTCTGGGGTAATAGTATGTTTGATATGTCTGTTCCATTGACTGGATTATTTACTCAGTATTTTCATTTAGCTTCATCTGGCAACTTTTTTGTACAAGGAGATTACTTGCAGCCTTCATCAAACGGCGGTGTTATTACTGTTAACGAAAGTGATATTATTGCCTTCGGCTATCAGAATGCATTAGTAGCTGCAATCAATAATCAGATGACTACAGGATTTGTAACAAGATCCGGCATTACTAATCCAGCCTTTTTTGATTTATGGACACCTTCATTATTTGGCATGGCGAAATTGAATAGCAGTAATTCTTCATTCGATCATGTTATGATAATGTGGAGGAATCATAACATAGCTACTGGCACAGGAAATGCCACAACTCTTAACTTGGGTACAATATTAGGATATAATTCAGATTCATGGTCTCAGTTTGGGGCGCAGGTTAATATGCCATTGGACATTGCAAGACATGAATTTTCACATTTAATAATTGGTGGAAATAATTTTCATGTATCTGGAGGGAGTGAAGCAAATATGTGGATTGGTAAAAATAGCGCACATGCTATGCTAAGTTTAACCAGTGCGGCATTAAATTGTTGGAGCGCATGGGATCGACACAGATTAAACTGGATCGCGCCGGGAAATCAATATTCAATATCCGCCCGAGACGAAACTAATTCGATGGAAGTTTCAGGAGATTTAGATGCTTCTGTTTCGAGTCATTCCGGAACGTATACATTACGTGATTTTACTGTTACTGGCGATGCAATAAGGATAAAATTGCCATTTACACCAGGAAATAAATATCAAGAATATATCTGGTTGGAGAATCACAATGGTAGAACCATGAATGGGGTATTATTTGATGAATATCGAACCGCAATTGGAAATCCATGCATAGACCCCGCAACTTATGGCCTCTATGCTTATCTACAAATAGGGAAAGATGTGATAAACGATAATCTAGCATCAAATGTTTATGGTTCACATTCCGATTATTTACGATACATTTCTGCGGACGGTTTTTATGATGTGAATTTGGAGGCCACAGCCCAAGTAACAAGTTGTTGGCCTGTGCCAATTCTGCCCTTTATTAAGGGGCTGCCTAATCCACTTACAGGAGGATGTGACCTCGATGAAATCTCGATTGATAGAGTACCGCCTATCAATGAGCTGGATTATGATGATAGGTATCCAAAGATTTATGAGAATAATCAAGGCGTCTATCAATATAATGTGTTTCAAGCAGGAAATCCGAGGCAAGTCTTTAAGTATAGTGGTGCTAGAAAGTTTGGATTAGGCTTTAATCCAACAACTTCATCAATGATTAATCTTTCTAGTCGACAGGATCCTATTGGTGATCCAAAAGATGAGAGAGTTGTGTATCTAAATAGTGTTTCAATTGAAATTGTTTCTCAAAATGGTGGAAACATTCAAGTTAAAATTAGATTTGATGATGTCGATGTTGTTAATGACCAAAGATGGTGTGCTCCAGATATTCACCTGAACCCAATCGGAAATACTGGAGGCTATTCATTAAATTTGAAGAGCGGGAAGAGGATAACCCTAGATCAAGGATTGACGGAAACAAAGATGGATAATCCAATAACTGTCAATGGATTATTGGTTTTTTCTGATCCTACAAAGTTCTATTGCAAAGCTGGCTCTTTCATTAACATTGAGTCAAATGGAGAATTTGTGGTTGATAACAATAGCCAGTTAATTCTTGAATCCAATAGTAGAATTGACCTAAGTCAAAATGCAACTCTAAGAGTTAAAAGGGGAGGGCGTTTAGTCATTAATACTGGAGCTGTGATAAATGTGAATGATGGAAAAATAATTATTGAAGATGACGGCTATGTTAACTATTTTCCGAACTGTACAGTAAACCTTGACGGCAATGTTGCTGTATTTGAGATAAATGGCATATTGAAATTGGAAGACAATGCAACTTTGCGATTAAATCGCACGACTTCAAATCATGGCTTTTTTCGTTTTAATAATGCTTCACTTTCGCCCTCAAGAAATGTTATTTGTGGGGCTAATTGCTCTATTGATATTAGTGGCGCTTCACAAAGCAGGAAGATTATTCAAATTGATCAAGAGTCACTTTATATCCCATCGGATATTGTTTTCTTTAATTTGAATCGAGGAAAAGTTGAACTTAATAGCAACTCCAGGCTACAAGTAGAAGGTATTACAACAAATGTTAGCGTGACATTTTCAAAATTTACCAGTAATGTCGCTGGCCAGAATAACAATCATCGTGGGCTTAATCTATTCGGTCAATCTAATTGTACTGTTAGCAGTTGTATTTTTGAATATGGTAAGTACGGGATATTTGCGTGGCAAACACTGGGTGGAGGTTCTCTTACTGTTATAGCTTCGGTTTTTAGACACAATGTGTTTGGAATCCGTGTCCAAGATAAGGGGCTAAATTTGTTTAATTGCAGTTATTTTAATAATCAATATGGTATTTATGGTGGCAATATGACTCACCCTTCTTATTTCTATCAAGCTGTAGTGGGGGGGTACGCAGGTTAGTTCTAATGAGAATGGAATTAGATGGCAAGGGGCTTCAACCCCGGTACTGACACTCGATGATCCATTGATTAATTTTAATAATATAGCAACTCGTGTTGATAACTGTCCCCTGTATATAAAATGTGGGACCATATCATGGAATCAGAATGGTGTGGTTTTTAATTATGGTGCGAGCTTGCATATGGATGACAATGTGGCTATTCCTCATCCTGCGAATGTCACAATTGAGAATAATTACTATTCAATTCGCACGGTTTATGGCAGATACCTGTATCTTTTTAAGGGTCAAAATAACCTAAAGCCAATTCAAACCGGAATAGGCCACAGTGTATTCGGACTGCTGATGGCGCCTCCATATTCGATCAATGTTGATAATAATTGGTGGGGAGCCCAAGGGCTTTCATCCGCGGAGTATAATTTGACTGATGGCGTATCTAATAATTATTCTCTTACAGGTATTGTGTTAAGTAATGCTTCATCATGTGGCCAAGCATTTCCACCCTGTGGGAGTCCTCCATGTGATATGGGTGATCCGCTGAAATATTGCCCTCAATGCGATTTGATAAATACTGACGATTTCATTAACAAGCCGCTGAATGAGGCAACAAAAGAAGCAATTGATAAGTTTAATTCTCAGAGTCAAAATAAATATACTGAAGCAATTAATTTGTTAATTCAAATATTAAATGAGAACTACAATAATCCTAATAATGATGAAATATATCTTTTAAATTACAGTTATATTAAATTGATGGAGGCGTTAGGATTTGCTTATAGGTCTGAGGATCTTATTTGTAATTCAGATTCACTATTGATATCAAGAATAATCGATATTATTCAAAACAGAATTTCCTTGGCTAACAGTCAAGATGATAAGTATGAAAAATATGTTTATTCTCTTGACAAAGCTCAAGTATTATGGTTGGCCTGTTTAAGAAGTGAATCCATCGAACTTTTAAATGAAATGTTATCATGGGCCCCCGACCAAGATTGTATTGCAGTGATAAATTCAATGATCTGCCAGATTAATGTAGAAGAGGCGGCTCTCTTGGGGGCAATCGATAGGGCTCTAATTGAAGAGGAGTTGAATAGCTGCAGTAGTAGTAATTATCGAATAAGCAGCAGTAGTATTACTGTGCAGGAATCGGAATCGAATCAAAAGAATGGAGCCATGCACATTAATATAGGCCCAAATCCCGCAAGCGATTATTTGGAAATAAATGGAGGCGGTGACTTATATAAAGTGACTTTGCTGAATAGCACTGGCCAAATAGTTTATAGCGAATTGGATAGTTATGGATCGAGCATTGACTTATCCTACATTGCAAATGGACTTTACTCAGTCGTGATAAACGACATGGTGAACAATAAGATATTTACAGAGAGAATTGTGATCTATAAATAGTAAGAGTTTAGAACATCACAGTGAAGTAGAACGAACAGGCGGGTTACGGTGATGGAGGAAGAATTTCGCTATGGTTTTCGAGTATAGGTAGTTCAAAGGCGGGCCTTGTGGCGGATACTAAGGCAAACTAAAGGGTACGTAGGCGGTCATGGAGAGAAATAGCTGTGGGCCTCTGCGAGGCGCTGTGCTACAATTTCCGACAGAGCCGAGGAATCCCTGCTTCTTCCTATATTCGTTAGAAGCCCGACTCTCTTCCACCGGACAAATGGATTTAACCATGTACGCAAGTTTTGATCCGTGTTGGAATAGCCGTAATGCCCGGGCATGCACGCTTCTTGTGGTGCTACTGTGCCTTGTAAGGCCGAGCTTATCGGCGCAGACGATTTACCTGTCGGAAGACTTTTCCGCCGGCAGTTTGCCGTCTGGCTGGACGGTCTTCAATCAACAGAGTCCTTGCATCGGCTGGGAGTTTGGTGACAGCCTGGAATCCGCCGGCTTCCCGATCCCGCCGCACGGCATGTACGCCGCCGTGAACGACAACCGTTACGACAACGCCGCGGGCACCGCCAACCTGGCCAACTGGTGTTACCTGTACTCGCCGATCATCGATTGCTCCGTCGCCGACTCGTTGCGACTGGAGTTCGACTATTTCATTCCGCCCGACATCGACGGACGCGCCAACGTGGCATTGTCAAACGGTGGTATATACAATTACTTCTTCAGCATCAACGAACAGAACGGCTGGAACCGTTTTCGCTGGAACATCCCGCGTGCCTACTACACGGCTAATTTCCGATTCCGCATCGGGTTCAGCGATAACGGCGCTTCCGCCAACGGACTGGCAATCGACCATGTAGTACTGAGCGATCCCGGCCAGTTCGACCTCGGCATCGTACGGCCTTACTTCGGCACTGTCGTTCCGGTCAGCGGCGCACGCACCGGCATGAAGCTGCGCAACAACGGCCTTGATACGATCACCGACTTTCGTCTCGATGTTACCGTGGACGGAACTCCCGCGTTTTCCGAGTCCTTTGGAGGACTCTCGCTGCTTTACGCGCGCGATTTTGACTGTATGCCGGCCACGCGCCTGCCCTCGCTCGGGCCCGGACGTCAGCGCATCGGCTTCGCGCTGCGGGCCGTGAACGGCCAGCCGCTCGACGAGAACCCTTCCAACGACACAGCCAGCTTTGTCGTGGAAGTTGCCCCGAACGTGCCCGACCGACGACCGGTGCTGATTGACAAGACCGGGGCCTGGTGTACCTATTGCGCCGACGGCAGTATGCAACTCGACTCCGCGGTGGTCTGGAACCCTGAAGCCATCGGCGTAGCCATTCACGGTGGCGACATGATGGATTCTTCCAGCTCTTCCGTTTTCACCGGCACGGTCTTCACCAACGCGCTGATGAACGGAGGTTATCCCAAGCTGAGCTGCGACGCATACAAGTTTCCCGAACTGCCCACGCTCACCACCGAACCATACAATTACGGCACCCTGCTCGCGGAACGGCTCGTCAGCTACGAGCCGGTCGGCGTGAAGCTCGAAGGGATCCAGTGGGATGTGACGCACCGTACGGTCAGTGCGACCGTGGTAGTCGAGGCGTACGATACGATCACAGCGGATTTGCGCCCCAATCTCTGGTTGCTGGCCGACGAAGTGTACGGACTGGGCACCGGCTGGGACCAGGTGAACGCGGCGAACACGCAGGTTGGACATCCGTTTTACGGACTCGGTGATCCGATCATCGGATTTCGACACAAGCATGTCTTGTTGTCGATGCGCGGCGGCGCATGGGGTACTCCGGGTGTACTACCCGCGACGCTCCTGCCTGGTACACAGTATCGACAGACCTACTCGCTCGCTGTGCCAGAGGAATATTGGGGATCCAGCGGCCAGATCAATACGATTGATTCGGCTTCAATCAGCCTGGTCGGATTGGTTCAGCAATACAGCGCTAATTCCTTCGACCGACGCATTCTCCAGGCGGATGCCGGCAAACTGACAGACCTGCTTACCGGAACAGGCAGTCCTAACGCCTCGCCGATGTTCCTTGTGGGACCTTCGCCGGCCCGGGATTACCTGACGGTGCGTTCCTTGCGGGGCACGATCGCACGCGTGTTCCTGTTTGACCTTGCTGGACGACCGGTATTCTCCGCGGCGTCGGGCGAAGGCAGCCTCCGGATCAATACTACCGAACTCGCGGCGGGCAGCTACATCCTATTGGTTCAGGGCAGCGATCAGCAGGCGATGCAGTATCGAGTAGTCATAGAATGACCGGCATCAGGCCCGTCGTGTTCGATCATTCGAGTTCATTGCGTCCGGCGGATGGTTTTCAGCGATCAGACAATTTGTGGTGATTTTGAAAAAGTAGCACTGCGTTGATCGCTATGTCCCAGTGGTCATAAACCTCCGGAGTCTCACTTCGTCGTCGGGCTGCCCATCTGGACGCCCATTTGTTCGTACACGAGGTCGTTCGGTTCCCAGAGCTCGATCTTATTGCCTTCGAGGTCGAGGATGTGTACGAACTTGCCGTAATCGAAGGCCTGGATGGAATCGGTGATCGTGACGCCTTCCTTTCGCAGCGCGTCGACGAGCCGTTCCATGTCGGCGACCCGGTAGTTGATCATGAACTCTTTCGTCGAGGGCTCGAAGTACTTCGTCGTCTCCTTGAACGGGCTCCACTGTGTGAAGCCCTTCTTGCTCGAATCTGCGCCCTGCCACCATTCGAAGACGGCGCCATAGGCGTTGGTTTGCAGTCCGAGGTGGGTCTGATACCAGGCGCGCAGCGCGGCGGGGTCCTTGCACTTGAAAAAGATCCCGCCGATGCCGGTGACGCGTTTGAAATGCGTGATGTCTTTGGACGCGGGATCGATTAGGTTCTTGAACGCGTAACCAAAACAGAATGAGCAGGCGAGTGCCAGGGTGAGGAGGAGGGGTTTCTTCATGGTTTGCGGGTAATGGGTGAATAAATGTAATCAATGTCATGAATGAATGGTCTGGTATCGGCTTGGATTACAGTGTTCGATTGTTGTGCTTTGTAGGGTTTAGTAGCACAGAGTTTCGCAGAGGTTACACAGAGATTCTGTGTTAACCGCCAAATTTCCGTGTTAGATTTTTTCTAAATTCGGGATTACAAAGAACGGCTTTAAGCCAGTTCCGTTAGGGCAGGTCTTCGGGTCTGCCCTAATTCATTTTGTTGCTTTTTTAATTCGTAGTTGGGGTCGTAGATTGTTCCGTTTTTCCAGATCGCATACATCATAACCAATAATTTCCGTTGAACCGCCACCGCTGCTTTCATCGCAATTCCGTGTTTGCTGATGAGCCTGTTGTACAACGCCTTATGGTCATTTGAATGACGTGCTGCAGTCATGGCCGGGAAGTACAGGCACTTTCTTAAGTACCGGTTCCCTCGATGCGATATGCGGGACCTTCCCCTGACCGATATACCGGATGTCCTTTCCACCACATCCAGCCCCGCATAGCTGACTAGCTGTTTCTTGTTCCTTACCAGATTGAATCCATTGGTTTCCGCCAGCACCGTTACTGCTGTGAGCATCCCAACACCTACAATCGATGTCATGCGTCTTACAGCCTGATCAATCTCAGGTGATTCAGCAACGACTTCCCGGATGGACGTTTCCACTTCTTCTACCTGTCGTTCAATCAAAGACAATCGTTGATTCATCCGTTTAATGCTTGACTTGTTGGGCCAGGCTCCGCTCTCTTCTGCGTGTAACTGACATTTGATCTGCGTACTTTCCGCTTTGAGCTGATCTCGCTCCCGGGTTAGCTGCCGCAGCTGATTGTAAATCGGATCCGGCGGCGACCAGACGTCCAGTTTCTTCTCCAGGCCCATGGCGGCCAATGTCTGGGAAGATACTTTGTCATTGACCGTCTTTACTGTAAGTGTCTTGGAAAAGTACTTTGCCCGGTTGGGAAGTACTACGCTCACCGGCCAGCCCTTCTCCGTAAGGAAGCACGCCAGCGTTTCATGATAAACACCGGTGGCTTCCAACACAATCTGACAGGGCATGGATGGATCTATCAGCTTCCGGATCCATTTGGAGAGCTTAACGAAGCCTCCCGGACCATTGGGGATGGCCAGCGTGGATAAACACTCCACCCGAAGGTCGGCATACATGCGGCTGAAGCTGGCAACATGCTCCTTCATCCCGCAATCAATTCCAATGCATTGGCGAATAACGTTCTCCATGACTGAATGGGTTTTGATCTCGGATGATAAGCATACTCCCCCTCGTCTTTACTCGTAACCTACTCAAGCTGTCTCTGACATCCAGGACGCCTTGGATTCTGTTCAGACTCTAAAGAGTAAGAAGATGACGGGGGCATATCTCTGTGAGAGCATGTCTCACGGACTGCTTGGGCACGGATCACCTCCCGCCACCTTACTTATCAACCTTGCCTCTAATTTCCTACTTTTAAGGAATGGCGCTAACGTACGAGGCACACGGAGTTTTTTAAGGCTGAGCCCTGTCTGATCAGAGGCCCTGAGAAGCCCGAAATAGCCTACCTTAGTATAGGTAAGGCTTCCCTGTATGATTCCCGGTCTCCGATCAGTTGTATTGGTTTTGATTGCCGGCCTTTCGTGCGTCCGCTTGCAGGCGCAGTCGATCCGGATCACGGTACGCGCGGGCGACAAAGAACTTCTTTCCGACAGTACGGAAGTGAATACCCGTGTAAACGGCCATATTACCATCCGCTCGGTACGGTTTTATTTGAGCGACGTACGCCTGGTGCGGAGCGGCGCGGTCGTATGGCGCGACAGCCAGCCTGCGCACCTCATCGACCTGCGTGATCCGGCGCACGCGGTGTTATCGTTCCCGGAGGGACTATCCTATGATTCCCTGTACTTCCGCTTCGGCACCGACAGCCTGCTCAACGTAAGCGGCGCGTTGGGCGGCGACCTCGACCCCGCGCACGGCATGTATTGGGCTTGGAACAGCGGTTACATCCATTGTAAGATCGAAGGCGCGACGGAACGGTCGAACGCTCCGCATCACGCGATCGAATACCACCTTGGAGGGTACCTGCCTCCGCATGCGAGCAGCCGGGAAGTCCGGCTGCCCGCGGGCAATGAACTTGTCCTCGACCTGGCGGAATTCCTCGAAGCGATTAAACCTGCGGAGCAACCCGCCGTCAACACTCCCGGTCTGGAGGCGGTGCGCTTGTGTGAAGTGCTCGCCCGCTCTTTCCGGATGCTGCCATGAAACGCATACCTATCGTATTGCTCGTTGCGGTGTTTTGCTCGCTGCTCGCGTGGAACTCGTCGCAGGAACTTTTCAAGCCGCCGCCCGGCTTTCCTCCTGTCGTGTATTCCTTCGAGACGAATCCGTTGACGGAGGCGAAGGTGCAACTGGGTCGCGCCTTGTTCTACGATCCGCTGCTGTCGCGCGACAGCACCATCTCCTGCGAAAGTTGTCATTCGCCTTATAGCGCCTTCGCACATACGGACCATGCGCGCAGCCACGGCATCGAGAATCGCATCGGGCTTCGCAACGCGCCGGCGCTGTTCAACCTGGCCTGGCAGCCGGAGTTCATGTGGGACGGCGCGATCAACCACCTCGACGTGCAGGCCCTCGCGCCGATCGCGCAGCACGACGAGATGGACAATACGCTCGACGCGGTCCTCCTGCGGCTGCGTCGCTCCCGCCTGTATCCCGAACTCTTCCGCACCGCCTGGGGCGATACGGCGATTACCGGACAACGATTTTTAAAAGCCATCGCCGCGTTCATGACGACCCTGGTGAGTGCGGAGGCGCGTTATGACAAGATGCGGCGTGGCGAACTCGCCTTCACGCCGCAGGAGGAAAACGGATATCGCCTCTTCCGACAGCATTGCAACGCCTGTCACCGCGAGCCGCTCTTCACCAATTACGCGTTTGCCAACAACGGACTCCCGCCCGACACGCTCGTCCCGGATGCCGGACGTTACCGGGTGACGCGCGTATCCGCCGACAGCCTGCAGTTCAAAGTGCCCAGCCTGCGGAACGTCGAATACTCGTATCCCTACATGCACGACGGCCGTTTCAGGACCCTGACGGAGGTGATTCGCCACTACACCGGCGGCCTGCAGGCGGGTCCGCGCCTGTCGGCTGAACTCCGCAAGCCGATCACGCTGAGTCCGGAGGAGAAAGTGGACCTGCAGGCGTTTCTGCTCACGCTCTCTGACAGCGCCTTCGTCTTTAACCGCGCCCATGCCTTTCCGAGGGAATTGTTTTTTGGCGGTAAGTGAGTCGCGGATGTTCGCCTGCGGCCAGTGAGGTGAAAATGTCGGTCAACGCACCCGGTGCTCCAGGATATTTACGGATATTGGATAAACCTTCGGAGGCTTTCCGCATCCAAGCACCTCATCCCGCACCCACCCATGAACCTCCACCGACTCCTGACCGTCTTGCTCTTGTGGACGGGTAGCGCATGCGCGCAAGGTCCGCAGATCACCTCCTGGCTTCAGAACACCACCGGCATCACTGGCCGTCACTACGTCGCCGGCAATTCGACCCCGATCGTCGACGCGGTGCTTGCCAACGTACAGACGGTGCAGTATTCGACCAACTGGGTGTACGTGAGTACGAACGGGATCCCTTCGTACATCACCGGACCGTTTCTCGACGGCAATCCATCGATCGCGCAGAGTCAGAACGCTATTTTCCGCATGCCGCTGAACCCGGTGCAGAATACCGGCACCCCGACCGCCACGACGATGGGCAACATCGGCATCTTCGTGAACGGCGTGGCGTTCTTCGATCACCGTGACGGGGTGAGCTGGCGGAATTCATCCGGATCGCTCGCCGGCGGACCGTTGGGCGGCATGGGCGACAACGTCTGGAACCGCGACGCGGTGGTGGCGGAGCGCGCGGGCTTCGACTGTGCCAAGGGGCATCCGGCGATGGGGAACTACCATCATCACCAGAACCCGAGCGCGTTCAACCTCGATCTGAGCGTGATCAGCAACGTCTGTGACCTGTACGCAGCCGACGGACTGTACGTACTCGACAGCACCGCGCATTCCCCGCTGATCGGCTTCGCCTACGACGGGTTTCCGGTGTACGGCGCCTTCGGTTACGCCAACACCAACGGCACGGGCGGCATTACACGGATGAAGTCAAGTTATCATTTGCGCAACATCACGGCGCGCACGCACTACGCGAATGGCACCGATGTCACGGATGGCCCGGCTGTCAGCGCGACTTATCCGCTGGGTTATTTCCGCGAAGACTATGAATTCATCGCTTCGACCGATCCCGATCAACTCGACGAACACAACGGTCGTTATTGCGTGACGCCGGAATATCCGGGTGGTACCTATGCGTACTTCTGCACGGTGGACGAAAACTGGAACTCAGCCTATCCGTACATCGTCGGCCCGACCTTCTACGGAACCAAAGTGGCGAGCCGTGTGAACAGCATCACCGAGCCGACCACCGTTTATACTCCTTCCACGACCGGCTTGTATAACCCGCTTGCCGAGGAAGCCAGCATCTGCATTTATCCCAACCCCGCGAGCGACGTGGTGGCGGTGCAGTTGAAGTCGTTCCTCGATGCCGACTGCCCCGTGCTGCTGTTCGATACCCGCGGCCGGCTGATCGAACGCAAGCTCCTGCCGCAGGGAAGCACCATCGCGTACTTCGATACGCGACGCTTGTACGCGGGGGAATATCTGGTCGTGGTGGGCGATGTCTCCCGGCGAGTGCTGCTGGTGAAGGACTGACCGGCCGGTACCGACCGCATCCGAAAGCCTGATTTCGGCTTGTCGCGGATTTCCCGGGATGCTGAAAACAGGCTTTTTGCTTGTGCAAACACGTCGCTCCGATTATTTATTCGGATTTAACTAAACCGCGTGATCGCTATGCTGTTATTCGTGCTGTTTATCAGTTTTTCCCATGTCCACTTTCGCACGTTTATTTCGTCGGTTCTGCCTGTGTCTTGCCCTGCTGTTCCAGTATGGCTGCGAGCAGTTCGAGTATAGTCCATATCAGACGAAGCATCCGGCTTCCGAGCTGCGCGACCTGAACGCCTCCAACCGCGCGAAGCTGCAGGCAAGCAGTCCGCGCGATACGATTGTGCTGGTCATCAGCGGCGACCAACAGCGGTTCTACGACGAGGTGGACGACATGGTCACCGATATTAATCGTCTCGAGCAGGTGGACGCGGTCTTCCTGGTAGGCGACCTAACCGATTTCGGGTTGATACGCGAGTTCGGCTGGCTGAACGAATCGCTGCTTCGGCTGAAGTGTCCGTTCTTCGGCGTGATCGGCAATCACGACTGTGTAGCGAACGGGACGGAAATCTTCGAGCGGACGTACGGTCCGCTGAATGAGTACTTTGACTGGGCCGGGATCCGGTTAGTGCTCCACAACACCAACAGCCGGGAGTTCTCCTTCAACGGTCGGGTGCCGGACCTTGGGTGGTTACGGAATGCCGTTGCGGATACTGCGGCCTACGAAGCTTGTATTTTCCTTTCGCATGTCGAACCCTTCAACGCAATAGATTTCGATCCGAGCCTGGAAGCAGGTTATGTGCAGTTGCTCGACGACGCCCGGGTGACGCTCTTCAGTGCACACGGTCATGATCACATTGCCCATACGGGATCACCGTACGGCGACGGACTCACATTTTTCAATGCCGGTTCGCCGGCTTACCGCAGTTACACCCTGGCTAAGATCTATAAACGCGCAGATGGCTCGCTGGATCATATTTTGTCTGTTCGTCCTTTCTGAGGCGGGGGCCGCAAACGGCCAAACGGCCAAACGGATTCACGAGCGGGTGATTCCGATTGACGCTTATGTGCAATTCGCGGGCGGACAAGGTCTTCTCTCCTTCGGCATTGCAGCGACTCCGTTGAAGCGAATCAGCGTTTCCTTCGGTGTCGGTTATACACCGCCGGCCTACGGAGGCATTCTCACTTTTACGGGAAAATGTTTGTACACGCCCTGGTCCATTCACCTGAACGAGCGCATGACCCTGTTGCCGTTGAGCGTGGGGCTGCATGCAACACTCACTCACTCGAAGAACATTGATCTGGGATGGGACAAGCAGCGGTATCCGCGCAATTATTATTGGTGGTCATCCTCGCTGCGGAAAGGGCCGCTCCTTCAGATGGGGATACGGTACAAGTCCAGCCAGTATATGATAACGCCCTACTTCGAATTTTCGACCAATGATTTGTACCTCGTGAGTTATTGGGAAAACCGCCGCAGCCTTTCTCCCGCTGAAATTCTCGTGCTCGGCGCAGGCATTGGCGTCAGGCTGAATCCCTGATCGAATTCCTGTATGTCAGAAATGCCAGCAGCCTTAATGGACTCGTGGTTCAGAACCAATTTGCCGATGTGCGCGTTCTTTAACGTAGGAGGCGAGGGCCACTACTGCTAAACTGTCAGCGAGCATTCCGCCAGCAACCCCGAGTGATCAGATCCATTCGGGCCGATTGAGACGTAGTGGATCCACGAAGTTTGGATCGCTGTTGGTGGGATGGCGTTCCTGCCGACCGACTTTCGTACCCATTCACCTGCAACTATGCATTCCTCATTTCTCGCCAGCGAGTTCTGCAAGAGCGGGCCGGCTTTCCTGTGCTGTTCAGAAGGGAATTATATGCTCGGGTATCGGTGGGCACACTTTTCCGGGTGCTCCGATGAAACCCCGCGTGGCAGGCTAGCCCCGGGCGACCTCGGCAAGTACTATCGGTTCATCAGGGAATATCCGTTTACATGACGAGTGAGCACGGGTGGAGGCGGTGCTACGGAGCGGTTCGGTCCGCTCCTGATTTTTCTAATCGTTATCTTTCCGGTATGAAACCGATCAGCCTTTCCCTTTCGTTACTGTTTTTCTCTGTTTGGACATTTGCGCAACCGTTTCATCGCCTGGTCGGCGGCACGACGGGTGATGAACGCGGGCAGACCGCGCTGATGGGGCCTCATGGCCGCTATCTGCTTAACGGTGCGACAACCTCATTCGGGCAGGGCAGTGCCGACGCGATGCTGAGCGCGTTGGACGCATCCGGGAATATTGTGTGGTCGCGCGTTTACGGTACGACGGGTTACGACAATTCCGAGTACGCGGTCGTGACGGCCGATGGAGGGATCGTGTGTACGGGTCGGTTGAACATCACGGGTGGGAATGAAGACGCGCTGGTTTTCAAGACCGACAGTCTGGGTCATTTGTTGTGGGCAAAAGCGTACGGCGGAAGCTCAGCCGACGGATTCGCCTATACAGCGGAGGCCCGAAACGGCGACCTCTTGTTTGTTGGCGCGACACAGAGTACGCCGGGAACCTTGAACAGTCTGTTCCTGATGCGCACCGATGCCAACGGCGATACGATTTTTACGAAAGTGTTCGATACGGCATCGCGCGATATTGGCTTGTGCGTGGCCGAGACGGCCGACAGCGGACTGGTAGTCGCCGGCAAGCTGGTGTATAACAACTGGGCGGGACTGGAGCAGTCGAACGCGTTGGTAATGAAGACCGACCGAAGCGGTAACCTGCTGTGGTCGCGGATGTACGGCGATACGCTGTGGGAAGAGCTGGCTTCCATCGTACCCTTGGCGGACGGCGGGTTCATCACGGCGGGGACATCGGTCGGTAATGGTCCGGGGCGTTACGAGTGCTGGCTGTTGCGACTCGACAGCATCGGCGACGTGTTGTGGTCGAAAACGTATGGCGGTATCGGTGATGAAGCCGCTTATACCGTCATCGCGGACCCTGATGGCGATTTTGTGTTGTCGGGTTATTCCAATTCGCTGGGCTACGGACATCGTACTGCCGGTGACGACGCGATGAATGTGGTGCTCATCAAGACCGATGCGAATGGCGACACCTTGTGGTGCAGGGCGTATGGCGACGGTTTGCAGGATGAGGCCTATCGCAGCTCGAAGGCCGATGACGGCGGGTACCTGATCTCCGGTTTCACGACGAGTTACACGCCGGCCAACCTGAGCCAGATGCTGCTGATCCATACCGACAGCCTGGGCTGGACCGGTTGTCATGAGCAAGCCATCCAGCCGGTGGTGACCACTGCTACCTACGTTCCGACGGACACCAGCATGATCCTGTATTCGGGGATGACGGTGAGCAATCCGGGCTACCTGGAAGCGGCAGCGACGCCGGTTTCGGACGACGCCTGCCTGATCCTGGAGACGAATGAATTGGACTTGATAACCGGGATCCGTCTTTTTCCGAATCCGGCCGCGGATTTGGTAAATGTTGAGGTGCCAATGGCATCGGCTGCCGAAACGGTTGAATTACTGGACCTTTCGGGTCGGCTGTTGCAGCGGGAACGCATTTTCGGTGGCAAGGCCCGCCTAGATCTTAGCGCCTTTTCGGCCGGATGTTATCTCCTGCGAGCCGGAAGCCTGACAGGTCGGCTGGTTAAAAACTAATTTTCTATCTTAGACGAAGACAGGGAAGCGGCCGGACCCCTTGCGCGGGCTCCGGGCCTTTTGAACGTTATGAACCAATCTACTACCAAGACCGACTGGAGCAAGTGTTCCTTGTTCCAGCATTGCAGCCAGGCGGTGATCGACGAAGTCGTTGCCAAGGCTTCGGCTAAAGTTTATCCAAAAGGCGGAGTCCTGATCGAAAAAGGTCAGGTCCCACCTGCCTTGTTTGTAATCGAAGACGGGAAAGTCGGCATCTACATTGAAGACATCCTCCTGGCCGAACTGGGCGCGATGGCGGTGATGGGCGAAAGTTTTCTCGCGCACGGTGTGGCAACCGCTACGATCGTCGCGGCGAGTGAGGTGAAGACGATCCAGATCCCGCGACAGTTGTTCACCGAACTGGCTGAAAAGTATCCGCAGCTCATCTTTAACATCTTTACGATCAACTTCGAGCGACTGCGGAGTTCCAACGACGCGGCCTTGCGCGAAGCGCGGGCACGCGAACAGAAGCTGGAAGAACAGGTCAAAGAACGTACACGTGAATTGAATGCCGCGCTGGAGGAACTGCAGGTCACGAACCAGGAGCTCACGACCACGCGGGACAACCTGATCGAGACGCAGAAGTTCCGTGACCAGTTCCTCGCGAACATGAGTCACGAGATCCGCACGCCGATGAACGCGATCGTCGGTTTGACGAACCTGCTGATCAATTCACCGCTCAATCCGTTGCAGGAGAAATACCTGCACGTCATCAAGAAGAGCGGCGCGAACCTGCTCGTCATCATCAACGACATCCTCGACCTTGCCAAGCTGGAAGCCGGCAAGATGGAACTGGAAGCGGTTCCTTTCCCGCTCGTCACGGCGATCCAGAACGTCCATACGATCCTCAACCTGAAGGCGGAGGAAAAAGGCATCACGCTGGTCGAGAGCATCGACGCGAATGTGCCGTTCTATGTGGTGGGCGACGAAACGCGCATCACCCAGGTGCTGATGAACCTGACGGGTAACGCGATCAAGTTTACCGAGAAGGGAAAAGTGACGATCGGAGCCAAGGTCACTGCCGGAACCGACGATGAGCCGGAGATCACGTTCAGCGTACGCGATACCGGTATCGGCATTCCGCCCGACCGGCTCGACAAGATCTTCGAGAGTTTCGGACAGGCTTCTTCGGATACGACGCGCAAGTACGGCGGCACCGGACTCGGGCTGACGATCAGCAAGCAGCTTGTGGAGATGCACGGCGGACAGCTCGAAGTGAAAAGTAAAGTCGGAGAAGGCTCGGTCTTCTTCTTCACGGTCAAGTACAAGCGTGCAGAACCGCCATCCGACGCCATCCGCGAGTCCTCACAAGCCGGCATCGACATGAGCGGCAAGCGGATCCTGCTGGTGGAAGACAACGAGTTCAACCAGATGGTTGCCGTGGATACCTTGCAGGAGTTGTTTCCGGGTATCGTGGTGGAAGTCGCTTCGAATGGGAAAGAAGCCATGCAGATGGCCGCCGACTTCGACTACGGACTGGTGTTCATGGACATTCACTTGCCGGATTTCGACGGCTTCGAGATCACGCAATACATCCGCAACAAACTCACCGGCCCGCGTCAGGCGGTGCGCATCTGCGCGATGACCGCGAGCGTGACGAAAGAGAAGATCGACGAGTGTTACGTGGCGGGCATGAACGACTACCTGATGAAGCCCTTCACGCACGAAGGATTGAAAGAACGCATCTACCGGGCGTTTGCCTGACAAGAGTACGAGCTGAGGTTACACACACACACCACTCAGCAAAGCCGGTTCCGAAAGGGGCCGGCCTTTTTTTTAGGGGCGAGGGACGAGGGGCGAGGGACGAGGGAATTGAGACGCGAGTTACGAGACCGTGACCGAGGGAAGGGGATGAGATCGACGGCCTTTTCGAGCGATGCGACTGTTGAGCGGAGAGGCGAAAGCGAGAGAAGAAAGATCTACCTCGCGAATCACCAATCACTAATTACTAATAACCAATTACCAGTTACCACTTCATTGAACCGTTGGTCCATTCCGGTTTTCGCAACTACTACACCCTAAAAAAAATTCCGGGTCCCGATGAACTCGGAACCCGGAACCCGAAACCCGGAACAGCAAACGTGTTCCGCGTAAGTTATCAGTTAACGATCAACCGCTTGCCGCGGAGTTCCCGGTTGTCGGCGATGAGGGTGACGAAGTAAACGCCGGGACTCAGTCCTGCCAGGTCGAGCTGGAGTTGGTTGTCGCCGGATTCAACCGGGAAGTTCCGTGTGATGACGGTATTGCCGAGCAGGTCGGTTACCCGGACGGTCTGTGTACCTGCCGTTGTTGCTTCAACATTCAGGTTGACGTTGCGCGTAGCGGGGTTGGGGTACAACTGCCAGTCACTTGCAAGAACCGTTTCCGGATTCGCGAGACGAACCGGCGCGGTGGTAAAGACATCGGAAGCCGAGTAGATCGAAACGGTCACGCCCGAGCAGATGGAACGTACCTGCCACTGGTAATCGGTGCTGGTCGAGAGACCCGTCAGCGTGGTGCTGGTCACACCACCGGCGCCGGTGATCTTCTTCCAGCGGTAATTGGTGGTGCCGTTCACCGAATAGCGTATCATGAAACTGTCGGCTTGTACCAACGGCGTCCAGGAGATATCGGCCGTCGTACCGGTGACGTTGCTGTGTCCGAGCCCGTAGGGTGTGACACAGGAGACGGGACCATTGAGTGTGGTAAAGGTCACCTGCGGACGACAGTAACCCGAGCTAACGCCGTTGCAGATCGAACTGACTCGGACCTGATAGGTTGTGTTGGGCAGCAGGTTCGATATCGTCTGCGAATTGGGTCCACTGCCGTCGTGTTCGATATAGCTGTAGTTGGTGGTACCGTCGATCGAGTAGCGGATGCGGAACGTATCGGCTACGGTCAGCGGATCCCAGCTTACTACCGCGGAGCCGGTCGTGATCGATCCGACGCTGACGTTGAAGGGGCGACCGCAGTTGATCGTCTGGTTCAGCGTGGTGAAGTTGGACTGGCTGCAATAACCGTAGCTGACGCCGCCACAGATCGAGCTCACCTGGTAATAGTACGTCGTATTCGGGTTCAGGCCGGTGAGGCTGACTGAGGTGTCTCCGGTAGCGCCATCGAGGTCGATGTAATTATAATTCAACGCGCCGAACTCGCGGTAGCGCACCCGGAATGTATCCGCCAGGATGAGCGACGACCAACTGATGACCGCGCTGGTGGCCGTGATGCTGCCGGCGCTGGCGCCGAGCGGAGCAACGCAGGATACAGGATTGCTCAGGGTCGTGAAATATTCTTTCGGACAATAGCCGCTGCTCACGCCATTGCAGATGGAACTGACCTGAACTTCGTAGTCGGTTCCGGGATAGAGGTTGTCAAGCAACTCGGAATTCCCGAGACCTCCGTCGTGGTTGATGTACGAGAAGTGACTGCCGCCGACAGGACGATAGCGGATCCGGAACGTGTCGGCTGCCAGGAAGGGTGACCATTCGATCGTTGCGTCGATGTTGTTCACGGACGTAATCGCCAGGCCGAATGGACGCACGCAGTTGACGATGGCTACATCGGTGATGAAATAATCGATGATGCTGTAGGTGCTGGGATAACCATTGCAACGTGTCGCGATCTCGTAGCTATATAAGGTGCCGGGTTGCAGGTTGCTGAGGGGCGCGGAAGTGAGTCCACCGCTGCCTTGTACATCAAGGTATTGATAGGTCGTCGCGCCGACTGGCTGGTAACGGATGCGGAACGTATCGGCTACGGTCGGATCCGTCCAGTTGATATCGATGGTGGTGGCGGTGACGTTCGAGGTAGAAACACCGGAAGGAACCGGGCAGCTATTCGGGTCGGCAACCACGAAGCCGTAGTCGAGCATGTTATCGACCGGCTGCTGGCCAAACCAGGGATCCCAGGGCGTGTAGGTCACGACGTGGATCTCATACCAGCCGAGCGGAGCGTTGGCCGGAATGGAGAAATTGGTGAACAGGGAGTCGGAATAGCCGCCGAAACCGTCGGGATACACCTGGGTTTCGTCGAAGTAGTCGGTGAAGATCTGATATGCACCCTGCTGGAGGTAGATATCGACGTTGGATTGAGGCGGTGAGCCCGAGTTCATCACACCGGTGGCCAGTGTGATCGTGGTAGTAAGCGACTGACCAGGGTTGGCGGAGGCGGGCGAGATCGTACTGACCTGCGCCCTGACCGAGAAGCCGATGGTTAGCGCGAAAAGGAGGAAGGGTAAAATTTTTTTCATGGGCGGAGCGAATAATCTATTCGTGTACGAGATCGGATGGAAAGGGTTGCCTTTATAAAGGCGGATAATTTGAAGAATAACTTACTGCCGGAGGAATTGACGATAAGCGTGACCTTCCGGGGTTTCCACGATCAGCCAATAGCTGCCCGTGCTCCAGTCGCCGGTGTTGATCACCGTTTTTCCGGACTCTTCGATCCGTCTGCGCAGCATTTCCCGTCCCTGCATATCGCGTACGACCAGGTTGCCCGAGACCGATGGTCCGTCGATTGTTACGGTCAGCAGGTTGCTGGTCGGGTTCGGATACAGGGAGACCGCGGGCAATTTCGCAGCCGAAGGATCAAGTCCGTTCAGCAGGAAGTCGAAGCCGAAATCCTGCCAGGTGGAACTGGTGAGGCTGCCGACTGTATCGGTGAGGTTCGGCGATACCAGTTTTTGTCCGGTGTTGTTGGTGCCGTATGTGCCGAACACCTGGTTGGCTGAAGCGGACATTTGCGTGTGAACGACCAGGTTCTGTGAAGGATCGTACGCGAACGGATTGGTCAGTTCGATGGCGAACCAATCACCGGTCGTTCCGGGTGCGATGACGTAGGAAGGGGATGACAGCACGGTCGTTAAGCCGGTGAAAAAGTTGTCGGTGTTTGGAAACGCGATCGCAGTGGTCTGCAGCAGGCGCACTTCGAAATCGGTGAGTGTATTACCCGTAGCCTGGCCTGTGCTGCCGTAGCGGAAATAGATCCGCTGAATGGTTCCGGCCGGAGGGTTTCCAAGGTCCGACGGCAGAAAAATCATCTGGCTTCTGCTTGCATAGGAAGTGTTGCCGAGCAGGAAGGTGCTGTTGCTGGTACCCAAACCTTTGAAGTACTGCGGTTGTGCGAATACGGTCAGGGTAGCTATCGTGCAAAGGGACAGGAGTAGGAATTTGCGCATGCGAAGGAGCTTTTCTCAAAGCTACTCAGGATGTGTATCCCTCAGTCCGGTTGATGCCCGTAATTTTCCACCGGTACGCATGAAAAAAGGGGCGAAATTTTCGCCCCTTTTCCGATAACAAGCTGTGGATGTTTAGAAGTTCGCACAGACAATGCCGCCCATGAGCGCGAGGGTGAGGATCCAGTAACCGGTATGGATCCAGATGTATTTCCAGCTCCGGCGTTCGAAGAGCGCGTTGATCGCGATGATCGGAAACGCGTAGAAGATGCCCGACAGGGTGCCGTGGAAGGCGCCGTGCTTGAAGGTCCGGAAATTCTGACCGTACTGATCCATGAAGTTCTTGAGCCAAAGCGAGATCTCGGAGTTCGGATCTTTCATGCCGGGATCATCTGCCAGGATGGAGAGGATATGCGATTGATGGATCACAACCGAAATGAGAATGAGGGAGAGGAACAAACTGAACACATAGGTCAGACTGAGGATGAGGGCCATGTTCGAGCTCTTGATCTTTTCCTCGCTGACGCCGGCTTCCCGCATCCAGACGTTACCGAATGTTTTTGGACCGTACCAGATAAATCCTGTGAACATCGGAATGAGCGCGCTGATGAAAATGTACTGCCAGTGTGATTCCATAGTGGGGAGGGTTTAGGGTTTGGGCAGTCAAGTAACGAATCCCCTGCACAGTCTCCAAATCAGGAACGGGATGACTGTTAATTGCGCTTTTTTACGCCCCTGACCGCCTGCGCGGTCCAGGGATCTTCCGGCCAGGAATGTTTCGGATAGCGCATGCGTAATTCCTTTCGCACTTCGTGATACGTCCCTTGCCAAAAGCTGCGCAGGTCGCGCGTAACCTGTACCGGTTTGTATCCCGGTGAAAGCAAGTGCATCAGCAGTTGCGTCCGTCCTTCGTTGACGGTCGGTGTGTCGGTCCAGCCGAACACTTCCTGCAAACGGACCGCCAACACCGGCGGCGCGCCATCGGCGAAGTATTCGATCCGGATCTGGGATCCGCTCGGTACTTCGATGCGCTCCGGCACCAGGCGATCGAGTATGGATTGTTGCTCCCAGCTCAGCCGGTTCATCAGCAGATCGTACACGGGAACTTTTCGCAAGTCTTCCCGCTTTCGTATTTCTCCGAGATAAGGCGCTGCCCATTCTTCCAACGATGCGAGTAGTCCCGCTTCGGAATAATCAGGGAGGTCCAGTTCGGGTCGCCAATTGGCAAGAGCGCCGGCGCGTGCGATGAATTGCAAGACCGTTTCATTCGGCTCGAACAAGCGGAGTCCATTCGTTCGAAGTGTCGTCAGGACCGCGGCGGCTACCTGCTCCGGTTTGGGATTCGTGAGCGGCTTGGTGGCGGCGACCAGATTGCCGAGGCGCCACTCTTCCCGCGCGATCAGTTGCCCGTTGCGTTCATCCCATTCGATGACCGCCTGCGGACGAGCATCGGCCAGTGCATCGGAAGGATCGTAGGGCGCAGCGAGAAAGATCTTTCCTTCGTTCGTGCCGGCATCCAGTTGCGCAACGGCGATCCAGGCATCGTGGGTCAGCGGGTCGTGTTCGGGTAAACGCGCGGCGCGACCGTTTGCCAAACGGTACCGTCCGCGCTCGTCGTCGCGCCGACCGATCCGCTCCGGGTAGGCGGCCGCGACGAGTCTGCCGAGGTCGTGGTGTTCGAAGGCGCCGGTTTCCGTTTGCATGTGCAACAACCTGCACCATTGCCGCGCCACGCGGTCGATGCGGTCGAGCGCGGCGCGATCGGCAGCCACGCGTTCTTTCTTTCGCCAGCGACGCAGGGTTTCAACACGCAGGGACAGATCGGCACCGGCTTCTTTCCCGAGTGGATCGCGCTCCTCTATGACGGCCGCCGCATCGGCCGCGAGTGTGGCAAGCCCATGCTCCTGTCCGTACAAAAGTAAATGCGCGAGCCGCGGATGAGTGGGGAATTTCAAGAGGCGCTTTCCTGCATCGGTGATCTTACCGGATTCCAGGGCGTCAAGTGATTCGAGCAGGTTGCGGGCTTGTGCCACAGAGCCTGGTGGTGGCGGTGTCAGCCAGGTCAGCGCCGAGAGGTCGTGGTGTCCCCAGGCTGCAAGTTCCAAGACGAGTTGCGCGAGATCTGCGTCGAGGATCTCGGGCTTTCGGTGTGGTACGCGATGGCCTTGCGCGTGCTCGGCCCACAGCCGGTAACAAACACCGGGTCCGAGACGACCGGCACGACCGGCCCGTTGATCGGTGGTGTCGCTGGTCGCGCTGACGGTTTCCAGTTTGGTGAATCCGGAGCGCGGATCAAAACGCGGCACGCGGGCGTAGCCGCTGTCGACGACGACGCGGATGCCTTCGATGGTGAGCGATGTCTCGGCGATGGAAGTCGATAGCACGACTTTTCGCAAGCCGTTCGGATCGGGTTGCAGCGCGCGTTGTTGTTCTTCGTGCGGCAGGTCGCCGTAGAGCGAATACACCCGAATTCCGCCCGGGCCATGCTCTTCCAGCAAAGCGGCTGCCCGATGGATGTCGCCGCTTCCGGGAAGGAACGCCAGGATGTCGCCTTGCTCTTCCCGCAGCGCTTTGAGTATGCCGCGCACGACCTGTTGCGCGATCGGTTGTGTGGTGTCGGGTTCCAGGTACCGGTAGTCGATCGGATATTGCCGGCCCAGGCTTGAGATCACGGGCGCGTTGCCCAGCAATGTGGAGAGCCGCTCGCCGTCCAGCGTGGCCGACATGATCAGGATACGCAGATCGGGTCGAAGCACCGACTGTGATTCGCGGCAAAGAGCCAGGGCAAGGTCGGCATGCAGGCTGCGCTCGTGGAATTCATCGAAGATGACCAGTCCGACGCCTTCGAGTCCGTTGTCTTCCTGCAACATGCGGGTGAGGATGCCTTCGGTAACGACTTCGATGCGCGTCGTCTTACCGACGACCGATTCGAAGCGTACGCGAAAGCCGACGGTTGCTCCCGGGTCTTCGTTCAACTGATCCGCCAGTCGCCAGGCTACGGCGCGTGCCGCGAGCCGTCGGGGTTCGAGCATAAGGATCTTGCGGCCTTCGAGCCAGGGTTCGTCGAGCAGCCTGAGCGGAAGCACCGTGCTCTTACCCGCACCCGGTGGCGCCTGCAGGATAGCAGTGTTGGATCGCGCGAGCGCGTCGCGTAATCCGGGTAAGGCGTCCAGAACGGGTAATTCGGCAGCGGACAAAGTTGGTCGACTTGGAGCCGCAAGATAGCAAGCCTACGGAAGGTGTTGTAAAGGCGATCATCGCACGATGGTGATCGAACCGGTTGTCACGGCATTGCTTTGATGTCCGGCCCGGTCGCGCACCACGACGGTGAAGCTGGTCGACTGCGTAGCCGCTGCCGTGTCGGTGATGCCTTGTCCGCCGAGTTGTACGTCCAGCGTTCCCTGGATCGGAATGGAGGCGCCGTCGGGTGCCAGTTGACGAATGCGGTACTCGTACTCGATGCCGATGCGGTTGTCGGTGATGAAACAGTTCCTTGCGTCGGCGTTGTTCTCGCCAAGGTCGCCGTCGCCGTCTTTGTACCGCAGCGTAATGGTGACGGGGTCGGTGAATTGATCGACGACACTCGGCGTGATGCTGACGAATTCGATCTCGGGCACTTCGCTGAACTCGTTCTCGTCCTTCTTACAGGCCGTCAGCAGGGCGATGAGCAAAAAGGGAAGAAGCTGCTTAGCGGACATGGAAGGCGAAATAGGTCTTGTAATAATCGAGCGATTCGTTGCGCGGGAATACCGCGTCGGTGGTGTGTTGACCGTCGTTTACTGCGATACGGAAATAGACTGTCGTACCCGACGGCCATGCGGAGACGTTGACCGGCACCATCCAGGCCTGTGCGGAACCGATGTACAGGGTCGCGTTCGCGCTGATCGCAGCACTGAAATCGTTCTTATCGGTCGAGAGCAGCAACTTCTTCACAGTGTAGTTGGCCGGATCGGTAGCGGCCGAACCGTCGGCGGTGTCGAGGGCTACGAAGTAAACACTCATGCTGGTACCGGCGTCCACAAGGAACGGATTGGCAGGATTGCCGTCGAGGCGCGCCGTGTCGAGCCGGTTGAAACTGCCGTCCACGGCAATGTAGCCGGTGATGTTCGGCTGCAGGTTCGGACGCTGCGGGAGGTTGCCGTCCATATCGGGACAACCGGCGTTGATCCAGTTCTTCACGTGATCGATATCCGCCGTGCTGAGGCGCACGCTGTTCGACGGCATATACTCGGTCGTCGGGGTGACGAGTCGTTCGACGAGCCAGGAATCGGCGGTGTTGTTGGGAAGGACTCGGTGCGAATAGAACTTCACGGAATCCAGCGTGAACTTGTTCACCGGTTGATAGACGAGTGTGGCGTAGGAAGATTCGACCGTACGGAAGTCGGGCTCGAAGGTGCCGTCGTGGCAACCCGGATTCGCGCAACGGACGGAGAAGATGTTCTTGTGCAGTCCGGCGATGGAATTCGGATCGGGCTCCGGATCGCTCGTCTCGTTCGTGGAGTAGTCGATCGCGTCGTAGGGATTCTCCGGCGGCGCGTCTTTCTTGCACGAGGAGACCGCGAAGCCCAGGCAGGCGAGCAGGCAAAAGAGTAGGTAGTGTCTCATACGAACGCGGCCTGCAGTTCACAGGCAGTATAGGGTTTAACACCAAAGCCGCCGGGCATCGCGTCTTCGAAGCCGAGCAGGCTCGCGATCGTGGGAACGATCTCCGTGCTTTCGCCCATGAGCGAATTGATGACCTGTCCCTGCCGCACCACCGAAGGCGGACCGACGACCAGACAGAAGATCTCGCGGGCCATCTGCATCAGCGGGTCGCCGTTGAAGTTCGGATCGGTCGGGGCGGTATGGTCGGTTGCGCGACGACCGTAGGCATCGACGGAGGTGTTCGGGTAATAGTTGCGGCCGTGCTCCGGCGCGATGATGAGTACGGTATCGTCGGCCATGCCGGGCGTTTCCTGGATGGTCTTCCAGAGGTGCGCCACGGCGAAGTCGGCTTTGCGGAGGTTGTTCGCGTAAGAGGTGTAGTTGAAGTGGCAGATGTCGACGTCCTGCATGTTCACCACCAGCAGCTCCGGACGGAAGGTGCGGATGATCTCCTCGGCGAAGAGGATGTTGTACATGTCGTTGTTCATCGCGCTGCCGGCGTTCCAGGAGTTGATCCAGGAAGGAGTCTGCGCTTTCGTGTAGAGGTCGCCGATGAACTGCCGGAGCGTGTTCGCGTCGGCTTCCGGATTCACGACGCCGGCGGAACCATCGGTGTACGAATGGTTGAAGACGCCGTTGACGAAATCCTTCATGTTGCGGATGGTCGCTTCCTCGTTGCTCGAGAAGTTACGCGGATTGCCCAGCACGTCGAAGCCCTGCGGACTGATCAGTGAAGTAGGCGCAATGAAATTGGCGCCGTAGGCGGGACCGTAATCCGGTGAGCTGGAATAGTTCAGCGCCGGATAGGGGCCGAGCTGGTTGGCGACCCACCAGCAGTTCATCGCGGTCTGCTGCGGACTGTTGTGCTTGCGGTAGTATTCGAAGATGGTGGGCTTGCGCGGATGTTCGCGCAGGTTGAGGTCCACGTCCACGTAGCTGCCGGTGACGGCAACCGTATGGCCGTTGTAGTGTCCGGTCGGCCCCGAATTGTAGCGAAACTCCTTGAAGAGCGTACCGTAGTTCTGCAGGGGCATCGGCAACGGCGCGGTGGGTAGGGGTTCCATCGCGCCGGCGATATCCGGACTGACCGGCAGGTTGCCGTTCAGCAGGTTGGGCATCAGGTTGCCGTCGTTCATGTGCACCGACTCGAGGTTGCGCACGCCGCCGGCGTAGAGGCAGAAGACCACGTGGTTCACCCTGCGCAGGCCAGAGGCCGCGAAGAGCCGTCCTCCCGGCAGGAGGTAAGGCGCGGCGAAGGCGCCGGCGGTGGCCAGCGCGGATTTTCGGAGGAAGTCGCGTCGTTTCATGCTCGGCTCAGTAGAAGCGGTATTCGTCGGAGGTCATCAGCGCGTAGTAGATCGTGCGGGGCAAGAGGTTCGCGTCGCGGCGGATCAGCTCGCGCCAGAAATATTGCTCGAACGGATTGGGTTCGCGGTTGTAGAATTTCTTGTAGGTATTGGTGACGAACAATAACGTGTCGCCGCTCACCGACAGCGCGGCCGGAATAACGGCCGCGGTATCGCTGAGGAAATTCCGGATGATCAGGTCTTCAACAACCTTCTTGTCGCCGAACGAAGTGTAAGCCGTGTTCAGGTTCACCAGCTTCGTCTGCGGGATGTTGGTGCCGAAGAGGTCGGCGTAGGCGATGGAGATGAACTCGACGGTCGTCTTCTGGTTCGTCTTGTCGCCGCCGGCCGCGCTGACGCTGACCGGATCGACCTCGTACTGGTAGTCGGTTTCCTTCTTGCAGGCGAATAATGCCAGCGGCAGGAGGAAGAGTGGAAGAAAGCGTTTCAGGTTCATTCGATGCCGATGAATTCGTCGGTGGTGAGGAGGTCGCGTTGTACGGCGGTGTAGTCGCCGGTGGAGAGGAAGCGGTCGGTGCCGGTAGTCATTTCGACGGTGCCGGGATCGCGTTGCAGGTACTTGCGGTAGAGGAGCACCACCTGGGCTTCGTAGTAGTTACGCGCGGAGGTGACGATCGTGAGGTAGTCGTTCTTCGAGGCGCCGGCCTGCAGGAAGAGCACGGCATTGTTGCCGTCGACCATCGAGACGCCCGATTGTTGTTCGGAAGCCGTCGGGTTGCGGTCGATCAGGTGCTGGAAGGTGGAGATGACGAAGTTCGCCGAGCCCATGTTGATCTGGTCGTACAGGTAGTTGTTGCACATGCGTCGGTGCAGCTCGCGGACGTCGATCGCGCCGGTGGTCAGTTCCCCGAACGCGTCGCGCAGCAGGATCATCCGGTCGAGTTCGTATTGCAGCACCGGCCATTGAAAGAGATACGTGCTGTCCTGCAGGTACAGGCTGAACAGGTTGATCCAGCCCGTGTACTCGGCGGTATCGACATTGTTGAGCAGGTCAATGCGGTTCTGGTCGTATAGGCGCGGGAGGTAGTCCGGGTCCGAGAAGATCGCGTCCACCATTGCCCGGCGGCTGGCCGAATCGGCGTTCGCGGCCTTGAGCGCGTTCACCTGTTGGATGAACTCGGCGCTGTCGGGTTCGCGCCCGAGGGCGAGGATGTAGGCGCGGGTCACGTAGTTCTCCAGGGTGACCGTCTCGACCGTCTGGTCGGGCGGAGCCTGGTTGTCGTCGATGGTCTCCAACTCCGTTTTCTCACAGGAGAAAAGGGTGGTCAGGGCGAAGACCAGGAGGAAACCGGTGAAGAAGCGTTTCATTCGAAGTAAAATTATCAGAAAAGGGCGGTGATGAAGCGGGACTTTGAAGAATTAACACAGGACTTTTCCCGGTAATTACCAACGTGGAGGACGGGTGCGTTATTCGAAAAAAATTAAATTTACCCGATACAAAACCCCTCCCCATGCGACGCCTGTCCTTCTCCTGTTGGATGTTCCTGATCGGTATCTGTTGCTGCTCCGGCAGTCTCTTCGCGCAGACCTCCAACGCCCTCAACTTCGACAATACGGACGACGAGGTGCTCGTCCCGAATGCCAGCGCACGCATCGCGGGATCCAGTCAGCTTTCGCTCAGCTTCTGGGTGTACCCGACCAACGCGGCGCCGGCCTTTCCGGACTACGACGGCTTCGCGGGGATCCGCAACAATGTCGATGCCGATTTCTACATCGTCCAGTTGACCGACAGTCAGGTGGAGGCGCGCTTCCGGAATTCCGCGGGCGTCAACGTGGACATCCTCTACAACGGTTTGTTGCTGAATACCTGGCAGCATTTCGTGCTGGTGTACAACGGGGCGGAGTTCCTGCTCTACCACAACGGATCGCTGGTGGGCAATACGGGCGCAACCGGAACCATCACCAATGTCGCCGAGGCTCTGTACATCGGCAACCTGTTGTTCGGCACCTACAGTTACTGGATGCAGGGCAGCATCGACGAAGTCAGTCTCTGGAACCGCGCGCTCACGCCGGCGGAAGTGCGTTGCATCTACCGGAGCTCGGTGGATGTGACCGCGATCGGGCTGCAACTGTACTACCAGTTCGACCAGGGCGTCGCCGGCGGTAACAACGCCGGCCTGACCACGCTGATCGACGGCATGGGGAACATCAACGGAACGCTGTACAACTTCGCCCTCAACGGCGCGCTCTCCAACTGGGTGGAAGGCGCCGACACGCGCATCCCGTTGTCGGCTACCCTGTGCCGGGGTGCTACCTATACCTTCGGCACGCAGACCCTCGACGAGCCCGGTGTTTACACCGAGACCTTCGCCGGCACCTCCGGTTGTGATTCCACGGTAGCACTTACGCTGAGCTGGGCGATCGACACCAGTCTGCAGCAAAGTGGTCCGATGCTGACCGCCAACCAGGCGGGCGTTGCCTACACCTGGGTGGATTGCCAGAACGGTTACACCGCGCTTCCGGGCGAGATCGCGCAATCGTTCATCGCCCTTGCCGACGGCTTCTACGCCGTAGTTCTCGACGACGGCACCTGTGTGGACACCTCCTCCTGTTACGAAGTACTCGTCAGCGGACTCTCCACCACCCTCAACGGCCGCGCCATCACCCTCTTCCCGAACCCGACCAGCGGAACGATCAACCTTTCCACCGCGCTACCCGGAGCGCAGCTTTCTGTTTGTGATCTGCAGGGGCGGGTGGTTTACTCGAATGTGCTGGAAGCGGAGGAGCGCAGTTTCGATTTGACCGGACTCCCGGCTGGTTCATACCAGGTGGTGATCGTGCAGAAGGGGGAGCGGATGCGGCTGCCGTTGGTTATGCAGTGATTCGGAGCGGCAGGCCAACGGTGATAGGCAGAATGTTAGCGCTTTCGTCCTGCGGCTAATTGCACTGCAGCAGTAGTGTGCATTCCAAACCTAAGTACCACTACAGATGATGGGCGGAATGTTAGCGCCTTCGCCCTGTTGTAAATCGCACTACATCAACAGCGCGCATTCCGCCCACACGCAACGGCCGCTCAAAAAACAAACACCGCTTCGCAGCGCCGGTGCATAGGGCGGAATGCGCGCCGGAACCGAAGTTGTTTTTCTCAGTGTCATTTATGGCGCATAACATTCCAATCATCTGTATTGGGAAGATTTCGCTATGCAGCAAATAGTACTGCTGCGGCAGTGCTCTACTAACCAGCGCACTCGTCCACTTACAGCAAGTTGAAGCGTTACTTTCGTTTAAGGAAGTATTTATCCAAAAAATCAACTACCAGCTCGAAGTGCTTCAGGGGTTCCGTATGACCGCCGGGGAAAGACCGATGTTCGAAGGGATGGTTGAAGTTGTTCGCGCGTAGGCGGTTGCTCATCTGTTCGGCCATGGCGGTGGACGGGCAGATCTCATCTTCGGTGGCAGACAGGAAGAGCACGGGCCCCTTGATGTTTTCCACTTGGATGGCTGCTTTTTCGACGGAAGCGGTGTCCGTGAGCATGGCTTCAAAGGCTCCCTTCAGGTTGCGCATCAGTAAATGGGGCATGGCCGCTTCGTTGACCGGCACGAACGGCAACTCCTTGCCCTGGTAGGTCCAACAGGAGGTGGAGAAATGCCGGGTGTGGCCGGGGAATACGGCGTTGCTCCCGACGATGCTGACGACGCAATCTATGTCCTCGTAGTAACTGCCCAACAGCAACGCGAGATCGGCGCCCCTCGACCCGCCGATGATGGCGATCTTCCTGCCGTCGATCTGTTTGTTCCTCGTCGCCTCTTTGATCGCGCGATAGACGTCCTCGATGGCGATCTTGTTGAGCAGGCTGGGCGTCCCCTTGGCGCCGAAGTATCCCAGGGCCAGAAAGGCGTATCCCCTGGCCAGGAAAGCATCCCGTGTTTCTTTCCAGCGATCGCTGGTCCAGGCGTTTCCTCCTTCGGAACCTCCCAGCCCGACGATCAGGGGTTGTTTCTTGTTCTTCCCCAGGTAGAGCACGCTTTCAACATTCGGCGTCTCCAGGCTCACCTGGGCCATTGTACTAAGGGAGATCAGCAACCAAGCGCACAGGATCAGGAAACGGATGCCGGATCTCCTCGCGTTTGGGATACTCGTACGGTAGCGGTTCATGGGAAAGGGTCGAATTCGTGCGGATCGCGCGGATGATGCTATTGCCGGGATGTCAGACCGGACGGAGACGGGAGTGGTCCGCTGCTTCACTAAGCTGCGAATTTATCCAATTAAGACACACACAACCGCTACGTAAAAGCAAAGGTTGATTTGCGGCGCCGGTGCGTGGTACCGCAACAGCCGTGCGCATTCCAAACATAAAGACCACTATAGATGATAGACGAATGTTAGCGCCTTCGCCCTGGAGCAAAATGCCCTGCAGCAGTTGGGTGCATTCCATACATAAGCACCACTACAAATGATGGGCGGAATGTTAGCGCCTTCGCAAAGCTGCAAAATGCACTAATGCAACAGCGCGCATTCCGCCCACACGCAACGGCCTCTCAAAAAACAAACACTGATTTGCAGCGCCGGTGCATAAGGCGGATGCGCGCCGGAACGGTGCCTGCATTACTCAGCGCTTCGTGTGGCGCTAAACATTCCGCCTTTCATCTGTAGTGGGAAGATTCTGCCGAGCGGGGTTATTTTTTTCATTGTTGATTTATTTGGCCCGTGTTTTTACTTTTTTTTGTCAATGTTAGTGCTTGCTTAAAAGTCCTTTGAAAGTTTGTCTGTTGTCCGCTACTTGGAAATGGTATCCTTATATTAACTACTCTATAGCCAAGTTTTAATAGTTCGTCATACGCAGAATCATAAACATTTGCTTTGATTAAAATTATATTCGTATTATTGTCTGCTATTTTCTTGACTTTTTCAATTAAACTCGGAACAAAGGTTTCAACGGCAACGCTGTTCAGTAAACTTATGGGTGTGTCGGATAAATCTATCAAATAGTAACCGTCATTCTTGAAATTGTTAAGTATAACAGCCTTCTTTTCGGGAGTTCTTCCACTTGCAATAAACTCATCTTTCATGTTAGGATATAATGCTTCTGTTACACCTAGGAAAAGATAATCTCTTTCTCTAACGTTTTCGTAGTAAAAGAATCGTTCTAAGCTGTCAGGCGGCGCTTCCGCAACTAACAAAGTTTTCACGCTTTCAGGTTTGTATTTTAGCCGAGCGTTGTCAATTTTCTTTTTATCTTCTACTGTCATTTTGTGTTAGTGTCGATTTAGTTAGGCTCGGTCTTATGCTTGCAGCTAACGGCAGTTCGTGCAACAACTCCCCAAAAATTCAGCACCACCCTTCCCGGACGATAACAGGAACAAGCTGCCAGCACGAATATTTTTGGTATTGCCTTGCATTACGGAGCGCCCTATCCGTAAAAATAGAAAAAAGCAGCCTGGTGAGCCACTTTTTCAACTTCGGCAGGCCTAAAATGTTTATAACCCTCCGAAAATTATAAATGAGATAGATTAATCCGAACTCGCCTTCATTTTTCCGGAGGCCTTTGAGTAGTATGTGATCGTAGCCCCATTGTCGCTTGATGGTGCCGAAGATGTGTTCGATGATTTGCTGGCGCAGGAATAGGTCGATGTGTTTTCACGCACCCGGCGGTTGTTGCGCTCTACCGCGCCGGCATGTTGAGACCGTTCGATCAGGCGCCCCATGGGGTTGCGGGTGCACAGGTGTTTGACCGCGCAACTGCCGCAGGCCTTGGTCTTGTAGTGCTTGACTTTGGTTACCGACTCGTCGTACTTCTTATTATACCAATGGCCGGTGGTCTTCAAGATGTGACCCTGCGGACACTTGTACTGGTCCTTCTTCGGGTTGTACCGGAAGCGCTCGCCGTAATACTCCGGTGTCGGCACGGGATGACTGCGGGGTACTTCCTGATAGGCTACGATGGTGTAGATGTCTTCCTGCTCGCAACCCGTAAGCTGCTCGCCGTTGTGGTAGCCCTTGTCTGCCAGTACAGCCACGGCATCCGTATCGCAAATACGCTTGGTTTTCTGCGCCATCGGCAGTAAGGCTTTCCGGTCGTTCTGGTTGGTGACTTCGTATTCAAGGATGAGCTTGTTCCGCTCATCTGCCACCGTCTGTACATTGTAGGCCACTTCGATTACCGACCCGTGCAGGATCATGGTCCGGGCATCGGGATCGGTGGTGGAGATTTGGTCCAGGCCCGTTTCCGCAAGCTGCTTTTCAATGCGCTTGTACTTGCGACGTTGGGCCTTTTGCTTTTTCAGTTTCTCAGCGATCGTGGCTTCTCTGGCCTCATCCAGATCGCCTGCGTTGAGTTCCTCGATGTAAGATTGGATCTTGTTGTCGATGTACTCCAGTTGCCGGTCGATCTTTTTCTGGTTGTAGTTTTTCTTCTTGGAGTTGACCGCCCTGAACTTGCTTGAATCGAGCGCCACCAGCGTTTTCCCGGTCAGGCCCTTTCGGTTGATCTGCCGGACGAAGTGGGTAAACGCATTGCGGAACAGTTTTGGGTTGTCTGACCGAAAGCCGGCAATCGTACGAAAACAGGGCTGCAGGCCTTTCAATAGCCACAGCAGCTCAATGTTCCGCTGGCACTCACGCGCCAGGAGCCGGGAGGTTCGGATCCTGTTCAGGTATCCGTAGACATACAATTTGAACAGATCCGCCGGGTGATACATCGGCCGGCCTTCTTCCACCGGCGCTTTTTCCAAAAAACCCAAATCCTTAAGCGGGAGCGCATCCACAAACAGATCAATTACCCTGACCTCGGCATCTTCCGGGATCAAATCATCGATACACGTCGGGAATAACGTGGCCTGCCTGCGATCAAATCCGGTGAGGTATTTCATGGGAAGCCGATTATCCTCTGAAGATAATCAGCAATCCCCTTAATTGGATTGAATTTCTTTAAACAGGGCGGGAAGGTTTTTGCACAGTCTGACGGTTTGCGCACTGGCGCAGTAGCGGTTTTGAAACACCAAACTTTCGAGTACGCACAATGTAAATTTAATGAAATAATGTTTATATACCCCACTTCCCCTCTATTTCGCCAGTGCGCTGTTATAGGTAGGGCGGTTTTGTTTTGTCCACTCAATTTAGTGTCAGTACTATCTACGGTGGGTTGAGCGGTCGCAGTTTAAATTTTACAGATGGGGAGGATTTTTTATCACGCTATGCATATAAAGGCGGGTGAGAAAAATGGCAAGCTTATTTGAAGCCAAATACTATAATTCCTTAATCTAAAGCTGTGAATGTGCTTGCCATTGTGAGCTCGACAAATTGTTAATAAAACTTTTTCAAAAAGTCTTGCGAAGATTGAAAAAAGATTTTATTTTTGCATACTATAATTAGCGAAAGAAACAATGAATTTACCATATACTCAATGCAGGGCTGAGCAGTTTAAGCAGATAGCTAAATCAATTGGTAAAGCTTCTGCTTTTCGGACCGAAAATGCATTAGTTGGGAAGGGTGATTCTTTGGATTTATTGAAATTAATTCCAGATCAAAGCGTCTCTTTAATTCTAACAGATCCTCCATATCATTCAACAAAGAAAGACAATATTACAAATGACACAGCTTTTGATAATGATGATGCATTCATTGAATGGATGGAGAAGTTTTTTGTCGAGTGGAAAAGGATATTGCGTCCTAACGGAAGCATTTTTGTTTTCTGTTCCACTGCAATGTCAGCAAGGCTTGAAGTTCAAATGGCAAAGAGATTTAACATCCTGTCTCATGTAGTTTGGACTAAGCCTAATGACCCTGGTTTTGATGGATGGAAAGGTAAGATGAAGAAAGAATCTTTGCGTCAATGGTATCCTCATTCCGAAAGAATAATCTTTGCTGAACCTGCTGTCGAGGGGAACTTAAAAAGATCATGGTTTGGGCAATTTTTGAGAATGAAAAGAGCCGAGGCGGGTTTGTCAGGGCATCAATTGACTGAAATGACAGGAGCGTATGGTAAAGTTAATCATGGTGGGGCTGTTTCCAATTGGGAAACGGGAAGAAATATTCCTAGTAAAGAGCAGTACGAGAAAATTTGTGAAGCAATACAATCAACTGGTATAGTTAATCAAATGCCGATTTATGAAGATGTAATAAGACCATTTGAAGTAAATTCCTCCGTTGAATTTACAGATGTTTGGAATTTCAATTCTGTTCGTCCGTATAAAGGGAAACATCCTGCCGAAAAACCGCTTGACATGCTTGAGCATTGTATTTTAAGTACAACATTTGAAAATGACATTGTTCTAGATTGCTTTGCTGGCTCTGGAAGCACTGCAATTGCAGCATTAAATTTGAATAGAAAAACAATTTCTTTTGAAATTGAACCTGAATGGGTCGATGCAATAGTAGATAGAATTGGAAACCATTCTGTAGATGTATTAAATGTGACTACTAAAAAGCATGATATAATGAAACTTACAAAAAGAAAGCAAGAATCTGTGAATTCTCTTTTTGACTAAGGTTAAAATTTATATCCCATTTTCTTGTTAGTTTGAATTATTTCGTCCATCCATTTCAGCGTTTCTATTATTCCTGAATCTTTAGTTACTGTGTTACAATGATGATGTCCCCAGCCCAAATTGTAAGGTCGATGATTAAATTCACCCATTCTTAATTCTTGAATGTGGAATAAGTTTAACTGAGTTACTGTCAAATCAGGAACGTCCCTGCCTTCAGCTTGTTCTAGTCTATTGAAAAAACCATTTGCCGATAATGGCTTAAGACAAAGAGGGCAAATAGTATGACCATGTTCATTTAAAATTCTAACATCTTTTAGAATTTTTTCGTCATCAAGTTTTTGTTCTTTGGCTTTTTCATTGATGGCCTTTTTTCTAATTTCAATATTTTCTTTTGTCATTCCTTGCTGTTCGGAAACTTCATTAGAATCAATACATCGCCAATAGATATATTCCAATTGAATACGGCATTGCGAATTAATATCTGTACTTGCATACTCATATGCTCTAATGCCAGCCCCTTTTAATCCACTTGTGGTAAATCCTCTCAGAATTTTCTGATCGTTTTCTGAAGTTGTAGAAGGAACTCTTGCAACATAGGCGCCTTTTAAAGGAGAAGTTCTAGAAACAGCATATTTAAGCTTCGCTTTGTCTGGATTGTGATTATTCCACTGCTCACGTGTTTCATAAAAAATCAAAGTGTTCCTGCCAAGTTTTAAGCCTTTTTGTGCAAGTTCTTTAGTAATGTTTTTATTATTAAAGTAGTCTTCTGGTTTAATTAGAACTATAAATCCATTTTCATAAACGCCCTTGTTATCAGGCGCTGCTTTCCAAACTTCAAATTGAGAATAAGGAATTAGTACTGTACTATTTCTACCTACTCGATTTTGAAAAATAACATCATCATCAGCGCCTCTGGTCTGCCCAGTTTTATATATTTTTCTGTCTAAAAGTTTTGGAAGTGAAGGAATACGTGATGCCATGTTTATTTATTGATTAAAAGTTTTGAAGGATGGACGTCCAACGCTTTGGCAATTTTTTCGATATTGGTTAAGGTTATATTTTTTTCAGCCCTCTCGATCATTCCAATGTATGTTCTATGAAGGTCTGCTTTAAAAGAAAGCTCCTCTTGAGAAAGGCCTTTTTCTTTTCGAAGCTCTCTCACTTTGTCACCAAATGCTATTAGGATTTTTTTCTTTGCCATTTTTAAATGAATGGCATAAAGCTATTTATAGTATGCAAATGAATCAACATACTATAGTTAGCATTAATGTTATGTCGTGGGTGGGAGATTGCAGCTCATTTGCAGGCCTATGATTGTGGGTTGGATTGTGCGGGCATGCATATGTGCTGCATTGTGGGATAGCCAAAACGGCTTTGCCGCAAAGTGCGGTGGGGTAAAAAATTTAATTTCTTGTGTTGGGGTCGAGTGGTCGACTGAGTATCGGAAATCAGTCCACTTTTTTGGGAACCGAGATTTTTTGTCTACCGATAAATTGTCTTGTAATGATGTCTGCCCGCCTTATCTATAACGCCCAAATAGACGAAGCTTTACTTCGTTCTATTTCTCTCAAATCTCTGAACTTACCCAAAAATACAAACAATCACTCAGATTGGCGAAATGCGTGTTATTGATATTCTAAGCCGCCCCTTATATGTCGGATTGGGCTAATTTTCGAAGCCTAAAAACAAGTTTTAATAGTCAAATTTAATCAGCAAGGATGAAGCCGGTTTAATGGTAACCGAACTATTAGCTTGGTTTAGATCTGCCCAATCGTTCAGCATCACTCCGGCCAATACCGGTTCGGCAACAAGTCCGAAAACTCCTCCAAAATCATCAGCGTACCCAGCTTTTCATCCGTTTTTCCATAAAAAGTGGATTCGTTATCCCCAATGCGCAGGAGTAGTTCCAAGGTACGCCCTTCTTCCCGGGCGGAGGTCCATTCGGTAAAGCGGTAGAGGGTGTCGTGGCGGGTGAATTCGAGGGAGTGTTCGGTGAGGCCTTCGTTTTCGATGCCGCCGTTGCGGCGGTAGCCGCGGAAGGTGAAGGCGTTCCAGCTTGTTGTATCGGCCAGGGCCAGGTACTGCCAACGAAGGGTGTCGTGCCGGTAGTAGTGTACTTGTAAATAGCGGTCGTCCTTCGCCTTTTTGAGGATCCATTTTTCGTCGCCGGGATTTTGCTCGAAGATGAACAGGACGGTATCCGCTTCCGGGCCGTTGGCCTGCGCGCTCAACCGGAGGGCCGGAAGCAATAGTATGTGCAACAGGAGCAGGAGGCGTTTCACGACGGTCTTGTCAAGGTAAGGCAATTTTGGGCAATGCTTAACTTTGGGGCATGGTCCACCGCCTCTTGCTTTTCTTCCTGTTCGTCGGCTTCTCCCTTCGCACCACGGCGCAAACGCCGGATGCCGAGGGCAGCCTGGTCAAATGGATGACGCTCCAGGAGGCGCTCGAGAAGAACAGCAAGCAGCCGCGACCGATCATCCTGGATTTCTATACCGACTGGTGCGGCTGGTGCAAGCACATGATGAAGACCACCTACGCCAATCCGGGCATCGCGCAGTACATCAACACCAACTTCTACCCGGCCAAGTTCAACGCCGAGGGAAAGGACACGATCGAGTTCCTCGGAAAAAAGTACCTGCCCTCCGGTCCGGAACCCAAGGCGCCGCATGAGCTGGCCGTCGAACTGCTCAAGGGCCAGTTGATGTATCCCAGCACGCTTTTCCTCAACGGCTTCGAACCGGAGAAGAACGCCTTCCGCCTGAACATGCTCGCGCCGGGCTACCTCGATGCCCAGAAGATCGAGCCGATCCTCGTCTATACCCTCGAGAACGCCTTTCGCAACGCCTCCATCGACGATTTCCGCGACCAGTACCAGAAGGCGTTTTACGATTCAACGGTAGAACAGACTTCCAGGACCCTCCCCTGGATCGACGCGCGTTCGTTCTTCAACAACCCGAACGACGGGAAGAAGAAATCACTGGTGTTCATCAACACCGAATGGTGCAACTCCTGCAAGGTGATGGGCCGCGCGAGCTTTTCCTGGGACAGCCTGCGCACCTACCTGCTCGACAAGTTCAACCTCGTCGGCTTCAACGCCGAGAGCAAGGACACGATGCTATACCAGGGCAAGGCCTACCCCGGCGGTAAGCAGTTCCACTCCCTGCTCCCCGTCCTGGGCAAGAACGGCTTCGCGATCCCCATGCTCTGCGTACTCGACGAACAAGGCCAACTCCTCGACGCGATCCCGTCCTACGTATCCCCCTGGTTCCTGCGTGACATCGCGCATTTTTATGGGGATGATTTTTATAGGAAGGGGAGTTGGGTGGAGTATCAGGCGGTGAGGTACGGGAAAGGACAGTGAGCAGTTGGCAGTAGGCAGTATTCAGTTGGCAGTGTGAGGTTCGCAGAATGCTGGAAGTAATGGGTAGAGAGCAGTGGCATATAGTTTTTATTAGTGAACAGTGAACAGTTTAGCGAATAGCGAATAGCGAATAGTTTTTTGGTAAACAGTGAACAGTGAATAGTGAAGAGTAAGGGGCTACTGGTTATTTTCCCTCGTCCCTCGTCCCTCGTCCCTCGTCCCTCGTCCCTCGTCCCTCGTCCCGCGCATCTCGCACCTAAAAAGAAGTCCCGACGAAATCGCCGGGACTTTCTTTTAGGTGTGGGTGGGTTTATTTATTGCGCAACGGCTGGAGGCTGGCTGGTTTGCGCAGGGGTGTTTGCGCGGGAATGGCGGTGGCGCCTTGGGCTTTGGCGTTGGGCAGCGGCTTGGTGGCGAGTTGGTCGTGGCCTTTGCCGTAGGCTTCCGGACAGATGTACTTGCCGACTTCGAGTCCGCGTTTTTCCTGTTCGGGTACGATGCGGTGCGCGCGCGCGGCGGGATCGTTGCGCACGCCCGTCACCTGCCAGCTTACTTTCACGTTGGGCTTATCGGTTTGGATGACGAACTGGTTGTCGCGCACCTCTTCGGCGATGATCGCCTGGGCGAAGGTGCCGATGCAGGTGAGCTGGTACTTCAGCTCGGTGTTCAGCGCGCCGAAGTAGGACGGCAGACTGACGCGCGCGAAGCCGTCGGCGTCGGTGGTGACGTTTCCGTTGTACACCGTCATCATGTCCGGGCTTTCGATGCAGGAGTGGTACAGCACCTTGTGCTCCGGATCGAGCGGGTGATCGATGCGGAAGGCTTTGGTAACGGCCGACATGGTACCGTTGATGTTCACGTCGCCGTCGAATTGTCCGGCCAGTGCGTTGGACGATCCGCCGTTGCTGCCCCAGACCGCCCAGGGTTCGCCGGTGGTGTTGTCGGCCAGTCCGAACACGCCGGTGCCATCATCGGCGCCGGTGTAGCCGATGACGCCGTAGGAGTTGATCCCGCCATTGTCGGATTCTCCCAGCACGCCGACCCCGCCGCTGGTACCCAGGTTAAAACCTACGACTCCTGTTCCGTCGTTGGTGAATGCTACCAGTGCGTTGGAAGTATCGGCATTGAAAAAGGCCGCCGGAAGGTCGGCGGTCCCGAAGCCGGAACCGGCGCCCTGCATGACATAGAGCGCGTAGCTCTCGTCGGACTGTGCTGCAAGGCCGACGTTTGCCACGCTGGAGAAGAATCCACCCGAGCCGGTGCCGGTACCGGTATTGAATCCAACCACACCATATCCGTCACCCGAACCGGTGTACTCGCCATAGGCGCCGTTGCTGTTTCCGTCGACGGCGAATCCGAGCAGGGCAGAGCCGTTACCGGTGCCCATGTACTCGCCTTGCACCGCGCCGTTCGAGCTGGTGCCCGAAGGAATGTAGCCGTACACGGCAGGTCCCATGGTGTTCTCTACGTGCAGTTTTTCCGTAGCGGTGAAGGTGCTCGTGCCGACGGTCACGATCGTGCCGTTATCGGTAATCTGCGAGTTGCCGCCGGTCGTGGCGCCGGTGAACTTAATGACCCTGTTCGTAGTGCCGGAAATGTTCGCCGAGCCTGCAGGTCCCTGCGGGCCGGTCGCGCCGGCAGGACCTTGCGGACCTGTAGCGCCAATGGGACCTTGTGGTCCGGTAGCTCCTGTTGCACCTTGCGGGCCGGTCGGTCCTTGTGGTCCCGTTGCGCCGGCAGGACCTTGCGGGCCAGCCGGACCCTGCGGACCGGTGTTGCCGCTGGCGGCAAAGAGTGCATAGGGTACGCTCAGCAATTGCGAGGTGCCCATGTCGGTGTAGCCCGAACCGAGATCGAGTTCGACTTGCAAAAACTTGGAACCGGTGGACCAGTCGATGGAGGCGAAGGTGCCGCTCACCGGTGTTCCGTTTCCAACGCTGGCGGTGAACAAGCCGAACTGGTTGGTCGTGACCGAATGTGTTTCCGAATAAACGACCGTACCGCCGGCGCTGCCGTCGTGTACGGAGTAGCGTACGCTGGCGTTTTGGTTGACCAGCAGGTTGCCGGTGCCGTCACGGGCGACTGCCTGATAGTTGAGCGCTTGCGGAGCCTGCGCGATCGAAGCGCCGGCTAAGCATAGAAAGATGGCAGAAAGTACGAGGTTCCTGAACATTGGGTTGGCGATTAATGTTGGATGGTTATCTTTTGAATGGAAGCGGTTGCTTTGCCGGAATGCGTTTGAAAGACGGCATGAACGAAATAGACACCCGAAGCAACGCGCGAAACGTCCTGGCTAATGCGGGATGTTCCACCGGGAATTTCGAGCTCGTCGCCCTGCAGGACGATACGCCCAAGGGCGTCGGTCAGCAACAGCCGCAAGCGTCCGGCTTCGGTGAAGTCCGACAGCAGGTTGATGGCATCGGTCGCCGGGTTCGGGAACGCCGACATGCCGGGACCTTGTGCGGTGACGACCGAGATGCCGGTGCTGAAATCTTCCGGTTGCTGGAATCCCTGAGTCAGGATCGACGAGCCGGCCGAGAAGGTTTCCACCATCGTCAGTTCACCGGTCGTGAACGACAGCATCGCCGTTCCGTTTGCGGAGAATCCGCCGCCGGACGCGATGACGCTGGGAGAAAGTGATTGCGCGTTCGCCTGGACCACCAGCGCGATCATCGCCAACAGGAGTGAGCAATATCTTTTCATGCGAAATGGTTTATTTCAACCAAGATAGATAATATTGATATATGGAATACAGAAAGCTTGGACGGTCAGGTTTACAAGTCAGCGCGTTGTCGCTGGGTTCCTGGCTCACCTTCGGAAAACAGATCGGCGACGAAGTAGCGGAACAGTTGATGCACGCGGCCTACGACGCGGGCGTGAACTTCTTCGACAATGCGGAGATCTACGCGCGCGGACAATCGGAAATCGTGATGGGAAACATCCTGGCGCGTTCCGGCTGGGATCGGAGCTCGTACCTTGTTTCTTCGAAAGCCTATTTCGGAACGGAAGGAGCGAAGTCGAAGCCCAACCAGCGGGGTTTGTCGCGCAAGCATCTCGTCGAAGCCTGCGAAGCGGCGCTCCGGCGACTGCAGGTCGATTACCTGGACCTTTATTTCTGTCATCGTCCCGACAAGCAGACGCCCATCGAAGAAACCGTCTGGACCATGCACCAATTGGTACTGCAAGGGAAGATCCTGTATTGGGGAACTTCGGAATGGGACGCGTCCGAGATCATGGAGGCGATGCTGGTGGCCGAGCGACACCACCTGATCGCGCCGGTGATGGAGCAACCGCAGTATAATTTGCTGACGCGGGGCAAGCTGGAGCGGGAGTATCTGCACCTCTTCCGTTACCATGGTATCGGTACGACCATCTGGTCGCCGCTTGCCTCCGGGGTCTTGTCCGGAAAATACCTCGGCGCCTCCGATGAAGACACCCGTCTTAAGATGAAAGGCCTCGAATGGTTGCGCGAGCAAGTCTTGCGCGAAGAGGTCATGACGAAAGTGAAAGCCTTGAAGTCGCTCGCGGAGGAATGCGAAACCACCCTGCCGTTGTTATCCATCGCCTGGTGCCTGAAGAATCCGCATGTCAGCACGGTGATCCTGGGCGCGTCCCGGCTGAGCCAATTACAGGAGAACCTGGGCGCGCTGGACGTTGTACCCCGACTGACGCAGGAGCGGATGGATCGTATCGATCAGATCTTCCCCAAACCGATTCTTCCGGAGTATTGATCGGAATGAACCGGTCTGAAAAGATGACGGGGAGGTTGGAGCGCCTCCCCGTTATCATGCTTAAAGAGTGGAAAGTTGGAGTTCGTGCTGCAAAAGGGGTAAACTGATCAGGCAACCTTGGGAGTCTGCGAACCATCCGAAGTATACCGGAGCCAATGATACGGGGCTCACAATCAATATTTGCGGCGGTCTATGGACCGGTGCTGCCGGGCTGACGAACGGTCGGGGAGAGCGAACGAACGGCTTGCCTGTATTGCCGGAATCGGGAAGCCGTTGTAATTTCGAAGAGGGACGGGAACAGCCCTCATCCGGAACGTGATGGGGTTGGGCGGTACCGCTGTCCGGCCCGAGTGTTTGAGGATTTCGTTGTGTCTGTTTCTAACCCGCTTCTGCTTTTATCGACGCCTGCCGACACGGTGACCCTTGTCTTCTTATTGTTGGTCCCGGTAGTCGTGATTTTTCTGTTCATGGTATTCGTCATTTACCGGATTCGCCGTGAGCAGCAGGTGCGGCAACGTGAAGCAGAACTGCGGGAACAAACGGCCGAGATGGAGATGAAAGCGCTGCGCGCGCAGGTCAATCCGCACTTCATCTTCAACAGCCTGCAGAGCATCCACCTCTTTATCCAAAAGCACGATCACGAGCATGCCGGGAAGTATCTCCTGAAATTCTCCGGACTCATCCGGCTGGTGCTGGAAAACTCCGAGCACAAAGAGATACCCCTGGCGGAAGAGTTAAAAGCCCTTGAATTGTATATGCAATTGGAACAATTGCGCGTCAGAAACGGCTTCGATTATCATTTCGATATTACTGACGGATTGGATCCTGAAGCCGTGTACGTTCCGCCCTTGTTGTTGCAACCCTTTGTAGAGAACTCCATCTGGCACGGATTGCACCATCGTGCTTCGAAAGGCGCGATATGGCTGCGGTTCGGTAAGCGAGCCGACATGCTGGAGATCGAGCTAAAAGACAATGGAGCAGCGGCTCCGGACAATGTCGATCCCGGGGCACAGCCGATGAATTCGGAAAAGCGTAAATCCATGGGTACATCCATTACCCGGCAGCGTTTGGAACTGCTGAATCGTTCCCGCGCGGCACAGTCGGTGATTCAGCTCGAAGACATCCGCGATGCCGAAGGAACGTATGCCGGGAAACGGGTATTCGTGCGTATCCCGTTGATCGAGGAGGACTAAACAATCTGTTACATGCGATCCTGACATGATGAATAACCGCTACAAGACCATGATCGTCGACGACGAGCCGGCGCAGCTCGAATCGTTGACCGGGATGTTGGGACGATTTCCGTCGTACGAACTTGTTGCGAGCTGCAGCAGCGTTCCGGAAGCCTTGCGCGTATTGGCGGAGCAGCAACCGGACCTGCTCTTGCTTGATGTGATGTTGCCACCGGATACCGGTTTCGACCTGTTGGAGAAATTGCAGGAGCGTTCCTTCGAAGTGATCTTCACCACCTCGCATGCCGATTTCGCCATCCGGGCCTTGCGGGAAGCCGCGGTCGATTACCTCTTGAAGCCGGTCGGCGAGGATGTATTGCGGGACGCGATCTTCCGGTTCGAGCAGCGCTTTCGCGAGAAAGAAAAATCGGATCTGCGGCGGCTGGATATCCTGCTGAACAATCTGCAGCAACTCGACAAAGGGCAGCGAACCCTGGCGTTACCGACCAACTTCGGGTTCCATTGCTTGCGGGTCGATGAGATCCTCCGCTGCGAATCTGACGGCAACTACACGACGGTCTATGCGCTGGAAGGAAAGCCGATTCTCATCTGCCGGACGATGAAAGAGTTCGAGGACCTGCTGGTCGATCATGCGCAATTCTTCCGCATTCACCGGTCGCACATCATCAACATGCGCTTCGTGAAAGACATCCTCAAAAACGACGGTCTGGTGAGAATGCGTGACGGTAAGGAGCTGGAAATTTCGAGACGTCGTCGCGAAGAGTTTTATGACGCCTTTATGCGCCTTTGAATTCCGCCATTCAATCGTCCGGTACGGCCATTGATTGCCAAAATCGAACCGCTTGCTCAGTCGAAGCGGTCACTTCATACGTTTCCACTAGCTTTATCCATGGAGGAGCCTTTTCGGCTTTCATGGGACCTTTTCGGCGCTAACGCGCAGGATCAGTTTATTTTTCGCACGACCTCAACAATTTCGGAAGCGCCAAGCTGCCGGTTGACGAAGTGATGGGTAGTCCGGGACCGGCAGCTCTTCCGATAAACTTGCTCGTGTATCACCAATCCACAACCAACCATGAAAAACAGTATCCTGCGCCTCTCTGTTCTGCTTGCCTTCCTGTATTCCTGCAGCGGCAACACATCTTCCAACTCCACCGAAAGCGGTTCCAGTCCGCAAGCCCTGATGAAATCGTACGCAGGCGCCGCCGCGAACTCCGCGCCCGGTTATGAAACCTGTAACACCTATCCCGGTTCCAATCACCGGATCTGTTACCGGACCCTGCTGCGTCTGACACAGGCGTTCATCCGGAAGTATTCGGAAGACGCCACCTTAAACGGCCTCGGCGGATACCTCGACAAGGAGTCGTTGTTGTCTGCAATGAATGCGGACGCGTCGTACAACGGGATCGTCTTCACCACCGCGTATTACAACGGAACGTTCAAGAATGAATCCTACCTCGCCTACCAGGGCATGAAAGTCGAGGACAGCAAGGAGATCCCCTGCGAATTGCAGAAGACGGACTATTATCCAGTCAGCACCTCGCAATTCATCTATACGGAAACCGATACGACACTTTCGGCTATTTCCGACTTCCTGGCACAGGAACCGGAGCCGATCGAACCCATGACTACTTTCCAGGCAGGCAACAACCTGGAGACCAATGCCGGCACCTTTCTTTCGCACTTTCTCTCGGCGGGATCCGCCGCCAATCAGCGAAGCTGTTTCTTTTTCGGAAAGACGGAACTGGAAGCCTTGTTGAATCAGGAAGGTTGCGTGGGCATGCGGTTCTTGTGGGGCTTTGAAGAGGAAAGGAGCAGTGATAAAGTGCGTATCTTGCTCATCGGGGTGGATGACGAGGGGAACAACCTGCTCGTCAAGCCAGGAACCAGCAGTGATGAGGCGATCTACATGGAACGTGGATGGCCGCCTGCAGATTAAGCATGGATACAGAACATCTGCGTTTCTTCTTCGGACACATGGCCATGGCGATCACCGCCATGGTCTTGCTTTTTTCCATCTTCCGCTACCGGAATTTCAATGTTTTTGATTGGCAAATGTGGGCGTTCCTGTTTTATGGTCTTATAACCGATACCATTGCAAGACTCTCGTTCTCTTTTCCTCCCCGGGCGTATTTCGTGATCAATGTGTTCAACCTGTTCGAGAGCCTGTTTTTTCTGCTCTTTGCCCGACAGTTTGTTCAATCAGAAAAGTTGAAGAAACTACTCGTCATATTAGCGGCCCTTAGCCTATTGGCCTGGACGTGGTTTCAATTCAACCCCATCGATGGGGTCACGATCCACTTGAAGATGCATCCGACTTTTGGCAGCATCTATTGTATCCTGTCAACCTTCCTCTATGCGTATCTGTTGCTGCGACTGATCGAAAGCCGGACCAATGTATTCCGGCAATCCACCTACTGGTACGTGTTGGGTATTTTTTTCTCCAGTTTCACGGCCTACCTGATGCAAGCTTTGATCTCTGACGAAGTGCACAACCGCATTTGGTTTCTGAACGGAATCTTCAATTCACTCACCTCCTTTTTGTTCCTGATTGGCTTCCTACAGGTGGGTCGCGGCAGTCGACAGGCCGTTGGCCAAAATCTGGTTTCGAAAAAAGGGGCGAATTGATAACTTTCAGGGATAATTCCGGTATAAATTCTTTCCCGAACTCCTGTTAACACCATGCCTGTACGTTTCCCGTCGCCTCGAACCCTGTTTTTCCTCGTCTTTTGCCTGTCTTTTACACTGGCTTCGCGTGCCGCTGCCCAGGAGCCTGCGATCCAGGCCAGCAACCTGTCGGTCACGGTCGGCTTGTGTAACCAGCTCGACCTGACCTGGACCAACGGCGACGGCGCGGAGCGGATTGTGATAGCACGTTCCGGCAACGCGGTCAACCAGGCGCCGGCGGATGGTAATCAATACAACGCCTCTTCCGTTTTCGGGAGCGGCGATAACCTGGGCTTGGGCAATTTCGTTGTCTATGCAGGTAGCGGTAATTCGTTTTCCGTTACCGGCCTTACGGGCGGACAAACCTATCATTTCGCTGTTTTCGAATACAACGGTTCCGGTGGAGGCACCGACTACCTGCTCAGTGGCGCACCGACCGGAAGTGAAACCGCCACCGGCGCCAGTGTGAATGTTTCCGCGAACGACCCGACACTTTGTGCCGGACAAAGCGCAACCCTGACAGCCAGCGGCGGACTGAATTATGCCTGGTCGCCTGCGAGTGGACTTTCCGCCACTACCGGTAATCCGGTCACGGCAACGCCTTCTGTCACGACGACTTACACCGTTGTCGGGATCGATATAAACGGATGTCGCGATACAGCTTACCAGGCACTCACGGTATTTCCGCTTCCTACGGTTTCGCTCGGCGCCTTTTCCGCAGTCTGCGCTAACGCTCCCGCATTCACCCTAACCGGCGGCACACCTGCCGGTGGAACGTACAGCGGACTCGGCGTCAGCAGCGGTTCGTTCAATCCCGCCTCGGTTGGAGCCGGCAACTACGCGATCCAGTATACCTACACAGACGGTAATGGTTGTTCAGCTTCGGCTTCGTCGTCCATCACCGTCAATCCCGCTCCGACGGTTACGATCGGCAGCTTCAGTCCCGTATGCGCGAACAGCAGTCCGTTCGCTCTGACCGGCGGCAGTCCCGTCGGCGGAACCTACAGCGGACCGGGCGTAAGCTCCGGCATATTCAACCCCGCCGTTGCCGGCACGGGTAATGCCGTCATCACCTATACCTATACGAACGCCTTCAATTGTGTGGCGTCCGATACTTCTGTGATCGTCGTCAGTGCCGCGCCGACCGTCAGTTTCTCCGCGCTCAGCAGCGTCTGCAGCAACGATGCTGCGTTTACCCTCACCGGCGGTTCGCCCGCGGGAGGAACCTACTCCGGTACCGGCGTAAGTGCGGGATCGTTCGACCCCGCCGCTGCCGGCAACGGGACATTCGTGCTGACGTACAGTTATACGAACGGTTCAGGCTGCTCGGCTTCCGACACCTCGGCGATCACCGTGAATCAATCGCCTACGGTAACGCTGGGTACGTTCAACAATGTATGCGTCAACGCCGCTGCGTTTTCGCTCACCGGCGGCTCTCCCGGCGGTGGTACTTACAGTGGCGCGGGTGTGGTCGGTACGACCTTTCGTCCGTCGCAAGCCGGCGCTGGCGATCACTACATCTATTACACCTACACCAGCGCGCAGGGTTGTTCGGCGACGGACTCCAGTGCCATCACCGTTTATGCATTGCCGGCCGTGACCTTGCCTACTTTCCCCTCAACGTGTCGTAACACGCCGGCTTTCCTGCTGAGCGGCGGCATACCTGCGGGCGGCAGCTACAGCGGTCCGGGCGTATCCTCGAATATCTTCAATCCGAATGTCGCCGGAACGGGTACACACGTGATCATTTACTCGTACACGGACAGCCTGGGATGTTCCGCCTCTACGGCCAATACGATCACCGTGAATACTCCTCCCACGGTTACCTTCGGAACGCTCAACGCCGTTTGCCTGAACGCTGCGCCCTTTACACTGAGCGGAGGAAGTCCTTCCGGCGGTACGTACAACGGACCCGGTGTTTCCTCGAATCAATTCACGGCATCGGTTGCCGGAGCAGGTCTTCAGACGCTTTCCTATACCTATACCGACAGCAACTCCTGTTCGAACTCCGCGAGTGGCAGCATTTTCGTGAACGCGCTGCCGACGGTCACCTTTGCCTCACTGCCGGATCGTTGTGTGAACGCGGGTCCATTGGCGTTGAGCGGAGGAAGTCCGGCCGGTGGCGTCTATAGCGGCACCGCGGTCGGTGGGACGAATTTCTATCCGGGTATTGCCGGCCCCGGCACCTTCACCATTACCTACAGCTATACCGATTCCAACTCCTGCACCGGCAGCGACACATCCGCCATCCTGGTCAACCCGGCTCCGCTGCCGAACCTGGGCGCCGACACGACAGTTTGCGCAGATGGATCCATCACCCTGACCGCCGGCACCACCTTCTCCACCTATGTTTGGTCGAATGGCGCCAACACGCCGTCCATCACGATCGATACGACGGGAAGAGGGATGGGTACCTTTTCATTCCGCCTTACCGTGACCAACAGCTTCGGTTGTGCGGGCCGCGATACCATCGCGGTGACGTTCGATATCTGTAACGGAGTATCAGCACCCGGACAGTTGGATGTGTTGCAGGTTTATCCCAACCCGGCGCAGCAGGAACTCCGCATCAACAGCGCGGAGCGGATCGATGTTCGCTGGTTCGATGAAACCGGTATGCTGGTTCGGACGGATCGGTTATTCGCCGGAACAAATCGGATCGCTCCCGGCCTGCCCGCTGGCATCTACTTTTTGCGCTTTGAGCGTGACGGATTGATGCAAACGATTCGGGTCATCTTACTTCCGTAGCATCGCTTTCCACATTAATTATTCATTAAGTGAGTACTCAAAACGGTATTTAGCCGTCCATTTCGGCTATTCCACCATCATTTTTACGTTGCTCATCCCATTTTCAGGTTTTAAAGGGCTCATTTCAATACTTTTACAACCCGAAACCCTCTGCCTGCGTAATTGTTAAAACGGGTAGCACCTCATGCCTCGTTCAGGTTTCAAACTCGACTTTCAATACGGCTACACCCTGCTTTTTAGCTTGTTGCTCGGCGGGATGACCGCGAGCGCGCAAACCGTATTGCTCGACGACTTCAATCGGGCCAACAATAATACGGTTGGCAATGGCTGGAATGAGACCGAAACCGTTGCAGGTACCGGCGCTACCATCAGTGGCAATAACCTGCGATTAGCCAGTACCACTTCCGGAAAAGACTACGTTTGGCGCGATGTCAGTACCTATTATAATACGGTACTGAACACCAATACCGGAACACTGACCTGGGCGTTCAATCTGCGCCAGTCGCGAACGGATCCTAGCGGATTCGACGCGGGTAATTTCGGAATCGCGTTCGTCCTCGGGGCTTCTTCCAGTAACTTTCTAAGCGGTTCGAGCGGATACGCGGTGGTATTGGGTAACTCCTTGTCCGGCGACAACCTGCGCCTGGTGCGCTTCGCCAGCGGGATGAACACCAACGCCGCCCTAACCAACGTCATCTCACCGGCGATCGATTATGCCAACCAGTACATGGCGGTGCGGGTCACATATAACCCCGTAGGAAACGCCTGGACCCTGGAAGCCGATACCACGAACGCGGGCGTATTCGAGGATCCTGTCAGCGGAGCAACCTACGTTTCGCTCGGTTCCGCATCCGATGCCACCTATACCGGAGTCGATCTGATGTACCTGGGTTGCCTCTGGAATCACAACACCGCAGCGGGGGATGCCGGCCTGTTTGATAACATCTATGTTCCTTCCGCATGCAGTCCCAGTCCGGAGCCCACAACGCAAGCGACCAATGTGACCTTTACGTCGATCGGCGCCGGTGCGATGACCGTCAACTGGACGCGTGGTAACGGAACCTTCGTCATCGTGATCGGTCGACAGGGTGGGGCCGTCACCAGTACGCCAACTGACGGAGCTTCCTATTCCGCCAGCTCCACCTGGGGTTCAGGAACGCTCATGGCCGCGAACGAGTATGTGGTCTATAGCGGATCGGGAACGTCCGTGAATGTAACCGGACTCAATGCATCCACTTCGTATAGCTTCTCTGTTTTCGAATTCAACGGCACCGGTTGTACCACCAACTATCTGTTGACCACACCGGCAACGGGTACGCAATCCACGGCCAGTTGTGTGCTTGCCGCGGAGCCGACGGTCGGGGCTTCGGGCGTGAACACCTCGCATCTGCTTTCCAATTCCGTGCAGTTGAACTGGACGCGCGGCAACGGGACCTACTGTATCGTTGTGTGCCGGGCACTCAGCGCGGTGACGACCCCTCCGATCGACGGCCAGAGTTACACCGCGAATGCCGCGTACGGACTGGGATCAACGACCGCTCCGGGCGAGTACATCGTCTATCAGGGCACCGGTACCAGTGTCGTGGTCACCGGCATCATTCCCAACACCACCTACTATTTCGCCGTGTTCGAGATGAACGGCTCGGGTTGCAACTCGAACTATTACGTCCCCGCGGTGCTCGCTTCCGCCAACGCCACCACGCCGGCGATCGGAACCTACAACTGGTACTACGGTAACATGCATGCGCATTCGGATTATTCCGACGGTGACATGGACAACACCTGCAACGGCGCCGGCAGCGCGACCTGTTGTTACAGCATCGGGCAGACCGCGCTCAACTTCAATTTCATGGGCATCTCGGACCACAATCACAACGAAGGTCCTGTGATGACGCCCGCCAAATACGCCAGCGGCCTCTCGGAAGCCACGGCATATACCGCCGCCAATCCGACCTTCATCGCCTTCTACGGCATGGAGTTCGGTACGATATCTACGGGCGGACACGTCACCATCTACGGCATCAACCAATTGCTGGGTTGGAATACCGGTAATTACAATGTTTATGTAGCGAAAGGTGACTACAACACCGTGTTCAACATGGTGGCTTCGACCCCCGGCGCGTTTACCACGCTGTGTCACCCGAACAATACCGATTTCGGTAACATCCTGGGATCCGCCTACAACGCGACGTATGATAACGCGATCGTCGGTTGTGCGGTTAAGAACGGCCCGTTCTCCTCCACCAACATCACCTATTCGGATCCCGCCCCCGGTAACACCGTTTCCTTTTTCAACCAGATGCTGGCCAAGGGCTATCACCTGGGCCCGACGGTCGATCAGGACAATCACAATTCATCGACGATGGGCAAGTCGAACCAGGGCCGCACGGTGGTACTGGCTACCGCACTCGACAAGACTTCCGTCAATGATGCCATGCTGAACATGCGTTTCTACGCGACGGAAGATTACAACATCCGTGTCACGTATACGGTGAACGGCAACCTGCCGATGGGTACGATCATCACGCAGACGATCAACCCGACCTTCAACGTCAATGTCACAGATCCTGACGGCGAAAGCGTGTCGCAGATCCGCCTGATGTACGGCGTGCCGGGCAGCGGTTCCAACCCCACGGCACTCACCACCGTGAGCAGCGCGAGCTCGCTGACGTACACGCATAGCTTCGGCACCGGTACCTATTACTACTACGCGGAGATCACGCAACCGGATGGTAATGTCACCTGGACCTCGCCCATCTGGTACACCAAGATCCCGCAACCGCTTCCGATCGAATTGCTTTCGTTTACCGGAAAAGTCACCGATCCGGGTAATCGCCTGGAATGGGTAACGGCCACGGAAACCAACAACGACTACTTCTCCCTGGAGCGTAGCCGCGACGGCCTGGAGTTTTCAACGATCGCGCGCGTCGACGGAGCCGGCAATTCGAGCCAGCCCCTGCATTACCAATACCTCGATACCGAGGCCGGTGACGGACTGTGGTACTACCGCTTGCGCCAGAACGACTTTGATGGCAACTTTTCCTACAGCGATCCGGTGGCGTTGCGTCGTGGTAAGTTGAAAGACCGCTTTTCCGTTTATCCCAACCCGACAGCCGGTCGCTTCACCATCGGGCTGACGACGAATACGTACGCCGAGTATGAAGTGAACGTGTTCGACGCGCTCGGTGAAGTGGTGTTCAGCTCATTTGAAACCGCACGTGCCGCGAAGGAAATTTCTCTCGAGCACCTGCCGGCAGGCGTCTATACGCTGCTGTTGCGCTGCGACGGCGAGCAGGCCGCATTTAAGCTGGTGATCGAACGCTGAGTCTTTCCCTTTTCGTTTTGTGTACCTTCGTCGGGCATGTCCGGTCCGAACAATTATTTACGTCTGTCCGACCTCACACGCGAGATCCGCGATGTGGTGCAGCAGCATTTCACCGGTCGCACGTATTGGATCGTAGCGGAAATTTCCGGGCATAAGTACTATCCGAATACCGGCCGCCATTACCTAAGCTTCGTCGAGAAGATCGGAGAAGGCGGAGCGGAGACGGCCAAGATCAAGGCGAAGGCCTGGAGCCAGGGGTCGGATCGCATCCGGGCTTTCGAACAATCGACCGGACAATCGTTCACCGACGGCATCCAGGTGCTGGTGCAGGTTTCCGTGGAGTATCACCTGGTACACGACCTTTCACTTACGATCCTTGATGTGGATCCGACCTTCACCCTGGGGGTGTTGGAGCGTCAGCGGAGAGAAACACTCGATCGGCTGGTACGCGACAATCCCGGCTATGTGGAAAAAGTGGGGGAGGAGTATGTCACCTACAACAAGCGCCTGGCATTGCGACCGGTGGTGCAACGCATCGCGCTGGTCGCTTCACCGAAGTCGGCGGGTTACGAGGATTTTCTGCATACCCTGCACGAGAACGAAGCGGGATATCGTTTCGCGATCGACTACTATTACACCAGCGTGCAGGGCGCGGAGGCGGAGGATGAACTGGTGCGTGCCTTGATCGACGTCTATCAGTCGAAGAAAGCGTACGATGCCGTGGTCATCATCCGGGGCGGAGGCGCGAAGACCGACTTCCTGGTGTTCGACACCTATCGCGTCAGTCAGGCGGTGGCACGGTTCCCGGTTCCGGTGATCACGGGCATCGGGCATCACCAGGATGTGAGCATCACCGACCGGATGGCGCATACACAGACCAAGACTCCGACCCAAGCTGCCGAGTTCATTCTCGCGCGTAACCGCAGTTTCGAGCAGTCGGTGCTGGAGCTGCAAGGCCAGTTGGTCATTCGTGCGCAGCAATTGCTGGCGGACCACCGCGAAGCACTGATCGAAACGCAATCGGGTATTCCTGCCCGTACGCGCGAGTACCTTTCGACCTGCAAGGACCTGTTGAGCGATCAGCGCGAGCAGATCACGGGCCTTGTCCGCGAGCGACTGCTGGGCGAAGAACGGGAGCTGAACGCGCTGGCATCCGGGTTAACCACAACACCACGGCTGCGCATCGCGGCGGAACTCCAGTCGGTGATGTTCCTGAAGGATACGCTGCCATCCATGCTGCGTCGGCGGATCCAGGATGAGGCCGAGCGGCTCGAGCATTTCGCTTCGCTTACACGGCTGGTGAGTCCGGCCAATATCCTGAAACGCGGATATGCCTTGCTGGAGCAGGAGGGGCGGGTTCTTTCCTCGGTCCGGCAGCTCGATCCGGACCGTCCCTTGCTTGTACGCACAGCCGAGGCCGACATCACCACACGCATTGAAACGATAGCATCCCACGATGGAAAAACTGACCTATGAACAGGCGTTTGCCGAGCTGAAAGCGATCGCCGAAGCGATCGAAGACGAGACCGTCGCGGTCGACGTGCTGGCGGAGAAAGTCAAGCGCGCCAGCTACCTCATCAAGTTCTGCCAGGACAAACTGCGCGCCACGGAAAGCGAAGTGAATACGATCATCCGGCAGATGGAGGGGAAGGGTGGCGACCCGAAGGAGTGAATAGTTTTTCCACTGCTCACTCCCACTGTTTCTGTTTCTCACACTAATTTTTAAAAAGAGTGTGTAGTGTGAGAAACAGTGTGAGTGAACAGTGGAAAAACACCCCCCCTAGCTGATTCAATTTCCGTCCGCGCGCTGGTCGCCTGCCAGCGAAAACCGGTCCCCGTCGAACAATCCCAGGTCACTCAGCTTCAAATGCGGTATCACCAGCAGCGCCATGAACGAAAGCGTCATGAAGGGCGCGCGGAGTTGTGAGCCGAGCTCCTTGGCTTTCTTGTCCAGCTCCGCGTAGGCTTCGGCGACTTTGTAGCCGTCCTGGTTACTCATGAGTCCGGCTACGGGCAACGGGAGGACGTGACTTTGCCGGCCGTCGAATACACTTACCCCGCCTTGTACTTCGATCACGGCATTGACAGCGGCTGCGATACTATGGGCGTCAACGCCGACGGCGACGATGTTGTGGCTGTCGTGCGCGACCGAGGAGGCGATTGCGCCGTGCTTGATACCAAAATTTCGGATCCAGCCCAGAGCCGGCGGCGCTTCCCGGTAACGATTGACAACGGTGATCGGGAGCAGGTCGTTGTCGAGGTCGGCAACGGCGAATCCGTTACGAGCCGGGATTGTCACGGACAGTTTGTTCGTGATGAGTTGTCCGTCGAGCGCTTCGATCGCCAGTGTCTGTAAAGGAGTGGAAGTCTTGATCCGAAACTGTTCCGGTTTTTTCGGTGAACACGAGAACTGATTGAGCGTACCTGCCGGAACATGCTGGATCAGGCTGTGGCCGTTCCGGGCGACGAGTTGTCCGTTGATCCAGGTTTCGAGCACATGCAGTGTTTCGGGTGAATCAACGACGATAAAATCCGCGGGATCGCCCGGGCGTAGCAACCCGACGTTCATCTTATAGTGCAGCACAGGGTTGATACAAGCCGCCCGCAACAGCTTGAAGAGCGGAATGCCGTCGCGCAGTCCGCGTCGTACCAACTCGTCGATGTGGTTCAACACGAGTCCGTCGGGGTGTTTGTCGTCGCTGCAGAACATCATGCGTTCCGGATGCTCGTCGACGAGCCGGATCAGCGCTTCGAAGTTGCGCGCCGCGCTGCCTTCGCGGATCTGGATGTTCATCCCATACCCGATCTTTTCCTTCGCTTCGGCATAGGTGAAACATTCGTGGTCGGTGCTGATTCCCGCAGCGATGTAGCGCCGGGCATCCTCACCACGGAGTCCGGGCGCGTGACCGTCGACCGGCTTTCCGAGCCGCTTCGCCGCCGCGATCTTCGCGAGGACTTCAGGGTCGCCGTGCAGCACGCCGGGATAATTCATCATTTCGCTGAGGTAGACGATCTCGGGACGTTCGAGCAGCGCAGTGACGGCAGCGGCGTCGAGTGCAGCGCCGGCCGTCTCAAAGACGGAAGCCGGAACACAACTCGGTGCGCCGAAGTGAAACTTGAACGGTACCGTCTTGCCGTTGTCGATCATGTACTCCACGCCGGCCGCGCCGCATACGTTGGCGATCTCGTGCGGGTCGCTGATGGTAGCGACCGTACCGTGCACCACCGCCAGGCGGGCGAATTCAGACGGTACGAGCATGGAGCTTTCGACGTGTACATGCGCGTCGATGAAGCCGGGTAGGAAGTAAGGCGTACCGGCACGTGCTTCCTTTTCTTCGGTAACCTCTAAAATGCGGCCTTGTCCGACCGTCAGGGTGACGGGCACGAAACGTTGATTCAGAATATCGATGAGGGTGCCGTGGAGCGTATGCGTCATGGGAACGAAAGGTAGGAAAAGGGAAGTGAGGCAGGACTGCAAGGTGGAGGTAGTTTTACGCAGCGGGAGTCAGGTGTAGGTTGCTTTTTGTATTTTAGACGGGACCTAAAGCATCATTTCCACTGAAAGAACTATTCACGATGAAAAAATTTCTATCACTCGCCTTTATCCTGGGATGCTGTTTGTTGCATACCGGAAATTTGTCGGCCCAGCAGCCCTATTGGGGAACCATTTTCGTTGACTCCAACATCGTGAGAACCAACGACCCGACGCTGCATGTGAGCACTACGTATACCGGCCAGGGAAACCGTACCGTCTATGACCGCCGGGCTGCCAATTGGGTCACCATCAATGCGTACCTCTACGATGTAGTCTGGAGCGACGGCCTGACGGCTGAAGCGATCGTCAATCCGGAATTTGGCAGCAGTGCCGCCGGCTTTGTGGAAGCTGACAAATACGGAAGAGTACTCGGGCAGCTGCCGACCGCGCTGCGACAGGATTGTAACGAATTGTGGATACACAAGGGCATGGAAGCGTTTGGAGGCGGGAACAACTCCGTCCTGATTCACACGGATTACTCAACCGTATATGAAGCGGATGGGATTCTTGAAGAGACCCTCATTCACGAATTATCCCATACTTCCCTGGATGCCGCGCACGCGGCATCTTCCGGCTGGATCGCAGCGCAGAATGCCGATGGGAATTTCATCTCCGGTTATGCCGCGCAGAATCCAACGCGCGAAGATGTGGCGGAGTCATTTCTGATGTGGCTGGCGGTTCGTCAATGTAATCTTCGCGTGACCCAGCAGACCGTTGACACGGTGAATTTTTATATCCCGAACCGATTGGCCTACTTCGACAATCAGAATTTCGATACGAACCCGATCTGTGTGAGCATCACCGGTATCGATGAAATGAACGCCGGGGCTGTCAGCCTCTTTCCGAATCCTTTCCAACGTCAACTCCACTTGAAACGCCCGGGAGGATTTGACCGGGCGACGATTACACTTTTCGATAACTGCGGAAAAGCGGTGATGCTGGCCACCAACATGAGTGGGAACGAAGTGGTGCTGAGCCGCAGCGACCTTCCTGCCGGATTCTATGTCGTGCAGGTCCGGGTAGGTGATGAAGCCGTTGTGTCACATAAAGTGCTCATCATCGACTAACAAACTTTGAGTAAGAGGAGGGAAGAGTGAACCGGACAGCTACAGAGGTGATCCTTCGTAGATCGATCGACCGAGCTGCTCCAGGAAGTTGAGTCGAACAAGGATTCGTTTTATCTTGTGTTCGCTGAAAATCCTGTTGATATGGACAAGACGATCACCGCCTACGCCAAACCCTTGAACAAAGCGGAGCGCGAAATCTGCCAGCTACTGGCCACCGAGATCGAACGTCACCTTCCTGAAGCCGAAGGAAAGATCTGGCACCGGCACCCCGTCTGGTTCCTGGACGGTAATCCGGTTGTGGGTTATAGTAAATTGAAAGACTGCATACGGCTTTTATTTTGGAGCGGACAGTCGTTCGACGAACCCGGCCTCGCACCGGAAGGGAGTTTCAAAGCGGCGGAGGCCCGTTATACTGAGCTTAAACAGGTGAAGAAAAAGGACCTGAAGCGCTGGCTGGGTAAGGCAAGGGAGATTCAATGGGATTATAAGAATCTTGTGAAGCGGAGGGGGAGGTTGGTGCGCTTGGGAGAAGGCAGTGAACAGTGAATAGTAAACAGTAAATAGTGAACAGCGAATAGCGAATAGCGAATAGTGTGCGGTTGGTTGCTGGTTTGTGCTCGTGCTTATTGGTAATCGAATTATTTAGCTAATCATGGGTGAGATCAGGTATTTGCAAGTCGGGTTGGAGCAGGTTTCTTGGCTGGTGGATTCGCGTGTTGAGTTTTTGACGGAGTATTGGGGAGCCAAAGGTCAAGAGGAAACGCAGCAGCTGCGGGACGAACTGGAAAATTTCTTTCGGCGTGAACTGCCGGCCGGGACCTTTGTGGCCTGGTTGGCTATGGACGGCGACCAATGGGTGGGCGTTGGCGGCATGAAGCTGGTCGATAAGCCCGGCGGGTTTCGCGCGATGAACGGCCGCAGCGGCTACATCATGAACATGTACACCCGAAGCGCCTGGCGTAAACGGGGAATTGCTACTGCGATCCTTGAGTTGTTGCTCGAACACGGCCGACAGGCGGGCGCGAGTTATTTCGAACTCCATGCCACCACCGATGGTGCTCCGGTGTATGAACGCGCGGGTTTCGTCAGGCATGGCGAACCTACGTACCGGAAGTTTGTGCAGTAAGCGAACCCGCGGAGCCGCCGGTCCTTGGGGATTTCAACAGCCGGCGTTCCCTATTTTACACGATATTTACGGCCGTTATGGCAACCCCGTTCAAGGGTCCGGTCGTCTGTCTTGGGGCATCCCTGGTCGACCTGACCTTCCGCTGCGACCTCGAGCCGGTCCTGCATACCTCGAATCCTTCCCAAATGCACCGGAGCCCGGGCGGCGTGGTGCGCAACATCGCCCATCACCTCGCCTTGCTGGGAACGCCGGTTGAATTGCTCACGGTACTCGGGCGGGATCCGGACGGCTACTGGCTCGAACGACAGTGTCGGGACGCGGGTATCGGTATGGAACACATCGCCTGGGCGGAAGAGACGACCGGAACCTTCGCGTCAGTCGCAACGCCAGCCGGCGATCTCTACATCGGAGCGGTGACATCCGATACTGACAAGCTGATGACCATCGATTTCATGAACGAACGTGCGCAGTTGATCCGTTCCGCTTCGGTGGTGATCGCCGACTGCAACCTGAGCGTCGAAGCGCTTCGCTGGCTTATGGGATTCTGCGCCCAGCACCAGGTTCCGTTGATCGTCGAGACCGTTTCGATTCCCAAAGCGAAACGCCTGCGGGATGCCTTACCCGGAAAACTACTTCTGGTAAAACCGAACCGCGAAGAACTCGCCGTCTTCGAAAAAGACCAACACGTCACCCCGGAGGAAAAGATCGCTCACCTGCATGCATCGGGTTTTCGAAATGTATGGCTGAGTCGTGGCGCAGACGGGTCGCTGTTCTCCGACGGCAGTCGTATGGTACCGATTCCGGCACCGCGTGTACATGTACGCGACGTGAACGGCGCCGGCGATGCTTCGCTGGCAGGCTGGGTGTGGGCCTGGCTCGGGGATAAAGACCCGCTGACTTGTGTTCACTATGGCCATGCCGCGGCAGCCTGCCTGCTCGAAGTGTATGGTGCTGTACGCAGCGACCTTTCACCTGCACTCCTTGAACAACGGCTTCCGTAAATCATGACGCCACGTATTCACCTGCATCCGGAAGTCGCGCAGCAACTCCAACAGGGCGGCCCGGTGGTCGCGCTCGAATCCACGATCATCGCGCACGGGATGCCGTATCCGCAGAACGTACAAACCGCCCGCGAGGTGGAGGCGATCGTTCGTGAGAACGGCGCGGTACCCGCCACCATCGCGATCCTTGACGGCAAGATACAGGTCGGCCTTGATCAACGTCAGTTGGAATCACTCGGCAACACGCCGGGTGTTTGGAAAGTGAGTCTGCGCGACCTGCCCTTCGTGGTATCGGAAAAGTTGAATGGCGCGACCACCGTTGCCGCGACCATGCACATCGCTCACCTGGCGGGCATTCGCGTTTTCGTGACCGGCGGGATCGGCGGTGTTCACCGTGGTGCGGAAACGAGCATGGACATCAGCGCTGACCTAACTGAAATGGGCCGAACCAGTGTTGCGGTGGTAGCTGCCGGGGTGAAGTCGATCCTCGACATCGGACTTACACTCGAATACCTCGAGACACTCGGAGTCCCGGTGGTCACATTCGGAAGTGAAGAGTTTCCGAGCTTTTACTCCCGCGGAAGCGGCTTCCAGTCACCGCTTCGGCTGGATTCACCGGACGCCATCGCGCGTTTCCTGCGTGCGAAATGGGACCTCGAATTGAACGGCTCGGCCCTGATCGCGAACCCGATTCCGTCTGAACAGGAGTTTCCCTTTGCGGAAATGGAACAGCACATTCGCGCCGCGCTCGATGCGGCCGAACGGCAGAGCATTCGCGGTAAATCGACCACGCCCTTCCTGCTCAAGTACATTGCCGATGCCACCGGAGGCGACAGCCTCGCTTCCAACATCGCATTGGTGAAGAATAATGCGGCATTGGGTGCCCGTATCGCCACGGCATTTTCATCTTTGTGACCGAACTTTCCTGACATGATAAGATCCATCTTCCTGATCGGACTGGCTCTGCTGGCTTCCCTTCGCAGCTTTGCCGCCGGTGAAGTAGAACGTTTGGCACTCGTTGCCAAAAGCTGGGGCATCGTCAAGTATTATCACCCCGCGCTCGCTTCCGGCCGGATCAACGCGGACAGTTTGCTGTTGACCATGCTGCAACAGGTCGATGACGCGGGAGCGGAAAAGACGGCGGAAGATGTTCTGTTATCGATCATCACCCGACTTGGCCCTGTCAGCAGCGGTGCCTGCGACAGCAAACGCCTGTTGGAAGGAAAAGAAGCGGTTGCTTCCTTCACCTGGATCGACGGACTGATGAACAACGCCCTTCGCGGACGCTTGAAGGAATTATCGAATGTCCGTTGCGACGGGAAACATGTTTCGCTGAACGCGACGCCCAATGCATCGCAGATAACCAGCGTTTCGTCAAAGGAAAGAGGCGACACCCTGCCAATTCCGGATCTGACACATCGGTACTTGTCGCTCTTTCGCGCCTGGAATGCGATCAAATATTTTTCTCCGCTGGCTGCGGGAGCCGGCTGGGACGCGGCCCTGGATGAGTTGATCCCGGCATTCCGGAACGCGACGGATCAGGACTCGTATCAATTGGCCTGCCTGCGGATGCTGGCGTTGTTGGGCGACGGACAGGCAAAAGCACACAGCAAGTTTCTCCAACAGTATTGGGGTTCCTTTCAGGTGCCATTTGATGCCACTCTGGCGGAAGGCGATGTATTGGTTACCCGCGGGACGAATGATTCACTCCTGTCGGCTTGTGGTCTGAAAATCGGCGACCGTGTGCTCAAGATGGGTAATGCCGATATCAACGCGCGCATCGCGAACCGCCGCCAGTTCATTGGTGCTTCGAGGCAGTCTGTCCAGGACGAGCGCATTCTTCGGTTGCTGTTCCTGGACCGGAAACAGTCGGCGCTCGTGTTGACGCTGAACAGAAAAGGCGTTGAGCTGATCGATACCGTACAACGATTGCCCCTGCACGACCTGGGACGTATGCGGGAACAACCGCCGGCGGTGGAAGCCCTGTCGGGCGGCTACCTGTTGCGTGCGCACCGAATCAACACCGCCACGCAGTTGCGTCAGCTCATGGATTCGTTGCGGGCAGCGCCTAAGCTGGTGATCGACCTGCGTGATAACGTTGCGCCCGGAATGGAATCCAATTGGCTGCAGCAGTTGGGCGGTGTACAAACGTTCCTGCTCCCGCAGCGTGTTCCTTTCATGACCCGACCCGGATACTATTTTCAGCGTACGGATACCTTGCGTCCCAATGCAAAGTTTCCAGTGCCTCCGTTTACCGGAAAACTGTTCCTGTTGGTGAACGAAGAAACACAGGGCGCGGCCGAGCGGCTTGCGTTTTTATTGCAACAACTTCCCGGAACAACGACGGTCGGAAGCCCATCGGCCGGAGCCTGCGGATCGACGAGTTTCCTCTCGCTGCCTGGTGGCGTGGACGTGGAATTCACCGGTCAAGTGATCACCTACCCGGACGGCACCCTGCTTACGCGTAATGGATTGAAAGTGGATCGTCCGGTTCGGCCCACGGCGGCAGCTATCAGTGCCGGGAAGGACCTGCTGCTGGAATCGGTGCGTTGAGTGCTCAGCGCGGATCGCCTTTTCGGATCAATACGGAATGCTCGAATGCGCCCAGTAGTTCGAGGTCGCTCGCGTCATCCGCTATCGCAAAATGATAACGATACGTATCCGGTGAAAAGTCTTCCCGTATCCGTTTGAGCTTTTCCGTACCATACAACAATTGCCAGCGACCATCGGCCCGGTACCCGGAAGCGCGGCATTCCCATTTCAAATGACCGGCGACCAGGCTGACATAATCATCCGGCGATGCCGAGCAGAGAATGTTCACGGTTAGCGCGTCCGTATGTTGTTCAATCTGTTGAAGCGTTGTTTTGGAAATGTCTTGAACGAGTTTCCCGGCAAACTCCCGATTGAAGTCGGTATAGTCGTCGCGTTGCCGTAGGTGATCAACGCATTTTTGAATGAAAGTGGATCGATCCATCCAGCCGAAACGGTAAAGCAGGCTCCAGCGGCGCAGGGGAGAGAACCAGCCTTCCAGTCGTTTGAAGTGCCGGATCCAACGACTCACCGAATCGTATGGCAGCAGGGTGCCGTCGAGGTCAATGACGTTGATGCGGTTCATGACAGAAAACGTAAGAGTCCGGACAGGTAACCTAGCGGATCACGGGTAATCGATACATCCGCCTTTGCCTGAAGATAATGCCGGAGGAAATACACGATGGGCTTCCAATCCCCACGCTTCAGTACATAGTGTGCAAAGCTCCTTAAATGCCAGGGTGAGTTGTAGGTGATGGTTTGCTCACGTAAGGTTGTCGTACCCGACTGGTCCGGGAAAAGTGAAATGACCGGCAGATTGACGCCGGTTGCGATACTCTGATAGAGTGATCCCCACCAGCGGGGATTGATTTCAATCAGGCGAGCGTTTCCGGATGATTCGATCTTGAATTCAAACATGGCCACACCGGTCCATTGCAGATGCCGCATAACTTTTTCAGCAACGGCTTCCATGCCTGCATGCTTGTAATAGGAGCGTACCATGCTGGAGCCACCGCTGACCGGCCATTCGGCGCGACGACGATGGCCGCAACCGGCGATGATCTTTCCGTTAATCGCCATCACCGAATATCCCGCGCCGAAGCCCTGGATATATTCCTGCAACACATAGTCACTTTCGGAATACGTATTGCGCAGCCTTGTCAATTCAGAGCGGTCATGTAAATACCGGACCCCTTTTGCGGAAGCGGACTCCGCCGGTTTGAACACCAGGGGGAATGTGACCGGATCGTCTTCCAGCCGATAGTGCCGGGGCACGGGCAACTGCAGCGTAGCGGCCAGTGCGGAAAAATCGACTTTGTTGTCGAGCCTACGGAATTGCTCTAAGGTTGGCAGATGGTCGAGTCTGCCGTTGAAAGAAGCGCGGTGCGGAAGCAACAAGCGATACTCCCGGCTATTGACCGGGAAAACGCGATCGATCCGTTCCTTTTCACAAATCGACTGAAGATCCCGGATGAACGCGTTAGGGTTCTGCCCGGGATCCGCGTATCGGACCACTCGGTTGATGTGACGGGAATGCAGTCGTCGGACATATCCCCGGTGATCGCCTCCGATCAACTCGATTCCCGGTACACCCCGGAGTGCCTCGCAAATGACGATGGACTTAGCGCCGGAGACGTCGGGAATGAAGAGTCGCATAGGGAATCAAAGGTACAGATTCAGGTAATGTTCCTTATTGTTCGATCGGTGGTAGCTGCAGTTCCTCCAGTTGCCGTGCGTATTGGCGTTCATACTTTCCGTTGGAACGGGCGCCTGTGCTGGTCAATACACCGCTGAGCGCCAGTTTCACCCAATAATTAAAGATCGATTTTTCGCGGTTGCGCGGATAAAAGATCAGACCCGGCTGTGAACGGTTATTACGACGGATCACGAACAAGTCGGCGATGAGGTTGACGGGGCTGGCGAGGATGTTCGAGAATTTCTTTTCCGGATTGCTGAAATCCACATTCAGCTCCCGGAAATAAAATTGCATCTCACCTCGGCTAAGATAATCCCGTGCCGTTACGCGCATGCGCAGTGTGTCGAGTATTCCCCGCTTGATCCGGGTAGCGGCTATCGGCTCGATGACCGGATTCAAGACCCGAAGATCGAAGGGCGCGATTGCGGCGGTGAGGACGAACCCACCCAGCGTATCCAGGTAGGATTCGCGGAACCGCAGCGCGATATCGGTTGTATCCAGGAACCGGGCATTCGCCTTCAGCCGGAGGGAATCGCCATCAGCCACATCACGACTTCGTATGCCGGTAAGCGTTGCCTGTAGCCGGTCAAACGATACGGTGCCGGGCTGCCCTGATTTGTCACCGATCTCCGTGTATTCGACATGGCCGTTCGTGACGGCGAACGTATCGATGCGAAAATCGAATCCAAGACGCATGAGTTGTTGAACCGGCAATGGTTTCAACTGTCCGATCGGATCCGGAAGACGCTTGTCGCGCCGGACTTCCAGGAACGCGTCGGAAACGGTGGCTTTTCGGGAACGAAACCGTGTTTCTTCCAGGAAGTCGAGATCCAGTTCTTCCAACTCCAGCCGGCCGCGGTGCAGTCGAAGGTAATCCGTTTCGAATGCCCTTGCGGAGAGGAAGCTATCCGGGGACAAGTACGGTCGGAAGGAAACATCCTCTGCTGTGAAATGCTTCGTAGCCGCGGACCAGGCAGCGTTGGCGAGGCTCAACTCGGATTCTTTAAGATGCCAATGAAACGAAGCGTTGTGCAATTCCATTCGCTTTTGTTCCGGCCACCAACGTTCCGGTGAGCGAACCAACTGTGGGTTTAACAACAGGCTGTTTGCTTCCAATCCATCCACCATCACTTCCCGCAATTCGCGTGAGCGGTTTTTATAGAAGAAACCTACATGTTGCAGCACAAGTTTTCTCACGGCCGCGGTCCATCCATCCCTCGTGTTACCGCCCGCGCTCAGGGAATCGCATTGAATTTTCAAGCGCCCAGAGCGGCCGTCAGCTTTCCGGCCGTCATCGGATTCCACCTGCCATTGTTCGAGTTGTAAATCAGTGGAGCCGAAGAAAAGGGATCCGTCGCTTCGAAAGCGCAGCGGCTCGGCCCGTAGTTGTGCGGCCTTTGCAACCAGTCGCAGTTTTCGTTCGTCGCCGCTCTCCAGGTCAAGTTCGGCGCGGTGGACCTGCAGGGTGTCGATCAGCAGTTTCCATAGTTGCCGTTTTGACGCGCTGAGTGAATCGATTTTTGGAAAATGCCGAAAGCGCAGTACGGCATCCGGGATTTCAAGAAAGGAGGCATGCAATAATTCCCGACCTTCTCCGGAGGCGCTCATGCGGAACCGAAGTGCCGGAATGGATGCGAAGATCGAATCCGCGGCTCCATTCACAGCACAGCTGACGCCGTTGGCGCGCACCGTTCCGCCATCTTCCTGACGCATCGATTGCCATCGGACCGTTGCGCCCGGTCGCATCCAGGCCCCACCGCTTCCAACCAAGTCCGTTAAGGAACCGCTCCAGTCTCCGTTCGGCGAAATTGAAATGCCGGCTCCTCCTGCCTGTTGAATAAAAGTGCTCACGGAACCTTCGTTCCGCAATGCTCCTTCCAGACTGGTGTTTTGAAGTCGGACCGAGTCGATGCGCAAGGCCGGGAGTTTCGCAAGCCGCTTCCGACCGCTTCCTTTTTCAGGGCTCTCCTGCAGCCTCAGGCTTCCGGATTCCCACGATAGCGCACCGATCCGAAGCACGTCATCCTGCTTGTCCGGTAATTGTAAATTCCGGACCAGCATCCGGTCACACTGCCCGATGAATCGCCCGTTGGCCGACTGAAAGTTGACCGATGCGGCGGTCCAACTGTTCTTGTTGCCGGAATAGTTGAGGCCGCCCAGGTCCACGCGGAGTGCAGGCGTTTCGATGCGGGTGGTGGCGACGTTCAAAGCGCGCAAACCTGCTTCCAGGTTCTCGAATGAAGGCGCTTTCAGGATATCGCCGGGAATCAATTGCGCGACCAGCTCGTTCATCTGTAAATGCGTGCCGCTGCTTTTATTTTCGACATCAATGCTGGCGTCTTCGAGTTTCAGGTTCTTCAGCAAGACCCAATTGCTGAGCGCGGCGACGGTTTCTTTCGCCTGAGCGGAAACGGTTCCCGGCGATCGGGTGTTCACGATCCGGATCACCGGATGCTGGAGTACGGCTTCGTTCGCGGAAAGCTCCCGTTCGAGTAGCAGGCGCGACCAGTCGACATCCCGCAGCACGAAGGCCGGTACATTGAGCGTCCGGACGGAACCGTCCCGGGAAGGTTTGGCGGGTTGCAACCGCAGGTTGGTCAGCACCAACGCTTCGTCCCGTATGCGGATACTGTCGAAGCGTATGGAGTACAGGCTGTCGGCCGTGTAGCTGATGTAGTCGCGCAGAAAGAAATCAAACGCATCGACTGCGATCGCGGGATCCTGGTCTTGTTTGATGCGCAGTCCGCGGATATAGAAGTCGTCATTCTCCGTACGAAAGGGCAGCGTCTTATCTCCTTTGCGCACCTGGATCGACACCTTGCTGCGCAGCAACGAAGCGTGCTTTATGTCGAGGTCGCCTGCAAGTTTTGAAGCAAGACGGGAAAGTACGGCTCTGGTATTGGCCGCGTTGGCGGATTGCCGGCGAACAAGATCGAGCCGGAATACCGGTAAGGTGCATTGCAGCGAATCCATGCGCAGGCGACCCTCACGATACAAGGTGGAAAAGTCGACATCCACCAGTCGGATGCGTTCGAATTGCAATTCGAATGATCCCTGGATCGAGTCGCGGCTTGTTCCGGAAATGATGCAACTGTCCAGCTCGACGATCCGGCTCCGGGTGGACAAGCGCAGATCTTTGTAGTGAAGAACGTGCACGCTGTCAGGAAAGCGGATCGATTCGCGACCGGTTGTCAGTTGGACATCATCGCTGAAAAAGAAGCGTGAAGAATCCGGATCGCCGGGATCGACCCGGAAGTTGTTTACCTGTAATCCGATGTTAAAGATGGAAATGCGACTGTTGTGCTGTTGCCGCGATGCCAGCGCGAAGGTCCCGTCGGTGATGTGCAGATTCTGTACCTGCAGGTTGTTCAGCGTTTTCTGAATGTAGATGTAAACATCACCCAATTCTTCACTCAATGAAATCCGTTGCCCGGCACGTCCGGATGGCAGCACCTCGATAACGGGTCGACTGACCTCGATGACCGGAACTACCAGCAGCCCGCGAAAGATCATGTCGCTGAAGGAGGCTAGTTGCAGATCGACCGACTTGAAATGTAAATCGAACGCGGCATGTCCTTCCGCTGTATCGCGGGAAAAGAGCCGGACATTTTCAAGACTCACCCGGTGTGCCCGGTAGCGCAAGCGCGCTTTTGTTACCTGCAAGGCAACCTTGCCATCCGATTCCTGTCGAACCAACTCTTGCAGGATCTCTTCCGTATGTCGGACCAGCCACCAATGAAGCCCCAGTCCGCCGGCCAGCAGCAGCAATAGAAGGGAAAGGATCAGGCGGACCCGGGAACGGCGCATCAGCTTTCAAGATAGACCGGATTACCTGCCCCGTGCAGGCGATTTCATCAATTTTTCGACACTCATAAGCCAAAAACATGCTTTTTTAACACAAAATAACATCGTCACAGTAGTGTCAGACAGGTAGTGGAGGTACCTTTAGCGACCCCTGCCCACTCCTTATGATCTCTGTTTCCTCCTCCAATCCCGTTCAGTTATTGATGCGTTCTCTGGTTAGTCTGTGTCTGGTATTGCTCTGTCATCCGGGTTTCGTCCATGCTCAGTTCATGCCCGGCATGGGCGGCGGCGCGACGAAGATCTATGACGGAAAGATCAGCGGCACGATCATCGACTCGCTCAACAACAAACCGGTCGAATTCGCCAGTGTAGCCCTCTATGAAAAGGGAAGCGAGAAGCCGATCGATGGTGTCATCACCGATGAGAAAGGAAATTTCCGGATCAAGAATCTTAAAAAGGGTACCTACCGCATCGGCATTACGTTCATCGGTTACGTACAGAAGTTCGTCGATTCCCTGGTTGTCACGGAGAAGAAACCATCGGTGGAGGTAGGTACTGTTCGCATTGGTCCTTCCGCTACGATGTTGAAAGAAGCCAATGTGGAAGCAGAGAAACAGTTGATCGAGACCCGGATCGACAAGCTCGTGTACAACGCCGATAAGGACATCACCTCGAAGGGCGGTAATGCAACCGACATCTTGCGAAAAGTCCCGATGCTCTCAGTCGATCTGGACGGTAATGTTTCGCTGCAGGGAACCCAAAATGTCCGTATCCTGATCAACAACAAACCCAGCTCGCTCATGTTGGCCAATATCGCTGACGCGTTGAAGATGATCCCGGCCGATGAGATCGAGAAGGTGGAAGTCATCACCAGTCCGTCGGCGAAGTACGACGCGGAAGGTACCGGTGGCATCATCAACATCATTACCAAGAAGAAGAATATCGAAGGCCTGAGCGGATCCATCAACGCCGGAGCGGGCACGCGTTCCAGCAACCTGTTCGGCAATCTGAATTACCGCAGCGGTCGTTTTGGGACCGGCATCAGCGGCGGCGGCTTCGGCTGGATCGGCATCGGCGATGTGTCCACCACCCGGGTCACCCAGTACTCCACCCTGAAGCAGGAAGGCGATAACCGGAACACCGGATTCGGACCGTCCCTGCAATGGACCGGCGATGTCGACCTTACCAGTAAACTCAGCCTGAGCACCTCTTTGCGGGTGAACAATTTTCAAAACCGCTCGAAGGGAACTACGGATAACTTCTTTGCCTTCACCGGCGACGCCTTACGTCCGTCGTTCACGAATACCTACAACTATTTCACGAACGGTCTTTCTACCGATGCCAGTGTGGACGTGCGACGTACTTTCAAGAAGCCGGATCAGGAACTTTCCTTCGCCGGTCAATGGACCCGGAACAACCGGCGCACCGAGTACGAATCCAGTCTGGACACGCTCGACCTCGACTATTACAAGGAGTCCAGCCTCAATCACGGCATTACGGATGAGTTGACCTTCCAAACGGATTACACCCATCCGGTGACGAAAGCCTTCACCATCGAAACGGGCGCCAAGGCGATCCTGCGCGATGTCGACAGCGACTACGATTACCGCATTTTCCGCTTCGCCAGCGATGCCTATGAATACGATCCGGTGAGGAGCAACGTTTATAATAACGAGCAGGATATCGTAGCGGGTTATCTGCAGACTTCCCTTAACCTCAAAAAGTTCGGGATCAAGGCGGGTTTGCGCTATGAGCACACGACCTTCAAAGGGTATTTTGATAAAGGCGATACCCGTTTCAGTAATGAATACGAGAACTTCGTGCCCTCTACGACGATCTCCTACGCCAAGCAGGGCAAGTATTCGCTCAAACTGAGTTACACGCAACGCATTCAACGTCCCGGATTGAATTTCCTGAATCCGTTCATCAATGCGACGGATCCGACGAATGTCACGTATGGCAATCCCGATCTTGACGCCGAGAAAAGCCATGCATTCGAACTCGGACTGAACCTGTTCAAGAAGTTCGGCTCGGTCAACCTGTCGGCTTATCACCGCTTTACCGATAACGCGATTGAGAGCATTCGCTTTGTTGACACCAACGACGTGTACATTACCACGTATGGGAACATTGGCAAGAATCGCTCGACCGGCATGAGCCTGGGCTTGAATGTCATGTGGCAGATGAAGATCTTCCTCAGCAGCAACTTCAACCTGTTTTACTACCAGGTCGAGAGCACCGGTCTTTCACAGAACCTGAACAACGACGGTGTCAACTGGAACGTGAACCTTTTCGGCTCTTACAAGTTCAGCAAGCGCTGGGGCGTGATGGCTTTCGGCAATTTCAACGGACCGCGTTACAGCGTTCAGGGTAAATCGACTTCGTTCTGGTACTACAACCTCAGCGCGCGCCGGGAATTCAAGAATGAAAAAGGCGGTATCGGCATCGGTCTGGATAATTTCGCCAGCTGGTACATGCACTTCCGCAACAACTACAGCGGGGAAGGCTTCAGCTACGACAACGACACCAAGGTGCTCTTCCTCGGCGCCCGGATCAGTCTCGACTACCGCTTCGGTAAGATGGAATACGGAGGCGGCCAGAAAAAGAAGAAAGGCATCAAGAACGACGATGTGAAGGACGACGGCGGTGGCGGGATGATGGGACGGTAGTGGGTTCAGGGTTTCGGGTTTCGAGTTTCGGGTTTCGAGTTTTTTGTTGTCGGGTGAGCTTTGTATTGCGTGTAACTAGTAACTAGTAACTAGTAATTAGTAATTATTCCTCGCACCTCGCATCTCGCATCTCGTCCCTCGTCCCTCGTCCCTCGTCCCTCGTCCCACGTCCCACGTCCCACGTCTCACGTCCCACGTTCCTCGTCCCTCGTCCCTCGTCCCACGTCCCTCGCCCCTCGCCCCACGCCCCTCTTTTCGTATCTTCACCTCACCATGTCAGCTGCTCCCAAGAAACTCTTTCTGCTTGATGCGATGGCCCTGATCTACCGGGCGTATTTCGCGTTCTCGAACAATCACCGGATCAACTCCAAGGGTCAGAATACCTCGGCGATCTTCGGTTTTACCAATACCTTGCTGGAAGTGCTCCGCAAAGAGCAACCTACCCACATCGCGGTGGTCTTCGATACCGCTGCACCTACAGCACGACACGAAGAATTTGCCGACTACAAAGCTCACCGGGAGGAAATTCCGGAAGACCTCGCCAGCTCGATCCCCTACGTCGTCCAACTTTGTGAAGCCTTCAACATTCCCGTGCTGGCCATCGATGGTTTCGAAGCCGATGACATCATCGGAACACTCGCGCGTCAGGCGGAGGCGAAGGGATTTGATACGTACATGATGACGCCCGACAAGGATTACGGGCAACTGGTCGACAAACATACGTTCATCTACAAGCCGCCTCGTGGCGGTGGCAAACCGGAAGTGCTGGGCGAGAAAGAAGTGTGCGCACGCTGGGAGATCGAACGGGTCGAGCAGGTAAAAGACATCCTGGGCCTCATGGGCGATGCGGTCGACAACATCCCGGGAATTCCGGGAGTGGGAGAGAAGACCGCCATTCAACTGGTCAAGCAATTCGGCTCCGTCGAAGAGCTGCTCAAGAACACCGACCAGCTCAAGGGAAAACTAAAGGAGAAGGTCGAGAATAACAAGGAGATGGCGTTGCAGTCCAAGCGCCTCGCGACCATCATGACCGATGTTCCGGTTGCCGTCGGCCCGGATGACCTTGCACTTCAGGAAATCAACAAGGACGCCTTGCGGGAACTCTTCGCTGAATTGGAGTTCCGTCGCCTGGGCGAACAACTGGGTCTCGACGGACCCGCGCCGGCGGCAGCGACAGCGACCAAGACTTCGAAGAAGCCATCCGGACAAGCCGGCTTGTTTGACGAAGCGGAGGCATCTCCCGAAGCGGAGGAGGAAACAACGGCTCCTGCCGACAAGAAAACCATTCGCGAAGTCGCGCACACGTACAAGTCAGCCGTCAAGGAGGCGGAGTTGGATGCGCTGATCAGCGAGCTGAAAAGCGCGAAGCAATTCTGTTTCGATACGGAAACCACCGGACTCGATGCCCATACCGCCGAGTTGGTCGGGATGTCGTTTGCGACGAAGGTGCATACGGCCTGGTACGTGCCGGTGCCCGACGACCGCGCCAGGGCGACAGAACTGGTGAAGCGATTTGCCGGCGTTTTTGCCGATCCGGCCATCACCAAGGTGGCCCAGAACCTGAAGTACGATTACTCGGTGCTGCGACGCTACGGAATCTCGATCGATGGTCCCCTGTTCGATACGATGATCGCGCACTTCCTCATCCAGCCGGAGATGCGCCACAGCATGGACGTGCTCGCTGAAACCTACCTGGGTTACTCGCCGGTTTCCATCGAGACGCTCATCGGCAAGAGAGGGAAGGAGCAACGCAGTATGCGCGAGGTTCCGCTGGAGGAGATCTGCGAATACGCGGCGGAAGATGCCGATGTGACCCTGCAACTGGAAAAGATCTTTTCACCAAAACTCGACAAGACGAATACGCGGAAGCTCTTCGAAGAAGTTGAAATGCCGCTGGTACCGGTGCTTTCGGATATGGAAGCGGAGGGCATCACGGTCAATCCGAAGACCTTGTATGAACTCTCGGGTACGCTGGCAGAGGACATCGCCACCACCGAGGCAGAGATCCAGGACATGGCTGGGTCGCGTTTCAACGTTTCCTCTCCGAAACAGGTGGGCGAAGTGTTGTTCGACACGCTGAAGATCGCGGAGAAGCCGGTCAAGACGAAGACGGGGCAGTATTCCACCAGCGAAGACGTGCTCAGCAAACTTGAGCACAAGCACCCGATCGTGCGCCGCATCCTCGACTACCGCGAACTGGTCAAGTTGAAGAATACGTATGTCGATGTGCTGCCGCAACTGATCCGTCCCGATACCGGCCGCATCCACACCAGCTTCAACCAGGTGGTCGCCGTGACGGGCCGCCTGAGTTCCGATAATCCGAACCTGCAGAATATTCCCATCCGCACCGAACGCGGACGTGAGATTCGAAAAGCGTTTGTGCCCCGCGGGAAGGATTACACCTTGTTGTCGGCCGACTATTCGCAGATCGAGCTCCGCATCATCGCGGAACTGAGCGGCGATAAGGGCATGCTGTCGGCTTTTGGCTCCGGAGAAGACATCCATGCGGCGACGGCCGCGAAGGTGTACGGTGTTCCCCTGAACGAGGTGACCTCCGACATGCGCCGCAACGCCAAGATGGTCAACTTCGGTATCATTTACGGGATATCGGCTTTCGGTCTTGCCGACCGGCTGAACATCTCGCGCACGGAAGCCAAATCGATCATCGAGAATTATTTCAAGCAGTATTCCGCGATCAAGGATTACATGGACGCCAGCATCGAACAGGCGAGAAAGAAAGGATACGTGGAAACGATCCTCGGCCGTCGACGTTATCTGCGCGACATCAATTCAGCGAATGCTACCGTGCGCGGATTCGCGGAGCGTAACGCCATCAATGCGCCGATCCAGGGTTCGGCGGCCGACATGATCAAAGTGGCCATGATCAACATTCACCGGGACCTGGACAAAAGCAAGTTCAAAACCCGGATGGTACTCCAGGTGCACGACGAACTCGTGTTCGATTGCCACCGGGAAGAACTCGACACCGTCAGGGAACTCGTGGAGGACCGCATGAAGCACGCCCTCAAACTGAAAGTTCCGATTGAAGTGGGAATCGGTTCGGGTAAGAACTGGCTGGAAGCGCATTGACAAACACAATGCCTTCTCAAGTCTTCTCGGTAACGGGTTAGAAGGAAACGCGCAGCTTTACACCGCCGTGAATCGACGGCCGCACATAAAAGCGGTCGTCCTGCCAGTTGACCTGGTACACCGGGGCGTTCGCGGAGTCTTGTTTGGCGACGTCGATCCGGTTGACAAGCGTGCCGCGCAGGCCGACGCCGTAGTAGAACTCCAGCGCGAACGTCTGGTTCATCTCGTAGATCTTGCCGAAGTGAAACTGGAATCCGAAGCGGTCGCGGAAACGGGTCTGGTAGATGTACTCGTCATAGGGATCGCCGGTCTTTTCGTTTTTCAATTCGTTCGCGAACCAGGTTTTCCCGTAATACAGATACTTGAAATAGATCATGGGCGAGATGTAGTCGCGCCATTTGGAATCTTCGGGTTTCTTCTTGAAGAGTTTGTATTGTGCCCGGACCGTGAAACCGCGTTCGTAGAAGTAAAGTGAGTTGGTCCAGTCTTTCGCCATGTCGACCAGGAAGTCGTTCCGATAGACCAGTCCGCCGTTGATCTCAAGACTACGCCGTGCGGAGAAAAAGTGCTCGAAGCCGAAGTTGATCTCGTTCACCCCGTAGTTGCCGAGGTTGAACTGGAACGCGTTCTTTTTATATTCCGGAACCTCCTGCGCGGAGGTAGGGTTGCCGGCCGAAAGTAGTAGCAGGAGGAAAAGGGCGAGCCGCTGGATGCGCATAGGTTGTTCTACGGCAAAAATCGGAAAAAGGATCGGTTTTTAAAGGCCCTGATGCGATATCCGAACTTCGTTTTAAACAAAAAAGCGGCTGCCGGTAAGGGCAGCCGCTTTCATCACGTTAGAAGGCAGATCAATCCTGCGTAACCACCAGGCGGCGGATATGATGTTTGCCATTCACCGAAAGATCGATCAGGTAAATGCCCGATCCGTCGGTAGGAATATCGAACTCATGTACACCGGCTCCAAGGTCGGAGTTCAGTACTTCGCGTACCAGTCGGCCGGTGAGGTCTTTCACCTGCAGGCTGACAGAGCTGTTCTTGTTCAACTTGAACTGAACATGGCTGGCAGCGGAGGTAGGGTTCGGATAGAGTGCATAACCCAAAGTGGTCTCGTCCACTTCATCCACATTCACCAGTGTGCCGGTGATCTGGAGATCGTCGATGTAGGTGTTGTTGCCGCGGTCGCTAACGTTGCGGAAGCGGAAGCGGACATTCGGTTTCAGGTTGACAGAAGTCGGCAGCGAAACGGTTTCCTGACGCCATTGGGTGGCGTTCGGCACGAAGCTCACACTCACGACGCCAGCGGTAGCGAGGGCTGCACCCGACTTGTTATAACGCGGCTGCCAGGTTTCGCCACAGTTCAGACTGTAATCGACTTTGAGCTGATCGGTGGAAGAGCTGTTACGACGGGCATTGGCTACTTTGAAGAGCAACGAGATGCCGGTCATGTTCGAGAGGTCGTAGGAGGGTGTGATCCAGTCGTCGATCTGGCCGGAGATGTTGGTGTAGTTGATGATACGTACGCTCTCCGACCCGCTCGCACCAACCGTCGTGACCCGATTCCAGGTCTGGCCGTTGTCCTGGTTGACCACATATCCGTCAACGCCGGGGAAACTCGGAGCGAGGCTGAAGTCTTCCGTCACAGGAGCTACGGTTTGCCGCTGATGCGAACGAAGTTGGTCTTGGTGACCGAGGCCGATCCCGCACTGTTGGTAACTGTCAGGGTAACGCTATAAACGCCGGCAGCGGGGTACGTGACCACCACCGAAGAATCGGTCGAGGTACTGGGAGAACCACCCGGGAAGTCCCATACACGGGAGCTCACCGGACTGTTCCAGGAGAGATCGTAAAAGGTGAGGGCGATGCCTTCGCAGGCGGTCTGGTCGCTCGAATAGAAATCGGCATTCGGCGTACAGGTCGGCGCCGGAGAGGCAAGCGCTCCGGTGGCGGCGAGGTTGGAAGGACTCCAGAGGTTGTTGCGTCCGCCGATGGCGCTGTTCAGCGCGGCCTGCATGCGTGCAGCCTGTCCGGCAGTGAACATCTGTGTGCAGTACGAATAGTCCATGTGGTTCTGCACGTTCTCGATGATCGGAGGATTACAGACTGAACCGTTGATGTTGCAGGTCGTCCAACCCTGAGTCTCCGGGGTGTCGGAAACGTTGTCATCACCACAAGCGACGCCCGGCTGGTTGGTGCTTCCCCATGTATGGGCCAGATTCAAACAGTGGCCGGCTTCGTGGGTCAGGGTGCGGCTATTGTTGTAGTTGCTCGTGCCAATACTTCCGACGTAATGCGAAAGGGAGATGATGCCATCAACATCCGGGTTTGAAACGCCGGGGTAGTAAGCATAAGCGGCAGCGCCTGCATTGGCGAGCGACTTGGCTGTCCAGATGTTCAGGTACATGTCGTTCGGCCAGGGATTGAGCTTCGAGTTGTCGTCGGCGTTTTCTGTGAGTGGAGTCACGATGCGATCGATACCGTTCGTGCAGTTGCCGTTCGGGTCGATGGTGGCCAGACGGAACTCGATTTCACAGTCGGCAGCGATCTGCTTGAACTGCGGGATGATCAGGTTCGTATCGGCATTCAGCAATCGGAAATCTTCGTTCATCACACGCACGGCGTCGATGATCTGCGCGTCGCTGATGTTCTCCTGCCCGTAGTTGTGCAGGACGTGAAAGACCACCGGAATGATGTAGATACCACCCTGGCTGCGCTGTTGCGCCTTGTCGGCGATCCAAGTCCGGGTGAAATCTTCCAACTGCGCCATGCGTTGAGCGACGGTTGGATCTCTTCGAATCGCATCCTGTAGTTTTTCGGTCGTGTAGCAGTGCTTGTGCTCTTCCGACTGGGCAATCGCGGTACTGAACGCTGCTGTCAGCAGCGCGACGGCAAGTAGTAGTTTTTTCATGGTGATGGAACTGCTGTTTCTGTTGTTTAGGGATAACAGCTAAAACCGTTCAAAGATAACCAATTGGCAGTATTTTCCTGAATACCAACACACTCTTGACAAAGCGCTGACAGGACGACAGGACGCAGGTCCTTGACGAAAAACCCTCCTGAAATGATGAAAAACGGGCCGAATTCATGAAGAAATCGGCCCGTTTAACGGACTGTCAGTTCGTGTCAGTGCTCAGCCCAATGCCTGACGAAGGTCGGCGATCAGGTCGTTCGCGTCTTCAATGCCGACGCTCAGTCGCAGCAGTGAGTCGAGTACGCCCGACTTTTCCCGCATCTCCTTTGGAATGGAAGCGTGGGTCATCGTGGCCGGATGACCGATCAGGGATTCAACGCCGCCGAGGGATTCGGCCAGCGAGAAAACCTTGGTACTCGATGCCATCCGGAACGCTTCTTCGAGGGAGTCGCCTTTGAGGGTGAACGAGATCATGCCGCCGAAACCACGCATCTGCGACTTCGCGATGGCGTGGTTCGGATGGTCGGGAAAGCCCGGCCAGTGCAGTTTGTCGATCTTCGGATGCGACTTCAGGAACTCCGCAACCGCCTTGCCGTTTTCGCAATGGCGTTGCACCCGTACGTGCAGCGTCTTCAGTCCGCGCAGCACAAGGAAGCTGTCCATCGGCCCCGGCACCGCGCCGCAGGAGTTGGCGATGAAGGCGAGTTCTTCCTGGATCTTGTCGTCGTTCGTACAGGTGGCGCCCATCACGACGTCGGAATGGCCACCGAGGTATTTGGTTGCAGAATGCACGACGATGGTAGCACCCAGGTCCAGCGGATTCTGTAGATAAGGAGACGCGAAGGTGTTGTCGACCACCAGCATCAGCTTCTTCGCCTGCGCGATGGCTGCCACCCCGCGGATGTCGATGATCTTCATCAGCGGATTGGTCGGGGTCTCGACCCACAGCATCCGCGTCTTGTCGTTGATGTGCTTGTTGATCTCGTTCACATCGTGCATGTTCACGAAATGGAACACGATGCCGTAGTGCGCGAAAACCTTGGTGAACATGCGGTACGAACCGCCGTACAGATCGTCCGTGGCGATCACTTCATCGCCGGGTCGCAGCAACTTGATGATGGCATCTTCCGCGCCCTGTCCGCTCGAGAAGCATAATCCGTGCTTCGCGTTCTCCAGGGAAGCGATGCACTGCTCCAGCGCCACACGCGTCGGATTCTTTCCGCGGGCATAGGCATAGCCTTTATGCTTTCCCGGTAATTCCTGTACGTACGTGGAGGTTTGGTAAATGGGCGTCATGATCGCCCCGGTACTCGGGTCCGGCGACTGCCCGGCATGGATCGCCCGCGTCCCGAAACCGTGATCGTTGGAGGTTGACATGGGGCAAAGGTAGGAAATCGGGAGTGAGGAGCGAGGAGCGTTTCGGGTTTCGAGTTTCCGGTTTCGAGTTTCGGGTTGTTGTTGGTTATTGGTAATTAGTAATTAGTAATTAGTAATTAGTTAGTTGTCCGTAGAGCTTCTCCCTCGGTCTCGGTCACGCTCCTCGTCCCTGCCTTTTAAAGACCGGAAACTCGAAACTCGAAACTCGAAACTCGAGACCCGGAACCCGGAACCCGAAACCCTCCTCCCTCGGTCTCGGTCACGTTCCTCGTCCCTGCCTTTTAAAGACCGGAAACTCGAAACCCTAACCCTTGAAGACCCGAAAAAACCCCTCCTCATAGCTGTTCCCGATCGGGATGTCCTCTTTGCCGATCCGGATCATCTTGCTGCGAACGCTTTCGATGCGCGACAAGGGGACGATGAACGAACGGTGCACCCGGATGAACTGGTCGGCCGGGAGCTTTTCGATCATCGACTTCATGGTCATCCGGGTGACGATCGTCTTCTGCTCCAGCAAATGGATCTTCAGGTAATCGTCGAGGCCTTCGATGAATTCGATGTCCTTCAATTTGACTTTCACCAGGCGGTAATCGGCCTTGATGAGCAGAAAAGGTTCCTCAGCCGCCGCCGGTGTGCTTCCCCGTTGCTGGCGTTCGGAAAATTTCCGGACGGCCTGCTGGAAGCGCTCGAAGGAATACGGCTTTAGCAGGTAGTCGACCGCATTCAGATTGAATCCCTGTACCGCGTAATCCGCAAAAGCGGTCGTGAAGATCACCGGAATCGGTTTGTTGAGGGAAGTGTAAAAGTCGATACCTGAAATGGACGGCATCTGAATGTCGAGAAACAACAAGTCGACCGCTTGGTCTTTCAGGTACTGCTGCGCTTCCGACGGACGCGTGAAGGTACCATCGAGCTGTAGGATATCCACACGCTCCGCATAGCGCTGCAGGACGGTCAGTGCGGGCGGTTCATCATCAAGTGCGATGCAGCGGATCATGCCAGTTGAACGGATAAGTGTAAACGATATTCGGTTTCCGTTTCGTCGATCGTGAGCGTATGCCGGCCCGGATAAAAAAGTTCCAGTCGTTGGCGCGTGTTGTGCAAGCCGATGCCCAGCGCGATGTTCTTGTTGTGGTTGGCGTCGACCTTGGTGTTTGCGATGTCGAGCGTGACGCGTGTTCCTGAAACGCGAATGCGGATGTCGATCACCGAATCGTCTTCGGGATTGACCCCGTACTTGTACGCGTTCTCGATCAGCGGGATGAGCAGGAGCGGAGCGATCAGGAGATTGTCGGGATCGCCTTCGATCGACGAATGAACCTTCGCGTTCTTGTCGAGGCGAAGGCTTTGCAGGTCGATGTAGTCGCGGATGTAATGCAGTTCCTTCTCGAGCGGGACGAACTCTTCCGAAGCTTCGGTGATCACATAGCGCATCATCTCCGACAATTTCACGATCGCCGGAGCGGTCTCGTCAGAGCGCGAAAGCGCCAGAGAATAGATGCTGTTCAAGGTGTTGAAGAGAAAATGCGGATGGACCTGCGCTTTCAGGAAACTCAGTTCAGCATGCAGGCGTTCGCGTTCCGAGCGTCGCCACTGCTGGATCAGCCGCAGGCTGAGCGCGATGAACAGTACGGCGAGAAATACGAAGAAATTGTGACTGAACATCAGCAAACTCTTCCCGCGATGCCGCTCCGGCGGATCCAGTTTGACCTTGAGCGAGTCCGCCGCTTCCTGACTCATGAAGATCGTCTTGCCGGGCTCCGGATGGAAGTGGGGACGATAAGGGTAAAAGAGGTTGGGCACCACATAAACCGCAACCAGCGAGGCAACGACCACCGTGATGAAAATCCCGTACCGGCGGGTGGTGAACAGGCGCGGGATCAGGAGGTAGTAGCTCAGGTAAAAGAACCCGAGCATCAGGATGTGCGCGACCAGGTCCCGCAAGGTCATCTCCGACCGAAGGAACTCGTCCCAGGTCAGCTCGCTCAGCGGCGTCCGCATGTACAGGATCGGCAGCGAGAGAAACAGCAGGCTGCCCAGGATGTGTACCGGAAAGAGCGGAAACGGACGCTTCATACAGGATACTCAAACCTACGATTTCCCGCGTTAGCAGGGGGAATTCTTCGGGGAAACGGAAGATTCCTGCGGCAGAACCGGGCTGTACGGGCTGCTGTCAGTCGTTCGACGGCCCCTTTTCGTAAAAGTGCATCTCTTCCACGTAGTCCCAGACGGACTCGGGAAGCATGTAGCGAACGTCTTTCTTGTTCCGGATGGACTCCCGGATGAAACTGGCGGAAAGCTCGACCAATGGGGCGTTGATCACCTTCACGCGGGGATGATGCAACAGCTCGCCACCGTCGCTCTCTTTGCGCGGGTAAACGTACAACTCACATTGTTCCAGCAACATTTCCCAGTTCTTCCACTTCTTAAAACTTTCCAGGTTGTCCGCGCCCATGATCAGTACGAACGTATGGGAAGGAAACTGCTCGTGCAGGTAGGTGATGGTGTCGATCGTATAGTTCGGCTTCGGCAGCTTGAACTCGATGTCGGTGGCTTTGATCTTCCGGTTGTTCCCGATGGCCAGCTTCACCATCGCCAAACGTTGGTAGTCGTTCAACAGGGTCTGCTTCGGCTTCAACGGATTGTGCGGCGACACCACCAGCCACACCTGGTCCAGGTCCGTAAACTCCGACACATACCCCGCAATGATCATGTGCCCGTTATGGACCGGGTTAAAGGAGCCGAAGTAGAGGCCGATTTTCATGGAGGGGGGGGGAAACTGGTAACTGGTAACTGGTAATTGGTAACTAGTAATTAGTAATTAGTAATTAGTAACTAGTAATTGGTGATTTGTGATTGGGGTTATTATCTCGCGGCTAGATCGCTATGCCTTATTTTTCCTCCCTCGTCCCTCGTCCCTCGTCCCTCGCCCCTTCACTGAACAAACCCCGCCACCACCTGCTTCGCTTCCTCCAGCGCATGCTCCAGGGTGTCGTTCACGATCACACGGTCGAAGCGGAAGGCGTAGGTGAGTTCGTGCTCGGCTTTGGCGACACGGGCTTTGAGCGATTCGGGGGTCTCCGACTGACGCGCGGTGAGGCGCTGGTGCAAGGCTTCCACGGAGGGCGGCATCACGAAAACCGCGAGGAGCAATTCCCCGAAGGTCTTCTTGAGTTGCAACCCGCCTTCGACGTCCACGTCGAACACCACTACTTTATTCTCCCGCCACAGTCGGTCCACCTCCGAACGCAGCGTGCCGTAGAAGCGGTCCTTGTAAACTTCCTCCCATTCGACGAACTCGCCCGCGTCGATGCGGCGTTTGAATTCGTTTACGCTGATGAAGTGGTAGTCCACGCCATCGGTCTCGGTCTCCCGCTTGGGTCGCGTCGTGGCCGAGATGGAGAAGGCCAGGCGCGGATCGGTATCGAGCAGGTGGCGGACGATGGTCGTCTTGCCGCTGCCCGAGGGTCCGCAGAAGAGCAGGAGTTTTCCTTGCATGGGATCAGAGTACGTTGAGTACCTGTTCTTTGATCTTTTCCAGTTCGTCTTTCATTCCCACCACCACCTGTTGCATCGCCGCGTCGTTCGCCTTGGAACCGATCGTGTTGATCTCCCGACCGATCTCCTGACCGATGAAGCCCAGCTTCTTGCCCGAGGATTGTTCGCCTTTCAGCACCTTGATAAAATAGTCGAGGTGGGAGCGGAGGCGGACTTTCTCCTCGGAGATGTCGAACTTCTCGATGTAGAAGATGAGTTCCTGCTCGAAGCGGTTGCGGTCGAGGTTGTTCTGCTCGATGAACTCGTCGAGCGAGCCTTGCAGCCGTTTGCGCACCTGTTCGATGCGGCCTGCTTCGTAAGGCTCCAAGGCCGCCAATCCTTTTCCGATACCGGCGATGCGTTCACTCAGGTCCTTGCCCAAAGCCTTCCCTTCGTTCTTCCGGAATTCGTCGAAACGATGCATCGCTTCCTGCAAACAACCCAAGAGCGCGTTCCATTCTTCTTCCGCCAGACTGTTTCGTTCATTCACCAGCACCTCGGGCAGGCCGAGCAGGATCTGGAAATAATTATCCGGCTGCTTCAGGCCGAGGGCCTTCTGGGCCGACTGCAACTCCGCGTCATACGCCTTGAGCAACGGCAGGTTCACGGAAGTACGCTTACCCGCTTCCTGCGACTCGATCCCGATCGTGCATTCCACCTTGCCGCGTTCGATAAAACGGTTCAGCTCGGCGCGCAGCTCGAGTTCCTTTTCCCGGTATTGCGCGGGCAGGCGGAGGGTCAGGTCGAAGAACTTGCTGTTCACCGACTTGATCTCCACCGTGATGGTCTTGGAGGGCAGGTTGACCGCGGCGGTGCCGAAGCCGGTCATGGAACGGATCATGGGTGGGGTGTGAGGCTGCAAAAGTACGCCGATGCCCGTGAATATCAAGCCACTTCGGGCTTTCTGCGGACCGGACCGGCAACGAGGTAAACGCCGAGGAAGATGAGCACGCAGGCCCCCGCCTGGATCCAACTCACCGTTTCCTGCGCGATGAGCAACGAAATACCCGTGGCGAAGAGCGGCTGGAAGTAAATATAGAAGCTCACCACCGACGGACTCAAATGTTGCAGGCCGTAGGTGTTCAGCAGATAAGCGAAGAAGGTCGTGAAGAGGATCACATACACGGTCGACAACCAGACCGGCGTGCTGAAGGTGGACCATTCGATCGACGCGACGTCCTTCAGTCCGAGCGGGATCACCAGCAGGAACCCGTAAAAGAACGTCCAGCGGATCACCGCCCAGGGATGGTACTTGCGCATCATCGGTTTGGCCATCACCATGTAGATCGCGTACGAGACCGCGTTCGTGAACACCATCGTGTCGCCCAGCCAGGAAGCATTTCCGCTCGCTTTCACACCGAGCAGTATCAGACCGGCCGCGCCGGTGATTCCGCTGGCCACTCCCAGTACGCGCCGCGGTGTGATGCGGTCGCCGATGAGCACCGCTGCGGCGATCATCACGAGGATGGGCGTGGTGGTCATGATCAGCGCCGCGTTGATGTTCGAGGTGCGCGACAAGCCTTCGAAGAAGAGGGATTGGTTGATGGCTACGCCGAACAAGCCGAGCAGGAAGAACCGCCAGTGGTCCTTGCGCTCGACCGGACTGCCCGTACGCGTCGCCCATTCGACGATGCGGAACAGCAGTAAGGCGAAACCGACGCGCAGCAGGATGAAACCGGCCGGACGGATGTAGTGCGGCATGGCGATCTTGGCAATGGAAAAATTGGCGCCGTAGATCAGGTTCGCCGCGAAGATCGCCGCGTGCGAGCGGAATCGTGTGCTCATCCTGCCTTCAAAGCTGCCTTGGCCGCGGCCACCGTCTTGGCCTGGTTGCCGATGAAAATCTGTCGCCCGATCACCAGCACCGGCCGCTTGAGAAAGGTGTAGTCCTGCAACAGGTACTTCCGGTAATCCGCCTCCTTTAGTTCCAACTCGTGCAGACCCAGCTCCCGGTACTTCCGCGCCACCCGGCTGAACAAAGCCTCGTAACTCCCCGCCAGTTCCTTCAGTTCATCCACCTGCTTAGCTGTAAGCGGCTCGTTTTTAATATCTTGCAAAACCACCCCGCTTCCAGGCTTCCATTCTTTCAGGATCCGCTGACAAGTCGAGCAGGTGGAGAGGTGGAGGACTCTGGGGTGCTTGTTCATGGGTGGCGAAATTAGGTTTATTGTTCCGGGTTCCGGGTTTCGGGTTCCGGGTTGTTTTTTGTTGAAAGTTGAAGGTTGAAAGTGGAATTTGGTATTTCGTTCAAAACCAGTGTGTACAATAAAAACTGATAACCAATAACCAATAACTCAACTCGGAACCCGAAACACGGAACTCGGAACCCTGAACTCAACCCGGAACTCGGAACTCGGAACCCGGAACCCCAAACCCCAAACCGATTTACTATATTTGTCCAACCCCCACCCCCTTCCCGTGGAAAAAGTCTTCGAAGTACACCTGCCCCAATTCGACGGGCCGTTCGACCTCTTGTTGTTCTTCATCGAACGCGACGAGGTGGACATCCATAACATCCCGATTTCCAAGATCACCAACGACTTTTTGGAATACATCCGCCAGATGAACGAGCTCAACATCGAGTTGGCGAGTGAGTTCATCCTGGTCGCGGCCACGCTGATGCGGATCAAGGCCAAGATGCTGCTGCCGCGTCCGGAGCTCGACGAGCAGGGCAACGAGATCGATCCGCGCAAGGACCTGGTCGAGCGCCTCTTGCAGTACAAGCAGTTCAAGGAATCCTGCGAGGACCTGCGCGTGCTCGAAGACGACCGTTCGATGAAGGCTGCCCGCGGCAACATCCAGCGCGAGCTCGCCGAAGTGGCGATGCAGAACGCGCATGCCGAGGAACTCATGAACCTCACCCTGTACCAGTTGCTCAACACCTTCAACAAGGTGATGAAACGTTTTTCCGAAGAGAAGGCGAAACCGCAACACAAGGTGGTGCAGTATCCGTATACCATCTCGACCGAGAAACAATCGCTGCGCGACCGGATCCTGGGCAAGAAGAACGTTCCGTTCACCGACCTCATCCTGTCCTGCGAGAACCGGGTGCATGCCATCTTCACCTTTCTGGCGGTACTCGAGTTGCTGCAGGAGCAGGTCATCCGCATCACGCTCGGTATCGGCTTCAACAACTTCTGGCTGAGCGAACCCGAAGCGGAGCCGACGGTGTAAGGCCTCAACCCCTCCATGCAACCCGACAGCCGGCAGCTCCTCCGCACGTTCCGCCCGTCGCGCATTCTGCTGCCGGTCATCCTCGGCCTCGGCGCCGCCACCTATTTGCTGGTGCGCAGCTTCGACGCCGAAGCCTTTTCCCACATCACCTGGAGTTGGAACAGTTCGTTCTGGATCTTCATGGCCCTGGTCATGATGGTGATCCGCGACTGGGCCTACATGGTCCGGATCCGGGCGCTCACCGATTACGAACTCGACTGGAAGAGTTCCTTTTACGTGATCATGCTGTGGGAATTCTCCTCGGCCCTGGCGCCGGGCATGATCGGCGGAGGATTCTTCTTCGCCATCTTCATCCTCAACCGCGAGAAGATCAACATGGGCAAGAGCATCACGGCCATCATGCTCAGCTCGTTCCAGGACGGCATCTTCCTGGCGCTGATGGCGCCGTTGGTCTATTTCACCATCGGGAAAGAACGGCTCTTCTCGACCATGGACCTGAACAACATGAATCCCGTCAAGTTCGGCGAAGGATTCTTCTATACGTTCTGGGCCGTCTATTTCATCATCCTCGCCTACAAACTCTTTGTCGCGTACGCCCTCTTCGTGAACCCGCGCTTCGTGAAGTGGTTGCTCGTGAAAACCTTCTCGCTGCCGCTGCTGCGCCGCTGGAAGCATTCGGCGCTCGAAACGGGCAGTCAGCTCGTCATCGCTTCCAACGGACTGCGCAACAAGAACCGGAAGTTCTGGTTCAACTCCTTTGCCGGCACCTTCGCCTCCTGGACGGCGCGCTACTCGATCGTGAACTGCCTGATCCTCGCCTTTCATTCGGCCCCGATCGACAACTTCGTCGTCTTCGCGCGGCAGGTGATCATGGGCATCATCATCCTGTTCAGTCCCACGCCGGGCGGCAGCGGACTGGCGGAGTTCATGTTCACCGACTTCCTCGGCGAGTTCATTCCGCGCGGCTTGTCGGCCACGCTGGGCTTGTTGTGGCGCCTCATCTCGTACTATCCCTACCTCTTCATCGGCGCCATCATCCTGCCCCGCTGGATCCGCAAGCGCTTCTCGCGCGAAGAAGCCCGGGTCGCGGAGGCCGTGGTGAAAGGCGAAGTGGATTGAGCGCTTCCCGCAGGTTCCGTAATTTCGCATCGGCCCATGAAGAACCCGATCAACAGCCCCGTCTTCCGCGAACGGTTGAAGAAATTCGGCCTGCTGGCTTTCCTGTTCTTCCTCCTCAAAGGCCTCGCCTGGCTCGCCCTGCTGTGGTGGGCGGGGAGTAAGGTGGTGGAGTGAGGAATTGAGATATTGCCTGCATTCCGATTATTTCGGTATGATTTAATATTTTTATTCCGCCGAAAGTTGTTTCAGGTTTTTTATCCTCATAACATGAAATTATTGAAACTGAACATTGCCGTAACGAATAATGGTACGGACTATTACACGATCATATGGCTGGAAGAGGCCGGGATAAAAGCGCTTTTTGATAAAATTGGAAGTGAATTCGGAATTTTAATGCAGGTTGTGGAGTGGGGAAAATCCGTCATTTCAAATTCCCTTTTCAAAGATTTTCAGGTTCGTCTTTGGGACGGTAAACACTGGTTAGTGATTGAACCACCCGTACAATCCGTAGATGACCGGGCATCTATGGAATTGAATCGGGAGCTTGAGCAGGATAAAGAAACAGCTGTGCAGAAATTACGTCTGCTGTCTAAACGCGAAATGGAAATCTTATCCCTGTTGAAGAAGCACGAACAATTCGATAAAATTAACGAAAGTGTACACCTGAATAGGAATACGTATAAGTGTCATTTAAAAAGCATTTATAGAAAGTTGAATCTTAATTCAAAAGCAGAGCTATTGCTTTGGATTCAGAAATATGTTATCAACACAAGGGAAGGTTGAATTTCGTTTCCATTCAAATTATCCGTCTATTCATTTTTTGTTATAAACATCACCCCGCCGGGTGATTGATTTTTTTTGATTGACTCTTCAATATTGTCCTAAATCTAACTTTACATGAAACCAAAGTATATTCTTCGGAGCGTGTTGCTGTTTTTTATTCTTGGACACGCGATTATTACAGATGTACTAGCACAATTAGGGCCACTCGACTATGCGCATCGGGGAATTTATGTAGATAGATTTTTTAATGTTTATCCGGGGAGTTCTACATCATATGTGGATGAAGCATATTCAATGTTAGGCTGCGGCACACTTAATCCGATTACAAATCTCTACCCCAAGGAGGAGGCGCTTTTGACATATTGTAAGGAGAACCATATAAACTATTTAATACTTTACGATGGAAGAATCTTGTTCAATCCAGCGAATCTTGCTCGTATCATCAATGGAAGCACGGTGCAAGATCATCTTTGCCGCTTTATGAATATCGCAGAATCAGATTATTGTATTCAATCTTGGGGCGTGGCAGTTGGAAGTGGCAGCGAGGGGCAAGGTGCCGTGAATTATAATAATTCGAACCCTATCGCAGCCTTTCAATTGACTTCAGCAGAAAGATTGCTGCTGAATGACTCTTTGCTTATTTCAGCAATTGAGGACTCCACCCTGGCCTTTGGCGACACCCTGTGGAATTTGGCTCAAAATCTTCGGGAAGTATTTTCATTAGCTCGCTTCAATAGCATGGGGACATGTATAGATTTTAGTGTCTTGACTACTGAATTTGAGTTTTGGAATACGCAGTCAGGTTTATCATATGCGGGTTTTCAGTCATTAGTCAACGCAATACGTCCAATGGGACTGACTGTGGAAGCATACTTATTCGCCTTTTCGGACGCGGCAGGAGGAGCAGCAAGCCCACAGGATATGGCAGATTGGTTCGATGCTAATTCTACCTGGAATTCCGGTTACCCGAATATTGACCGTGTGCTTGCGACACATTACAATGCCTATTCATCCAACATCGAGAAACCTTTTGATTTCTCATCAACCCGTACTAAAAACAGCCTGCTTAAGTCAGCCTCCACGACAAGAAAAAGTTTGATTCGTCCTCTGTTCAGTGGTGAATCGGATGCATGGTCAGGTGATATTCATAATAATTACACTAGGTATCAGGGTTACTGGATATCTACTACCATCTCTCCCATTGGCTTGGGGACCCTCGACCCACCGCATGCAAGGAACATCTTCTTGGCGGAGAAGTATTATTACAGAGATTGGAGAAGTAATACTTTGGTGAATACCGATATCTCAAGTAATTCGGAGAACGACATCCATCCAGGCGCAACACATTGGTTTGCAGCCAGTATGATGGAGAAATATCTTCGCAACCCTAAAATATTTTATCGATCAGATGCTTTAGGCTGTAGTCCTCAAGCTACCGACAACCTGCAATTCACCTACTGTGGTCCAGTTGAAAGTACTCTTGAGTATGAGTTCGTTATCAAAGATCATTTAGGAACAGTACTGTTTACGACCACAAGACAGGCAAATGGGACATTAGAAGTACCGCAAGGAACATCTATACCGGTAAGTACAATAGCTCCGATCATTGTTCCCCTCGGCTCGAATGGAATCGTGTTGGATAATCTCCATCCGTATCGCGCTGAGCTGACGGTCTATTACAAGAAACTGACTTCATTGCCGGCAACCTATTCAGATTGTGGTCAATATACATACGGTGAAGACTTGTGGATTGCAGAAGCTCCGCACTTAAATGTAATTGGAAACCTTAGGAATTCCTATCAGGTATGCCAGGAAGATCATTTGATTCTTGAAGCATCCGTCAATCCTGGTGCTGTCGGTTCAATTACCTGGTATCGAGAGCCTTTTGGCGGAGGTGCGGCCCAAATACTGTCGATTCAGACTGGCAGGTCAGTTCTTATTTCGGGTAGTAGTGCTCTTACAGATTGGAACACTGGAGATTGGGACTACTACTATACTGTGAGTGCTGGCTGCGGCACTCATCTTGAAAGCAATCATGTCAGAATAAATATTTTGCAGAATCCTAAATTGGAGCCCATCGATCAGGTTTGTGATGATGATCCGTTCTCCACGAATGTAGAGTTGCGTGTAAGTAGCCCTTATGCTGGAGCCACCTATTTGTGGTCGGACCTGACAACCTCGAATACAATGATTGCCTATGGAAGTGGGAAGTACTATGTTAAGATTACGAATGAAGGTGGCTGCACGCGAGAGCTTACCACGATAATCCAAAGTAAACCAACTATCGCAAGCATCGGTAATTGTACTTTGCAGGAAACAGCCTATGGAGGCGTTTCGAGTCCGACAAATACTGATTGGTTTTGGTACAGGAAAGACCCAGTCACACAGCAGAATGTTGCCTTACCTGTGCAATCTCCTGAGTACTTACTAAGCGCAATAAGCGGTGGTTTGTATAGTTGCAGAGTGGAAATGAATACGGTTCCTGGATATTATTCAACCTGTAGGAACAATACCATCCGTTTAGAGCCAATAATTGACGCTGTAAGCAAGATCGATCCATCTTGTAATGGAGCATCAAATGGCTCGATTGACTTGAGTTTTATTAATATCACGGATATTAGATCTTATGCATGGTCTCCCGGCGGATTCACAACTCAAAATATAAGCAATCTTTCTGCGGGCACATATACTTGTACTGTTACAAGTAATACCACTGGATGTACCGCTTCGGTGACAGTCGTTTTACAAGACCCGGGCAGTCTGACGGTTTCTCTGTCGCCTACGTCAGTCAATTGTTCTATAGGATGCGATGGTTCAATCACTGCAACGGTTGGGGGTGGTGTTGGTGGATATAGTTATTCGTGGAACAACGGCGTCGGTACAAATGCCTCGCTAAACAACCTCTGCCCCGGCCCATACACTTGTGTTGTCACGGACGCGAATGGTTGTACTGCTTCGGCAAGTACCGTGCTTGGATCCACTACTGCCAGTTGCAACGGTTCTCAGGTACAGTTTTGCACCGGCGCAACAGCTTCGCAAGTGTTGGCGGCGGGCATCTATGCTCCGGGAACACCTGTTTCCATTGAATCCGATTTTACAGTTGATGTCGATTTTACCTTTGATAATTCTGATGTCGCTATTGCTACCGGAGTGAGAATTCTTGTCGATCCCAACGCCAGACTTCAGGTCATCAATGGTACGGTTCTTCATGCATGTTCCGTAAGCTGGCAGGGAATAGAATTGAAAGATGGAACTTCATCGCTGGAGATACTGACGGGCTCCACTTTGCGCGATGCCGTTGTGGGCGTATTGTCCTCTACGGGTTCTGCGATAGCAATTGACCAGGCGAATTTCCTCCACAATGAGCGATCGATTTTCCTTAAAACTGTACCGTTCCCCGCCTTCAGTTGTCAACGAAGCACGTTCGATTACGGGAACATCAGCTTTAAAGACCCGACGGCTTTCTTCCACATTGGTCTCGAGAATGTTAACGGCGTTCAGATTGGTATCCCTGGCCCCGGATTGGCGAATGATTTCTCGCATGCCCGGTACTGCGTTTCCGCTAACAGCTCCGACTTCACGCTGATAAACAATAATTTCCACGACCTGGGTTATGAGGTCAAGGACGATGCCGGGCAGTACGTCAACATCGGCAATGCGGTACGGGCGATCAATTCACCCTCGAATCAGGTAGTCATTGGCAACAGTTCGGCACCGGACGACCACAACTATTTTCACCTGATTGAATGTGTGGGGATTTACGTAGAGTCGGATTTGGATCAGTTACACATTCGCGGCAATGAGTTCGATAAGGTGTTCCGGTGCATGGACATGACCGGCGTGAGGAATTCGAATGTCACGATCTACGATAACAAGTTCTTTTCGTTCGGATTGGGCTTGTTGGCCGTTGAAATCGAGAGTTCAAACTTTACCGTCAGCGAGAACCAGTTCAACATGGTTTCCTGGGACCCGGATCCAACCCTTTCTGTTCCGCAGCCCTATGGGCTGGTATCCCGGTATGGAACGGTGGCCCTGAGTTTCCAGAACCTTGAACAAACCCCGGTCACCATCCATTGTTTCAATAACCGCATGGCGAATTCAAGGGCGGGAATTCATTTGCGAAACATTGACGGGCTGAGCCAGCCCAACGTGCTGGTGGAGCACAATCAGGTGTTTTATACGCATCCGTCGTACATCTCTTACGGCATTGAGCGGGGCATCTGGCTGGAGCACGATGAGCAAGTCGATGTGCGAAACAACCATATCGCGCTGCGCGACAACGTCCCCAATCCGGATGATGCTTTTCGGTTGACCGGTATTCAGTTTGATTTCACGACCAGCACCCGCATTGATGAGAATTACATTGGCAATATGGGCTTCTCAATAAAAGGGTCTCACCTTTGTCAGGAAACCAGGCTTCATTGTAACAACTTTGACGGATATTCGAACGGAGTCAACGCATATAAACTGAGTTTGCCTACGCAGGGAGATGATGACATTCTTGGAAACCCTGACTTGAGTTATAATAATCAGTGGAATGGAGTTCAAAGTGGCGCTTTTAAAATTGATGGCTCTGTGAGTGGGCCTAGGATAGATTGGTATTATGTACCAGGAATGCAGGATGATATGACTAATTCTAATGTAATTGTTGCATGGCCAATTCCTGTGCTTAATTACGGATCGTGCAATGTGCCGGCACCCAACACACTCATTGCACTAAGGGATAAAAAGTATGGCGACTTGGTTCGGGGAAGTGCTGTTTTTATAATTGACTCGTTATTTGCCCATTATTATGCCCTAAAGCAATTTTTTGGAGAAATGAAGAAGGACAGTGGCCTATTAAGCTTGGGGACAGGCGATGACTCATTGTATCAACAAACATTCAATCAATTGGCTACTGGAAACATTGGAGCCTACTATCATGTCATGAAGTTGATGCGCAGCGGAGAATACCTGCAGGCTGAACTGGCCTTAGGGTTGATTGTCGACAGTTGCCTGCCGGAAGCCTATCTTCGGGAAGTAATCAACATAAATCTTGCTTTAAGATGGCACGGAGACTCGCTTAGTATGCAACAGACAACAATTCTTGAGGGTATTGCCATGGATGAGGGTATTTATGGCGGAGAAGCTACCTACATGGCGCGTGCCATACTCCGGGAGTTTTTCAATGAAGAGGCAACTACCTTCAGGAGCCGACCGCGCGATTTTTATTTATTTGAACAAAGGAGGTTCATGCCAGGTTATTCGGGCGTTATACTGCTATCTCCAAATCCGACCAATGGCGTCTTGCACGTACAGTTGGCTCAAAAGAAATTCGACAGGATCAACATCTATAACCAGGTAGGTGTTTTAGTCGACAGGATTTCTTTTGAGCAGCAGGTCAGCCAGTGTGAATTGAGTTTAAAGTTATTGCAGCCTGGCATGTATTACCTAGGCGCTGGTCTTGATAGTGAACTCCTGGGCATTGCTCGATTTGTTAAATTGGAGTAGTTTTTGTAATTTTCAAGATGTTTCTCCGGGTACTTCAAGCTGTCTTTGTTTTACTCATTAGCATTGTTGGAGCCTGTTTTGGCCAAAATCAGAATGCTGTCTGGTGTTTTGGCGATAGCAGCGGCATTGATTTTGGTAATGGAGGAGTACAAAATTTTGCTTCCGTAGTTGACTCGAGAGGATCATGTGCCTCGATTTCCGATAGTCAGGGTGATTTATTATTTTATTGTGGAACTGGTACAGGATTCGGCAGAAGAACTGGAAGGGTATATTCCCGGAATAATCTGCTAATGGCAAATGGAGATTCGATTATCGGAGAGGGTTGGTATAATGAGATGCTAATCTTGTCTGTACCAGACGATATTAATTCCTTTTACTTATTCTCTTTAGGTGGAAGTTCTAGCTTTAGTGGTGTCTATTATTCCCTGGTAGATACCCGGTTGAATTCGGGACTTGGAGACATAACGCAAAAGAATGTTCTAATTTCCTCCTTTCGCACTTGGGATGCAATGACAGCCGTCCGCCACGCCAATGGCCGTGATTGGTGGTTGGTCACACGGGAGCTGGTCGATACGATCGTGTCAGGGGGCAATAATTTTCATGTATTCCATATTTCACCTTCCGGAATCACAGAAGATATTCAGTCTATAGGGCTATCCAGATATAGCGATTTGGGTAACCTCACCATTTCACCCCAGGGTGACCGCTTATTATTTACTTCTTATAATGGCATTATCGCGCTTTTCGACTTCGATCGATGCACAGGAATACTGAGCAATCAGGTCATCATTGACCAGCAGAATACGGATATCGGTTATATGGGAGCGTGTTTTTCTCCAAACGGGCAACGGATCTACGTTTCCACGAATAATGAGGAAAGCGTACTTTATCAATATGATCTCACAGCTCCAGTCATCCGGTACACCCAGTTACCGTTGGATACGAATCGGGAATGCCTGTATTCGGGCGGGCAATTGCGATTAGCGCCGGATGGTAAGGTGTACTGGTCATCGGGCTGGTATAACGGGCATCAGTTTCCTTATCCCTACCAGGATACGATGTACCATCCGGTGAATACGCACCTGAGTGTGATCAACGATCCGGATGCTTTGGGTACTGCCTGTAACTATGTTCGCTTCGGGCACTACCTCGGCGGAAAGCGTACTTACTGGGGCCTTCCCAACAACCCTGATTACAGCCTGGGGCCGGTTACTGGTTCGATCTGCGATAGCCTTACCACGAACGTAACGGCGCTTCCGCTTCAGGAGGCTGCGCTGCATTTGTTCTACCACCCCGACTGGCAGCAGTTATTCGTCAACGCCTCCGGTCTTAAAGGAGGCCAGGGCCAACTGCAACTCTACAGCACCACCGGGGCCTTGCTGCTCACCGAAGCGATCACCATCCAGCCGCCCTACTACACCCGCCAGCTCGACCTGAGTAAGCTGGCCCAGGGCGTTTACATCCTAGTGCTCCAAACCGCCACCGAACGCCTCAGCGAACGGTTCCTGAAACCCTGAGCCGTTGAACGGTCGATGCAACATCCCGTTCTGTGTTACTCTGTGTGCCCTCTGCGGTACTCCGCGTTACTATTTTCGAAGTACGAAATCTCCATCAATCCGGGAACTTCAATCGGCGACGCTTGAACACCTGATCCGCTAAGATCTTGCAAACACCAGTAAGGGTCCGTAATCGCCCTGATCCGCCTTCCGGACTGCAGCGAGGTAAGCCGATCTCGTCGCAGCAGGGTCCGGAGCATCTCCGCCCCAACGGAATGCCGGCCGCCGGTAGAGCTTCTCCACGATGATATCGGCCATCAACCGGCTATGCCGGCCGTTGCCATTTGGAAAGCAATGGATGGAGACGATCCGGTGTTTGAATCGAATGGCAAGTTCATCCGGATCATATATTCCTTGTTCATGCCAATACCTGGCGTCATCCAGCAACAGCTTAAGCTCGATGGAAATTCGCCATTTGTCGGCGCCGATGTTTTTGTCGGTCTGCCGGAACGTTCCCGCCCACGACCACACCTTGCCGAACATCCTGCGGTGCAAGTTGCGGATGTGATCCTCCGAAAAGATCACCTCCGGCCGGAACGAACGCCCCATGATCCATAACATCGCCGCTTCGATGTTCTGTTGTTCGTACTCGTCCAGTTCAGCCCGCGTCGTGATCGTGGGGATACGTAAACCGTCTTTCTCGTCCTCGCCGAGCAGCGTCTGTCCGTCCGGAACCGGTCCCGTCAATCCCATAGATACCGGGGCATTTCTTGTTTTATCTCCTCCGCCCGTTCACGGATTGCCGCTTCGAGCCGCGCCGCCGAATTACCCTGGTCTTCCAACTGCATGGTCGCCGACGTGCGCAGGACAATCTTCGTAGCCAGCTCAATCGCTTTGCGTTCGATGAGTGCATCCAGCGACCCATCCTGCGGCACGAAACCATACACCAGTTGCATATCCATTGCGCGGGCCGCTTCCTGCAGCGACTTCAACGTGATCGTCCCGTCCTGCTCCCGACGCTCAATATCCAAAGCGCCCTGTTTCGTCATGGTAAGTTTTCTTCCCAATTGCGCTAAAGACATTCCCACAGCCGTGCGGATCGAACGCACCCATCCACCCGGCAAAATCGCCGACTGTTTCAGCGGTGCATACGCTTCCATCTTCCGGTCTAACTGCTGCAACAATAAAGATCGTCTGGCCATGATGTCAGGTCTGGAATCGTTCAATACTATAAAAGTAAAGTTAAAGTTTTACAAAACAATCATAAAAGTAAAGCAATAACATTACAAAAATCAAAATAAAGTAAACAAATAACTTTACAAAATGAATTTATAATCCAAAAACAAACAAAATTCCCTCGCACCTCGCACCTCGCACCTCGCACCTCGCACCTTAACTCCAAACCGCCTCCAACACCTTATGCCCCCGCACCTCACCAAACCCCGGCACGTGCAGGCGGTAGTAATCGAGCAGGCGTTCGGTCATCACCCGCTTCAGCGGCAAGGGCCATTGGAGGTGTTTCGAAAAATCGTTCGTCGCTTCGATCAGGGATCCGAAGGCCGCGCATTCCTCTCCCGTCAGGTAATGCGGATGCGGCGGAACCTGCGAACAGAATACGCCTTCCTGCAGATCGAACACCGGAGTCGCCTCCGAAGGCGCGCCCGCGGGGAAGAAACCCAACAGGCGCGTCAGGCGCAACAGGAACGCGAGATGAAAATCGGGATTGGCCGGCTGCTGCAGGTCGAGCAACTGCAGCGAACTCACCAGGAACTCGAAAACTTCCTGCTGTTCGCCGCCTTCCTGCAACACTTTGTTCAGGACTTCGTCGAGGAAGAGCACGATGGAACTCTTCTGCATGTCGAACGGCAGATGACGGTAAGGCGGAAAGTTCCGGATCTCGGAAGCCCGCTGCAAACCTCCTCGGTCTTTGTGGTACACCACCAGCTCGAGCAGCGACAACGGCTGGAATACCGAAGCGCGCGTCTTCGCGCCCGGCTTGCGTACGCTGTTGACGATGTAGGATTGCAGCCCGTACGCTTCGGTAAACACCTTCACCACGAGGCTCGTTTCCCCGTACTCGGTGGTGCGCAGCACGATGCCCCGGGTCTTTTGCAGCATCAGTTCGCCAGCAACAGACGCGTCACGCAGGTCGCGGATCCGTCTTCGTTCGTCACGTACACCAGGTAAACGCCCGTCTGCGCGCGGCGTCCGGAGAAATCGTTGCCGTTCCAGACGGCCTGTCCGCCCAGGGCCTTGGTATGAAATACCACGTTGCCGGCCACATCGGTGATGCGGACGTCGGCATCGGCCACCAGGCCGGAGACCGCGATGGGTCCGTTGTAGTCGTGCCGCACGGGATTCGGGAATACGTTGTAGTCACTGCAGGCTTCACCGCCTTCCGTCGCGTCGCCGCGGTAACTCACGATACCCTTGTCGGTCCCGAAGAAGACTTCGCCTGTCACGCCGTCCACCGCGATCGACAGGATGGTGTTCGAGGCCAAGCGGGGAGTTACCCGTGTTGAAGTTGAGCAGTTGCTTGGTGCCGTCGGCCGACATCAGGAACGCGCCGCCGCTGTAAGTGCCGAACCACTTGCGGTTGGCGCCGTCGATCGCGATTGCGGTCACGTACTCCGATTCGAGCAGGTACTGGTTGTAGCCGTCCTGCTGGATGATCACCTTCTGCGCGTCGAAGCTCGTCGAGCTGAACACGCTGCCCGGGTTGTAGATCACCGCCACGCCCTTGTTGGTGCCGATCCACAACGCGCCGTCCTGGTCGTTGGCGATGCAGCGCACGAATACGTCGGGCAGGGAGCCGTTTCCGCTCGCGTCCGTCAGTCGCCGGAATTGGTTGTCGTTCGGATTGGCCATGTCGTTCTCGGCATACACACAAAGGCCGCGACCGGCCGATGCGCCTTCGCGGGCGATGAACCACTTCTGCCCGAAGTCGTCGACGCACAGGTCGTACAAACCGTATCCTGCTACGTCGGCGTCCGGAATGCGGAAATTCTGCCAGCTCCCGTCCGTCTTGCGCACGCTCAGGGGAGTCGTGTTGCCGCCTGCGACCACCCACAGTTGTCCGTCTTCATCGAAAGCCGTTCCGCCGGTGATGATGTAATTGTTGAGTCCGGCGATCGAGAGGAGGGAAGAGTTGCTCTCGGTGTAGCGTGTCACCGCGCCGTTCGGACCGTACTCCAGCAACCCACCGCCCCAGACACCGCAGTAGGCGTGTTCCCGGTTGCTCGGATCAACGGAGACGGTGATGACCGCGGGAGAATTGATCGTATTGTAGATTGGGTCGTTCCGTTTGTCAAACGTCTTCCATTCGTTCTTATCGAAGAGGTACACGCCGTTCACCTGGTTGTAGTTCGGCGCGTCGCCGTTGAGTGAACCCGAGGCCACCCAAAGGGCACCGCCTTTACTGTCCATGTCCCAGACGGCCGAGGAGCGCGGACCGTTCGGGGTGATGACGCTGATCTGCGGGCCCGGTCGTTCCCGGATAAGACCGTTCGTATAATCGGCCAGCCAGAAATTTCCGGCCGCGTCCACCTGTCCGCCCCGGAACTCACTGTTCCCGACGGCGTTCACATCCATGCCGCGTACCTGGTTGGTCTGTTCGTCGAGCGCGACCAGCTTGTAATAGTTCCGGTACATGAACAGGTCGTTGTATTCGTCGATCGCCGCGCCTTCCGAGGCTTCGGAAAAGAACGGCCGCCATTGTCCGCTGTCGCGTACAAGGACACTGTCTTTGTCGCGGTCTTCGTTCGTTTTCACGACATAGAACTTCCCGCGAAAACAGCAGGTCGAGGTGTAGTTGCCCAGCGGCTCGGCCAGTGAACTCTCACGGTTCCAGGCGGTGTAATTGAACAGGTTCGGATCGTTGAAGTTGGCCAGGAACACCCCGCTGTCGCTGACCGCGAGCAGTTGGGTACCGTCGTACGCGAGTCCCTGCACGTTCAGGTTGCCGCCGTTCGGTCCGATGAAGTAGGTATCTTCCACTTCGCGACGGTCGAGGTTGATCACCACGATCCCGAACTGACAGCTCAGGTAGGCTTTGCCGTTGATGAACAGGATGTGGTTGATCGCCTTTCCGCCGACGATGTTCTTGCGCTTGATGTCGCTCAGGTTGACGATCGTCTTGTCGGCAAACAGCAGGTCGATGTTCGAATTCTCGTAGGCGATCACCAGGATGCCGCGCTGGGTTTCGTACCGGATCGTTTTGATCTCGTAGTCGGAAAGTCCGCCCAGGCGCGTGAAATAGCTGATCTCTCCGTCGTCTTTCTTGTAACTGAACAGTCCGAACTGGCTGGCGCAATACACCCGGTCGCCCGCGTCGGCGACGGCAACGGCCTTGTTGTAGGGAATATGTTCCCGCCAGCTACCGAGCCCGATCGGCGGGTTGTCGGCACGCAGTAGCAGGGAAGCAAGGAGGGAAAAGGCGAGGAGGAAGAATTTGTTCATCTTTGCAGGCGATCGTAGCAAAACGGTCCGCAGGCACCGCTTATTTTACCCGGGCGGGCCGGACCGAAAGTTACGAATCTTCCCGCCCGCTTCCGTGGACAAGCTGCCTTTCTCCGCCCTCGACCGTCGCTTGCTTTCGTTGGAGCAGCGCTGGTCCCTTCCTGTTCTGGCGTTGATCCTGGGCGCCGCCGTGCTGGCCCTGTCTGCGCTGGGCACCAGTCCGCAATTCGTACCGGTCCACCATGGTAAATGGTACACGGTATTGTCCAACAACCCCTTCGACTGGTCCGACAACTACAACCTGCGCTTCCGGATCCTGGCGCCGTTCCTGGGCTATATCCTGTTCCTGCGCGGACCCTTGTTCCCCTGGTTCATGCTGTCGTTGCTGGCGGTGTTCCTGGGTATGGTTTATCGCTACCTACGACGGGAAGACTGGCGACCGGTCGATGCCCTGAGCCTGCTGCTCTTGTTCGGCTTCTCGACGCTCACGTTTTACACCTACAGTTTTCCGGGATACACGGACAGCTTCACCTATGTGCTGCTGACCCTCGCCTGGTTCGCTCCGAAGAAACACGGGTTGCGGGTACTGCTGCTTGCGTTGCTGATCTTCAACCACGAGCAGACGATCTTCCTTTTCCCGCTCCTGTTCCTTCGCTGGCGACCGGAAAGCTGGCAGGCAAACGACTGGCTGAAGCACGTGGGCTGGTTCGTGCTCGCCCTGGTCCCGTACTTTGTTTATCGCGAGATCGTGCACCGTATTTCGCCGGTCGAGTATACGGTGGGTTATTACCTCGATCCGGCCAACCTGGCCTGGACGCACGAGCACGTAAAGGATAAATGGGTGTACGGCTTGTTCCAGTCGTTCCGCCTGTCCTGGCTCGTGGTGATCATCGGATTGTTCTTCGCCCTGCAGCGGAAAAACTGGAATGCCGTCCTGTTTATTTTTCTTCCCGTCGCCCTCGCCGCTTCGCAGTATTATTTCGCCTATGATCTTTCCCGCCTGGGCGGCCTGGCATACCCGGCTTTTTTCGTGGCTATTGATCAACTGCGCAAAGCGCAACCGACCTGGTTTGCACCCTTGGCAATTGCTTTAGTCCTGGCCAACTTTTTCGTCCCGGCTTACTGCGTCGGTGCCCTGGACCCTTTGTGGTACGGGCCGTTTTGGATGAAGTAATTGTCCTTTCCTTAAACGTGGAGTCGTTAACGGAATAGTACCTGTGCAATTGCACAGCCGGCTGCCTGCTTTCAGCATCCTGGTAAAGGCAGGAAATGTCTTGATTAAACTGTAATGAATGTTCGAATCCTCGCGCATGAGCGGAATTGCGTGAACGATTTCACCAATTCCATTCACTTTTAAAACTTCCTTAGGCCGAAACAAGCATCGTGCAAGGGCGGATTCTGATTAAATCAAGGAAGGTCCGTCCCGCATTGGGAAAAAACCATGCGTTTATTCACGTTAATTCTTACACATCATCACATTGAAAGACGGCGCGTGAATGACGAGTATCGGTAGCGGCACCAGTGAGCGTATCAGAGTCAAAATCTAAACACATCCTTGACTAACTGTTCTACGCCCATGAACAAATTTCAAACGAAAATCATGAAATGCCTGCTCGCCGGCTTCCTCTATCTTGGATGGCTGAGTGCCGGCGCACAGGTCACGGTTGGTTCCGGCACCACGGATCAGGGTTATTCCCTGAACACCGGCGCCGTGTACGTCGACCCGAACCTGCAGATCACCTCGCTGACACCGATCAGCGGCTTCAAGGTGACGATCTCCTCCGGCTTTCAGTCCGGCGATGTCCTTTCCTTCACGGAACCACTTCCACTGGGGGTGAACGACTCCTGGGACGGCAACACCGGTGTGCTCACCTTCACCGGTTCCGCCACAGCCGAAGACTGGCAAACACTGCTGCGTTCGGTCACCTTCGAAAATGCCAACGACTGGGAAGTAGGCGATCGTACGATCACTTTCAGTGCAGGCAGCTTGTCAGCTTTCAGTAACGGCCACTTTTACGAGCTGGTCGATAACGGCGGTGATGACTGGAATATGGCCAGGGCGAACGCGGAAGCACGCACCTACCTTGGAAAGACCGGCTACCTCGCGACCATCACCTCACAAGCGGAGAATGATTTCATCGCGCAGGTACTCGCTGCCGACGCCTGGATCGGTGCGGCGGATGAATACACCCTGATCAACGACGCGACCGGAACGACCACCTACCCGGATCAGTGGTCCGCCGAAGGTAACTGGTATTGGGTAACGGGTCCGGAAGCCGGCACCTTGTTTTCCGTAGGAAACGAGTTCCCGGCCACCGTACCGGGAGAATACGCCAACTGGAACGATTGGGAACCCAACGATTCGGGTGGCGAACACTTCGGACAGATCTATTCAAGCGGAGCCTACGGCCGTTGGAACGACCTCCCGGATTGGGTAGGGCTGGCTTTCGTCGTTGAGTACGGCGATATGCCGGGCGATCCTGCCACCAGCATTTCCGCAACCACGCGCATTTATATCAATGTAACGGGCAATACGGTCGCCAATGCGCAGACCATTTGCTACAATGCTTCCGCTGCTGCGCTGACCGGATCGAATCCCGGCGGCGGAACGGGATCATATACTTATCAATGGGTCCGTTCTACTTCCGGCGCTTCCGGCACCTATACGGCCGCGCCCGGCACCAACAACAACATCGACTACAGCCCGGGTACGCTCACGCAATCTTCGTGGTACCGTCGTGTGGTGACTTCCGGCTCGGCGGTGGATTCCTCTTCGGCTATCCTGGTAACCGTTAATCCATCGATCAGCTTCTCGTCGAGCACCACTGCCGTTTCCTGTAATGGCGGCAGCAACGGTGTTGCGGCTGTAACGGTGGTCGGTGGCACATCACCCTATACTTACTCCTGGACCGGCGGCGGCTCTTCCGCCACCCGTACCGGACTGGCTGCCGGCAACTATGTCTGCACGATCACCGATGCGGCCAACTGTACGACGGCAGCTCATTTCACCGTCACGCAACCCACGGCGGTAAGCGCTACGACCTCGCAGACCAACGTTGCTTGTAATGGCGCGGCCACTGGCGTTGCCGCGGTGAGTGCAACCGGAGGTACGACGCCCTATAGCTATCAATGGTCGTCGAATGCTTCGACCGCTTCATCCGTTTCCAGCCTGCCGGCAGGATCTTACACCTGCACGATCACCGACGCGAACGCGTGTACCCTGACCCGCACCTTTACGATCACACAGCCGACGGCCATATCCGCCGCAAGCGCTACGCTCCAACACCTGAGTTGCAATGGCGCGAACGATGGTTCGATCCTCCTGTCCGCAACCGGCGGGACCGGCAGCTTGTCGTATGCATGGTCGTCCGGCGCGAGTGGTAACAACCCGACCGGACTTTCCGCCGGCAGCTACACCTGCACGGTCCAGGATGCCAACAACTGCACCGCGCAATTCAGCTACACCATTACCCAGCCGGCCGCGATGAACGCTTCCGCTGCAACGACTGATGCTACTTGTAACGGCGCCAGCGACGGTGAAGCGACCGTGACCGCCACCGGTGGTACTGCTCCATACACCTACTCCTGGAGCAGTGGCGCTTCCAGTCAAACGGCTGCCGGCCTTGCTGCCGGTAACTATACCGTGACCATCACCGACGACAACGGTTGTACGACGACTCAACAAGCGACGATCGCACAACCGACCGCGGTACAAACAGCACTGAGCGCTACGGCTACCTCGTGCTACGGTGCCTCCAACGGAGAAGCGCATGCCATGACATCTGGCGGTATCGCTCCGTATTCGTATGATTGGTCGAATGGTGCCAGCGCCTCGGCCCTTGCCAACATCCCGGCTGGAACGTATTCGGTTACCGTCACGGACGCAAACGGCTGCACGACAACCGCGCAAGTGGATGTCAACGCCCCGGATGAGATCCAGGCCACTACGAGCGCTGTCGCGCTGAGCTGCGCAGGCGATGCCAGCGGTGAAGCTGCGATTGCAGCCAGCGGCGGAACCGGAGCGCTGACGTACCTCTGGTCGAACGGTGCTACCACCACGACCATGAACGGCCTCGATGCCGGTAACTATACCGTTATCGTAACCGACGCGAACAACTGCACACGCTCCTTCTCGGTCAATGTCTCCGAACCTGCTGCCCTGAATGCGGGCATTCAAACAACCGACGCTGCTTGCGGCCAGGCCAACGGCTCCGCCTCGGCTTCGGTAGCGGGTGGAACCGGCCCGTACCAGTACGAATGGTCAACCGGTACCATGGGACAATATGCAACCGGTTTTAGCGCCGGCAATTACGCGATCGAAATCACCGATGCGCACGGTTGCCAGACGTACCAGTCGTTTGTGATCAACAATGAAGATGCTCCGATGGTCGCCGCTACGACGCAAGGCCCTAGCTGCCACGGTGGCAGCAACGGCACCATCGATATGCAGATCTGGACCAGCGCCGGTGGCTATACGCTGCTGTGGGATGATGGCTTTACCGGCACATCCCTGACCGGACTTTCCGCCGGAGTGTACGGTTACAAAGTGATCGACGCGAACGGTTGTACCACTATCGGTTCCGTATCGGTGAATGAGCCGCAAGCGGTTTCGGTTTCCGCTACGGTCAATGATGCAACGGGAACCGGCAACGGCTCGATCGACCTCACCGTCGACGGCGGAACCCCGTCTTATTCGTATCTCTGGAGCAACGGCGCTACAACCGAAGACCTGAACAACCTCCTGCCGTACGACTACACTGTGACCGTCACCGACGCGAACGGCTGTACCGCTACGCAACTCTTCTCGGTCGGCACCACTACCGCACTGGGCCCCGACGTATCCGATAAAGGTCAATTCGTATTCCCGAACCCGAACAACGGCTACTTCCGGATCCAGGGTCATGCGGACGCGGTTTACCAGTTGTTCGACGTGTCGGGGAAACTCGTCCGTGCATTCGACCTTCGTGGTAAATCCGACAGTGTGCTCGACGTGTCCTCGCTTGGTAAAGGCATTTACTTCCTGCGCGAGACGGATGCCCGTGGCGTTCGTGCCGAGCGGATCATCGTACAATAAGGATCGTTCATTTGATTCGGCTCATGAGGGTTTAATCGAGCCGGATACCAGATCAAACGGCCTGAAGTCTTGCTTCAGGCCGTTTGCTTTTTATCGGTGACTACCGGGCGTAGCCCCATCCGTCGTCGATTCAGTATATTCGGGAATGCGGACGTTGGGTGTGCTATTCCTGCTGATCGGACTCTCCGGGCTGGCTGCTGCATCAGCTGTAGTGGATTTGCAAGGACGGTTGCTTAACCGCGCCGATTCCTTGCCCCTGGCTTTTGCCGTTGTTCGGGAACCGACCAGCGGCATCGGAACCACCGCAGACATCGACGGTCGCTTCGATATACGGCTGGAAGTGGAGACGGGCTCCGTCTTGCTGGAGGTGACGCGGGTGGGATGCCGGACGAAGCACTGGGTGTCGATGCGGAACACAACACCCATCGTACTCTACATCGATTGTCCGGCCTTGAACATCCGGGAAGTCGGCATCCGGGGATATACAGCCGAGCAAATGGTTCGGGAAGCCGTCAGTCGGATTCCGGGCAATACCGCGGCCTTCACGTATGTAACGCCGGGCCGGGCGAGGCGTTGTCGGACCGTGAACGGAAAGATCACCGCCCTGACCGAATCGGAGTTGATGGTCCTGTATAACGCCCGGGATGACAGCGGTAAGGTGAGCGAAGCGGTTGCCATGGCCATGTTGGATGACCGGCAACCCGTGCCGGAAGGGGAAGATCATCGTACACGTGATCGCTACGAATTGCTGTTCGCTGCCGATCCGGTCCTTCGCCTGAAGGAGAACCTGCTCAACCCCGCGGCCTTTCCGGAGTATCGGTTCGATTTTTTGGATAGCGGAACCGGCGATACGGTGCGTATTCGCTATGTATGCGAGTCGCTCGAGAACGAAAGCCACGGCATCGAGAACTATCACGAAGTGGAGCTGCGGGAGGAAGGTTGGGAGCTCGGCGAGATCACGCTGCTTCAATCAAGCTTTGCGGTGCTCTCCGTTAAACGCGAGGCTTTTCGTCGGGCCGCTTATCAGTTTCCCGGGAACAATAATTTCGTCCTTCCGCAAAGGAAGTTCACGCAGGAATTTGATGGGGCGATCTTTTTTGCGGAATACGCCTGGCAGGATTCGCTATGCTATACCGCTCGTCTGGCCTACCGGTATGCGAACAGTTTCTATCACGTCATGACCCACGAACTTGCCCATACGATCGTCGATTCTCAGGAATGGGTGGCGGATAAACGATCGAGAAACATTGACCCTAACCTTGCCGATGGTTTTTTCTTTCATGAAGACGACGCGCGTAGTGGCCGACTGAAACTGAATCCGGCTCCACTGGAAAACCTGCGCCCCTATTATTTCGAATGGGAAAACCTGTATGGGAAATAACCGAGTCCGGTCGGTCGGATCTCGCTAGCGGGATGTACGGTTTGTCAGCACCACCGCGATTTCTTCGTTGCCGAGAGCGTACCAATAACGGGCTACCGCCGACCAGCTACGCAGGAACCAACGTTGCGTGGCACTCAGCGACGACTGTCCTTTCCCCGAAACACCGAAGAGTTTCATGAACGTCAACACCCACATCAGGGAATCTCCGCCGCGGTAACGGACGCGTTCGGTATCCAGCCCTTCCCGTGTAGCCAGCGCATGCAACGCGTTTTCCGTAAAGTGATGGATGTGTACCGGCACCTGCCACCAGCCCCAGTTACGTCCGCCGACCTTTCGTGCGATCGAATTCCGGTTCGGCACTAACAGCACGATCCGGCCGTTCGGAGTCAAACGGTTCTTCAGTTGTCGCAAGACCACTTCGGGTTCCACCAGGTGTTCGAAGACATGGGAAAGAATGATCAGGTCGAAACGCTCGGCGGGTTTTTTCAAATAATCCTCCACCGAGATTTCTTCCGCATCCAGTCCGCGCTCCCGGCAAAAACGAATCGCTTCCGTTCCCAGGTCGATCCCCTTGACGCGATAATCACGACGAAGCGCTTCCATCAGGTAACCGAACATGCAACCGATCTCCAGTACGTTGGAATACTGCGCCGCAGGATAGTGCTGGCGCAGGAAGCGTGCGAGGCCTTCGGCCCGATAACGTTTTTCTCCGATCACACATTCGTGAACGGGATACAGGTAGGTCTCCGCATACAAGCGATCCAGCGATGCCTGTGTCTCTACCGGCACCGTGATCCCGTTACCGCACTCTTCGCACACCACGACATCATACGTGCGACGCGCATAAATCGAGTCGAGCCCGCCGACCAGGAAATGTTGTTGCTGACTGCCGCAACAGCGACACGTGACGGGAGCCTGGCTCATAGACGGTTCACGACACCCAAGGCGCCGTCGGCCCCGGCGCGGTTAAAGCGTAAGTTTTCAGCCGGAACAGTGCTGCGGTCGCCACGCAGCAAACGCGTGCAGAGACCCTCCACTTCTTCGAGCGTGATCTGTTTCATGCACTGGTTATCGCCGCCGCAGGGCGGGACGAGGAAGTCGTGCACGCACGGACTGCAATACAGGTTCTTATAGATACCGAAGGCGTGTGGGTTGTCGCCGTATTGTGAAGGAGAAGCCGGCCCGAACAGCGAAACAGTCGGGCGGCCGAGCGAAAACGCGATGTGCATCGGTCCGGTGTCGTTCGTGACGACCAATTCGCTTCTGCTGATGAGCGCGAACAGCTCTCCGAGGCTCAGTCGCCCTGCCGTATTGATCACCTGGTCCTCGTTCGGCAGTTCCAGCCGACGGTAGATCTCTCCGACATACGCGGCCTCACTCACGGAACCGATCAGAAAGAAGCGATGGGAAGGGAACCGCTGACTCAGCGAACGGATCAGGGCGATAAACCGCTCCGAGGGCCAGCGCCGTTCGATGCGGAGGTCGGACGCGTTCGGATTGATCACCACGAACGGCTCGAATGATTCACCGACTTGCCGCTCCAGCTTCCGACGCATCGAGGCAAGATCGGCCTCATCCACGCGGAACGGATACAACTGTGCGACGATTTCCCGGCAGCCGACCAGACGTGCCATCTGCAAATACGACTGCGCGATCGGTGCCCGGGCATTGAAAAACATCATGTGGGTATAAACCCCCATGCGGATGTTCCGCTCCACACGATAGAAGCCGATACGATTACGCGCGCAGCTCATGGTCGCGATGGCGGTGCTGTAATACGAGTAGGTTTCGAGATCGATGTACAGGTCCGGTCGAAGTTTCCAGAGCCGCCGCAACAGTTTCCAACTCGAACTGGCCAACGGCAGCAAACCGGAGTCATTCACCGTCAGTACTTCGTGTACCGCGGCAACCTGCTTCATGAGCCCGCGATTAGCCTGTGAAGTGACGAAGACCAACCTGGCATCGGGAAAGTTCTTCCGCAGGGTCTGCAAGAGCGGTGTGGCCTGGATGATGCTGCCCATGCCGAGGTATTTGCAGACCACGATCGTTTTGGGCGGTCGGGTGAGTGCGTGATCGATGGAGAGGATCCGCCCGAGTACGCGCGCGGCGAGGTTCAGGAAGAACACCAGCGTTCTTCCCGCCACCGCATCAAGCACGACTTTGGTACGGGTACGGATCATGGGTTTATTCGCCGTTGGCGAGCGAAAAACGTCGCAGTTGAACGTCCTTGCCGGCCGGGTACAAAGCTACCCAATCCGGCTGAGCGGCAAACCAGTTATACTGGCTCAGGGCTCTGATTCGATACCGGGCTTCCGCGCCGGGAGAGATTCGGAGTGTGAAGGCGCCTAATTTCGTTTCCCCTTTGCCATAACTGACGATCATGTTCACCGGCTGATCACCCGCGATCTGTGCATCAAGATCGAGGTACGTAGCTTTTACCCCTGGCTTCGGCAACGAGAAGCGGACTTCCGCGTCCGCAATCAGGCTTCGGTTGTTCAGCAGTTCAAGACTTTGTGTGATCACACCCTGGTCGTAGGTTCCCCAGTAATAAGGGATGGATCCCAGGTCCCAAACACGAAAGGCTCCGGAGAATTGATCCGGCACATGATCCGCTTCCACCAGCGCCAGCGATTGCAATCGAAAGACCTGAACCGGTAACTGAAGTTCGAGTTGTTCCAACCGGGTACAACTGTCGGGTAATGTGATCGGGAAGTAAGCAGTCGTTGCACCCCACTGAAGATTCCACCTGACCGGTGGAGGATTTTCAAGCCCCGTTGCTTTTATGAATAACTCGGCGTTTCCGCCGCCTTCTGCATGTCCTTCGACTCGTAAATAGTACCGCTTCCCCGATGTGAGTGCGATACCGTCCGCCGGCAGTATGTCCACGATGCGGAGACCATCGCCATGGCTGCGAACCGTGACCGAGTCGGCCAGATAGCCCTGCGTGACCCGGCAGTGCGTCCAGTCTTGCCGCCAGAGTCGGGTAACTTCTTTTGTCGCCGGTATGGTCAAGTCGTTACGCAACCAAACGGTGTGTGGTCCGAGCAGCCAGGCCGGACGATAATGGGCATAGATGTACTCCGCGATCCGATAGTGACGCGCCGCGTTCGGAATGCCGTCGAGCGCGTCCCAGAAGTTTTCCGGCTGATGCGCGAACACGACCAGCGGAATGTCATAGTTCTTCAACTCATCCAGGAACCGCTCCTGTAAAAAGCTGTTGTGCGCGGTATGCGGGATCTGGCAGAAATAATTCGGCACCGCCCGGCCCGTGAACGCATACAGCATCGGGGTATTCGAAAAATCGAGGAAGGTGGCGCTGTCGCTGAAGTCATGTTCAAGTACATGTTTCAGCTCGTTCGCGAACGCGGTTTGGTCGGCCGACAACTGTACGCGTGTGCCGGGTTGCGGAAACAAATTGATCGCCTGGAAACTGCGAGCCGACACCTGAGCGTACCGGTTATTCGTATCCGCTGCCGGACGATCGTATTTCAACAACAGGACGATCAGGGTTGCTGCAATGCTGAAGGAAAAGAAGCGCGTGATGCTGCGGGTTTTGCCGCTTACATAGACGCTCGCCGCCAGCACGAAGAACCCGTAAGAGGTCCAGGCGGCATCCCAACCTTCCGCCAGGCTGTGGCGGATCAGTCCGCGTTGCAGGTTGACGAGGAAGAAGGCCGTGAAGAACGCCATCGCCAGCACGGTCGGACGATGCCGGCGCGGGCGTAATACCGCAACACCGAGGACGATGAGCACGGCGGCGGGAAGTATGTAATACAGCAACTGCGCGATCAATCCGTTCTCGGTGCCGAGCGTTCGCAGTCCAAACGATTGATAGGAATTGGTATAAGCCAGGATCTCTTTCAGCCTTGAGAAGATCGCTCCACCGCGCAGCGCCAGCGCTGTTAGCCCGAGTAACAAACAGGGCAATGCCGCTGGCAGCAACCCGCGTAGCGCGGTACGGAAGAAGGGCTTCGGCTCCCCGGAAAATCCGAGAATTAGCACCAGCGCGATAGTCGCCAGGGTATTCGATAATCCGACGTCCAGTCGCCAGAGCATCAGGAAAAACACCCAACTGAAGAGCAGGAAAAAGTGCTTTCGCGCAGGTTGATTCGCGATTGGTAACAAGAGCACCACCGTCAACGGCACGAAATGATAATACGCCGGGATCAGCAAGTGCGTGTATGGATAAAACAGGGCGAGGAACAGTGCCAGCCAGCCGTTGTTCCAGATCTTCCAGACAAACCAATAGGTGGTCGCCGCGATCAGGACGTGCAGCAGGAAGCCATAGAGGTAGGTTCCGTAAGCGTCGAATCCGTTCAACAGATTGTACAGGCCGCCCCAGCACCAGTCCGAGAGCGCGTGCGAGCTGAAGGAATCCAGGAACGGAATCTTTCCGAACTGATGCCATTGCAGCAAGGGCAGTATGCGGTTTGCGTCCTCGAATACATCCACCTGCGCGGCAAGGATCGGTTGATAGTAGGCATAGGCAAGTACGCCGGCGATGAACATCGGGAGCGTACGGCTGAAAAAGCGTTCCTGAACCAAATGCAATTCGGCAGGATGTCGATGCGGCCGAAAAACGGATGCTGCAACCATCGCCAGCGCGATCCAGCCAGGCAGTTGCGATTCCATTCCGAAGATCATGCGCAGCTCAGCAGCCACCACGATCAACAGCGGGGCGACGACGAGACCGCTGCTGCGTCGGATCAGACCCAGCGCGTGATTCGTCGGGTGTTGCGGTCGCTTTAACTGATAGAACAGAAATACCCAGCCCACGCAAACCGTCACAAAGACCGACTCCGGCAGGGAGGGGAGTGGCAGGCTTCCCGAAAAGAAGGTGCGGATCAGGATGCCGAGGCTGATTCCCAGGGCTCCCAGCCAGCCGATGACCAGGAGATTGATCTCATCGTTCACCTGTGCCTTCATCAGGTGACGGCTGATGACGGAGACAACGACCGCTCCTTGAAATGCAGCAAGCAGATGCAGGCACGCGCGCATATCGGCTCCAATCACCGAGAAGAAGAGAAAGACCAGACCCGCTACGGCACTCGCCTGCAAGACCCGCAACTCCCCGTTTCGTAAGCGGTGTAGCAGCTTTTGTATGGCGAACAGCAGGCCAACGAACAGCAACAGCGATAAGCCGATCGCGTAATAGAACGTACGCACGCGCTCCGTCACATCAACCCCGTCGAAGCTCGCAATGGAAATGGGTCGGTCCGGAAATCCGGCCAGTATGAATTGCTTCCCGCGAAAGAGCAGGTAAACGAAATACAATGCCCAGAAAAGCGGAATGAAAACCGTTTCGGCAAGCTGCGGACGATTGCGAAGAATGCGTAAGATCTTAGGAATCAATTGTCTGGGCGCGCGTTACGGGTAAATGTAGCGAAAAGCCGGAAGCCGAATCCACGTCCGGAGCCTCACTTACGCAACCAGAGTGTCAACTGTTTCGTGCTGTCGACCGGCACATAGCGGTCCCCGAACGAAAGGAGGTAGGCATTCATTTTATCGTCTGCGAATGCGCCGGGCCTGCCGGTACGTTCACAGATCAGATAACGGGCATTCAATTGAGCAAAAGCGCTGTCGATCCGAGCTGGCAGTACGCCGTCGATGAGGTACGTGGCCCGGCGTCCGGTGTACCATTGGATCGCCCGCGGCTTGGCGCAAATGATCACCGCGTCTTTCGGTGTTTTTTGTTCCACGATCGACAGGATACGTTTTCCCTCGGGTGACTCAGGACCGTCATTTCGTTCAAGGGTTGTCAACCAATCCACGATGCCCGGCAGGATCAGGATCAACACGATGCCGGCATACGCTACGTGCAGGTAACGCCGGAATTGCAGCACCGGGAGTACGAACGGTCGCACAAGACTGAGCAGATTGCGCAACAACAATGGTATGGCAGGCAAGAGGAAGCGCAAACCGCCACCCTGATAAGGTATGGTCATCAGCAAGCCGGCATACGCCAGTAGAAACCAGTCGGCCGCATCAAGCGAATCTCGTTTGCGCCAGTAGTACACCAACATGCCCGGAACGATCAGCCCGCCGGTCCAGGAGAACGGACTGATCCAGAACAAGGCATTGAGCTGATGCAGATAGAAAATGAACTGATCCGTCAGCAACAACGGTTGCGCGGCAATGGCGCCGCGATAGAACTGCCAGATTCCCGGAAGGTCGATCGGAAACAACACTACGTTTAGGATCGCAAACAACAGCAACGCAATGCCTGCGATCTTGCCGGCTGCCGACCGCTTCGAACGGTCAAAGACCGACCAGGCCAACAAGGTCGGCAGCAACAGAAATCCCGTCAGTCGCATGCTCATGGCAAGGCCAAACGACAAGCCGGCGAATACGATGTTTCGCCGGGAAATCGGTTCTTCTTTTTCGGTCGCCATCGCTTGCAGGCCCAACAGCAGGAAGGCGATAAAGGGCAGGTCCGACAACAACTCCGTTTTCGCCTGCAGGAATACCGGATGATACGCGATGAGTAATGCGCTCAGCAAAGAGGTGGTGACACCGAATCGCTTGCGTAACAACAGGAAGCAGGCGAAGGCGGCTAACAGCAACGACAAAGCCGGCACAATGAAATAAGGCGCTGTACGGAATGGATCGGAAGAGTAGAAGGGAAGCAACAACAACGGGAAACCCACCGGATAAGCCGGTATGGCAAAGGCCGGCAAAGCGGGGTCGGCGACAATGCCATTGTCCTGCATCGACCGTCCTTCCACGATGTTCCGCGTCTGTAACAGGTACTGCGCGAAATCATCACCCCAGTCCGGCTGCCGCACACTGGAGTACAGCAGTGGCGCTAAGAGCAACAACAAAAGAAGCCGGACCTTCAAAATGGATACCTGTGAGCGAAGCGAATGTACTAAGGGCGGGGGTGTAGTTCCAACCCGCATTCTTAGTTGTTGGTCGTAGTTTGGCGCGAAGGCACTGTGCGGCCGGAACTACGAACTGCCAGTTTTCAGTAGGCAATATGCGGTATGCAGTATGCAATGCTCGTCCTTCGTCCCACTGCCAACCGCCCACTGCCAACCGCCAACTGCCCACTGCCGTTGATGGTCGTAGTTTGGCGCGAAGGCACTGTGCGGCCGGAACTACGACCTGCTCGCCGGATTAAAGCAATTGCAGTTCAATCTTCAAAACCTTCACCGGTCCTTGATCTCCGGCATAGTCTCTGGCGCTGCTGAATAGATATTCCTCAGGTCTGCCAACCATGCCGGCTTTGACGGGATTTTTATGAATATAGTTTATTTTGCTTTTCGTGAATGCTGGAGAATAGACCTCTTCCGCATGATTGTCATGCGTCCAAATCTGATAGCAGGTATTTCGCTTATGCTTTGATGCGGCACTTCGGAAAATTGGAAGCAACCAGTTTCGTCTGCTTTCCCGGTTTGAGCTTATCTGCTCGATGATTTTTTGACTGGTATAGCGCTTAAAATCACGGATTATATCGCTAAGATTATTGTTTTTTGCTGCCGCAATTATGTGAAGGTGATTGGTCATTAACACATAGGCATAAATTTCCATACCTTTTTCTTCCACGCAATAGTTCAAGCTATTCGTTATAATTTCCTTGTAGCTGGATCTGGTAAATAGATCCACCCAATCGACGATCGTCAAGGTGAGAAAGTAAACGCCGTCTTGTTTATGAATTTTATATGCGTGTCCCATCTGGCTTTTTTGCAAAGCTCGACGACCTGAATTTGTTTTATGATTAATAGATGCTGGATATTTCAATGATCAAAGGATATAATAATGAAATCGCAAATTGATCGTCGAAATGAAGGCGTAGTTCCTGCCCGCAATCCTCCCCTTCAAACTACGCCCAACACCGGTTTTTCAGTCAGCAGTCAGCGGTAGGCAGTAGGCAGTAGGCACGTCCTTCGTCCCACTGCCAACAGCCAGTTTTCAGTTTTCAGTAGGCAGTAGGCAGAATGTACGTCCTTGTCCCACTGCCAACCGCCTACTGCCAACCGCCAACTGCCCACTGCCGTTGATGGTCGTAGTTTGGCGCGAGGGCACTGTGCGGCCGGAACTACGACCTGCTCGCCGTTATGAAAGCAACTTCGTCGAAACAAAGGCGTAGTTCCTGCCCGCAATCCTCCCCTTCAAACTACGCCCAACACCGGTTTTTCAGTCAGCAGTCAGCGGTAGGCAGTAGGCAGTAGGCACGTCCTTCGTCCCACTGCCAACAGCCAGTTTTCAGTTTTCAGTAGGCAGTAGGCAGAATGTACGTCCTTGTCCCACTGCCAACCGCCTACTGCCAACCGCCAACTGCCCACTGCCGTTGATGGTCGTAGTTTGGCGCGAGGGCACTGTGCGGCCGGAACTACGACCTGCTCGCCGTTATGAAAGCAACTTCGTCGAAACAAAGGCGTAGTTCCTGCCCGCAATCCTCCCCTTCAAACTACGCCCAACACCGGTTTTCAGTCAGCAGTCAGCGGTAGGCAGTAGGCAGTAGGCACGTCCTTCGTCCCACTGCCAACAGCCAGTTTTCAGTTTTCAGTAGGCAGTAGGCAGAATGTACGTCCTTGTCCCACTGCCAACCGCCTACTGCCAACCGCCAACTGCCCACTGCCGTTGATGGTCGTAGTTTGGCGCGAGGGCACTGTGCGGCCGGAACTACGACCTGCTCGCCGTTATTAATGCAACATCGTCGAAATGAAGGCGTAGTTCCTCCCAGCAATCCTCCCCTTCAAACTACGCCCAACACCGGTTTTTCAGTCAGCAGTCAGCGGTAGGCAGTAGGCAGTATGCACGTCCTACTTCCCACTTCCCACTGCCAACCGCACACCGCCTACTGCCAACCGCCAGTTTTCAGTAGGCAGTATGCAATGAGCGTCCTTCGTCCCACCGCCCACCGCCCACCGTCCACCGCCTACTGCCAACCGCTTTTCTCAATTCCCCCACACTTTCCGCCTGTTTTTCTTCGTTGAAAGCTGTATTTTTGAACCAACAAGCATTCCCATGGCTGACACAATCCTTGTCATCGGCGCGAAAGGCCAGATCGGTTCGGAACTGGTGGAAGAACTCCGCCGTATCCACGGCGCTTCCCGCGTCATCGCTACCGATATCAAGGAACCTTCCCGCGAATTCATGGAAAGCGGTCCGTTCGTACAACTCGACGTACTCGACTTCCCCCGCCTCGCCGAGATCATCCGCAAGGAACGCGTCACCCAGGTGTACCTCCTCGCTGCCTTGCTTTCAGCAACCGCCGAGCAAAAGGTGAAGTCGGCCTGGCGCCTGAACATGGAAGGCCTGCTCGGCGTACTCGACCTCGCCCGCGAAGAGAAATTCAAGCTCTTCTGGCCAAGCTCCATCGCGGTCTTCGGCCCCACAACGCCCCGCGACAATACCCCGCAGATCACCGTCATGGAACCGACTACGGTCTATGGCATCAGCAAACAAGCCGGCGAACGCTGGTGCGAATACTACCATCAAAAGTTCGGCGTCGACGTACGCAGCATCCGCTACCCCGGCCTCATCGGGTATAAGACCGAACCCGGCGGCGGTACCACCGACTACGCCGTGCACATCTTCCACGAAGCGCTCAAACACCATCGCTACACCTCGTTCCTCTCGGAGGAAACGCGCCTGCCGATGATGTACATGCCCGACGCTCTCCGCGCCACCATCGGCCTGATGGACGCCCCCTCCGCCCGCGTGAAGGTCCGCTCCAGCTATAACGTAGCCGCCATGAGCTTCACCCCGCGTGAACTCGCCGCCGAGATCCGCCGCCACCTGCCCGACTTCGTCATCGACTACGCCCCGGATGTGCGCCAACAATACGCCGATTCCTGGCCCAGAAGCATCGACGATTCCGTCGCACGCGCCGACTGGGGCTGGCAACATCAATACGACCTGGCGCGTATGACGGAAGACATGCTCGCGCACATCCAACCCGCCGTACACCAGTGAGCCTCCGCAGCAGCCACCCGCCGTGTTGAACGGAATCTGAACCGCCGGCTCTCGCAGCCGTGTAACGTCTTTTGTCCGATTCCGTTAACAACACCTTTCCGCTCCCGTTTCCATGCTCCCACATCAACTGTTCATCTATAATTCGCTCACGCGAAGCAAAGACCTCTTTGAACCCCTCGTTCCCGGTTTCGTAGGACTTTACGTCTGCGGACCGACCGTCTATGGCGCGCCCCACCTCGGACACGCCCGCCCTTATATCACCTTCGACATCCTCCAGCGTTACCTCCACCACCTGGGTTACAAGGTGCGCTACGTGCGTAACATCACGGATGTCGGTCATCTGGAAAACGACGCCGACGAAGGCGAAGACAAGATCGCCAAGAAGGCGCGCCTCGAACAACTCGAACCGATGGAGGTGGTGGAACTCTATACCCAACAGTTCCACGAGGCCATGCGCGCGCTCAACAACCAGCCGCCCGGCATCGAGCCCCGCGCCTCCGGTCACATCATCGAACAGATCGAAATGATCCGCGCGATCATGGCCAACGGCTGGGCCTACGAATCCAACGGCTCCGTTTACTTCGACGTACCCGGCTACAGCAAGAAACACGACTACGGAAAACTCAGCGGCCGCATCGTCGAAGACCTGATCGCCGGCGCCGGCAACGAGCGCCGCGAACTCGAAGGACAAGACGAGAAACGCAACCCCGCCGATTTCGCGCTCTGGAAGAAAGCATCGCCCGAACACATCATGCGCTGGCCTTCTCCCTGGAGCAACGGCTTTCCGGGCTGGCACATCGAGTGCTCCGCCATGAGCACGAAGTACCTCGGCGAGACCTTCGACATCCACGGCGGCGGCATGGACCTGCTCTTCCCGCACCACGAAAGCGAGATCGCCCAGTCCAAAGGCGCCTGCGGCAAAGCGCCCGTACGCTACTGGATGCACAACAACATGATCACCATCAACGGACAGAAGATGGGCAAGTCGTTGGGTAACTTCATCAACCTCGAGCAGTTCTTCAACGGCTCACACCCGCTGCTCAGCCAGGCGTACTCGCCCATGACGATCCGCTTCTTCATGCTTCAGGCGCACTACCGCAGTCCGCTCGACTTCAGCAACGAAGGACTGCAGGCGGCGGAGAAGGGCTTCGCGCGCCTGCTCAACGCGAACAAGACGCTCGCGCAGTTGAAGGCCGGCCCTTCTTCCACCTCCGACATCGCCGGCGTGGAACAGGGCTTCTATGCTGCGATGAGCGACGACCTCAACACCGCCATCGCGCTCTCGCACCTCTTCGAAGCTGCGCGGATCATCAATTCGGTTCACGCCGGCACCGAGACCATCAGCGCCGCCGACCTCGACAACCTGCGCCGATTCTTCCCGCTCTTCCTCTTCAACCTGCTCGGTATGCGCGAAGAGCAGGCGGCCGACAACGGCGCGCTCGACGGACTCATGCAGATGCTGTTGCGCATGCGCGCCGACGCCAAGGCGAAAAAGGACTTCGCGACCTCCGACCGGATCCGCGACGAACTGGGCGCGCTGGGAATTCGCATCAAGGACGAGAAAGACGGCACCACTTCCTGGCTCAAAGACTGAGATGCGCTTACGGAAAATCATCCTCCCGCTGTTCCTGATCTACGCTTGCGGATCACCGGATAAACAACAGCCCGCGCAACAACCCGCACCATCGCCGCAACCGGCTGTGGAGATCCCGGCGTTCAACAGGGACTCCGCCTTCAGCTACGTGAAGGACCAGGTCGACTTCGGTCCGCGGGTTCCCAACACCAAAGCCCATGCGGCCTGCGCGGCTTATCTCGAACGACAGTTGCGTCGCTTCACGCCGAACGTTCAGGTACAGGAAGGCACCGCCACCACCTGGGACGGCGTCACGCTCCGCATGAAGAACATCATCGCCAGCTTCGCGCCGGAGAAAAGCAATCGCGTTTTGCTCTTCGCCCATTGGGACACGCGACCCTGGGCCGATGAGGATTCCGAACGCACGGACGAACCCATCGACGGTGCCGATGATGGCGGCAGCGGCGTCGGCGTATTGCTCGAGATCGCGCGCCAGTTATCGATGCATCCGCCATCGGTCGGCGTCGACATCATTTTCTTCGACGCGGAGGACTGGGGAAAAGCCGGCGGCGGACGGGAAGCGGAAGATTCCTATGCGCTCGGCACGCAGTACTGGACACGGCAACCGCATGTGCCCGGCTATACGGCTTCGTACGGCATCCTACTCGACATGGTCGGCGCGCGCGGCGCGAAGTTCCGGCAGGAAGGATATTCACGCGAAGCGGCCGGTTACATCGTCGACAAGGTCTGGAGCACCGCCAACGCGAACGGTTTCAGCGACTACTTCCCGTATCAACCCGGCGGATGGGTCACCGACGATCACGTCTACGTCAACCGCATGGGCATCCCGTCGATCGACATCATCGGCTCCGATCCCACGGCTGTCTCGGGATTCGGCAAACACTGGCACACCCACCGCGATTCGATCGATATCATCGACCCCGCCACCCTGCATGCCGTCGGACAAACCCTCCTCGCGGTACTCTACGGCAATCCGAATCCCTGAGATGGGAAGTTGGAGCGGTGCGGGCGTGCTCGCACCGGCACCCGTCCCGTGCTCGCTCGCCGCAGCAGCAGTGTTTCTTTCCTCAAGGCGCACAGGAGGCGAGCTCGCCCGGGGCTAGCCTGCCACGCTTCCGGCCCGATCAACAGTAAGGTTCAGTCGTCACCATCGACCGGGAACTTTCCGTGAACGAAATCCAGACTCACGCCGGTTTGTTCGGTCGATTTCGTCCTCCTTCTTACCGGCCGTTAATCCTTTACCGGCCATTTCCAGGTGCTATTCCGGCTGTTTACTCCGGAATGATCCCGGAAACACCCGGAATCTTACAACAGTAAGTCCTGCCGAAGAACGATCCCCCTTGCGTTCCTGCAGGTCGTTCCTTGCAATCGGATCCTTAACTCCCTTTGCATGAACAAACATTCGACTCTGATCATCGTTGCCATTTTCCTTGCCTGCCTGATCGGCGCTCTGGCTGCGAGCGCGCAATACACCGCCAGCCTGGGTGTGCGCGCGGGCAAATTCGCCACCGGATTCACCGGTAAGTATTTCTTCGACACGAATGGTAACACGGGTGTGGAAGCCTGGGCGGCTTACACCAAGGAAGCAAACGACGGCTACACCGCCCGCGCGTTCTTCATCAAACAACAATCGATCTTCAACTCCCGCCTGCAGATTCCGGTCGACTTCATCGCCGGTGCAGGTATCCATGCGGGTTACTTCAAGGACCGTTACTACGACGTAGTGGAAGGCGATGCGAAGTATTACAACCAAAGCACCTTTGCAGGCGGCGTGGGCGCGACAATACAACTCGAGTACAACTCGCGCCGCTTCCCGATGACGCTCGGCATCGACGCCCATCCGTTCTACAACATCATCAGTCCGGGCCCCGAATGGATCGACTTCGGCGTGAACCTGCGCTATAAAATCTTCTGAGGTTAGGATTCATTTTTCAGGCGCGTGTAGTTCCTGAAAAAGAAAACCCCGGCTGGTGTCCTGCACCGACCGGGGTTTTCGCTTTGCTGTAACCGGATCAGAACTCCGCGTTCTTCGGCGTGCGCGGGAACGGAATGACATCGCGGATGTTGGTCATACCCGTGACGAACAGCATCAGGCGCTCGAAACCGAGTCCGAAGCCGGCGTGTACACAGGTGCCGAACTTGCGCGTGTCGAGGTACCACCACAGCTCGGATTCCGGCACGTGCATCTCGCGCATGCGGTTCTGCAATACCTCCAGCCGTTCCTCCCGCTGCGATCCGCCGATGATCTCGCCGATCCACGGGAACAGGATGTCCATCGCGCGCACGGTCTTGCCGTCCTCGTTCACTTTCATGTAGAATGCTTTGATGTCCTTCGGATAATCCGTCAGGATCACCGGCCGTTTGAAGTGGTCCACCAGGAAGTTCTCGTGCTCCTTCTGCAGGTCCGTGCCCCAGTTCACCGGGAACTCGAACTTCTTGCCCGAGTTTTTCAGGATCTCGATCGCCGTCGTATAGGTGAGCCGCTCGAACGGGTGATCCACGACCATTTGCAAACGTGGAATCAACTGATCGTCGTAGGTCTTGGCCAGGAACTCGATGTCGTCGCGACCGTGCTCCAGCGCGTACCGCACCAGGTACTTGAGAAAATCCTCCGCCAGGTCCTGGTTGTCGCGGATATCGTAAAACGCCATCTCCGGCTCGATCATCCAGAACTCCGCCAGGTGACGCGGCGTGTTGGAGTTCTCCGCGCGGAAAGTCGGACCGAAGGTGTAAATGTTACCCAGCGCGGTCGCCGCCAGCTCGCCTTCCAACTGGCCCGATACGGTCAGGTTGGTCGACTTACCGAAAAAGTCTTCTTTGAAGTTGATCGATCCGTCGGGAAGCTTCGGCAGGTGCTGCAGATCCAGCGTGGTCACCTGGAACATCTCGCCCGCGCCCTCCGCGTCGGACCCGGTGATGATCGGGGAGTGGAGGTAATAGAAACCACGGTCGTTGAAGTACTGGTGGATGGCAAACGCCATGTGGTGACGCAGCCGGAAGACGGCGCCGAAGGTGTTCGTACGCGGACGCAAGTGCGCGATCTCGCGCAAGAACTCGAGCGTATGTCCTTTCTTCTGCAACGGATACGACTCATCCGCGTCGCCGAGGATCTCGATCGTCTCCGCCTGGATCTCCACGGCCTGCCCCGATCCCTGCGAAGCGACCAGCTTGCCCGTCGCCCTGATGCAAGCCCCGGTGGTCACGCGCTTGATCAACTCCTCCGGAAACTTCGCCATCTCGGCGACCACCTGGATGCTGTGGATCACGGAACCGTCGTTCACCGCGATGAACGCGATCTGCTTGTTCCCGCGCCGGGTCCTGACCCAGCCCCTGACTTCGACCGTCTGATCGGCCGCTTCCGTTCGTAACAGATCCGTTACCCTTTTAAACTTCATGGCAGTAGAAATGAGGCTGCAAAATAAGCGATTCGCGGGGGGAGGAGCAAGGCGCAAGCTTGCCCGGATATTGAGTTTCAGGTGGTTTTTCGGGGCGAAAAATCGCTTTTTGAGTTTGTTAGCCCTTCGTTTCATCCCGAATTAATTTGAAAAGGGGTACTTCGCGGCCTGTGATTGCACCGCGGCCTTTTCTTTTTCCCATCCTTCTCGTTTGTATCGGACTCCTGGTCGCCTGTAAAGCGCCGCCCCAACCCGGCTCCATTCCCTACGACCTCGACCATCCCCGGGAAGTCCGCTCCCTGCCGAAAGCCCTGAAGGAGATCTCCGGCATCGTTTCGCTCGATCAACGCAGACTGCTCTGTGTCGAAGACGAGAACGGGGAGGTCTTTGTCCTGGGAAGAAAGAAGGACGACATCAAACACGCGGTCGGTTTTGGTAAGGACCACGACTACGAAGGCATCACCCTCGTAAACGACACGGTCTTCGTCCTCAAAAGCAACGGCACGCTCTTTCGCGTCACGGGCTGGACAACCGACACGCCGCAAACACAAGCGATCCATACGTTTCTCAAGAAGGAAAACAACACCGAAGGCGTTTGTTACGATGCCGCCAATCGTCGTCTGCTCATCGCCTGCAAAGGCGTCGCCGGTCACGGTCCGCTCGAGCGTTTGAAAGCAATCTATGCCTTCGATCTTGCTCAGCAACAGCTACTCGAAACACCGGTGTTACTGCTCGACCCGGATTCCGTCGCCGCCTACCTGAGTAAGTACCATGTCAAAGCCATGCATGCGGCGGTCGACGGCTCCACCATTCCCGGACTCGAACTGTTCGCCCCTTCCGATCTCGCCATCGATCCAGCCACCGGCAATCTCTACCTGCTGTGCTCCACCGGTAAGCTGCTGCTCGTTTTTGATCCGGCAGATCGGCTCATCTTCGCTTCGCCGCTTGATCCATCCATCTACCTGCAACCCGAAGGCATTACCTTTTCCCCCGATGGTGAATTGCTGATCTCCAACGAAGGCCGGGGCGGCAAAGCCAGCCTGGTCGTGATCCCCAGGACGAACTGAGCGGGAAATTCAACCACCGGTTGCGGCTGAATGATTAACTTGTCCTCGCCGGATGCGCCGCATCGCACGATCGTCGACAATGAAAACCCTTCTGAGTTCTCTGCAGTGTTTCAGCTACGCGCTTGCGCTCCTGTCGTTCCTGTTGTTCGGTTGCGGAAGTGACACGGAGCAGCAAGCCGGCCGACCGACATCGCAGGATTCCGTCACGATGGTCGTTGCGGAGGGCAAGAAGCCGATGCGCCTGGTCACCGACCGTCCGCCCAACCTCGAAACGCCGATCCGTTACTTCCGCAAAGACTTCACGCCGAACGATGTCTTCTTCGTCCGCTGGCATCTTTCCAATATGCCGACAGCGGTCAACCCGGATACGTTTCGCCTGCGGATCAGCGGGAACGTGAAAGCTCCGCTGGAACTCTCGCTCGACGAGCTGAAGAATGACTTCGAACAAGTTTCCGTCAACGCGCTGTGTGTCTGCGCCGGCAACGCCCGCAGTTGCCTGCAACCGCGTGTAGCCGGCGCGCAATGGGTCAACGGCGGGATGGGCAACGCCCGCTGGACCGGCGTCCGGCTGAAGGATGTGTTGGCCAAAGCCAAAGCGGATGCGAGATCCGTCGCAGTCTCTTTCAACGGCATGGATGATCCGCCACTCGAGACCGTTCCCGATTTTGTCAAGTCCTTACCCTTTGCCCGCGCGAACGATGGCGAAGTCATCATCGCCTATGAAATGAACGGTGAGCCCCTGCCCTTGCTCAACGGCTATCCGCTCAAGCTGGTCGTTCCCGGATGGTATGCGACGTATTGGGTCGGCATGCTCAACGACATCCGCGTGTATGCCGATACGTTTCACGGGTACTGGATGGACAAAGCCTACCGTGTTCCCAAAGGCGTGAGCAACGCCAACGAATCGCCCGACTCGCTCGCGAAAGACCTCGAACCGATCAGCCGCATCGCCATTCGCTCCATCTTCGTTTCTCCGGAACCGGACAGCGTCCTGACCAAGGGCACGCGCTACGAGATGGAGGGATTGGCCTTCGACGGCGGCAGCGGTATCGCGCGCGTGGAGATCAGCACCGATGACGGGAAAAGCTGGACCGAAACCCGGCTCGATCCTTCGCTGGGCAATTATTCCTGGCGCCGCTGGCGCTTCCCCTACACACCGGCGGCGGCAGGCAAGTTGCGCATGCTGGTGCGGGCCACCGGAGTGTCCGGTGAAACGCAACCGCTCAAACACTGGAACCGCAGCGGCTATGCACGCAACGAGATTGAATCCCTTGAACTGACGGTACGCTGATCCCATGACAGGCACTTCGCTTCTTCGCTATCCCTTCGCCTTGTTGCTGGTTTTTTATGCCTGCTCACGACCGGCAGAACCGGCGGCCCGTGTTCGCACCACCGATCCGATTCCGCTTTCAGCAGTACTGACCGAATTACCCGAGCATCCCGACAAAATGCTGGTGATGGCGAATTGCCTGCCCTGCCATTCGCTCGCCTACATCGCCAACCAACCACCGATGAAACGCGAAGCCTGGAAGAAGACCGTACGCAAGATGATCGACGTGTTCGGCGCACCAGTCCCCGATACGGCCGTCGCGGAACGCATTACGGATTACCTTGCTTCGATTCGGGGGAGTGAATAGGAGCAACGAAGGACTTGGTAGCGTTGATCGTCAGTCAGCGATTATACAAAGAATCGACTCTGACCGATTTGAGTTCGAAGTAAATGCCACGATCTCGCAACCAGGAAATTTAATAAACAAGTCAGCGTCTCTTTCAATACGACTGAAGAATGACTTTTCCTGTGAGCTTCTCCCGCTCCGTCACCACCGTCACAAAGTAAATCCCCGCCGCCCGGTTGTGCAGGGCGATGTTCTTGCTTAAATAGCCGGAGAGCAAAATGACGGACTCCTCGACCAGTATCTTGCCGGAGATGTCGGACACAAAGATCCTGGCTCGCTTTCCTTCCAGCTTGCTGGCGTTGACCACGATGCTCTCCCAGGCTGAATGATAGTAAACGCTCAGGGCCGGTGTGGGAGCGGCGGTTTCCTGGAGTGCGGTTTGGATCGTGTCGCAGGGGCTGCCGGCCAGCGGGCCCAGATCGTAGTTGGGGTTGTTGGGCAAACCCCAGTAGGTCCGCTTGCCGCCCAGGTAGAAACTATAGGGCTGAAAATCGCAGGCCGCCGCACCGCCCCGCTGATCGGGTTGGTTGATGACCGACAGGCTCATGTTCTCCGGGTAATAATCCGTACTGTCGTAGGGATAGCCGGTTTTCTGGGCGGCCACGTAGATCTTGTTGTCCGGAGCCAGGCGGACCGCTCCGATGGTCATGGGGTAGGTCTGTTGCCAGATCAGGGTCCTAGAGGCATACACATTGGTCGCCGTGAGCGGAAACTGGTACAAATAAATCTGCGTCGTGTCCAGGGAAGAGAAATACGGCGCGCAGCTTACATACAGCAGGGAGTCGTTAGGGGAAAAACAACAGTCCAGGAAATAAGGCTGTGTTCCTGCAGGGAACTCGGCATGAATGGTTTGGTCCAGGGTGATACTGCCGGTGCAGCGATCGAAACTGTAAATGGCCAGCAAGCCATTCAAATTACTGAATGCGAACTTCGTGCCGTCTGAATTAAAACGCAAATCTCCGCCATTGGAAGAGTGAAGCGGCCCTAGGCTGTCAACATGGTCCAACTGCACACCATTGGCATCGATCGAATAGACATAGAAATTATTATTGGAAGGAGGGGCCGACCGATATATTATCCACCAATCCCTGCCATTTCCATGTTTCACAGCTTGTATGCAATCAGTGGCAATATCATTCCGTAGTTGATTGTTTTTCGAAATCACCGCACCACGACCGCTGTCTAAGGTCTTATCAACCAGAGAAAAGTATAAGCCATACTGTCCGGTTACGCCAATGTGAAAAACATAATACTGATCAGGATTTTCCGGACTGGGAACGATAACCATTTCATGATACCACACTTCACAATTCAAGGAGTCTCCATTCAACATTTGTTCATGTCGATTGTTGTAAATGATAGCTTTCAATACTCCATTATTTAAATATCTAATGTCAGGTGAGCCGGAATAAAAAAGCAAATTCCCGAGACTATCACTAATGGAGGCTGCTGTTCCTTTAGTATTGATTCCGCTTTGAAAGACGACAGGAGAGAGTCTATTGCGAAAGTCAATCCCTGCACTGTCCCCAAAACACCATATCGTATTTTTACCTTGTCCACTTGCAAGGAAACTGGAAAGTGAAAGCATAACTAGTATGGCAATGCTCCTCATTTTTGAAGGATCAATTTATTGTATGAAACAAGCTCATTGTCGCAGTAGATTTTTAACAAATAAGTACCGGACTTTAAACCGCTCAAGTCTTCCTCCCAAATTGCTTCATTCTGATTCAAGCTGGTGCTTAGTAGCAAACGATCTTGTAAATCATTGACCTCAATTCTACAGGAACCAAAGTCTGCTAGATCCTTTGATATTATAATTTTCCCACTTGAAGGGTTGGGATAGAGTACTAGTTCAGGATCGGGAACGTCAGTCAGATTGTTGAGCTGGCGAAGTAGCGGCCCCGTCAACTCGTCATCATACTCGACATCTATAATGGCTCTGGCTATGAATACTGCCGGGCCTCCTTCAAAAGCCAACTGACTGGAAATGTTATCAAGAAGTACGGTGTCGCTACTGGAAAGGGGAAGTTCGGTTTGAATCTTCTCCACCAAATAGAGTACATCTTTAAAATTCTGCTCAATCGTGTTATCCGGTTGAAGGCTGATCAACTTTGTAATAGCCTGCAAGTAATTCTCGGTGTTTAACGCGTTCAGAATGGCTTCGATTTCCCCAACATTTCTTAGTTTCAGGTCGTCGAAAAATTGCTGGCGCTGCTGATCGGTAGGCAATCCCTGATTCATCAGCATTGAATCTTTCGAAAGTAAATGGAATGCATACTTATCAGCGAACCATTTGTTTTCAGAGTTGAAAACAAGAAAGACTATCGAATCATTAATAATCTGTTCGGCAATTTCTGAGAACAATTGAGGAAGGGTATCCGGGACACTACATGGGGACAATCCGGTAATGCTCTGGATGCTTTGGACAATGAAATTATTTCCAGGGCTGAACTTATTATTCGGGTCATTTTGGGTGTACCGATGGTAAAATTTTAAGAATAATCCATTAGCGGTACTGCCGACAACCCTATTTGCCAGCGGGATATTCCGCCACATATTATCCTGCGGCGCATTCACATCGCCTTGCTGGGGAATCGTAATGTTGAACACGTCTAACCCTCTGGCACAATTCCACAGGTCATTTCCGCAAAGGCTGGTGAGGTCACAGAAGTTCAGGCCGTTGATGCCGCTGCCAAGATTCAAGAGGTAGTTGTTGCGGATGGAGCATCCCGTGGAGCTTTCAAACCGGATACCGCGTGCCAATGTCGGGTCGGTGACCGGGCTGGTGGTCACGACGCTGTCGTCGGTGATGGTACAGTTCGAACTGTTCACCAGCCAGATTCCGTATTGCCGGGTGGTGCTGCCGGCGCCTTTGAGTTGTATAAAATTGGTGTTGATGTCCACTTCCTCACAGCCATTCAGGTAAATGCCCTTGAGCTGATCCATCATGTGGTTATTGGAGACGGATGCTGTCGTAACTCCGGGCAGCCGGTTTTGCAGTTTTATCGACCAATTGACAGCTGCGTTGTATAAGGGCGAAGTGTTGAGGTTAGACGGGCTCGAAAATGTATTGTCACGGATAGTCGTGCTGCTGGCCAGGCGGGGCTCTGAAACGGTAATGCCGTTGAGGTAGTGGGTGATCGAGTTATCGTGAATGTTCACATCTACAGCGACCGGATTTACAACAGAAACCGCAGCATATCGCAAGGAGTCAAAGGATGATCCGGAAACGGTGGTTTGGATGCTGTTCCTGGCTTGTACTCCGTACCCGCAATCGGTAAAACTACTGCCTTGTATTGTAAGGGAGACCGGGCTGCCGGATTGGTTCAGCGAGTAGATTCCAAAACCATCGTTTTCCCAGGTGTAGGATGCCGCTCTTGCATTGCCGTAGGCATAAGCATGGCGGCGCATATGGCGGAAGGCACAGGCCTGCAGGGTGATCGAACTGTTTTCTGAACGGACACCGTAATAGAGATGCCGGAACTGGTTGGCATTAATCGTCCAACCGTTCAAGCCGGATGTTTCAATCCCGCTGTAGGCATATCCGCCATCTTTTGTCTGAGCAGGAAGGCCATTGCCGTCTTCACAGGTAAAGGTACAGCCGCTGACCACCGAGCTCAGCGCAGCTCCGGAGCCGTAGAGGACAATCGACTGCCGGTTTCTGTTAAAGACCGAATTGGTGACTGAGATCCGGGAACCGGCAGAATCGGCAATCGCCATTTGTGCATCTTCTATCGTATCGCCGCTCAGGATGAGCAAGCCGGTGCTGTCCGCAAAGGAAATCCCGCCCCACAGGGCATTGCAGGCAGAAAGCCGGCTGTTCTGAATGGTCAGCGTCCTGCCCGGGGAGATGAGGATGCGGGAGTTGTCACCCATCAACAGGCTGGAGTTGGTAATGGTGAAGTTAGTATTTACAACCAAATCCCCGGCGATACTGATCGTCCGGCCGGTCCAATTGGTAAAATGCGAGGTGCTGTCGCTGCCCAGGATCGTGGTATCCTGCGCAGGACAACACTGGTAAAGCCGGATGGTCGCCGTGTCATACCCATCGCAGCCCGAAGCGCTGATCATGTGCACGGAGATTTGAAAACTGGAATCCGACACCGGATGGACGTTGTAGTTGCCATAGGTGGTCGTGAAGCTGCCATTGTAGTTCCACTCGTACAGGCAACCCAGGCAGTACTGTGTGGGGGTTAAAAGAAAAGAATCCTGTGCACAGATGGTACGGGTGCCATCCAGGGTGCTGATGTGCGGATTGGCCGTAAATCCGACAATCGGTACGCTGAAACTCTTATAGCTGGTCTGCTGGCATTGGTTGGACTGTGTCACGGTGACATAATATCGATACCCGCCTGCCGCGCTTGCAATGATGGAGGCGGTTGTGTCTCCGGTAATCCAGGAGAAACGGGCTCCCGGAGAGGTGACCCGGATCTCTGCCGAATCGCTGTTGTAGCAACTGGTGGTAAATGCGATAGCAGGGTTGGGAAGCACATTCACCGCAATGGAATTGCTGCTGCCGCTGCAGGTCCCGTTGCCCGTGATCAGACACTGATATGTTCCGGCTTGATTGGCGATGATGGTGCTGGCGTTGCTGACTGCAATGGGAAGGCCATTCCTGAGCCAGGAGAAGGCCGTCCCGCCCGAGGCCTGTAGCACAACATTGCCGCCCTGGCAGAATGTCGTGGGCGATGTGGCAGAGATGGAAGGGCCATTGAGGACAATAACACTGTCTGCAAAAGAATAAGAGCATCCGCCATAGTTCAGGGTCAACACCACCCGATAAGGTGAACCGTTCCGGCTGAGGTAGTGGGAGGGCAATTGAAGGTTGGTTTGCGTTAGTGGGTAATTGCCGGTTCTTCCCGTATCGGAAGCAACAAGGGTTTGGGCATTGTCAAATATGCTGAGTTCATAGGTTATGTCCTGTTCCAGCGGACCCTGATAGGTAAACCGCAGGCTGTCACCCGATGAGCCGTTGGTGCAAAGCGGTGAGTTGGTCCTGAACAGGCGGGGGTTCTTCAGGGAGTCCACCATGAAGTAGGACTGGAAGTACACAAAACCACCCGGCTCAAGGGAGTTGTCGGAAGCCGAACCGAAATTGGTCCCATTCTCCACCCGCCAACGATCATAGAAATCCCGTTCCTCCACGAAGATGTTATTGAAGTATTTATTCCTCAGCCAAATGCCCAGGTAATCGATGTACCCGCTCATGGGAAAAGTCTCTGTGGATATATACGGGTGATAGTCGGTGCCTCCGATGGTAAGCGAATCCGCATAAGCCCGTATCTGACCGCCATAATTGGTATAACAGCCATCCGGTGTCGCTCCGTAATGGACCGCCATTATTCTGTCGGCAAGCCGCGGGAGCGTTCCATCTGCTGTTCCGTCGAGTTGACGTATGATCGCCTGTTGAGTAGTATCAACTCCTCCGCCAAAGGAGGATCTTACGTAAACGGATGTCCGCAAAGGATGAGTGTGCGTGGCATTGTAATTCGCTTCCAGGGTTCGCATGTGTTGCAGATCCTGGAGTGATGTTGGGAAGTTCCCTCCCGTATTCCACCATTCGTTCTCATAGCAGAGATAATCAAAGTAGTAGTTGCACACACCGCTCTGACGAAACAAGACATCGTAAAAGAACTTCATCAGCATGGCGCGTGGTAGCAGGGAGTCGCCCTGATAAAAGGTATTTGTCAGCAGGAAATGCAAGGCGCTGTCGCTTTGTGCAATACTCGCTCCCAGGGCACTGTCAAGTGTCAGGCCGGGTGAATACTGAATGCGCTGCCGTGCAATAGAGGTATCCGATGTCACGTCGAAAAAGAACGAGTCGATACCGCCAGCCACCCCGATCTCTGTTATGCAGTATTGATTCCTTGCCTTGTTCATGAAATTGCAAAGCAACTCAACCAGTTTGACTCCGTTCACATCCGAATTAGGCGTGTCGTTGTACCGGAACACCGGATACAGGTCGTAGAGCGACAAAGAAGTAATATGATGCTCTCTGGCGTATTCCAACAGCGAGTCCTCCCGTGCACTATTGCCTAGCACGGAAAAGTCGAGGTTCAGTTTAGGGTATCCGTCATTCAACGACTTCGGGGTGAAGCTTGCGAAATTCCCGCACAGCATACCCCGGTTTGGGTCATGTGCCTGACTGCTGGCATCAACAGGAATACACAGTAACAGTAAAAGCAATCGCAAAAATGAATTGAAACCGGAGGTAAGTTGGAGTGAATGCATTTTGATGAAAATTTTGAGTTTGTTAGTTCAATGTAGAAAATAAATTGACTTGACCCAATCACTTTTCAATCAAGGGTAATGCTTATTAAAACGAGACGAGGAGTTAGCCCTTGGCTCCACTTCCATTCCGTTAAAACCCTGGAACAATTAATTTGACTTACTTCAAATCGGGACGAATGAACTTCGGTCTGCTGAACAATTCCCCTTACTGGCTGTTTCAGATAGCTGTTGGAGAAAATGAATCCTGCAGCCATCACCCTCGTCCAGTTATCGTCCGGCCCTACAATAGGCGCCCCGAAAGCTCCGTTTACTGCCGGTCGGCACCCGCAGGTTCATGCCTTTCGTCCATCCGGTAAGCAGCCTGCAACCCGCTCCAAACAAGGACTTTCCCCGAATTTTCCTATCTTTGTAGTTCCCCCTCAAAAAATGGACGGAAAACCAGGTAATTTACTGAAAACCATCACTTTCCCCGAGGATTTGCGCAAGCTCCCGGAGAAGGACCTGGATCAGGTGACCCGAGAATTGCGGGATTATATCATCGACGTGGTTTCCGTGAACGGAGGTCATTTTGGCGCCTCCCTCGGGGTCGTCGAACTTACCGTCGCCCTTCATTACGTCTTCAATACTCCCCATGACCAACTGGTCTGGGACGTCGGCCACCAGGCTTACGGCCACAAGATCCTGACCGGTCGCCGCGAGGTGTTTCATACCAACCGGATCTACAAAGGCATCAGCGGTTTTCCGAAACGTTCGGAAAGTCCGTACGACACCTTCGGCGTCGGCCATTCATCTACGTCCATCTCGGCCGCCCTCGGCATGGCCGTGGCGTCGCGCCTGAAAGGGGAGAAAGACCGTCAGCACATCGCCGTCATCGGCGACGGCGCCATGACCGCCGGCATGGCCTTCGAAGCGCTCAACCACGCGGGTGTGGAGAACAGCAACGTGCTGGTCATTCTCAACGACAACTGCATGAGCATCGACCCCAACGTGGGCGCGCTCAAGGAATACCTCACCGACATCACCACTTCCCATGCCTACAACAAGGTGAAGGACGAGGTGTGGAAGATGCTCGGCAAGATCAGCAAGTTCGGACCCAACGCGCAGGAAGTCGTCTCCAAAGTGGAGAACGCGATCAAGACGACGCTGCTGAAGCAAAGCAATCTGTTCGAATCCCTCCGCTTCCGGTACTTCGGTCCGGTCGACGGCCACGATGTGCACCGACTTGTGAAGGTGATGCGCGATCTGCGCGACATCCCCGGCCCCAAGATCCTCCATTGCCTCACGGTGAAAGGGAAGGGCTACGAACTCGCCGAGAAGGACCAGACCAAGTGGCATGCACCGGGTCTGTTCGATAAGATCACCGGCGAGATCTTCAAGCCGACGAACGATAAACCCCAGCCGCCCAAATACCAGGACGTGTTCGGACATACCATCGTCGAACTGGCGGAGAAGAACCCGAAGATCGTCGGGGTGACCCCGGCCATGCCCTCCGGCTGTTCGCTCAACATCATGATGAAAGCGATGCCGGAACGCGCGTTCGACGTGGGCATCGCCGAGCAACACGCCGTTACGTTCTCCGCCGGCATGGCGACCCAGGGACTCGTCCCCTTCTGCAACATCTACTCTTCGTTCATGCAGCGTGCCTACGACCAGGTCGTACACGACGCTGCCTTGCAGAAACTCAAGGTCATTTTCTGCCTCGACCGTGGCGGACTCGCCGGTGCCGACGGGCCCACGCACCACGGCGCGTTCGACCTCGCCTACTTCCGCTGCATCCCCAACATGATCGTCAGCGCCCCGATGAACGAAGAAGAATTGCGCAACCTGATGTACACCGCGCAGCTCGACGAAACACCGGGTCCGTTCTCGATCCGTTACCCGCGCGGCAACGGTGTCATGGTCGACTGGCGCAAGCCGTTCCAGAAAGTACCCGTCGGTAAAGGTCGAAAGGTCCGCGATGGCGAAGAGGTCGCCATCCTCACCATCGGCCATCCGGGCAACTTCGCCGTGAAGGCCTGCGAGGAACTCGACCGCGAAGGATTCCATCCGGCGCACTACGACATGCGCTACGTGAAGCCGCTCGACGAAGAATTACTCCACGAGATTTTCTCCCGATTTAAAAAGATCGTGACCGTTGAAGACGGTTGCCTCATGGGCGGGTTCGGCAGCGCCGTCGCCGAATTCATGATCACCCACAACTACCAGGCATCCATCACCCGCCTCGGCATCCCCGACGAGTTCATCGAACACGGTGAACAAAAGGAGCTGTGGAACGAGTGCGGCTTCGATAGCGAGGCCATCAAAAAGGCGGTCCGTCAGACCGTCGGTGAAGGCATTTACGCCTGATTTTTCACCTATTTTATCCTATCATCTGCCCAATTGAGGGGTCATTTCGTCACTATTTGAGGATGATGAAGTAACTTTTTAATTATCTTTTTGCACCCTTACTGAAAATCCTCTGCCCAATGGCACCGCATCCACACCCGGGAAAGCGGTTCATTTCTATTCTTGAACCGATTCGACTACTGTTTTGTATAATTATTCTGCTGCTTTCTATCGCAGAAACGGCCAAGGCACAGACGTATAATATGGCGGCAGGTACCATCAATACCTGCGGCGGTACTTTTTACGATCCGGGTGGCTCTGGTTCCAACTACGGCAACAACCTCAACATCACCGAGACCTTTTGCTCGAATGCCGGTACCTGCATTCAGGTCGCCTTTACCGCGTTCAATACACAGGGAGGAAACGACGTCCTCACGATCTACGATGGACCCGGCACGGCATCGCCTGTTATCGGCTCTTTCTCCGGAAACGGCGGATCGCCGGGAACCGTCACCTCGAGTACGGGCTGCCTGACTTTTCAGTTTATCACGAACGGTAGTACGACGCGTTCCGGATGGGCCGCAACGATTTCCTGTGTGCCATGCGGATCGACCATCCTCATGAACAACACGGCAGTGAATGTGTGCAGTGGAATTTTCTATGACTCCGGCGGTTCCGGCTCCAACTACGGTAACAACCAGAATTTCACCAAGACCTTTTGTTCGCCTACCGCGGGGATGTGTGTACAGTTGGTCTTCACGTCCTTCAATATTTCGAACAACGACTATCTCTACGCGTATGATGGCAATAGTGTCGCATCACCCTTGATCGGGCAGTATACCGGGACGGCTCTGCCACCTACTTTACTCGCCAGTAGCGGATGCTTGACGATTCGTTTCACATCCAACAACGCCGGTAACTCCTCGGGTTGGCAGGCAATTCTCAGTTGTGAACCTTGTCCGACGCCACCAGGCGCCGCAACTTATACCCATCCTACCGCCGGCCAGCAGAACACGTATGTGGGGACCAACATGGTTGCAACCTGTGGAGGCACTTATACCGACAATGGTGGCACTGGAAGCAACTACTCGAACAACATCAACGGCATCTACCGGACCTTTTGCCCCAATACCGCAGGCAACTGCATGCGTGCAACTTTCTGGTCGTTCGATGTCGAACCTGCTGGAATCTTCCTGTATGACTATCTCACCATCCGGAACGGGCCTACGCAAAACAGTCCCGAGTTCGGTGGTGCCGGAGCATCCACCTGGTATGGAACCGCCACCAGTTATGCCGCCTGCATGGGTGCCGGACTAGGTCCGTACATATCAACAGACCAAAGCGGATGTCTGACATTCGCCTTTACTTCCGATGTGGTGACCAACCGGGCCGGTTGGGTGGTGACCCTCGACTGTGTTCCCTGCGCGAACGGACCGAACGGCACCGATAACAGCGATTGCCGTTCACCTTCTCCGATCTGTAGCGACGTTTCCTTCAGTGACGCAAGTACGGGGCCCGGCATCGTCTCCGATGGCGGCGGCGGATGTGTGCTCGCGGAGAATTTTTCGAACTGGTACAAGATCACCGTTGCCAATTCCGGAACCCTGGGTTTACGCATCGTTCCTAACGTGGCAGCAGACGATTATGACTTCGCCCTCTACCAGGCAACATCCTGTGCCGGACTTGGCAGTCCGGTGCGTTGTTCCTATGCCTCGAACACCGGTAATACCGGAATGGACAACGCGCTTAACCTTACCACCAATACCGCAATCTGCGGCCCGGCCAATAACGGATCCGATGTATCGGAGGATGTTTGCGGAAACGGCTGGGTGAATGACCTCGCCGTGACCACGGGACAGAACTATTATCTGCTGGTCAACAAGTGGACCCCCGGCGGTAGCGGTTTTACTTTGGACTGGGTGCTTGCCGGGGGCGCAACACTCAATTGCAGTGTGCTCCCGATCGAGTTGCTGAACTTTACAGCGGAGGCGAAGAACGATCGCGTCGACCTGCAATGGTCGACCAGTTCGGAAACCAACAACAGCTACTTCACCGTAGAACGCAGCCAGGATGCCCGCACATTCGAACCGATTCAGATTGTGCCGGGTGCAGGCAATAGTTCCTCGGAACGTTATTACCTGAGTTCCGATTTCGAGCCGTTGCCAGGGATCAGCTACTATCGCCTGCGGCAGACGGATTTCGACGGCAAGTTCACCTTTTCCGAACCGGTCGCGGTGCGCTATTCCAACACCGTGAAATCACTCACCCTCGTACCGAACCCGGCAAATGACCAGGTTCGGGTGATCTTCGAGAGCGGTGTGGAAGCAGGGGGAACGCTTCGGGTCTTTTCACTTGAAGGGAAATTAATGGAGCAGCAAGCTCTCCAGATGCGCCGCGGGACCAATTCCCTGAATCTGGAATTGACAGATTGGAAAAGCGGCAGCTATCTGGTAGAGCTGGTCACCGCTGACGGAGTACTCCGCCAGCGTCTGATCAGAAACTGATGCACGGAAGGATTGGAAAGCCCGGATGTAATGTTTCGGGCTTTTTTTATTCTCATTCATGCGTGTCCCCTGCTTATTCTACCGGCTTTTTGAGGAATTGATCGTTAAACAGTAGATACCTGTATGTAGGGGATTAAACGATTTTAATTCAACCCTTAGGGAACAAATTCGCTAAAACACGAAGCCCGGAATAATGCCCAGGTACTATCCCGGCTCCATTGCATTAAATCGCTTCGTGTATGAAAATGCTCCTTCGTGTTCTTGCAACCTTGACCAGCCTGATGCTGTTCGCCCGCCTGTCGTTTGCACAGACTTATACGTTGAACTCCGCGGCTAACGGCACTACCGTCAACACCTGCGGTGGAACGTTCTATGATTCCGGCGGCTCGGGCGGGAACTATGGCAACAACGAGAGTTACACCATGACGTTCTGCTCCAACTCGTCGAACTGCGTCCAGCTGAACTTTACGTCCTTTCGTACTCAAGGTGGTAACGACATTCTCTACCTCTACGACGGTCCCAACACTTCATCACCCCTGATCGGTAATTACTCGGGTACCACCAGTCCGGGTACTGTCGTTGCTTCTTCCGGCTGCATCACCGTTCGTTTCGTATCGAATGGATCCAATACGCGAGGCGGCTGGGCCGCGACGATTTCCTGCGTTGCCTGTGGCGGTTCCACCAACATGAGCAACACGACCGTCACGACCTGCTCCCAACTGTTCTACGACAGCGGCGGCAGCGGCGGCGCCTATTCGAACAATCAGACGCTCGTTACAACGTTCACATCGGCCAATAGCACGTGTATCCGGGTGACCTTTACCAGTTTCAACACCCAGGCAGGCAAGGATACGCTGACCATTTTCGATGGGCCGAATACTTCCTCTACACGAATTGGTGTATTTAGCGGGACTGCCATTCCCCCGTCCATGTTGTCGACAACCGGCTCGCTGACGTTCCGGTTCAAATCCGATGGCTCCACTACCCGGGCGGGCTGGACGGCTATAGTTGAATGTGAAAAATGTCCAAGCGCGCCGGCGGGTGCAGCCACCTATACACAGCCCACTACCGGTATCAGCGGCTCTTATGCTGGATCGGTCATGAACAACACCTGTGGCGGTACGTTTACCGACAATGGCGGTACCGGCACCAATTACTCACTCAACGTTAACAACATCTACCGCACCTTTTGTCCCGATCAACCGGGCACCGCGCTGCGCGTGCAGTTCTGGTCGTACAGCACCGAAAGCGGTTATGATTATCTCTCCATCCTCAACGGTGCTACGCAGACCAGCCCGGAATTCGGCGGCGTCGGTGCGTCAACCTGGTCGGGAACCGCCTCAACGTATCAGGCGTGTCTGGCCGCTGGACTGGGCCCCTACACATCGACCGATCAAAGCGGTTGCCTCACGTTCCGCTTTTATTCGGATAATACAGTTACCTACCCCGGATGGGTCGCGACCTTCGATTGCGTTCCGTACGCGGCTGGTCCCAACAACACCGACAACAACGACTGCGCGCGAAGCACCGGCGTTTGCAGTAATCAGAATATTACGGATGCCAGTACCGGACCAGGACTCTCCTCCGATATCACATCGGGTTGTATCCCCACCGAGAATTATACCAATTGGTACACCATCAAGATCGCGGCAGGCGGAACGCTGGGGTTCAATCTCGTGCCGAACTCCACCGCCGATGATTACGACTTTGCCCTCTTCGGTCCGCTGAACGATTGCGGCGACATTACGGCAGGACCCGTTCGTTGTTCCTATGGCGCGAATACCGCTGCCTATCCGAACACCGGGATGAACTCGGCCACTAACACCTCAACCAATACCAATGTTTGTGGTGTCAACAATTCCGGTGCCGACGATACGGAAGACGGTTGCGGCAATGGCTGGGTCAATAGCCTCAACGTAAATACCGGCGAAACCTATATGCTACTCGTCAGCAAGTGGACCCCGGGCGGCTCCGGCTTTAATCTGGCCTGGAGTCTGACCAATGGCGCTTCCCTCGACTGTTCGGTTACGCCCTTGCCGATCGAATTGCTCAGCTTCTCGGCTAAAGCGGCTAAAGGCGAAGTCAAACTCGCCTGGATCACCGCCACCGAGATCAACAATGATTATTTCACCATTGAGCGCAGCCGCGACGGAGAAAACTTTGAGTCGATTATCACAGTCGATGGTGCCGGCAATTCCACCCAGCAATTACTCTATCAGTCGATCGACGGTGAACCGCTGAACGGCATCTCCTACTACCGACTCAAACAAACCGATTACGACGGGAAGTTCTCGTATTCCGACGTCGTTCCGGTACGCTTCGATGCCAAACAGGAACTCTTCTACCTGCAACCGAATCCCGCCCGCGATCGTGTGGAAGTGGTTTTTACTGCCAGCGAGGACGGCCGCAACCATATCCGGGTCACGAATTACAACGGACAAATCGTTTACGACCGTGAAACGGACGTACACGCGGGTGTCAACCGCCATCCCGTCGATATCGGCTCCCTGCCTTCCGGCATTTACTTCGTTACACTTGAAAACGAGGTAGAGATCCTGCAGATGCGACTCGTGAAAGACTAAGTACGGTCGTTGCACGTGCCCGAATCGATCCGCGAATCGTAATTGCTGCTATCGATCTCCTGTACGTTTCCCCCGTCGATACTGATTTCAATCCCAATCCCAATGGGCGTTCAATCGAACGCCCATTGGGATTAGATCATGAATTGGTGGATATCGTCGGGGAATGGTCCGCTAAGAGTGTGCACTCGTCCACCCGGCTTGTCACACTTCGGCTGCGATTGATCCTGTTGTTTCTCCGATTTACGCTTATCCCCGACATTTCCCTCGCTAGTCGTATTTTGTGGCGAATTGATGATGCGCATCGGCCTGAACCGAGGACATCACGATAACGCTTCTCTGTGCTACGCTGGCTACCCCGTTTCGCTTTTTTCTACCTGGCACTCTTCGGCTGTTTCCGCATGCTGTTCTTGTGGAGCAATCGACCAGTACAAGCTCCATTTAGTTCCCGTGAGGAAGCGTTGTCCTTTTGGTACGGATTGCGCATGGATCTCTCCACGCTCGCGTACTTATCGGTAGTGCCGGTCTTGCTCTGGCTTTTGTTGCAGCGACGCGAGAGCAAAGCGCTACAAAATATCCATAAGCTTTATCAGCGACTGGTCCTGATCATCTTGGTGCTGATCGGACTCGGCAATGTGGCTGTTTACCATTTCTGGGGAACGCTGCTCAACTATCGCGCGATCTCGTACCTCTCGGATCCGAAGGAGGCTTTCGTATCCCTCTCGGGCGGACAAGCATTCTTGTTAGTGTTGGTGATTGCTGCCGTTCTCTCCTTGGGTTGGTTCGGTCAGAATGCTTTGCGCATGGTGAAACTGCCAATCAGTGGAAATCGACGGTCCATCATTTGGCAACTGCCGCTTTTGCTTGCAGGCATCGTCCTTGGCATTCGCGGCGGCTGGCAGCAATTGCCGATGAACGAAAGCCTCGTCGCTTATTCACGACACCACTTCCTCAACAACGCCGCCGTCAACCCCGCCTGGCACCTCAGCTACGAGATCCGTACGGCCGGCATCGGCAGCAGCAATCCGTTCGTCGTGATGCCGGAGGCCGAAGCGGAAGCCGCCGTTCGCGAACTCTTCGCGGAACGCGATGATTCCGTCACCCGGGTGCTCGGACTGAATCGTCCAAACATTGTCCTCATCCAACTCGAAAGCTTCACCGCCGATGTCGTCGGCGCGATGGGCGGTGAGCCGGGCATCAGCCCGAATCTTGACACGCTCATCGCGCAGGGTCTGCTTTTCGATTCGATCTACTCCTCCGGTTTCCGGACGGATCAGGGCATCACCTCGCTACTCAACGGCTGGCCGGCAACACCGTATCATTCGGTCATGCGCAGCGAAGAAAAATCATCCCGCCTTCCTTCGCTTACGAAATCCCTCGCTGCGCAGGGTTATCGTACCGAATGCTATTACGGCGGCGCCAGTAACTTCTCCAACCTGAATGTCTACCTCGCCGGACAGGGCTTCGACCGTATCCTGGAACAGGATAGCTTTCCTTCTTCCGTTGAACGTGGCCGCTGGGGTGTTCCCGACGGACCTTTACTCGAGCATTGCGCAGCCGAGGCTGGTGCCGGCAGTGCGCCGTTCTTCGCGTTTATCATCACCCTGAGCAACCACGAGCCGTTCGATGTACCCGGAGCGAAGCGTTACCCCGGCGAGAACGACGCAGATCGTTTTCGCAACGCCGCTGCTTACACGGATTCCGTACTGGGCGACTTCTTCCGTGCTGCGCGAAAGCAGCCCTGGTACGACAGCACGTTGTTTGTCCTGGTGGCCGATCACGCACACGAACTGCCGAAAGGACGCGACATCGTCTTTCCCATCGGCCGCAGGATCCCATTGGTACTTTTCGGAACACCCGTGCTGGAACGCTACCGCGGACAACGTGTACATGCAGTTGGTGGGCATCATGATCTGCCCAGGACGCTGCTGGCTCAACTCGACCTCGACAGCCGCTCGTTCGACTGGAGCAAGGACCTCCTATCGCCCGGCGTGCGCGACTTCGCGTATTTGCCCGCCGAGGACTTCGTAGCCTGGGTCACACGTGACGACTGGTTCATCTGGTCACGCAAGAAGAACGCGATCGTCGAAGCCGCCCGCGACGACCTAAAACGCGATCGCGCCAAAGAACTCCGCGCTGCCAAAGCGTTTTCGCAGGTGCACTATGGGCGGTTTTTAGATAAGTAGCTTTTTAGTGGACAGTGAACAGTAAACAGTGAATCTTGCCCACCGGAGCTTTAGCGAAGGTGGGAGTGAATCTTGCCTGCCGTAGCTTTAGCGAAGGCAGGAGTGAATAGTTTGTGCTGCCTCCTTTATCTATCGTGTGGCTAATGGGGTTTGGGAACATTTTCGGTTTCGAGATAGTGGCCCCCGAGTAGCCCGACATTTTTGACAAAGGGAGTCCCCCATCTCCTTCAGCCCCGGAGGAGCGTAACTAGCGTTGAATCGAAGACGCTACTATGCCTGCGCATCAAATCGAAAGAGACGCATCAGCGACTTGTACATTGCGACCTGGCAATTGCGGGTCGGATAAGGTTTGATCCGAAAACCCCTCTTCGTGCCCAATAAAATTGCCCCGGAGGGGCTCGACATCTTTGACTATGGAATTCCCAATCTCCTTCAGCCCCGGAGGGGCGTAACAAGCGTTGAATCGAAGGCGCTACTGTGCCTGCACATCAAATCGAAAGAGTCGCGACAGTGACTTGTGTAGCGCAGCCCGGCCATTGCGGGTCGGATAAGGTTTGATCCGAAAACCCCTCTTCGTGTCCAATAAAATTGCCCCGGAGGGGCTCGACATCTTTGACTATGGAATTCCCAATCTCCTTCAGCCCCTGAGGAGCGTAACAAGCGTTGAATCGAAGACGCTAATATGCCTGCGCATCAAATCGAAAGAGGCGCATCAGCGACTTGTACAGTGCGACCTGGCAATTGCGAGTCGGATAAGGTTTGATCCGAAAACCCCTCTTCGTGCCCAATAAAATTGCCCCGGAGGGGCTCGACATCTTTGACTATGGAATTCCCAATCTCCTTCAGCCCCGGAGGGGCGTAACAACATTCAATTCAGCGCTGTTTCGGTTGTTTGCGATCCATGCGGTCGGTGCTCCTATCGGCAGTTGCTGCAGAATAAAAAAACCCGGAAGAATGCTTCCGGGTTTTTGTTTGCTCTGAGGATACGGGTCATTCCTCCAGCTGGAACGTCTCGAGGAACTTCGTGGTGTAGTTGCCTTTACGGAACTCTTCATTCCGCATCAGTTGCTGGTGGAACGGAATGGTCGTCTTCACGCCTTCGACTACGAACTCGCTCAGGGCGCGTTCCATGGTGTTGATCGCCTCTTCGCGCGTCTGCGCGATGGTGATCAGCTTGGCGATCATCGAATCGTAATTCGACGGGATCACATAACCGGCATAGATGTGTGAATCGACACGGACGCCGTGTCCGCCGGGAACGTGCAGGGTTGTGATCTTGCCGGGCGACGGACGGAACCCGTTGTAAGGATCTTCGGCGTTGATGCGGCACTCGATCGCATGCATGGCTGGGAAGTAGTTCTTGCCGGTGATCGGAATGCCCGCGGCGATCTTGATCTGTTCCTTGATGAGGTCGTAGTTGATCACCTCTTCGGTCACGGGATGCTCCACCTGGATACGGGTGTTCATCTCCATGAAGTAGAAGTTGCGGTGCTTGTCGACCAGAAACTCGACCGTGCCTACGCCCTCATACTTCACCGCCTGTGCGGCCTTGATGGCGGCTTCGCCCATCTTCTCGCGCAATTCGGCGGTCATGAACGGGGAAGGAGTTTCTTCGAGCAGTTTCTGGTGCCGGCGTTGGATCGAGCAGTCGCGTTCGCTCAGGTGACAAGCCTTACCATACTGGTCGCCGGCGATCTGGATCTCGATGTGACGTGGTTCTTCGATATACTTTTCCAGGTACATGCCGTCATTGCCAAAGGCAGCGCCTGCTTCCTGCTTTGCCGAGCTCCAGGCCGGTTCCAGATCTTCCGGTTTCCAGACGATACGCATGCCGCGTCCGCCGCCACCTGCCGTGGCTTTGAGGATGACCGGGTACCCGATCTGCTTGGCGATCTTGAGTCCGGTCTTCACGTCGGTGAGCAGACCGTCGGAACCGGGAATGGTCGGAACGCCGGCACGCTTCATCGTATCCTTCGCGTTCGACTTGTCGCCCATCGCGTCGATCTGTTCCGGTGTGGCGCCGATGAACTTCACGCCATGCTCGGCGCAGATCGCGCTGAACTTGCTGTTCTCGGAGAGGAAGCCATAGCCGGGATGAATGGCGTCCGCGTTGGTGATCTCCGCCGCTGCCATGATCCGCGGGATGTTCAGGTAGGAGTCACGGCTGGGAGGAGGTCCGATGCAGACTGCTTCGTCGGCGAAGCGAACATGCAGGCTGTCCTTGTCGGCCGTGCTATACACGGCGACGGTGTTGATGCCCATCTCTTTGCAGGTACGGATGATGCGGAGGGCGATCTCGCCGCGGTTGGCGATCAGGATCTTCTTGAACATGAGTGTTGAATTCCGTCGGTTCGGGCAAAGCGGCGATCAGGGGCCTGTGAGGAGGGTCCTGCGGCTGCTGTTACCCTTGAAAGGGGTGGTACAGGTTGATTGGATCAGGCCGGCTCGACCAGGAACAAAGGCTGATCGTATTCGACCGGCGAAGCGTTGTCGACCAGCACCTTCACGATGCGGCCCGACACTTCAGCCTCGATCTCGTTGAACAACTTCATGGCCTCGATGATGCAGATGACCTTGCCGGCCTTGACCTCGTCGCCTACGTTCACGAACGCAGGCTTATCGGGTGAGGAGGAACGGTAGAAGGTGCCGATCATCGGCGATTTGATCGTTACGTAATTTGATTCGTCGGAGGCCTTGGGTGCTTCCGGCGCTTTGGGCGTTGCCGGCGCAGGTGCGGCGGCCGGCGCGGCGGCGGGAACTGCCGCGATGTGCGGAACCGGTGCCGGCGCCATGTGCTGTACCGGAATGGAAACAGCCGGACCGTGAGATGTTTTGATAATGAGCTTGAAGTCTTTCTGCTCAAGGCTCACTTCGCTGACCCCGCTTTTCTGTACGAACTGGATCAGGCTCTCGATATCTTTCAGGTTCATATTCAGTTCCTGGCTTTTGGGTGATGGTTTGGCCGAAGCGGCCGTGTTTGGCTTCTTTTTCATTGAAAACGCGGTTTTCCCTACCCCCATAGGGTGCGTGTGGAAAGGGGTGGGAGAACCAAAAGTAGAAAAATTCTGGAATAAGGGAAGGGGGGGCGGTAGGCGGTAGACGGTTAGCAGTAGGCAGGCCTCCCCACTGCTCACTCACACTGTTTCTCAAACTCACACTACTCTTTTAAGTGTAAGACTAAGAAACCGTGTGAGTGAGCAGTGTTTGACTGTTCACTCGCACTGTTCCTCAAACTCACACTACTCATTTAAGTGTAAGACTGAGAAACAAGGCGAGTGAACAGTGAAAAGCTATCCCCACGCACTGGATGAGCCTTTTTGGGATTATTAATGTCCAGGTGATTGATTTCTAGTATATTTGATTTGAATCGAATTTAATGGATTGTTATATCTTTTATTAGGTAAGCTAAACAGCATGTTTACTCGATCCTACCAACTGTTTGGAACAGCACGCGTATTTTGCGCCTTCTATTTTTTTTTGGCTCCTTTTGTATGTGAGGCTCAGTGGAGTTTTCAGACTGGTTTTAGCATCTCCACGCCCTATGGAGCTGGTAATTTGTCCTACGGTTGCTTCTGTACAGCCGATACAGGGATTTACGCGAACAGGTACTATTTATCGCCCACAAGCGGAACATACACCGAGGATGGCTCCACCTTTGACGGGGGCATGAACTGGACGATTATTTCTGCTGGTAATGGAGCCAGTTATGTGAGGGATCTTGCGTGTGAAACCGTCAAAGGGAAGAATGTTGCCTTTAAGATTGTAAGTGTGCCAACAGGAGCCTATATGGTCAATGCAACAATCAATGGTGGAGTAAGTTGGCTCAGCAGAGGACAACCCCGCCCCTTCGATGATTTCATCGGTGTTGATGAGAACAACTACTTCTTGGTGGCAGGAAGGACTGTCAAGCGCTATAATTATTCAGTGGACACGTTTGATGCCTGGACGGTGGATTCTTTCCTGACACATGATCCCGAAGTGATCTATTTTACTGACACCCTGCATGGCTACCTTATATCCTCCGACTCCGTAAGTAGTCGAAAACACCTGGTTTTCAAAACGGACAACGGGGGCCTTGATTGGTCGATGGTGTACTCGGACACCACGAAAGACTTCAATTGCATGGTATTTACTTCGCCATTGTCAGGATACCTGGCAGGGAAAAACGGACAGATTATCAGAACGCGTGATGGTGGTATGAATTGGCAGGATGTCAGCTTAGGTTTCATTGCGAACATAAAGACCATCGATTTTTTTAATGACTCGGTTGGAGTAATTGCTGAGAATGGCGGATTTGCAATGACGACAACGAATGGTGGGCTGAGTTGGAATCTGGAAAATACCGGATTCAGTACCAGTATTTCAAAAGTCCAGTGTTTCCGTGATTCGATCATTTATGCTAGTACTAATAACATGGTTTACAGAAGAAACTTGAATGCTGTTGGCGTTCCGCAACTTTATCGAACGGAAAGGGAATTGAACATCTCGCCGAATCCAGTAACGGATCGAATGGTGATAACTACGAGTAAAGTGTTTCAGGACGCTACGCTGACCTTTTACAACCTTGCTGGCCAGCCTGTCCGTAAGCTCCCCAACCAGTCGGGTAGGAGTGTATTAGTTCATCGAGACGGTATGCCCAATGGAGCGTACTTCATTACCTTATCTAACGAAAATGAGATTATTGCCACCGGGAAAATTATATTGTTAGATTGATGGTGTAAGATGGCAACGTCATCACCTGTCGTGTTATTTACAAAGTGTTTCATGGAAATTTTTACATCAACATGTCCAAAATAGTTCTTGCATTTCTCTTTTCTGCTTCTATTTTCTTAGCCTGTCGGAAGGATGACCCTGACAAGTTTTCCAGTATTAATTCAATTGATGCGATCGGTCAGTATGATTTCTATTATCGGGATTTTGTTCCTGATTCGATTTTGCCAATGATTTACCTCGATCGGAGTGTGTACGATTTGGACATTGACAAGGACTTGACTCCAGACATAAGATTTGATCTCTATAGTAGCACGACTGTCGTCACCCACCAATCAACAAACGTTTATTTGATCAAACTGATAGCCTTGGATAGCCTTCAGTTCGTTTACGAAGATGACGGATGCGACTTCCGGTGTTCGGGAGGGCTGGATTTGTCGACACCGATAATGAAAAACGGCGTTGGTCGGGACTATCTTTGGTTGTATCAACAGAATCCTATGTGGGCCTGGTGTCTTTGTTTCGGTCAGCCGGAATATGTTGGAATCGTATATCAAAAGGAAGGCAAAAAGTACCTCGGTTGGATTCATCTGCATGTAGACTCGCTATTGAACGTCCAGATAGACGATTTCGCGCTGAACGGCTACGAATGCGATTCCATCCTAACTGGACAACATTAAGTTTTTCGGCAAATGGATGATGCTCTTGAGGTAAGGGAAGGGTGTTTGACTCCTCACTCGCACTGTTCCTCAAACTCACACTACTCATTTAAGTGTAAGAATAAGAAACAGTGCGGGTGAGCAGTGTTTGACTGTTCACTCACACTGTTTCTCAAACTCACACTACTCTTTTAAGTGTAAGACTAAGAAACAGTGCGGGTGAGCAGTGTTTGACTGCTCACTCACACTGTTTCTCAAACTCACACTTCTCTTTCTAAGTGGTTAAAAAGTGTAAGACTAAGAAACAGTGCGGGTGAGCAGTGTTTGACTGTTCACTCGCCCTGTATCTCAAACTCACACTACTTTTTTTAAGTGTAAGACTAAGAAACAGTGTGAGTGAGCAGTGGAAGATTATCCACCCGCACCGTTTCTCACACTCGCCCGCCTCATTTCAACTCAGCGTCTGTGGTGGGCTGGCGTTCAGCCACACTTGTTTTCCTGAAACTTCGGCTGTATGAACTTGCTGCTAAAGTCGTACTTTTGATAGTATCATATGATACTATTATTAGTTTGCGACCGCCTTACGCCATAACCCCGACGATCCTCCGGCTACTGGCTTCCATTGCGGAGAAGGTCGGGGCGGTGAACGCCCGATACCTGGTCCGGCAGAATCCCATTTTGCGAAAACGTAACCGGATCAGGACCATCCAGGCATCCTTGCAGATCGAGGGTAACACACTGTCCGAAGAGCAGGTGACGGCGATTCTGGAGAAGAAAAGGGTCATGGGCCCGGCTTCGGACATCCGGGAGGTCATGAATGCGATGAAGTTGTATGATTCGCTGAAATCGTTGCGTTGCCATTCCGAACGGGATTTCCGCCGTGCCCACGCGTTACTGATGGACGGTCTATCCGAAGAGGTAGGAAACTACAGAAGCCGCGGGGTCGGGATCGTGAAAGGCCGGCAGGTGAAGCATCTTGCGCCTCCCGCATCCCGGGTCAGCTTGCTGATGAAGGACCTTTTCGCATACCTGAAGCATGATCCATCGCCGGTGTTCATCAAGAGTTGTGTGTTTCACTATGAGTTGGAGTTCATTCATCCTTTCCTGGACGGAAACGGTCGTATGGGACGCTGTTGGCAGACAGCGATCCTGATGAGCGAATATCCGGTCTTCGAATTCCTGCCTTTCGAGACATTGATCGCGAAGCAGCAGGCGCGCTACTACCAGGCCCTGGCAGCATCCGATAAACAGGGTGCATCCACGCCATTCATTGAATTCATGTTGCTGATCATCGATGAAGCCTTGGCAGAATTGCTGGCCACCGAACAGGAAAAACTCAGCGGTTCCGAGCGGTTGTCGATCTTCCTCGAGTCAGTCACCAAGGAGTTTGCCCGGCAGGATTACCGAAAACACTTCCCCGACCTCTCAACGGCCACCGCCAGCCGCGACCTCCGGCAAGGCGTGGAACAAGGACTCCTTCGCAAACGCGGTGATAAGAAGTTGACGGTTTACAGGAAAGTTGGAAAGGGTAAAAAAACGTGAGGGGGGGGATGTTTGACTGTTCACTCACACTGTTTCTCACACTCACACTACTCTTTTAAGTGTGAGTCTAAGAAACAGTGCAAGTGAGCAGTGAAAAGCTATCCACCCACACTGTTTCTCACACTCACACTTCTCTTTCTAAGTGGTTAAAAAGTGTAAGACTAAGAAACAGTGCGGGTGAGCAGTGTTTGACTGTTCACTCGCCCTGTTTCTCACACTCACACTTCTCTTTCTAAGTGGTTAAAAAGTGTAAGACTAAGAAACAGTGCGGGTGAGCAGTGTTTGACTGCTCACTCACACTGTTTCTAAAACTCACACTAGATTTTCTTTGTAGGGAGTATTAAGTGCGAGACTAAGAAACAGTGTGAGTGAGCAGTGAAAAAGTCACAACCTCCCCGCTTCCAGCCGCCACTTCACCCACACCGACCCCCAGGTAAAGCCGCCGCCGAACGCGGCGAGGATGAGGTTGTCGCCTTTGTGGAGTTGCTTCTCGTAGTCCCACAGGCAAAGCGGAATGGTTCCGCTGGTAGTGTTGCCGTAGCGCTCGATGTTGAGCATCACCTTTTCCGGACCCACGCCCATGCGCCGGGCGGTCGCGTCGATGATGCGCTTGTTGGCCTGGTGTGGAACCAGCCAGGCGACGTCATCGGCACCCAGTTTGTTCTTTTCCATGATCTCGGCAGACACGTCGGCCATGTTGGTCACGGCGAATTTGAAGACGGGCTGTCCGTCCTGGAACACATAGTGTTCGCCCGCGTCCACCGTCTTGTGCGAGGCGGGCTTCACCGAGCCGCCGGCTTTCTGGTGCAGGTACACCCGGCCGGAACCGTCGCTGCGCAGGATGGAGTCGCGGATGCCGTAGCCCTCTGTGTCGGGCTCCAGCAGCACCGCACCGGCTCCGTCACCGAAGATCACACAGGTGGCGCGGTCGGTGTAGTCGATGATACTCGACATCTTGTCGGCACCGACCACGACTACTTTTTTATACTGCCCCGACTCGATGAACTTCGAACCGGTGACCAGCGCGTAAATGAAACCCGAACAGGCGGCGCTGATGTCGTAGCCGAAGGCGTTCTTCGCGCCGAGTTTGTCGCAAATGATGTTGGCCGTAGCCGGGAACTGGTGATCAGGAGTGGTGGTGGCGCAGATGAGCAACTCGATGTCCTCGGCCTGGATGCCGCGCTTGCGCAGCATATCTTGTACAGCCGGTACGGCGAGGTCGCTCGTGCCCAGGCCTTCGCCTTTCAGGATCCGGCGCTCCTTGATGCCGGTGCGGGACGTGATCCACTCGTCGGTGGTGTCGACCATCTTTTCGAGCTCGGCATTCGTGAGTACATATTCCGGAACATATCCGCCAATGGCGGTGATTGCGGCAGTGACCTTGGACATGGGAGGGTGCGTGGGGAGGCCAAAGGTAAGAATCCCCGGTTTTGTTCAAATGAATCGCGCCTGTACTTCCGTGCTTAACCTGCCAAAGAATCGGGGATGGCAGCAGCAGGGCTTGGCGCACGTTTGAACCACTCCGGATAGCGTTCGCGCAGTGGTGCATCGATCACCGCGTACACCCGTTGCTTGAGCGTATCCAGATCGGCTTCCGTCATGCCTTTCGTTTCGATCGGCTCGTGCAGGATGACGTGTGCGATTCCCGGGTGACCAATCCGACGGTAGTAGTCATCCGGCAATAGCACCCAGTTGTTGACGAAGGTGATGGGAACGATCGGTACCTGCTTTTCGATAGCTAGCCGGAACGGGCCGTTCTTGTAACGACCCATGACGGGGCCGTTGTGGTGGATCGTTCCTTCCGGGAAGAGCGCGATGCTGACACCTTTGTCGAGCTCGGAACCTGCGCGTAAAAAGGCGCGGTGCGAGTCGATGCGGCTCTTTCGATTCACCGGGATGTTCATCCGACGGAAGAAACGCCTGAACAGAGGCACCTTCTTCAACTCGGCTTTACCCATGGTGACGAAATAGGAAGGGATGCTGATGTAGATCAGCATGATGTCGAGGTAAGAGCTGTGGTTCGGACAAAAGATATAGGAGCGATTCGGGTCCAGTTGGCTGCGTCGCTCGATCTTGTAAAAGAGCCCCACCGGCCACAGGATAAAATGGGCCCAGATCTTCTTGACCCGGAAAACCAGCGGAAACCACTTTTTACTGGAAAGCAGGATGGCGAATAAAGGGAAGAAGAGGAAAAATGTGAGAACGGCATTGATGAAATAGAGCGACCGCCACACCCATTGAAAGGGGTAAAAAATGTATTTCCAGCCGTTTTTCGACATTTCGCCAGCCCGTAGGCAGGGCAAAGGTACTCTAAAGGAGGGACGAGGGACGTTTGAAAGGAGATACGAGGAACGAGGACGAGGAACGAGGAAGGAAGACTAAGGAAGACTCTTGAAAAAACGAGCCTTTTATCGAAAAAACGGGCATTCTTTGATTATCGATAGAAATCAGGGCTGGTTTTAAGGGATCGCAGATAGTAACAAACCTCACTTTCCTCGATCCTCGTACTCGCATCTCACTCCCCCCAGGTGGCGTCGTATCCGGATTTTCCGTACTTTTGTCGCCCTTTGTTGAGTACGTTCCGATGTTGCCGAAGCGGGAATATGTGATTGAGTTCGGAGCCCTTCCAAAGGGTCAACACGAGTTTGAATTCGAGGTTGACGATTCGTTCTTTCAACAATTCGAAGGCTCCATCATCAGCCGCGGTCACGCGGATGTGCTGGTGGTGCTGGAGCGACAACAGGACAACCTGCTGCTGCTTGACTTCACGATCGAAGGAACGGTTACCGTTACCTGTGATCGTTGCCTCAATGATCTCGACCTCGACATCGTCAGTTACAACGAACTGGTCGTGAAACTCGGCGAACAAGCCGAGGAGCAGTCGGACGATGTGATCGTGATCCCTTCGGGAGAACACAACATCGACATCGCGCAGTTCATCTACGAGTACGTCACGCTGGCCATCCCGATGCGCAACGTACACGAGGAAGACGAGTCGGGGAACAGCGGTTGCAACCCGGAGTTGCTGAAACGTCTCGGTGATTTGCAAGGTCAACACGACGAGGAACCCGGCACCGATCCCCGCTGGGACAAGTTGAAAGGCATTAACCTGAATTGAGTACAACGCATATCATAGTAGAACGCCATGCCAAATCCTAAACACAAACATTCGAAGACCCGTCGCGACAAGCGCCGTACGCATTGGAAAGCGGAAGCTCCGACCGTAGCCATCGACCCGACCACCGGCCAGCCGCACCTTTTCCACCGTGCACACTGGTACGAAGGCAAGCTCTACTACAAGGGCAAGGTCATCATGGAGCAATCGGCAGCCCTCTGATCCGATCACGATTTGACACCAAGCAGTTGACAAGTCCGCGCACGACCTGTCAGCTGCTTTTTCATTCAATGCGTATTTTACTGCTGTCAAACACCACCACGCGATGAGACTCGGAGTCGATATCATGGGAGGCGATTACGCGCCGGAACAGACGGTGCTCGGTGCCATCCAGGCGCTGCGCGAACTGCCGTCGACCGTCCGACTCGTCCTCATCGGCGACCGTCCTTCCATTCTGTCCGTACTGGAACGCGAAGGCGTTGCAGCCGATTCGTTTGAGATCGTACACACGACGGAGGTGATCGGCATGGCCGACCATCCCACGAAAGCCATCCAGCAGAAACCGCAATCGAGTATCGCCATCGGCTTTCAATTGCTCAAAGAAGGAAAGCTCGACTCGTTCGCCTCTGCAGGCAATACCGGCGCCATGCTCGTAGGCTCCATGTTCAGCGTGAAAGCCATTCCCGGCATCCTGCGTCCTGCGATCTCCACCTTGTTGCCGAAAGAGAACGGCGGTTGGGGCTTGTTGCTCGATGTCGGCGTGAACGCCGATTGCAAGCCCGAAGTATTGCAGCAGTTCGCTGTACTCGGTTCCCTATACGCCAAACACGTACTCAACATCGCCGATCCGACGGTTGGCTTGATGAGCATCGGGGAGGAGGAAGAGAAAGGAAACCTTCTGGTAAAGGAGGCGCACCAGCTGATCAAAGATTCGAAAGACATCCGCTTCGTCGGCAACGTCGAAGGACGCGACCTTTTCAATGAGCGCGCCGATGTGATCGTTTGCGACGGCTTCACCGGCAATGTGATGCTGAAAGAAGCCGAGTCGTTCTTCTCGATCCTGCGTCGTCGCGGCATTCGTGATCCGTACATCGATCGTTTCGATTACGAAGACTACGGCGGCACGCCTATTCTTGGAATCAACAGTACCGTCATCATCGCCCACGGCATCAGCAAAGCGAAAGCGATCAAGAACATGATCCTGCTGTCCCGCACAGTCGTGGAAGCGAAACTCTCCGAACGCATCGCGCATGCGCTTTCCGGTTCGCGCGAAGCGGTCAGCTGATCACAAAAAAAAACGCCCGGTACTGCCGGGCGTTTTTTTTACTCTATTTCTCTTAGCAGAATTCTTCGAAAGCCTGTTGCAGGTGCTCGGCGATCATTTCCGCGCTGCGGCCTTCGATGTGGTGGCGTTCGATGAAGTGTACCAATTTGCCATCCTTGAAAAGGGCGATGGAAGGAGAAGATGGTGGATAGGGAACCGTGTACTTACGAGCCTGAGCCGTGGCTTCCAGGTCCTGTCCGGCAAAAACCGTCAGCAGTTTGGACGGCTTTTTACCATGATTCAGTGCGAGTTTCACGCCCGGTCGGGCAGTACCGGCTGCACAACCACAGACCGAGTTGAGAACCAGTAGGGTAGTGCCCTGGCTATTCGGGATCGCCTGGTCAACCGCTTCCGGAGATTTCAACTCTTCGAAGCCTACTGCGGTGAGTTCCTGGCGCATTGGAGCGCAGATGTATTCTGGATAAGGCATTTTTTAGGGTTTATAGAGGAGATGCAAAGGTACGAACTCTGTTGTTGAAACATCTTTTTGTTCGATTTTCAACGTTTTTAGAGCTTTTTTTCTTTATTCACTAACCATTTAGGGCGGGAAAAGTTCAGGCTCTTACAGTTGTGAGATTCGGGCCGGCATTGGTCTGCGGAAGCCTCCGCGCGGGGATATTTTGCCATCAAGTAAAGCCCCCCTTTGGCCATGAACCGCTTAAAAACCTTCATTTTATCATTATTTCTTGGAATTTCCCTTCATTCCAGTGCACAACAGCTAAATGTGCTGGATAATAAGGTATACCGGGTGACCGCCTATAAACGGGGCGATACGGGAATCACCAGCCGCTCCAACTACGCGGAGGTCGTGCCCCCGCTGAGTATCTACATACCCAATGCCTTTACACCGAACGGTGACGGAATCAACGATGGATTTCAGGTAAAGGGCGAAGGAATCCGCGATTTCCATATCTATATCTATAACCGTTGGGGCGAAGTGATCTTCGAATCCACCAACCCGAAGCAGGCCTGGGACGGGACATTTCAAGGCCGACCGGTCGAAATGGAAACCTACGTGTATCAGGTATTCGCCGACGGACTGGGAAAGAAATCGCGAACAGGTTCTGTAACATTGATCCGCTGAACATCGTGACCACATCAACAATTCGAAAGCCATCCCCCGGGATGGCTTTCTTCATATTGGCCGTTTACCAAGCGAGCCCCGACGTTCGCCGCTTTTTGCTAATTTAGCGAACCCTAATTCCCTCTCTCCCGCCTATGAGCCAAAGCCGGTATCCAGTGGTCATGCTGGTTGACGATAATGAGATCGACAACTTCGTCAACAAGAAACTGATCGAGACCGAAAAGTTCGGCGACACCGTTTTGGTGCACACGTCGGCGGTCTCCGCACTTGACGATTTGAAAAAACGCGCAAGCGAACCGGGTCAGTTGCCCGACCTGATCTTTCTCGACATCATGATGCCGAATGTCGACGGTTTCGGTTTCCTCGAAGCCTTTGACGGCTTACCCGAGCCGGTGAAGACGCGTGCGAAAGTGGTGATGTTATCCACCTCCGAAAGTTTCAAGGACCTCAACCGCGCCAACCAGAACCGCTACGTTTATAAGTTCCTCAACAAGCCGCTGAACAAGGCGGTACTCGACGCGATCCGCATCTAATCGATTTTTCCCCTCTGCCGCATGAGTGATTTTTCCTTCGAACGGGTATTGTTGATCGACGACAGTGAGATCGATGTGCTGGTGAACCGCCGGCTCATCGAACTGACGCGTTTTGCCCGCCAGGTTGAAGTCGCGGTTTCAGGAGAAGACGCGCTGGAACTCCTGCGCAACGCATCGGAAATGCCCGATTGGATCTTTCTCGATATGCACCTTCCCGGCATGAACGGTCTGGAATTCCTGGAGGAGTTGTCCGTCACGGGCTACAACCATTCCCGCATCATCCTCCTCTCGGTAATGACCCGACCGGAGGATCTTCAAAAAGTTATGTCGTTTCCCGGTGTTGCGGGACAACTCGACAAACCGCTGACGCAGCAGGCGCTTCGTGATCTCGCCATGAACGGCCGCGTTTTCAATTCCGTTTCTTCCTGAAGAACGCCCGCATCAATTCGGCGCATTCATCTTCCAGCACTCCACCGGTGAGCACCGTTTTCGGGTGAATGAGTTCCTTTGAAAACCGTAGGAACCCACGCTTCTCGTCGCGCGTTCCGAAGACGATCCCGCCCAGTTGCGTCCAATAGCCTCCACCGGCACACATCGGGCAGGGTTCCACCGTCACGTACAACGTACATTGATCGAGGTACTTACCACCAAGGAAATTTGTGGCAGCGGTAAAGGCTTGCATCTCCGCGTGCGCCGTGGGATCGCCCAGACGCTCCGTCAGGTTGTGACCGCGCGCGATAACGCGACCCTGGCAGACGACCACCGCTCCAACCGGAACCTCATCCAGTTCGAAAGCACGCTGCGCTTCTTTCAGTGCTTCCCGCATGAACCGGGTGTGTTTTTCCGCTTTTTCGTTCATTTTCTGGTCCGGACATTGAAATTCCTGATAAATGTCGTTCTTTTGAAGGAAACCCCTCCGCTAAATTTGCGGTATAACTCCCATCCAAAAACCACTATCATGAAAAAGACTTTTGTGAAAGTACTCGTCCTCGTGCTCCTGGCCGTGGCGGGTGCGACCGTTGCCCAAGCGCAGATCAAATATGGTCCGATGCTGGGTGCCAATCTGGCGAATATCAAAGGGGACTTCGATGATGACAATGCCATGAAGTTCGGCATGCACATCGGCGGTGTTGTCGACATCGGTATCAGCGACAACTTCTCCATCATGCCCGGTGTGCTCTTCTCGATGAAGGGTACCCAGAGCGATGAGGATAGCAAATACAAGTTGAATGCTAATTACATCGAGGTTCCGGTACTTGCCAAATATCAATTGGAGAGCGGCCTCAACTTCGCTGCAGGTCCTTACCTCGGTTTGTTGATGTCGGCAAAGGCTACCGATGGCGACAACGATGTGGATGTTAAGGATTCCTTCTCCGGTACGGATATCGGTTTGAAATTCGGCATCGGCTACCAGTTGGAAAGCGGCCTCGGCTTCGGTGTCAATTACGGCATGAGTCTGACCACCATCGCCGACGACAGCGACATCGACTCCAAGAACAATGTGATCGGAATTTCGGTCATGTACATGCTTGGCGGTGACTGATCGTTGATCCCATGATATTATTAGAACGCCGTCCCGGAAGGGGCGGCGTTCCTGTTTTAGCCCTGCGCATTTTGTACCTTCGCATTCCTATCCATCGATTTCCATGTTACGTACCCACACCTGCGGAGAGCTCGACCTGAAAGCGGTCGGGAAGACCGTTACCCTGGCCGGATGGCTGCAACGATCCCGTGATCTGGGCGGGATGACGTTCATCGACCTGCGCGACCGTTATGGCATTACCCAATTGGTGTTCAACATGGAACAGGACGCAGCGCTCTGCGAGGCTGCCCGAAAGCTGGGTCGTGAATTCGTCTTGCAGGTGAGCGGGCAGGTTACCGAACGGGAGAACAAGAACCCGAAGATGGCAACCGGCGATGTTGAGATCATCGTGCGCGAATTCAAAGTCCTCAATAGCGCGATCACACCCCCGTTTACGATCGAAGACCATACCGACGGAGGCGACGACCTCCGGATGAAATACCGCTACCTCGACATCCGCCGTAACCCGGTGAAAGAGGCGCTGTTGCTGCGCGCCCGTGTAGCCGCCGAAACGCGAAACTACCTGAACCGGCAAGGGTTCGTCGAGGTGGAGACACCGGTGCTGATCAAGTCGACTCCCGAAGGCGCCCGCGACTTCGTGGTGCCCTCGCGCATGAATCAGGGCGAGTTCTACGCGCTTCCGCAATCACCGCAGACCTTCAAGCAACTGTTGATGGTGGCCGGCATGGACAAATATTATCAGATCGTAAAATGCTTTCGCGACGAGGATCTGCGCGCCGATCGTCAGCCGGAGTTCACGCAGATCGATTGCGAGATGAGTTTCATCGAGCGGGAGGATATCCTTTCAACTTTCGAAGGCATGGCGCGCTACCTGTTCCAGTCGGTGAAGGGTGTCGACATCGGCACCTTGCCAAGAATGACGTACGCCGAAGCGATGGAGCGTTATGGAAACGACAAGCCCGATACGCGCTTCGGGATGGAGTTGAAGGACCTCAACAAATTGGTGAAGGGAAAGAATTTCAAAGTGTTCGACGAGGCAGGGTTGGTTGTCGCGATCGCCGTTCCCGGTTGCGCCGAATACACCCGTAAACAACTCGACGAACTGACCGATTGGGTGAAGCGTCCGCAGATCGGCATGAGCGGACTTGTCTATGCGAAATATGCTACGGATGGCACCATTAAATCCTCGGTAGATAAGTTCTATTCCGCGGATGATCTGAAGCAATGGGCTGTTGCAACCGATGCTCAACCCGGTGACCTGATCCTGGTGTTGGCCGGCGCGGAACCGAAAACCCGGAAGGCCATGAGCGAGTTACGCCTGGAGATGGGCGAGCGCTTAGGCCTTTGCGACCGTAACACCTTCCGTTGCCTATGGGTGGTCGACTTTCCGCTGCTCGAATGGGGGGAAGAGAGCAACCGCTGGCACGCGATGCATCACCCCTTCACCGCGCCCATCCCGGAAGACATCGGGCTGCTGCAAATCGACCCTGGAAAGGTACGGGCGAATGCATACGATATGGTGATCAACGGTGTGGAGGTAGGCGGAGGTTCGATCCGCATCTTTGACAAACAATTGCAATCCCGCATGTTCGAAGTGCTCGGCTTTTCAAAAGACGAGGCACAGCACCAGTTCGGATTCCTGCTGAACGCGTTCGAATACGGCGCCCCTCCTCACGGAGGTATCGCATTCGGCTTCGACCGGCTTTGCTCCCTTTTTGGAGGAGCCGACAGCATCCGCGACTACATCGCGTTTCCGAAGAACAATGCCGGTCGCGACGTCATGATCGATTCCCCTTCGACCATCAGCGAGGAGCAGTTGAAGGAGCTTGGGATCGCCATTCGTGCTTGATCCCTGGCAGGGTGTAAAATTCAACGGCCGGTCCAATTTGTGACCGGCCGTTTCGTTTCCGGCTTATTATTCCCGGATATTTACGACCATCTTCGAGCCCTTCTGGAATTTTTCGATTAATAGCCTGCCCTGCTTTCCGCATTTCTCTCATAGTTCTACATTTAAGGACACTTCCCGCCAGCCTATCCACATCTTCCCATGAAACGCCTCTCGTTTTTCATCGCCGTATTGGCCGTAGTTTTCACTTCATGCCGTCGTAACCAGGTCAGCCTGGTGCAACACAACTTCGGCGAGGAAGTCGAACAGCAACAGAACCTGGTTTTCACCTTCGATAAGGACCTCGCTCCCGATTCTCTGCAAAATGTCTGGGACTCGACGGAGTATGTACGGTTTGAGCCGAAGGTGGACGGGAAGTTCCGCTGGAACAACGCACGCGAACTGGTCTTCTCTCCTTCAACGGGCTTCGCGCCCAGTACCGATTACAAGGCTACGATTACAGACGCCGTTTTAAAGTTGAACGGTCAATATGGTTCGGTGGGTGAACCGAAGAGCATGGGATTTCATTCGCCTTACCTGAAGATGACCGGGGCTAACGGTTATTGGGTGGTATCCGATATGCAGCCTGGAAGAGCCGCGCTTTCGATCGCCCTGGATTTCAATTATCCGGTCGACCCGACGGCAGTATCTTCTTTACTCAAATTGAAATTGGGCGAGCGGGAGGTTTCGTACCAATTGCGCACACAGGCGCCTTCCGCCGGTTTGGAATTACTGGTCGATGGAATAGAACGTTCCTCCATGAGTGACCTCAGCTTGAGCCTGTTGTTACAGAAAGGGCTTCCGATTCATCAGGGCACTTTCAAAACAAAGGACGATCAGCAGCTCAGTATCGCGATCCCCAATCCGGATGAACTGGAGATCACCCAGGCGATTCCCGAGACGGAGGGTATGGAGTCGCGCATCAGGGTGTTTACTACCCAGGCCATTGACCCGGAATCGATCAGCCAAAGCGTGAGCGTAGAACCACAAGTTCCGTTCACTGCCTCGGCAACGCAGGGGGGCTTTCTGCTGAACGGGGAGTTTCAGTCGGGTACGGCCTACACGCTTACTGTATCCACGGAACTGCGCGGTATGCTGGGCGGAAGCTTGAAGGAGGAATACAAGTCAACTGTAACCATGGGTGAGATCGAACCGGCGATCGCGTTCATGAGCCAGAAGGGCGTTTATCTTTCTTCCGCCGGCAGCCGGAACATCGGTGTGCGCATTTCCTCGATTCCCAAAGTGCAGGTGACGGTCTGGAAGGTGTACGAGAACAACATCCTCCACTATCTCCGTTCAAGTCGTTACTCCGACTATTGGTATGACGAGAATGGCGAATACGCGAGCACGGGATCGTTCGTTTACAATACCTACGAGATCGGTTCCTATGCCGATAAGGTGTATGACCGACAGGTAGAGACGCGTGACCTGGCCAGGAAAGGCAGCCTCAACATGCTCAATTTATCCTTCGACGACCTCGGTGTTCACAAAGGCATTTACCTGGTAAGCATTGCTTCGACCGACGACCGCTGGATCAACGCGACCAAGCTGGTGGCTTTGTCGGATGTGGGCATGATCGTGAAGCACTCCGACAACGAGCTGGTCATATTCACGAATTCGATCCGTACAGCCGATCCGGTGCACGGTGCCCAGGTCACCCTGATGTCGTCGAACAACCAGGTGGTGGGTACGACCAGGACTGATCGCGACGGTATCGCGCGCTTTTCCAATCTGCGTAACCTCCTTGGCACTTTTGTCCCGGCCATGGTAACGGTTCGACACGACGGTGATTTCAATTACCTCTACTTCAACGATGCCCGAGTCAACACCGCCCGGTACGATGTGGGCGGCCGACGTTCCAATTCCACCGGACAGTTCGCTTTCCTTTACGGCGATCGCGATCTATACCGTCCTGGCGAGACCGTACACCTGAACACCATCGTACGCGATGAGGCCTGGAAGCCGGTGGCGGATGTGCCGGTCAAGGTGCGGCTCGTACAACCGAATGGAAAGGAATTCCGCATGGTGCGTGGTCAGCTCAGCAAGCAGGGATCCTTTTCGACCGACATTCCTGTTCCGGAGGCGGCCATGACCGGGCGCTATCACGCGGAAATCTACACGGCGAACGATGTCCTCATCGCCGGATCCGACATTCAGATCGAGGAATTCATGCCCGACCGGATCGACGTGATGGTGCAACTGTCAAAACCCTCGATCCTTTCAAACGAAGGACTGGATGTCGGCATCTCAGCCGTGAATTTCTTCGGGCCGCCTGCGGCTAACCGCCGGTATGAAGTGGAGTTCAGCGTGGTCCGCAAGGTCTTTCGCCCGAAGGGATTCGACGGATATGATTTCACCGTCAAGACCGAGAACGGAGCTGCTCTCCTGAGTAACGATCTGCACGAAGGCACGACGGATGAGAACGGCAAGGCCACCGTGGCATTCCCGGCACATCCGGAATGGAAAGACGAAGGACTGCTCCAGGGTAACGCGTATGTAACCGTCACCGATGAGAACGGTCGCCCGGTGAACCGCACCGAAACGTTTCCGATCCATACGCAGGAGGTTTACTTCGGTGCAAAGTTGACCGAGTACTATGTCAACCGCGGCGAACGGTTCAGGATTCCGGTAGTGGCGGTGAATACCGAAGGTAAAGCGGTCGGAGCAAGCGCGAGGATCCAGGTGGTCCGTTTTGACTGGTACAGCGCGATTGAACGCGAAGAGTATGGCAGTCGTTATCGCTACATCTCGCACAAGAAGGAGCGTATGGTCTTCGATCAAACGGTCAATATTCCTGCAGCGGGTTTCGACTTCGTCTACACACCGGCGGAATCCGGCGAGTATGAGATCCGGGTCAGCGGTCCGGACGCTGAACATGGTTTCTCGAAGAACTTCTACGCGTTCGGATGGGGATACACCACCAACACGTCGTTCGAAGTAAATACCGAAGGACAAGTCGATATGCAAGCCGACAAGGATGAATACCAGGTCGGCGATAAGGCGAAGATCCTGTTCAAGACACCGTTTAACGGTAAGCTCCTCGTCACGATCGAAACGGATGGATTGCTGGAGCATCGGTATCTGACCACCGACAAAAAAGGCGCGGTGCTCGAGATCCCGATCAAACAGGACCTGTTGCCCAACTTCTATGTCAGCGCAACTTTGTTCCGTCCGCTGGACGATGGCACGATCCCGCTGACCGTTGCGCACGGGTACCTTCCGGTAAAGGTCAGCCAGGCATCGACGCGCCTGCCCGTCAGTATCGTCGCCGCTGCCACCTCACGAAGCAAGCTGAAACAAACCATTACCGTACGCAGCGCGCCGAAGCAGGATATCGAAGTCACCGTCGCCGTCGTGGATGAAGGCATTCTCTCCGTGAGCGGATACGAAACCCCCGATCCGCACGGGTTTTTCTATCAGAAGAAGGCCCTGGGCGTTAATGCGTATGATGTCTACCCGTTCCTGCTGCCGGACCTTGCCTTGCGCCGTTCCAGTGTCGGTGGTGATGCGGAATATTCGAAACGCATGGGCAAGCGGAACAACCCCCTGGCCAATAAGCGTGTGAAACTGGTAGCAGCCTGGAGCGGTATCCTGAAGACCGATGGTAGGGGCGAGGCCAAGTACACCCTGGACATCCCCCAGTTCTCCGGCGATTTGCGCGTCATGGCTTGCGCGTATAAGGATAACGCGTTTGGCAGCGCGGAGCATCATATGAAAATAGCCGATCCGGTTGTCATCAGCACCGGCTTGCCGCGTTTCCTCTCACCGCGTGATACCGTACAGATGCCGGTTACGCTGACCAACACCACCAAACAGGCGCAGCGTGTCACCGTGAATCTGAGTAAGAGCGGTCCGCTTGCGTTTGCCGGAAGCACATCGAAAGAAGTGAGCCTCCCGGCCAATGGGGAGGGTCGTATCCTGGTTCCGCTCTATGCCAGCGCTTCGGTGGGAGCGGGAAGTGTCACCGTTGCGGTCAGCATGCAGGGAGAAACCTTCACCGACGTAACGGATATCACGGTTCGTCCGCCGGCTACGTTCGAGCGACGAAGCGGTTCGGGCGAGGTGAAAACACGGGCGCAGTTTTCGCTGTCCAACGATTTCGTGCCGGGTTCTGCCGAGGCTACACTTTTGGTTAGCAGAAATCCGATGGTGCAGTTCACCAAACCGCTGAATTATCTTATCGGTTACCCGTACGGTTGCGTCGAACAAACCACTTCACAGGCTTTCCCGCAGATCTACTATGCGGACCTGGTCAAGAACATGAAGTTCAAAGGTGCCCGGGGTCAGAATCCTGCTTTCAACGTTCAGGAAGCCATCCGGAAATTGCAATCGATGCAGTTATACAATGGCGGACTGGCGTATTGGCCGGGAGGGGATAATGAAAGTTGGTGGGGTACGGTGTATGCCATGCACTTCTTGTGTGAGGCCCGAAAAGCGGGATACGATGTGAACGGCGAGGTGATCCGTAAAGGACTTGCCTATATCGCCATGAAGACCAAGTCGCATACGATCGAGAAGGACTATGCCTACGACAACGGCAGCGGGCAAACCCTTGTCCGGAATATTTATGCCAAGGAGAATTTCTACGGCCTCTTCGTGCTGGCGGCCTTCGGGAAAGCTGACCTGGCTTCGATGAACTACTTCAAGAGCAACATCAGCATGCTGGCGCTCGATTCCAGGTACCTGCTGGCTGCTTCTTATTTGGCAGTCGGCGACCGTACTAATTACCAGTCGTTACTTCCGACCGCCTTTGCTGGTGAAGCATCGAAGCGCGTACTCTCCGGCAGTTTCTATTCCTATCTGCGCGATCAGGCGCTTGCGGCCAGTGTCTTGCTGGATGTAGACCCGGATAATCCGCAAATCCCGATCATGCTGCGACATCTCAGTCAGCAGGTCAACAGCGAGCCATGGCTCAACACACAGGAAGCGGCCTTCGCTTTTATGGCGTTGGGCAAGTACATGCGTCGTTTGCCGGCGGTGTCTCCCACCGCCACCATCCGTGTGAACGGCAAAGAAGCCGGTAATTTCGCGGGTGATGACCTGAGCCTGTCGAAAGGACTTACAGGCGGCACCGTCGATATTGAAGTCAAGGGACAGAGCCCGGTCTTCTACTTCTGGCAGCTCGATGGTTTGCCGGCTTCCGCCCGGAATAAGGAATCCGACCAGTTCCTGCAGGTGCGTCGCCGCGTCCTCAATCGTGCCGGACAACCGGTCAACCTGAACGCGATTCGCCAGGGCGAACTGTTGGTCATCGACCTGAGCCTCACCTCCATCGAACGCAGCTCGGTGGAAAATGTGGTGGTAACCGATCTGCTGCCCGCCGGTTTCGAGATTGAGAATCCCCGCCTGACCGAAGCCCGCGAGATGCCCTGGATCAAGGATGCCTCCACGCCGGAGTACTTCGACGTACGGGATGACCGTATCCACTTCTTCACGACAGCCACCAACACGACGAAGCATTTCTATTACGTAGTGCGCGCCGTGTCGCCCGGAACCTATATACAAGGTTCGGTTGGAGCCGACGCGATGTACGACGGCAGTTATCACAGTTATTCCGGCAGCGGCTCGGTCCGTATCCTGGCGCCCTGATCCTTGAATGATTCCGCGGATTGGATCAATACCGCAACGGTGGAGGCGATGGCTAAAAGTCATCGCTTTTCCCGTTTTGGTACTGCTGATCTTCCTGCTGTTTGACCGGCTGTTTCCCTTACGCGTATCCGTTCCCTATTCACAAGTTATTACTTCATCCGACGGAAGCATCTTACAAGCCTTTCTTTCCCCGGACGACAAGTGGCGGCTCTATGTGGAACCGGACCGTATAACGCCGGAGCTTGAAACGGCGATCCTCTTCAAAGAAGATAAGTACTTTCACTGGCATCCCGGCGTGAATCCGGTGGCGGTGGTGCGCGCCGCGTGGAACAATCTGGTGACCGGACACCGCACATCCGGCGCGTCCACCATTACCATGCAGGTTGCCCGCTTGCTGGAACCGGCACCGCGTACGCTCGGAAGTAAGTTGCGTGAAACGTTTCGGGCTTTTCAGCTCGAATGGCATTTTTCGAAGGCGGAGATCTTCCGCCTTTATCTGAACCTCGTTCCTTATGGCGGAAATGTAGAGGGGATCGCATCGGCTTCTTATCGCTATTTCGGCCGGACGACCGATCAGTTATCGCTTGCGCAGATCGTGACACTCGCCATCGTTCCGAACCGGCCCGGCAGCTGGCGTCCCGGTGAAACGAACCAGCGGCTGCTCGCAGGACGGAACCGGTGGTTAGGGAAAATGCGAACGCAGGAATTGTTTTCGGAGGCGGTGATCCGCGATGCATTGGAAGAGCCGTTGACCATCGATCGTCCGGAGCCAGCCCGTTGGGCACCCCATCTCACCGCACGGATCCACCGTGCCATACCGGATCAGCCTGTCGTCAGGACCACGATCGCTTTGCGTCGACAGCAGCAGGTACAGACGATCGTTGCGAACTATCAGCGTAGTCTCCGACACTACGGCATCCACAACGCGGCGGTCCTGGTCGTCAATAACGCAACCCGGGCGGTGGAAGCGTATGTCGGCTCTCCCGACTTCGACGATAACGGACATGGCGGACAGGTTGACGGAGTACGTGCGGTACGCTCGCCGGGATCCACGCTCAAGCCGCTTGTGTACGGTATCGCCTTCGATCTCGGCTTATTGACACCCAAGCGGATCATCGATGATGTACCCGTCAACTTCGGTGGTTATGCTCCCGACAATTTCGACGAACACTTTAGCGGCCCTGTGACAATCGAAGACGCGCTCGCCCGTTCCCTGAACATTCCCGCGGTAAAAACGCTGCAGCAGATCGGATTGGCTACCATGATCGACCGGATGCGTACCGCGGGATTCGAACAAGCCCGGCACCAGGAAAAGAGTCTCGGGCTTTCTCTTGTTTTGGGCGGTTGCGGTGTTCGCCTGGAGGAACTGACCGCCTTGTTCGCCGCGCTGGCGGATTCGGGTTACTATGCGCCGCTGCGTTATTTAGCGGATGACAGTGTGCGCACCGGTGTTCCGGTGATCGGTGAAGGCGCGGCGGAGATGCTCCGCGACATCCTCGTACTCCCCAATCGCCCCGACCTGCCCGCCTCGGCCGGAGAACGTTCGCGCTCCGTGCGTATCGCCTGGAAGACCGGGACCAGTTATGGCCGCCGCGATGGCTGGAGTATCGGGTATAATCCGCGCTATACGATCGGTGTTTGGGTCGGGAATTTTTCCGGCGAAGGAGTACCCGAACTCACCGGAGCCGACCGTGCGACACCTTTGCTGTTCGAGTTGTTTCATGCGCTGGACTATAACAGTGCCGGCACCTGGTTCAAGCCCGGAAAGGGGACTGACTTCCGCTTGGTTTGTAAGGAAAGCGGCCAGGTGCCTTCCGAACATTGCGCGGAGACGGTCATTGATCAGTTTTTACCGGGCATTTCCTCTGTTGTGCGATGTGGGCATGAAGTGGAAATAGCCACCGACCCGCGCGGGAGCATTTCGTATTGTACCAGTTGTAAACCGGAGACCGGATATCGAATGCAGTGGTTTCCGAATCCGGCTGCGGACCTGGCCCGATTCTATGATTCCGAGCAGATCCCATACATAAAGATACCACCTCACAATCCGGCGTGTACACGCGTGCAACGGGAACAGGCTCCGGTGATCGTATCCCTGCAGGATGGAAAAGAATACTTGATTGAGCAGGATGGCGGCGAACAATTGCCGCTCAATGCCCAACCGGCGAACGATGTTCGCCAGCACTATTGGTACGTGAATGACCGGTTCGTCGGCGCGTGTGAACCCTCGGAAACAGTTTTCCTCAAACCGCTGGCGGGAACGAGTAAGATCTCCTGCAGCGACGACAAGGGCCGCAACCGGGATATCCGAATCAGTGTTCGGTTTTATTGAAGGCGATCATGCCGTCTTCTTCCCGTATCAGACCGTATGGTTCCTTTTTCAAGATCAGGAAGCTGTCAAGGTCCGCGTAGTCGGCCAGGCTGCAAAGGTTGAGTGCCGATCCGATGCCGAGACTGGTTTCGACCATACAACCGATCATAGTACGCAGGCCCAGGCGTTTCGCTTCCCGAAGAATCCGTAAGCCGTTGGAATAACCGCCCGCTTTCATCAGTTTCATGTTCACGCCATGGTACGCGGCACTGATGAATGCCATATCCGGTTCGTCGGTTACCGCTTCGTCGGCGAAATGCGGGAAGGGGCAGTACTTTTTCAGGTAAAGTGATTCTTCCCGTAGCCGGTCGGGCAGGGCTTGTTCCACGAATTCAATGGGCAGGCGACGGATCTTTTCCAGCAACCGGATGAATTCTTCCACATCGGTGAACGCCTCGTTCGCGTCGACCATGACCGGGGCTTTGGTGAACGTGCAGAGTTCGGCGATCGAATCATAGGCGGACTCCCGGTCGATCTTGAGTTTCAGGTACCGGAAGCGGCTCAGTTGCTCCCGATCGTAAAACGCTCGCAATTGTCCGGGGTCGATGATCGGAATGGTGTACGAGGTAGGAACACGTCCCGGTGCGTCGAGCGAGAGTGCGCGATACAGTTCTTCCCGACGGTTGCCGCTGGCGAAGTGCCAGGCAGCCGATTCGATGGCGAAGCGCAGGGCGTTGGAACAACCGGAGGCCCGAGCGATCCGGACGTATGCTTCCGGCGTACGCTGTTCCGGACCCGTCGCAGAAACAAATCGGAGGAACTCTTCCTGTAGTCGTTCCGGGGATTCACCGTAACGGACATTCGGCGCCGCTTCGCCCTGACCTTCCACGGAACCGTCGGCGAGGGTGACGATCAGGTTCGTCTTTTCGTCGGTGGCGTTTCGGGAGATCTTCCAGGTGTACCGGAGTTCGAGTCGAACCGGTTCGATGGACCACTGCAACATGCGGCTGGATGAGAATGACAAAGCAAATAAAACAAAAGTCCCTCGTTCGTGATGAGCGAGGGACTCTTGCAGACCGCTACTAGAGCGGGAAGCGTTACGCTTACTTCTTCTTCTTAGCTGCTTTCTTGGTAGCTTTCTTAGCTTTCTTAGCAGCTTTCTTTGCTTTTGCCATAGTTAGAAGTTTTTGATTGTTATGACTACTCAAACATAATTAATTAAAAAAGGTTACACTGTTTGTACCCAAAATTCTATCAACATGAAATTGTTGATTTCGTTGACGGTGTTTTCGTGCTTCAATCATGTGCATTCATGCGTGTCGCAACGAAGTTGATGATGCTTGCAAAGCCGCTACCACAGCGACTTTGCAATGCTTTGCAAAACATGTGGAAGGTGATGCATCGCGTGTGACGCGTGTTGTTGTCGTGATCGCGAAATGGAGTTATTCACAATGACCTCCTGCCGAAAAAAGTTGGCGAAGAGATCAAAGTTGCACGATCAGCGACCGGTGAACTACTCATTTCGACCCTTTCCATGTGCTCCGGTTGGCGATTCGTCGATCATCTGTCCATGATCGAACGGATCTTGATAACCACTATACCTATATATATAGTAACATCCGGTCAACCGTCGTATCATTCACTGTTCGATCCGGCTCATTTCGTTACTTTTGATCGTTCGGTCACGCACTACCGGGAATGATCACCAGTTTTCAGGAAACACTACGATCGCAGGCGCTCAGGAACCAGCGGTCATTGAATGTTTTTTCCGCCATCGTCGTGACGATCCTCGGATTCCTGTTCGAGTTCGCCTATCACGACGGTTACATTCTCATTTCGGGACTACTGGTGTCGATGTTGATGACGTCGAACTATTTCCTGTCTTACTACAACGATTTCTATCGCGACAAGCTTCGCCAGATCACGGAGCTATCGGTCTTCATCCTGCACTTTTGGGCCTTGTTCGTGGCTTACCAGCGTAATTTCGAGATTGATGTCCTGTTACCGGTGGCCATCTCGACGTTCACCTTTAGCCTGGTGTTCGACAAGTTCTTCCGAAGCCTGATCTTCCTGTTCACCATCACGACGGTCCTGCTGATCCTGATGCTGACCACCCATCACTGGCGTCCGGAATATACCATCACCCTGGTTTCCCTGTATGCCGGCGCGTTTCTGTCCGATCAGATCCTCAAGCGGAAGAAGCAGTACCATGGGATCCTGGAAAAGCAGGAAGAGCGCTACATCTCGCTCGTGGAAAACATGAACGACGGACTGGTCTATATCGACAACGACCGGACGGTCCAGTTCGTCAACGATACCTTTTGTCAGATCTCCGGCTATACCCGGGAACAGGTCATCGGCAAGGATCTGATCGAGTTCGCGCCGGAAGCCCAACTTGATTCTCCGAATTCGTTCTATCGCCGCCTGCGGGAAGGGAACAATGTCCGGGTAGAGTCCGAACTCAGTAAGTGGAGCGGACAAGTGATCCGGGTGCAGAAGTCCGGCGCCCCGTATTTCGGAGAAGGCCGAAAACGAATGGGCTCCATGGTGGTGTTTACTGACATCTCGGGTCTATACGATGCGCGGGAGCAATTGAAAAAATCCGAGGAAGGCTACCGGACGTTCATCGAGCAGAGCGCTGTCGGAATCTGGCGCGCCGAGTACCGTCAACCGATTCCCGTTGACCTTCCCATCGATCAACAGGTGGAGTTGCTGCTCGATACCGGGATCATCGTCGAATGCAACGACTTCATGGCCCGAATGTATGGACACTCCGATCGGGCGGATCTGATCGGACGCAGGATCCGGGATTTCTATTACATCGAGAACAACCTCGACGAGCAAAAGACGCGGGAGCTGATGTCGGCCTATATTCAGAACAACTACCGGGTCAGCAATGCGGAGTCGAAAGAACTCGACAAACACGGCAGTATCCGCTATATGCTGAACAATAACATCGGGATCGTCGAAAATGGTCACCTGATGCGGACCTGGGGCGTCCAAACCGATATCACCGACCGGAAACGAACCGAACGCGAACTGTTGGAGACCAACCAGGAACTGGACACCTTCTTTTATAAGGCCTCCCACGATCTGAAGGGTCCGTTGGCCAGCGTCATGGGCATCGTCAACCTGGCGCGCATTGAATCCCGTGACCAGATCATGTCCAACTATTTCGACATGATCGAGACCAGCATCAAGCGACTTGACCAGACACTCCTCGACCTGATCGAGTTGGCGAGAACGCGAAAAGGGGCCAGCAAGCTCAGCAGTATCCGCGTTCATGACCTCGTAGGCGAGATCCTGCACTCCCTCCGGCACCTGCCGCATTATTCCCGGATCAATTTCGAGCTCAAGATCGACGACCAGCTCGAGATCATCTCAGATAAGGTCCTGGTGCTTTCCGTTTTCCAGAACCTGATCCACAATGCCATCAACTACTGCAATCCGGACAGCCCCTGGATCAGGATTCGGGTCGACGGCAATCCGAACGGTATCAACATCGAGATCACCGATAACGGGAAGGGAATCCCGGAAAAGATCCAGGGCCGGGTGTTCGAGATGTTCTATCGCGGCAATCCCGATTCCAGCGGTTCCGGTCTCGGACTCTTTATTGTAAAGAACGCCCTCGAGAAACTCAAAGGAAAGATCCGGTTCATCAGCGCCCCGGGTCGCGGGACGTCCTTCTATGTGGAAATTCCCAGCGCGCTGTCGGAATCCTGAAATTACCAATCGTATGTTCCTGAAGATCGAACACCTCGGCATCGCCGTCCGAAACCTGGAGTCGGCAAACAAACTCTTTGCAGCCCTCCTGGGTACAGAGCATTATAAGCAGGAGGCCGTCGAGCGGGAAAAGGTGACGACTTCCTTTTTTCAAATGGGTGGCAGCAAGATCGAGTTGCTGGAGGCGAGCGATCCGGAAAGCCCGATAGCGAAATTCATCGAAAAGCGTGGCGAGGGTATCCACCATATTGCGTTTGAAGTGGAAGATATCCGGGCAACGATCAAGCGGCTGAAGGAAGAAGGCTTTCATTTGCTGTCGGATGAACCCAAGCCGGGTGCCGATAACAAGCTCATCGCCTTCCTGCATCCCAAATCGACCAACGGCGTGCTGGTCGAGATCTGCCAGGAACGGCACTGACCGTTACAGCAATTTAAGTTCCTCCAACAGGATCGTCGTCGACTTTGGCAACTCCAGCCAGGCAGCATGGATGCCGGCCAATTCCGCGCCTTTCACATGTTGCGGCGAATCGTCGACGAAAAAGGTCTCGTCCGGGTCGAGTCCCGCATCGTTCATAACCAGATCAAAAGCGTCACGGTCCGGCTTGCGCTGATGGATGCGGTGCGAGAGGTACACTTTTTCAAACAGCTCGTCGAGCAGATCGGCACCGTGCTGTTCCCGGATCATCTTGCGAAAGGCGATCTCATGCAGCGCGTTTGTATTGCTCAGCAGGAAGAGCCGGTACTTGCCTTGCAAACGTTCCAGTAACTGTCGGCTGTCGTCCGGAAAACCGACCAGGATGCTGTTCCATGCGGCATCGATCGCCTGGTCGGAAACCGGCAGGCTGGTAAACGAGCGCAGGCGGTCGCGGAAAACCGGGATCGTGATCAGCCCCTTTTCAAAGTCATCGAAGAAATGATGCTGCTCCTGCTGGGAGAACTGTCGCTGGAATTCGGGAAATCCAAGTTTGCGAAACGCATCAACGGGCCGACGATAGTCGATCGCGAAGAGTACCCCACCGAGGTCGAGGATCAGGTTGCGAATGGGCATGGAGTCGTTTGAACACCTTACCGGACGCGGGATTTCCGGAATGGACGCAAAGATATATCTTCGCAGGCGCATCCGCGGTCGATTTAATACCGACTGTATGAGGGCCCGTAGCTCAATTGGTTAGAGCAGCAGACTCATAATCTGCGGGTCGCTGGTTCGATTCCAGCCGGGCCCACGAGCGGAACACAATGCCCGGAAAGTTCCGGGCTTTTTTTATGCCTTCCGGTTCTGATCTGTTTACGGATCCGGGGTGAAGGTCCTGCTCATCGTCCGTTCGGACCGGCTCCTGACGGCCGATAGTCCCCGACCATAAGTTCGGTTCCGCAGCGTACTTTTAGCCGAAAGCTTGTTTACCTTTATGCAAAACACGCCGATGAAACATCTTCTTGTATTCTTAGCGCTCCTTCCAGCCCTTGTCCATGCCCAGAACGCTACTCCCTCTTCCACTCCGGCGCCTGAAAAGAAGCTGAACGTACCCAAACTGATGCAGCGGGAAGACGGCCTCATCCTCCGGCTTAGTCTCGACAATTATACCAACCTTCCAAAGGATATTGAAACCAACCTCTTGGGTTCGCGCGGCTTCAGCTTCCTCCTGATGGGTGAGCAGATGAACGCGACCAATCACTTCGGAACGGCATTCGGATTAGGGATGAGTTCGTTGCGTGTGGATCATAACGCGATGGCCGCCACCGACACGGATGGCGTCGGAACGGTGTTGGTCCCGATACCCGACAGCCTCGACTACAAGCAGAATCGCTACGTCATGAATTCGATCGACGCGGCGTTCGAGTTTAGGTTCCGCGGTAATCCCAACAAGAACCACAAGCATTTCAAATTCAGTCTTGGTTTCAGGGCCGGTTATGTGATACAAAGTCACCTGAAGTACAAAGACGAGGACGTGAAGTATAAACTGTACTCAATCGAGGACATTCAGCGCTGGCGCTATGGCGTGACCGGCAGGATCGGTCTGGGCCACCTCGCGCTCGATGCCTATTACAGCCTGGCGCCCCTGTACAAAGAAGGGAAAGGTCCGGCCGACATGATGCCGTATTCCATCGGCATTGCCTGGACATTCTGATCGTTCAGATGCTTAACAGCAGGAATTCGCAGAGGAATCCTACGAGGAAGCCGGCGTAGATTTGCATGGGCGTATGCGCGCCCAAACTGAGACGGGCTGTGCCGAGCAAACCGGCGACCAGCAGGCAGAACAGGATAGGAATCCGAACATCCACCAGGAGAAAGGTGGACAAACCAAAAAATGTTCCGATGATGCCGCCGATCCCGATCATGTGGATGCTGATCTTCCATTTGAAATTGATGATGGCCGCGAAGGTCACGGCTACCGCGGCGCCCAGTATCAGGAGCGGAAACACCTGGGGGAGCATCAATTTTCGCATCAGGTAGTACGCGATCAACAACAGGGCGGCGTTCGTCAGAAACGGGATCACACGCTCTTCCCGCTTTTCCATTTCAAAGGACCGGATCCAGCCCCGCCGGATCAGGATGTAGGAAACAATGGTCGGTAGCACGAGCGTGTTGAGCAACACGATCATGTAAAGCGCGTCGCGCTCAGGAGGAGAAACCGTATAGGAAAAGTAGGAGCTGTGGTGGAACAGAAACCAGATCGCGTAGGTCGGCATCAGCACCGGGTGGAGCAGGATGGACAGGAATTGCGCGAACGGACGGCTCATAGCTCCTTGCGTAAGCGGGCAACGGGTATGTCGAGCATCTCCCGGTATTTCGCTACCGTACGACGTGCGATGTTGTACCCTTTGTCGTTGAGGATCTTGGTCAGGGCGTCGTCCGTGAGCGGATGGAGCTTGTCTTCCGCGCCGATGCAATCAAGCAGGATCTGTTTGACTTCCTTGCTCGATACTTCCTCGCCGCTTTCGGTCTGCAGTCCTTCCGAGAAAAACGATTTCAGCAGATAGGTGCCGAAATGGGTCTGGACGTACTTGCTGTTCGCTACGCGTGAAACGGTCGAGATGTCCATGTTGACCTTTTCGGCGATATCGCGGAGGACCATCTTCTTCAACTTTCGCGGGTCGCCTTCCTGGAAATACTCGTATTGGTATTCCATGATGGCGCGCATCGTTTCCAGTAAGGTATGCTGCCGTTGGCGAAGCGCGTCGATAAACCATTTGGCGGCGTCCAGCTTCTGCTTGACAAAGGTGATCGCGTCCTTGTTGGCTTTGACGTTCTTCTTGTCTTTGCTGTAATGGTCCAGCATTTCCCGGTACTCGCGGCTGATCTTGAGTTCGGGCGCGTTGCGGGAATTGAGTGTCAGCTCGAGCACGCCGTCGTTGTTGGCGATCAGAAAGTCGGGAATGATGTGCTCCGTAGAGCGCTGTCCCTGAGAAGCGGTGTTGCCCGGCCGCGGATTAAGCTTTAGGATTTCTCCCACGCCGGCTTTGAGTTGTTCCGGGGTGAGTTGAAGTTCCCGTTGGATCTTTTCGTAGTGCTTTTTCGAAAACTCCTCGAAGTGATCGTTCAGGATGGCCCAGGCGGTTTGAACGCTTTCGCGCTTGCCGGGTTTGCGCTCCAGTTGCAACAAGAGGCACTCCTGCAGGGAACGGGCGCCGATACCGGGAGGATCGAGGTTCTGGATTGAGCGCAGCACCGACTCCAGTTCCTCCGGCGTGGTCATGATATTCTGCGAGAATGCGAGGTCGTCGACAATCGCGCTGAGTTCGCGGCGCAGATAGCCATCGTCGTCCAGGCTGCCGATGAGTTGCTCGGCGATGTGGTATTCCTTATCGTCGAGTTCGAGCGTGTACAATTGCGACAACAACTGTTCCTGGAAGTTCTGCTGCATCCCGATCGGCACCTCGCGGCGCTCTTCGTCGGGTGAGGTATTGTTAGCCGAGGTCTTGTAATCCGGGATCTCGTCGTCGACCAGGTATTCGTCCAGACTGATATCTTCTTCGCGTTCGCTCAGTTCCTCGTCGTCGTTGTTGTCGTCTTCGGCTTCGCCTTCGGTATCCGCCCGGTATTCGTCTTCGTCGTGCTCCTGACCTTCTTCCAGGGCGGGGTTCTCCTGCAACTCTTCTTTGATGCGCTGCTCCAGGTTCGCGACCGGAATTTGCAGCAGCTTCATGAGTTGGATCTGCTGCGGAGAGAGTTTTTGCAGCAGTTTCTGGTGAAGACCTTGTTTGAGCGAGGACATAAAGAAAGCAGGGGGCTCTTGGCCCGTGTGAAATTACGGAATTGGTATCGTTGTAAGTTTACGGAAAACCGAAGGGGTCAGTTGCGGTAAATCCAACCCTTTTCCTGCCTGGAACGCAGGTCGGTAAGCATGGCCTCGGCAGCGTTCGCGTCCGCGAAACCGTCATAGCAGACATACAACAGCGCCCCGACCGTATCGATGACGCGGGCGTTGGTGAATCCGCGGCCCTGGAGTTCGCGGACCAGCGTTTCGGCGTTACCCGGTTGCCGGAAAGCGCCGGCAATGACAAAATAGTGTTGATTGTTGCTGCTGACGGGCTGGGGTGCGGGCTCCTGCGGTTTAACATCCGGTGATCGGACGTCCGGCGCAGGTTCGGGCGATTTCACGGGCGCGACACTTGCAACGTAGATCGTCTCCGGCTTCGCTTCGCTTTTTTCAAGGACTTTCGGCTGTTGGGCGGCGTCGTTGATGATCACGTCGGGTCGCACCGAATCCAGCGACGGCATGGCAGCCTGTTGACCACCGTCACGGGTAACGAGGTAGACGTTAAAGGAGAACCACAGGAGCGCGCCGGCGACGGCTGCCGCGCTCAACAACTGTTGGAGCTGATACTTAGCGAGTGAACGTTGCTGAGTTTTCCGGTTTTTCGGGACGGATAGCGGTTCCGGGCTTGCTTCGGTTGATTTACGGGAAGCAGCCAGGTCGCGATGCGGGATGGCTACAGGAGTGAGTCCGAAGCAGTCGGGGTCGAGTGAGGATTCAGATTCGGGTGCAAAGCGAATCGCAGCATCGCTGCCCATCGACAGGATTCCGACACGGGCGATATTGAACTCCTCTCCGTTCTCGAGTTTGCGAATAACTCCGGAAGCAAAATGTTCGACGTGGCGGACGGCTTCCGGGTAGGTGAAATGTTCCGTCTCCACCAGGCGTTGAGCCAGGAGGCCGTCGTTCTGTCGCAGAAATACGTTGAAGGCGATGCGGCGACGGGGAGGAAGCAACCGGCGACCGGATACATCCACTTTGGCCGGTTCGCGGCTGGCGAGAAACGCTCCCAAAGCGGGAACGATCACGCAGTCGTGATCGGCCAATAAGCCGGCGATATGGTCGGGAAGGGAACGCATCGAAGTTGCTGGGACGAAATTAAGATAAAAAAAAGCGCGTGTCCAACGCGCTTGTCAAATTTGTGATAAAGAAGCTGTTGGGGGGCTCATCCCCGCATCTTGTCCAGCAGGTCGTTGACGGTCTGTCGCTCGTCCTCGGTGAGCCGTTCGGTCATTTCGTTCACCTTTTCGTTCTCTTTGTCGAGTATCTGAAGCAACGCAAGACCCTTTGCCGTAATGGTCACATCGCACACCCGGCGATCGGTCGGACAAGTGTGGCGTTCCACCAGGCCTTTCATCCGAAGTTTTTCCACGATGCGCGAAGCGTCACTCATTTTGTCCAGCATCCGTTCGCGCACCAGTTTGATGCTGGCGGGATTCGGGTGCTGACCGCGCAGGATGCGCAGGACGTTGAACTGTTGCCCGGTGATGCCGTGTGGTTTCAGCATCGTTTGCTGGTAGTTCATCAACCAGTTATAGGTGTAAATGATATTAACCACGAGCTTATGTGCTTGATTCCGGAATTGCTTCTGGGCTATTTCGTCTTCGAGGCGCATGGAAGGGGGAATGGGTAGTGGTTCGTATAAAGCGAATAGTGAATAGCGAACAGCGAATAGTAATTAGAATCTGTTATTCGGCTTCAATGTTCCTATTAATTGTAACCGCATCTTGTCGTTTACAATATTCAGCCAGCCGACGACTGTGAAATTGAGATTATGTTGCCTTCGTTCCACTGTAATCGTCAGGTTTCTTTACCAACGCATCCGCCGTGTCGAATACTGCAGGTTGTGGAGCGAGCCAAACACGATAGCGAAGTTAGTAACTAGTAACTTGTAATTAGTAATTAGTAATTAAACTGTTCGCTCCGGCCTACGCCAAAGCTTCAACAGGCAAATTTCACTGTTCACTGTTCACTGTTTACTGTTCACTATTCACCGCATAGGGACCTCCACTACCATCAAGCTGCTGTTTTGTGTCGCATCGATACGGATCGTATCGGTATCCCAGACGCCCAGCGCATCGCGTCGGCGCATGGCTTGATCGCCGATGTTGACTTCTCCGTCGATGAGCATGACGTAGGCGCCGTTCCCTGGCTTGCGCATACGATAGGTGATGGTGTCGCCTCCTTTTACATTACCCAGGGAAATGCCGGCATCCTGGTGGATGTACAATTCCCCGTTTTCCCGGAAGCCGGAAGCGACGAGCTGGAACTGTCCGTTGCGGGCGGAGGCGTCGAATGATTTCTGATCGTAACGAGGAGCAATGCCCTTCTCCTTCGGAAAGATCCAAAGCTGGAAGAGGTTGGTGGACTGGTCGGGTTGAGGGTTGAACTCGGAGTGCATCACGCCGGTGCCGGCGCTCATTACCTGTACATCGCCCGGACGAATGACCGAACCGTTGCCCATGTTGTCCTTATGCTGAAGCGCACCATCGAGGATGATGGTGATGATCTCCATGTCGTTGTGCGGGTGCAGGCCAAAGCCTTGTCCGCCTGCTACGATATCGTCGTTCAGCACGCGCAGCATGCCGAAATGAACGCGTGACGGATCGTACCAGCCGGCGAAGCTGAAACTATGATGGGCATTCAGCCAGCCGTGATCGGCATGGCCACGCTGTTCGGTGGGATGGAATACGGTTTTCATAGGCTTGTTCCTTTCATTGTTGAGGCAGATCATTTGACTGCCCGAATTTTTCTGAATAGACCAGTTGTTCGAGCGGCAGGCGTTGACGCGGTTTCTCTTCACGCTGTCGCAGGTTGTCCGGAAGTCCGGAGATATCGCCGGCATAACCGAGGACGATGATGCTGACCGGTTCGTATTCGTCCGGAATGGCGAAGTGTTCCCGTGCTTTATCGATATGGAAGCCGCCCAACTGGTGGAGGTAGATGTCGTGCGCGGTGGCTTCCAGGCTGAGGTTGGCGACCGCCAGGCCTACATCGTGGAAGGCGTGGCGATTGTGGTAGTGGTTGTGCGTGGTGAAGAGCTTTGCCACCGGAAGGATGAAGACGTTGCCGTGTTGCGCCCAGGAGCGGTTCGATTCGTTCAGGCAATCGAGCATCGCTTCGAACGCCCGGGTGTCGGAACGACGGGCCAGGATGAAGCGCCAGGGTTGCTCGTTGAAACTCGAAGGAGCCCAACGGGCCGCTTCGAACAACTGCAGCAGGGTTTCATCGGAGATGGTCCGGTCCGAAAACGCGCGCGTGCTGCGACGTTTGCTGATGAGTTCGTGTACGGGAACGTTTTTCATGGTTTTTATTTGTTCATCGGTATCAGCGGCCGGAGGCGGATCCCGGCAAGGGTCCTCACCACACACCACAGGTGCCCCCGGTCGCGCTGATACGGATGCTGCGCATCACTTCGAGAGCACATCGCTGCTGCGGTGCGTACCGTCGCAGAATGGTTTGTTCTTGGACAGTCCGCAGCGACAGAGCGCGATGTTTCCTTCCTTCGTTTCTTCTTTTCCGTCTTTGTCGACGAATACAAAGGTGCCCTTGACGAGGTACGGTCCTTTGTCGGTAACGGTGACGCGGGTAAGTGAGTTGTTTTCCATAACGCTATTGTTTTCTGATTGTTTGAGTTCAATGGAGAGTGCACCGCTCGGACACTGCGCCACCTGATCGATGATCGACTGGCTGTCGGCCCCTGCCGGATAGATCCAGGGCGACTCCTTCGGCTTGAACACGGACGCAAGTCCGCGGGCGCAGTTGCCGGAATGGATACACAGGTGGTGTTTCCAGACGATGGTGACCTCGCCGTTGGAGTAGCGCTTGGTCATCGGGCGAAGGTTCGACATGACGGATCAGTTGATGGAAGGTTCGGGGAACAGTTCTACGGAATCGAGGTGGAACATGGCTTCCTGGGCGGTGATCTGCGCGAATTCCGAAAGCGGCAATTTGTTCAGGACCGTTTGCATGGCCGATTCGTTCTCGGCGCGCAGGACGATCCACAACTCCCGGCGGTCGCCGGTGAGGGAGTAGGTGCGAATCACGCCCTGGCGCAGGAGCCGGTCTACGATCGCCCGTTGTGCCGGGATGAGTTGGAGGAATTCCTGCGTTGGGAATGCCGGGAAGCGGAGGCGGATCATCCAGTGGTTCATCGTTCTTTGAGCTAAAAAAACCGGTTCGTTTCGGAACCGGTTTTTCGTTGAGGTTATTGTTTGATCAACACCGCGTCGATCGTGAACTCGACCTCATCTCCGACGACTGCTTCGCCGGTTGCGGCAGCGTTGGCGTATTTGAGACCGAAGTCTTTGCGGTTGATCTTACCGGTTGCTTTGAAACCGGCTTTCAGATTGCCCCACGGATCTTTTACTTGTCCGCCATAGACCAGCGGAACTTCTACTTTCTTGGTGACGTCACGTACCGTCAGGTTACCGCTCAGTACATATTTGTTGTTGCCCAGGCTCTTGATGCCGGTGCTGGTGAACGTCATGGTCGGGAATTTCTCCGCGTTGAAGAAATCGTCGCTCAACAAGTGTTTGTCGCGCATCTCGTTGTCGGTGGTGATGCTGGGAACCTGTACCGTCATCGTTGCCTGGAGGTCGGACCAGTCGGCTTTCGAAGAGGTAAAGGTGCCGTCGAACTTCTTGAATTCACCATCGACGTCGGAGATGACAAGGTACTTCGTGGTGAAACGGATCTTGGTGTGGCTGCCGTCGATCTTCCAGTTTTGCGCGATCGCGGTAGCGCTCAGGGCTACGGCCGCAATCAGGGTGAGGACTTTTTTCATCGGGTCGTGTTTTATAGGGTTTGAATGTTTTAGTGATACAAATGTACGTTGAAACAATAGATGTTACAACATATAATATTCAAAATTGATGTAACGTATTCATTATCAATAACAAAAAATCGAATAAATTGTTTTAGAAATGCCGGATTCCGATGGCATGCCGGGCTTCCCGCACCGTTTTGCCGGCGCTTTCGCGTGCTTTTTCGGCTCCGTGTCGAATGACCTTGCTGAGACGGGCTTCGTCGGAAAGCATCTCCCGGATCTTTTCACGAATGGGAGCGGTGAACGCGATCATGTCTTCGGCTAGTTGCTTTTTCAAATCGCCGTAGCGGATCGCCATATTATTGTAGGCATCGTTGAAGTGCGCAACCGTATCGGGCGATGACACCACTTCGAGCAGGGTGAAAATGTTCCGGATCGCCTCCGGTTTTTCCTGGTTGGGTTGCGTAGGTCCCGAATCGGTCACGGCACGCATCACCTTCTTGCGGATCACTTCCGGTTCGTCGTATAGGAAGATCGCGTTTCCTTCGCCTTCACTCTTGCCCATTTTCCCGCTGCCGTCGAGTCCGGGGATCTTGACCAGTTGGGTGCCGTAGTTGAACGCGTAGGGCTCCGGGAAAAGTTCACAATGGTAAAGTCGGTTGAAGCGGTTGCCGAAGGTGCGCGCCATCTCGAGGTGTTGTTCCTGGTCCTTACCGACCGGCACTTTCACCGCGCGGTGGATGAGGATATCGGCCGCCATGAGCACCGGATAGGTGAGCAGTCCGGCGTTGATGTTGTCGGGCTGCTTGCGGATCTTCTCTTTGAAGGAAGTGCAGCGCTCCAACTCGCCTACATAGGCGTTCATGCCCAGCAGCAGGTACAACTCGGCGATTTCCGGGAGGTCGCTCTGCACGTAAAGCGTCGATACTTCGGGATCCAGTCCGCAAGCCAGGTACTCGGCCACGACCTGTCGAACGTTGGCATGCAGGTCCGACGGGGTCGGGTGGGTGGTCAGGGAATGGTAATCGGCAATGAAGAAATAGCAGTTATACTCATGCTGCATCTTCAGAAAATTGCTGATCGCACCGAAATAGTTTCCCAGGTGCAGGTTGCCTGTACTCCGGATGCCGCTGACGACGGTTTCTTTCATAAGGGCACAAAGATAGAGAATTGCAGGGCTCCGGCGGGTCGGGCGGAATTCGTCAGCGAAGGAGATTCTGTTCCAGGTCCCTGCTTTTTTCTGCGAGCGATCTCCAGAAGTCGGCGTGTTCAGGAAATAGTCGTGAATAGCGGGTCAGATTCGCATTGTTCATACGGAATGGAAATGAGTAAACGGGGATCTTAGGTTGTCCATTGCGTCGGGACCAGATCGCAAGCAGGTAGATCCGCTCGATAACCGGATCGGTCATCGGCATGCATCCGATCGTGACGCAGGAGCCGTGAATGAAAATATCGCTGACGGGCCACGCTTGATCAATGAGGATTACGGAATTCGATCGAAGCGCAACAGGGTGGGCCGCTTATCCTGACCCTCGTTGGTGATGAGCAGGTCGCCGTCGGATAAAAAGATGATTCCTTCCGCTTTATTGAACCGGACGGGATCCAACACTTCCAGGTGATGGAGTTTGCCGTCCATGCCGAAAACAAACAGCAAGTGATCAGTCGACGATACGACATACAATTCGTGGGAGTCCGGGTGAATGGCAATGGCCGAAGTGGTGAAGCGTAAGAAGGGTTCATTGCTGCCGTCTTTTTTCTTCTCGCGTGTCGGCAGCGGAACACGGTGTTCGACGGCAAAGCGCCGGATATCCTCCAGGTCAAATGCGAAGAGCGGGTCCTTGTCCAGTTGATGCGTTTTCAGGTCGAAGGCGTAGATGTGCCGCTGGTCCTTCCATTCCGGCCCTTTGCCCACCTTTCCTTTGCAGGCTATTAACAGCCGGTTGCCGATGGAGTCCCAACAGAGGCCTTCGTTGTTCTTTCCGATGATACCGGTAGGATATTCGACGGTGGTATATCCGGAATTCCCTTTCGGGAGCATGAAATCGCGCACGCGAAACAGGTGTCCGTCGCTCCGCAGCACATACAGATCCCGTCCGACCCGACAGATGCCTTCATAGTCGCCGTCGGCATGAAAGCGCAGATTCGAAACAAGTTGCTGCTTACCGAGATCGTAGAAAAAAATGACCCCGCGTTCATCCTGCACGCAGGCCAGGAGCTCGTCGGTGATCGAGGTGATGCCGGAGATCTCGTGCAATACCGGAGGTAACACGACCGATTGTTCAGGCTTATCAAACCGATAATCTTGTGCCGTGGAATACAATAGAAATACGGAGGCGATGAAGTTGATCATGTTGTTCGTGCGGTACTAAGTTCCGGAATAGCGGATATGTGTTTGAATCGCCTCCGGCTATTTAATCAACACGAATACTGCGATCAAAGCAATTGCGCCGGCAAGCGAAATGAGCGGTATTTTTTTCAGACTGTCGGTCTCGCGCAGCAGGATGCGGGCCAGTAACCAGTATAGCGGAAGCGTACCGACCACGTACAACAGAAAAACAACCCAGTTGCCAAAGGACGCCATCCAGCGAAAGTCATAGTTCCCTTCGTCGATGAAGAAGAGAAAGAGCGTGGCGATGACGGAGCAAAGTAAACCTTCAGCAAGATGTCGGTCAGGGCGGGAGAGGGAGTTGAGGATGGTCATTCGATCTGAACGCGATCGGACTCTAATTATTGTCTTACCGCTATTGGAAACATGAAACGGAAGGCGTTACTTTTTCCAACGCTCCAGCCGCGGCACACCTTTGCTGAAGAAGCCCGCCAGGAAGCCAGGGATACCCATTTCTTTCATCTTCTCCCTGACGAACGACTGCATCTGACTCGCGGTCCAGTCGGGTTGGAGGAATTTTCCATTCGCATAACACAAGCTGCAGTACATCGTGCTGCGCGATCCGTCGGCATTGGTACCCCCACCCTTGGGGTCTTTCTTTAATGGCATTCCGCAGCTTTGACAATTCTTGTAGGCGGTCGACATCGGTGCTGGATTTTAGTGATGGAAGAAGGAGCTACGAAGTTGCAGTCTTGTTACCGGAAATCCAATACGTTTTTTCAGCAATCATGGATTGGCATTCGATTGCTGGCATTACTTTTAACTTTTCCTTAATCAGTAAGCAGGATTGGTTTCATTAGGTTTCGGGATGCTTTACACAGCCGTCCAGCCGTTCTTTCGCCTGCAATTCTTGTTGAGTCTTCTTGCTTTGATCTGCTCGCAGTATGTGAAGGCAGGAGAAATCGGGAATCCCGAACCTGCGCTCTGTTGGTCGGTGAGCACCGGTGGACCGATCTATTCATCTCCGGTCATTGATCAGCAATTCTTGGTATTCGGCAGTACGGATTCCAGTTTGTACGTCGTGGACCATCGCTCGGGAAAGGTTGCCTGGACCTACAAGACAGGAGGCGCTATTCGTTGTACTCCGTACGTTCGGAACGGTATCGCTTATTTCTTATCCGATGACGGAAAGGTGTATGCCATTTCGATCCGATCGCATACCGAACAGTGGGTCTTTCGTACCGAAGGAGAAGCGCGTTATTCGCTTTATGGTTATGCGGATTATTTCCATTCCTCTCCGGTCGCGGATGACAGCACCCTATACTTCGGATCGGGTGACGGCCATGTCTATGCGCTACGGCTGAGTGATGGCCGTCTGCGTTGGAAGTTCAAAACGGATGCGGTCGTGCACGGAACCGGCGTGATCAGCGAAGAAACATTGTATATCGGGTCATTCGATGGAAATGTATATGCCCTGGCGACAGCCGACGGCGGTCTGCGCTGGAAGTTCAAGACCGTGGGCCAGACCTATTTTCCGAGAGGAGAAGTCCAGGGAACGGTGGCTTGTTTCGGTGATCGACTTATTGTCGGTGCTCGTGATTACAACCTCTATTGCCTGGATGCGGAGCGGGGGACAGGTCTGTGGAACCGGCAGTTCAGAAAAGGATGGGCAATGGGTGTTCCCCTCATCCGAGACTCGATCGTGTACGTTGGAACGAGTGATGATCGGTTACTCCTGGCGCTCGATCCTTTCAGCGGGCAAGCGCATTGGGAGGCTGCGGTCAACTTCAATGTATTCGGTGGCGCGGCGTTCGGTGATTCAGTGTTGTACATCGGCAACCTGCGCGGAGAGTTGTTGGCACTGGATGTGGAAACCGGTAAGAGGAGATGGAAGTTCACAACGCCTGGCGGAAAGGAGCAGTGGCGGAAGTACCTGACAGCTTCCGGTGAATACCGTCCCGACATTCAGAGCATCATTCAAAAAGGCGAGGACTTCGTGACCATATATCATTCGATGGGAGCCATTTTTACCACGCCAACTGTATCGGAAGGGCGCATCTTCTTCACCAGTACGGATGGCAGTTTATACTGCCTGCAACCCTGATGGCTAACCATTTTCCTGTTGAATTGAACCTTTGAAATCCGGTTTGGACCCCAGCTACGGTTTCCAAGGACGGATCTCTTTTCAATTTATTTGATTAAATATCAGTTACTTATATAAGGATAGACGCATTGCTCTTGACATACATAAGAAACAGATGTATATTTGTCCAATATATATTACACCAAGGTAATCATGATCTATTCCTCCGAACTCATCAAGGGCACCCTGAAGACGATCATTCTGAAGTTGCTGAAAGAGAACAAACGCATGTACGGATACGAGATCACCCAGCGGGTGAAGGAAATGACGGGAGGCAAGATCCAGCTCACGGAAGGCGCGTTGTATCCGACCCTGCACGCGCTGGAAGCGGATGGGATGCTCACGACAGAGACCGAGTATCTCGGCAAACGCGTTCGCAAGTATTACTCGCTGAGTAAGGCCGGTGATAAGTTGTCGGACGAGAAAGTCAACGAGTTCGCCGACTTCATGAACACGATGAAGTTTCTGCTTGGTATCAACCTCAGCAACGCCTGACATGTCGGTCATCCGCGATCAGCATATCGACTTCATCCTTCAGGATCTCCACCGTCGTGGCATCGTTCGGGAGGACTTGCGTGATAACCTGTTGGACCATCTGTGTTGCCTGTTGGAGGCGGAAGAGTGGGAGGAGGAGGCATTTGGCAAGACCTATGAACGAATAATACGACGGTTCTATAAGCATCGCTTATCCGAGCTCGAAGAAGAAACAACGAATCTTTTAACCTATAAAAACTATTACGCGATGAAAAAGGTCATGATCCTCAGCGGTGTATCCGCTACGCTGGTGCTGAGTGCCGGCATTGTACTCAAGTTCATGCACATGCCCGGCGCAGCCGCTGGAATTGTAGCGGGCACGCTGTTGTTCAGTCTGATCTTCCTTCCCCTGATGCTGGTGCTGCGTCTGCAGGAGAAGAAGGCGATGACGGAGCGCGTCATGGTGTCGCTCTCCGCGATCACCGGCATCCTGATCAGCATGGGCATTCTGTTCAAGCTGATGCATTGGCCGATGGCCAATATCTTAGGCCTGAGTTCGGTGGGCATCCTCGTGTTCCTGTTCCTGCCGGTTTACCTGGTGACCGGTCTGCGCAATCCCGACACGCGACTGAATACGATCGTGTCCTCCGTGCTGATTGTCTGTGGAAGCGCCTTGTTCCTGTCGCTGGCACGTTCGCCGTACGCGACGCGGGTACAGTACATCCAGAATACCGAGCAGTTCATCCGGAGTCAGCGTATCCTCGAGACGGAGGCACGTCAGATTACCGCTGAGCCGTCCACGGGTAATGAGGAGCTGACGCGGGTTCGTACGCTGTGTTCATCGCTTCGTTCCGCCATCGTACAATTCGAGACCGGGTTACCCAGTCTGGGCGACGACTACCTGAAGCAGGAAGCCTTTATCAGCGATGCCGTCATCACACCGCTACTGAATGAACGCGATCATGCTGATCAATACGCGAGTCTGAAACAGGCAGTAGCGTCGTACAACGGGAAACTGTCGAACGACATGCAACCGCTGCCGGTAAAAGCCACACTACTTGAAAATCCGAAGGTGCCCTCACTCGTTGCGCTCAACGACCTGACGCAGATCGAGATGATCGCCTTGCAGAACGCACGACGTCCGAAAGCGGGCAGCTGAACTTTTTAAATGACACGATGGTTCGCCCTCGTCACTTCAAGGTGGCGGGGGCTTTTTCGTAGAGCTCGAGCGGAAGGCCGTCCGGGTCGCTGAAGAAAGTAAAACGAGCTCCGGTCGTTGCATCGATCCGGACCGGTTCACAATCGACACCGTGTTGTTTCAGTCGTTCGATCTCCGCATCCAATTTTTCCACCCCGAACGCGATATGCCGGGCTCCGCAGGCTTCCGGATGTGTAGGCCGCTCCGGCGGATACGGAAAGGAAAACAGTTCGATCATCACTCCATCCGCCAGCGCGAGGTCCAGTTTCCACGATGCACGCTCCGCGCGATACACTTCGCGTAGGACCAATAACCCGATGATGTTCGAATAGAAGTGTTTGGACCGCTCATAGTCGGAGCATATGATCGCGATATGATGCAGGCTTAGCGACATGAGTGTATGGAAGGTGAAGTTGCAACCGAACGACCCTTTCCGGACGATCGATCGGCTTGAGTACGTCCAGGAAGTTGCGGTCGCTTTCGGCTCAGGCCTTTTCGCAGTGGTGTTTGAAATTGTTCAGGATTGCCTGCCATCCGTCGCGTTGCATTTCCATCGAGTGCGTTCCCTCTGCGTCGAATGATTCGTCCACCCGGACACTTCCATTTGTTTCGGAAAACAGCACCTCGACGGATCGTCCGTCGCTCATGGCGTACGCGATTTTCCGGTTGGGAATAACTGTGGTGTAAGTACCGCCGAATTCAAAGGACATGCTGCCGTCACGAGCAGCCATGGTCGCCGTGAATTGCCCTCCAACGCGCAAGTCATTCGAAGCGGCAGGGCAATGCCAGTCATCGGAGGCGTGGTTCCATTGCACGATATGTTGCGGATCGGTCCAGCGTTTCCAGACATGGTCCATCGAGGCATTGATCAGCGTTGAAACGGTAATTTTCTGAGAAGTTGACATTTGCCGGGGAGGGTTACATTCACGATTTCCGGTAAAATTAATAATCCTTCCTGAGCAACTCGAGGGGATTTCGCCAAGCGAAAGGTGTGATTGGCCAAATTGACATTTGCGCCAATACCAGAAATTTCGCCATCTGTCAGCATTTTCCGCCACTTGTACAATTGCTGGTTGCCAGCCCTTCTGTGCGGGGTTATCTTAGGGGACTAAATCCCACGTTAACATCCTTCTGAACGGCCAAGCAGCCGTCCGGTCTTGAGTTGTCGATGCTTACTGCCGCCACTCTCCACTTGTCAGGCGCAGGAAGGCATTCCTTGAAATATTGAAACACACTACACCAAATCAATAATCATGAACATTTTTTCGACATGCGAGCGTCCGCTACGGGCGATTCGGGCGACGCTCTTTTGCCTTGGGCTGATGGCGATTTCGCTGATCAGTGCCACTACTGCAAATGCGCAGGATTACCGGTCGCGTCAAAGCGGCGATTGGGATGACCTGGCTACCTGGGAGTTCTGGAATGGGTCCGGATGGAATCCGGCCAGCTTGATACCGGACCATGTCAACTGCTCGACGCTCACCATCATGCCTTCGCACGTCGTAACGATCACGGCGTATTTCGCGCACATCGATCAGTTGACGATCATGTCGGATGGTACGCTGAGGATTGTGGAAGGAAACCTCGAAGTCCTGGACGGGCCCGGTACCGATATCCAATGCTACGGGCATATCAACGTGAATACGGGTGCTTTCTTTTTGCAACACAGTTCGATCGTCGTTGATGATGGTGGCAGTCTCGATTTGACCAGTATGGTCAATGTCAATGGTCCCGGCACCATCGACATCATCGGCGGTTCGACCGCATCGTTTTCTTCAAACGGTGATCCTATCATTCTCGCGGACAGTCTGGTCTTTTCGGTTTCGGCTTCTGCTACTGCGACATTAGGAGGTACCGGTGAATTGCAGTTGGCGGGTCATTTCACGTTTAACCTGGATGGGGCCTTTGAAATCGATTCGGATGCCGACATCACGACGAACGCGCTTGTCAACGGGCAGATCAACGGAACCGGATCATTCAGCAAGCAAGGCGGAATAGGAACCACCTCTGTAGGTTCACCAAATCTGTTGTTTGCCGGTTCGCTGAGTGTCTCGGTGCACACCGGTGTGCTTGACATGGCCTGTACGATCACCAATCCCGGTGCTACAACTTCAGAGTTGATCGTCGAAGCCGACGCGACGCTACGGGGCGCTACGGATTTCGTCTTTACGGGCGTCAACATCACCAACAACGGAGCGATTCAGACTGATCGCCTGATCCTGACCGGCGAGAATACGATGAACTATGACGGTAACGGTACGATTCGGCACCTCGTCATGGACAACCACAGTGCTTACCTGGATTTTTCGAACGCGCTGGATGACCTGACCGTCACCGAGGAATTGGAACTGCTGAATGGCCGGATCAATATGAACGGCGGCAGGATGGTGATGCCGGCAACCTGCGTACTTACCGGTGGCAATGAAGGCAGTTATGTAATCGGACGCGTATTGCGCGGATTCTATCCTGGCAGCAACCCACGGATTTTTCCGGTCGGCGATCCGGATACGTATGCACCGGTAACGATCGCGCCCGACCTGATCGGGAACGGCGATTTCCTGGTGGAAACATTTGCAGGTGACCATCCCGATGTGAATAACTCCGGGATCAATGAACCGTTGAGTATCAACCGGACGTGGCATGTCGACAAATTGCTGAGTAACGTCAGAACCTGTTCCGTAACTTTTCAATGGCATCCGGCTGACCTTGACGCCGGGGTGAATTTGCAGGAGACACGCGGGGCGTTATACAATGATGGCTTGTGGTTGCGACCGGTTATCTTCAACCGTACGGATTCAACCCTGACGCTGGATGAGCTCAGCTTGTTCGGCGATTTCCAGCTCGGTGAAGCGCCGGCGCTTCCGGGCGCAGCCCTCGCATTCGACGGGCAAAACGATTATGTACAGGGGCCGGTCGCCCTGATTCCCCTGAACGACAGCGCTTATACCTTTTCTGCCTGGGCGAAAGTCAATGTGATCAACGGAACGTATGCCACGATCGCATCACAGAGCCGGGGTTTTTATCTGGGTTATGGCGAAACCGGCGAGATCCGGGTCGGCGATTCCTGGATCAATACGGGGGTGCAATATCCGACCGATAATGCATGGCACAACCTCACGGTAGTCCGCGCCGTGGACAATACCTATCTCTACATCGACGGCGTATTGGCTGCCACGGCTGGATTCGTCATTCCAAGTCCGGGACCGGTGTTTGATAATCCGATCCCGACCTTTTACATCGGTTCCCAGTTTTACGGGAACTCCGAGGTTTGGAATGGTGCGATCGACGAAGTCCGCGTCTGGAACCGGGCATTGTGCGAAAGAGAAGTCGCCGAAGTCGCGGGTTGTGAGATCAGCGGGTCCGCTGACGGACTCGTCGCGGTTTACAATTTCAACCAGGGACTCGCGGAAGAACCCAATCCTACGTTCGACAACATGTTGTTGGATGCCAGTGGTAATGGTCGTCATGCCACGACCGTGAATTTCAATTGGAGTGGTTCTGCTTCCAACTGGATCCGTGCAGGCGGTGTTGCAACCGGAAACGGTTGTAATTCGCCATCTTACACCGTCGCGTATTTCGACCAGGACGAGGATAATTTCGGTCGGAGTGACATGACCGTTGTGTACAATTCGCTTTGCGATGTGCCACCGTCCTATCGTCTGGTTGCAGGTGACTGTGACGACAACAACCCGGCAGTTCATCCGCGGTTGACCCTTCCTGCGGGAGCCATCGCTTTCCTGCCGTTCAATGGAAACGCCCAGGACGAAAGCGGTACCGGTAACAATGGTATTGTTCAAGGCGCGAACCTGACGACCGATCGGTTCGGTCACGCGAACAACGCCTATGAATTCAACGGTTTCTCCTCCTTCATTGAAATTCTCAACGACGGCGACTTCAACGTTTCCGATCTGACATTGGCCGCCTGGATTCGTCCGGATGGCGCAGGCAGTGGAACGGTCGTGAGTAAATCCTTCGGTGTCGGCGGCCTCAGTTCCTTTATCATGAACGCGGATCCCGGCGCCGATCGGCTGGATGTTGTCTATGGCGCTGATCCGGCAAACGACACGGTGGCGGGGTCTCCTCTGCAACAAGGCGTGTGGCAGTTCGTCGCCTTCACCTTCAATGGAAATACCAAGCAGGCTGAACTGTACATCGACGGCGCGCGAGTAGGCACGGTCAATTCTCCGGGCGTCAGCCTTGGCGCCGATGGCAGTTCAGTGGTGTTGGGTGCCGATGTGGCTCCCTTCATGAACAATTTCTTCCAGGGCGCCATCGATGAAGTCATGATCTATGGTCGCGTATTGACATCGGAAGAGATCCTGCGGATCAGTTCCGCGACCCGCGACCCGGGTGAAGTCTGCAACGGCATCGACGACGATTGCAACGGACTTACGGACGAGGGCGATACGACTCCACCGACGATTACCAACGGAAACAATTTGCTGCAATCCTACCGGTTCAATTCCGGATTGCTGGAGGATGTACATGGTAGTACCGGGCGCATGACGTCTAATGGAGGTTCTGTTGGTGGTGATCTTTATTCCTTCGGACAGAACCAGGGACTGTCATTGCGCGGCGGTTTTGATCCGGCTAACTACTCGATCGAACTGCAGTTCACTCCTTTCAACACGGCCGGCTACCGTAAACTGATCGACTTCAAAAACCTTACCCAGGATGCAGGCTTATACATTACCGCTACCGGATTCGATTTCTATACGGTCGGCGGCGGTTCGGAGCCCTTCCTGCAGAATCAGTTGAATCGACTGGTCATCACGCGCGACGGTTCGACGAAGGCGGTGAGCATTTTTGTCAACAACGTTCCAGCGTTCGACTTCATCGATGCCGGTGACGCGGCTGTGTTCTCCTCTCCGGATACCGTAGCGCATTTCTTTATCGACGATAACGGCGGAGTCGAAGCTACCGATGGTACGGTGGATCGCATTCGCATCTTTGGAAGTCCGCTTAACCCGACCCAGGTCGACGCCTTATACAATCCGAATGCGGCGACCAACTTCCAGGAGTACCTGCTATCGGGTCAGTGTTCAACGGCTTCCACGTCCTTCCCCTTCACTGCCGCTGACAATTGTGGCAACGTGAACGTTACCTATGCTTCAATTGATGGTCCTCCATTCTATGTAGGAGCCGTCAACGAAGTCTATACCATCGCGGTCGACGATGCGGGGAATAACTCGTATGCCACCTTCCTCTATACGATCTTTCCGGTCGATACCTGGTATGCCGACAATGACGAAGACGGGTTCGGCGATCCCAATAACGATACCCTGGCCTGTAGTGCACCGATCGGTTATGTAGCCAATAACACCGATTGTAACGATGCTGATCCCGGTTCGCAATCCCTGCGCCCGGTTGTGGTGCACAGCCTTCCTGCCGGAATCCCGAACTGCATCGCCGTTTTGGATACGCTTTCCGTGTTTGAGTACCAGTCCCAGGCATTTGCCAACCAGGTTTTAGGCTTCAGCAGCGAGTTTACCGATGCTGACTGGTCCGCTTCGCGCATCCTCGGTGCTCCGGATGTTTATCCATCTTATGGAGACAATGTGAACGCCTGGGCGCCCTTCGGCCAGGATGCTTCACGCGAGTTCATCGAATTGGGCTTTAACAACAACACGCCCATCAACCTGATCGAGATCTACGAAACCTATACGCCGGGCGCCATTGATACGGTCTCGGTTTGGAATCCATATACCTCGGACTATCAGATCGTGTATACGGCGGCTGCAGGGGCGTTCCCGGAGGTAGCTAACAAACTGCAGATACGATTCCCTGTCACCGCTTTCCCGGTTTCGCGGATCCGGATCGCTATGAATTCGGGTTACGTACACGATTGGAACGAGCTGGATGCCGTTTCCATTGGTATGATCGTCCCCACCAGCTACTCCGCCTACACCTGGAGCACTGGTGCTACGACCCCTTCCATCACTGTCAACACAGCAGGACAGTATAATGTGAGCGTCGCCAACGGGGCATGTGTGGCCAACAGCGGTATTGCGATCCGTAATCAACATTTTCTGGCCGGGCCCTCTTTCGACTGGACCATTTGTCAGGGCGCGTCCGTTGTGTTGGCGGTAGGTGGAGGAGACACGTATAGCTGGAGCACCGGTGAAACGACACAGGCCATCACAGTCTCACCGACCGAGACGACGGTTTACACTGTTGATGGAACGGACGTATACGGATGTTCGATGAGCGATGAGATCACCGTTTATCAGTACGATCCGATCCAGGTCGCATCCATTTCAGTGATTCCCGAGTCTGCACCATCCGCAGACAACGGATCGATCGAAGTCACCGGTGTAACCGGCGGGGTGGCCGGCGGATATACGTACTCGCTGTTCTTCGAAGCGGCATTGGTCGCTTCGAACGGCACCGGATTATTTACGCTTCTGGCTCCAGGGGACTATTATCTTGTTGTCAACGACAACGCCCCTTGCGAATTTTCAACCGCGGTCACCGTACCTCCTGCAACCGTTTGTACGGCAGCCGAGACCCCGACGATCATCCAATATGATCCGATCATTTGTCCCGGCGAAGACCTGTTCCTGACGGTCAACGGCTCTGCCCTGAACGATAATACAGACTGGTACTGGTATGAAGGAAGCTGCGGCGGAACGCCTATCGGAACCGGAGCGAACCTGTATATTCCATTAGCCACCAATACCACCTACTACGTGCGTGGGGAAGGCGGATGTGTTCAGACGGGTGCTTGTGCGTCCATTGCGATAACACCGCTGTCGCCTCCCAACATCAGCTTCAACGTCATCGCCACGGATATCACCTGTAGCGGCGCGGAGGACGGTACCATTTCAATACTGAATGCAACCGGTGGAGCGCCGGGAGTGGATGGCTACACCTATACGGTTTCCGACGGTGAATCCTACTTCTCGAACCACACGGGCTTGTTTACCGGCTTGTGGTCCAGCAGCTACTTCGTACAGGTTACAGACACCTCTGTTTGTGGTTTACAGGACACCGTCGATTATTTCATCAGCGAACCGGATCCGATTGCTATGACCATCAACCTGGCAGCGAACAGTTGCTATGGCCAGGATGTAACGGGATTCATCGCGGTTACGGGCGGTACACTGCCGTATACCGGTGATGGAGCGTTTAACCTGGGCGCATTGGCGCCGACGGATTCAGTACTGGGTTTCCTGGTTTCGGACGCAAACGGTTGTCAGCGGATCGATTCTGCCATATTCAGCCAACCGTCAGCACTCGTACTCGACGGTGTGACCGATTCCACCATCGTTTGTCTGGAATTCTCGACCACGGGAGAACTCACCCTGACCCCGTCCGGCGGAACGGCTCCTTATACGATCACCGGCGATGCAACCACCGGTCTTGTCGACGGGACCTACCACTATACCCTGACCGATAACAACGGTTGTGTGCTGAATAAGACCACCGAGGTGTTCGTCACCAATTGTATCCTGCCCTATTACAACGCGCCGGATTCCGGTAAGGTGAACACCGCGCTCGGGCCGGAGCTCGTGCAGTTGTACAACGATCCGGATTCGATCGGACCTCAAAACAACAACGTCGTATTCCAGTTGGATGGTTTCGGATCCGTCTTCATCGACGTGATCGCGAACATCGGTCAGTACGACGCGTTGCTGAACCTGCTGCAAACACCGCAGTACGGCATGACCGGTATCATCGATAACGGCGACACCACGCTGATCATTACCGGTTATTATCCGATCGACAACCTGCCACTGCTGGATTCCATTCCGTCACTCGTCAACTTTGTCCGTCCGAACTACGCACCCGTAAGCAGTGCCGGCCTGATCAATTCACAAGGCGACCGTGCGATGAAGTCCGATTCGGCGCGTGTGCTCTTTGATCTGGATGGTTCCGGCATCAAAGTGGGTGTGATCTCCGACAGCTACAACAAGCTTTCGGGTAATCCTGCCGGTCTTGATATCAGCAACAAGGATCTTCCCGGACCAGGCAATGCAACCAATCCTACTCCGGTACAGGTGCTATTGGATTATCCGTATGGAGCCGGTCTTGATGAGGGCCGCGCCATGATGCAGATCGTACATGACGTCGCGCCGAAAGCCGAGCTGGCCTTCCGCACCGGTTTCATCAGCGCGGGGGATATGGCTGAAGGTATTGTGGAATTGCAGCAGGCCGGTTGCGACGTCATCGTCGACGACGTTACCTATATCACGGAACCCTACTTCCAGGACGGCCTGGTGTCACGCGCGGTCAACGCGGTACGTGATTCCGGAGTCGCTTACCTGACCTCCGCCGGAAACTTTGGCAGTGTATCCTATGAGGGAATCTTCAATCCGATCAACGCGCCTTCCGGCCTCACCGGAAAGGTGCACGACTTTGGTGGCGGTGATTACCTCCAACTGCTGAACCTGAAGAAAGGCTCATACACGCTGGTGCTTCAGTGGGACGACTCGCTTTATTCACTGAAGCAGTTACCCGGCGCACGCAACGACTTCGACGTTTACCTGACCGACGTGACCGGCACGAAGCTGTTCGGTCTGAACCGGAAGAACAACTGGGGGGACCCGATCGAGGTACTGCCGTTTACGGTATTGTCGAATGTTCAGGCCAACCTGATGATTGTCCGTACCTGGTCCCAGGATACGATCACGCCGATGAAGTTCAAGTACATCGTCTTCCGCGGAGATATGACCATCGCGGAACACCCTGGCGGAAATTCGACCATCATCGGACAGGCCAACGCCGAAGGCGCGATGTCTGTCGGTGCCGTGCGCTACACGCAGACGCCGGTCTTCGGTACACCGACCCCGGTGATCGAAACCTTCTCGTCCGTCGGTGGTACCCCGGTGAAAGGTGTGGTCCGCAACAAGCCTGATTTCTCCGCGCCGAATGGCGTGAACACTTCCGTGAACTTCTTCTCGAAGGATATTGAAAGTGACGGCCTGTACAACTTCTTCGGCACTTCCTGTGCAGCGCCTCACGCTGCCGGAACAGCCGCGCTCCTGATGCAGGCGCGTGAGAAGTTCTATAGCGAGCACATGCTCCCGGATAGCGTTCGCAGCATCCTGCAGCAGACGGCAATCGATATGGGCGATGCCGGATTCGACTACGCTTCGGGTTATGGTTTGATCGACGCGAACGCGGCGATCATGACCTTTGCCGAGCCGAAGCCGTTGATCGACACCGTGGTCGCGACTGATCCGCAAGCGGTGCCGGGGGTAACCGACTTCGAGGTTACTGTTTCGGGTAGTTACTTCTCCGATTCTTCCGTCGTGTATTTCGACGGTCAGCCTTTGCCGACCGATTTCGTCGATCCGACCCACCTGCTGGTCATTGTCCCTGCTTTCACGGGTAACCCCATGTTGCAGGTCTACAATCCGCCGACGGTTCCGAATGTCAACGACGGTGGTTTTTCGAACGGCTACTACTTCTACAACTCGGTGAAGCCGGTCATTACCGTACGTGCCGACAATTCCGTCAAGTACTACGGCGAGAGCCTGCCTGCGTTCACCTCGACGATCCTCGTGGATGGACAGCCGCTGTCTTCAACCAGCCTCTCGCTGACCGATCTTGGCCTCGACGATCTGCAGTATCAGACCATCGCGACGCCGCTGAGCGGAATCGGTTTCTATCAGGTCATGCCGGTCATGGTGCCGCTGGATCTGAACGATCCGGATGATCTCACCATCGATACCAGCTATGAGTTCACGTTTGAGCCGGGTATTCTGAAGATCAACAAGCTTCCGATCACGATTACACCGCGCGATACGACCCTGACGTACGGCGATAAGATCACGGGCATTCAGTTCAAGTATGACTACGATGATTCGAACATCGATCCCGGCTTCCGCGTCGACTTCCTTGATTCCATTCAGGAGACGCACCAGTTGACGATGTCGAATGCGCTGGTGTTGGTCAACCCGCGTGTGGTGACCAACCCACGCGTGGTGACGAACTCGGACTTCGCCAATCTGGCGATGGTCGCGACGGGTCAGGCGATTGCCAACCCGCGTGTGGTAACCAATCCGCGTGTGGTGACCAACACCGTCGTGATCGATACCATGGAGATCATTGACCTTTCGGCCGAATCGGTGTTCAATTACGATAACGATTCCTCGCTTATCATCCTGGAAACGCCGACCGGTGGTCTGCGTTCCCGCGCCATGGCCAATCCGCGTGTGGTCACGAATCCGCGCGTTGTGACCAATCCACGTGTCGTTACCAACGGCGTCCTCGACGCTGATACGACCGCTTTGGATACCGACAACAGCGATAACATCGCCGTTGTCCTTGATGAAGATGACGTCAACCAACCGGACACCGCCACGCAGTTGAAGTCGGTGAACCTGATCACCGGTACCACGCCTGGCAACTGGTTCATCGTCCCCGGCGCCTTCTTCGACGACAATTTCGAAATCAGTTATGGAATCGGTAATCTGACCATCGTTCCGGCGGAGATCACGGTCAAAGCCAAGGACACCACGCTGGATTGTTTCGGCACACCTCCATTCGAAGCGGAAATTTCCGGCTTCCAATATCAGGATGAAGAAGGCGTAGATGCGAATTCGGGGCCGAGTTTCGATTTGCTGGATGACCAGAACCAATCCGTTGCCACCATTACAGCGGGTGGATCGTACACCATCGTACCGAGTGATTACTCCTTTGCCGCGGATTCGAATTACGTGATCGTCTATGAGAACGGTACGCTTCAATTGCCCGACCCGCTCGTGCTGAATGCAAGTGCCGATCCGATCGGTTGTTTTGGCGCAACGACGAGCGTTACGCTGCTGGCTACCGGAGGCAATGGAGGATACCAATATGGTGGAGACGCAATCAGCGGTTTGTCCGAGGGCAGTTACCAATACACAGTCACTGATCTTAAAGGTTGTACGGCAACTGCCGGTGTGACGATCCAGCCTGCTCCGGCTAAGCTGTTGATCTCTGCTACCGTTACACAACCCAATTGTCATGGCGAGACCGGAAGTGTCGTACTCGATGCGACCGGCGGTGTAGGACCTTACACCTATTCGAATACTCCTACGACCGGATTGACCAACGGAACCTATGTGTATGAGGTAACGGATGCGAACGGTTGTACGAACAGTATCGAAGTAGAAATTCAGGCTGCCCCCAGCAACCTCGTCTTGAACGCGTTTACTACGCAACCGGCTTGCTTCGGCGATCTCGGCTCGGTGCTATTGTCGCCGACCGGAGGGGTAGGGCCTTATACGCTTGGATTGGATCCGGTAAGCGATCTTGGCCCGGGTAGTTACCAATACACCGTCACCGACGCGAACGGTTGTGCCGCGGTTGCAACAGCTGTCATCAACCCGGCCCCGGATCCGGTCGTGCTCATTGCCACGCCCGTGAATCCTTCCTGCTTCGGTCAGACCGGCAGCGTACTGCTATCGGCTACCGGTGGTAATGGAACCTACACCTATGGCGGGGATGCTACGACCGGACTTGGCTCCGGTACGTATCAATACACGGTCAGCGATGTTAAGGGTTGCACCGGAAGCGCCAGTGCGCAGATCGTCGTGCCCACCCAGTTGAGCATCAATACTACTTCGACTCCGACCGGTTGTTCCGGTAACACCGGCACTGCAACTGCTGCGCCGAGTGGCGGTACTCCGGGGTACCAGTACCTCTGGACGCCTGGTGGAGGAACGACCGCCACCATCGGCTCACTTGCATCCGGCATCTACCAGGTTACGGTGACCGATGCGAACGGCTGTACCCGTACGGCATCCGTGGCTGTTTCGAGCAGCGGTTCAGCACCGGCTACTCCGGGCGCGATCAGCGGACCTTCGGGCGGTTGTCGCGGCCAGAACGGCGTTGTGTTCAGCGTTCCTGCCGTTGCCGGAGCGACTTCCTATCAGTGGACGCTTGCATCGGGTATGACCGGTACATCGACCGGCAATTCGATCACGGTGAACTTCACCAATAGCTTCAGTGGCGGTTCGATCTGTGTTCGTGCAGTGAACGTTTGCGGTAACAGTCAATATTCCTGCAAGTCCTTGACACGCTTTACTGCGGCTCCCGCCAATGCAGGAACCATCAGCGGACCGGCTACGATCTGTGGTCCGTTGACGGCTACTTACAGCGTGGCGCCTGTTGCGAATGCCACCTCCTACAACTGGACGCTGCTTGCGCCTGGTGCCACGATCGCTTCGGGTCAGGGAACCAATTCGATCACGGTCAACTTCAATTCGAATTATGTAGTTGGTATCCTGGCTGTACAGGCAAGCAATTGCATCGGCAGCGGTTCGTACAGCTTCAAGCTGATCCTGGGCCAGTTGGTGCTTGCGCCGATCTTCACAGCTACTAATAACCCGACGGTCGGCGTGTGCGGCGGTTCGACGAAGACCTACGAGATCTTCAAGTTCCCGAACGCGACCTCCTACACCTGGAGCGCTCCGGCGGGCAGCGTGATCACCAGCAGCCTCGGACAGAGCGGTAATCCGCTGACCGTCGACAGTACCGTGGGCAAGGTCTCGATCAAGTTCCCGAGCGGCTTCAGCAGCGGCACGGTCAGCGTGTACGCCACGAACGCCTGCGGTAACAGTCCGGTTGCGAGCCTTTCCGTGCGGTCCACGCCCTTGGCTCCGTCCACGATCAGCGGCCCGACGGCAGGGGTCTGCCGTCTGAGCAATCAGACCTATTCGATCAGCGCAGTGACCGGCGCCACCTCTTATACCTGGACGGTACCTTCCGGCGCTACGATTACCAACAACAGCGGAACATCGATTCGTGTCACGTTTGGTAACAGCTTTACTGGATCGGGTAATATTACCGTGAAAGCGAACAACGCTTGTGGCAGCAGTGCCGTAACCTCGCTGTTGGTGAAAGCCGCTCCTGCTCAACCTTCGGCCATCAGCGGGCCTGCCACCGTTTGCAAATCACAGACCTCGGTGAGTTATTCGGTGCCTGCCGTGGCCAATACTTCATCGTATACCTGGACGATCTCCGGTGGCGCGACCTTCGTTGGCAGTTCGAGCGGCCGGACGGTCACCGTACGGTTCACCGGCGCCACCAGCACGACGGTTACGCTCACCGCGCGTGCGAACAATACCTGTGGCAGCTCGACCACCGCTTCGATGAATGTGACCGTGAACTTCGGTTGCCGGACCGTTGGTGACGAGCTGATCGAGACGGATGAGCCGATCCTGGCTTACCCGAATCCGACCCGCGGTGTGTTACACCTGAATTTCCTTTCCACCAGCGAGCAACGACAGCACCTGATGGTCGCCGACCTGACCGGACGTGTCTTGCAGGAGCAGGATGTACAGGTGAAGGAGGGCGAGAACTTCCTGGAGCTGGACCTCACGGGCTATGCGCGCGGCGCTTACCTGGTCACCTTCCTCCGCGAAGATGCAGCAGCGAAAACGCTGCGAATCCTCGTTGAGTAATCCATCGTACTCCATGGAACGGGGCCGGAAATTTTCCGGCCCCGTTTTTTATTGCGGGCTATGGAAACGTAGTGCTATCTTGAATCCGAATGGAGCGCGTGCGATCCTTACGCTGGTTATTTCCGTTGGCGGTGCTGTTGCCGATCCTGCTTGTAGCCGTGAGCGGGTACGACGGCATGGAATTCAACGGGGATGCGTATCGGTATTACGAGAGCGCGACGAACCTGGTAAATGGCTGGCATTCCGGCGGAGCAATTGTTACGGGATTCTGGCCGCTCGGCTATCCGTTGATTGCGGCTTTATTCATGCTGATCGCCGGTATCGGCTTTCCGGCCGCCCAGGCGGTCAGTTTTGCGACGGCTTTCCTGGTGTTACTGTTTATCGGGAAACTTCACCGCAAGGAGTATTCCGTTGTAGCGCCGGAGCTTTTTGCAGGCAGCGCCTTGCTGGCCGTCAGCGGTTATTGGCTGCGCTATTCCACCACGATCATGTCGGATATGGCGGCCGTGTGTTGGAGTCTTGGCGCGATTTATTTCATACGTCGTTGGAGTGATACGTACGCCTGGCGCTTTCTCGTCATCGCAGCCTTCTTTACAGCATTCTCGATCGCGACCCGTTATGTAAGCGGACTCGTGTTATTGCCGTTGTCATATTGCGTGATCCGATACTCAACGACTGCAAGGTTGCGTGCATTCCGGTTGTTCGGCTTATTTGGATGTGTGCTGTTGTTTTTTTTACCGCAGTTGCCATTCAGTTTGCGCATGCCGGAAGCTTCCGTGCAACATCCCTGGTTGTCACAGTGGTCGTTCCTGAATTTTCTTGCTGCTGATCGAACCACGATCGACGGACATCTGCAGGTGAGCTGGCCGAACCTGTTGTATTATACCCTCGCACCGTTTCGCTGGTCGGAACTGACGCCTGTCGGCGGGCTGCTTGCCCTCGTTGGCTGCTGGCAGCGGTTTCGACACGGATTTTCGAGAACCGATGCGTTGATGGGGATCTGGTACGTCGGCGTTTGGCTGTTTCTATGCGGCATTCCGATCCAAAATCCCCGTTTCGCACTGCCCATGTATGTGCCCATAGCCTGGATGATGATAGCGGGTTTGATGGCCTTGCGACCCTTGCTGACGCGAAAAGCCGGAATTGCAGTTATACCTATATATATAGGTATAGCAGGTTGGCTGGGATTGCATAAATGGGCTGGATTTGTCGGGGAGAAAGACCGGATGTTATCCGAAGCCCGGTATTTTGATCAACGGATTCCACTCCAGGCAAGGATCCTGAGCTGGGACTATTTCGAAGCCTTCCATATCTATTTACCCGCGCGAAAAGTCAGTACCATCCATGGGCTGAACCGGCAACAATTACAGGAATTGTTGGACCGGGAAGGGGAGTTGTACCTGCTCTTTGACGAAGCCCGCTTGGCCCGGGCCTGGGCAGGACTTGAACCGGCCCTTGCCTACCAGGACCTGTTGCTGCGTAACCCGTCGGAATTGCTTGAGCGACAAGGCAGGTACAGCTTACGCCGGTGTACGGCGACGGGCAGGTCGGGAGCGCCCAATTCCTTACCTTCGCCGGACTGAATCGCCATCTATGAAAAAGAAGTTCGAACTCCTGGAGAAAAAGATCGCGGAGGCCAAGCAGGGTGGGGGAGACGCGCGGATCGCAGCGCAACACAAAAAAGGAAAGCTGACCGCGCGCGAGCGTTTGCATTTTTTACTGGATGAAGGATCGTTCGAGGAGATCGGCATGCTGGTGACCCATCGTGCCACCGATTTCGGTATCGATAAGGAGAAGTATCTGGGCGATGGTGTTGTGACCGGGTTCGGTACGATCAACGGACGGTTGGTCTATGTATTCGCGCAGGACTTCACCGTATTCGGCGGGTCATTGTCGGAGACGCATGCCAAGAAGATCTGTCGGATCATGGACCTCGCCATGCAGAACGGCGCACCGGTGATCGGATTGAACGATTCCGGCGGGGCGCGTATCCAGGAAGGAGTCGTTTCGCTGGGCGGTTATGCCGACATCTTTTACCGCAATACACTGGCATCCGGTGTGATCCCGCAGATCTCTGCGATCATGGGGCCTTGCGCCGGAGGCGCGGTGTATTCTCCGGCGATCACGGATTTCATCCTGATGGTCGAGAATACTTCCTATATGTTCGTGACGGGACCGAACGTAGTCAAGACCGTGACACATGAGAACGTGACTTCCGAAGAGCTGGGCGGCGCGATGACGCACGCGACCAAGTCGGGTGTGACGCACTTCACGGCAGCAAACGGATTGGAAGCGATCCAGATGCTCAAGCGGTTGCTGAGCTACATTCCGCAGAATTGCGAAGAAGAACCGCCATCCGTTCCGTACGAAGCCGGTGACGAGTCACGTCCCGGACTGAACGACCTGATTCCCGAGAACCCGAACCAGCCATACGATATGCGCGATGTCATCACCCAGGTGATCGACACGGATTCCTTCTTCGAAGTTCACAAGGATTTCGCAGAGAATATTGTCGTCGGATTCGCGCGGTTGGCCGGAAAGAGCATCGGCATTGTCGCGAACCAGCCCGCGCAATTGGCGGGCGTACTGGACATACACGCTTCCACGAAGGCGGCGCGTTTTGTTCGGTTCTGCGATTGCTTCAATATTCCGCTGCTCGTATTCGAAGACGTTCCGGGATTCCTTCCGGGAACCGACCAGGAGTGGAACGCGATCATCACCAACGGTGCGAAACTGCTCTATGCGTTCAGCGAAGCGACCGTTCCGCGCATTACGGTGATCACCCGGAAAGCCTATGGCGGAGCGTACGATGTGATGAACTCCAAACACATTGGCGCCGACATGAACTACGCCTGGCCGAGCGCGGAGATCGCGGTGATGGGCGCCAAGGGCGCCGCCGAGATCATCTTCCGAAAGGAGATCACCGAGGCGAAAGATCCCGAAGCCAAACTGAAGGAAAAGGAGCAGGAGTACAACGAGCTCTTCGCCAATCCCTACAAAGCGGCAGAGCACGGTTACGTGGACGAAGTGATCCGCCCCGACCAGACCCGTTCAAAGCTGATCAGCGCCTTCCGGATGCTCGAAACCAAGGCGGTGAAGTTGCCGAGGAAGAAGCATGGGAATATTCCTTTGTAGGGAGCAGTGAATAGCGAATAGCGAATAGTGAATCCTGCCTGCCGAAGCTTTAGCGTAGGCAGGAGTGAACAGTGAACAGTAAATAGTAAATAGTAAATAGTAAATAGCTGTTCGTTCCTCGTTCCTCGCGCCTCGTTCCTCGCAGCTCCTTACGTAGTGTGAGTGTAAGAAACAGGGTGAGTGAGCAGTGGTTGTTCCTTGCAGTTCGAAGCTTTTCCTCGGTCTCGTCCCACGTCCCTCGCACCTCCTTCAGTAGTGTGAGTGTAAGAAACAGGGTGAGTGAGCAGTGGTTGTTCCTCGCAGTTCGAACCTTTCCCTCGGTCTCGTCCCTCGCCCCTCGCAGCTTTTCCTCGGTCACGTCCCTCGTTTCTCGCCCCTCCTTGCGTAGTGTGAGAAACAGGGTGAGTGAGCAGTGATTGTTTCTTGCAGTTCGAACCTTTCCCTCGGTCTCGTTCCTCGCCCCTCCTTGCGTAGTGTGAGTGTGAGAAACAGGGTGAGTGAGCAGTGGTTGTTCCTCGCAGTTCGAGCCTTTCCCTCGGTCTCGTCCCACGTCCCACGTCCCTCGTCCCTTGAATCGCCGTTCTAGGCTAGCCCCGGGTGAACTCGTCACGCTTCGAACGGCCATCGTTGTCGTGGCGTTGAAGTGACGAGTGAACACGGGACCAGAGGTTATGCGGAGCCTGCCGTTCCGCTCCAAAATTTCTTTATTGCCATGTTTCGGAAATTGTAACATTTCCGGAGATCTTCCGTTGATAATGTTTGCTTCGGATCAACTCCTTCCGCTTTTCAAAAAAAATGGGGTAACGTACCAACCTTTTATTCCCAATACGGTAAAACCGGTATCAAAACTGGAAGTGTCGTCCACTAACGGGCGTGCCATTCCGAAAAACCGGTTCGTATGTCGAGGGATTCTCAGCTTCGCATTTTCGTTGTAGAAGACAACGATTTCTATCGTGAGTTGCTCAAGTATAACTTGTCGCTTGTGCCCGAGTACGAAGTCAGCACGTTCGCTACAGGCAAGGAGTTGCTCAACCGATTGCACGAGCATCCGCAGGTGATCACGCTGGACTATTCGTTGCCCGATTATAACGGGGACGAATTGCTGAAGAAGATCCGCGCCCAGTTGCCGGATGTGCCGGTAGTCGTGATCTCGAACCAGGAAGACGTGCGGACGGCTGTGGAGTTGATGCGGAACGGCGCGTACGAATACATCACGAAGGACGAGGATACGCGCGACCATTTGTTGCACGTGATCCGCAAGATCGCGGCGCATGTGGAGTTGAAGCAGGAGGTGAGCGCGCTGCGCCGCGAGTTGGGCAAGAAGTACGAATTCGGAAAAGCGATTCAGGGCAACAGCGAGGCGATCCGAAGCGTATTTGCGCTGATGGAGAAGGCCGCGTCGAGTCAGATCACGGTATCGGTCACCGGTGAAACCGGAACCGGAAAGGAACTGGTCGCAAAAGCCATCCACTACCATTCACCCAGAAAAGAGAAGCCGTTCGTGGCGGTGAACGTGGCGGCGATCCCGCGCGAGTTGCTGGAAAGCGAACTGTTCGGTCATGAGAAAGGCGCCTTCACCGGAGCGATCGCTGCGCGTGCCGGTAAGTTCGAAGAAGCTGACGGCGGCACCTTGTTCCTCGACGAGATCGGGGAGCTGGACCTTGCCCTCCAGGCAAAGTTGTTGCGCGTGTTGCAAGAGCGCGAGGTCGTGCGCATCGGAGGGAGCAAAGTGTTGAAAGTCGATGTACGTGTTGTCATCGCCACGCACCGTAACCTGCAGGAGGAAGTCCGGAAGGGCAATTTCCGCGAGGACTTATACTATCGTCTGCTTGGATTACCGATCCACCTGCCGCCCTTGCGCGAGCGTGGAAACGACATCCTGGTGATCGCCCGCTGGCTGTTGACCCAGTTCTGCAAGGACAACCGGATGGAGGCCCTGAGTTTTTCTCCGGAAGCGCAGGATAAGTTGTTGCGCTACTATTATCCGGGTAACGTGCGCGAGTTGAAAGCCATGGTCGAACTGGCCGCCGTGTTGTCGACCGGAAATACGATCACCGCGGACGATATCCGGCTGGAGAACACGAGCAACATGGACGCGTTCGCTTTCGAGGAGACGACCTTGGAGGAATATACGATGCGCATCATCCGTCACTTCCTCGACAAGTATAACAACAACGTCGTGCTGGTCGCCCGCAAACTGGGTGTAGGCAAGTCGACGATCTACCGCTATATCAAGGAAAACAAACTCCAGACGATCCGCATCGAAGCCTGATTCGACCATTCGTATGCCCCATAATTTTTTGAAGTATCTCGTTCAGGAGATGGAGCGGACGCCGGAAGCGAATCCGCTCGCGCCCGAAGTGCTAAAGCAGTATTTTCTTGAACACCTGCTGAAGAACCCGGAAGCCGTTGCCGAGCAGATTGCCTCGTTGATGACCAGCACCAGCCGGCGAATGGAGGATTACAAGCTCCACCTGGGGGAGCAGAACCGCGAGCTGGAGGAAAATGCGCGGATGTTGCAGGCCTCCAACCTGCGTCTCGAGCAGGAAGCGGAATCGCAGCGGAAATCGTTGCAGAATCTGCGCAATACCGCGGCCTTATTGGCCAAGTATACGGATGGTTCAGACCTGACGGATGCAAGTACGCTGGAATCACTCTCGGAACGTGTAGCGGAACTGATCCGGCAACGTGAACAGGACCGTCAGCTACTGGAAGAAAGCCAGGACCGTTACAGCTCGCTCGTGGAGCAGATGCGGCAGGTCGTGTTTCAGACCGATTACGAAGGACGGATCATCTTCCTCAATTCCGCCTGGGTGCATACTACCGGCTATTCCGTCGAGGAGTCGATGGGTCGGAAGATCCTCGGATTCCTGCAGCCGGAAGACGCCGTGATCGCGCAGCAACGTTACGAGCAGATGAAGCTTTCGCCGGGAAACGCTGATTCCATCCAGGTCCGCTTTGTTCACAAAGACGGGCAGGAGCGTTATATCGAAGTCCGAAGCCGCTTACAGCTTAAACGCGATGGTCAGCCCAACGGGGTGAGTGGAACGTTCCACGATGTGACCGATAGCGTCCTGGCGGCGCGTCGCCTGCAGGAGTTGAAAGATTTCTACGAATCCATCCTGAACGGATTGCCGCTCGGCATCGCCGTGATGGATCCGGAACAGCGTTACCTCTTCGCCAATCCCGCTGCCGTAGCGGATCCCGAGGCACGACAGTGGATTCTCGGACAGACGCCGGAAGCCTATTGTCAGAAGTACGATTACGACGCGAGCCTGGCCGAACAACGTAAGTTCACGTTCCAGCGAGCCGTTCGGACGCGTGCGGCGGTGGAGAATGAGGAAGTCTTTCTGCGACCGGACAATACCCCCGGGCATTATCTCAGGAATACGACTCCCTTCTTTGACGAGCAGGGTGTGTTGAAATACATGATCAGCTACGGACTGGACCTCACGGAGCGAAAGCATACGGAGAACCAGTTACAGTCGACCGCTTCCCGTCTGACCACGCTCATCGGGAACATGAACGCGGGTATTGTGGTGGAAGACGAACACCGGAAGATCGTACTCGTGAACGACCATTTGTGCGAACTGTTCCAGGTGACGGAACCGGCGGAATTGCTCAGCGGGCGCGATAGCTCGGAGCTGGCGGTTTTCAGCAGCGCGTCCTTCCGCGAATCGGGTCGTTTCCTGATTCGAATCGAGGAGATCGTCCGGCAACGACAGCCGGTGTATAATGAAGTCCTGGAAGGTGCCGATGGCAGGGTGTATGAGCGCGATTATATCCCGATCCGCGGAGAACGCCAGGAGTTCTACGGACACCTTTGGCAGTACCGCGACATCACCGAACGGGTGCGGATGGACCTGCAGTTGTTGGAAGCGAAGGAGACGGCCGAAGAATCTTTGCGCGCGAAGGAGTTGTTCCTGGCCAACATGAGCCACGAGATCCGTACGCCGATGAACGCCATCCTCGGTATGAGCAACCTGTTGCTCAAGACCGAAGTGACGCCGAAACAGAACCAATACCTCGAGGCGATCCACAATTCATCCCGGAACCTGTTGGTGATCATCAACGACATCCTCGACTTTTCCAAGATCGAGGCGGGACGGTTGGAGTTGGACAAAGTCGGCTTCCGCATGAAGAAGTTGCTGTTGTCGACATTGGACCCCTTCCATTATACCGCCGCGGAGAAATCCATCGGCCTGAACATCGACATACAAGGACTCGACGAAGTCGTGCTGCTCGGCGACCCGGTGCGTTTTTCGCAAGTCGTGATCAACCTCGTGACGAACGCGATCAAGTTCACCGAAAGCGGAGCAGTCCATGTGCACGTCCGCAAACGCTCGGAAGACGCCAGCCGCGTGACGATCGAGTGTTCCGTCACGGATACCGGTATCGGTATCCCGCAGGACAAGCTTGATACGATATTCGAATCGTTCACGCAGGCCGATGTAGGCGTTACGCGGAAGTTCGGGGGTACCGGCCTCGGTTTGTCGATCTCGCAGAAACTCACGGAGATCATGGGCGGACGCATCCGCGTGGAAAGCCGCGTCAATCTCGGAACGACGTTTACCGTCGAGATCACTTTTGAGCGAGGCAGCAGTGTCGATATCGAAGAGGAGAAACCGGCGCTGATTCCCGCGGTGGAACTGGGCACCTTGCGCATCTTGCTGGCCGAGGACCACGAGTACAACCGTATGTACGCGACATCGCTTTTACAGGAGTGGGGATATGAGATCGATGTGGCCGTAAACGGTGTGGAGGCTGTCCAACGACTGCGCGAAGCGAAGTACGACCTGGTGTTGATGGACGTGCAGATGCCCGAACTCGATGGATTGGGCGCTACCCGTGTCATTCGGACGGAACTGCCCGAGTCGGCGGCCAACGTGCCGATCATTGCCCTCACGGCGAACGCCATCAAAGGCGATAACGAGCGCTGCCTGCAGGCCGGCATGGATGATTATGTTGCCAAGCCGTTCGATCCGCAGCAATTGCACAACAAGATCGTCGCGCTGGTACAGAAGCGCCGCGGCATTTCCGCCCGGCCCATCGAAACCATGCAGAAGCCCATTCCTGCCGCCTCAGTCGATCTCTCGGATACGGAACCCCTGGTCGATCTTTCATTCCTGCGCAAGATGTCGCGCGGCAACCAGGTGTTCGTGATGAACATGATCAACCTCTTCTTCGAAACCTCGCAGCCGCTCATCGAGCAGGTGCGTCTCCATCACAAGAACGGCGAAATGGAAAAAGTGCGGAAGTCGCTGCACAAGATGAAGCCATCGGTCGACTCGATGGGCATGCGTTCGCTCAAGCAACTCATGTCCCGGATCGAGAACGCGATCGACAAGCAGCAGCACGCCGACAAGATCGACGACTGGTTGTACGAGACGTATCAACTGTACACGCACTGCGAAGAAGCCCTGCGTTCGGAGCAGGCCCGCCTCGAACAGGAAGCGGTCTCCTGAACCGGGCGGCTTTGCCCGTTGGATTTTCCGATTATTTATTTGGAGCACAACGCCATGCTTCGTGGCAGCGGCGGTCCCGTGTTCACTCGTCACCACAACGCCACAACAACGATGGCCGTTCGAAGCGTGACGAGTTCACCCGGGGCTAGCTGGGAACGGCGGGACGAAACCTGGCGGAGGTTACGAGTAACGAGACTGAGGATAAGTTACGAGTTACGAGACCGAGGAAAAGGAGCGGGATGCGAGGAACGAACAGCTATTCACTGTTCACTATTCACTATTCACTATTCACTCCCGCCTACACTAAAGCTCCGGCGGGCAGGATTCACTATTTATCATTTGAAACCCACTGTTCCTTCTACCAACCGCCTGCCGCCAACCGCCTACTGCCAACCGCTCACCGCACCCGCCTCCATCCCGGAATAACATTCCCAGAAATGGAAACTCAGTCGCTTAAAATCTTTTAAATTTGACCAAATAGGGCCTTTTTCCGTGCTGGCGCGGGTTTGGCAAGGGGCGCGCGATCAAATCTCACGCCCATGGATTTGCAAAACCAACGCATAGTGATCGTCGATGACGATCCGAATTTCGCAGCCCTGCTCCGGTACGAACTGTCGATGAACGGTTACCTCCGGGTAGAGTACTTCCAGGACCCCGACGCTTTTTTGCAGACACTGGCGGATCCTCCCGCCCTGGTGTTGCTCGACTATCAATTCGACGACCGTACCGGTCTTGAGTTGATGCGCGAGGTCCGCACTTCCCATCCCGATGTACACGTCATGATGCTCACCGCCTATGGTGATGTGTCGAATGCCGTGGCCTCCCTGAAAGAAGGGGCGTTTGATTTCATCGAGAAGGGTCAGGAAGCGTTTCCGAAGATCATGGAAAGCCTGACGCGCCTCCAGCAACTGGAGTTAGCCATTCATGGCACCAAGGCCAACGGGAAGCGCAGTGTATTCGGGTTGTTCAGTTGGGTGCCGTTGCTCGGCGTCCTGGGTGGTTCACAGTGATGGTTTTGCAAGCATGAAAATTTCCTCCTTATTCCGACTGCTGCCCCTCTTGCTCCTGTTGAATACAGGTTGCAAGACGCAGCGACTTTTCGAACCGGCCGCGCACAGCAGCCGCGGCGATTGGACTGAACTGATGTCGACGTCGCCCTATCAACTGCGGCCCGACGACAAGGTGAGCGTGAGTGTCTGGGACCATGAAGAATTGAGTGTCGGTTCCATCTACGGTATTTACAATTCCAATGAAGTGTACGGCAAGTGGTTGCTGGTCGATGCCGAAGGCAGCCTGTTGCTCCCCAAGACCGGCAAGCTGAAGGTCGGCGGGATGACCATCGCGGCGGCTACCGATGCGGTCGTGCGCGAATATTCCCGACTGATTCCGCAACCGGTTGTTACGTTGAAAGTCCTGAACCGGGAAGTCACCGTGCTGGGAGAAGTCAAATCGCCCGGACCGATCACGCTGGAAAAGGAACGCAATTCACTCATCGAGGTCCTGGGCCGCGCAGGCGGTCCGGATTATTATGCCAACGCCGGACAGGTCCAGTTGCTGCGCATGAAAGGTCAGCAACGCATCGAGTATGTGGTTGATCTGACCAAGCTCAGCACCGTGGAGCAGGAGAGTCTCTGGGTGCAGGCGGGCGATATCGTCTACCTGCCGCCACAGAAAAGAAAAAGCCTGCAGAAGGAATCGGCCAGCCTGGTACCGTTTGCCGCGATCCTCTCGAGTCTCGCCGTCGTGTTAACCGTTATCAGCAAATAACCATGAACGATCCGCAACAATTCAAACGACTGCTGCTGCCCGCCCTGCGCGGGCTTCCGCTCATCTTGGTCAGCGTGATCGTAGCGGTGCTGCTGACCTCGCGGTTCCTGCACTATGCCGTACCGCGTTACGAAAGCACCGCGCTTCTGAAACTCGATGAGAAGGCGAACGGGGTTTCCGACAACAACCTCTTCAAGGACTTCGACTTCTTCACCGCGAACAGCAAGATCGTTACCGAAGAGCAGGTCCTGCAATCACCGGTCCTGATCGAGAAGGCCCTCCGCCTCGTCGATTTCGGCACTTCGTACTACCGCATCGGTGACATCCGCAAGAGCGAACTTTATCGACAGGCACCGTTTTTCGTGCAGTGCAGCCTGCGCGACAGCAGTCTGCTCGACCATCGCATTTCCGTACAGGTATTGGACAGCACCCGATATCTGATGAGCTATAATCTGGCGATGAAGACCGTGAAGGACTCCGGCCGCTTCGATGCGCCCTTGTTTCTTCCGGCCGGCGTATTTGTCCTGCGTTTGAATCATGCGCTGATGAAAGCGCAGCCGGGTCTGCAACTGGTCGATGACTACGAAGTCGTCATGCACTCGGATCAGGCACTGATCGCGCAGGAGATCCTTCCGCGCTTGGATGTGAAGTCATTCGATAAGGAAGTCCCGATCATGCGCATCACCTATTCTTCGGAAGTTCCGCAGAAGGCCGCTGATTTTTCCAACGCGCTGGCCCAGGCATATGTGCGCGATTACGTCGAGAGCAAGACGGAAGCCGCTTCGAAAACGGTGCAGTTCATCGACGAGCGACTGGACCGCATCGGAAAGGAACTTCGTTCTTCCGAACAGCGCCTGGAATCGTTTCGCCTGCGCAACCGGATCGTCAATACCCGGCAGGAGACCGAAACCGGCTTGCGGAAGCTCTCGGATCTCCAAGTGCAGCTTACGAACCTCGACATGCAGGAAACCGGCCTGAACCAACTGGCGGAAGCCGTCGGCAACCGGAAGGACATGAACACGATCGGACCGGCCTTCGAGTCGTTCCAGGACCCGTTGTTTACCGAGATGATCAAGAACCTGAAGAGCTATCAGCAGGAGCGGAGAGAGTTGCTTACGCGCTATACGCGCGACCATGAAAAAGTGAAGCTGGTAGAAGAGAAGATCGACGATGTCAACACTTACCTGCGCGAAGCGATCTCCAATGCCCGGAAGAACATCGGCCTGCGCAGGAACGAACTTACCACGGCGGTCGAAGAGGCCGATCATGCCTTCGACGACCTTCCGACCAAAGAAAAGAACATGGTGAACCTGGAACGCGATTTCCAGCTCAACCAGAAAGTATATCAATTCCTCCTCGAGAAGCGGACCGAAGCGTCGATCGCCGAAGCGGCCACGATTTCCTTTCACCGGGTCATCCAGAACGCTCCTGTTCCGGCATCGCCGGTGTTTCCTCGTCGCGGATTCCTGATCGCTCTGGCCGCCATGACCGGATTCCTTGTTTCGCTTACCTTCCTCTATGCGCGACGGTATTTCCGCGGCGTGTTGGAGGATAAGTCGACCGTAGAACGCCTGAGCGGCATTCCGGTTGCGGGCATCTTGCACGAGCAAAACGATAGCCGGGCGATCGGCCGTGACTTCAGTACGCTGGCCGGCCAGCTGACGCTGACGGGCGCCTTGCGGTTTCCGGCGTTGGTGTGCATCACCTCGACTTTGCGCGAGGAAGGAAAGAGTTATTCAGCCAACGGCCTTGCGGCTGCGTTCGCCCGTACCGGACGACGCGTATTGTTGGTAGACCTCGACCTTCGCAGCGAATTTACAGTCGATGTTCCGGTCGGTATTACCGAAGTCGTCGAACGCGGACTTGATCCGGCTGATATTATGAGCCAGCATCCGGCCGGTTACTGGTTCCTGTCGGCCGGAAACAAATCGGAAGATCCGGTTGCCTTGATGCAACGCCCCGAACTGACCGGTTTATTCGATAAGCTGAAGTCGCAGTTCGATCTCGTGATCGTCGACACTCCCGCCACTGCATTCGTATTGGATGCGGTGCCGGTGCTCAAGCGGGCCGATCTCTGCCTCTATATGTTGCGTGCCGGTCTGACACCCGTTCATCAGCTTCCGTTCGCCGAACAGTTGGCCGTTAACTATGACCTGCAGAACGTACGCTTCGTCCTGAACGGTATGCCGCCGGTGGTCAATTACAGCGGAGACTTTACCGGAAGCCGTTTCCGCTACGGTGTCCGCCTGGAGGGGCGGTTTGCCAAGCTTCGTCATTACCTGCGTGCCTACGTTTCATGAAACGACTGCTGAATATCTATCATAACAATCGCCAGGCACCGGTTGCTTTGCTGGACCAGGCTTTGGTCAGCGGAGCCAATTTCGTGACGGGCGTGCTGCTTGCGCGATTCCTCGGCTTGAAGGAATACGGAGTCTTCGCGATGGCCTGGCTGGTAGTCTTGTTCTTCGGAAGCATTCAGCAGTCCTTTATCATCGCTCCCTTGCAGACCTTGCTTCCCAAGCGAGAGCAAGAGGAACGTGCAAGCCTGCGGACGTCCTTGTTCCTGATCCAGTTGTGCATGGGCTTGTTGTCAATGCTCCTGACCTGGGGTTTCTGCCATCTGTCGAAGACCTTGTTTCTCGATCAGACTCCGCTCGGAGCGCTCACGCTTGTATTGCCGATCACCGTCTTTACCTTTCTGATGAACGAGTATTTCCGAAAGCTGTTCTTTTCGGAAGGAAGGCAGACGACCGCGCTTATCCTCGACCTGATCTCCTACGGTACGCAGATCCTTGGACTCTTGTTGGTTGCGTCGGCGGGAGAATTGGACCTTCGTCGCGCGCTCATCATCATCGCCAGTTCCAATAGCATTTCGACGGCGTACGGATTGATGCGTTCACACGGTCTGTCAGCGGATTTTCGTCATTTCATCCGGCATCTGAAAGAAGTCAGTTCCTATTCCGGCTGGCTGATCGGCACTTCGTTGTTGCAATGGTGTTCGGGGAATTTCTTCATCATCACGGCGGGCGGCTTATTGGGGCCGGCTCCGGTAGGAGCGATCCGGATGGCGCAGAACGTGGTCGGGGTGTTGAACATCCTGTTTCTGGCCATGGAGAATTTCATACCGTCGAACGCGGCACGGATCTATCAGCAGCAAGGACTTCGTTACCTCTATACCTACTTGCGGCAGGTGATGTTCCTGGCCGGCGCGGCTACCCTGGCGGCTTTGAGTCTGATCATGGTTTTCGCCCGGGAGATCATCGGCATGTTGTACGGAGCGGGATTCGAGCAGTATGATGACGTCTTGTTCGGTTTCTCGATTTTATACGTATTCGTCTTCACCGGGCTGCCGTTGCGCTACTTCATCCGGACCATTGAGAAGAATCGGGACATCTTTGTTTCGTACGTCCTCAGTGCCGGGACGAGTCTGTTGCTGGCGGGACCGATCGTCAGTTCCTTCGGTATTGCCGGCGTCATTGCCGGTCTGGTCATCGCACAGGTGATCGTCCAACTCTGGTTCCTGTATTCCCTTCGTCCTGAAATTTCAAGTTTATGGAAATCATCCACCTGATCCTCGGAAAAGCCAACCCTGATCGCATGAATGGCGTCAACCGCGCTGTTCATCATCTCGCCACAAGTCAGGCGCAGAACGGACTGCGTGTTAGCGTCTGGGGAATTACGCCGACACCAGAATCCGCTTATCCGGACGGCCGGCAGTATGCGACCCGGCTATTTCGTTCGCGAAAGAACAAGCTGGGGTTGGATCACGCGCTCTCCAAAGCGTTACAGGAAGTCCATCCCGGAACGGTCTTCCATTTTCACGGCGGATTCATTCCAGAGTATTTCCATGCAGCCCGGTTGTTGACACGGAAAGGTGTCCCGTACATTTTCACGCCGCATGGCAGTTACAACACGGTCGCGTTGCGGAAGAGTGCCTGGATGAAGAAATGCTACTTTCCCCTGTTTGAGCGCTTCGTGCTGAATCATGCCCGCGCTATTCATTTGCTGGGACACAGCGAAGAACTCGCCATGCAGCAGTTGAATACCAAAGCCCGGCACCACGTTGTACCCAACGGCCAGGACCAAGCGGAGCTGCAACATCATCATCGTGAACTGCCGAGGACCCAATCTCCCGTCTTCGGATTTTGTGGACGGATTGATGCATACACCAAAGGGCTTGATACGCTGGTTTCAGCATTTTCTGACTATGCTGCCGCCGGCAACCCGGGTGAATGCTGGATCATCGGCGACGGACCCGATCGAATCAAACTGGAACAGCAGGTGCGTCGCCTCAATTTGCAGGACCGGATCGTCTTCTTTGGTGCCCTGTATGGCGAAGAGAAACTGAACCGGATCGCGAACATGGACGTATTCCTCCATCCTTCGCGCAACGAGGGTTTACCGACGGCAGTCCTCGAGGCCAGTGGCCTGGGCGTCCCTTGCATTGTGAGCGAAGAAACGAACGTCGGTTCAGTGGTTCGCCGGTTCAATGCCGGTATCGTTTTGGAAAAGAACAACGTACAAAGCCTGAAAGAATCCCTGGTGCGATTCCGTTATGAATCGAACCGTTTTTCACTTTCTCCGTTGAAGGAGAATGCCAAACGCATGGTAGAGGAGGAGTTTGACTGGCGGATCATCGCCCATCGGCTCCAGGCTCTCTACCTGTCCTGAGCATGTTGGACGACCGTTACATCCGAATCCTGACCCGGTGGCTGGTCGTGATCCTCTTCCTGAAGATCGCCGGCTACTTTACGCTTTCGGAAAATGTCGCGGTTACCAGGGTCTTGAAAATCATCCTGCGAACCGGCATGACCGTGGCCATTATCCTGGTATACCGGGATCTGCGCAGCCGGGGTGCGTTCGCGATACGGGAATTCGGAAATCTTATCGTTCCGGTGCTTTACGGCGCTTATCTTTTTCTTGGTTTTCTTTCGCTTTTCTGGAGTTCCGACCCTGGATACTCGGCGCTGCAACTGGGAATGATTGTCGAGAGTTTCGTCTTCGCGTATTACTTCGTCCTGGTCTATCGGCTGGTGTTGCATTACCGTCCCGACGCGTCGCTGCGCGTGAGTCATTTGCTTTCCAGATCCACCGGAGTCATACTCCTGGTCTTTCTGCTGGGCATCATTTTCCTTCCGGAGAAGTTCTATCGATTGACCCATGGCGGCGAAGAGGCGCGATTGGGTGGTTATCTGATGAATCCCAATGAACTCGGTATGCTGAGCGTGGTCGGTGCCGGCATGTGCTGCCTGGAGCTCTTGAAAGGAGCGAAGAAAGGGTGGCCGATTTTTTTCCTCTTAGTCACGATCACCGCGCTTGTCCTGACGGGTTCACGTTCCTCACTGATCGGATTCACCTTGGTATTGCTTTATTTCGTGAACAAGAGCAGTAACCGCAAAGTGAAGCTTGCGACCGTGGTGACCATGATTGCCGCTTTTCCGCTGGCGTTATCCACCATCATCTTCAAGGGAGGCGATGTGGAGGAAGTGATGAACATGACCGGTCGGATTCCGTTCTGGACAGCCTTGCTGACAGAAGGCTTACCCAAGGAACCCTTACTGGGTTTCGGCTTCATGCGTATCGCGTATGAGGATTATTTCCAAAGTGTCCACACCTATGCCGGCCAGATGACGCACAACACCTTTATCCAGGTGGTCATGAACCTCGGCCTGGTAGGGCTCGCGCTGGTGTTGATCCAGGTCGCGGTGACGATCGTTGCCTTTGTTCGGAACAAGGACGAGGACTTTCGACGATTCTTCGTGGCTTTGTTCATCCCGATCATCATCAATTCCTTCACGGAGTTCGGCATCTTCGGCGAGACGAACTACGGCATTCTGTTTTACCAGTTGCTGCTCTTTTTTCTCGCGGTGCGCGTCTCGACGCGACCGACCTTCAAAGAGCAAGTGCTGAGCAGGGCAATGCAGCGACCGCGACCGCGATATCATTCGGTTTCCTGATTTTGGAATACCGTTCCTTTTTTTGAACGATCCGGGGCCTTGAGGCCCTTTTTTTATTGAAATTCTTGCTGAATTCGGGGGTTCTCTTTGATGGCATGATTTGGGCCTCGTGCGCGCGCTCAAATAGCCCAATATGTTTCATTCCCTTGATCTTCCTGTTTTCCTGCAGCTCTTCACGTCCGGCGATGTGGACCTGTTCACTCCCGGCAATCGCGAATCGGGCTTGCCCGTCGCGCCATCGCAGGAGAACACTTCCCGTCGTCGCCTCGCCATCCTGCGTGATGACGCGGAAACGTCCGCTGTCAGCACCTGGGCTGATTTCATTCTGCATCTTCACGGTTCGTCCCGTTCACTGAACGGCTATACGGCCACCACGTTTTGTTGCGTGAACAATCCTGACGGTTCCATCCGCTGGATGTATCCGGAGGGCACGCGGCATCCCAATTTCTTACGTTTATATAATTCCGGTTCGCTGAAGGCGCAGGCTTATCGCGCGATCGTTCGCGGCGCTTTTTTCCTTGGACAAGGAAAGCGCGTCGCGGATCGCCGGATTACGATTTACGCAAGACACGAAACACACCTTGAACGCATCTTGTCGGCGCTTTCGGTGGATGGGTATTCCATCTTCACCGGAACAGTGGGAGAGAACAGAAAGTGCGTGGTGGAGGTTCACCGATCCGGTCGGAGGACCCACTTTGTGAAGATCCCGCTGAACCGTAATTCAGCTCAGTTGCTGGAGAATGAGAACCGGACGTTGGCCTACCTGGGCCGCGCCGGTTTTCGTTCCCTGCAGATCCCGCAGAGCGCCTGCCATTCCAGCGGCGCGATCTTTCTCAGTGATGTCAAACCGGCCCGCGTGAAGCGCAGCCGTCGATTCTCTTCGCTTCATGCGAAAGCATTGTGCGAATTGTACCAACGCTACCTGACCGTCGATCAACTCGGTGAATCCGACTTCTTTGAACGGGTCATGCAGAACCTGTATCTGCTGCGGCAGCGATCCTCGCGTTTGCAGCAACGCGGCATGCAGCCGTTGTTCCGGAAGTTGGAGCAGCTCTTCCGCAGCATCGATCCCACACAGCGTGTTCACCTGGCGGCGAGCCACGGTGATTTCACGCCCTGGAACACGTTTGTTTCGGAGGAGCGCGTGCATGCGTACGACTGGGAGTTGTCGCGTCGCGATGCACCGTTGCTTTCCGACCTGTTTCACTATGTCATCCAGGGCGAAGTGATGCAGCACCGCAGCGGCTATGGTAAGATCCGGGAAGAACTGGAGCGCGCTCTCTCGTTACCGGAGGTCGCCGATCTTTGTCAGAAGTTCCGGATCGATCCGATGCTGCATTACCGGCTGTATCTCCTGTCCAATGTAAGCTACTACCTCAACCTGTATGTGACCCAGGAGCAACTGCACCCGCAGGCGCGCTGGGTCATGGATGCCTGGGAGCAAGCCATCACCGAGCTGTTGCCTGCCGATGTTGCGCGCAGCCGTCGGGAAGAGTTCCTGGAACAGTTCTTCGAACGCTACAAGCAGGCACCGTACGCCGCGCTCAAATTCATCCACGGCTCGGTGGAAGCCATGGGGCCGTTCACCGATCTGGATCTGGTCGTTACGCCGGAGTTCCGCGATACGGTGATCGAAGACGCGCGCCGGCATCCGTCGGTGTTCAAATCGCGTGTACACCGGAAATCGTTCATGACGACCCTCGAGCTGTATTTCCGGGACCAGTCGTACCTCAGCATCGACCTGCTGACCGACTTCCACCGCAAGGACGTTGCCTATCTTGATCCGACCCGTTTGTTGCGTAGTGCTACACCCGGGCGTTCCCATGTCCGGATGCCGGATGAGCGTTTTGGGTTCGAGTATACCTGGCTCTTCAACCTGTTGAACGGAAGCAGTCTGCCAAAGCGTTATCGTACCTATTATCAGTCGTTGACGGCCGAGGAGCGCGAGCGTATCCTGTCGCATATCAATTCTTCTTTTGGTTTCGAAGCGGTATCGCTGGAGGAATTCTATGACTATTCCGCATACCGTCGTCAACAGGTTGTCCGGAAACTGAAGAAGTCTTCGACCAATTCCATTGTTTCCCGCTGGATCCGTTCGGTATCCTATACCGCGGATACCGTTCGATCCCTCTTCGAGCGCCGCGGGATGATGATCACCCTGACCGGTGTAGATGGCGCGGGCAAATCCACGATCATCGACGAATTGAAGCAATTGTTGAGTGAGAAGTTTCGACGGAAGGTCGTGGTGTTGCGTCATCGTCCTTCGCTGCTGCCCATCCTGAGCGCCTGGAAACATGGTAAGCACCATGCGGAGGCGATCGCGGGAGCGCGCGGTCCGCGTGGCGGCAGCAACCGGGGTAAGCTCTCTTCACTCGCGCGATTCCTCTACTACTATTCCGATTATCTCCTGGGTCAGTTTGTGGTCTATGCGCGCTATCAGTTGCGCGGGTACACCGTGTTGTACGATCGCTATTATTTCGACTTCATCGTTGATGCGCGTCGTTCGAATATCAGCCTGAGCGAAGGCTTCACCCGTTCATTGTACCGATTGGTGCGTAAGCCGGACCTCAACATCCTGTTATATGCGCCGGTGGACGATATCCTCCGCCGCAAGCAGGAACTGGATGCAGATACGATTCAGGAGCTGACGGACGGTTACCTCCGATTGTTTGATCGGTTGTCAGGCTCTTCGACGCGATCGGTTTACCTGCCGCTCGAGAATACCGATAAGGAACGCACGCTGCGGGTCATCGAAAGCGCGATCGTTAAAGCTGCCTGATCCATGAAGATCCTGTTGGAGCAAATCATCCGGCTTCGCAATCCGCATTTCCGGTTCGACGAATCGGTGACCAGCCGCCTGTTGTTAGCCTTCGCCTGGTCGTATGGCCGCAGCTACCTGCGTGGTCTGCGTCTGTTGCTGTTGGCAAAAATGCCGCGGCATGTACTGCTTGGACGCGGTGTCGGGTTTTTCAATTCGCCGAACATCCGACTTGGACGTTGGGTAAAGCTTGGCGACCATGTTCAACTGAGCGCAGCCGGCACCGGGGAACTGGTCATCGGCGACCATAGCGGCATCGGAGCCTTCAGTCGGGTGGTGATCGCCACCTCGTTCAATCAACTCGGATCACACATCCGGATCGGTAAGAATGTGGGCATCGGTGAATTCGCGTACCTCGGCGGCGGCGGCGGGTTGGAGATCGGCGACGATTGCATCGTCGGACAGTATTTCAGTTGTCACCCGGAAAATCATATCACCGTTGACCCCAATCGGCCGATTCGCATGCAAGGCGTTACACGCAAAGGCATTCGCGTCGGCAAGGATTGCTGGATCGGCTCCAAGGTCACCATACTGGACGGTGTAGAGATCGGTGACCATTGTGTTATCGCCGCAGGCGCGGTGGTTACGCGTTCCATGCCGTCCGGTTCCGTCATCGCCGGTGTTCCTGCACGTGTCATTCGTTCACGCAGCGCGGACGAGCCGGTTACTTATCAACATCGCGCATCCTGATTCATTATTACCGCCCATGAAAACGATTCTCCTCACTGCCTATGCCATCAACCCGTACAAGGGTTCAGAAGACGGCATGGGCTGGAATTTTGTATTGCAGGCAGCGCGTCACCAGCGCGTGATCGCCGTTACGCGTCGGAACAACCGCCCGCACATCGAGCGATACTTGTCGGAGCATACCATAGCACAAGTCAATAACATTACCTTCCTGTATTTCGACCTTCCTGCATGGACCCGTTTTTGGAAGAAAGGACCAACGCTTTCACTGATCTACTTCTATATGTGGCAGATCAGTCTTCCTTTCTTCCTGATGCGCTACCGGAAGCAGGTGGATATCGTTCACAACCTCAACTTTCATAACGACTGGACGCCCACCTTCCTTTGGCTGCTGCGCAAACCGATGGTGTGGGGACCAGTGGGCCATCATCCGTTGATCCCCAAGCAGTTCATACTTCCCGTCTATGGCCGGAAAGCATGGTTGGCCGACCGTGCCCGGTGGGCTATGAAGATCATCTTCTGGAAGCTCGATCCTTTTCTGCGCATTGCCGCACGCAAGGCCGACCTGATCCTGACGATGAACAGCGAAGCGCGCGCACGCCTGGGTTTCTCCGCGGAGAAGGAGTTTCGCTGTTCCTCGGTCGCTTCGGAAGATGTAGCCTGGACGCGCCGGACAACCAAGAACGGCTTGAAGGTCTTATCAGTCGGCAGATTCGTAGCGTTAAAGGGATTCGACGTCACCCTCCGTTCGTTCGCAAAGTTCTATCATGCATTACCGGTTGAAGCGCGAGAGCATGTCAGCCTTACGCTGGTTGGAGACGGTCCGGAGCGTTCGATGCTTGAACGCATGACCGACGAATTGCAGATACGCGAAGTCACGAAGTTTATTCCGTGGATCCAACGCGCCGAACTGGCGGACCTGTACCGATCCTCGGATGTGTTCTTATTCCCCTCACACGAAGGAGCAGGCATGGTCGTATCCGAAGCGATGAGCTACGGCTTACCGGTAGTATGTTTCCGTAACAGCGGGCCGGGGGAGTTCGTTTCGCTCGCCAGCGGCTTTCGTGTTCCGTACGACGCGTACGATGCATGCATTGATCGCTTCGCGGCGCACCTCCGGGAATTGCACGATGACTCGACGCTGTGGGCGCGCATGTCGGAGTATGCCCGTATGTCATTCGAAGAACGCTTCGCATGGTCGAACAAGGGAGAAGTGCTGAGAAACGCCTATGGCCGACTGGAACGGCAGCAACGGATCCTTGCCGTTCAGCTGATGAACGACTTCAGCGGTAGTCCGCAGGTTTTGGCCAATGCAATCCGCGGATTTGTCAGGGAAGGCCGGAAGGTCGAACTGTATTGTTCTTCCGCTACCCGGGAAGGATTTCTTTCCGGCTTGCCCGTGAAGACACATGCGTTCTGGTACCGTTTCTATCCCAATAAATGGAAGCGACTGCTGGCGCTGACTACCAGCCAGGCGCATTTGTTTCTGAAGATCCTTATCAAGGCACGAAAGAACGATATCGTTTACATCAATACGCTGCTGCCATTTGGCGCCGCTATCGCTGCTAGGCTCCGTGGAGCCCGTGTGATCACGCATTTGCACGAAACCAGCATACAGCCGGCTTCGTTGAAGAAATTCCTGCGTTCTGTCGTGGAGCATACGGCCAGCCGGGTCGTGCATGTGTCATATTTCCTGCGCGAACAGGAATCGTTCACGAAGCCGGAACAATTGGTTGTCTATAACGCGACCAGCGAAGATTTTGTCCGTATGGGTGCGTTGCATCGTTATGAGGCCGGTAATCAACATCCGTTCACGGTCCTGATGTTGTGTTCCCTGAAAGCCTACAAAGGTGTATTCGAGTATGCGGAGCTTGCGCGCCAACTCCCGGATCTGCGATTTGAGCTGGTGCTCAACGCGAGCGAATCAGAAATTGCCTCCTTCTTTAAGGATCGGTCGTTGCCTGCCAACTTACAAGTGCATCCGCGACAAAGCAATGTTCACCCGTTCTATCAGCGCGCTCAACTCGTGCTGAATCTTTCGCATCCGGACCAGTGGGTGGAAACGTTCGGTATGACCATTCTGGAATCCATGAGCTACGGTATACCCGAGATCGTACCCGATATCGGTGGCCCTACCGAGTTGGTCGACCACGGCGTAAATGGATTTCGCATCAATGTCGTTGAGCTGGACCGTATTGCGGCCACCATCCGGTTCCTCGAACAGAACAGGGGAGAATGCATCCGTTTGTCCGCTCAGGCTCGTATCAAAGCAGGGCGTTTCACGATCGGGAAAATGCAGTCGGAATTGGGGAAAGCCGTTACCTGGAGCAACTGATCGATACCGTTATCAGCAATCAAGTCACGACAGGCACCTTCAGGGTACCTGTTTTTTTTCGCAGGTAGGGTTTTTCTACGAGCCACCAGGACATGGCCGCGAGTGAATAGGTTGCCGCGGCAACCATCCAGAAATCCGAAAGCGTCCTGGTTTGTTGAAGTTCAACGATCGCGTTCACGGCTACCATGTGGTAGATATAAACACCATAGGACAAATCCTGCCGTTGCAGGATGTTGTCGGCCAGACCGGGCAAGGTATAAGCAGAGGAAATGGTCAGCAATCCCAGTACAAGCCGGGAGAGGGGCAAGCGGAAAACATCCGGAACGGGTGCGCTTACCAACGAGGCGTAGACGATGAGCCAGATCAACGCTTTGCCTTTCAATAAAGGGGATTCGTGCAGGGCCCGCCGGCGTATCCAAATGCCGAGCAGGAACAATGAAAAGTGGGGGAGGAACGTCACCTGTAGCCATTTCTCCGTGTGACGTGGGATGTCCAGTGTCCACAACAGAGCGCTGAGTAGAATGAAGAGGACCAGCAGCGCCCCCAGTACCTGATCGTTTTTCGATTTGCGCAACAGGACCGCGTAGAGCAGAGGTAGGAGCAAATAAAACTGCAATTCGACGGTGATCGTCCAAAGGCTGCCGTTGAGGACACCCGTTCCATACCCACGAAGAAATTCCGGATTGAAAAATTGAACAAAGGAAATTTGTCCAAGCAGCCAGGGCAGCGTTTCCCATCGCGAGAAATCCACGTTTCCAAAACATTTTGCAGCGAGTACGGAGATGCCGAGGCAACACCATAAGGCCGGAAAGATGCGCAGGAAGCGGTTGGTGAAATAGTCGGCTGGCGACTTGCTGCGCTCCAGGGATGCGGAGACAAGAAATCCGCTGATGATAAAAAATACAGGAACACCCGGGAAGCGATCCAGCCATTGGAACCAGGCCGATTCGGTATCCAAGCCGAGATGGTGAAACGAATGTGCGACCATGACCTGGCTGGCCGCAAGGATCCGCAGGAGGTCGAAGTTATTGCGGGAAAAGGAGTCCGTTTTCACCATTCGTTCGGGCGAAAGTATCGAAGTTCCCTTGTATGGACTGAGTTGTGCCCCCTCAATCCTCGCGATTATCAAATAGAAGTATGCCTTCCAGGCTTTTCCGGAAATTGAAATAGTGGTTCAGAATAGGATTTGAATCCCAGATTGGGAACACGCAGGGTAGGTAGAGCCCTTAAAATGGTCTTTTTTCAAAGAAAAGGCCCGGTGGCACAGCTATGGCAAGGCGGGCGCAGCCAATGAACCGCCTGATTATGTTTCGACGCTCCAACTTTCTGGCCGCTGCCATCGTCGTCTTGTTGTTCCTGTGTTCAGGTCACCCGGCATCTGCCCTGACCTATTACAGCCGGACCAGCGGGGGACTCTGGACCAACCCCACCACCTGGTCTACTGTAACCTACGGTAATGCTACCAACACGGGTACGTTTCCCGGTGCCGGTGACAATGTTTTTATCGGTGACGGATATACGATCTACTTCAACACCAATGGTGGTTGCAACAACATCACCATCGGACAGGGAGCATCCGGCGCGTTGGAGTTTTATAACCTTGCGATCTATTGGATGACCGTCACCGGCGATATTACCATCAACGCCGGCGGTCGTTTTGCTTATGGTTACAACAGTTCGCGTGCGCACATCCTCTACATCGAAGGAGACATCACGAACAATGGTACCGTCGATCTGTATCTGGATGCCAACGATAATGTGGCCTTGGTTGCGCAAGGGAATACTAATTCTGTGATTTCCGGTACCGGTTCCTGGGATCTGTACACCGTGTTGATGTCCAAGATCACTTCGCGCAGTAACTATCTTGAAGTGCAATCTTCCGCATTCGAAACCGCGATGCGCGGCCTTACGCTCAACTATGGTACTTATGTTCACAACAACAGCGGTACGTACACCTTCGGCTCCGGCTCCGATTACACGATCCCGCCAAACGTCGCGATTGACGGTCGTAGCGGCACCCTGAATTTTTCCAGCGGTGCGACGAACCTGAACCTGCAAGGTGCCCTGATCGTGTCGGGCGGAACGGTTTATATCGCTTCCTCCACCGGGACGGGTGGTATTCGAACCGACCAGGGTGTAGCCGGTGTTGTTCCCTATCTACAAGTGTCGGCCGGACAATTGGTTGTTTACGGCAGTATCAGTTTCCGCACCGCGCCTTCCAGTTCCTTTGCCGAACCATTCAGCTATAACCAGAGCGGCGGTACAGTACTCGTGAACTCCGGTTCGACCGGCGTTACATCCGAAGTGTTTTACGTAACCGATCAGGCTACCAGCTCCTTCGTCATGAGCGGAGGCACACTCAACCTGCAACGGCCTAACCGCACCGGCAGCTCAGTGGTGGATATGTTTATCTGTGGGAACAGTGGTACGGTTAATTCCACTGGCGGTAGCGTTCAGTTTGGAAATGCATCGACGCCGGTTGGATCGACATTCAACTTTCGTCCGTTCCCAAACGCGACCTATCCGGCTTTCCGAATCACAGGACCTTCTGGTTCCGGCAATTCACTTCGTACTTCCAACGCCTCCACGTCGAACTTCCGCCTGCTGGCCATGGTTATCGATGCCGGCACCACGTTCGATATCCGCTCTATCGCGGGTACGGCCGGTAACAGTAAACGCATGAGCTTGCGCGGGACTTTTGATGGTAATTCGGCCTGGTACAACGACGGCACCTTCAATCCGCGTTCCGGTGAAGTCGCTTTTGAAGGCACAGCAGCCCAGACCCTCGACGGTAGCACCGATACCTGGTTTTACAACATGACGATGAACAATGCCGCCGGTCTGACGATGAATGCGCGTGCATTTGTGGACAATTCATTGAACATGACAAACGGTATCATTTATACCGATTACACGAATCTGCTTTCGGTCAGTTCTTCCGGAAACACCACTATTGGAACATCATCATCTTATATCATCGGTCCGTTCAACCAGATCTATGCTCAAACTTCCGCTGCTACCGGTTACTTTCCGCTGGGAAAGGGAGCGAACTGGCGACCAATGACGCTTACACCCTCACACACGACCAGTGATAGTGTGAACTACGTTGGTGAGATGATCGAATCCCCTGCCTCCGGTCTCCCTTACACGCTTCCGGGATCCTTGTCTGCCGTGTCGGCCCGTCGTTACTGGCTGGTCACCAATACCAACACCGGAATCTTTAACAATGCAACAGCTCGACTCTACTACGGAACGGACGATGGTGTCACCGACCGACTCTCTCTCCGTGTAGGCCAGGCCATTTCTCCCAACTGGGTTAACCGGGGCGGAACAGGAACGGCCAATGGAACCGGAAACATCACCTCCAGCTCGTTCAATGCCTGGGGAGCCATCTATACGCTGGCGAATGCCACCGGGGGCAGCAATGCCTTGCCGATCGAACTGGTATCGTTCGTTGCCGAGAGTCGCGAAAAGGATGTCGAGCTGCGCTGGACCACCGCGACGGAGATCAACAACGATTTCTTCACCGTCGAACGTTCGCGCGACGGATTGCACTTCGAGGCTGTAGCACAAACCGCCGGTGCCGGTAACACGACCACCTTGCAGCATTACAAGGCTTACGATCTCGCACCCCTCAACGGCACATCGTTTTATCGCTTGCGACAGACCGACTTCGACGGCCGGTCTACCACCTCGGATGTGGTGACCGTGTACCGGAAAGGCAATACCGATTTTTCCGTTTACCCTAATCCGATCGATGCGGATGATGACGTCATGATCCGTCTGCCGCACGACACGAATCGTAATCTGCTGATCCAGATCAAGCGGAGCGATGGCTCGCTCGTTTTTGAACGCACCTATCCGGTCTGGAATGAACAGACGATTCGCCTGAGCGGTTTGCCCTTAGAGGCTTCCGGTTTGTATGTGCTGTCGGTTTTCACCGACGATGGCGGGGCTTACCAGCAAAAGCTGATGGCCAACATTCGTTGATTCCCAAATTGAGAAACACCTACACCTAGTTGATATGAAAACAACTATCCTTCTTTCCGTATTCGCGTTTTCCGCGCTGACCTCCTTTGCCAAAGGGACCGGTAAGCAGGAACAGATCGCAAGCAATTTCGAGCAGGAGTATCGGGTCAATTCCATGGAAGCGATCCGCAACATGGGCGATGTCATCTTCGACAACCCTGAGCTTGGTTCCCAGCGCCACCCCGGAAAGTTTCAACCGGGATTTCCGGAGGCCTTGCGCCCCTACGATACGAACAAAGACGGTAAGCTGACGACGAATGAGATCAAGCCGGTGATCGACCGGTACCTGAGTTCGCAGACCGAATTCTCCAGCCGGGAAATGGTTCGGTTCATCGACTACTTCTTCTCCCAATTCTGAAATCATCCGTGAAACAGGAACGCGAACAATTGGCCATCATCGGCTGTGCCGGCGTCCCGGCCCGCTACGGCGGATTCGAGACGCTGGCGCACCACCTCGTACGCGAGTTGCGCAGGGATTACCGGATCACGGTATACTGCAGCGCGCCGCTGTACCGCGAGGAGGAGCGTCGCCGCCGCTGGCGCGGGGCACGCCTGCTGTACCTGCCGTTTCGCGCGAACGGTGTTCAGAGCATCGTGTACGATATCGTATCGATCCTGCACGCCCTCTTCTACGCCGATCGTCTGCTGATCCTTGGCGTATCCGGCTGCATCCTGCTGCCGTTCGTTCGCCTGTTCACACGGAAGAAAATAATCGTAAACATTGATGGCTTGGAATGGCGCCGGAACAAATGGAGCAAACCGGTGCGTAAGTTCCTGCGGTTGTCGGAGTATCTGGCAGTGAAATGGGCGCACGCCGATATCGCCGACAACCGGGCCATTCAATCCTACACCGCCGCTTCCTATGGAACGGTGAGTGACTATGCTCCCTATGGCGCCGACCATGTGTTGTCGCGCCCCCTGCCGGCCGATCTTGTCGAAGCGCATCCCGCTTTGCGTGGACGCTACGCGTTCACCGTCTGTCGCATCGAACCGGAGAATAACCTGCACCTGATCCTCGAAGCGTTCGACCAGGAACGCAGCACGCCGCTGTTCGTCGTCGGCAACTGGGACAACAGCGAGTACGGTCGCTCACTCCGCGCGCAATACGCCGGGCACGCTACCATCACGCTGCTGGACCCGATCTACGATCAGGACCGCCTCGACGGACTTCGCTCGAATTGCGCTTTGTATGTGCACGGGCATTCCGCCGGCGGTACGAATCCCTCGCTGGTCGAGGCGATGTACCTGGGCTTGCCGGTGTTCGCTTTCGATGTAGTGTACAACCGTGAAACCACACACGGTCATGCCCGCTTCTTCGAAGATGCCCGTCAACTCGCAGCGCTGTTGCGCAAGACGCCCGCTGCTGAATTGCCTCAGATCGGTGCCGAACTGAAGCGCCTCGCTTACCGCCAGTATACCTGGGCGGCTGTAGCGAACCGCTATCGCCGGATTCTCTCCGGTGCCGGTATCCGCGTTAACAAACCGAATGCTGTGCCGGCGGTACAGACGCTTTCTCCGCGTGTCCTGCAACGCGCGAATGCCTTGCACCTGCGCTACGCCGATCCGTTGAAAGTCCACGAACAAAAAGCCGCCTGATCACGATGGACCTCGACTACGCCCTGTCCTTCCTGCTTGCCGCGTTGCTGTCGGCCGGAGTCATTCCCTGGATCGTTCGCTATGCGCACCGGCGCTCGTTGCTCGACCGTCCCGACGGCCGAAAGCAGCATGAGCGCGCGGTACCGGCCATGGGCGGTGTTGCGGTCTTCTTTGCCTTTACACTTACCGCCTGCTTCTGGCTGCAGGGAACCTCGATGCGGGAAACGCTGTTTCTTTTCCCTGCCCTGCTGATCCTGTTCGTGACCGGCATGGTCGACGACCTGCGTGACCTGAGCCCCGGACGGAAATTCTTCTTTCAATTCATTGCAGCCGGCATTGTCTGCGCCGGCGGGTTGCGCATCCGTTCCGACTTCGGCCTCTTCGGCATCGGGGAACTGGATGTCGTCAGTTCCTACATCGTTACCATGCTGTTCATCACCGCGATGACCAACGCCTACAACCTGATCGACGGCGTCGACGGTTTGTTGGGTGGCATCGCGCTGATCGGCAGTGCCGGACTCGGTTTATTGTTCCTGCAAGCGGGCGATGGATTTCACGCCGCGCTCTCGTTTGCACTCTCCGGCGCTTTGGCCGGCTTTCTGCGATACAACTTCTATCCTGCGATATTATTCATGGGCGATACCGGGTCCCTGCTCGTCGGCTTTCTGCTGGCGGCGCTGGGGATCCGGTTCTTTTCTCTCCCCTTACACGAGCTGGCGCATGCCGGCATCTCACACGGCTTCACCGTTGTCGCCGGTTTGCTCTTCCTGCCGGTCTTTGATGTGGTACGGGTCTTCATCATCCGCATGCTGAAGGGCAAATCGCCCTTCCATGGCGACCGTCGCCACCTGCACCATGTGCTGGTGAAAAACGGCTTGAGTGCGCCGCTCGTATGCCTCACCGAGTACGGCGCTACCGTGTTGTTCAGCGTATTATCCGTTACCTGGTTGCAGCGGTTTTCCACTGCATCCGCTTTACTCTTATTGTTCTCCCTCGCCGTGCTGCTGGCGGAAGGACTGACCATCGCCTATCTGGTCCGTTCCCGCAGGAACCTGCGTAGCCGCGCCGATCAGTTCGGCGATCTGCGCCGCAAGAACCGCTTTGCTGCACGTTTGCTCAATTTCTGATTCGTATGCGCCTGCCATCCAATCGTTCCATACTCATCGTCGAAGACAATCGTTATTACGCTTCGATGATCGAGAACCACCTGCAGCAGTATCCCGGTTTTACGGTTGCCGCTTTCGATAACGGCGACGCGGCCATGGAAGCCTACGACCGTGTTCGTCCGGATATCGTATTGCTCGATTATCACCTGAATGTCGAGGACGACAGCGCCCCTACCGGGTACGACTACCTGCAGCAGATCAAAGACCGCAATCCCGAACAGGCGGTCGTGATGCTCAGCAGCAACGACAACGTGAAACAGGTCGTGGAGCTGCTCAAGACGGGTGCCTACGATTACGTGCTGAAGGACGAGTCCGCGTTCGAACAGCTCGACAAAGTGCTGCTCAACCTCGAAGAGGTGCTGAGCATCCGTACCGAAGTGAAGAACCTCAAAAGCGTCCTGCGCCGGCAGAACCGCCGCTTCGCCTGGACCCTGGCCGCCGTGGCGGTGATTGTCACCGCCTGCTTTGAGTGGCTGGACTAACGAGTTTTTATTGAAAGAAAGTCAAGTGCCAAGGTTCATTTGCCAGTAACTGGTAACTAGTAACTGGTAATTAGTGATTGGCAATTCGTATTTAGAATTTTCTCCCTTTCGGCAAATGCACTTACTTTTTCTTCTTCGCCTTCTTTGCCACTTTGTTGTATTCCAAAGCCAGCTTGATCCAGTAATTCAGTTTGGGTTTTGACGTGAGGGTGTTCGCATCGACAAAGATGAAACCTTTCATGACCTTGCCGGTGAAATCCATCGGAGCGGCGCCTTCCTGATCAAGGGCTTCGTCGTAGCACCCAGGATCCAGCCGGACCATCATGCGGTCCTGTTCGACACCAATGCACATCTTGTCGTTGACCATAAAGCACAATCCGCCAAACATCTTCTTTTCTTTGATCTTTCGTCCGCTTTCCGCCAGAATTGCCCGGGCGCGGTCAGCGAGTTTTTCGTTGTAAGGCATCGTGGTGGGATAGGTTGAACAACATTGTTATGTTACCGGGAAGTTAGGATATTTCTGCCAATACAGATTCAATGTCTTTTCTTCTAATGGTAGCCAATCGAAAGGAATTTTTCCTTAACACAAGATTCATGGGTTTGGACTATCGGGTCCTGCTCGTAGTAATCGTCTGTACTAGTTTTTTACTCCTTTCACCATGGGGAAGCCCTATTCTTAATTCAGACGGAGCCATTGAGGTGCTGATGGCATTTTGGTATCGATTACCTGATGATGTTTATTACTGGGGACAAGATCGGGGCGGTTCGCTGTTACCCTTGTTATCCGCTTTGCCCGTTCGTTTGTTGAATTCAGATCCCTTGCTTACCATAAGTGTAGTACGCTACCTGATCATGGTCGCAGGTATGCTGGGTTATTTCACGATCATTCGTTTGCCGTTCTGCCGCTTGTGTTTTGCGATTGCGTTTTTCTTACCGGCTTTCCCTTTTAGTGATATTCCCTGGTACACGATCGGAATTGAATATAGTTTACTGGGGATCCTGGTAGGACTCTCCGCTCGAATTTTAGATAGTTCAAATAAACCGGAACAGTCTTACCCCATTTTTTCACATGGTGTTTTTATTCTGGTATCAGTTGTCGCCGTTTGGGTTTCGGATGCTGCACTGATGACAATCGTATTGCTTGCCGCTTTCCTTGTCTGGAAGTTGTGGCCGGCAAAGAAGCACCGAAACAATTTCATGCTGCTTCAATCAGGAGCACTGGCAATGACAATTTTGGTTTGGGCATGGTTAAAGTCCATGGCGCCGATCAAGACCGATTCGTATTCCAATTTGCAAGGTATAGAATCTGCAGGACAATCCCTTCATCAACTAGTACATTCTGTTATTGATTACCTGGCATTTCGAATCGGAGATCACATGGTCAGTATCGGCGCATGGTGTATGGTAATGACAATTGCAGTCACCATATTGCTCAGGATTTCCATTGGAGTGCGGGGGGGGGGGGGTAAACAACCTTATCATGTTTTCTTTTTCCTGAATGCTTTTTCACTACTGATCATGTTGCAATTCTCGACCTGGGTAGCTCTTAATGGTATGAGTCGTAGATATTTTATTGGAGTATATGTCTCGCTGGTTATTGCATTGCTGCTTTGGTTGCAGGAGATGTCAGAAGTAAAGCCACGCTTTCTACCTGCTGTGGCCCGGTCGTTAATAGGGACAGCTTTGATTGGTGTATTCACGACCCTTTACCATTTCGCCAGGCATGACCCCGGAAATCTGATCTCGGTTCGAAGTCGTATCTCCGCTTTGCCAAAGGACATTGGAATTATCGGCAACTACTGGAATTCCTACATATTCTCCATTCAACATCCCGGTCGGGTGATTGCAACGCCTCATGAACGGGATGTGGTGCGGAACCCTTTGCTGGTGCAGGAAGTTTTCAGGCAACCGCGTCTATTTCTGGTGCGGGATCAATGGATGGATTCCTTTCCGGTTTCGATTTGGCAGTTCGGGAGAAGGCTGGAGCGAATAGGGAAGGAGCGATTCATGGCGGGTTCCTATTTCTGTGAGTACCGAATTGCGGTAGCGAATGAGTAATTTCGCCCCATGAACATCCTTCTTCTTGGATCCGGCGGTCGGGAGCATGCGTTGGCGTGGAAGCTGGCGCAGAGTCCGCGCTGCGACCGCTTATTCATCGCACCGGGAAATGCCGGTACGGCGCTGGTCGGCAGTAATGTGGCACTTTCCATCACCGACTTCGCCGCTATCGGACGCCTGGTGAAGGAACAACAGATCGGATTGGTGGTCGTCGGGCCGGAGGAGCCGCTGGTGAAGGGTATCCGGGATCATTTCGAAGCCGATGCTTCGCTGCGTTCGGTGCCGATGATCGGTCCCTCGCAACTGGGCGCGCAACTCGAAGGGAGTAAGGATTTTGCCAAGGCGTTCCTGACCCGGCACAACATACCGACCGCGCGCTACAAGACTTTTACATCCGATAATCTCGAGGACGGATATGCGTTCATCGACGCGTTGAAGCCGCCCTATGTTTTAAAGGCCGATGGGCTTGCTGCAGGAAAAGGTGTCGTGATCCTGGATCAGGCCGCCGCCGCCAAATCGGAATTGAAGGAGATGATCCTCGGTAAGAAATTCGGAGCGGCGAGTGCACAGGTGGTCATCGAGGAGTTTTTGCATGGCATCGAGTTGTCGGTTTTCGTGCTGACCGATGGAACCTCTTACCGCCTGTTGCCGGAAGCCAAAGATTATAAACGTATCGGTGACCGGGACACCGGCCCCAATACCGGTGGCATGGGGGCCGTGAGTCCGGTGCCGTTCGCGACGAAGGAGTTTCTGCAAAAAGTGGAAGAGCGGATCGTGATCCCGACCGTGCGAGGATTGGCGGCGGACAGCATCCGGTACAACGGCTTCCTCTTCATCGGACTGATGAACGTCGGCGGCGATCCTTACGTTATCGAGTACAATGTCCGAATGGGCGACCCGGAAACGGAAGCGGTGATCCCGCGCATCCAGGGCGACCTGTTGGAATTGTTACTCGCCACAGGCGAAGGACGGCTGGCCGAAGTCCCGCTCACGATCGACCCGCGAACTGCCGTCACCCTGGTACTGGTCAGCGGTGGCTATCCAAACGATTACAAGAAGGGATTACCGGTCAGCGGACTTGGTAACGATGGCGACAGTCTGGTGTTCCATGCCGGCACATCGACGAATGCCGCCGGTGAAGTCGTTACGAACGGCGGCCGCGTATTCGCCATCACTTCCTTCGGCACAGATATTTCATCTGCGCGGGCATTGTCCTACGCGGCAGCGGAGAAGATCGGGTACGAAGGCAAGTACCACCGAAGTGATATCGGTTTGGATCTGATTTGAAATAACGTTTCGGCCCTTCTTGAGCATATTCCACATGAAACGTTTGAACGTTAAAACGTTTGAACGTTGTAACGTTAAAACGTTATCACGTTCCAACGAAAAAGGAAAAAGCCATCCGCACTGCGAATGGCTTTTTCTTTTTATCGGGTACGATGGGATCAATCCATCTGTTCGGGAGCGGATTTGTATTTGTTCTGGAACCACATCCAGCTAAAAAAGGCGATGAAGCCGATGGCGATGAGTACCTTGTTGAAGAAGGTTCCGATCGGTGGAACCATCGTGAAGACTCCGTTGAAAAAGTCACCGATGAAATTCCAGAAGGCGGTCCAGAAAGCTACCATAGTGTTCGTGTTTACGCGGCAAATATAGAAAGGATTCCGGGCTATCCGCAAGCCGAAAAAAGCTACTTTTAGAGCGATGATCCGCTTTTTCCGATCCCCGCAGCCTGCCGCGCTGATCGTTGTCCCGCTGATCGTGCTGCTCCTGTGGGGGCAACGTTTTTTCGACCTGCCTTTCGCCCCGGCGGAGGCCGGCGGACCTCTTTGGGCCTTGTTTGTCAGCTTGTTAGGCGGTTTGCCAGGATTTGTCCGGTTCATCCTGGCCGTGGGTACATTGTCCCTTTCGGCGATCTACTTCAACCTCATGGTCAACCGCCATGAGGTCCTGTACAAGAACTCCTACCTGCCTTCCCTGTTTTACGCGCTGTTGTCGTCGGCTTCGGTTGAGTTGCTGACGTTTCATCCGATCCACCTGGTCAACCTGGTGTTGTTGCGGGTACTCGATAAAACCCTTGACTTGTACAAGAATGAACGACCTGTGCGGGGCTTGTTCGACGGCGGATTTCTTTGCGGACTGACCGGTTTGCTTTATCCGCCGGCCGGACTGCTGGTGTTGTTGACGCTGCTGGGGATCTTGTTGCTGCGTCCGTTCAACATCCGCGAACTGCTGATCCACCTGGTCGGACTCGCGCTGCCGTATTTCTTCCTGACCGTACTCGCTTTCTGGAACGGCAACCTGGTCGAGTCCTGGACCCGATTGCTTGAACCCTTCCGGTCACCGGCCTGGATTCCCGGCATACAAATGGAAGAAGCACACCAGGTGCTCGGTGCAGTGACGGGCTTCCTGCTGCTGTTGGCGCTGCTGAAACTGCGCGCCAACTATTACAAGAACACGATCCGTACACGAACGTATCAGCAGATCCTGTTGCTGATTTTGCTTTCCGGCATCGGTTCGCTCTTCTTTGCCGGAAGTATCGGTTGGGCCCAATTGCAACTCTTCATCCTGCCGGTAGCCTTGTTGTTGGCCTACTACTTCGTTTCCGCAAAGAAAAGAATGTGGTTCTTCGAGACGATGGTGTGGGTGTTGATTGGGGTGGTGGTTTGGAATCACCTTTAGGGTTGATGGTTTCCAGTTTCCGGTTACGAGTTTCGGGTTTGTTGAAGGTTGAAAGTTGAAAGTTTATTTCAGCCTCATTTCCTCGTCTCTTTCGCCTCGTCCCTCTTTTTGACTTGAAACCCGAAACTCGAAACCGGAAACAATGAACGGATTGACTTCACCTTTTCGCTAACCAATATTCCTCCCGCCCCCTCATCTTCACTTTTTCTGCTTCGGTCTTGTCGCGGTAGCCGCAGAGGTGGAGGATGCCGTGGATCATGACGCGGTGGAGCTCGTCGGTGAAGGTGCTGCCGTAGGTCTTGGCGTTGATTTTGACGCGATCGATCGAGATGAATATGTCGCCGCCGATGATGTTCGGTCCGGGTGAATTGTCGAACGTGATGATGTCGGTATTGTAATCGTGTTGCAGGTATTGCTTGTTCATCTTGCGCAGGTAGCGGTCGCTGCAGAAAATGTAATTGATCTCCGCGACCCGATGGCCTTCCGCTTTAGCGGCCTTCTGGATCCACTTGCGCAGGTCGTCGGCGCCCCGGAAGACGAAGCGCACATCTTCTTTGAAGAACAGGATGGTGGCTGACATATATCGAAAGGTACGAATCGGGTCGTATCTTTCGACTATGCTATGCCGGATAAAAGTCGCGTTGCTGGGAAGCCTGTTGAGCTGGTCCTGTCTTGCACATGCGCAGGACGATATGGGCTGGTGGAACGAGCGTCATCAGTGGGATGGTGTTTCCCCCTGGGTCAACTACCTGACATTGTCGCCGAAGTTTATGGGCCCGAACGCGCTGCCGGTGCCCGAGATCCGCAGCGGAATGTTGCGCAATAACCTGGAAGTGGAAACGCGTTTCGGCGGGTACGGCAGTCGGGGCGACAATACCTTTGATACTTATGGCCGCGTGAACGTACCCTTGTGCAACGGGCGTGTCGCGCTGGAAGGCTGGGTCACCGCGCTGGAATATTTCGAGACCGATACGACCACCCGCGACCTGCGCGCGGCGCGCACGCGATCCGGAAAAGGAACCGCCGGTGGTGATATCCACTTCAGCACGCAGGTGCAACTGGTGAAAGACAAAGCCCACTGGCCCGATCTGCTGTTGGAACTGACGATGCGAACCGCTTCCGGCACCCGACTGCGCGACGCGCGCTATACCGATGCATCCGGCTATTGGTTCACGCTCTCGGCGGGAAAGGAAAAAAAGGCCGGCGGTAAGTTGATCACCGCGTTCCGTCCGTATGCGCTACTCGGATTCTACTCGTACCAAACCCACGATCCCTTCCAACCGCAAAACGATTGCTTTCTCTACGGAGCAGGACTTGATCTTACGACCGATTGCTTTATCTGGTCCAACCAGGTCGGCGGTTACTCGGGTTATTTAAAGAACGGCGATCAGCCGATGGTAGTTCGTTCCATCGTCCGCTTCCACAGCAAGATCGCCGACGTCGTCTTTCGCTTGCAAGCGGGCCTGCACGATTTCGAATACCGATCGTTGCATTGCGGGTTTGTGTGGAATCTGGCGAATTTCAGGAAGAGGTTGGTGTGAGGGGGGGCAGTGAACAGTGAACAGCGAATAGCCAATAGCGAACAGCGAATAGTTTTTTAGTGAGTAGTGAATAGCAAACAGCGAATAGCCAATAGCGAATCTTGCCTGCCGAAGTATTAGCCTAGGTGGGAGCGAATAGATTTTTAGCAGCTGCAAGTCGCATCGATGGCCCCGGAGGGGTCACGGTATCCTAGCAAATGTCCAAATCATTTCACGGCCCCGTAGGGGTCGCGGAAACGGAACATCAGGAATGCGGCCCGCGATGTTAGCAGTAAGGTCCCCGTTGAGGCGAAGCCAGATCGTTCCAGGCTAGCCCCGGGAGAACGAGGCGCGCTGACAACATTCAACATGGTAGATGAGTTGATGCGACGAGTGAACACGGGACGGGGAGGTGAGGAGAGCGATTGCGCTGTGCTCCTGGTTTAGTGAACAGTAAATAGCGAATAGCCAATAGCGAATAGCGAATAGTTTTTTGGTGAACAGTGAACAGTAAACAGTGAATAGTGAATCTTGCCTGCCGAAGTATTAGCCTAGGTGGGAGCGAATAGATTTTTAGCAGCGGCAAGTCGCATCGATGGCCCCATCGGGGTCACGGTATCCCGGCAGTATAGTCAATTGTATTTCATGAAACGCCTCAGTGATGTGAATCGATGACCCCGGAGGGTCACGGTATCCTAGCAAATGTCCAAATCATTTCACGGCCCCGTAGGGGTCGCGGAAACGGAACATCAGGAATGCGGCCCGCGATGTTAGCAGTAAGGTCCCCGTTGAGGCGAAGCCAGATCGTTCCAGGCTAGCCCCGGGAGAACGAGGCGCGCTGACAACATTCAACATGGTAGATGAGTTGATGCGACGAGTGAACACGGGACGGGAGGTGAGGAGAGCGATTGCGCTGTGCTCCTGGTTTAGTGAACAGTAAATAGCGAATAGCCAATAGCGAATAGCGAATAGTTTTTTGGTGAACAGTGAACAGTAAACAGTGAATAGTGAATCTTGCCTGCCGAAGTATTAGCCTAGGTGGGAGCGAATAGATTTTTAGCAGCGGCAAGTCGCATCGATGGCCCCATCGGGGTCACGGTATCCCGGCAGTATAGTCAATTGTATTTCATGAAACGCCTCAGTGATGTGAATCGATGACCCCGGAGGGGTCACGGTATCCTAGCAAATGTCCAAATCATTTCACGGCCCCGTAGGGGTCGCGGAAACGGAACATCAGGAATGCGGCCCGCGATGTTAGCAGTAAGGTCCCCGTTGAGGCGAAGCCAGATCGTTCCAGGCTAGCCCCGGGAGAACGAGGCGCGCTGACAACATTCAACATGGTAGATGAGTTGATGCGACGAGTGAACACGGGACGGGAGGTGAGGAGAGCGATTGCGGTGTGCTCCTGGTTTAGTGAACAGTAAATAGCGAATAGCCAATAGCGAATAGCGAATAGTTTTTTGGTGAACAGTGAACAGTAAACAGTGAATCCTGCCCGCTGGAGCTTTAGCGAAGGTGGAAGCGAACAGCGAATAGTATACAGTAGCACCCGCAGCATAAGTTGTACTAGTTAGTATTTAATCTGACAGATAAGGGTTATCTTTAGGATACGAAACATAACAATAACCCCTAAACTGTCAGACAATGAATACAGAAGCTAAGTTAATCAAAACCAAGTTAGGCTTGTTGAAGTTAGCCGAACAATTGGGTAATGTATCCCAGGCGTGCAAAGTGATGGGCTATTCACGGGATAGTTTCTATCGGATCAAAGAGTTGTACGATACTGGTGGGGAGACGGCTCTGCAGGAGATCAGTCGGAAGAAGCCGATACTGGCCAATCGGATGGATATAGCCTGGGAGAACGCCATCGTACAGATGGCCACCGACTATCCGGCCTACGGTCAGCTTCGTGCATCGAACGAGTTGCGTAAGAAGGGGATTTCTGTTTCACCGGCCGGGGTACGGTATATCTGGATGCGGCATGATCTGGAGACCTTTGCCAAGCGTCTGAGCGCTTTGGAGGCGAAAGTGGCTCAAGACGGACTGATTCTCACCGAAGCGCAACTGGTTGCCATGGAAAAGAAACGGGAACAGCAGGAAGCCATTGGCGAGATTGAAACCGAACACCCCGGTTACCTTGGAGCCCAGGACACGTATTATGTGGGCAATATCAAGGGTGTAGGCCGGATTTACCAGCAAACCTTCATCGACACCTACAGCAAAGTAGCCTTTGCCAAATTGTATGACCGTAAGAACGCCTTGACGGCAGCCGATATGCTCAACGACAAGGTGCTACCATTCTTTGAGGAGCATGGCTTGCCGCTGCTTCGGGTACTCACAGACCGGGGTACAGAGTACAACGGCAAGCGGGAGAGTCATGAGTACAGTCTTTATCTGACACTGGAGGATATCGATCATAGCCGTACCAAGGCCCGGCATCCTCAAACCAACGGCATCTGCGAACGCTTCCATCGGACAATCCAGAACGAGTTTTATGCGGTTGCCTTCCGAAAAAGGTCTTTGGATCGCTGGAGGAATTACAGAAGGATCTGCATCAGTGGATAGAAGAGTACAACTGTGAAAGGACACACACCGGAAAATACTGCTTTGGTAAAACACCAATGGAGACATTCCTGGACAGCATACCCTTGGCGCAAAGTAAAATGCTCGATAAATTAGCAACCGGTTAAAAGTTATTCCGGGCGACGGATCCTTAAAAATCCGTCAGACCGGAAATAACTTTTAACCAACCCTGTCTGTCAGGTGAAGTTCTAACTATTACACATAAGTCTACCGCTTTTCCTCGGTCTCGGTCTCGTCCCTCGTCCCAGGTCCCTCGTCCCTCGCCCCACGTCCCTAAAAAAAAAGAGCCGCACCACCGCGACTCTTTTTCAATGCTAGTCTAACCAAACTATCTTATAATCAATTATTTCCGAGCTTGAAGTGGAGTTCGACCACCCGGCCGTTTTCGGAGAAAATGAGCTGGTCGGTGAGGTGCTTCATGAGAAAAATGCCGCGACCACACTCTTTTTCGAGGTTTTCGGGGGCGGTCGGGTCGGGGAGATTGTAGTAGTCGAAGCCGCGGCCTTCGTCGGAGATCGTGAAATTCAGGGAGTTATTGACGCGGCCGTATTTGATGTGCACCTTTTTACCGGGATCCGATTGGTTTCCGTGGTAAATGGCGTTGGTGACAGCCTCGGTGAGGGCCACCAGCATGTTGCCGTACATGTCCTCGCTGACTTCGTACTGGTCGCGGAGCTGGTCGATCATGCGCTCCACGGCGCCAATACTATCCGGCTGGGACCGGAGCTCCAGGGTCTGTAATTGGTCGTTGCCCTGCATCAGCAGTTCGCTATTTTTCAATGGATTGGAAGTAATCTGAAACTTTTTGCCGGTAGAAGGAACTGAGCGACGGAGGTACCGTCCGGAGCAGTTCCATCTCCTTTAACTTAAGTCTTTTATACTCCTCGAAGGCCGCAGGGTTACGCTCGAAGCGATTTTTCGCCTCCTCGGATTTGCGTTGTTCGTCCTGGTCCCGCTCGCGCTCGGCCCGTTCGCTTTCCAGGAGCCGGGTCAGGATCTCTTCCTGCCGTCTCAGGGTCTGGTCGGAGATCATCCGGTTGACGATGTCCTTCTCCGTCTGCTCCATCTGGTTGGCGATGTCTTCGAGGTTGCCGAGCGACTTGCGGCCGTCCTTGTTGTCTTCCTGGTTGAGCTGCTGCAACTGCTGGCGGATGTACTCCTGCTGCGCGGCCATCTTGGCGAGTTGTTCGCTCATCGACTGGTCCTTGCTGATCTTGCCCTGGCTCTTCGAACCCTGCTGCTTGAGCTGGTCCTTCATTTTCTGCATGTTCTTGTTCAGCTCCTGCTGCATCTTTTTCATCTCGGCGATCGAAGACGATTTCTTCTTGCCGGGCTTCTTACAGGAGGCCGACGGCTGGGCGTTCGCCTGCTGCTGCTGCATCTGCTGGAGCGCTTCGCTGAGTAGCAGGGTGAGGTTGTTCACCGAGGTCATCACGAATTGCTGACGGCTGCGCGCCTGGGGTACGTTGCGTTCTTCGAGGTTGGAGATGGCCTCGCCCATGTTCTGGTTGATCGCCGCGATCTCCTGGTTCACCTTCGCCTGGATCTGCATGACGCGCTTGGAAAGCGCGAAGAGCGAATCCTCGATCACCCGCGCGTTGTCCTTGAGCCGACGTTGCTCCTGTCCGGCGCGGAGGTACTGCGGGTTGTTGATGTCCATCCCGCGCAGGTCCTGCATCAGTTTCTCCTGGTCGAAGGACATGCGGAGCAGGTTCTCGAGCAGGGCGCGGAGCGCGTCCATGTCCTCTTCGGCCTGTTCCTGCTCCATCTGCTGCTGGTTCTTTTCCATCTTCTGCGCCAGCTGGTCCATTTTCTGGGCTGCGTTCTTCTGCGACTTGCCCGCCTTGTTGTTCTTGCCCTGGTTCAGTTGCTGGCTGCTGTTCTCCATCTCCTGCTGGATTTCCTGCTCCTGCTGGTCGGTGTTTTCCAGGTTCTGCTTTTCCTCGAGCGCGTCGTTCTTCTTCGCCAGCTCGTCCATGTCCTTGCGGAAATCATCGAACTCCTTGTTCAGCTCGTCCTGCTTCGCTTGCAGATCCTTGCTGTCGGCGTTCTTGTCGTCGGCTTGTTTGGAAAGGTCGTCCTGCTTCTTCGCGAGGTCTTTCAGCTTGTCGATGCTTTCCTGCATCTTCTGCTCGAATTCCATTTGCTTGAACAACTCCAGGGTGCGTTCCAGTTCTTTCTGGAGGTCCTTGTTGTCGTTCTTCATTTGACCGAGTTGCTCCTGGAGCTGGGTCTTGTCGAGCTGTTGCATGAGCTCCTGGAGTTGCTGCATGAGTTTCTCCAGTTCGGGCGACATGAGTTTGTCGAGCAGCGACTGCAGTTGCTCCTGCTTGGCGAGGATGTCCTCGTTCACGCGCTTGTATTCCTGTTCCTGCCGGTTCTTCTCCTGGTTCTGCTTGCTGATCTCCTCGAGTTGCTTGCGCAGTTCCTGTTCGCGTTTCAGCAGTTCTTCCGCTTTCTTCCGGTCTTCCCAGGATGCTTCTTTCTTCTCGAGCAGTTTGCGGTTGAGGTCGTTCACATCCTTCTGCAGTTGCTGCGCTTTGCGGATGCTTTCGGTGAGGTCGCTCTTGATCGACTGGTTGCTCTTTTCACTGCTCTCGGCGATCTCGCGCAGACTCGGGGCTTTGAACACGCGCACCGGTGTACGCGCGGCTTTGGGTCCGCTCACGCCGTCGTTGTCGCGCACTTCGAAATAATATTCGACTTCGTCGCCGGCCTGGATGTTGACCGAGGAAAGATCCCAGGAATAATAGAACGCGTCGGTGGTCAGGCTGCGGTTCACCGGGAGGTTCTCGGAGAAGGTGCGGTTGCGGTTGGTGCCGGTGGTGTCGTTCGACTTCAGGAAATGATAGTGGAACTAAAGGGCGCTGAAACCGTAGTCGTCGCGCACGAGTCCGCGGAAGAAGGTGCGCTTGGGCGAAAGCGAGTCCTGCTGTTCTTCCATGGTGATCGTCGGGTACTGGTCGGGCACGATGGTGATGCCGTACTTCACCGTATCCGGTGAGCCGAGGAAACGATTGGATGGAAGCAGCGCGTAGCTGTCGTTGTGCAGGAAGCGACGGCTCAGGCTGAACCGCTCTTCGCCTTCGGGTTGAAGTGCCAGCAGCGTGTCGCCGAACGCGAGACGGAAAACGTCGGTGTTGCGGGTGTTGAACGTCCAGGTGACCCGTGTACCCGCCGGCAGTACGAGGTCGCCGTTGTTCTCCAGCGTTTCGCTCTTCTTGTTCAGGTAGGCCGGGTAGTCGAGGCGCACCTGGAAGTTCATGAGCGTGGGTTTGGGAACGGCTTCAAGCTGGTAGGTGGACGAATAGAATCCGTCGGCCGTGAGGCGGAACTCCTGCGGTTGTTGCAGGTTGCGGAAGTTGTAGTGGAACTTCGTTGCCGATTCTTTTTCGAGGCGAAACAATTTGCCGTCGAGTTCGATGGACGCTTCGGCGGGGATCTCTTTTCCTTCAATACGTACGTCGAGGCGGAAGTCCTCCTGCTGGATCGCGCGGAGCGATTTGTTCTCGACAACGAATTGAAAAGGCGCCGGCTTTTCGAAATAGGTCCGGTGCTCGATGAGGCGTTTGGTGCTGTCGGTGATCAACGAGGGCGCCGCGAAGAGCAACACGAGTAGCACCGCCAGGGGCAGCGCCGCGTAGCGGAGGTATCGGCGGTTCTCACGCAGGTTGACTGCGGCGACGAACGGGACCGGCCGCAGCTCGTCGACCTTCTGGCTGATGGAGGCTTCGATCAGGGCGTTGTCGCCGGCGCTGCCGGCCAGCTCACGAAGCTGGAGGACGTTGAGGAGCTTGTCCTGCACGTGGGAAAAATGCTTCCCGATGATGCGCGCAGCTTCTTCGTGGGAGATGATCTTGCCGATGCGGTACAGATGGGCGAGGGGGATGGCGACGAAGCGGACCAGCAGGAACCCGATGCCAAGGATGAACGCCCAGAACAGGAAGGTGCGCAACCCGATGCTGAAGTGACCGAACGATTCGAGCAGGGTGACCAGCAGGAAAAAGCCCAACGAAAGGGTGAACGCGTAAATCGCGCCACGGATGAGTTGGTTCTGGTAGTATTTCCGGATGAATCCGTCCAGCTTCTCAATCAACAATCGGTAGGAATCCGGTGCCATAATAGAGTATCACAAATCTACGAATTCGCCCGCAGGGCGGGGGATCGGTAGTAACGTAAGGGAACGTTAAAAGTTGAAGGGAAGTAGTGAACAGTGAACAGTAAACAGTGAACAGTGAATAGTGAATCCTGCCCACCGGAGCTTTAGCGTAGGTGGGAGCGTAGGCGGGAGCGAACAGCGAATAGCGAATAGCGAATAGTTGGGGTATTGGGGGTTTTGAGAGGTAGGTGACCGAATTTGGATTCGAATCCTCGTCACACAGTCCCCGGCAGGTGGTAGGCAGTAGGCGGTGCACAGGCCCCAGTTCTCGGTAGGCAGTAGGCAGTGCACAGGCCCCAGTTCACGGTAGGCAGTAGGCAGTAGGCGGTGCCCAGTCCTCATCCCTCGTCCCACGTCCCTTCCAACCTTCCAACCTTCCAACCTTCCAACCGGAAACCCGAAACTCGGAACCCGGAACCCGGAACAATCAACCTCGATTTCATGCTTTCTGCCAAATCCCACCCCCGACTTTTCCGAAATTTCCGGCCAAATTCGATGAGATGAAGTACTCCCTTTTATTCCTGGGCCTTGGCGCTGCGCTGCTACAGGCTTGTTCGGGTGGCGATGATAGCCGGCAACAGGCTGCCGATACCGCCGCGACGGCTTTGATCGACACTTCCGTCACCAAGGCCACGGAGCAACTGAGCCGTAAGTTCTTCTATACGATCGGCGAATTGCCTTCGCCGCTGGAGCTGCTCGACCTGATCAACCGGAAGGATATTGCCTACAACAGCTCCCTCCTGAACCCGACCGAGCGGGCGGACAGTTACAAGACCGGTTTCCAGAAGGCCGTCAACTACGGTATCTACGGCGTGGACATGTCCTATGCCGCGTTTTACGGACAAAGCCAGGACGCGCTCAACTACTTCTCGACCACCCGCCAGATGGCCAAGAAACTGGGCGTCGAACAGCCGTTCGAAGAGTTTGTGAAAGGCGTGGACCAGTACCAGTCGGAGAAGGATTCGCTCTTGTCGATCATGGACCGCGCGTATGCCGGCATCCAGGAGTATCTCAAATCGAATCACCGCCTCGAAGTGGCCGCGCACGTGCTCACCGGTTCGGTGATCGAGTCGCAATACCTGAGCTTGTCCCTGCTGCAGGATCCGTCCGCACCCGGACAGGAACAGCTCTATCAACGCGTGGTGGACCAGAAGAAGTACGTACAGAACCTGATCGACCTGATGTCGGATATGAAAGAGTATCCCAGCTCCGCATCCCTGCTCAACGACTTGAAAGGATTGCTGAGCGCTTACGAAGGCATCAACGCGGTGGGCGATCTCACGAAGGAAAAGCTGGCAACGCTTCAACAGTCCGTAACCACCGTGCGGAACAACTTGGTGAAGTAGTGTCAAACCGGGAATCCGGTTTCGATACCAACGGTCTGTTTGTTCTTCGTAAGTTATAGCACGCGGATGCCGCGGATGTTGCGGACTTGCGCGGATATAGTCGGAATAGCTTTATCCGCGTTCATCCGCCTGATCCGCGGAATCCGCGTGCCATAAAGAGTAAGGCAACAGCCTAGAATAAAACAATAAAAAACCCGGTCACTATCAGGTAACCGGGTTTTCTGTTTTTAGAAAGAACATTATCAGAGATCATCCCCATCCATCAAAGTAGGATCGGGGATACGCAGCGCGTGCTTCACCGGAATGCCGGCCGGCATCGAAACCCCGCCGCCCGGACCGCGGTACTCATCTTTTCCTTCGATGAACTGGATGCCCTGCGGCGTAATGCTGTAGTGACCTTTCTTACGCGCGCCGTTGAAGGCGATCAGACCGAAACGTTTGAGCGAGGATACGTATCGAGCGCCGGTCACGCCGCCCACGCCGGTGAGTTGGAACAATTCGTTCGCGCGCAGCGAGCCGTTGCGGTAGAGGTACGCCAGCATGAGTACCTGCTTGCGGAGGTTGGGCGCGTTCTGGGCAACCTGGCCGGGATAGGATTTCCAGCGGATGTACAACTGCTCAAGGTCCAGGTCGAGCGACTGTTCATCGGCCGCGACCACCCCCGGCAAAGCCGCGCCGGAAACCTCTTTCCCGCCCGGTACCCGGCGTAGCCGGTCGTTCAACTGGAGCTGGTTGTTGCTGATCAGCTGGAGTTCTTCCACGCGCAGGTGGAGGTCGTCGATGATCTTCTGCAGGTCGTCGATTCGCTTCAACAGCTTGTTGTTGCGGATCATCAGGTGGTTGAACTGGTGGTACAGTTCCTCGTTTTCCTGGGTCAGTTGGCGGATCAGCGACTGCTGGTTTTCCAGCTTCTGCTGCAGGTTTTCGGGCATGTTGTGGTTATCCATTCGGGATTGAAAGTTCGCAGTTTTCAATTTAAATGATGGTATAAATGTATTCGCTTTTTCATTCGTGCAAGGCCTTTTTGCATTTTTTTATCATCATTATGTTTAAAATGCTCATAATAAAGAACTTTCGTTTTTTAGCTAAAAAATGCGGTCTTGACCGGAATGGTTACTTTTAGGCCCCATGCTGTTATTGGCCCCCGAACGCTTCCCGGATTACGAACTGATCGACTGCGGGAACTTTGAAAAACTGGAACGTTTCGGGTCGGTCATTACCATTCGTCCGGAGCCCCAGGCAGTCTGGGATCCCCGGCTGACGCAGCGCGATTGGGAGAAGAAAGCCCACCTGCGGTTTGTGCCCAAGAGCAGCTCGAGCGGTAGCTGGAAAAAGATGAAGGACGCGCCCGACCGCTGGCAGATCCGGTATCAGCTTCCCGAAAGCGGCGGTAAGAAGCCGGCGCCCCTGACCTTCCGACTGGCCCTCACCGCCTTCAAACACGTGGGCGTTTTTCCGGAGCAGGCGGTCAACTGGGACTACATTTACCGATCCGTGAAAGCGCTCCACATCGAGCAGCCGCGCGTGCTCAACCTGTTTGCCTACACCGGAGGCGCTTCACTTGCCGCGCGCGCTGCCGGTGCCGACGTGACCCACCTCGACTCGGTCCGGCAGGTCGTCAGTTGGGCACGGGAGAACATGGAGCTGAGCCAGCAGCAGGACATCCGCTGGCTGGTGGAAGACGCGATGACCTTCGTGCGCCGCGAAGTGAAGCGCGGAAAGAAATACCACGGCATCATCCTCGATCCGCCGGCCTACGGTCACGGCACCGACCGGCAGAAATGGAAACTCGAAGACATGATCAACGAGATGGTGCAACACGTCCGCGCGCTGCTCGAGGAGAAACACTTTCTCGTCCTCAACACTTACTCGCTCGGCTTTTCCAGCATCATCCTCGAAAACCTCCTCGCCGATTGTCCCGGCCTCGAAACCGGCGAGCTCTACTTACAGGCGACCAGCGGAGTGAAGTTGCCGTTGGGGGTTTTTGGGAGGGTTGTTCGGAGCTGATTGATGGGCCGGTGAGGGTTGGTTGTTCCGGGTTCCGGGTTTCGAGTTTCGCGTTGTTTTAATTTGTTAATGCTACGGCAGGTAGGCGGTAGTGTTCCGAGTTTCGCGTTTCGAGTTGTTTTAATTTGTTAATGCTACGGCAGGCAGGCGGTAGTGTTCCGAGTTTCGAGTTTCCTGCCTTCGCTAAAGCTACGGCAGGCAGGCGGGTTCCGCGTTGAATATCAGGAATGAGGGACGAGATACTGTTGCATCGATCAACTCGATAAATTTCAACCTTCAACTTTCAACCTTCAACTTTCAACCTTCAACCTTCAACGAACCACCGCCTACCGCCAACCGCCCACGACTCAAGCCCCACCTGGCCTGTCAGCCGCGCATACTCTCCAACAGGCCTATAGCCTCCGTGGGATTAAGTACAGGCAGGGTGCTTTTCCTGTAGTCGCGGGTATCGCGCGTCACCAGAGCGTCCAACTTGATGATGGTCTTTGCGCAATGGTATTGGATCGCGTCTTCAAAATCGCGGATATCGGATGTTAGCGCTTTCGAAATGACAGCCGGGGTAACAGCAACGATCTCGACCAGTTCGCTTAGCGTAAGTAAGAGTTTCAGCGTTTCCGCATGTGATTTGGACTGTCGGATGATGTAATAGATGTTGTTAAACGAAACCGATGAAACGTATAGGGTTAATTTCCTTTTAGCGGAAAGGTCGAAAAGACGCGTTGCTGCAACCGCAAACGGTTTACGATCGGCCAGGAAGTCGATCAGTACGTTGGTGTCCAGAAACAGGTGCTTCATCCCTGCTTTTTCCTGGACAAAGCCTTGCCGAGCTCGCTTTTATAATCGAAGTCCTCCGGCAGGGATAGGGCGCCTTTCAAACGAAGCACCTTGGGGGAAATCGTCTCTTCAGCAGATTCTTTCGACGTCAGGGACATCAGGTATTTTTCCACGATGTCGGACAGGCTCTTTCCCTGCTTACGGGCGTACTTCTTCGCCAGGGCGATCACCGAATCGTCGATCGTAAGGGTGAGTTTGGTGGTCATGACACGTGTGAATTATAATACAAATATACGTGTTTTGACCGGATTTGTCAAGTACTCTTGTGGACGGACTTGGCGCAAAACGACCGATGATTCAAAATTTGGCTAGATTTAGAACGAATTATCGGGCCGATGAGAATTCGAAAGGCAGACAGCATGAAATTGCGCTATGTCAGGTCGGTTTTCCTCAGGGTGGTTAATGGAGCAGCCGGCAGCAAGCGATCCGCCACGGCCCGCGCCTTTTTCAGGTACCGGTTTTTCGATAAGTACTTCAACCTTGACCCAACCAGAAGCGGGATACGAAAGGCCAATAATCCTGATCAGCTTGCGATGCTCAGTGCGGAAGAGATCTCGTTCAATACGACAGGGTATTTTTATGTTTATGTGACCAATGAGAGTCCGACTGATGTGAGTTTCGATAACCTGCTCATCAAACACTACCCCGGTTTCCTGTTGCAGGAGAACCACTACTACCCGTTCGGGCTGCTCAACAAAGCGCTTAGCTCCGACGAGCAGAAAGGCTTCCACCAGCGCTACGGTTTCAATGGGAAGGAGTTCGAGAACGGACTGGACTGGCGGGTGAATGATTTCGGAGCGAGGATGTATGATCCGGTGCTGGGGAGGTGGGGGAGTGTGGATCCGTTATCACACGCGTATGCGAATGCCTCGCCTTATGTCTTCGTACTTAATAATCCGATAAATGCAATTGATCCGGATGGCAGAAGGGTGTATTTTATCGGTGGTGCAAATAATGATAGAGACGGTTGGAATTATATTAACAGATGGAGGAGCTCGTTCGCAAGTGCTGGTGTAAATGATTTCGTGAGAATAAATGCAAGTCAAGGGAAAGCAGGAGACATAATGTTTACCAATTTATATCGTAATTCTGGTACCGAGCAAGAGTATAGGACGCGTAAAGATCCAGGTGAAGGATCATATAGAGAATATACGGGACGAGAGTTGCCAGTAAATAATACAATGATCAATCGTACGGTTGAGACGTACAAACAACATTTGGCAAATAACCAATTGAAAGACGGTGAACAATTAAATATGGCAGGATATTCCTATGGCAGTGTATTGCAAGCGCAAGTTGCATTAAAATTAGCAAATGGTGGTGTGGAAGTGGATAATCTTATTTTAATAGGAAGTCCAATATCGGACAATTCAGATTTGTTCAAACAGTTAAGCGGAAATAAAAATATCAAAAACATTATCCGCATTGATATACCCAATGACAAATTTAGTAATCCTGGGACTTCAATGGAGTATATTCTAGGTGGTTGGCAAAATAGAAATGAAAATGGGCCTCATTTTGATTTAGCAAGACCCGGAATTGAGTCAGACAAAAGAATACAGCAAGCAGTAGATCAAATTAAAAACAACGGAGTTAAAAACTAGGAATGAAAAGTATAATTTCAATTACTATAGGTGTTATTGTTTATGTTGCATTCAGTATGCTGCTTACACCATTTATAGGCTATAATTTTGGAACCAAGACAACAATTGGAGAAAAAATAATAAAGTTCTTCATTGAATATCCTTTTGGTATATGGAAATATGTATCTGAAAACCATTTTATATTAATGTTATTATTGAATGGAATATTTTGGAGTATAATAATAATAAAAGGAATGCCAATTGTAAAGAGAATAGTACTGAAATAAATACAAGTCTTGCATTCATGGAAAATAATTGTCTTTTTAAATATTGCTTTACAGGCAAAATGTGCCTATAAAGCATTTGAATGTTCCTCGCAATAAAAGTTGCATTGCATATTAGCAATCTAGTTAGGCATATTCGAGATAATTTGATTGTTAAAGATGGCTTTGACAGGATTTGAGGTGATTTTACCCCACGGCATTCTATCGTACCTTTACCTCATGTCCCGCCGTACCTGTGTTCGATTATCGCCAAGTCAGACCGGCTTCCACCAGCGCTACGGTTTCAATGGGAAGGAGTTCGAGAACGGACTGGACTGGCGGGTGAATGATTTCGGGGCGAGGATGTATGATCCGGTGCTGGGAAGGTGGGGGAGGGTGGATCCAAAGGCACATGAAAGGGTGTCGTTCTCAACTTACAACTATTGCAGCAATGACCCGATAAACAGAGTTGACCCTACAGGAGCTATAGATGAATGGGTCAAAAGCAATAGTAAAGGGGAGTATGAGTGGATGGATAATGTAACCTCAGCAAAGAATACACCAGTAGGATATAGTTATGTGGGGACAAGTGGGTCAGATATATTAAAAGATATCAACCCGAATTTCGGTAGCTCTCAACAATCACAAACTTCTAGTAGAATTGGATATATCGCAGCAGATGTTGAGGAAGGGAAATATGCGGTTAATCATATGATAAATGTTAGAGAGAAAAGCGCAATCTCAATTTCTGCAGATGTCAGTTTCAATTTGAATAACAAAGCAGCGAATAATTCTATGGGGCGAACGTTTAATGGAATTACTGTTTCCAGCACTATTATTTCATCTAACTCAGAATTGGATGGTTCAATGAATTCAGGAGCTGCCCTAAATGTTAGTTATTGTGGCAAAGCTTTCATGTCATCTTTTGAAGAACCTGCTGGAGCATATATTAAGGCTACAGGGACTAGCGTAAATGTCGCAAGTCTTTCAATACCTGCATCTAGTATTACAAAAAATGCTGGACTATCAGCAAATGTTAGTGGAGGATGGTGGATTACCAACTCGGCAAATTTGCCAACTCCAGTTGTATATCATCCATTGGTACCGATTCCTCAATCGTTTTCACACAAATGGAGTGTATCGCCTGTAGAAATGCCAATACCTAAAAACAAGCATTATTAATGAATAAAGCAATAAAACATTTTATTCCGATAATAATATCGTTGGTGACATTAGTATTTTCTTGTAACCAAGAGGTAAAAGTCAGCGGTGCGGATAACTGTATTAAATATTTTAATATTGCAAAGTCTAATATCAATTTGTATTATAGAGATAGTTCTACTAATCATTTAGATACAGCGTTATTTTATATTAATACAAATACTTCTTTGTGTCCAGAATATAAAACCAGTTTTATTAATTTAAAATTGTCGATATTGCTTCTGCTCAAAGACGATAGGCTAGGACAAGAGTTTGTACGTTCGCTAGACTCTATGGATTTTGATAAGGACTATCAAAGGGGTATGTATCTAGGTAGTTTTGATGCAATAAAATACGAAAAACTAGGAGATACAACTAAAAGAAATCTGATATATTCCGAGCTTTCTACTATTATAGAAAACTACTTGCGAGTCAATTACACAGATAGGGAAGCATACGTAGATTTGTTTGTTACGAAAGCAAAATATAGAAATAAAGCAGAAGTAATAGATGAAATAGATTCACTCTATAAAGATAGGATTGGGGATAACGATTTTGTAGAAGCGTTAAAGCAGACCATTGAAAGCCTACCATACTAAAGTTTAGATTATGAGATCGTTCTAAATCTAATCCGTATCGGGCTTGAAGGTTTCCTCGGAATCAGCCGCTCTCGAAATTAATAGTCTTGCATGGCAAATACGAAGATATTATGATTTGTAAAATAAGGTATGACGAAAAATAAGATGATATTAAACCCACATCATTCTATCGTACCTTTACCCCATGTCCCGCCGTACCCGTGTTCGTTTTGCGCCGAGTCCGACCGGCTTCCACCAGCGCTACGGTTTCAATGGGAAGGAGTTCGAGAACGGACTGGACTGGCGGGTGAATGATTTCGGCGCGAGGATGTATGATCCGGTGGTGGGGAGGTGGGGGAGTGTGGATCCGAAAGCGGCGAAATTTGCTTCTAGGAGTCCGTACGTTTTCTGTTTAAATAATCCGGTTCTTTTGATAGATCCTAATGGACAGGAGCCAATTCTACCCCAAGCAGGAACAGTGTCTGGTTTTATAGAATTCTTAAATAACACAAGTACCAAAATGGGTATTCAGAGGGGTAATGCTGCTCATGATGCATTATTTCGATTAGCAAAAGTAGATTGGAGTGGAGGCAAGCCAACTCCTGCAACAACTGCACCTTTCAATCTCCAAGCCGATAGGTATATCTATACAGAAAAAGGTGGTTGGCTCGATATGTCACATTTTATGTTCTATGCTGGTACAGCTTATAAATATAAGCAAGAGAATGCGCAGGCAAAAAGTTTGTTACAATCAATGAAAGAGGCGGGTATTCCATATTCTGAAATTCCCAAAAATATTATATCAAGTGCTATGATGGATCCTGTTGGTGAAACTATTCAGGATGGATATCAACAGGAATGGGCTGATAAAGTATTCGCAAAATGGTCATCTTACAGTTATGAGGATTTACCCACAGATAAGTTTGCTGCTGATTTTGGAGCAAATCATTTTGACCCTAATAGTAATTTGAGCTTAGGAGAACAGATTGGAAATTATTTAATCAAAAATTTGAAAGCTACTACACCGGAAAAGGCACCAAATTATAACAACTTGCCGTCAAGTGAGCCGACAGAGAGACCGTCAAGAGTTAATTATTCAACAAAGCCAGTTTACACAAAAGATAATCCATAAATGTATGAAAACACTTGCGAGTTTATTTGTAAAGACGAGTCTTTTCTTTTGTTTATGGGGTTGTTGGAATAGTCGAGAGAGTACTTTAATGCAAAAAGGTAATGAGTTTGTAGATAAAATAGAACAATATCGGAAAGATTATTTTAGGCTTCCTGAATCACTGTCAGACATTGGTATAACTGTGAAGAGTGAGTTAGACCCACCTATTTATTATGAGAAAAGAGACAGTATACATTACACGGTATCGTTTGGGACGATATTGGGGGAGTCTAAAATATATTATTCAGATAGCAAGAAATGGGAAGATAGATACAGAACAATGAAATAAGTTCAAAGTGTCCGTCCGACGTGAGTTTCGATAACCTGCTCATCAAACACTACCCCGGTTTCCTGTTGCAGGAGAACCACTACTACCCGTTCGGGCTGCTCAACAAAGCGCTTAGCTCCGACGAGCAGAAAGGCTTCCACCAACGCTACGGTTTCAATGGGAAGGAGTTCGAGAAAGGACTGGACTGGCGGGTGAATGATTTCGGCGCGAGGATGTATGATCCGGTGCTGGGGAGGTGGGATATGGTTGACCCGCATGCAAGTAATTACTGGTCTTGGTCTCCATACCATTTTGCTGCAAATAATCCAGTTTCAATGATAGACCCCAATGGAATGGATTGGTATGAATTTGATCAGGCCGGGGCGTACAAACGAAAGTTAGACATGGACGGCGAAGATAGAGTCATGATTCATACGGTTGAGAAAATTGAAGATGGTTCGGTAAAAGAATCCTATAAGTTTGCTGATTTTTCAGATTCCCAAAATGACCCAAAGCAAATAGAAAGAGGAGAAATAAATAGACTAATCTCTGTGAGTGAGGACAATATACAGTCGATGTTGGGAGAACAAGGTGCTTTTGAATCAGGGAAATTGAACTTTGCATTACAGAGCATGGGGGGAGGGGATTTTGATTATTCATTTTCTGTTCTTCCAAGAAGATACCCTGATGTAGAGTTTGATAAAGTAACTTTGAAATCGAATGCTCTTTTTCTTGCTGAAGGTGATAACACTGTTCATAATTATATGAATTTTGGAAATTATCTTTGGGCAGCAACAGGTTTTATTGTTGGATATGATTATTCTTGGTTGCAATCGGGAGCTCATGTTAATAGTTTATTAATGCCAATGCGAAATGGTTATCCACCGCAATGGGATTCATATGATGATCAACGTTCAATTATTTTGGGAGCATATCATGCCAAGAAGAGAAACTATAGGAACCTAAAAAAATGAAGTACATACTGCTTTCGATTTTCCTGGTTTTGTTGGTATTATTCTGGTACACTAGGAGAACCTCACTTGAAGATAGGTTTAATAAGCTAAAGAGGGCTGACTATTCAATATTTAACGATATTGAGATAGTGCATAGAAAGGGACTATATTATATAACATATAAATCAATTACTTACAAGGTTAACAGAGGTGTATTTATCACTGAAAGCTTGTCTATTGAATATGCATATTCTGATAATAAAGCACTAGAGTTAACGGAATATGACAAAGAGAAATTGAAAAAAGTGATATGTGCTTTTAATAATCTTGATGTTCTGGCAGTTACAGTTGATCGCGAAAATAATCTCTATCTAACACTTCCATGGGATGATAGATGCACATATTATTTCATAAGATTATCGGGTAAGAATACATTAAAGCAAATTAATAAGGATTACTATCAGCATTATGTAGAGAATTGGTACTATGACAAAGAGTGTTCGGAAAGCGGATAACCTCCTCATCAAACACTACCCCGGCTTCCTGTTGCAAGAGAACCACTACTACCCGTTCGGGCTGCTTAACATAGCGCTTAGCTCCGACGAGCAGAAAGGCTTCCACCAACGCTACGGTTTCAATGGGAAGGAGTTCGAGAACGGACTGGACTGGCGGGTGAATGATTTCGGGGCGAGGATGTATGATCCGGTGCTGGGGAGGTGGGGGAGTGTGGACCCTAAAGCACATCTTGCACCGAGTTGGTCACCATATAATGCCATGTGGTGCAATCCTATTTTAAACATTGACCCTGACGGACAATATGCAGTGTCAGTACACTACAATATCACCTATAATACCCTCATTAAGTTAGGATATAGTAATACGGTGGCAGATAATATTGCTCATCATGCGAGTGTTTATGCAGACCATCCCGAGCTTTCCGTTTTAAATCTTGATAATGTTTTACATGGGACTAATAATTCTTACAGGCCAGGTATTGATTATTCAAAAACACAATTTTCTCAGGAAGAATGGCGCAGTAATTGGCATTCTATGATGTCGGACGCGGAAGCTGCATCAGGTATGACACATGAGGAAGCGATGCAACGAGGTTTATCATTTGGATGGAGTAATATTTTTGCCCAGCAGGATAAGGAAGATATTAACAAATTAGGGCAAGGGTTACACGCATTGCAGGATGCATACGCACATAAGGACGCAAGCACGGAAGAACATTTAGGCACAAATAGTTTTGGTGTTTATACTTCCGAAACATGGGGAATGTTATATAATGATGCATATGGCAATACTGACCAAGCTGAATTAATAACAAGGTCTGCATGGACAATGCTTCAAATATTTAAGGGAAATACAAGCTCTTTGCAAAACGGCATGAATTTCGATTTTACAGGAATTTCAGCCGACCAATTAAAAACAACACAAGGATTATTCGAGAAAGCGGGATATAATCTGAATGCTGAAAAAGGTAAAGGAATGTATTCAATTCAAAAAATAGAAAGATAATAATCATGAAGTCAACTCTTTACATTTCAATAATAATATTTAGCTTGACCCTGCTTTTTTTTCTTTTCACAGAACTTTTGGTGATGAGTTCAAGCCACAATATTCCTTTGAACACCAGAATATATAACTGGATTTGTATTATTGTTAATATAGCAATATTGATATTCTTAATAGTGATGTTAAAAAAAATAAGATTAAAATCTGCTAAAAATAAATAAATATTTCAATAGATCTTATCACTTTAGGGTTATATGCTCTTGAAAACTTCCGTAAAAAACATCTATGTTTTAATCTGCCAAATTCGCAGACAAATGAGGAGATCAAGAGGTAAGGAATGCTGAAGCCCCAAGGACTACATGTAATCAAATTGTTTTAAGCGTTAAAAGAGGTCCCAAAATGAACACAGATAGAATTTTCCACTTAATACACATGATTTTGATTATTCCGATACTCGCCAGTGGACAATCGAATGTTTATGAGATTATGAGTGATTCGCTATTCAGAAGTAACGAGCCACTAATATTAAACAAGGCTCGATTCGGCACCTCGGTCGGCTTGATAGAGCGATTACCTGACGGAGTTTGGAAATACTATCGTGTTAAGAAATTTACAAGAAGAGAAAATCGCAATAACACCTTGTTGTATGAAGGGACATACCGTGATTCATTAAAGAATGGTCGGTTTATTATTTATCATTACTTGTCAAGGGGGACTAAAACCTCGGTTCCATTTGTGGTTTTGAATTACAAGAACGGCGTACTGCATGGCCCATTCGTGGTCTATCATTCATCTGGTGAAAAGGGGGAGGATGGTAATTTTAAAGATGGAAAGAAGCATGGTTTGTTTATCAGTTATCGGAAAACCAGAAGCGCCAACTTCATTGAGGATGTGGAGCTGTACGACGAGGATATCCTGATTTATTCTTGCAAGTATTTTCCGAATGCCGGAGTTCAGGAGCAAGAGTTCATGAAACACTAATGGTTTTCAGGATTAGCACAGATCACAAGGTTAAAATAAGACGCGCTTCATGAAGCATATATAGCAGACTACCTGCGCTGATCATGGCCGTTTTAACCCCACGGCATTCTATCGTACCTTTACCCCATGTCCCGCCGTACCCGTGTTCGTTTTGCGCCGAGTCCGACCGGGCCCCTGCATATGGGCGGGGTTCGGACGGCCCTTTATAACTACTTGTTTGCCAAGCAGAAAGGTGGCGATTTCATTCTGCGCATTGAGGATACCGACCAGCAACGCTTCGTCCCGGGCGCCGAGGAATACATCATCGAATCCCTCAAATGGTGCGGCATCGAACCGAACGAAGGGGTCGGTTTCGGCGATGGTCCCCATGCGCCCTACCGACAGAGCGAACGCAAGGCCATCTACCGGCAGTATGCCCTGAAGCTGGTCGAGAGCGGTCACGCCTACTACGCGTTCGACACGCCGGAGGAGCTGGAAGCCCGTCGCAAAGAGCTGGAATCCGCCGGCGGCGCGTTCTCCTACGGCTGCGCCACCCGCCTCAACCTGAAGAATTCCCTGATCCTGACGCAGGAAGAAGTCGATCGTCGCCTCGCGGCGGGCGAACCCTATGTGATCCGCCTCAAGGTCCCCGAACTCGACACCATCGTGCTGCACGACCTCATCCGTGGCGAGGTGCGCGTGGAGTCGAACCTGCTCGACGATAAGGTGCTCTTCAAGAGCGACGGCATGCCGACCTACCACCTCGCCAACGTGGTGGACGATTACCTCATGCAGATCACCCACGTGATCCGCGGGGAGGAATGGCTGCCCTCGGCTCCGCTGCATGTGCTGCTCTACCGCGCCTTCGGCTGGGAAGACGTGATGCCCCAGTTCGCCCACCTGCCCTTGCTGTTGAAACCCGACGGCAACGGCAAGCTGAGCAAACGCGACGGCGACCGCCTCGGCTTTCCGGTGTTCCCGCTCAACTGGACCGATCCGGTGACGGGCGAGGTGTCGTCCGGCTACCGCGAAAAAGGCTACTACCCCAAGGCGTTCCTCAACGTGCTCGCGCTCCTCGGCTGGCACCCGAGCGGTGAACAGGAACTGTTTTCAATTGACGAACTCGTCGAGGCGTTCTCACTCGAACGCGTCAGCAAGGCCGGTGCCAAGTTCGATCCGGAAAAGACGAAGTGGTTCAACGAACAATACCTCCGCAAACAGGACGATACCGGGATCGCTCAGCGCCTGCGGCTCAGCGTGCACGAAGCCTATACGCTCGACGCGAACGATCCCCGCTGGTCCGACGACTACCTCCTGCAGGCCGTCGCCCTGCTGAAGGACCGGGTGCAGTTCGAATCGGAGCTGCTGCCGACCGGTCGTTACCTCTTCGAAGCGCCCGTGAAGTACGACGAAGCTGTGATCGCCAAACGCTGGAAACCCGAACGCGCCGCGTTCTTCCTCGCGCTGTGCGAGGCCTTCGCTGCCCTGGAGCCGTTCAACGCAGAAACCGCGGAGCAAAGTTTTCAGTCGGTGGCTGCCGCGCAGGGACTCAAGCCCGGCGAGGTGCTGCAGCTTTTCCGGGTGATCCTGAGCGGACAAGGCGGAGGCGTGAACCTGTTCGGCATGGTCGCCCTGCTTGGCCGACAACAATGCATCGACCGGATCCAGGCCGCCCTCGTGAAACTGCAGCAAACGGCCTGAGCCGTTCTGCGCTTCCGTCGCTGTATTCCTACCTACCTTTACGCTACCGATCATGACCACCGATAAACCCCTGAATTTCCTCGAAGAAATCATCAGCGAAGACGTCGCTTCCGGCAAGCACGGCGGACGCGTACTCACGCGCTTCCCCCCGGAGCCGAACGGCTACCTGCACATCGGCCACGCGAAGTCCATCTACGTGAACTTCGGCCTCGCGAAGAAATTCAACGGCCAGACCAATCTGCGCTTCGACGACACCAATCCCGAGAAGGAAGAGACCGAGTACGTCGAGAGCATCAAGCGCGACATCCAGTGGCTCGGCTATCAGTGGGCGAACGAGTTCTATGCGAGCGATTACTTCGGCAAGCTGTACGAGTTCGCGGTGACCCTGATCAGGAAAGGCCTGGCCTACGTCGACGACAGCACCGCGGAGGAGATCGCTTCCATGAAAGGCACGCCGACCGAACCCGGAAAGGCTTCGCCCTACCGCAGCCGCAGCGTGGAGGAGAACCTCGACCTGTTCGAGCGCATGAAGAACGGGGAGTTCCGCGATGGCGAGCGTACCCTGCGCGCGAAGATCGACATGGCTTCGCCGAACATGCACTTCCGCGACCCGATCCTCTATCGGATCAAGCACGTGCATCACCACCGCACCTGCGACGCCTGGTGCATCTATCCGATGTACGACTTCGCGCACGGACAAAGCGACTCGATCGAGCAGATCACCCATTCCATCTGTACTCTCGAGTTCGAGGTGCACCGTCCGCTGTATGACTGGTTCATCGAACAACTCGGGATCTTCAAGAGCCGGCAGTACGAATTCGCCCGCCTCAACCTGAACTACACGGTGATGAGCAAGCGCAAGCTGCTGCAGCTCGTCAACGAAAAACACGTGAGCGGCTGGGACGATCCGCGCATGCCCACCATCAGCGGACTGCGTCGCCGCGGCTATACGCCGGAAGCGATCCGCAATTTCTGCGAGCTCGTCGGCGTAGCCCGCCGCGAGAACGTGATCGACGTGGGCCTGCTCGAACACTGCGTGCGCGAAGACCTCAACCGCAACGCCGCCCGCGCCATGGTGGTGACCGATCCGATCAAGCTTGTCATCACCAACTACCCCGAAGGCAAAACGGAAACACTCACCAGCGAGATCAACCCCGAGGATCCGGACGCCGGGCTGCGCGAGCTGCCCTTCGGTCGTGAGCTCTACATTGAGCGCGACGATTTCATGGAAGTGCCGGAGAAGAAGTATTTCCGCCTCGGTCCGGGTCTGATGGCGCGCCTGAAAAGCGCCTACATCGTGAAGTGCGAATCGTTCGAGAAGGACGCGCATGGTAACATCACGACCCTGCATTGCACCTATGTGCCGGAGAGCAAAAGCGGACACGACACCAGCGGACTGCAGGTGAAAGGCGTCATCCACTGGGTGCATGCGCCGAGCGCGGTACCCGTAGAAGTACGACTCTACGACCGCCTCTTCAAAGTCGAGAACCCGGCTTCCGAGGAAGGCGACTTCAAGGACTACATCAACCCCGACAGCCTGCACGTCATTCCGAATGCCGTAGCCGAACCCTGGCTTGCCAAAGCCAAACAAGGCGACCACTTCCAGTTCATGCGCAAAGGCTACTTCGCCGTCGATCCCGACTCCGCGAACGGAAAACTCGTGTTCAACCGGACGGTTTCGTTGAAGGATTCCTGGGGGAAGAAGTGAGTTGGTGGTTCCGGGTTTCGGGTTTCGAGTTCCGGGTTTCGCGTTGAGTTGAAGGTTGAAAGTTGAAAGTTGAAAGTTGTTGGGTTGATTGGTACGTCCTTACCTCGTCCCTCGTCCCACGTCCCACGTCCCTCCCCCTCGTCCCACGTCCCACGTCCCTCGCCCCACGTCCCTCGTCCCACGTCCCTCGCCCCACGTCCCTCGTCCCTCGTCCCTCGCCCCACGTCCCTCGTCCCTCGTCCCTCGTCCCTCGCCCCACGTCCCACGTCCCTCACCCTTCACCATGCCAATCTTCCTCAAGAACATCCGCTCCTACGCTTACCACGGCTGCCTGCCTGAGGAGGCACGCATTGGCGGGAATTACCGGGTGGATGTTCGTTTGGATTTTGATTCGGGGAAGTCGGAGCGGACGGATGATCTGAAGGATACTGTCGATTATTGTCAGGTCTATGACATCGTGCAGCGCGAGATGGCCATTCGTTCAAAGCTGATCGAACACGTGGGGGCAAGGATCGCGGATGCTTTGCTTAATGAGATTGCCCTGCTTGATGCGACTACGGTACGCGTCACCAAGATCGCTCCGCCCATGAACGGCGATGTGCAGGAAGTGCAGTTTATCGTGCGACGTTCCCGTTCGGGAAAATGACGTTTGGGAATTTGCAGCTTGGGAACGATTCCCGAAACGGGAAATCGGAATTAGGAAAAGTTTTGAAATTTTCGTATTTTCTCATTCGGCACGGTATTTTTTCTCGCCGGACATGTAAGAGATCGGTCTAATATTTTCAACGTATGCGCTGCCGTCCGGGTAATAAGGTACATGCGCAGTGTCAAGAAATCACCCTCCCGGATCCGGTTCGCGCCACGAACCCGTCAGCGATTCCGCCAGCGGCTGGTCGTCGCCAGTTTGTTGCTGTTCTTCCTGATTTCCGGCGTCGTTTTCGTTTACATGAATCTGGGCGATAGTCGCGAAGCCTACGCGGTCGCGAATATTTCCTGGAACGGCAACATCAGTACCGACTGGAATACGGCCGGCAACTGGTCGCCAGCCAACGTACCGGGCGCATCCGATAACGTGACCATTCCCAACCGTACCAACCAACCGGTATTGTCGGCGAATGTGAGCGTTCAGAACCTTACCCTGAACAACGGGTCCAACCTGAAGCTGAACGGCAAGACGCTGAACGTCACCGGAACCTTCAACCAGCAGTCGGGTGGCGCACTCGACCTGGAAGGCGGCATCCTGAATGCTTCGGGCAACGCTTACTTCTCACCGGGAACCATTGCCGATGCCGCTGGCACAGGCAGCGTGAGTCTGACAGGCCCCACGGTTTCCATCGGTGCGAGTGGCGGTACGCTGACCTTCGCGCCGACCCTTTCGATCAGCAGCAACAGTATTTCACTTCGCAGTACCATTTTCCAGAAGGCCGTCGATATTCGTAAGACCGGCGGCGGTAACGATGCCAGCGCGGGTGGAAACACCTTCCAGGCCGCGCTGACGTGTACGCTGCAGGCCGGCGGATATTTCGTGATGTCCAATTCGAACGGTGACGTGTACAATGCCGATGTCACGATCACGAACAACTCCTCCGGTACCTTTTACCTCTCGCATGGCGGTACATCGACCTTTAACGGGAATGTCACACTCAACAACAGCGGAACCGGTGGTTTCCAGATCGGCGCAAGCGGTGGTACTTCCAACTTCGCGGCCGACAAGACCTTCCTGACGAGCGGTTTCAGCGGCGGTCCGCTGACGATGAATCGCGTGAACCAAAGTGGTAGCAGCACTTCGACTTTTACAGCCTCCCTCACGAACTTCAACTCGACCAACGCGGTCTGCATCGCGCCGATGAGCCTCGTGTGCAGTGGAACGGCGAACATCACCAACGGCACTTTCTACAACGACTTTTCCCTGGAAGCCAATGATATCAACCTGGGGCAGTCGAACCGGCTCGCAACGGTATCAGGCAATGTATCTATCAAGAAGAAAGGCGGTAGCAGCAACACCTGGACCGGCGGCAACCAGTTTGGTAACGCGGGCGGTACGGTGAGCATCATCCATCAGGGTGGTGGAAACCTGGCGCTGGGCGGGACGAACGGCGATACGATCAACGCGCCGATGACGTTGACGAATGCCACGACCTCCGGTATCTTCTATTTCGCGCACAACGGCTCCTCCTATGCAACCGAAGACATCGCACTAAGTTGCGGTTCGAGCGGAGGTATCTACATCGGCCAATCCAACGGCCGATTGGCCTTTGCGCCGGACAAGGCATTATACACCGAGAGCCATACGCGCGGTCCTTTGTTGATCCGTAACCTTACGGAGAGCGGGACCACGGCACGGACCATCGACGCCACCACCGGCGCCTGTACCTTCAACAATTGTTATCTGACCACCGCTGTCCGCATCGTGGCAACGGGTCAGATCAACCTCCAGAATTCCGACCTCGTGAACAACGTGAGCTTTTCCGCCCCGGACTATTCTTTCAGCGGCGGCAATCGGTTGGCGACACAGTCGGGTGATGCGGAGATCACCTTCACCGGTGTGAGCGGCGACTATTGGAACGGGGGAAACACCTTTGGAAACAGCAGCGGCGTGATCCGGATCACCAACAACGGTTCGGGACAGGTCGTTGTCGGAAATGGATCTGGTGACACGTACAATACCGACGTGATCCTGTCGAATAATACACCTTCGTCCATCTTTTATTTCGCCCATGCCGGTACCAATACCTTCGCCGGCAATGTGCAGGTGAACAATATTTCTACCGGCGGTCTGCAGTGGGGCGCTTCCAACGGGACCTCGACCTTCGCGGCCGGCAAGGTGATCTACACCGGCGATTACCGCAACGGTCCCCTGCAGCTTTCGCGCATCACCCAGAGCGGCACCACCGACAAGACGATCCAGGCCATGCCGACGATCTTCCAGGTCAACAACTCCACCCTCATCACCGCAGTCAACGTGCAGTGCACCGGCGCTTCGGCCCTGACGAGCGCCAACCTGCTCTCCAATGTGCGCCTGCGCGCGACGGATATTACGCTATCCGGCGCCAACCAACTGGGGACCCAGGGTGATTCGCTTGTGCTCGAGAAGACAGGCAACAACGGCAACAACTGGTCCGGGGGCAACACGTTCGGAAGAACCGGCGGCTACATGGAGCTGCGTGTGAGCGGCAACGGCCAGCTCGTACTGGCCAACAGCACCCGCGACCTGTTCCTGAGCGATGTTCTTCTCCGCAATCAGGGTTCCGGCATCCTGTACGTGGCCCACAACGACAACACCGGCACGGTGTTCGGCGGCGACCTCGAACTCAGCAATACCGGTACGGGCTCGATCAGATTCGGTCAGTCGGGCGGTACGGCCGTGCTGGCATCGGGCAAGCGCCTGATCGTACGCGATTCGCTCTTTACGTCCGGCGACCTGTACCTGCGGCGCTTCACCCAACTGGGCAGCACGGCGATCGATATCAACGTCCGAAGCGGGACCGGTTCGATCTACTTCCAGACGAGTTCGGTCTTCAACGGCACGCTCTCCGTCGCCTTTCCGCAGGTGTACCTGAACGGAGCGACCTTCAACGGCAGCACACGGGTCGAGAAGACCGGTGCGACGGATAACAACAGCAGCGGGGACAACATCTTCAACGGGCCCGTACTGCTGGCCAACAGCGGTACCGGCGCATTCAACCTAGCCGTATCGAATCCGGACGACTTCAACGCAGCGGCCACGTTCCAGCAGCACGGCAGCGGAGCGATGAACCCGGCCTATAACAACAGCAACACCTTCGCCGGAGACCTTTCCACGCTGGGCACAACGACGGCCATCACCTTCGGGGCCGGCAGCGGTACCGTGCGGATCAACGGCACCTCGGCCCAGGTCTTCAGCAACGAAGCAGCGAAACCGGCAACGGTGCGCCGACTGACCATGGTGAATACCGGTCCGGGCCTTACCCTCAACGGTCCACTGACCGTCTCGTTGTCGCTCACCCTGACCAGCGGCCTGATCACCACGACGGACAACAACCTGCTGACCTTCGCCAACGGTTTCAGCAGTGTCAGCAATACCTCCAACACCAGTTACGTGAACGGCCCCGTGCGCAAGACCGGGAACCAGTCGTTCACCTTCCCGGTCGGGAAGAACGGCTATTACCGGCCGATCTCCATCTCCGCACCTTCGACCGCAACGGACCAGTTCATTGCCGAGTATTTCCAGTCCGATCCGGCCGGCTTCAGCGATGTGACACGACTGGAAGCAGCCCTGAACCGGGTCAGCCGTTGTGAATACTGGAACCTGCGCCGCAATGCCGGCAGTTCGAACGTGAACGTCACGCTGAGCTGGAACACGACCAGTTGCGGCGTATCGGTACCCTCGCAATTGCGTGTGGCGCGTTGGGACAGCAGCGGTACGATGTGGCGCAACCAGGGGAATGGCGGCACTTCGGGCAACCCGGCTTCGGGAACGCTGGTGTCGACGCCAGCGGTGACCCAGTTCGGGCAATTCACGCTCGGATCCTCGACGGCTAACAATGCCCTGCCGATCGAACTGTCGGCCTTCTCCGCGGAGAAGACCGGGGCGCACGTCCTCGTGCGCTGGGAAACGATGAGCGAGATCAACAACGACTATTTCAACGTGGAGCGCAGCGGAGACGGGGAGCACTTCGAGGTGCTGAAAACCTTGCCCGGAGCGGGTAACACGACGGAGCGGAAGCAGTATCAATGGCTCGACGAGCAGCCGCTCGACGGCATCAGCTTTTACCGCTTGCGCCAGACCGACTACGATGGAAAGTTCGAAGTGTTCGATCCGGTTTCGGTGAAGCGCGGTGAAGCGACGGAAGAGTTCCGGCTCATGAGCGCGGCGCCGAATCCGTTCACCGACCAGATGAAAGCGGTCATTTACCTGCCTGCAGCCGGCGACGTGCTCTTCGACCTGAGCGACCTGAACGGCAGCAGCGTCTTCAGTAACCGCCTGCCGGCCACCGGCGGGGTGAGTGTCCTGCAGGCGGCCGAACTGGGTCGCCTGCAGGCCGGGTTCTACCTGCTGCGGATCTTCGTGAACGATGAGCTGAAACAGAGTGTGAAGCTGCTGAAGCAGTGACCGTGCGCCTGTCTGGCCAACTACCTGATTAACAGGGGGAAAATTGACTATCGGCGATATGCGGAGAAGGCAACTTCAAGGTCCGTAACGCCGTAAAATTGGCCTCGCACTTGGGAAAACGCTATATTTGCGCTCCCCAAAAGGTCCTGTGGCCGAGTGGCTAGGCAGAGCTCTGCAAAAGCTCCTACAGCGGTTCGAATCCGCTCGGGACCTCCGAAGTTCGTTTCATCCGGACTCATTAAGCCTCGTTTCAGCGAAACGGGGCTTTTTTGTTTTCATTAGAAGGTGTTAGGAGACGTTGGGAAGCGGAAGTGATTCGCTGAGGTTTCGCTGAGAGGGTTTTGGGTGATTCGCTAAAGAGGGGTGTCTACAGAAAAACACACTGCCAAATGCATTGATTAATAGATCGGCATTTTCTACATTGCAACTCCGAGTGTTAATTTTCTAATCTTAATAACCAAATAACTAAAATGAAAAAATCGATAATCTTGTTCTATGCGCTACTAACTTCGATATTTATGTCAGCTCAAATACCAAATAGTGGACTAGTTGGTTGGTGGCCGTTCAATGGAAACTCAAATGACGAAAGCGGGAATGGCTTAAATGCCATTTCGAATAATGGAACATTTATTAGCGACAGAAACGGCGTGTTAAATTCTGCTGTTGCCTTGAACGGAGTTGATCAAATGATAAACCTACCATCTGTTGACTCTCTTAACACAGATACTTTTTCAATAAATTTTTGGACTCTTGCCAACTCATATTCTATACATAATATTGTTCAGATGGGGAATATTGGAGCAGAATTGCGCTGGAGTTTATTTTGGTCGCTAACTCAAGAATATTTTTCACCGATGACATGTGCAGGTACTTATGGTAACGGCAATACCATTTCTAATGGGGTGCCTTTGAGTACTTGGAATAATTTGTGTTTTGTAAATGAAGGTAGAAGTACTAAATTCTACCTTAACGGAATTTTGATTGGACAACAGAATACTGCAGATTCAATGCAATGTTATTTATCTAACATGAGTTTATTCTTTGGGGGTGATATTGGAGGTGGCGCAATTGAGTATTACAATGGAAATTTTGATGATATTGGGATTTGGTCTCGTGCATTAACTGATTTGGAAGTCAATCAAATTTTTTCCATGCAAAATACTACACCTTGCGCCTCTTCTTATTTACCATTAAGTTTAACAAACGACATTGTAGGGTGGTATCCTTTCTGTGGTAACGCAAATGATGAAAGTGGCAATAACAACAATGGAACTGCAAATGGTGCGATCCTCACCGCTGATAGATTCGGAAGTTCATCTGCTGCTTATTCATTCAATGCAAATATTGACGCCATAGACATTCCGAGTACCTTTGGGCTTCAACTGACAGACACATTCAGTATTTCAGTATGGGTAAAGCCAATAAATAGCACTTATGGTACAGGACCAAATTATCATTCGATCATTCAGAAGTGGGGCGGAAACGGTGACGCTTCCTACATGATTGCTTTAAAACCAAATGGGATACCTTATCTCGTAACTCACGATGGAATTAACAATAGCGAATTGCTTGCCACTAACTCAATACCATTTAATCAATGGACAAACATTGTTGTGTCTCAAAAGAATGATTCCGCCTTTATTTACATCAATGGCTATTTGGACTCAAGTAGAAATGGAATGTTTGTCCCTATTGTAAATAATAATAGAATTCTTATTGGAAAAAACGACCCATACACTTCAACAAACGGTGATGCATTTGAAGGAGATGTTGACGATATTGGCATCTGGAAAAGAAATTTATCAGCACAAGATGTTATCCAAATTTACAATGCTGGTCTATGCTTTCAAACTATTACTGTGACCGATACGCTTATCATCAATGCAAACCTCACTAGCTTACAACCACTCACTTATCAAAATTCTATAAAAATATACCCAAATCCGTCAAGCGATCATATAACTGTTGACAATGGTGCTAATTATTCTTCTCTTGCCGGATATACTTTAAGAATAGACAATTCACTAGGTCAAACTGTCCATTCAAATGTAATCAGTCAACAGATTTACACTATTGACTTGAGTACATGGACAGGAAACGGAGTTTATTTTGTATATCTTATTAATTTAGCAGGTCATGCGATTGATGTGAGAAAAATTGTGATACAATAACATCAAGAATGGGCGTCTTTTTTTGGGGGGGACGAGGGGCGAGGGACGGGGGGCGAGATGCGAGATGCGAGATGCGTGGAAAGGACGTTGGGTTTTTGCGGTAGCATCTACGAGGAAGCGGAAGGAATTTTACAGCTTCAGCGTATTGCTCACAGCCTACCGCATACAGCCTACCGCATACTGCTTGCCGCCCACTGCCTACTGCCCCAAAAGTGCCTGCTTCGGCTCGATGATACCCGGAATCCATTTAACTTGTAACCATGAAACTCGACGACTTCAATCCGGTCTTATTCTGGGATACGGACATCCGTACGTTGTCGGTGGAAGACCACACGGGATTCATCATTACGCGTGTGTGCATGTTGGGCGGGTGGAAGGACTGGCAAGCCTTGAAGGAGCTCTACGGTGTTGATCGGATCAGGCACGAGCTACTGCATGCCCGCTACCTCGATAAGAAGACACTTAATTATTTCAGTCTGATTCTGGAAGAGCCAAAGGAGAGCTTCCGATGCTACACCTTGGCGCAGTCGAATCCCGCTCATTGGGGATATTGAAGGTACTGCAGGGAATAGTCGCCCTGAAACACTTCTATCTTGCAGGTGAAACGGCTCTCGCTTTGCATTACGGACACCGGATTTCCGCCGATCTCGATTGCTTTACTCCGAGAGTCTTTGAAAGTTCCGAAATACTCGATGAGCTCAATCAGTACCATGCAATAGGTGTTTGGGCTCTGTCCAGGAATTCGCTAACCCTTTCGCTGGATGTTGTCAAGGTTGATTTCATTCGTCATGATTACCCATTGATCAAGCCTGCCGCTGTTGTCGACGTTGTTCGAATAGCTTCTCCCGAAGACATAGGAGCCATGAAGTTGAACAGTATCGCCAACCGGGGAGCCAAGAAGGACTTTTTCGATCTTCATGAGTTGCTTCGGTATTTTTCTTTGTCTGCCTTATTAGGATTTTATAAAGAGAAGTATTCCCAATCGGAATGGGCCATCGCGTTGAAGAGTCTGACCTATTTCGATGATGCAGATCTGGAGCCGGACCCTGTTTCCATCCGTAAGATTTCTTGGAAACAAGTCAAGGAGGATGTGTCCAACTGCGTGAGGTCGTTTGGTCTTTAGGAGTGTTGTTCGGAATAAAAGGCCGTTTGCCCTTACTCCGGATGAGACCGAATGATCTTGAAAAGGCGTTTGATTAACTTTATCCCGATGTCTGACCAAATACATCACTACCGCCTCACCACCACCTGGAAAGGCAACCGCGGCACCGGCACGTCGGATGTCGGGGCGTATGACCGCCTGCACACGATCGAGGTTCCCGGAAAACCGGTCCTTACGCTGACGACGGACAATGCCCTGTATGGCGATCGCAGTGTGTTGAATCCGGAGGACCTGCTGGTATCGGCGCTTTCTTCCTGTCACATGATGTCGTACCTCTATCTGTGTGCGAAAGCGCGGGTCGTGGTCACCGCGTACACGGATCACGCGGAGGGCAGGATGATCGAATGGGGAAAGGGCGGAGGCCGGTTCGAAGAATTGGTGCTCAAGCCGGAAGTTACCGTACAGGATGCTTCCATGCTCGAACGCGCAAAGCAACTGCATGGGATGGCGCACAAGATCTGTTACATCGCCAACTCGGTCAATTTTCCAGTACGTTGTGAGCCAGTCATACGGATCGCCTAATCGATTGCTGACTTACTATTCGAGCGTGCGCAATTCACGCTGGTAGTCGAACTGCAGGTCCTCGTGCTGTTTCGCGACCGACTGCCGGATCTTCTTCAGCTGACCTTCCCACAGGTTCACCAGCACCGGACTTTCGCGGAATGGAATGTCCGAATCCCGGAGCGTCTGCAGGAAATGCATGCGTAGCTCGATCTCCGTCTCCGTCTTCCCGCTGTACCGGATGTAGCGGTTAAGGTCGCGCAGGACCTTGCGGACGCTTTTCTTGGCCAGGTAAAGCGTACTTCTGTTCATTTCCCCGAACCGGGCGCTCACCTGGTCGCGGATGTGCTTTCGGTAACCCGCCTCATCGGAGGATTCGAAGACGAGGTACGTCAGCAGTTCCTTATTCTCCGCTTTGTGTTTCGCCAGCCGGATGCAATAGTCCAGCAACTGCTTGGGAGATCGGGTGGCGAGCTCTTTGGAGATTTCTGCTAAGGTGGCGGGCCGCATATCGGGTTCAAAGTTAGGGACGACGGATTCGGTACGGATGGTTTCATGCTCGAAATGCTAACAGCCTTGCGGGGTGTTGCGGATTTACGTCCTTTGCTGTAGGTTTAACCATGCTTCGATCGACCATGCGACTGCTTCTTCCTGGCATTCTTTGCCTATCCCTTTTCAGTTCCTGTAGTCTGACCTGTACCCAGGGCGAAGGCCCCGTGGTCGACGATCATCGAAAACTCGATCGCTTTGATCGGATCCAGTTGAATTTCGATGCACGGATTTCGATCCATAAAGGTGATGTCCCCGGTCTTGTCATCCACGCGCAGGAGAATCTGCTGAATGAAATCGTGGCCAAGGAGAGCGGCGGAAAACTCGAATTGAATTCGGAATCCTGCATGGAGGTGGACGAGCCGGTTCGGATCGAAATCACCGTACCGGACCTGCGCGAACTGGAAGTGACCGGCAGCGGTGATATCGTGTTGCTGGACACGTTTATGGTTGAAACCATTGAGCTATCGGTGACCGGCTCCGGCAGCATTCACGGACGCCTTGTCGCCGCCCGAATAGAAAGCGAAGTAACCGGCTCCGGCGATATCGTGCTGGAAGGTTCCGCGAACGAACAAGTGATCGACATCACCGGTTCCGGCGACGTGAAAGCGATGGCCTTGCCCTGCAATACCGCGGATGTGGACGTGACCGGCTCCGGGGATGCTTACTTGTATGTCATCAAGCAACTCGACGCTGAAGTCAGCGGTAGCGGTACCGTTCACTACAAAGGCAAACCCGAAATGAAGTCGGAAGTCAACGGCAGCGGTAAAGTGGTGGATGACAATTAATGAACCAGGTTCAGTTCAGGTGCACCCGCACCGGTAACGTATAACGTACCAGGACCGGTTGTCCTTTTTTCGTCGCGGGTTTCCATGCCGGCATGTTCCGTATCACCCGGACCGCTTCCGTATTCAAGTCCTTGTTCGCGCCGCGTACGACGTGCGGATACAGTACTTTGCCTTTGCGGTCGATGATGAATTCCACGAATGCCAGCGTTCCGGCCGAGCCGTCTTTTACCGCGGCGGTGTTCAGGTTTTTCTTCAGGTAACCGAACAATCCTTCCGTGCCACCCGGGAATTCCGGTAACTGATCAACATAACGTTCGGTTTGTTTATCGGCTTCCGCGGCGCTCATCACCGGCTCGGGTTTGGTAACCAGGGCCCGGCGGAAGGTCTTCACCGGCATCACCTCGTCGCCGAAGTGCACATTGCCGCCGCAGTTTTTCGTCAGCAGGATGTACGTAGCCGTGTCACCCAGCGCAAGCACCGAACTCCAGTCGCGGCAGGCTGCCAGCGTATCGCTCTGCTGCCAGTTTACGACGCCCCGTTGAAAGTAGGCTTTCGGGTCGAGGTCGTTTTCCTTCAGGCTGTTGTTCAAGAACGTTTCGGCGGTCGAGTACTGCTGTGACTGGATCAATTGCAGGCCTTTGTCATTCGGATTTTGCAAGAGGCCTTCCTTGACCGATTGATCGAGTGTAGGATCCAGCGGGGTGCCCGTTTGTGCTGTTGTATTCAGCGTAAATGCTAATATGAAAAGTAGAAAAGTCCGAAACGTATGCATGGATTATCGCGATAGGATTAGTGGTTAATGACCAGTTCCGCCTGCGACAACCCTTTATCATTCCGCAGCAGTATCGTGTAGTGGCCGTTTGCGAGATGATCGGTTTCGATCGGAATCCTGCTGACGCCGGCCGAGAGTTGCAAGGTGCTTGTTGTACAAATGCGTCCACGAGCATCCACGATTTGCAGGCGATACGTGCCGGCAGTAAGGAGGTTGACCTCCACCCGGCTGAAGCTGCCGGCCGGATTGGGTGCAATGCCCATGGAAGCGATGCTGCCCGTATGAGCGGGAAGTCCGGTGTTAAAACGAAAGGGTACCAGGGCCGCGACCAGATCCAATTCGCCGTCGTTCGTCCTGCCATCACCCCATACGGGAATGCCGTAGTTCTCCGTCACGACGAGTCCGTTGTATTCTCCGATACCGAAATCCTGATTGACGGACCCGATCGTATTGAAATCGGTCGGGGCGTCGCTGACGGGAATGTCGTTGTTGAAACTAGTTCCGCCGTCGAACGACCAGGCCATGTAATAGTCGGTGTTGGCCGTGCCGGGATGGTTCCGTCGATCGTACCAACCGACCGCGACGATCCCTCCGTAACTCACCGCCAGGTTCGGGTAGAATTGATCGGAGGCGTCTCCGGGTGCCGTGTTGTTAAGCACGATCGCCGGGCTCCAGGTTTGTCCTTCATCGGTCGACTTGCTGAAGTAAATGTCCATGCCCGTCGTTCCCTGCGCGTTCACACCATTTGCCGACCAGACCAGATATGCATTCCCGGAATTGGTCTGCATGTAGGATTTGTCCACGGCCAGGTACACGCACGGGTACATGCGATCAACGTTGATGCCGGCAATGGTCTGTCCGGATTGACCTGATGAGAAATTGGGCACTTGCGCTTCACTGACAAGTTGTGGTGTATTGAAGGTGAGCCCGCCGTCGTCGGAGAATGAGTGGTACACGCCGTAGTTGACATTGTCCGTTGAACCGAAAAACGAAACGTGTACTCTCCCGTTGGCGGCAACATCGATGGAGCCGAACTGGACGAAGACGAACGAATTATCGGTCACATACGTGGAAGACGAAAAACTCCCCGAACCGGGGCTTAAATGCCGAACGGCTATCGCGTTAAGGTTCGCGGGGCCTCCGGCTTCATAGTAAACACAGTACACCGTGTTCGCGTACGATGAAAATCCACGATCGACAGCGAGCCATTCTTTGTCCGCGATCGGCCCGTTGAACTGAGTGGGATCGAACAGTGCAGTAATCGGACCCGTCGTACTGATAATAGCGGGATCGGTGCCCCGCTGCCAGGTCACGCCATCGTCGTCGGAATAGGCCCAGAGCAGGTCCCAGGTGATGGAGGTGAAACCCTGTAAGTACAAATTGATCCAACTGGTATAGATCCTGCCGTTCATGTCGTAGCAGAAATTCGGATCCCCGCCTCCGGCTATGGTGACGCCGCTTGTTACGGGCAATGGATCGAATGCGCTGCGTTGCCAGGTGGAACCGAAATCATGGCTATAATAAATGTGATTGACAGGAACATCGGTTGCGCCGGAACCGTTGGGGTCGACCGTATTGGAAGAAACGATCAGGATGGTGCTGTCTTGAGGGCTGCCGGTGGCATGCACTTCCGACTCCGCTTCACTTCCGCCACTCACCACCACTTCGGTGATATTCGCGGTTCGGGCCTCTTGCTGAAATTCGGCTTGCAGGGTGGCCGGCAGATGTTTCCGGACCTCCGGATTATCCAGAAATCCCGGACGAAGTTTTTCGCGGATGATCTTCTGGACTATTTCCGCGGAGCGTTCCTTCGGGAGCGTACCCTGGCCATGGGAATGAAGAAAAAGGCCAATGCAGACGGCGATCAGGAAAGTATGGCGCATGGTGCTGTGGAGATGGTCCTACAAGATAATGTTTTCCTGATTTCACCCTTGCGAAGCCGGTCGTCGGATTCTCTATCTTGCCGCCATGATGAACCGCCTCTACGCACTCTTGCTGGCCATGCTCCCGCTCCTGGCCATCGGCCAATCCTATAATGGCCCCGAAAGCGCCGAATTCGATTACGTCAACCGCCGTTGGCTGATTGGAAATACGAGCAGTCACCAGATCCTGAGCCGCGACAGCCTGGGCAACCTGAGCGTCTTGGTCAACTCCACCACCAGTGGTCCGTACGGAATCGAGATCGTCGGCGATACGGTGTTCTGTTGCAGCGGCGGCAGTATCAAAGGGTATCTGCTTTCCGATGGAACGCCGGTTTACAACCTGAATGTCGGCGGAAGTTTCCTGAACGGATTGACCCACGACAATGCGGGCAATCTTTTTGCAACGGATTTCTCGACGAAAAGCATCATCCGCGTTCACATCGCATCGCAGACTTTCGCGCCGGTTGCCACTTCGTTGCCGAATACGCCCAACGGAATCGTCTTCGACGGATACAACAATCGTTGCGTCTTCGTGAACTGGGGTAGCAACGCGCCGATCCGTGCGATCGACCTTGCCACGTATGCCGTCACCACGGTTGTTACCACGACGCTTGGTAGCTGCGACGGCATCACCCGCGACGCGATCGGTCGTTATTATGTAAGTAACTGGAGCGGTCAATCCATTGTGCGCTTCGATAGCGCCTTCGCTGCTCCTCCTGCAACGGTGGTGAGCGGACTTTCCAATCCGGCCGATATCTTTTACAATGTGGTGGATGATACGCTGGCGATTCCCAACGCGGGGAATAATACGGTCACTTTTTATGGATTTCCATCAGCCGTCGACGTGCAACAATTGGTGTCGGTTGAACCTGTTTTGGTTTACCCCAATCCGGTTGATCAGCGTGCAAGCCTCAGGATGATTAATCTTCCCTCCGGTTGTCGCGTATCCATGCATGCAGTAGATGGCAGGGAACTATTTATCTGGCCGGCATCCGACACACGAACGTTTGATCTGGCACCGGCGCGTCTGGCACCCGGAATGTACCTGATTCGAATCGTTCGGGATGAGAAACTCGTTCACCTGGAGCGCCTGTTGGTCACTGGTTTTTGACAAAGACGAACGTCTCGGGCTGCTGATCGTAGTTGTGTAGCAGTCGGAGGTAGTAGGTGCCATTGGAGAGCTGTCCGACCTGCGTAGTGAGTTCGGTTTCTCCATTCGCGACGTGGATTGTCTCGCGACGAATGCAGTGTCCGCAAACGTCATCGATTTCGATGATCAGATCTTCTTCTTGACGTTCCGCCCGATGTACATGCAATTGGTTGGCAACGGGATTCGGGTAGCCGTAGGCGATTCTTTGGTCAAGTCGATTGTGAATGGCAATGACCTCGCTCAGGCTGTTGGCGCCGTCGTAGTCCGTTTGTCGTAATCGGTAGTAGGTAAGGGCAACCGGCGGATGCTGATCCAACGCCTGATAGTCGTGACGTTCGCTCGTCGTGCCGGCGCCGCTTTGCCGTTCCAATGCCTGCCAGGATGCGCCATCCGCCGAACGTTCAAGTGTGAAGAATGCATTGTTGGTTTCGGTGGCGGTGACCCAATTCAGGCGGTTGGCATTCCCTTCCGGATAGCCGGTGAAGCTGAGCAGTTCGATAGGCAGCGGCGAAATGGAGGTGCCTGTCCCCAGCGCCGCAATGCCGTTCATCCCGCGACGGATGGATACCGCCGCGGTGCTGGCCGGTTCGCAGTTACCGTCCAGCACCCAGGTTGCGGCGGTCGGCGGGCTTGTCGGGGATTTGACCACCGTCGCGTAGCTCACCGTGTTCGTGTAGTTCAGGTTGTAAAGGGTTGCATCGTAAGTTCCGCTGTTCGGATTTGCGGAAGCGGTGAAATTCCAATAACCATTGTTGAGGACCGGCGCCAGGCTGTAGTCGAAGGCAGGACAATCCGTAGTCACCGGGCCATTGGGTACCGTGGCATAGGTCTGGAAGTTGGCAAGCAATTCCGGAATGGTCGTGGCAGTAGTGAAGGTGATGTTGGCGAGCTGATAACCCTTGAGCGCGTGACCTACGGGGAAATCGTATGCGTCCGCTGCACCGCTCAGCGCTCTTCGCAGGTTTCCCAGGACGAAGCTGCCGGTATGACCTCCCGAAACGGATGCAGGATCAGGATTGCGGACAAACACTTCATTCGTGTTCGTTTGCACCTTTCCCAGTTGCAGATGAAGCGAACCCGTAGTGCTGGTGCGCAAACTTCCACTGAGGAGATTCACCCCTGCGCCGGTGTTGTTAATCACGATGTTTTCCAGATCCAGGATGCCCCCCGATGAATATTGTTGAAGCGCCGTGCCGTTGAATTCAAGTGTGCCCGTAGGTCCCGGATTGATGTATGTCGTTGAACCCGCCGCATTGGTGAAGTTTCCTGCGAGTCGGACGTAGTGATTGTTCGCGTCGAAGACACTGGTGGCATTGCTGGTCAGCAGGAGCCCGCCGATATCCAAATCGTCGTTGAGTACGAGGCTACCGCCAGACTTGGTCACAATGACGTTGCCGACCCGGTTCGTGCCGATCAGATTGCCGTTGAAATGCTGCACCACCGAACCGTTGTTGAACAGCAGGTTGGAGTTCGGTGAAATGAAGATGGCGCCGTAATTATTGAAATCCCCGCAAACGGAGAGTGTCACTCCCGGGTTGATCGTCAGCGAGGAACCCGCGAGGATGTTGAGATTGTTGACGGAGGTATTCGTCGAGATGACCGGCTGATTCGCTGCGGGGTAGATGGTCGCGTCGATTCCGCAAGCCGGTGCTGCACAACCTCCCCAGTTGGTACTCGTGATCCAACTGGTGTTGGTGGTGCCGGTCCAGGAAATCGCGCTGGCGTTTCCGATCCCGCAGCTGCTGCCGGAGAAGTCGAGTGTATAGCCGGTTGTTGTAAAGCTCCAGTTGGATAGTGCCAGGACCAGGGTCTGACCGGCGACGACCGACAGCGGCGCTTCGAAGTTGAACGGGCTGCCGCCACCGGGTACCGGATTCTGCATACCGCAAAGATTCGACGGGATACCGTTCCAGTTGCAGCGTACGGGTGAAAGGGTATTGTTGGCGATATCCTGACAGGAATTGTTCGTCAGGTCAAAGAGAATCCAGTCGTAGTATCCCATGGGATGCGAGTGCGTCCAGCGCAACAAGCCGGGAGCGGTGATGTGGATCGAATACCAGATGATGTTCAATTCTCCCGACAACAAGCAACCCGAATTTCCACTGGTTGGATTGACGCACGGATTGCTGGTGTTGCAGGGCGCCGGTATGTCGGAAATAAGCCCGCAGCCAAAGAAACTAGTTGTCTGATTGATGACCGGATTACAAACGCTGATGGCGCCGAGACAGTCCTGCTGGTTGAAGGCCTGGCTGTTCAGGGTATCGCTGGCCATGATATTGAAGGTGCCAACCTGATCAAAGGTTCCATCGACCCGGATGAAAAGGGTGTCGCCAGGCGTCAGGCCCGACAGGTGAACTTCCGACGCCAGGCTTCCGCCACCACAATTGTCGGCAGCGTTATCGTTGCAGCCGTCGATAAGAGAATTCAACGCACTGCAGCTACCGGTGAACACTTCGATCTGCGAATCCTGCAGGGTGAGCAGTTGAACGCTGACAGTCACGTTGCCGGAAGCGGGTACGATCGCTTTGTACCACACGCTGTTGACGATGCCCGGGAACGACCAGCAGAGTGGTGGGGGAGGTTCGCCCATATCACTGCTGCAACTGTTGTTGCCTAATGTGAAGACGCCGTTCGGAATGAACAGGGCAGAACAGACATCGTCGTTCAACGGACCGTTTCCGAACGAAGCAATATTCAGGTCGTAGCCGACGGAAGATGGTGGCGCCCAGGAATCCACGATGATGAAGTATGTTCCGGGTAAGGTGAGGGTGACGGTGCTCACGATCGGATCATAGCCACCATCGGTAGCCACGCAGTAGCCGCCCGCATCCGGACAACCATAATAAACCTGGTAGCCGATCAGGGTGCTTGAAGCATTCATCAGCGTAATGCTGATGCATTCGTTCCCTTCCGAGATGTAGCGATAGACTTTGTCCTCCCCCGATTCGAACAACGAACCACAGCTTCCTGCCGTCGCGTTGTTGTAGTCGTCGCCCATGCAGGCGGTTGACTCGTTGATCAGAGAGACCGGCAGGGTCCCAAGGACGACGGGATTCGCACAGGTTCCGCCTGTCGCCACTGTGTTTGGCGAGGAGATGAAGAGATTATCGTAATCATTGCAAACACCGTCGCCATCCAGCACCAGATAATACGTATGACCCGCCTGCACCCCGGTACAAATACTCTTGCTGCCGTCCACATCTTGCTGGTAGACGACGCAACTCCCGCCTACTCCCGAACAGCCCGCGACCGGACAACCGTCATAGAGCATCAGGCCGGTGGAAGAAGCCAAGGGTGCATTCAGGTCAATGGAGATCTGGCCGGAAGTGGCCGGTGTGAATGCATACACCACATCTTCATCGCTGTAATAGTCAGGATTCCCACAGACTGTCACGTTGCCGTCCGTCACATCATCATCCATCCCACAAGTTGTACCGGGCCCCGAGTTGTAGGGCAGAGAAGGGACGTTCACCAGGCCAAGGCCCATCGCTGCGATGCAATTTGAACTCCCGTTGCAGATAAGCGCGATGTTGTCGATGGCAATCGCGGGAGTCGTCGCGTTCGCCGCGTCGTTGATCCAACTGAAGACGATTCGTACGGTAGATCCCGAAAATGTACACGGAACATCCAGGGAGTCGTTGAGCCAGGTTGTTTGATTGCGAAGGTTTCCGGCCAGTAAGCCCGAAGAAACCGGTACACCGGCTGTGGGCGTGATGCTCGGATCGATCGCGTAGATCGACAGATAATCCTCATTCGACCGGCCGCGGCATTTCCAACTGAAATAGAGTCGGATATCGTTCTGGCCGGGAGGCACGACCACGTCGCGGTACAGGTGTACGACGGAAGTGACGTTACTGTAATTGTTGTTGTTGCTCGCGGTTCCTACGAAAGCGCAGCGCGCGCCGGTGAAACCAACGGCGCCGGTGCCGCAGAACCATTGGTTCGTTTGAAGCGGCGGTGTATTGACGACAATCCAGTTATTGGCCGCGAAGGTGGCGCCCGCTTCGAATCCCCCGTCGGTAAGCGGGTTGATCAGCGTCGTTTGCGCATTGACGGAAGTGACGGACCAGCAGTACGCGATGGTCAGTACAGCCAGTAGTCGGATGATTCGTTGCATTGCCCTGAAATTTACCGGCCGATTGCCGTTGGCCTCAATGTGGCCGGTTGTGTGATTTCCTTTCGCAGAGGGTCCTCACGGCTCCGATATCGGCATCGCGTTTGATCGCGTACTTGTACCGGAGCTTATGCAGCAGGGAGTTGATTCGTTGCTTAGCAAGATGGGTGTCGCCATGAACGGCGATGATCGCCAGACCGAGACCTTCACAGAAGTCGATCTCGCCCAGTTCGGGAAGGGCGCGAAGTTCATCGCGCAATTGGGGGAAGCCCCGATCCAGGCTTATACCGGGCACTTCAACGAAGATGTAGGAAGGTGCTGTGGCCTTTGCAGTTCCGTTGACCAGAAATGAGCAGACTAACAGCAGGGCGATCAGGCGCAGTTGACGGACCATCGTGCACTATTTGATGTCACAACATTAATCCTCCACACCGGATTTTCTTAACAAATGGCGCCGAACGGGAAGAAAGGACTACTGAACGGGAAACATCCTTTTTTGATAAAAAATCAGTTATAAATGAATAAAAAAGGCCTTCTGGATATTCAGAAGGCCTTTTCAATAACCATTAAGTTCCTTAGTGTCCTGTTGTTGGCTGGTCCACACTTAGCCCTTGCGCCTTCAGGATACCGGCTGTACGCAGTGCATGCCAGGCCAGGTAGATGAAGCAAAGCAGGGGTAATACGTATGAAAAGTGCGTGTAACTCATGCCAAGGATACCGCCCGGCGCATGTTTGTCCAGATCGCAGATGACTCCCTGCGCCGGTGGAATGATGGCTCCCCCCAGGATCATCATGATCAAAAATGCCGAACCCTGGCTGGTGTATTTTCCAAGTCCCATGATCGCCAATGCGAAAATGCAGGGCCACATGACCGAGCAACACAAGCCCGCGCTGATGAAGGCGTACGTGCTCACCGTCCCGGTCGTAAACAATCCGACAAGCAGCGCGAGGGTCCCAAGCGCAGCGACCGTAAAGAGCATGCGAACCGGTTGTTCATTCGCATACAGGAAGGCGGCGATCAGGACAAGTACGCACAGTACATAGACGTACAGGTTCTCCACATCGTTTCCGCGCAGGTGGTTCACGAACAGGATGACCCCGAAGGCGATCAACGGAACGATTACGGTCAGCAATTTCTTTACCGAGGGCGACACTTTGAATACCGCCACCGCGCCGGTCCAGCGACCGATCATGAGACTACCCCAATAGAGCGAGATGAACTGCGAAATGTATTTTTCGTCGAGCCCGCCGAACTCCGGTTGTTTCAGCAACGCGCCCATATTGCTTTGCACCGTCACTTCCATCCCGACATACACGAAGATCGCGATCATGCCCAGCACCAGTTGCGGGTATTGCATGGCGCCCCAGCCCTGCTTGTTCTTCGCGGCTGCCCCCATGGCGTAGAAGAGCAGGCCAAGTATTACGATCAATGAACCGATGACCACATATACACGGTCCGCTTCAGGTATAAGGTCGTTGAAGAACAAGATGAGCACCGTCGGAATGGAGATGAGAAAAAGGATATTCGTAGCCTTCGAACTCTTTTCCACGTGCTCTTCCTGGTGAATGGTCGGGAGGTTCTTCGAAAACAGGAAGAACAAGGCCACGAAGAGAAAGAGTCCTGCCAGGGTGAGGTACAGGGTTTGGATCGACTTAATCGTCGCGGTGCCGCCGTTTTGCAAATCGCCGAACAGCATATAACTCACCGCCAGCGGACCGAGCAATGTGCCAAGCGAGTTGATGCCGCCGGCAAGGTTGAGCCGGTGCGCGCCGGTCTCCGGACTTCCCAGCGCGATGGTGAACGGTTGAGCGGCTGTCTGCTGCAGTGAAAAGCCCAGCGCGATGATGAAGAACGAAGCGAGCACCATCGCGAACGTGGCCGAAGCCGATACCGAGACGAACGCCAGACTAAGCGCGCCGATCACCGACATCGACAATCCGATGATGATCCCGTTCTTGTAGCCGATTCGGTTGAGGATGTCGACACCTGAAACTCCGGACATCAGATATAACAGCAGGGAACCGAAGAAGTAGGCGCCGTAGAAGGAGGTGTCGATCAGTTGCGACTGAAACTGATTCAACTGGAAATGTGTCTTGCAGAACGGGATGAAGATGCCGTTCGAAGCGGCTACAAAGCCCCAGAAGAAGAAGACGGTGATGAGCGTCGGTAATGCGCCCTTGCTGATCGTCGGATTCGTTTGCGCCATGCCGGGAAGTGTTATGCTGTCAAATACGGTAAAATCGTACTTGGATACGCAAGGTCCTGATGAAAGTTATTCGCCCGACTTTGTACAGCTATGCGGTTAATGAAGCTGACGGAAGTGTCGAACCAGTCCTTCAATAGGTTTTTGAAGGATCGTGCCGACCGGCTGCCCCAGCCGCGCACCGGTCCGGATCAGTTCCGGTTGAAAGGCGTGGGCGATGCTGCCGACGAAATGAACCGGTAGCGGTGTCGGGACTTGGATCGGACGTACGCAGAGTTCGAAGAATTCCGCGAATCCTGCATCCAGCGTTTCGAGTATCCAGGGATGTTCCCGATGCATGCTCAGGAAGGGTGCGAAGGAAGCGAGCCAGTTGTTCGCTCCGCTTTCGCGGTACACACGACGAATGACTTCATCGCGGGTCAAGGCGTAGTGTTTGTCGAATTCCCGGCTCAGGTCGTCCGGCATCAATCCGTACAGATAGCGGGTGACCAGTCGCTTCCCGAACCAGGTGCCGCTGCCTTCGTCGCCCAGGATATAGCCGAGTCCCGAACGCGCCGGCTGAGCGTGCCTGCCATCGAAGTAACAGGCGTTGCTGCCGGTTCCCAGGATGCAGGCAATGCCCGGTGTGTTTCCGCAAACCGCCAGGGCTGCGGCCTGGACATCATGGTCCACTTCAATGGAAGCGTGTTTGAAGAAGGCGCGAAGTCCGGCGCCTGCGATGGCTTTCAGTTCCGGCGAAGAACAACCCGAACCGAAGTACCGGACACTGATGACCTGTTCCGCCAGCGCCATCAGTGCCGGGTCGCCTGCCAGTTTCAACGCGATCTGTTGCGCATCATGCTGGTTCGGATTGAATCCTTCCGAGCTCAACAGCCGTACCTGGCCATTGTCTTCAAGGACGGCCCAGTCGGCTTTGGTCGATCCGCCGTCGGCGATCAATAACATGCTGTTTCCTGCATTGGTTCGTAGTTGCAATCATACAAAAACGAAGCGGGGGGAAAGGAGCGATCGAAATGAATCTGTAAACAGGGCTGGGATAAAATGGACCGCCGGCCTGCGTCCACACAGCGCAGTCCGGCGGCGGCATTGAAAACCGGAAACACACATCACTAAAACTCCTGTTTGGCGTCGCCAGGGGTCACCTGACAACGTGGAGTGAGCCGGACAATGTTGCACTAAAGTATGGTCGGGATGTGCCTTGAGACGAATGAACCATGCCGGTCAGGTATTTGGGTCTTCTGAATGGGACAAAACCGGAGTCGACCGGGATCAGGCGAGCAAAATAAAGTCTTGTTCCTCCTGATGTCCCTGTTCCATTAGAAGTTGCCGGATCGCTGTCCGAACTCCCCGTTGCCCGATCAAAGTGATGAAAAAGGCCTCTCCTGGCGCCGGAAGGGACGAGACCGGGATATAGCGGAGCGGATGCCCCGGGCGATTCACTACATCGGTATAGGCGTCGAAGCGAATGCCTTCACCTTGCAAGACCTCCAGCTTATTCCTGATGTTCCGGCTTCCGCCACAGACGACCAAGGGTCGATCACCCGGAGGATGTTGCTGCAGCCAGCTTGCCAGGTAGCGGGCTTTGACACGGAGGAAGGCATCCAGGGAGTAATCCGGATGAATCCTGCTCAATCGCCCGGAGTGGTCGCGCCATTCCAGCAGGAACTCCGGCAGCTTGGAAATACGAACTCCGGCATCCATCCAACGCAACCACATTTCATAATCCTCCGGAACGCCATCCTCGCGATAACCTCCATAACGATCGATCAAGGATCTTCTGAACATCACGGAAGGATGGGCAATGGGTGATTCGATGAACCGGTTGCGTCGATGATCCTCCGGCGTCAGTAATTCGTTTTGCCAGGCTACGAATAGCCGGTAACCTTCATTCTCCGGTGTCTCAGGAAAGACCGCACAACGACTCGCGACTAAGTCGATTGCTGCATGACTGTCGAGGAAGTCCGCTTGTTTCAAGAGACGCTCGGGATGCATCCGGTCGTCGGCGTCCATGCGCGCGATGTAAGCGCCGGCACATTCGGAAAGACCGGTGTTCAGGGCTGCACTGATCCCCGGCGCGTTCGCGGGGACCATGCGGATCCTTGGGTCGGATATTGCGTATCGGGCTGCGATGGAACGCGTCCGGTCATCCGCCTGACTGTCGACCAGAACCAATTCCCATCCATCACAATGCTGATGACGTACGCTCTCCATGGCTTCCTCCAGCAGGGAACCTTCGTGATGAAACGGCAGCAGGACGGAAATTCTGATGGGTTTCACGGCCGAAAAGGTACGGGCTTGCAGGGGGAATAAATGCGAACCCCGGCATCTTGCGGGATGCCGGGGCTGCAACCAAGTAACTCATTCAATCGGAACTGAAGTTCGAATTGCACTGTAAGATCTCTGGTCGGTTACGTATTTCCAATGGAGCGGGATAAAATGAGGGAACACCCTTACTCGATGGAATCGAGGAATGGTTTGATGGAAAACGCGTAGGTGATCAGCGAAAGCGTTCCGCTGATACCGAGTTTTTCGGATATGTTGGACCGGTGATTTTCCACGGTCTTGAAGCTGATGAAGAGTTCTTCGGAGATCTGCCTGCTGGTCTTGCCTTCGGCCACTCTTCGCAGGATGTGCCGTTCGGATTTTGTGAGTTTTCGGAGGTGCTGCATGACCTCTTCACGCGTGTACTGGAGTTTGGCGTTCTGCACATCGGTCTGATGACCCGCACTCATCTGTTCTTTCCTTTTCAGGCGTGTCGTGACCGCTTGCAGGAGCTCATCTTTCATGAACGGTTTGGTCAGGTAGTCGTCGGCGCCCAGGTTCATGCCTTTCCGGATGTCGTCGCGTTCGACCTTCGCGGAGATGAAGATCAACGGGATGTCTTTTCGTTCCGTGTTTTCGCGTAGTCGTTGCAGGAATTCGTATCCGTCCATCAGCGGCATCCGGATGTCGCAGATCACGAGGTCGGGTTGAAATTCCCGGACCTGCTGCTCGGCTTGCTGTCCGTTCTCAGCCGCGGCTGTCAGGAAGCCGTTCAGGTCGAGCAGCTCGCAAATATTCTCCCGCAATCTGACTTCATCGTCAACGACCAGGATCTTCTTCTTCACTTCATTCATGACTCGGTAGGGATAATAATGGTAACGTCGGTTCCGTTGTTCTCTTCACTTTGTATGCGGATGGACCATCCGTGCAGATCCACGAATTGTTTGACCAGAGGAAGACCCAGCCCGGTTCCGTGAAAGTCGTTGGTGTTGGAGCCGCGGAAGAAAGATTCGTACAGGAACGGCAGTTCCTTGGCGGGAATGCCGATGCCTTTGTCTCGGACCACGATCTGAATTCCATCGGATTCGTCCGGCAGGAGATCGACGAAAATGTCCAGTTCAGCCGGACTGTACTTGGCCGCGTTGGACAACAGGTTGTTGAGGATGTGGTCGAGAAGATTCGGGTCGAAGCGGGTGTGGACCGGGCGTCCGGGGCCATTGAAGCGGACGCGTTCACGAAACGCGGTACTGACTCTTCGCAGATGGGTCTGAATGAACTCGTGTATATCGCCCGAGCCCGGCCTGAATGGGATCTTGCCTGCATCCATTTTCCCCAGCAACAAAACATTGTTCATGATCTCCGTCATGCGTAACACTTCTTCGGCGATCCGGTCGGTATGGTTAAGAATACGCGCGGCTGCCTCATCCTCGATCGTGTCGGCGTATTCACGGATGATGTCGGTACTGGACAGGATGCCGGCGAGTGGCGTACGGAATTCGTGCGAGGCCAGGCTGACAAACCGCGATTTGAGTTCACTCAGCGCGCGCTCCTTGTGAAGGGCCGTGAGCGCGTTCTTTTCGGCTGCCTTGATGAGGGTAATATCGTTCAGGATGCACGCGCTGTAGCGAAATTCCCCGTTATCGTCGTACACCGGGTTGATCTCACCCTGTAACCATATTTCTTCCCCGGTTGCGGTGTAATAAGCCAGCTCGCCTTTCATGTGTTGGTGCTGGTGCATACCGAATTGCAGCCAGGGCGGCAGGTTGTCGTTGCTCCAGCCCGGTGTTTCGGAGGGAAAGCGCGTGCCGAGCACTTCCTCCTTGGTGCGCCCCGTCAGACGCAGGAAGCTATCGTTGACCCAATCGACTCTTCGCTGATTGTCCAGGATGAGGATGATATTGTTCGAGCGGTTGGATACCAGGGCCAGCTTCTGCATCTCCTCATCCCGTTCCCGTCGCTTACTGATGTCACGACAGATGCAGATCATCCCGCCGTTGGGAAGTGCGGACAAGGTGATCTCCTGGTGAAACAGCGTTCCGTCCTTCTTTTTGCCCACCGTCTCGCCCTGCCAATAACCCTCCTGCATCAAGAGCGGGAGCAGGATCTTTTCAATGCGTTCAACTTCGGTTTTCGGATAAATGGCTCTCCAGGTTTTCCCTTTCAGGTCTTCCTCGGCGTCGTATCCGAACATCGAGATGTGTGCGTTATTGAGATACTGATAGGTCTCGTCAGCACCCAGAATCGCGATACCGTCGGTCGAAGCTTCCATTGCGATGCCGGAACTGACCAGGCGTTGTTCGGACAATTTCCAGTCAGTGATGTCGACGCCGTATCCGATGACGTACCGCAACTTGCCGGTTTGTTTGTCCCAGATAGGAGCGAACTGTCGAAGCTTATAAATGTCCTTCCCGTTCTTAACGGAATGTTCCTCGAAGAACTTTTTTTCCTTTCCCTCCAGCATGGAGCGAAACTGCGCCTGCCGTTTATAGGCCCGGTCGAGTGGCAGGCCGCGCATGGTGAAGTAGTCGAAGTCGTTCTTGTTAACGATCCACTTTCGCGCCTCGGCGTCAGCCACTGCGGTCTCGTTGATGTATAGATAGCGCTGGTCTTCGCTGTATACGGCGATATCAGCCGGAATGCTGTCCAGCACCGATTGGAAGAAAACCTGTTCTTCTTTCAGTCGTGTCCGGGCCATCATCTCGTCGGTGATGTCCTGCAACAAGCCGTGCATGTGCACCAATTGTCCGTTCACATCGACTTCCGGGATCAGGAGCGAACGATGCCATTTGACCTTGCCGTTCGGTAAGTGGACCTGAAATACGTCCTGTTGAGCGGTCCGCGTAAGCCGCAGGCGTTCAATGAGACTGAAGAGTCTTGTTTTTTCTTCCGGTCGATAATATTCATCGCTTTCGTGGAAGAGTACCGGTGGCAGATCCAAGTCGACTTCGTAGAAATTATACACCTCCTTCGACCAGATCGCCGATCCACTCAGGAAATCGAACTCCCATTCTCCGATTTTACCGAAGGATTGGGCAAGCTCCAGCCGCTCGGCCAGTGATGACTTTACGCGGGAAATGAATTGTTCCATCAGGCCAATTCCATTATTGTACAAGTCTGCAGGATGGCTTCTGAAACGGAATGAGATTGCCGTATTTATTCAGTCACCGTTTTCGAAAAGTCGGTCGCAACAACTTTCCGCCACTTTTTACTCCTTAGTAAAGATAAGGATTTGACGGGGTAATTCAGTAGTTCGGACCCGTTGTTCAGCTTTTTAATGCCGGCTTCCGCCCTGCCAAATGTGCCTGGAACGCTGATCGAACGGAGGATGCAGATACTTTCAGTCAGGTATCAACCGGCTCAGGCATGCCGTTTATTAATCTGAATTGCTATTGTTGAATGGCGCAAAACGGACAAATGGCGGCATTGCGGTAGCAGTATTCGGTTACGTGACAAAGAGAACAAACAGCTCATGGGATGATAATCAACCTGAACCCAGGTTGCATTTCCGGCGAGCGATGGAACAATTCCGGTGCCTGAAGATCAGAGACAATGACAACTTAGCGCATTTGCCCATTTAACAGCAGCCAACTGCCATCGTCCGATTCCACCAGGGTAAAGCGACGATCTTCTTTTTCCAGCAGGAGTGAATGGGTGTTGTCTTCCTGATTCGTAAACTCAGAGCCGGTGGAGTAGCCCGATGTCCGGAAGGACGACTTCAAATTATACGCTTCGCCCGGAGCAGGATTGGCCATCTGTACCTGTAGTCGTTGTACGACATTCGCCTGGTCTGTGAACAGGCGCACCCGGATATTGCCTTCCCGGTTCTGGTAGGTCTCCCCGAAAAGTTCCTTTCCTAATACCGTACTGATGCCCTGTGCCATCGTTTCGGTGACGGGTTGAGAGAGCGTGTCAGTCTCGAAGCCCTGTCGGATCAGCCATTCCACCAGCAGCTTGCGTTCACTCCCCAGCCCGAGGTCGAGGCGGGTGACAAAAGCGGATTGTGCGTTGGTGCTTGGGGTGAGCGCCAACAAAAAGAAACTGAATAAAAAGTATTGGACGAGCCGCAAGCCGGTAAGGAGTTTGTCGATCAAAGATACCGCATTTCCAACCGGGTTTCCGACCTTTATCGCGGATGCAGGAGTTTCAGGGTTTCCCCTTGTCGCACGAGCTGATCACGCTTGCCGGTCATGATTTCTCCATGGCACGGGTGGCGGATATCGATGCGCTGTTTGCCCAACTGCTCAATCAGCCCAGCACACACCCGGATGTAACGGATGAACGGATACCCTATTGGGCGGAGATCTGGCCCGCCGCGATCGGATTAGCGGAGTACCTTTTCCTGCACCCGTCCCTGGTAATGGGAAAGAAAGTCGTTGAGATCGGCTGTGGGCTCGGACTGCCCGGCATAGTGGCGGGAAGGCTGGGTGCGGAAGTTTTGTTGACAGATTATCTTTCCGAACCTTTGGAGTTGGCTCGCTACAATTGGGAACGAAACATCCAACGACCGGCCAGTGTACGCCAGTTCGATTGGAGGCAAGGCGAAGATCTTCCGGAGGCCGATCTTGTCCTGGCTTCCGATATTGCGTATGAGTCGCGTGCTTTTCCGTTTATCCGAAGCTTGATCGGACATTACCTCGACAAAGGATCCGTAATACTGATCAGCGAACCCAACCGTACATTCGCAGCGGAGTTCTTCAAATCGTTGTCGTTGCTTCCGGGTTATTCCCATCACACGATCCGGGTAGTGCGGAACCAGCTTACGATCCAGGTCAATGTTCACCGGATCGTTCCGGAGAGAGCCTGAGGCAGCTTACTTCCATTTCTTTTATCCTGGGCAATCGATTGATCGGTTTCGGTCACCCACGGGAAAGATGCATTCACCTATGAAAACTGTTTCATCATCAAAATACTTGGATTTTGATTCGTTTTTCTTTGTGTGTATCAACCACTTGCCTACTTTTCGCCCTGTCTAACCACACTGACCATGAAAAAACTTTTACTGCTCCTGCTGGGCTTCGTCGGCCTGCAGCTTCAACTCTCCGCCCAATCGTTAACGGCGATCACGCCGAACTCCGGAACAGTCGGACAGAACCAGATCACGACCACGATCACCGGTAGCAACATTTTCTTCACAAGTATCAGTCAGTGGGGAAACCTGGAAAATGTCGAGTTGCGCAACGGATCCGGTAGCATTAGTGTGTTCAATTATATGGGTGGCAACTGGAATGCCTTTGTGAACACCCAGGATGTGGCGGATGTTACATGGGATATTCCTACCAATGCAGTGGCCGGGGTTTACGACGTTTGTGTGACAACCCTTGATCCGGGTATGCCCTGGGTCTACTATTATGATACGCTGTACAGCGCTTTCACGATCAATCCGCCGGATGGGTATGTTTCCGGAAGCTTGTACTATGATGCAAACGCCAATGGGATACGAGATGGTGGTGAAACCGGCTTGTCAAACATGGTTGTCCAATTGACCGGACCGTCCAACTACACCGTCTATACCAATACCAATGGAGATTTCAGTTTCGGTGTCGCGAATGGATCCTACACCTTGACTGCAGGTTCGCCCGGACGGCAGTATCATTTTACCAGCCCGTCCACAATACCGGTCACGGTGAGCAATAACAATACGAGCGGCCTGGATATCGGCGCGATCGATCCCTTGTACGCGATGTCGCCTCGCGTGGGTTTTCGGGGGCAAGCCAATATCAACGCAACGGTTAACGCGTACGACAACATCTTCACCACCAGTGGTAATCCCTGGGGAAATATCAGCTACGGGTACCTTACTCGTGTAGGAGGTGGTGCTAGTTTGTACCTGACCAATACCGTTTTCAACGTGCTTTCACAAAATCAGGTGCAATTGGTATTCAACATTCCTTCCGGACAGGCTATGGGCGATTACCGTTTGTACATCGTGATCAGCGGAGGTCAACACTACCTCGACTCTGTCTTTACAGTGGTAGATGCGCCCTCGTACCTGAGTGGTTCCATCTATTTTGACGCGAACAATAACGGCGCTTTTGATGTAGGCGAACCGCCGATCAGCGGGCAACGGGTGTTTGCTTCGCCGGATAGCGCTTATTCATTTTCAAATAATGCCGGACTGTTCTCGATCGGAGCCGTCCTGGGAACACACGATGTAAGCTGGCAATCGACCAACGGCTTGTTTTATTTGTCGTCCAGTCCTGCTACCTACACCTTTACCAACACGGGAAATCAGACCGGCCTGGATTTCGGACTGCGATCCACTGCCGCCGATTATACGACTGCTATTTCCTTCAATCCGGGAATCGCCCGTTGCTCCTGGTCGGTGGTCAATTATGTTACCATCACCAACCGAAGCAACGTTGTCAGCCAGGGGACCCTTCAGGTTATCAAGTCGGCCAACCAGACTTACACGGGCGGTTTCAGTCCCGGTACGGCCGTCATCAGCGGTGATACGCTGACCTGGGCTTTTTCCAACCTGCAGCCGATGGGGAGTCAGACGTTTACGTATGGCGTGGTACAGCCATTTTCCGGCACCGTCACCACCAGGGTTCGTGTCAATGTCACCGACAGTGGCGGCACACCGATGTTCTCCGATGCAACGTCCATGTCACAGACTGTTACCTGTTCCTACGACCCCAACGACAAGGCGGTGATACCGGCGGGTGTCGATTCGGTCGAGCACTATACGCTCTTCAGCGATACGCTGGACTACAAGATCCGCTTCCAGAATACGGGTACCGATACGGCCTTCGTGGTCATCATCCGCGACACGATCGATGCCGGCCTCGACCTGACTACGCTCGAACTGGTGGCCTCCAGTCACCCGGTGGAGCTGAGCATCGACAGCAACCGCGCGGCAGTCTTCACCTTCAATAACATCCTGCTGCCCGACAGTAACGTGGACGAGCCCGGCAGTAACGGCTTCGTTCGTTACCGTATCAAGTCCGTGCAGGGCCTCCCCGAAAAGACCCGCGTCGAGAACACGGCGTTTATTTATTTCGATCTGAACGCACCGGTGGAAACGAACACCGTCTGGAACTCGATGGTGTCGGTGATTCCGACGGCGATTGAAGTGCCGGTGGTACCGAACGACCGGGCCGTCTTCTTCCCGAACCCGATGCACGATCGCGCTTTCCTGCTGTTCCGGAACGAAGGAGCGGAGCAGGTGATGCTGAAGGTGATCGACATCCACGGACGCGAAGTCATACAGCAAATGACCACCGGCGACCGCTTCGAGCTGCAACGCGGCAAGCTGGCAGCGGGAGTATATTCGTATGTGATCATGTGGAGTTCTTCGGATCGCTCGTACTCCGGCCGGATTGTTATGGATTAACAGGTAGTGTGTGTGTAATAAACGGATCGCCTGGTGTGAGGCGGTCCGTTTTTTCAGACTTGCGAGATCCTTTACAACAGCATCATGAATGATGGCACGATCACAATTCTCAAAAGCGAATTTTCATTGATCTTGCCGGAATGTCTGGTAAAGAATTATTCCGAATGAGTTCAAAAAGTAAAGCGGGCAGTTTTCGAATTGGCGTTTTGATACTCTCGAGTGTGAAAAAGCCAGATTATACTTCCGAAACGATGCCGCCGAAGAGGCTGTATTAAGCGTTTTTAATCTGAATGGGCGGCTTCTGGAAAAAATAAGGACGAATTCTGACCGTTTTGAAATCAACGGGAAGGTAAAAGTCCTGGCTTGTATCAGTACTTCATCGATTGCCAAACCTCCGGAAAACGGCTACAGGGGCGGTTTATCGTCGAATAAAACAGTTTGTGTAGGTGTGTGTTTGTGTACCGGAACCGGGCGTAACAGCCCGGCTTCCGGTTTTTTGTGGCGTCTTCATGAAGATTTGGTAAAAACCTTACAGCCGTGATTTACATGCCCCTCGCTGCGGTAACTTTGTAGCCCCAGATTCGATTACCATAGAGCGAAAAAATCCAATCCGCCATGCTTAAGCTGTTACGCGTCCTGTTTATTGCCGTTTTAGCCACCACACTTACGACCCAGGCGCAAACCATCCAATGGTCCCGAACCGGACTGTCCGAAGGATACGAGTACGGAAACGGTATCATCACCGACGACTCCGGTTATGTATATGTTGTCGGTCAGAGTGAATATGGAACCGACTTCGGCGGAGGCGTGTCCTTTTATTCCGCCGGCCAGCACGACATCTTCCTTTGTAAATACTCACCCACCGGTACCCTCCTCTGGATGCGACATGCCGGCGGAAGCGACGGCGATGCCGGCTCGGCCATCGGACTGGATGCGCAACGCAATGTGTACATCGTCGGTGAATTTGAAACGACCTGCTATTTCTCGCCTACCGACTCCATTACCGTCGGCGGCGCCAATGACTCGTTCATTGCGAAATATGATAACAATGGTAACCTTCAATGGGTTCGGCGAGCCGGTGGTTCCAGCGACTGCCGCGCGCGCGGACTTGCTGTTGATGCCGATGGTAACTCTTATTGGACCGGAGGCTTCGGCGGAACGTCCAATTTCGGCGGCATCAACATCACCAGTAGCAACGGTGGTCAAGACTGCTACATCGCAAAATACAACGCCAACGGTCAGGCCGTCTGGGTGCGGAAAGGCGGCGGAAACCGAGACGATCGCGGCCGTGGTGCCATGCTCGACGGACAGGGTAACCTCTACGTCGTAGGGTCTTTCGGAACAAGCGCCACCTTTAGTGGAACGACCATCACCAGCAACAGCGCGCAACAAGGCGCATTCCTGGCCAAGTACGACACCTCCGGATCACTGCAATGGATCCTTCCCATGGGCGGTTGTTGCGATACGATCCGCGCGTATTCGATTACCAGGGATAACGCGGGTAACATCTACACGACTGGCTACTTCGGATCTACGATGACGCTGGGTTCCCTGTCGATCACTTCCGCAGGTAGCTGGGACATCTTCTTTGCGAAGGTTGACCCCAACGGAAATCCCATCTGGCTCAAGCGCGCCGGTTATATCTACGAAGATTTCGGCCAGGGTCTGGCGTATAGTCCTTCCCGCGATGAGATCTACCTATCAGGGCAGTTCGACGACCGCGGCGTTTTCGATACGTTGACGGTCTATGGCTACGGCAACCGCGATTTCTTTGTCTCCTGTTACGATACCAGCGGACGCATCAAATGGGTGAAGAAAGCCGGCAGCCCCTGGCGCGATGCCGCGTTCGGAGTCGCCGTCGCGGATAATTATGGTGCTGTCTATGCTACGGGCTTCTTCAACGATACCGCGCTTTTCGGCGGCACAACGTTATACGGAAACCCGCTGGCCGATTTCGTGGTGACCCAGATCACCCTGGCACAGGCCAGTCAGCCGACTACGGCAACCAGCAATCTTGCGCTTGCTACCGGTAACTGCAATGACCTTACCCTGCGCTGGACCAACGGCAATGGAACCCGACGACTTGTTGTTGCCCGACAGAATGGCTCGGTGAACGCGCTTCCGATCGATGGAAGTTATTACACGGCCAACAGCGTATTCGGATTGGGGAGCAATTTGGGCTCGGGAAATTATGTCGTCTATGACGGAACCGATACAACAGTCACTGTAACCGGCCTGACGGTCGGAGAACGCTACTTCTTCGCCGTCATCGAATACAACGGCACCGGCTTTACAACGAATTACCTCACGACCGGCTACCCGCAAGCCAACCAGGTCGCCAACAGTTTCAACTTCACGGTTTCGACCAATACGTCGCAACTTTGCAACGGAGGATCGGCTACCCTCACCGCCAGCACCGCGTCCAGTTATTCCTGGTCGCCAGCAACGGGTTTGTCCTCTACCACTTCGCAGATCGTCACCGCCACCCCTACGGTTACCACGACTTATACCGTCACCGGTAACGATGGCAGCGGTTGTATCGCGGTTGCCCATGTCACCATCACCGTGGGTACGCAACCGACGGTCATCCTGAATACGCTGAATGCGGTCTGTACCAACAGCGCCGCTTTCGCGCTGACGACCGGAACACCAACAGGCGGCACCTACAGCGGCCCTGGTGTCAGCGCCGGGAATTTCAATCCTTCCGCTGCCGGTGCCGGTGTGCACATCATCACCTATACGGTGAACAGCGGCGGTTGCTCCGGTACCGATACCGCGACCATCCGGGTGAATGCCGCTCCGGTGGTTAGCTTTGCTGCACTTGCTCCGGCTTGTTCCAATGGAAGTGCTGTCACGCTGAGCGGTGGCTCGCCTGCCGGCGGCACGTATAGCGGAACCGGCGTCAGCGGTTCAAGCTTCAATCCGGTAACAGCCGGTACGGGAACTTTTGTACTGACGTATGCCTATACGGATAACAACGGTTGCTCCGGAAACGATACTTCCGCCATCACGGTGAATGCCGCTCCGACGGTTTCGTTGGGGAGCTTTACAGCGGTATGTCAGAATGCCGGGGTACAGACGTTGTCCGGCGGTTCGCCTGCCGGCGGCACGTACAGCGGACCTGGTGTCAGCGGAACGAGTTTCGATCCCGCTGTAGCAGGCGCTGGTAACCATACGATCACCTACGCTTACACCGATGCCGCCGGTTGCAGCAATTCCGCGACCGCCACCTGGCGCGTCAACGCTTTGCCGAACGTAACGCTGGCAACATTACCCAACGTCTGCAGCAACACCCCTGTATTGAACCTCACCGGCGGATCGCCTGCCGGTGGTACCTACAGCGGCACAGGTGTGAGTGGCAGCACCTTCAACCCTGCTGTATCGGGTAACGGTACGTTTGCCATAACCTATACGTATACCGATAACAACGGCTGTACGAATTCCGCGCAGCGGAACATCGTCGTGAATGCTGCTCCAAGCGTCACGTTCTCCACGATCAATCCGGTTTGCCTCAACGCTTCACCGGTTACCCTCACCGGCGGATCGCCTGCAGGTGGGACCTATGTGGGTACCGGTGTGAGCGGCGGACAATTCAATCCGTCGGTCGGCATCGGAACATACTCCATCCAATATCTCTATACCGATATGAACGGTTGTACCGGTTCTGCCTCTCAGAACGTCCAGGTGCGACCGCTCCCGACCGTTGCACTTGCCACCCTGCCGGCGCAGTGCAGCAACAGCGCTCCGCTCACCCTCACCGGCGGTTCTCCCGCGGGCGGTACCTATAGCGGCACTGGTGTATCCGGCGGCGCATTCGATCCGTCCGTTTCCGGTACCGGTACATTTAACATCACCTACACATACACTGATAATAACGGGTGCACGAATTCGGCACAGCGATCAATCACGGTGAACGCCGCTCCGGTTGTGAGTCTGGGTAACGACTCTACCGTTTGTAGCAGTGCTGTCGTGCAGGTAAACGCCGGCTCCGGCTTCGTGACGTACCGTTGGTCCAACGGCGCGACGACGCAATCGATCAATGTCGACAGTTCCGGCACGGGTATCGGTGTAGCGACCGTCTGGGTGACCGTTACCAACGCGGCCAACTGCAGCGCGCAGGATACCTTGCTGATCACCTTCGACGCTTGTGCGGGAATCACACCCGGCCCGGCAGTGGTCCCGGGAGTTTATGTGTTCCCGAACCCTACCACCGAAGAATTCATCATCCTGACGGGCCAGCCTGTAACCGTGACCATCTACGACGCCAACGGTAAACTGTTGTTCCGAAAGGAACAGGTCGAAGGTCGCATTGAAGCAGGCCGTGATTTCGCGCCCGGCATGTACCTGGTGGAAGTAACCAACCAGACCGCCACCAAGGTGGTGCGCGCGATCAAATCCGCACGATAAGCTCTTCTTGATACTACGAACGGGCGATGGCTGATCAGTCATCGCCCGTTTGCTTTTAAAGAAACCGCATTAAGTGGATGTGAATGCGGGCAGCATGCAGCACTTTGCGGCATGCGAATCCTTCGATTGTGGACGGACCTTCTTTGGCTTTTATATCCCCTGCGCTGCGCCGCCTGCGAACGCGACCTGGTGGAAGGGGAGAAGGCTATTTGCACGCATTGCCGGTACCGTTTGCCTCGAACGCATTTCCATCACTTTCCGGGCAATGTCGTGGAACGTCACTTCTGGGGAAAGATACCATTGGTGGCGGCTGCGGCTTGTTTTCACTTCAGCAAAGGGGAACGCGTACAGCGCATGATCCATCACCTCAAATACAAACAACGACCGGATGTAGGCGTCGAGGTAGGAGCCTGGTACGGCAGGGACTTGCTTCAGGTGCCCGCTTTCGCTTCGATCGACCTGATCATTCCGGTTCCTTTACACCCGGAGAAGCTCCGGCTGCGTGGCTACAATCAGGCGGCCTGTTTTGCGGAAGGACTCGGAATCGGCATGGGTAAGACGGTTCTGCCGGATGGCCTTCGGAAAGTGGTGGCAACCTCAACCCAAACACGCAAGCACCGATTCGATCGTTTCAGGAATGTCGAGCATGTTTTCCAGGCGGCCGACCCGGCTGGTTTGACCGGTCGGCACATCCTGCTGGTCGATGATGTCATCACGACCGGCTCCACGCTCGTGTCGTGCGCGGAGACCTTGCTCGAAGTGCCGGGTGTTCGGATCAGCATCGTCGGGATGGCCGCCGCCTGACGCTGACGGCTATCTGCCCTCTTTTTTTCATCTTTGCGCCGTGGCGGAATCCATCAAACTTCCGAAGTCGGCAACCCGGGCGGAGCGGTACGAATTGCTGCTGCCGCAACTGAAGGCCTTGCTGGATGCCGGGGTCGGTCCGGTGGCCAACATGGCCAACGTTGCCGCCGCCTTACGGGAAGCATTCGGCTTCTTCTGGGTCGGCTTTTACCTGGTCGATCCTGCTATCGAACGACTCGTTCTTGGACCCTTTCAAGGCCCGGTGGCTTGTACGACCATTGCGAAAGGCAAAGGCGTTTGCGGTACCGCCTGGGCGGAGAGCCGTGTCATCGTGGTTCCGGACGTGGATCAGTTTCCCGGGCATATCGCCTGTAGCTCGGATTCGCGTTCGGAAATCGTGCTTCCGATCCGAAAGCAGGGAACGATCGTCGGCGTCCTGGATGTCGATAGTGACAAATTGAATGACTTTTCCGAAGTAGATGCACGCGGACTTTCACAGGTGCTCGCCCTGCTGGAGGAATGCTTATGAGTCGCCGTCTATGCTGCTTAGCGCTGATCGCGCTGGTCGTTTCTTCCTGTGCGATCCAGGTTGCACCGCAAGGGGGTGAGCGTGATACGAAACCGCCCGTCTTGTTGCGTGCCGATCCGCCGGATCATACAGCCGGTTTTCGTGGTAACTCGATCCGGCTGGATTTCGATGAATACGTCCAACTGAAAGACGCTGCGAGTCAGTTCGTGGTATCGCCACCCTTAGCCCAGCCTCCCTTGATCAAGGCCCGGAAAAAAAGCATTCTCGTAAGCTGGGACGATACTTTGCGCGAAGCGACGACCTATACGTTCAGTTTCGGGAATTGCATCGTTGATAACAACGAGGCCAATCCGGTAGCCGACTACCAGATGGTGCTGAGCACGGGATCCGTTATTGATTCACTCACTGTCGATGGCTCGGTCGTAGATGCCTACAACGACAATCCCGTCAACGGCGCGCTGGTGATGCTGTATCGTTCGTTACCGGATTCGGTTCCGGTGACCGACTTGCCGGCGAATTTCTCCCGCACGGGTTCCGACGGAAAATTCAGGATCAGCAACGTATCACCGGGTAAGTACTACGTACTTGCCGTCAATGACCTGAACAGCAATTACCGGTACGATGGAGGCGATGAGCGTGTCGCTTTTACGGATTCCATGATCGAGGTTCCGGTTTCCGGGCTTCGCTTGCGCATGTTCCGCGAAGTCCCGGAATCAAAACTGATCCGCGGTTTCTCCATCGTCGCGGGAAAAGCAGCCTTTGCGTTTTCCGGTCCTGCGTCCGGTTTGCAATGGGACTGGATCACCGATAGCCTTTACGTAAATCCCTATGGCTGGGAATGGAACCTGAAACAGGATTCGGTCACGCTCTGGTACCGAAATCAGACCGCGGATTCAATGGCCATTCGATTCCTGCAAGCCGGCCGCATCGATACGGCGGACTTCCGGCTGTTCAAGAAAGCGGAAAAGAACCAGGGCATTTCCAAAAAGATCATCGCCTCGGATTTTGCGACCACTAGTTTCGTCAACGGCAAACAACAGCGCCGGATGCCGTTCTCCGTCGAGTTCCGCGTACCTGTCGCCAGCATCGATTCTTCACGCATCCGGTTCAGTGCAGATTCGGTACCGGTAAAAGTTCCCTTTCATTGGGACGATGCGATCCACCGGAAGCTGTCGTTCTTCTCGGAATGGGCGGATGACAGAATGTATCGGGTACTGTTCCTCCCGGGAGCGTTTACCGATCTGTTTGGAAAGGCGAACGATTCATCCCTTGTGGAGTTCAAAGTGCGTGGAGAACGGGAGTATGCATCGTTGCGCTTCGATCTGCGGCAGCAGCAGCCGGGAAGTCCCCGCCTGCTGCAGTTGGTGAGTGATCACGGTGACATCGTCCGGGAAGCTGCCCTTCGACAGGATACCATCGTCAGTTGGGGCTTTCTCGATGCCGGCATTTATCGCGTAAAGCTGATAGATGATAAGAATGAAAACGGTCGCTGGGACACCGGAGACCTGCTGCGCAGGGTTCAGCCGGAGTTGGTCCGGTTTGCGCCGGAAGCCATTCCGCTCCGATCCAACTGGGATGCCGACCTGCGCTGGGAGGAGGGTAAGTAATTCCCGTCGGCTACCTCCCATGCTCGGGATTTGGCTGTAAATTTACCGCATGATTCAGCGCCGGTATCTTTCGTTTTCCTTAGTCGTTGCCTGTCTGCTTTGCCTGCCTTCCTGTAAAGTCGGACGATTCTTCTGGTACAATTTTTCCAACATTACGGATCACAAGATCTTTCCGAAACGGGACCTGCCCGCTTCCACCCAACCCTTTCGGTTTGTCGATGCCCAACAGAACGATGTGTTCGGCCGTACGGTCAAGGTGAAGGACCATTCCGGCGAGACCAGGGCGCTCGATGAGTTCCTCGCTCAATCTCCTACTGTCGCCTTCCTGGTCATCCGGAATGACAGTTTACTTTATGAGAATTATTTTGACGGCTATTCCGAGTCATCGACCGTCGCTTCTTTTTCCATGGCCAAGTCGTATGTCTCCGCGCTCGTTGGTATCGCCATCGGAGAAGGAAAAATTTCCAGCGAACATGATACCGTGACCCGTTATCTGCCGGAACTCAAAGGCAGAGATAATTGGGACCGGGTGACCCTGCACCATCTTTTACAAATGTCGTCCGGCGTGAAGTTCAGCGAAGGGTATTACTCGCCATTCTCCGGTGCCGCGACGTATTACTATGGACGCCGCCTGCGCGAATCGGTACGGCACCTGCATACCGACAAGGAGCCGATGAGCGGCTTTGACTATAAGAGCGTGAACACGCAATTGCTGGCCGATATCCTGGAACGGGCGACGGGGCGTACGGTGACCGATTATCTCAACGAAAAGATCTGGCAGCCCATCGGTATGGAATACGACGCGAGCTGGAGCATTGATAAAAAGGACGGAATGGAAAAAGCGTTCTGTTGCATCAATGCCAAAGCCCGCGACTTCGCCAAGTTCGGTCGCCTGTATTTGAATGGCGGAAACTGGAACGGGAAACAATTGGTGCCCGAAGCGTGGGCGACCAGCTCCGTGGTGCCGGTTGATGAAAAAGGCGCTGCTACCTACTACAACCGTCAATGGTGGATCGGCAGCAAGTCGGAAGGTGATTATGCAGCCATCGGTCACCTCGGCCAATATATCTATGTGTTGCCCAAAAAGAAGTTGATCGTTGTCCGTCTCGGTACCAGCCGAGGCAAAGACGAATACCTGTCGATCATCCGGCAGGTTGCAGGACAGTTTTGATTCAAGTAGCCTCCATGAAACGACATCCGGCTTTGATAACGCTTTCGCGTGAACATCACGACGGCTTGGTGATCGCGCAGGTACTGAAGAGCGATGTGCCGGCTTATCGCGGAATGCCGGATCGGCCGGCGGACCGTCTGGACTACTTTAAAGCCAGGTTCGTAACCGCGCTCAAGCCCCATTTCATTTCGGAAGAACAGTACCTGTTCCCGATGCTGAAAGGACGCGACGCCGGCGTCGACGATTTGTTGAATCGCCTTGTACAGGAGCATCGTGAACTGGAAGCGGCCACGCGCCTGGCAGCCGGCGATCCGGAGTTGGAATCCCGGCTGGATGCTACCGGTCAACTCCTGGAACGGCACATTCGCGCAGAAGAACGGGAATTATTCCAATGGGCTCAGGAACACCTATCCGAAAGCGAGCTGCAGACGCTTGCGTCGCATGTCAGCAGGAGCTGATCAGCGATTGATCATCAGTTTACGTGCCTGGGATCCGGAAGACCATTCCGCCAACACGGTGTAAATCCCGGAAGGCAATCCGTCAATCGGGAGCTGCCAATAGGCAGGACCCGGCGGAATTAGTACCGTCTGCTCGTCAACCACGCGTCCTGTCAGGTCGATCGTGCGAATCAAGACGGTTTCGGTAACAGCCAGTTCCGTTCCGAATAGACAAATGCCGGACGCGGGATTCGGGAATAGTGTGAAGCCGGGACTGCTCTGTGCAGCTAACAGATTCGTGACTACCCCGACATTAAAACTCCAATAGGCATCCGGTGCCGGTAGGGGACGGGTGGATTGTTTACCTGAATTGCTCGTGGCTTCGATATAGTACCGAACCAGGCTGCCGTTTGCTTGCGCCGGAATCGTACACGACCAGGTGTTATTCGACGGGTTGGTGAGGTTCATCGTAACTGCCAACCAGGGTTGTAGGGTATCGGTCCTGTACCATACGGTAGCCGAAGCAATGCCACTGCGATGCCGGATGATGGCATCGACCGCATAACCGCTACCGCCCGCCGGCTGATCGCGTATTCGTTGGTGCGCGATGTATAAAGGGTCGCGGGAAGCGATCTCTTTCGTGATGCAATGTATCGCGCCTAGGGATGGAATGATGTCGTTGCAGTCAATGCCGACAATCCGGTAGCCCGGCATCGCTTCCTGCCAGATGCGTAGTGCCGTCGTGTCGTATTGCGTGTCGTAGAAGGGGAGGAGCACCGTTCGGTTGACAAACACGGCATTCGTATAGGTCCGGTAGTCACCACCGGTATTCGGATAGACCCCCATCGCGTCCGGCGGCATGGGGATGCGGACGACACGATAGGGGTCGCCCCAGGGCGACGCGTAGTTCGACAATACGTACGCCAGGTTTTGTTCGATCTGCGGACCGTCGGCGATGCCCGGAGGATATTCACCGACCAGCAAGGTCTCTTCATCCAGCAGTTTCAGGTGCATGTCGATGTGATGGATCTGGTCGTAGGGTAGTTTGTCCATTAACACATAGCGGTTGATCCCCATGAAACGTTTCAGGATGGTGTCGATTTCCGCTTCGGTATGGGTGGGGTTCTCGTCGAGGATCAGCTTCGACGAAAAGGCTGTTCCCATTCCATCGACCATGAAATTGCCACCGGTATGCACCAGGTCCCAGGGTGTGGTGATGGTGCGGTACATGGGTAAGGATGTGTAGCGCTCCAGCGAGGTGTTGACCGTATCGTCTTTCGGCCTGGGTCGATTGTAGATCCAGTCGATCAGGTAGAGCGAGTCATTGCGCTCGTCGTACACATTCCAGGGACCATAGTCGCGGCACCAAATGGTATTGAACGGTGCTACGACGTACTCGATATTCGTAAGCGGTACGCCATTCGACTGCAGGTTGTTCTTCACGATCGTTGAATCGGTACAAACGATCAGCACGCGGCATTCGGTCTGCGCTCCGCGTACGATTTCCCGCAGGATGTCGGGGAATCCCGTCCAGGCGATCACCAACGCGTCGATCTCTTCCCATTCGGCTGCTGTACGAACCGAATAGGAAGGTGGTTGATCAATCCCGTTGAGACGAAATGCCCGACGGACGGAATCACGATACGCGGGGAATGCGTCGCGTTCGGCCCTGCTGATGCGGTGGTCCTGACCAGCAGACGCGGTGTGCAACACTAATAAGGTGAACAGGAGTACGATCGTTCTCATTCGCCGTGACAACCGGATGTTGCAAGGTAAGCTTATTCGATCCGGAACCGGTCGGCATCCTGCCAGAAGGCGAATTGCTCCCGGAATCGTACAAGCGGATCAAGTTCCAATGTGGCCTCCAAGACCGAAGGACTTCCCGGTTCGGAGTCGGATATTACTTCTCCGCGGTAATCGAGTACAACCGAATCACCGCGATGGTCCATGCCGTGGCCGTCTGCTCCGACCCGGTTAACAGCCGCAACGTACGACTGGTTCTCGATGGCCCGGGCGGGCAAGAGGGAGCGCCATGCATGTCCGCGCTTCTCCGGCCAGTTGGCTGCATAAAGCAACAAGTCATAATCATAAGCCGGACTTCTTCGACTCCAGACCGGGAACCGCAGGTCGTAGCAGATCAGCGGCGCGATGCGAAAGTCGTTGAGGCGGAAAACAGGGCGGGTAGTACCAGCCGTATAGGTGTCTTGTTCATGCGCCAACCGGAACAAGTGCCGCTTATCATACATGCCCGACAAGCCGTTCGGACTCATCCACAGCAGGCGATTATAATATCGTCCGTTCTCTTCGATGATGAGACTCCCTGTAACCGTAGCCCCGCTGCGCTCTGCGACGCTTTGCATCCAGCGGACATCCGGCCCGTCCATGCCTTGCGCAAGGGTGTCGGCCAGCATGCTGAAACCCGTAGCGAACATCTCGGGTAGCAGGATCAGATCCGGGCGCTCCCGGATCTTGTCGATCATCCCGGATAACAATTCCCGGTTGGCTGTAGGATCCTCCCAGCGAAGGTCGGCTTGAAGCAGGGCGATGCGAAGTGACATGGGATCGCTCAAACGTTGCGAAGGCGTTCAGCGGCTTGTTCCAGGGTCTCGTCGTTTTTCGCGAAGCAGAACCGCAATAAGCGCTGGTCACCGTAATGATGACTGAATACGGAAACAGGAATGGAAGCGACGCCGGCTTCTTTTGTAAGACGGATCGCGAAGTCGGTATCGGGCTCGTCAGTGATCGCACTGTAATCGAGCAACTGAAAATACGAGCCGCCGGCCGGCGAAAAACGGAAACGCGATCCTTTCAGCAATTCGAGGAAGCGATCCCGTTTGGCTTGGAGGAACTCCGGAATTCCAAGGTAATCGCGGGTTTGCATCGCGTCGGCCAGTGCGTATTGGAAAGGCGTATTCGCGCAGAATACCACGAATTGGTGTACACGACGAAATTCTTTCATGAGATTGGCAGGCGCCAGGCAATAGCCCATCTTCCAGCCGGTAGCATGATAGGTCTTCCCAAAGGAGAAGACCACCATCGAACGGTCGGCCAGTTCCGGATGTCGGGCAACACTCTGATGAATACGGCCGTCGAACAGGATGTGTTCATAGACCTCGTCACTCAGGATCAGGATCTCGGTTCCGTCCGTCAACTGTTTCAGCGTTTCGAGATCGGATGCATCGAAACAGGAACCGGTAGGGTTGTGCGGAGTGTTGACGATGATCATTCGCGTGCGCGGACGGATGGCCTTTCGAACCTGCTCCCAATCGACTTTTCCCGATGGCAGCTCCAGTTGCACATACACCGGCAGACCACCGGCGAGTTCGATCGCCGGTACGTAGCAATCATAAGCGGGTTCGATCACGATCACTTCGTCACCGGGGCGAACGACCGCCGTGATAGCCGTGTAGATCGCCTGTGTGCCACCGCTGGTGATGGTGATTTCGGAATCGGGATGATAGCGTGCGCCATACAGGGATTCCATCTTTTCCGCGATGCGTTCACGCAGGATCTGCACGCCCGGCATTGGCGCATATTGGTTGAACCCATCCCGCAGATACCGGTGGATGCTTTCAATGATCTCCGGGGAAACCGGATAGTTCGGAAACCCTTGCGAGAGGTTGATGGCCTGATGCTCCTGCGCCAACGCCGACATCACCGTGAAGATGGTCGTCCCGACATTCGGGAGTTTTGACTGTAGGGAGCCTGGAAAGGTGGGCATGTCGTCCGATTGTGGCGAAAAGATACAGAAGACCATCCACGCCTGAAAACGACGAAGCCGGCCAGTTTCAACCGGCCGGCTTCGGATACCTGATTCGGATTATTTTACATCCATCCTGGGTTCTTCGAAATGACGCCGGACTGATAAAGCACGACAACCAGGATGATCACCAGAAGCAAGGTGATGCCAAGGAAGATCGTCAGTTTCTTATAAAGGCTGGCCTGGTACTGGAGCTTTAGACGCTTGATGATGTTGAAGATGACGTTCTCGGAACGGTGGAACGCGCTTTCATTCTTGACGATGTAATCGAACGCGCCATACTTCATGGAATTGACGGCTACTTCGATGCGGTCCTGACCGCTGAACATCACAACCTCCGTACTCGGATTGGCACTCTTGATCTCGCGCAGGATCTCGATACCGTTCATGGCATCCTTCCCGACTTTATCGAAGTTGTAGTCGAGGAAGATGATATCGGGCTTTAATGACAGGTTCTTGATGCATTCCTCACCCGAATTAAAGGTATGGATGGTGAAGGTGCTGTATTTGCTCAGGTAATCCTGCAGCATCATCGCCTGCGTCTGGTCGTCATCTACAACAAAAATGTTCTTTACCGTATTCATGAGCGGGAGCTTGAAGGGGGCAAATGTAGTTTATTTTGGAAAAATGGAGGGTGTTTACCCCTCAGGCGATCCGTTGACGCAATTCTTCCATCGCCTGACGGCATAATTGGTCGAATTCGGAGAACAAAGCGGGAAGTTTCTCCACCTCCACACGCTGTCCGGCCCGGTGCTCAATGTCTTTCACCATAGGTTCTCCCGCCTTGATGCCCATGTAGGTGATCTGGGGTTTAAGGCTGTGCGCGGTTGCACGCAACGCATCGTAATCCTGCTGGTCGAGACTGGCTTTCATGCTATCCAGCGCGGAAGGGCATAACTGGAGGAACATGCTGATATACTTTTTCTTTTTGTCGGCATTACCTCCCGTGAATCCGTCCAGGAAGGTCATGTCAGTCAGATTGGTCATGTCGCTTGATTGGTTGTTTCAGCTCGCTTCAGATATAATCGTACCAGCTTTTGGAGCAGCTTGGTCTGGTCAAAGGGCTTTGCAAGGTACTCATCCATACCGCATGCAAAACAATTGTTGATCTCCTCCTCGGTTACATTGGCCGTCATGGCCATGATCTTCGTACGACTACGGGGGCCCGATAGGTTACGAATCTGCCGGGTTGCTTCAAAACCGTTCATTACGGGCATTTGAACGTCCATCAGCACCAGATCATAGTCGTTTTCGCGCACCTTTTCGACCGCTTCCTGTCCGTTTTCGGCCAGGTCGATGGTGGGTTCCAGGAGCATGTCCTGCAGGGTATCGACCGCCACCATCTGGTTGAATTGGTTGTCCTCCACCAGCAGGATGCGAACTCCTTTCAGGGCTTGTACCGCCTCATCGGTGCCGGTGGCTTCTGTTGCCACCAGCCGGGCAGCATCACCGATCCGATAGGGAATCTTGAAGCTGAAAGTGGTCCCTTTCCCCAATTCGCTCCTGACGTAAATGCTGCCGCCCTGTAGCTCGATGAGTTGCTTGGAAATGGTAAGCCCCAGGCCGGTGCCACCGAATTTGCGGGCGGTATCGTGACCGGCTTGTGAGAAGCTTTCGAAGATCTTGTTGATTTGTTCTTCCGAAATGCCGATGCCGGAATCGGAAACCGAAAACTCCAGGATCGACTCGTCGGCCTGCCGGCTGAGTTGCTTGACTTGTATGCGGACGGAGCCTTTTTCCGTGAACTTGATCGCGTTGCCGGCCAGGTTGATCAGGATCTGGTTGAGGCGGACCGGGTCTCCCTTCAGGACGGCCGGTACTTCGGGCTCGATATCCATGGTGAATTCCAAACCCTTCTCTTCCGACTTGAACAGGAGCGTATGGTAAACCGTGTCGAGGCAGTCTGCGAGGGAGAAATCGATGGACTCGAAGGTCATCTTTCCGGCTTCGATCTTGGAAAGGTCGAGGATGTCGTTGATGATGACCAAGAGATTCTCCGATGATTTCCGGATGACTTGCAGGTAACGGCGTTGCTGGTCGATCAGCTCGGTTTTCAGGAGCAGGCTGGTCAGACCGATGATGGAATTCATCGGGGTCCGGATCTCGTGACTCATATTCGCCAGGAACTGCTGCTTGAATTTTTCGCTTTGTTCCGCGCGTTCTTTTTCCTGAATGGTTTGGGTAAGTTGCGAACGGGCTCTTTCGCCTTCCCGCAGGCGGGTCACCTCATCGAGGGTTTTCAGGATCGTGGTCTCAAGATCCGTGAAGTCGATCGGCTTGGTGATGAAGTCGAACGATCCGCGGTTCATCGCGGTACGGATGTTTTCCAGATCGCCATAAGCGCTGACCACCACGGCCTTGCACGACCGGCTGCGCTCTTTCAGATGATTGAGGAACGTAAGGCCGTCCATGACCGGCATGTTGATGTCGGTGAGGATCATTTCGTAGCGACTGTCGCTGCCGATCTTGTCGAGCGCCTCCTGCCCATTCCCGGCGAATTCGAACAGGAACTCCCCGTTCCGGATCTTGTGCCGGAAGCGCTGACGGATCAGCAGCTCCAGGTCCGGTTCATCGTCAACAACGAGAATGCGGGAGGGTGTGGGCTCCATGGTTCAGGCTAAATTTAAGAAAAACATCCGGCTTGCCTCAGGCCATGGCCAGGATTCGCGCTTTTAAGTCGGCAAAATCGACGGGTTTTGTCACGAAATCGTTCGCGCCGAGCTCCCGGGCCTTGTCATAATTGCTTTGATCGCCATAGGCTGTGACCATCATGACCTTCAGGGTCGGAAATTCTTTCCGGATGATCCCCAGCAATTCCAGGCCGGTCATGCCCGGCATGTTGATGTCGCTCAGTACCAGCACCAGGTCGAACGGATCGAGCGTACGGAGATATTGCAAGGCTTGTTCCCCGCTGAAGGCGAAATGGATCCGGACCTGTTGGTCGCGGACTTCTTTCCGGAAACGTTGGGTGAAGAGGGCTTCCACATCCGGTTCGTCATCGACGACCAGCATCTTGATCATGGAATTCATGTGATTGGCGCGTTTATTTAGGAGACAGGTAGATAGATCCTGAACTCCGTGAAAGAACCCGGTTGCGATTCCACCTGGAGATCGCCCCGGTGTCCCTTGACAATGATATCGTAGCTGATCGACAATCCCAAACCGGTTCCTTGCCCGGTCGGCTTGGTGGTGAAGAAGGGGTTGAAGATCTTATCACGGATCTCACCCGGGATACCGGTTCCGTTGTCGCGTATACTGATCAGCAGCCGTTCGCCTTCCCGTCGCGTCGCGATCGATACCGTCGGCTTGAACTGCTTGTCGCCGGATCGCTTTCGTTCATCGACTGCGTAAAAGGCGTTGTTGACGATGTTGAGGATGACCCGGCTGATGTCCTGCGGAATGATCCGGGCGTGCGGCAGATCCGAAGCGAAATTCCGTTCAATGGTGCAGTTGAATGCAGGGTCCTTTGCACGTATGCCGTGATACGCCAGGCTGCAGTACTCCTCGACCAGCCGGTTGATGTCGGTGGATTGCTTCTCGGCAGTCGCGGCGCGGGAATGTTGTAACATGCCTTTCACGATTCCGTCGGCACGCTTACCATGAAAGACGATCTTTTCGAGATTCTGTTTAAGGTCACCGATGATCTCACCTTGTTCGCTCCTGTCCTGGACCCCGCCTAACTCGTCCAGCAATTCCATCGACAATTCGGAAAAGTTGTTGACGAAGTTCAGCGGATTCTGGATCTCGTGTGCGATGCCGGCGGTCAGTTGACCGAGCGAGGCCATTTTTTCCGATTGAACCAATTGGTCCTGGGTCGCGCGGAGGTCGTCCATGGTCTTGGTCAACTCGACGTTCTTCTCCTGCAGTTCCTGCGTGCGCTGCGTCACCTTGTCTTCGAGCATGACGTTTTGCTTCATCAGCGCGTTTGTCCGTAAGCGGATGTAGAGGAAGATGATCAGCGTGATCGCGATGGCTGCCAGCGCCCGGAACCACCAGGTGCTATAAAACGGCGGCCGGATGGTGATGAGAATGGAAATGCCTTCGTCGTTCCAAACACCGTCGTTGTTGCATGCCTTCACCCGGAAGGTGTACGTGCCCGGGTCGATGTTCGTATACGTGGCGTAGCGGCGGTCTCCTGCGTAGATCCAGTCCTCGTTCAGGTTCTCCATCTTGTACATGTACCGGTTTTTCTCCGGAAAGAGGAAGTTCAGCGCCGCGAATTCGAAAGTGAAGAAGTTCTGCTTGTAACTCAGGTCAAGGGTGCGGTTCGACGTGATGAGCGTATCCATCCGCGCCGGTTTCTCGAAGAGGTAAAACCGGGTGATCACCACCGGCGGTATGAAGGAGTTGTCGTTGATACTGTCGGGATGAAAAGCGTTCAGGCCGCTGCTGCCGCCGAAGTACATCCAGCCTCCTGCTCCGGCAAAACAGGCGCCTTCGTTGAACTTGAACTGGAGACCGTCCTGTACATTGTAGGTGTGCGTACTCAGCGAACGCCCTTCCGTTTGGAATTTGAATACGCCGTTGTTGGAGCTTACCCAGAGGAATCCTTTACGGTCTTCCAGGATTCCATTGATGACATTGTTGGGCAACCCGTCCCGCTCGGTAAAGTGCGTAAAACTACTGTTGCTCTCCATCCGGTTCAGACCGCCACCATAGGTGGCTACCCAAAGGCGCCCTTTCGCATCTTCGTGCAGGTCGTTGACGAAGTCGCTGCTGATGCTGCCGGCATTGCGGATATCGAAACGGAAAGCGGTGAACGTGCCGGTGTTCCGGTCGAACTGTGCCAAGCCCCCGCCGTACGTGGCGACCCAGAATTTTCCGTCGCGCGTTTCGAGCAGGTGCATCACCACATTCCCCGGGATGGAACTTTTGTTTTTGGGATCGTTCCGGAACGTGTCGAATTTTCCCTGGCGCAAGCGCGCCAATCCGCCGCCGTGGGTGCCGATCCACAGGGTGCCGGCCCGGTCCTGATACAAGGTGCGTACATAGTTGTTGGGTAACGACCCGGGATCCGATGGCGCATTGCGGTATTGGACGATCGAACCGGAGCGCGGATCTACGGAAAGCAAGCCGTCGTTTGTCCCGACCCAAAGCGTCCCTTGGTTATCGACGAGCAACGAAAACGGGTTAGAAAAACGCAAACGCGGATCGGCAAGAAAGGGAAAGCGTTCGTCGACGAACCGGTTCTCCTTACGATCAAAGGCATGAACGCCTCCGCCGAGTACGCCCGTCCAGCAAATGCCGCGGGGATCTTCGAACACCGAGAATACGCTATTGTTGTTCGAATCGTCCGTCTGCGAAGGGCGGTGCGTAACGAACTTGGCGATGGTGCGGTTATAATAGCTGATGCCGTTCGACGTGCCAAACCAAAGCGTTCCGGCGGCGTCTTCGAAGATGCTCCAGACCTTGTTTCCGGAAACGGATTCCGCGTTCTGTACGTCGTGCCGGTAGACGCGTTGGCTGGTTCGCGCGGCGTTCATCGCCACAAGTCCGCCACCGAGTGTGCCGACCCACAGGACACCCTGCCGGTCTTCGTGAATGGAAAAGACGCTGTTGTTGGGAAGTTCATTGTGATCCGCCGTGTAGGACCTGAATTGTCCATTCGCCGAAAGACTGTTCAAGCCCCCGTTCACCGTTCCGATCCAGACGACACCTTGCCGGTCCTGTGCCAGTGCGACAACATCGTTTTCGCTCAACTGTCCGGGAGCTGCCAGGTAACGAATCGCCTTCTTCGAAACCGGATCCCAGGCGTTGAGTCCGCTACCGCTGGTGCCAACCCAGATCGTACCGGAACGATCAGCCATCAGGGTTGAAATCGTATTGCCCGAAAGTGTTACGGGGTTACCGGCAGTGCTGCGGTAGGTGGTGAAGTTTCCGGTAGCGGGATCCAAGGCGTTCAGTCCGTTGGCGGTGCCGATCCAGAGGATGCCCGCTTTGTCCTGGACGATTCCGGAGACAAGATTGTTGCTGAGTGATCGGGCGTTGGCGGGGTCGTTGAGGAAGCGGGTGAACGAGCCATTTTGCCGGTTATACCGGTTCAAGCCGTTGTCGGTGCCGATCCAAAGATCCCCGTCCTTGTCTTCGTGGATACAGCGTACGATGTTGTTGGAGATGGATGCGGTATCGGTCGGATCGAACTTGTAAACGTCGAAGTTGTAACCGTTGTACTTGTTGAGGCCGTCCTCCGTGCCGAACCACAGATAACCCTGGCTGTCCTGGTAGGTGACGAATACGGTCGATTGTGACAATCCTCGCTCAAGGCCGATGCGGCCGAACCGTAGTTGGGGGCTCACTGCCGGCTGAGCTGACAGGGCGAAAACGCCTGCAAGAAGTAGAAAGGTGAAGAGGAGTTTTTTCATAGACAGCCAGGGCTGTTAATGTCATTGTGTGATCTTACCACTGCCGCCGCACCGGCCGCAACTCACATTGCCCGCCGGTCGTACGACTTCGTTCACAGTATAGGTTACGAAGTTGCGAGGTCCCAGTCCGTTGCTGATATCCCGGGTGACCATCTTGTTCTTGCGGACCTCCGACTGGTATACTTTTCCCTTTCCATGGCAAACCGGGCAGTTCATGGGTTCGGTGGACGCGTGAACGGGCGAAGGCTCTGTCGTCACAGCAGCCGGTTTCGTTTCGGGTTGCGCGTGATCGTGACCCTGGTGTTCGGGTTGTACGGTCGGTTTCGGTTCGGCTACGGGTCGGGTGATCGGCTTCCCGGTGTTCGTCGCATCGGCTACAGCGGATTGTACACCTTCCCCTACGATGGTCCCGTCGAGATAATGGTAAGTGGAAGCGCTGCCGTCGGCTTCATAATAGGTGCCCACGCCGTGAAACTGGTTGTTCTTGTAGTCACCGTTATAGCGGTCGCCGTTTGCATAGTAGTAGGTTCCACAACCGTTGTAGGCTCCCTGACGAAAAGTCCCAACGTATAAGTCGCCGTTCACATAAATGAACATGCCCTCTCCATCCGGTTGGTCGTTGCGGAATTCCCCTTCGTACAGGCTGCCGTCTTTCAGGATCAGGGTGCCTTTTCCCTGGAATTGCCCGTTCACGAAATCGCCGGTGTATTGGTTGCCATCTGCGTAGAAGTAACTGCCGCTGCCTTGTTGTTTACCCTTTGAAAAGGAACCGGCATAGCGGTCGCCATTGGCATAGTACCAGGTCCCGATACCATCCATCCGGTCATTGACAAAGCCGCCTTCATAACGACTGGAGTCGGCGAACCAGAAGGTGCCCGAGCCGAACTTCGAATTGTTCATGAACCTGCCTTCATAGCGGTTTCCGCTCGGATAGGTCATGATCCCGTAACCATCCATCTTGCCGTCGGTGAACTGGCCCGTATAGCTGGTCCCGCTCTTGAAGGTGTAGGTGCCCGAGCCGGTCATCTTGCCGCGTTGGAAATCTCCTTCGTAAACATCACCGTCGCGGAAGATCATTTTTCCTTTCCCCTCGAACTTTCCCTCCGAGAACGGTCCGGTATAAACGCTTCCGGCCGAGTTCCGGTAGGTGCCGATGCCTTTTTCGCAGTCACCCGAGAGGCAGCCGACACGCGAAGTATTCAACAGGCTGTCTTGCTGCGCACGGCTATGGGTCGGCAGGAACAGTGAAGCCAGAATGAAAAACAGGAGGGAAAAATGCTTCATGTCGGTAGCGGGGAGTGACAACGGCTGCGTTGTCCTATTACAATATTAGTTTACGTGATGCAATCTTCCAAGACTTTGGAAAGCCGCTCCCAGAGCGGATTTTGACATTTCATCGCAAGAATAATCTGTTAAGACGTCCCGCGCCACGGCCCTTGTACGAATGGCGGATGCTGCGGATGAGCGGCGTCATTCGGAGGACGGGCGGCGAAGGTCCGGAACCCTGCGCCGGGCGCGACTCTCCGGAGATTTCCCCTATGAAGAATTGACAGGGATTGTGAATAACTTCTTCGCTCGTGCCGTTTCGCGTACGTGGAATGCGTGTTGATTTGTATTCATAAAACATCATCAAATCCAAAACCATGGCAACCAAAAAAGCCAAGAAAAAAGCTCCCGCCAAGAAGGCAAAGAAAGCCGTAGCTAAGGCTAAGCCGAAGGCAAAAGCAAAAGCTAAGACCAAGCGTAAACCGAACGCCGCTTTCATGCGTCCGCTCGCCATCGGCGAAGCGCTCCAGCCGGTCGTAGGCAGCAAGCCGCTTCCCCGCACGGAAGTCGTTAAGAAACTTTGGGCTTACATCAAGAAGAACAAACTCCAGGATGCCAAGCAGAAGCGTAACATCAACGCTGACGAGGCCCTGAAGAAAGTATTCGGCGGTAAGAAGACCGTTTCGATGTTCGAGATGACCAAACTCGTCTCCAAGCACCTGAAGTAAGCCGACAAGCTTCCTTTTCAGAAGCCGTTCCGGAAGGAGCGGCTTCTTTTTTTTATGCGATCGGCAGCAGGAGCGTGAAGATGGTGCCGCGCCCTTCTTCCGTTTCCACTTTCATCTCCCCGCCATGCGCTTTCACAATGTCGTAACTGATGGAGAGTCCAAGTCCTGTTCCTTGTCCCGTGGCTTTGGTGGTAAAGAACGGTTCAAAGATGCGTTCGTGAACCGTGGCGGGAATACCGGTGCCGTTGTCGCCTACCGAGAGGGCGACATATCTGGAAAGCGATACCGTAGAAACGCGGACTTCCGGATGATAGACTTCGTCGGAGGACCGTAGACGCTCCGTACGTTCTCCGACCGCGTAGAACGCGTTGCTCAACAGGTTCAGCAATACCCGCCCGATCTCCTGCGGCACGGCCGGAACTTCCGGAAGCGCGGGGTCGAGTTGTTTCTCCAGCCGACAGTTGAAACCGGGATCCTTGGCCCGCATACCGTGATAGGCGAGGTGCAGGTACTCTTCGGCCAGCTTGTTGAGCTGCACCATCGACTTCACCGGGTCGCCGCCGCGGCTGTGCTGCAGCATGCTCTTTACAATGCCGTCGGCGCGCTTTCCGTGGTGGACGATCTTTCCGAGGTTGATCTGAAGGTCCGAGAGCAGTTCTTCCTGTTCTTCCTTGCTGCCGGCCTGACGGAGTTCCTCAAGTAATTCCGCCGAAGATTCCGCGAAGTTGTTTACGAAGTTCAACGGATTTTGGATCTCGTGCGCGATGCCGGCGGTCATCTGTCCGAGGGAAGCCATCTTCTCGCTGTGGACCAGTTGTTCCTGCGTCGCCTTGAGTTGTTGGTGGGTCTTCTTCAATTCGCTGTAAGCGCGGTCCAGCTTGAGGTGAGCCTTCTTGTTAACCCGGAAGCGATAAGCGAGGAACCCGAGAAAGGCGATGATCAACACCACCCCGGCCAGCAACAAGTTGATGAGTTGACGTTGGCGGGATTCCCGTAACGCTTTTTTGGAAAGTTCCAGTTCCTGCAAGGCCTGTTGTCGCTCCAGTTCCCGGATCTTTTCTTCGCGTTCGTTGTCGGCGACCTTGTCCTGCATCTTCTCCTGGTTCATCCGGGCCAGGGCTTCTTCCGTCTTCAGGCGCTCGAGTTCGGCTTCGGTGAGCTGCTGGTTGTAGGCCAGTTGATCCGTACTGAGGGCGCGGCCTTCCAGCGCGGTGGGACGCTCGATCAATTCCAATACCCGGGATTTCTCCGCCAGTTCACGGGTGAACGAGTCCGGACTGAGCATGCGACTGTTCAGGAGCTGTTCAACGGAGTCTTTGAACAGGCGATAAAGGCGAGAATAGTATTGGCTGCGGCTGCTGTCCTGCGCGATCCGGCTTCCCGCATAGAGTTTGAGGTAACTGTCGCGCATCAGGCGCAGGGCAGGGAGTTTGGGATCGGCTTGCTGACTTTTCTCGAAGTAACGCAGCGCCTCCTCGTATCGGCCGGAGCGGTAGCTCAAAATACCCAGGTCGCGCAGGATCTCCGCTTTCTGAAGACGGTCGCCGCAGGTGTTGACGTGTTCAAGCGATTTCTTTAATACCGGCAACGCTTCCGCATCGCGTTCGAGGGCAAGCAGGAGCTCGCCGTAGTGCCTTGCGCGTGTGGCAAGGGCGCAAGCGGCATTGGCCGGTGTCGACAGGAAAGCTTCACGCGCAAATGGCAGTGCTTTCGCGTGTGAACCGGTTTCGTTCTCATAGGTGCGCACGATCAGCGCGTTCAGCAACGCGACGGTGGGTTGGTCGCCGAGATCGCGCGCGCGCTCCAATGCGGCCGTATAAGCAGCTCGCGCGCCCGTAACATCGCCGGTACGCTCGCGCGTCAGACCGATGCCTGTCTGCGCCAACGCTTCCCCACGCGGCATGCCGGCGGTGGAAAATGCCTTGACTGCAGTTTGAAAATGGAACACGGCCGAGTCAACGGCGCCGGTGCGCAGAAACAAGCCTGCGTACCGAACGTGGAGCATGCCGGAGACGCGGAGATTACCGCGCCGCTCGGCCTGTTGGAGGCGATCGCGCAGGACTTTCGCGTTGTCTTCCCGAAACGATTCGTCCGTCGCCATCGAGCCTCCGGTGATGGAAGCCGTGTCCTGCAGTAAGCGCAACGGGTCCGGCATGGCGCGTTCCACCGGAGATTGCGCGAACACGATCGACTGCAACAAGGTGGCAGTAAGCAGGTAGTATAAAAAGCGCGGGAGAGAGCGGTTCACGCCGGGTCGAATGCGGGTGAACGAAAGTGCGTATTTTCTGCTCTGAAGGCAAGTGTTGTAGGATATCTACTACGATTCTTCCGTCAAATTGAGTATCTTTGCAAAACAGGTCTTCAGCCATGTTGCGCCCGGTTCTCCATACACTTCGATTCGTCGCCTTGCTGGCGTTTCTGATGGCATTCTTGCCGACAGGGAGCAAGGCATATGGCAGATCCGTGTTGGTCAAGGCGACCGTATCGGAAGCTCAGGCGCTCACTACACAGGACCAGATTCCAACAGGAAAAGGTCTGCGCGTTGGTCGCCTGGTACTATCCGCCCCGGTCATGCTGTTGCCGGTCAAGCAACTGCCGGCAGGGTGGGTAGCGGTGTTTTTACCCTCCTTTGGTCATTTTTCGGGAAATGTGCTTTCCCTGCCTCCCCATGCTATTGTTCGTGCTTCGCATCGCTGTACGGTGTTACAGGTTTTTCGCTGTTGAATCGGCTTTTTGCTGACCGGTAATTCCGGTTCCCGACCGAAAGAACAGTTCTAACTTATTATTTCCTACGATGTCCGAATCCACTAAACGTGGCCTCGGATGGCTCTTCCCGACCTTATTCAGCGTCGGAGTCATTCTGGCCCTGGTATTACTGAAAATGTTGCTTTGACATTGAAGAGATGGCACCGCTCTGGAGAGTCGGTTGCCTGGTATTAAGCGGTTCCGTGCGCAGGTCGCATTCATGTGGTGATGGTTGTCCTGACCTGCCGCGGGCCGCTTTATCTTTGACTATTAATCCGACTAGCCATGTCCATCTATGTTCTCATCCAGCAGTCGCTGCACCGGATGCGCCCCTTACATATGCCACGCTCACGCGTCCAGCGTAGAAAAGTAATTCGCCAAAGCCTGCGCAGCTTCGTCCTGATCTCCCTGGGGGCCTTGTCGGCCTTCGTCGGCCTGAAAGGATTTTTACTGCCCAATCATCTGATCGATGGCGGAGCAACCGGGATCTCGATCCTGACGGCCTACGGTACGCCGCTGCCGCTGCCGCTGCTGATCCTGATGATCAACATTCCGTTCATCTTCATGGGTTGGCGACAAGTAGGCCTGGGATTCGCGCTTCGCGCCAGCGGAGGAATCATCTTATTGTCGATCCTGTTGTCTCTGCTCACGCTGCCGACCTTCACCAGTGATCGCCTGTTGATTGCCGTGTTCGGTGGCTTCTTCCTTGGCGCCGGTATCGGGCTGAGTATCCGCGGTGGCGGCGTCATCGACGGTACGGAAGTACTGGCACTCTACATCAGCCGCAAGACCGGCCTAACCATCGGCGACTTCATCCTGGTCATCAACATCCTGATCTTCCTGACGGCCGCGTGGCTGATCAATCTTGAATCAGCCATGTACAGTACCCTGACGTACCTGATCGCCTCCCGTACGGTCGACTTCCTTGTTCATGGTCTCGAAGAATATACTGGTGTGACCATCATCTCGGACCGAAGTGAAGAGATCCGCAAGGCGCTCATTTATCAGGTCGGACATGGCGTTACCATCTTCAAGGGTAAAAGCGGATATGGTAACCGTGGCGACCGGAACCATGAGATCGATGTCATTTTCACCGTCGTTACACGACTGGAAATTCACCGGCTCAAAGGCTTGGTGGAACGGCTTGATCCGAAGGCGTTCCTGGTCACGCACAGCATCAACGATTCGCGTGGCGGTATGATCCGCAAACGTCCACAGTTCCTGCCGCAGGCCCATTCCTGAGCTTAGGGTAGTTTTCATACATTTACCCGTCTATGCTCGAAACCCTTGCCCGAATCATACTGCGCTACCGGGTGGCTTCACTGGTCATCCTGCTGGGTATCACGGTGTTCATGGGTTATACGGCCACCAAGGTCCAACTGAGCTATGAAGGCGCCAAGATCCTGCCGGCCAGCGACTCCACCTACGCCGAGTATCTGAAGTTCAAACAGAAGTTCGGCGAAGACGGGACCGTCATGGTCATCGGCTTCCAGGATCAGAAGATGTGGCAAGCCAAGACCTTCGGTGATTGGTACGATCTGACGGAAGCGGTCAAAAAGGTGGATGGCATTCAGGAAGTGCTCTCGATTGCCCGTGCCTTTCAGGTCATTCGAAACGACAGCCTGCAGAAGCTGGATTTCAAACCGGTCATTACCGAAAGACCCCGGACCCAGGCGGAGGTCGACAGTCTCCATGAACTGCTCGGGCGACTGCCGTTTTACGAAGGTTTGCTCTTCAATCCGGAAACGAACGCGACCCTGATGGCGATCACGTTCGATCAGAAGCAGCTCAACACGAAAGACCGAATCGGGATCGTCCGGCAGATCAAGGAAATGGCCGATAAGTTCGCGGCTGACAATGGACTGACCCTGCATTATTCCGGACTTCCTTATATCCGTACCGCGGTGACCGAAAAGATCGCCGGGGAGATGAAGATCTTCGTCGCGCTCGCGCTGCTGATCACGGCGCTGATCCTCATGCTGTTCTTCCGCAGCATGCAGGCCGTACTCTTCCCGATGATCGTGGTGATATTCGGGGTCATCTGGTCGTTCGGTACACTCGTCCTCTTCGGGTACAAGATCACCATCCTGACCAGCCTGCTGGCTCCGCTGATCATTGTCATCGGCATTCCGAATTGCATCCTGTTGCTCAACATGTACCAACAGGAATTCCAGAAGCACGGCAACAAGATCAAAGCCCTCGTGCGCACGATCCACCGGATCGGAGCCAGCACCTTTTTCGCCAATGTCACCACCTCTGTCGGTTTTCTCGTTTTCGCCTTCACGCACAGCGCAGTCCTGATCGAGTTCGGCATCATCACCGCCATCAATGTGATGCTGACGTACCTGATCTCGCTCTTCCTCATCCCGATCGTTTTCAGTTTCCTGCCACCGCCTTCGGCAAAGCAGATCAAGCACCTCGACCGACGCGCCATCAACCGCATCCTGCATCGTGTCGATCACTGGGTACACCATTATCGCTGGCGCGTGTACGCGACGGTATTGGTGGTAATCGGGATCAGCCTCTACGGCGCCAACAAGATCACCACCGTCGGTTATGTGGTCGACGATCTTCCAAAGAAAGACGTCATCTACACCGACTTGAAATTCTTCGAGAGCAATTTCCGGGGTGTGCTGCCGTTCGAGATCAGCGTCGACACACGGGAGCCGGGTGGCGCGCTCAAACTGAAGACGCTTTACAAGATCAACCGGCTTCAGAAACTGCTAGCGCAATACCCGCAATTTTCCGAACCGGTCTCGGTAGCGGAGGGCATCAAATTTTCCTACCAGGGTCTCAACGACGGAGACCCGAAGTACTATATCATTCCGAATGTTGAGGAACTCGCGCGCCTTTCCAGCTATGCCGGTACCGCCAAGGGAAATCAACGCATGTTCCGGTCCATCATCGACAGTACCCAACAGGTGACCCGGGTGAGTTTTCAAGTGGCCGACATCGGTTCTATCAAAATGAAATCCCTGCTCGATGAACTGCGCCCCCGGATCGACAGCATCCTCGATCCTGCCGATTATACGGTAAAGCTCACCGGAAATTCCATCATCTTCCTGAAAAACAACGATTACCTGCTTATCAACCTCAAAGAAAGCGTCCTGATCGCCATTGTGCTGATCGCGACGGTGATGTTCCTCTTGTTTTTGTCGCTGCGGATGGTGGTCATCGCCCTCATTCCATCCATGACACCCTTGCTATTGACCGCCGCTTTCATGGGATTCTTCCACGTTCCCTTGAAGCCGAGCACGATCCTGATCTTCAGCATCGCCTTTGGGATCGCCAGTGACGGGACCATGTACTTCCTCACCAAATACCGGCAGGAATTACGGAAACATGGCGGCAGTATTTCGCGTACGGTCTCCCTGGCCATACACGAGACCGGGCTGAGCATGATCTATACCGCGGTCATCCTCTTTAGTGGGTTCTTCATTTTCTCCGTTTCCAGCTTTGGAGGAACCTCCGCCTTGGGCATTCTCATTTCCGTCACCCTGTTGATCGCCATGTGCAGCAACCTGATCTTCCTGCCGACCTTGTTGTTGTCGCTGCAGAAGTTGCTGATCACCCGCGCATTCCTCAAGGAGCCGCTTATCCAGGTGTTCGACGAGGAGGAGGATGTCGAGTTGGATGCCCTCGAAGTTCGTAAAACCGAAGCAGTAGAGCCGTAGTCGCTTCCGATCTGTTCAAAACCCGGAAACGATTCCGCGTATCGTTCCGGTCTTTTCGACGATTCCCTTATTTTCGTACCCCATTCCTTCCCGACCATGAAAGGCATCATCCTCGCCGGCGGATCCGGCACCCGCTTGCATCCCATCACCCTGGCTATGAGCAAACAGCTGATGCCGGTCTACGACAAACCGATGATCTATTATCCGTTGTCGGTGTTGATGATGGCGGGCATCAACGAGATCCTGATCATCAGTACGCCGCACGATCTGCCGGGCTTTCAGCGCTTGTTGGGTGACGGTTCCGAACTCGGATGCAAGTTCTCCTATGCAGAGCAAGCCGTACCGAACGGACTCGCACAGGCCTTCGTGATCGGAGAGTCGTTCATTGGAAAGGACAAGGTCGCGCTGATCCTGGGCGATAACATCTTTTACGGTACCGGATTACAGCAGTTGATGCACAGCAACATCGACCCGGAGGGTGGGGTTGTTTTCGCGTATCATGTGAGCGATCCCGAACGTTACGGGGTAGTGGAATTCGACAAGCAGAACAAAGCCATTTCCATCGAGGAAAAGCCGGAGAAGCCCAAATCGAATTACGCGGTGCCCGGACTTTACTTCTATGATAACGAAGTCCTGAAGATCGCGAAGGGACTTCAACCCAGTGCACGGGGCGAGTACGAGATCACCGATGTGAACAAAGTGTACCTCGAACGCGGACACCTCAAGGTGGGTATTCTCGACAAAGGCACAGCCTGGTTGGATACCGGTACGTTCCCCTCGCTCATGCAGGCGGCGCAATTTGTACAGGTAATTGAAGAACGCCAGGGTCTCAAGATCGGTTGCATCGAAGAGGTCGCGTACAGCATGGGCTACATCGACGCCGAACAACTACGGAAAATTGCAGCACCGCTGGTCAAGAGCGGATACGGCAAATATTTATTATCCCTGCTTTAACAGGCAATTTAGTCGCTGGAAACCCGTTATTCACCCCGATTTGCGGTTAATTGGTGGAAATCTTATCTTCGGGTTCGGGAATTTAAGCCATTTTTAGCATCCTGACTCGATTTCCCGCTACCTGCGACCTCATGACACGTAAAATCCTGATTACCGGTGGTGCCGGCTTCATTGGAAGCAGCATGGCTGAGCGCCTGGCGCAAGATCCGGCTAATTATATCGTGATTGTCGATAATCTGTTGACCGGATCACATTCGAAGGTGCCGAAATCGATTCACCAGAATGTCCAGTTCATCAAGGCAGACGTCAATGACCAAAAAGAAATCTCCGCCATTTTCCTGGCTTACCGTTTCGATTACGTTTTCCATTACGCGGCTGTTGTTGGCGTAAAGCGTACCCTGGCGAATCCGGTCATGGTGCTCAACGACATCAAGGGGATCAACAACATCCTCAGCCTTGCGAAGAACACTGGTGTAAAACGGGTCTTCTACACGTCCTCATCCGAAGTGTACGGCGAACCGGTGGAGTACCCCCAGAACGAACATACCACGCCCCTCAATTCACGACTGCCGTATGCCATCGTGAAGAATGTCGGAGAGGCGTATCTGCGCTCTTTTAAACGGGAATACGATCTCGACTTCACGATCTTCCGCCTGTTCAATACGTACGGCCCGAAGCAAAGCACCGATTTCGTTATTTCGAAATTCATCAGCGCTGCCCTCAAGGACCGGGACATTACCATCTATGGTGACGGCAAACAGACGAGAACGTTCTGCTATATCGAAGACCATCTCGATGCCACGACCAATTGCTTTTATAATAACCTCCTCGTGAATGATGTCGCGAACATCGGTACCGACATCGAGTTCACGATTCTGGAGCTTGCGCAAACAATCATCCGCGTGACCGGCTCGCGTAGTCAGATCGTCCACCTGCCTTCACTGAAGGAGGGCGACATGACCCGTCGTCGTCCCGACAGCACCAAGATGCGCGAACTGTTGAATCGTCCGTTTACCCCGCTGGAAGACGGATTGCGCGCTATCCTCGCGAACTCGCACTACGTGACCTCCTGATCTGGGGTCGACGTCACCCTGCGTTTTCATTCGCCGGGTTTTTGATTTTATTCCGAACAAATACCGATCACGGCTGTTAACTGTTTCATGCATTCGCCCCGTTATTTTCAGGAAAAAGTAGAACGCGCAATCAGCAGTCTGCAACTGGGCGAACATCCCGCCGAACTGTACGAGCCGATACGGTACATGCTCTCGCTGGGTGGGAAACGCCTGCGACCTGCTTTGTTGCTGATGGCCAATGAAGCCTTCGGAGGCCGGGAAGAAGATGCGCTGGGGCCCGCTCTCGGCATCGAGGTGTTTCACAATTTCACCTTGCTGCACGACGACATCATGGACAAGGCGCCCTTGCGCCGGTCGCGGGAGACGGTGCACGCCAAATGGAATACCGATATCGCGATCCTCTCGGGCGACGCGATGTTCGTCCGTTCATGCCAGCTCATGGCTAAATGCCCCGACCGGTATTTAAGGGCGACACTGGAGGATTTCCACCAGACTGCCTTGCTGGTGTGTGAGGGTCAGCAGCTCGACATGAATTTCGAACACCAGTCGCTGGTGCGAATAGAGGATTACCTCGAGATGATCAGCCTCAAGACCGCGGTCCTGATCGGCGCCGCGTTGCGCATGGGCGCGCGACTGGGTGGCGCTTCGGAAGAAGACGCGCAGCATCTGTACGAATTCGGGCGATCGCTTGGTGTGGCTTTTCAATTGCATGATGATATCCTCGACGCCTACGGTGACCCGGAGAAATTCGGCAAGCAGGTCGGCGGCGACATCCTGTCAAACAAGAAAACCTATCTGCTCCTGACCGCCCTCGACTCCGCGGACCTTCACACGCTCGAAGAACTGGAATTCTGGATCAAACGAAAGGAGTTCAACCCGGCAGAGAAGGTGCAGGCGGTAAAGACCATCTTTGAAAAACTGAATGTCCGGGAAAAGGCGGAAGCCGAATTGAGCCGTCACTTTGAATGTGCCTTGGCGGAACTGGATTGTATTCCGCTTCCGGAGGAAGCCAGGAAGCCGCTGCGTGAGTTGGCGGAACACCTGATGGTGCGCGAAAGTTGAGTTCAGGCTCCGCGTTGACGGAAGGTGATCCGCGCGTTCGCGCTGAAATTGAAAAGGCTCACCAACAAGGTCGAGATCAGTTTACACAGGTAAAAGTCGAAGTACGGGCTCATCAGGTAGATCAGCGTATTGTTCAGCGCCAGTCCCACCGTAGAGATGAAAAGGAAGGTGAAGAGCGAGGAGGCATTCCTTTTCGCCGATTCGCGGAAGGTCCACCGGCTGTTCAGATAGTAATTGGAGATCGCAGCGCAGGTGAAGCCGATCGAGTTCGCGACGAATTTATTGACGAGCAGGAATTCTTTCAGCAGGTACGTTATGCTGAAATCCACGATCATGCCGCTAAAGCCGACCAGGCAGAACATCAGGTAAGCGATCCAGGTCTTTTTCATGCGGCGGCCTTCTTCAGCCTATGCAACTGAACGAACGAATAACAATAGATCACAACACAAGGAAGTGCCTTCAGACTGTACGGCACCACCCAGGTGTCACGAATGAACTTCGGAAACAGATCGGTGGGCGAGAGGCAGGTCAGGATCAGCAGCAAAGGCAGCATCCACCGCCAGTTGGGATCCTTCGGTCCACCGGCATAGAGCAACATCGCGCCTGTTACCGCGATAACGAAGGTGGGCGACTCGGCCTTGTGATTGAGAATGACGAGCCAGATCAATACATGCCCCAGTATCAGCAGGCTACGGAGATTCCGATCGACCTGTTTGGCAAACAGGCTTCTCCACAGATAGTCCGCCAGCGCGGCCAGGCCGAGCAAGGTGACCACTGCCTTTAAGGACGAGAACTTCAGCCAGGGAGCAAGCAAACCCATGAGCGAGATGCCCGTTGAGGCATCGTGATCCGCTGAAAGCAAACGCCCCCAGGATTCGTAGAGAAATTGCAACTGAGCCGGACTGACCACCAGCAGGGGTAGTGCAGCGATGAGCATACACCAGGCGCCGAATGCGAGCAGCGACTTCAGCCAGCGACGGTCGAAGAGAAATAGCAGGATCGTGAGTCCGCCGTAAACCTTGATGCTAACCGATAACGCGGCCAACAAGGTGCCGGGCAGGATCTTCCCATCCCGTTGAAAGACCAGGGACCACACGGCAAGTCCGGCAATCAGTCCGTTGCTCTGACTGTTCTGGAGCGAGGTCGCGGTCTCAAGCAGGACAAAAAGCAGCGCCAGGGCTTCCTTCCGTTTGTCGGTAAACCGCAGCCGGAGCAGACCGGTTACCAGCAACAGACTGTTCAGGATATTCCACAGCAATACCCCCGGCAGGTCCGGCAGTGCGTAGAACGGCGCCATGAACAAGGGGAAACTCGGACTGTACTTGTAATAATCGAAATGTGTTTCCGGATGCAAGGCGTACAAGTCTTCGCCCGTCAGCAGGAAATGAAAGGATGATTTGAAAATGATGTAGTTGTTGACCGGTGTATACTGGTCCGATCGCTTCTTATGAAACTGTACCGCGGTCAAAAGGACCGTGATTGCCAGCGTGATCACGACCGCCCAGCGGGCGATGCGACCTTCATCAACAAACCGTAGTAGCTGGTCTTTCATGCGGACGCCTCAAAGTAAAAAAGAAAAGTCTTCCCACCCGGAGGAAAGAAGACTTTTCCGCTGGTTGTAGTGGCGGACTAGTCGCGCAACACCTTGATCCAGCCCTTGTACTTGCCGGTCGCCGTCTCGAGTATGTAATAATAAATATCCGAGTTCAGGTTGGCGGCGTCCCAGTTGTTCCGATAATCGTCGGATGTAAAGACCAACAACCCCCAACGATCCCAGATCTTCAAAAGGGAGTTCCGGGGGAGATTCTTGATCTCGAAATAATCGTTATACCCCGGTGATGCGGGATAAGGCGTGAAAACGTTCGGGATCACAAAGGGAGTAAAGTCGATACGCAGGGAATCACTTACCAGCAGGCAGCCGCCGGTCGCGGTCAGAACGACGATCACCGAGTCGAGTTCGAAGTCTGCATCGGAAGGTTCATACACCGCGTTCAGCGCTGTATCGCTGGGAACGAAGGTGCCGCTTCCGGTCGAGGTCCACTGCAGGGTAGGCGCGTTCAGTGCTTGCCCGCTCAGGGTGACGGTAGCTCCGCTGCCCGGACCGGAGGTCAAGACCGTATCGGTGCCGACCGATACCGTAGGGAGATCGAGTAGTTGCACGAGAATCGTATCCTGAAGATTCAGGCACGCGCCGGTCGTTGTGAGGAAGATCTGGACGACACCGTTGGTCGTGTCCGCAGTACCCGGCTGGTAGTAAACGTTCGGATCAGTCGTGGAAGGCTGGAAGGTTCCGTCACCCGCTGCCGACCAGATCAATCCGCCCGCGTTCTGTTGCGTTCCGCTCAGGATGACGCTGTCGCCAATGCAACTCACCAGATCCGGGCCGCCATTCGGGATTCCGGGAGGAATGACCGTGACCGTGATCGTGTCGTTCGTCACGCACCCGAAGTTATTGCGCACGGCTACCACATAGTCGGTGGTTGCTGTCGGGGATACTACGATTACGGAATCTGTGAAACTGCCCGGCTGCCAGAAGTAAGTGCCGCCACCGGTTGCGGTGAGCGTATCGTTGCTACCCCAGCAAATCGTGTTGTTCGTACCGGTCAGGGTCACGACCGGAGCAGGCGAGAGATAGAGTACTACCTGATCGGTATCGTTCTGACAAGGAAAAGATGCGACTACCATGGTCAGTGTCACATAGCCCGTATCACTCGGTCCCGGTGTATAGGTCGGTGATTGTAGCGTATCGTTATCAAAAGAACCGGATCCACTGGTCAGCCACTGAATGCTTCCGACCGTTCCACCTGCCAGGGCGATGTAAGCGTCCGACTGACACAGGCTAACCGAATCGTCGGCGATGTCCGCGTCGGGTTGCGGATAAACCGACACATTGAACAGAGCGGTATCGCTGCTGCAACCGAATGAATTGGTTTCCACCAGGCCCACGGCGCCCAGGCCCTGGAAGGCCCAGGCTGATGTCAGGGTGTCCGTTGTAGCATTGACGGAGATCAATTGCCCATTGGTCAGTAGCCAGGTATAGGTCGATCCGGGATTGGCAGGCGTTGTAAAGACTTCGGTGGAGCCCATGCAGATGTCGGTTGCCCCGTCGATGATGGCAGGAAGCGGCCGTGGATTGATGATCACATTCACGGGATTCACCGGACCCGCGCAGTTCGCCGCATTGGTTTCGACTACGAACAAGCTGCCAAAACCGGCTGTTCCCCATTGGACGTTGACAGAGGTCCCGCTGGTCGGTCCGACAATGGTTCCGTTACTCACGGTCCACTGGTACGTGGAGCCGGCAGTACCGGTGACGAAATACGTCTCCAGGCTGTTTTCACACGTGACGACAGCTCCCGTTACCGGAATGGTGTCGGGAAGCGCGTTGATCGTGACGGAGATCGTTTGAACTGTTCCCGGGCATCCGAAAATGTTCGTGTCAACCACCGCGAGGCTGCCGGTTCCGGCGGAATCCCAATTCACGGTGATCGTGTTGCCGGCCAGATTGGTGATGGTTCCGCCGGTGATGGTCCAGGTATAATTGCCGCCGGATGGTGTGACACTGTAAATCTGCGCGGTGTCGCTTTCACAAATGAAGGTGGGTCCCGAGATCGGTGAAGTGGCCGGGATCGGGTTCACGGTAACCTGTACCGTATCGGTGGCGCTGCAACTTCCGATCGTTCCCGTTACGAGAAAATCATAGGGTGAACCGGCTGCGGTCAGGCCGCTTACGGTGATCGTGTCCGTGGTGTTCCCGTTGCTCCAACTGTAAGCATTTGCGCCGGCTGCCGCCAGTGTCACGATGTTGCCTTCGCAGATGCTGGTATCGGAGGATGTTGTAAGGACGACCCCGCTGACGACCACCACCTGCTGGCTCAGCGGTGTTATGCAATTGGATACCGCGTCTGTTACCGTGATGTTGAAGGTATAGGTTCCGGGCCCGCAGGCGGCGAAATCAAATGTCTGGGAACTTCCGGTCGCCGAAGAGGGATTCGTACAGGAAGGAACGCTGGTCCAGTTGTAGTTCGATCCGGCTCCTGCTCCGCTCACTGAAATCGTTGAAAGGAGGGACGGGTCGGATGTGCAGATGAACGGGTCGTTCGCTGTGATGACCGGAAGCGGATAAATGTTCACGGTATCAGTGGCCAGCGTATCGCACCCCAGGGTATCGGTGACGGTGAGATAGAAGATGGTCGAAGTAGAAACCGTTGCCGAAGTGTTGAGTAAGGTCGTATCGCTGATCACCACGCCCGGATTGTTGCTGCTCCAGTGATAGGTCGTTCCGGGATCGGTGTTGCTACCGTTTCCATTCAACGCGATCGACGTACTGACGCCGTTGCAGATCAGGTCTGGAACAACCGATGCACTGGCTACAGGCAGTGGTCGATGCGTGGCGCTTACGGCCGTATCACGGAAGCAACCGGTTGTGGGATCGGTTACGCGGAAGGTAAAGACATCGCTGGTGCATCGGTAAGCCGTTGCATTCAGGAAGTTGGCATTGGTAATGCCAAGTCCGGCGATACTGACCCACGAATAGGTCATACCGGCGGTGCTGCCGGTGCCGTTCAGGTTGATGGTGCTACAGCCGCAGAAATCGGGGATGGGCGCGGCAGCGGCGATCGGCCGCGGAAGAATGACCAGGGTATCCGATAGAACCTGGCTACAGGTGCCGGTCGTTCCGGTAACGGTGAATACCGTTGTGACGGCCGGTGATGCGGAAATATTGGCGGAAGTCGAATCCAGGAACGTGTAAGCGGGGCTTGAAGTCCAGGCATACGAGCTGGCTCCGCCGGCACTGAGGTTGGCTGAGCTTCCTTCACAGATCGAACCGGGAACCGACAGGCTCATGTTCAATCCGGGAGCGATCGAGAAGGTGGTGCTGACCGTGTCCCGGCAACCGGTGATGTTGTCTTCGGTAACGACGGTAAAACTGTAAGAAGCTACTACACCTTGCGGGAAGGTCACGGTGATCGACGAGGAGTCGGCCGCCGCGCCGGTGATCAGCGAGTAGTTGGGCGAAAGCGACCAGGAAAAGGTGGAGCCAAGCGAAGGGCCCGTGACGGTGAAGGTGTTCTGCAACACCGGACTCGTGGCGCAGAGGTTCGCGGAGGCCGCGTTGATCGACGGCTGCGGATTGATGTTGATCTGCTGGCACTCGGGATCCGATTGACAACCGATCGCGTCTGTCAACACCGCGCAAAAGCTCTGTCCGCTGGTTCCCATGTAGGCGAAGGTGCTGAAGAGCGTATCATTCTCGACGTTCGATGGCGTCCATTGAACGGTCAGCGGCGCTACGCCGGCGATCGGGATCACGTCGATGGCGACCGTATCATACCGGCAGACATCGAGCGTGCCGCCGACGAATGCCACGGGCTTTTCATTCACGGTGACTTCCACGGTCGTGTCATCCACACAACCGTTGTTATCGACAATATCGACGGAGTAGGAGTAAGGGCCACCGGCCGGCACATTGGTGACAGAAGGGTTCGGACAATCGTTGCACGACAAGGTGCCCGGTCCCACCCAGTTCCAGGTGATCGGGCTGGTGGCATTGGTCGTGGTGCCGTTGAGCAGCAAGGTGGTTCCTTCACAGATGGTCTGCGGTGAACCGGCATCGACCACCGGAGCGGGAAGTATGTTGATGGTTTGCGTGGTGGTTTCAGGCCCGCAGGTGCCGAATGCGGTGAGCGTTACGGTAAAGCTGGTGCCGGGTCCGACGAAGACGTGCGTCACGGTCTGACCGGTAGCGGTATTGTCGACTCCCGAATTCGGATCGCCGAAGTTCCATTGCCAAAGGGTTACGTTCGGGTTAGTGGGTGGGAAAGCCGGTTGGATGGTGGCGCTGGCGGAGAAATCGACCGGAGTACCTATGCAGGCGTTGGTTGGAGAAAAGGCATAGGTAGGATACAGTTCCTGCACGTAGATGGTGCGGGAGAACTGGGTGCACCCGCATTCGTCGTTGCAAACAGTCAGGAGTAACGTATGCGGCCCTACACTGGTAATTTGAAAAGTGGTGTCGGCGCCGGACGACGGAATGTCCGCGGCCGTATCGAGTTTCCAACTGTACGAGATATTCGTGCCGCCGTAAAGGACGGTCTGATTGAAGGCCTGCACCGTGAGGGGTGTGCAACCACGGAAGACGTTGGTCGTGAAGGAAGCTTGCGGCGTACCGACGATCGAGTTATTGGTGGCGGAACAAACGATGCTGAAGTCTTCCTGGTTGCCGGAACTGCCGTCAACGAGGATGTAGTAGGTCGTTCCGTTTGTCACCGCAAAATTAGAAGTCATGCTACCGGCTGGCCCGTTTGCCGATCGGCAGGTACCGGCTACCGGTGTGAGCGAGCCGCAAAGGCCGGTGAATACTTCCATCTCCAGGCCCGGGTTGTTGTCGATTCCGGAGACCGTCAGTGTTGCCAGGCCGTTGCTTATACCGGTTATGACAAACCAAGCGCTGTTGTTGACGGTATTGTCGCCGCAACTCAGCGCGGGATCTCCGGGGTCCGCAGTCGTACCGATCGTGGATCCGGTCGACAGGAATCCGTTGCACAAGGGGTTGGCGTTCGAGCAGTCATCTTGCGCGGCGGCGGTAAAATGGAGGCAGAGCAGGAGCAGGGACGTGTAAAGTAGACGCATTCGGCTTTTAGACGGAGTAGTATTTGGGGAATCTCCGAAAGTACCCTGTAACGGGGGAGGGTACCCTGTAGTTATATCTCTTTTATTAACATTGAAATTGGATATTTCCCTTTCCCGAGTGGGCAGCAATTGATGTTCGTACTGGTTTTCCAGAGTAAAAAATGATGCCGAAAAAGGCGAGGGTATTCATACATGTTTATCTTTGGGGTACACACCTTAACCACCTTACGATGATGAAACGGGCTTCCATGCTAACCGCGTTCTTGCTGCTGGTTTCTTTGAGCTGTGTACTGGCTCAATCCCTTACGCCAACAGTCATTTCCCCGGCCGGCAGATTCGCTTCGGCCGGTGGTTATACGCTATCGGAAACCGTCGGAGAGATGACGATGGTCGAAACGTACAGTGCAGGCGGATCCATCCTGACCCAGGGATTTCAGCAGCCATCCGATAATAATGTTCGTGTCCCGATCGTACAGCAGGCGGGTTATGATTTAACGGTCTCTCCAAACCCCGGCACCGGCAGTTTTTACTTCAACGTTGCAGCCTCCGCGCCGGTAACGATCGATATTCGGGTGACGGATGTGATCGGCCAGACGGTTGGCATATTTCAGACTTCGGGCATAGAGGGTGCTCAACGATTGCCTGTGGATCTTTCCGGTCTCCGGCAAGGTGTTTATTTTGCTGAAGTGTGGATGAGTTATTCCACCGGCACAACTGTGTATCGGATGACGCACCGCTTGCAAGTCGTTCGATAATTTTTTACCCAAAACCTACTTCACTTAACCCACTTACCCATGAACTCGCGCGCATTTCAATTCATCGCCACCTTCCTGACGTGTATGCTATGCCTCATTGGCAAACAAGCATTAGCTCAATCCATTGCGGGCGTTTCCGCACCACCGCAAATGTTGAATTACCAGGCAGTCGCCCGGGATGCCTCCGGCAACGCGCTGCTTTCAACGGTTATCAGCTTGCGCTTTACCATTCACAGCGTTTCCGCATCGGGTCCGATTGAATACCAGGAGACACAATCGGTCACGACAAATCAGTTCGGACTCTTTTCCGTCCAGATCGGTACTGGCACCGTTGTCAGCGGTATTTTCCCGCTGATCGACTGGGTTTCTGCGGATTTTTTTCTGCAGGTTGAAGTGGATCCCACAGGCGGTTCATCATGGATCGACATGGGTGCCGCACAATTGATCAGTGTTCCATACAGTTTCGTTTCGAAACAGTCGCTTATTTCCCTGGACAATCACTGGGTGCAAAACGGCCCTAACCTTTACAACGAACCGCTTGGAAAAGTTGGTATTGGAACCAGTACGCCCCTCTATAAGTTACATGTCGAGAGCGATAATTCATCCAGCTTGACGGGTGTTGTTCATGCCCAGGCAACACATCCGACGGGTTCAAATCTCGATGTCTCCGCTTTCTACGGCATCAGTGATGTGGACGATTATTTCGGTTTGGGCGGTACTTTTTATGGAGGATGGAAGGGGGTATACGGTAGTGTATCGCCGAGCGGAACAGGTACTTACTACGGGGTCAATGGTTCCGTTTACGGTGGCTCCGGTTACAACTACGGTGTCTATGGAGAAAGCGATCAGGTCGGCGTGTACGGTGATGCCAGCGGAAATGGTAATGGCCTCACCTGGATATACGGACCATCCTACGACGAAACGGCCGGTCTTTACGGATATGCGAGCCTGAATAACAATACCAATGGAATCAGTTATGGGGTAGTCGGCGAATCGTATGGTAGTAGCAGCAATAATAACGCAGGTGTATTCGGCTACGCGGCCAATGCGACCGGTACCAGTCCGCGTAACTGGGGAGTGTATGGTTTATCAAAGGACGCGGTCTCCGCTGCGGGAGTGCTCGGTGTGGCGGACGGATCCGGCAATAGTGGCCACGGTGTCGAAGGCGACGCGCTCAGCGGCAGTAACCAGATCGGAGTCTTTGGCTACGCGGCCGGAACGACAGGTTCCGATTATGCCGGTTATTTCCTGGGGCAACTATATGCCACAACGGCCAGCTCCGGAATCAAGGCTTTCAAGATCGATCATCCCCTTGACCCGGAAAACAAATACTTGTTCCACTCATCTGTTGAAAGCGATGAGATGTTGAATCAATATTCAGGAAACGTAACAACCGACGGTCAGGGTTTGGCAACGGTTCAGTTACCTGACTATTTCGAAGCGCTCAACAAGGATATCCGTTATCAGCTCACGGTCATTGGACAATTCGCACAGGCAATCGTGCAAGAAGAGGTGAGCGGGAATCGATTCTCGATCAGAACCGATAAACCGAATGTCCGCGTGAGTTGGTTGGTGATGGGAATCAGAAAAGACCCGCTGGCCAATCAATACCGTATCCAGCCGGTGGTCGATAAGCCGGCTGGTGAAAAGGGTACCTACCTGGTCCCGCAGGTATATGGCAAGTCGATCGATCGGGCTCCTCACCAACCTACCTTTCTGCCATACGGGAATGGAAACCGAAAGGTGATGAAGCCAATGGATGATCCCAAGCGGAAAAAGTGAGTTGGCAGACCTCCCGGTCGGTTGGGGTTGAAATAGCAGGATGTACTGAACCTATGTGTTCCGTCCGGAAACCCGCATCTTTGCAGGTACCGCGATGAACAACCATCCCCGTGACCTGCTGCGGCTTGCCTCCGCCTTTACGCCTCGCCGCGCCTTCAACGCGGCCAGGGTCCTGGCGAACTATCAGGCATCGCGTCTGACCGGTAAGGTTGTCGCACCGCCCTTTCCGATCAGCCTCGCGATCGAACCCACGACTTCCTGCAACCTGCGCTGTCCGGAATGCCCGAGCGGTTTGCGCTCGTTCACCCGCCCGACCGGTATGCTGGATCCGGATTTCTTTCGTTCGGTCATTGATCAGGTGCATCGGGATGTCGCTTACCTCGTATTTTATTTCCAGGGTGAACCCTTCCTGCATCCGCAGTTCACCGATTTGGTCCGCTATGCGAAAAGTAAACGCATCTATACGGCGACCTCCACCAACGCGCATTACCTCTCACCGGAAAAGGCCCGGGAGACGATTGCCTCTGGCCTCGACCGATTGATCATCTCGATCGACGGAACGACGCAGGACACGTATAGTCAGTACCGTGTTGGCGGATCGCTGGAGAAAGTGCTGGAGGGAACGCGCAACATCATCGAGGCGAAACGGAAAGCAGGAGCTGCAACACCCTATACGGTGTTCCAGTTCCTGGTCGTTCGACCGAATGAACACCAGGTACAGGATGTCCGAAATCTCGCGCGTGAACTGGGCGTGGACCGGGTCGTCCTGAAGACCGCGCAGGTGTATGATTTCGAGCATGGCAACCCGCTCATACCCGAGAATCCGCGATACGCCCGCTACCGGCAGTCGAAGGACGGACGCTGGGAGATCCGAAATCCCCTGGACAATCGTTGCTGGAAACTTTGGCATTCCGCAGTGGTTACCTGGGACGGACGAGTAGTCCCCTGCTGCTTTGACAAGGATGCCCAACACGTCATGGGCCATTTGGAGAAGCGTTCCTTCCGCGAGATCTGGAACGGCCCCGAGTACGCAACATTCCGGAATCAGTTGATCAAAGGTCGTAGCGAGATCGATATTTGCCGGAACTGCTCGGAGGGTCTATCGGTCTTTACAGAATAAGAATGGGTGTAGAAGGCGGGAGGTATTGTTAATCAATCATCGAATTTGAATAATTGATACTGTAAAAGTGATTGCGAAGCTGATCAAGGCATTTACCGGGCACGAAGGATCCATCTATGCACTCGAAGGTTCGGGAAGGAAAGACCGGGTCTTTACCGCTGGTGGCGACCGGATCGTATCCGAATGGGACCTCAGCGGGAACGAACCCGCAAGGGGAGTGGTCAAGGTTGAAGCGGTGGTGTATGCGCTTTGTCACATCCCGGAACGCAACTGGTTGTTGGTGGGAACTTCCGAAGGTCGCATGCATGTGATCGACCTGGAAGGACGAAAGGAACTACACAACCTGGAGTTGCACAAAGCCGGTATATTCGACTTGCGTTTTCACCCGGCAACCGGAAACATCTTCTCCGCTTCGGGAGACGGCAGTATCGCCGTCCTGCAGCTTGACCGATTGGACAGGACCGAACGCAGGTCGCTTGCTCCAGGGCATAAGATTCGGGCTATCGACTTTCACCCCCTTCATCCGGAAGTCGCTTTTGCCTGTGGTGACGGGAACATCCGGATCTATTCGCTGGAGCGGTTTGAAGAGCGTCTGGTCTTTCCGGCGCACGCGCTTTCCGCTAATTGCGTACGCTATCATCCCGCGGGGGATTATCTGCTCAGCGGAGGGCGGGACGCCCATCTGTGTGCCTGGGATCCTGCAACCGGGGCCTCGTTGGAAAGGATTCCGGCGCATAACTACGCGATCTATTCCATCGCATTTTCGCCGGACCAACACAACTTTGCAACCGCCAGCCGCGACAAGACCATCAAGATATGGGATGCTGAAACGATCGGTTTTCGACTGAGGATTGATCGAGATACATACAACGGACACCGCAATTCCGTCAACAAGGTGCTCTGGAGCCGATACGACAACTACCTGATCTCCACCGGCGATGATAAGGCGGTGCTGGTGTGGGAGGTGGTGTGAGCGGTTGATAGGGAATAGTGAATAGTGAACAGTGAATAGTAAATAGTATGGAGCGAATAGCCAATAGCGAACAGCGAATAGTTTTAATGAATAGTGAACCCTGCCTGCCGAAGCTTTAGCGTAGGCAGGAGTGAATAGTAAAAAGTGAATAGCCAATAGCGAACAGCGAATAGTACATAGTGATTGCCCTCCTAAGCTTGGGCGGCAGTAGGAAACTCGAAACCCGCCTGCCTGCCGTAGCTTTAGCGTAGGCAGGAGTGAATAGTATGGAGCGAATAGCCAATAGCGAACAGCGAATAGTACATAGTGATTGCCCTCCTAAGCTTGGGCGGCAGTAGGAAACTCGAAACTAGAAACTAGAAACCCGAAACCCACAACCCACCTGCCTGCCGTAGCTTTAGCGTAGGCAGGAAACCCGGAACCCCTTCCCATGCGTGTAGTTGCTGTCCAACGTGGTAAACGAGAACTTGCTCTGGTTGTCGTGTTATTCATCATCATGACCGCGGTGTTACCGCAATTTCAGGATGTGATACTACCGCCGGAGACGCGTTTCCGTTTGTTTGGTATTGCCGGTGGAAACAAACGATTGGTTATTCTGGGACCAGCTCTGGGGCTGTTGTTTGCAATCGGACTCTTCCGGAGAAAATTCTGGGCACGTCAACTGACTTTGCTGGTCTGCATCATCGTCGCGGTGACAGCCATTGCTTTCATCATTGCTTCCGACGCGTACTATTATCCCGGCCAGATCGGGCTCCTGGTGATTGCCGCTACCTGCTATGCGCTGTTGCGCTTCAACAAGAATATCCGCTTCTACTTCGAAGCTTAAAAAAGAAAAACCGTTCACGGTAGGTGAACGGTTTTGGGGAGCCAATTGTCGGACTCGAACCGACGACCTGCTCATTACGAATGAGCTGCTCTACCAGCTGAGCTAAATTGGCTGGTTAAAAGACGCTTTATTAGCGTTTTTGGAGGCGCAAAGTTCCGAAAAAAACCCTTTGAATGTCTCATTTTGACGGTATTTTTTGCGAATTCCGTTCAAAATGCGGGTTTTTACCAAAAAATCAAGAAAACTGAAACAAACAGCCGGTCAGCCCGTTCAAATTGCTGTGTGTTTCATGTTAAGTTTTAAGTAAGTACTTGAGTTGTTGATCAGGAAACCCCGGACGGAAGTCATGGGGTTTCTTGTTTTTCATAGGTACCGTCGGTAGGGTCGAGAGGCTTCTGACACAGCTTGCCGATGAAGGTTTGTTGTTCCGAGTTCCGGGTTTCGCGTTTCGAGTTAAAAAAAATCCTCGCACCTCGTATCTCGTACCTCACACCTCGCAACCTGCCCTTCGTCGCCAGTCCCAGTCACAAAACCCGAAACTCGAAACTCGAAACCCGGAACCCGGAACCCGGAACTCAGAACTCAGAACTCAGAACTCAGATTGTCATGATTTCCTTCTCCTTCGCCTCGACATGCTTGTCGACTTGGGCGATGAAGCCGTCGGTGATCTTTTGGATCTGATCTTCGAGTCCTTTCACCACATCTTCCGGTACGCCTTTCGCTTCTTTCTTGATGTGTTCGTTGGATTCGCGGCGAACCGTGCGGATGCCCACTTTGGCGTGTTCGCCTTCCGCTTTTGTTTTCTTCACCAGTTCCTTCCGGCGTTCTTCCGTCAGCGGCGGGATGTTGATCCGGACCACCGTTCCGTCATTCGAAGGAGTGAAGCCGAGGTTGGCGCCCAGGATCGCCTTTTCGATCGGGCCCAGCATGCTCTTTTCCCAGGGCTGAATCACCAGTGTACGGGCTTCCGGTGCGCTCACGTTCGCGACCTGGTTCAGGGGAGTCGCGGTACCGTAGTAGTCAACGTGCACGCTGTCGAGCATGGTCGGGTTGGCGCGGCCGGCGCGGATCTTGGCGAGTTCGACTTCCAGGTGGTCGATCGCCTTTTGCATATGCGAACGGGTGTCGTTCAAGGTCTTGTTGGCGTCTAACATAAAAGCGACGGTGTTGAGCGGTTCGTTTTCGGTCAGCGAGGTAATCCGCTGTTTAGTTCAATATCAGAATTCGACCAGGGTGCCGACCTGCTGTCCCTCCATCACACGGAGAAGGTTGCCGGGTTTGTTCATGTCGAACACGATGATCGGTACTTTGTTTTCGTTGCACAGGGTGAAGGCTGTCAGGTCCATGATCTTGAGGCCCTTTTCGTAAACCTCGTCGAAGGTGACGGTCTCGTACTTCACGGCATTTTTGTCTTTCTCCGGATCGGCTGTATAGATGCCATCCACGCGTGTGCCTTTCAGGATCACATCGGCGTTGATTTCGACCGCCCGCAGGGAGGCGGCCGTGTCGGTCGTAAAATAAGGGTTGCCGGTACCGGCGCCGAAGATGACGACACGTCCTTTTTCCAGGTGGCGGATGGCGCGACGTCGGATATAGGGCTCGCAGATCTGCTCCATCTTGATCGCCGACTGCAGGCGGGTCTTCACGCCAAGTCCTTCCAGCGCGCTTTGCAGCGCCATGGAGTTGATGACCGTAGCCAGCATGCCCATGTAGTCGCCCTGGGCGCGGTCGATCACCCCGCCGGCATCGTTCCCGACGCCGCGGAAGATGTTCCCGCCGCCGATCACGATGGCGGTCTCTACGCCTTTATCGACAATCCGTTTGATCTCTTCCGCGTATTGGCGGAGGCGGGTGTGGTCGATCCCGAATTCTTTCTCGCCCATCAGCGATTCGCCGCTGAGCTTCAGGAGAACGCGTTTGTACTTCATCGAGGGCGAAGTTAGGAAATTTCGGGTGGGGTGAGCACCTGACCGTAGCCTGCGGTACGGGGCAAAAAAAAGCGGCTGCTCTTTCGGGCAGCCGCTTTCGTATGGTTTGGTTCGGATTAACCGATCTTGACACGCTTCATAGCCGTGACCTTGAGGTTCTTGTCGATCGACTCGAGGTACTGGCGGACGGATTTCTTTTCGTCCTTGATGAAGGATTGGTTCAGCAGGGTGTACTCGGTGTAGAACTTGTTCACCTTGCCCTGGGCGATCTTTTCGATCATGTTTTCCGGCTTGCCTTCCTGACGTGCCTGGTCACGGGCGATCTCCATTTCACGCTCCAGCATCTTGTTGTCCACGTCGTCCTTGTCGATGGCAACCGGCGCCATGGCAGCGGTCTGCATGGCCACGTCCTTGCCGGTCTCTTCGGAAACGGTCTGGTTGAAGCCGAGCATGGAGGTCAGTTTATTGCCGGGGTGGTTGTACACCACGACTTTCGGAGCACTGACAGACTGGTAGTCGACGACGTCGATCTTCTCGCCGATCTTGCCCATCTGTTCGACGCAGGCTTCGGCTACGGTTACGTTGCCGAGTTTCAGCGACTTGAGATCGTCAGCCGTTGCCGGCTTGTTGCTCATAGCGAGATCGAGGATCGATTCACCGAACTTGATGAAGTCGGCGTTGTTGGCCACGAAGTCGGTTTCGCAGCAAACAGCTACCACAGCACCGTAAGTGCCATCAGCGGCGAGTTTGCCGAAAACATAACCTTCTTTCGCTTCACGGTCCTGGCGATTGGCTGCGATCTTCTGACCCTTCTTACGGAGCAGGTCGATTGCTGCTTCGAAATCGCCATTGGCTTCGGTCAGGGCTTTCTTGCAATCCATCATGCCTGCGCCGGTCATCTGGCGCAGCTTGTTCACGTCGGAAGCGGATATTGCGACGGTAGACATTGTGGGGTTCTTTCTCTTAGGGGTTAATGAATGATCACTTCTCTTCGGAAGTCTCAGCGGAAGCGGCCGTTGCGCCTTCTCCCGTCTCTTCTTCCTTCTCCTTATCCATCTCCTTGTCCATCTTGCGCTCGGAGAGGCCTTCTTCGATGGCTTTCACCATGGTCTCCACGATAAGGGAGATCGACTTGGTAGCATCGTCGTTGGCCGGGATGGCGAAATCAACCTGCGAAGGATCCGTGTTGGTATCCGTGATGGCGAAGGTCGGGATGTTCAGCTTCTGTGCTTCGGCAACCGCGATGTGCTCCTTGTTGATGTCGATGATGAAGAGGGCGGCGGGCAGACGACCGAGGTCGGAGATGCTGCCGAGGAATTTCTCCATTTTCGACTTGGCGCGGGTGATCATCAGGCGCTCCTTCTTGGAGATGTTGGCGAAGGTGCCATCGGTCTCCATTTTCTCATACTGGCCCATCTTCTTCACCGACTTCCGTACGGTAGCGAAGTTGGTCAGCATGCCGCCAGGCCAGCGTTCTACGATGAACGGCATGTTCACCTTGCCGGCGGCGTTGGCTACGATCTCTTTCGCCTGCTTTTTGGTGGCGACGAAGAGGATCTTCTTGCCCGACTTGGCGATCTGCTTCAGGGCTGCAGCGGCTTCATCGACTTTGGCAACGGTCTTGTTGAGGTCGATGATGTGGATACCACGGGCTTCCATGAAGATGTACGGAGCCATTTTGGGGTTCCACTTGCTCTTCAGATGGCCGAAATGTGCGCCGGCCTCCAGCAGGTCTTGGTAAGTAACGCGGGACATGTGTTGTGTTGTCTGTTTGATAAGTTGAATGGGAAGGACGGTAGTACGTCCTTCCCGGTGTTGATCTGGATTAACGCTTGCTGAACTGGAAGCGCTTACGTGCCTTGCGCTGACCCGGCTTCTTCCGTTCTACCATGCGCGGGTCGCGGGTCATGAGGCCCTCTTTCCGCAGCGGGGATTTGTTCTCTTCACTCACCTTCACCAGCGCGCGGGCAATGCCCAGGCGGATGGCTTCGGCCTGGCCACGGATTCCTCCGCCCATCACGTTGACCGTGACATCGAAATTTTCTTTCGCGTTCACGACCGACTGGGCGTGGGTCACGATGTATTGCAGCGGACCTACCGGGAAGTACTCCTTGAAGTCGCGGTTGTTGATCTTGATGTCGCCGTTGCCCGGAGTCAGGTAAACACGGGCTACAGAGGTCTTTCTTCTACCGATTGCGTGAATCATTGGAACGGATTATTCAGGGAAATGGATCAGGCGATTTTGATTTGCTTGGGCTGTTGACCGGCATGAGGATGCGCGGTGCCGGCGTAAACGTGCAGGTTACGGAAAAGCTCGCGACCCAGACGGTTCTTCGGAAGCATGCCGCGAATGGCGTGCTCGAGTACGCGCTCCGGAAAACGGTTCAATACGTCCTTCGGCGTAGCGAAACGCTGTCCGCCCGGATAACCGGTGTAACGTACGTAGGTCTTGTCAACCAGTTTGTTGCCCGTGAAGCGGACTTTATCAGCATTGATGATCACGACGTTGTCGCCGCAATCTACGTGCGGGGTGTAGGACGGCTTGGTCTTACCGCGAAGGATCATCGCTACCTGGGTGGAAAGACGACCGACGACCATATCCGTCGCGTCGATCAGGACCCATTCTTTCTTCACGGTCTTCGCATTGGCCGAAACCGTTTTATAACTCACAGCGTTCACTTTCCGTTGATTTTTAAGGGTTTTCTAAATCGATCGGGTTTCCCCGAAGGGGTTGCAAAAGTACGAGATTTTTCCGTACCTCCAAACTGTGATTAAAAAAGGTATCAGGAGGAAAATGTGAATGAGCGGGCGTGCACTTGTAGCACCCTTAAAAGGCCATACCCAGGGCCAATCCGACAAACGGGTTGATCTCGTATTCCCGAAGGCTTTTAACAGCCAATGGGGTGAAAGCTATCCGGCCAAAAAGGCCATTTTTACGCTGATATCGCAATCCGAGCAAGGCGGAATAGATCAGTTCCGCCTTCCCTTCCTGCGGAAACGCGGGGGTGATGCCCCATCCCATTTCGAATTTGTACAAGCGGCCGGTAACCACCGAAGCTGTGATCGGGATCGTGAATTCCGGGTCTTTATCCGGATAAATCCCGGCCCCGATCCGAATATGGACCGCCAGTGGGGCCAAGGCATCTTTATAAATCCGGTAATCGCCATTGACCGAAAGGATGCCCGAACCGCCGATTTCACCAAAAAATGCCCATTTTGAGTCACCCAACTCCTCTTCTATACGCAAACGGCGAACTAACAACGGGTCGTCCGAACGGCTGGGTCGTTCAAACTGCTCTATTTTACCGTTTTGAAAATGAATGGATTGTAGGTCTAGACGGCTGACTGCCCGGTCCGGCTCGTTCGATGTCCCCAGGAGATTATAGCGAATGGTGAATTCCCCGACTTCCAGTACCCTGGCCACCTCCCGCTTACCATTCCGGTAAACGAGCGTATCCTGTGCTGATACCTGAAGAATATACAGCAAGGCGACCAGGAGGAAACAAAGGGTACGTTTCATGACGAACGGTCTCGTTTTTCCGGATCATACGCGTCCAACATCCGGAACACCGGATAAGCCCGGAAGAAGAAGCCAGCCGAAAGTGTTCCAATGAGCAACAGCGGGATCCAACTGTCGCCCAATTGCATCAAGAGGAACAGGAAAAATGTGCCGAGGAAAAAAGCATAGACGATCAGGCTGAACAGTTCGACTTTCAGGGCCGGAAGTCCGCTTCGCTTCGCTTTGGCAATTCGCAACACGATCACCGCGGCCAGAAAGGCCAACAATAAGTAAGGTATCCAGGCTTTTTCCATGGGCTGACGATCGACAAAGCTAAGCAGAGATTCGGAGGAGTACGAACAGTTCCGCCTGCTTCGTCTCATTCTGATCATCGTATGATTATTCCACAATTATTCAGGCATTCAGCAGGGACGGAAACCTTTCGGCACCTTTGTTTGTCTTCTTACCGTGCAACACCCGGCACCTGTTCTCATTACCGGCGGATCCGGTCTCATCGGATCCGCGATCACCGAAGCCTTGACCCACGACCGGATTCCGGTGCGCTGGTATAGCCGGCAAAAGCTTCAGCCGTCCTCCGGCGTGCAGGTGTTTGCATGGAATCCTGCCAACGGTAGTGCAGATGCTGCCGCGCTCACCGGCGTCGAGACGATCATCCACCTGGCCGGAGCCGGCATAGCGGACGAGCGTTGGTCGCCTGCCAGAAAAGCGTTGATCATCAACAGTCGCGTTCAGGCTGCGAACACCTTGTTCGAATTACTTCGTACGCATCCTCACCAGGTCAAAACGATCGTCGCGGCTTCGGCAGTAGGATATTTCGGTGATCGCGGCGAGCAGCTCGTCGACGAAGCGGCGGCACCCGGCCGAGGATTTCTCTCCGACTCCTGCGTCGCCTGGGAGCGGGCGCTTTCCCGCTTTTCGGAACTGGGAATCCGGATCGTGATCCTACGCGTCGGTTTCGTACTCAGTCGGCAGGGAGGAGCCCTTCCGGTGATGCGCAAACCGGTCGATTGGTTGCTGGGCGCTCCCCTTGGTTCAGGAAAGCAATACATCTCCTGGATCGACCTCGACGATCTGGTCGGCATGTTCCGCTTCGCGATGGACCATCACCAGCTTCGGGGTACCTATAATGCTGTTGCGCCTGCGCCGGTCACCAACCGACAACTGGTATCCACGATCGGGAAGGTACTGCACCGTCCGGTCTGGCCGATTCCGGTTCCGGGATTTCTCCTGCAACTGGTACTCGGCGAGAAAGCCGTGCTTGTCACCGGTGGCCAGCGTGTTTCGGCCGATAAGATTCAAAGGGCCGGCTATCACTTTCACTTTCCTGCGCTCGAAGCTTCGCTGCGCCATCAACTCCTATGAAAGAGCATCTGACGTTTTTCTGGTTTCGCCGCGACCTCCGCCTGCACGATAACGCCGGTCTTTACCACGCCTTACGTTCCGGTCTTCCGGTACAGCCGGTGTTCATCTTCGACCGCAACATCCTGGATGCGCTCGAGGACCGTTCGGACCGTCGGGTTGTTTTCATCCATCAGCAACTGGAACGGCTGCAGAAAGAACTGAAGCAATTGGGCGCGACCCTGCTCGTTGGCTATGGTCGTCCGGCGGATTGCTGGAAGCGCTGGTCGGAAGAGTATTCGATCCGCAGTGTTTTTACGAATCACGATTACGAGCCCTACGCCACCCGGCGCGACAGCGAGCTCAGGCAGTTCTTCGACGAACGCGGGATCAGCTTTCACACCTTCAAGGACCAGGTGATCTTTGAAAAATCGGAAGTGATGAAAGACGACGGATCGCCGTACACGGTCTTTACTCCGTACATGAAGAAATGGCGTTCGCTCATTCGTCCCTTCTTCTTGAAATCCTATCCGACTGAACGCTACACTGCCAATTTCCTGCAACGCGATCCTTTGCAACTGCCTTCGCTGAAAGAGATGGGTTTTCATGAAGTGGAGTGCGCGTTTCCGGAATCCACCGTATCAACCGATCTCCTGCGTGACTATACGGACAAGCGCGACATCCCCGGCATTCGTGGTACCTCGCGCCTCAGTGTGCACCTGCGCTTCGGTACGATCAGTATTCGCGACCTCGTTCGAGAAGCATGGTCGGTGAGCGAGAAATGGGTGAATGAACTCATCTGGCGCGAGTTCTACCAGATGATCCTCTGGCATTTTCCGCATGTCACGGAGCGTTCATTCAAAGCGCAGTATGACCTGCTCGAATGGAAGAACGACGAGGAACTGTTCAGGGCCTGGTGTGAGGGTCGGACCGGTTATCCGATCGTCGACGCGGGCATGCGCGAGCTCAACGCGACCGGCTTCATGCACAACCGGGTGCGCATGATCACGGCGAGTTTCCTGACGAAGTTCCTGCTAATCGACTGGCGATGGGGCGAAGCTTACTTCGCTGCCAAACTCCTCGACTTCGAATTGGCCAGCAACAACGGCGGCTGGCAGTGGAGCGCAGGCACCGGTGTCGATGCCGCGCCCTACTTCCGCATCTTCAACATGGACGAACAGACCCGCAAGTTCGATCCCGACTTTTCCTACATCCGCCGCTGGGTCCCCGAGTTCCAGGAGCTGACCTATCCGCGTCCCATAGTCGATTACAAAACGGCGCGTCAGCGATGCCTGGAGTTTTATAAGGTGGGGTTGGAGGGGTAGGTTTTTGCATTTATTAAACGAGAATCTTCTGGCGATCTGATACATTTCGCTTGTGGGAAGTCATTGGAAGTATTGGGACTACCGAGCTTCGGCCGCGTACTTCATTACGATCAATTCGAACAGACGAATTGAATGGTTCGGAAAAAATGAAGGTGGTTCTATTCGATTCACTCCTGTCGGAGAGATTGCTGAACGATTTTGGAGGGAGATACCCGTGCATTTTCCGAATGTGGCACTTGGGCCATTCGTTGTAATGCCCGACCATTTGCATGGAATTATCATACTTGGTTCGAATGATTTTTTCAATGGGGATCGTGAAGGAGTTGTCAGTCGAAGAGCCAATATGTTACCGACTATTCCTGAGGAGTTATGGAAGATTAAAGAAGATCATTCAGTAGGTCGTTTTAGTATACTGGATAGCGGGCCAATCATTAACCCGCCCGGTGGTCGTTTGATCGAAGGCCCCCTAAATGAGTATTCCATTAACCCTCCCAGTGGACGTTCGATCGAACGTCCACTGGGAGGGTTAATGGAATGCCAGGATAAAACGACAGACTCACAATTGACGAATATGGAAATTGATCGAGCTCCTGCTGAACAATTACTACCTCAGCAATTCGATGAATGGATGGCTATGCGATATAAACTCGAAAAGGGGGTTGAAGCATCATTTCATTCAATTGTCGATCGCACCTATCGGTATTCTCCAGATACTCCCGTAGTTGAAAACCCCTTCTTCGTTCCATATCCTCTGGTGCAAGGGAGATTAAATCTCGGCAGATTTTATTTTGATCAGGAGACTAGGCTGAACACGCCGCCTTTCATGGATCACTTTTCCGCACGTTCTGAGGAGGAATTGAATATAGATTTACAGACCAGCTATATGTCGATGATCTCTCCTTTAAAGGGGTCTTTGTCTTTGATCATTCGTCAATACAAAGCAGCCGTTTCTAAACATGTCCGCCCTTTTTCGCCTTTATTTCGTTGGCAGAAGCGGTTTTTCGTTAAGATCATCACTGATCCGGTTGCCTATGAGAATATCGCACGGTATATACGAGAGAATCCAAGAGTGGCTTCTAAGTCGCGTTGATCCTCCGACTTCGTTTTCCTTTAAATGAATTCATTATCTTGTCCATCCCATTCACCACATCCAGTAATTCGATGAAAAAAACCCTCCTTCTCCTCATCCTTCTGGCTGCAGGCATGACCAGGCCGCTTCAGGCCCAGATCGCCCCCGGCGCCATCGCTCCGAATATCGTGGCGACCGATATCAATGGCAATAACTGGAACCTCTACGACCTGCTCGATCAGGGTAAGACGGTTTTTCTCGATGTGTTCGCTACCTGGTGCGGCCCGTGTTGGTCGTATCACAACTCGGGCGCGCTGGATGATTTTTACAATCAGTACGGTCCGGATGGCACCAACGAAATCATGGCGTTCATGATCGAAGGTGATGGTAGCACGACCATGGCCGACTTGCAAGGCACCGGTGGTAACACCGTAGGCAACTGGATCACCGGTACACCGATGCCGATCATCGACAACAGCGGCATCGCATCCGATTACCAGATCCGATACTTCCCGACGATCTTCATGATCTGCCCCGACCGCATCGTGCGTGAAGTGGGCCAGTTGAGCACGGTCGATCTGGAAGCCGTACGTGCCGAATGTTCGATCGCGACACAGGTCAACGACGCCGGTATCACCAACAGCATGATGTACCTGAACGGTACACCGGCCGGCTGCGGTAACCTGAACATCAATTACCGCTTGTGCAACTACGGAACGGATGCACTTACGTCCGCTACCATTACCCTGCGTGACGGTGCAACTACGATCGATACGTACAACTGGACGGGTAACCTCGCGACCTACGAATCCATCCCCCTGGCATTCAACGGTGTTAACGGCGTCATGGGCGCCAACACCATTTCGGTCGTCGTGTCGGATCCGAACGGACAATCCGATGGCAACACGACCAATGATGAGCGCAGCGTGCAATTCACGATCTTCAACTCCGTTGGCGGACCTGCTGTCAGTGAGACATTTGCCAGTGCAAGCTTCCCGCCCTCCGGCTGGTCGGAGTTGAATGGCGGTGACGTGGCTGGATGGGAATACAGTACTGCCGGTCTGAATGGCGCCGGATCCGCCAAGATGAATTTCGTGTACTCCCCGGCAGGCGATTTCGACGCGATCGTGATGCCGACCATGGACATGACGGGCTACGACAATGCCGTTCTCACCTTCGATATCGCGGCTGCCCGTTATGGCACTTCGAACGACAACCTCAAAGTGAAAGTCTCCTACAACTGCGGCCTGACGTGGACCACCTTGTACAACAAGACCGGGGCAGCGCTTGCCACCGTGGGTTCGCAAACCTCCATTTTCACACCGACCAATGCGAACCAATGGCGCGCCGAGTCCATTAACCTGAACAACTACCTGACGCGACCGGCTTTACTGGTCAAGTTTGAAGCGTTCAGTAATCAGGGAAACAACCTGTATCTCGACAACATCAACATGAGCCTGACCACCGGCCTGAATATAGTTAACCGCGCTCTCGATTTCTCCCTGTCGCCGAACCCGGCCCGCTCGCTTGCTATGGTCAACTTCAGTCTGGCTAAGCAGCAGGCCGTACAACTCAGTGTGCTGGATGCGCAGGGCCGGATCGTCTACGCGTTTGATGAAACCTCCGTGCTTCCTGGCGACCATCAGCTCTTTGTTCCGGTCTCCGGACTGGCAGAAGGTATCTACCTCGTCCGCCTGCAAGGCGAAGACGGACAGCAGCTTCGCCGCTTGGTCGTAGAATAATCATCCTGTGGTGGACGGAACGCTCCCGGTCTTGTGGTCCGGGAGCGTTCTTTTTTGTAAGAAATCCTGCTGCATTTGGTTGTTAATTCTGCTGCGTATGTAACCCTGTCGGTGTCGTACGTAATAAGAAGGAATGATTACCCGTGAACTTGATCTCATCGGCGAATTGACCTCGCCGCTTTTCCGAATTCTGTGGACGCACGATGCCGATGAACCCGCGCGTCGCCAGTTCGAGAACAACATCGTGGCGTTTCATATCGGGAAGGGTTATATCCTGACCGTCGCCCACAACCTGCGATCGGAAGCGCCTTTGATCAAGTCGCTGCCGGATGCCGTTTACCAGGCGGAGATACGTCCACGTCTGCCGGACTTGCAACGGCAGGTGTTTGAACAACTGTATCCGCTCGATCAAAGCAACGGCCGGCGTTATCCGCGCCTGACCGCGGCGAACGATGCGCGAAACATCGGGGAGTTCCTGAGACAGAATAATATCGATACCCGCTGGATCACGCTGATGCGCCAGCAAGTTTGCCGGCCGCAGCTCATTCTGCAGTTTAAGCATCCGGAATACTTCGGCGATGCGAAACTTGCAGCCGGCTTCAGCCCCACGCGCAGATTTCACGAGCCGGCGATCAACCGACATACGTTTCTGGTCGACCTCGAACTAGTCGAAGCATTTTTTCGCGAAGACATCGCGCTTTACCGGATCCTTGATTTGCCGCAAGCGATGCTTGACAAGATCCCGTTTGTGGAACCGGACTTCGGCTTGCTCGATGCCTTTCCGTCCGATTTGTATTGTCTTCAAAGTTCCCCGAACAGTGAAGTGGGCCGACTCCTGAACCGTGCCGTCGTAGAAGGCTATCTCGAACACTTCGGCATGTTCCCCGACCGTATCGGGGGGCATTATACGTTAGAGGGCATGCGTTACCTGATCAAAGGATATTTCCGTTTCGGTTCATCCGGTGCGCCGTACATCCGGAGGAATGAACAGGGCCGCTTCGTTGTCAACGCGATCCAAAGCGAAGCCAGTCCCATCCAGTTGTCGATCGGCAACGCACGAGAAGGGAATTTCCAATATGTGAACGCGATCGCGTCGCCTTTGTCCGGCATCGAAGAGCAATTGAGGAATCATCTCAACGTTTCGGCCTGATTTCGTTTTGCGAATCCCGCATTCTTTTTCATTTGAGAAAGTGCGCAAGACAATTTTGTAATAAACCTTTCATTTTTACGCTAACCGACAGCCGGTGCTCCCGTTACCATCTATAAGGAATAATGGACCCGGTTACGCCAATTTTAAGGCAAATTTCAAGGATATTGATCCTTTGGCTACTCATCCTGGTAGCAGGGGATCGATCCGTCTGTACCGCAGCGAATGTCGGTGTCCAGGCCGCCTTTGTAAAGAACAATACGATCCAGGATGCCAGCGAGGTAGCAGCGAATGTCCTGCGGATTGTCAACTACACCAACAAGAAGGTCCGATTCGGTGTCTCGGTTGGATTACCGGCGGGTTGGATCACGCTGGGTAATCGCGATCGCATGATCGACTTACCGGCCGGTGACTCCGTCTTTATTCCGGTTCGTGCGATACCCGACCGACAGGCGAAGGGCGGCACCAGCTATGTGTTGTCCGCCATCTTGCGTTCCGAGCAGGATCAACAGTTCGCGGCCGACAACTGGTACGTAACCATCAAGTCGCATTCCGACTGGCGGGTAAATGTTCCGCAGCGACAGATCTATTTCACCAATGGTTCCGACTCGGCCAACTTCAGCGTTCAGATCAGCAACCAGGGAAACTCGGACGAGAGCATCCGATTGGTATTCCTGCCGGATCGCCGGATTCAGTTACTCGATCCTGTAACGAAACAACCCGCCGCGCTGACGATCACCTGCGATCTTCCCGTAGGGCACGATACCGTTGTGCGGTACGCGGTACGAAAGGTGACGGAGCAGCGCCGCTCGGCGGGGAAAAAAGACCTGACCGCTGCCGCGGATCCGAACCGGGAGAGCTATCCCGTACAAGTGCTCGCCCGATCAGCCGGAGGAACCGGCAACCGAAGCTGGAGCGGCAACATCACCTTCGCCCGGGTCGGTAACCGGGTCGCGCAGCATCTTTATTCGGGAAACGCGTTGCCGTTGACCATGGAAGTCAACCTGTTCGACGTATTGACGGACGGAACCACGATGTCGCTCGATCTATACGGCAGTACGAACCTGCGCAACAACGCCTTCCTGACGTATCGCCTCCAAAGCGTCTTTATCACGAACTACCTCAACGAGCAGGCGTTCCTCGGACAGAACCATTACATCGGTTACTTCTCCAACCGGTACACGGTGGAAGCAGGAGAAGTAAACGGATGGGGAAGGAGTTTGCTGACGGGCCGGGGATTGAAGGCATCGGTGAAGGTGCGGAATGAAACCATTGGGGCTATCTATGTCCGCGGACCGGGTTTATTCCGCAACAACCCGAACAGCGGATATGGTCTCTATCATCAGCATGCTAAAGGCCCGTTGACCTGGAGCAATTATTTTACGCGGAACGAGAACCGGCAGTTGAAACTCACCACCAATGCCGCCAACACCTACGCGAGTTACAAGGCCGCACCTGGTCACCAGCTGGGTTTTGGTATGGGCATGTCGTCCGAGCGGTTCCGTCCGGATACTGCGGAGGGAAGCTTCGGTGCCGGCTACGGTTTCGACGCGAACTACTCGGGTACATACGGTCCGTATGGCTTCTTCGCCAACTATAATTACGGTTCTTCCCAATACGCCTTGTATCGCGGCGTCCGCATGTTCAATACGCGGCTTTCCTGGGCGATCTCACAAGACCGGAATCTTTCCCTGAACACCCAGCATTTCACCCAGCGTCCCGAGTATTTCGTCAACGGCCGGATCATCGATGGGCCGTTCCTGCGGAACCAGCGGTATGAATTGCGTTACGGCATCTTCATGCCGAAGGCGATGATCGCCTTCCGGCCACTCTACCAGTTCGACGAGAACCCGCGCATTCGTGTGCGGACAACCGGTATGGGCTTCGACTACAATGTGCGGAACAACGAAGCCATGCGTGTTTCGACCAACCTCTTCATGGGGTATGGGTTTGCACCTACGGTCGGACTTGATCCCTTCTTCCTGGCGCGTGCCGGCGTGTATGCACGTTGGAACACCACCTTCCTCAGCCTGCGTTATTTCTATGGTCCCAACCAGTTGCAGGAACAGATCCGGTTCATCAGCTATCGGATCAATCCGCAATCGGTATTCCTGACCGGATCGAACGACTATTGGTTCGGCAACGGAAAGTTCGTGCTGACGACCACGGGTAATCTGTTTTACGAAACATTCTATAAGCGATTGAACACGCGCATTCGTCCTGAGTTGTTCTATTTCACGAACACCGGATTTCGTTTTTCCATGTATGTCTCCTGGGTGCGAAACGCCCAAGGTTCCAACCCGGTCTTGAACGAGATCACCGGAGAGGAAACCTTCGAACCCGTTGCCAATGCGGACTTCAACATCGGCTTCGGCGTGAAGAAGCAGCTTGGCGTTCCCTTGCCGGGTCCGAAATATATTTCCACGAAAGTGATCGTATTCCGCGACATGAACGGCAACCGCCGCCAGGACGGACAGGAAGATGGTGTGGAAAACATCCTGGTGACCATCCGGCCCAAGCGCGTGGAGGGTGGTGATACCTTAAGTTACAGCATCGTACACGGGGAGGATTTCATCACGGATAAGAAAGGCGAAGTGTGGTACGATAACATCACACCCGGAATCTATTACATGCGGATGAGCGCACTCGTCGGACAAGGCGACTGGTTCACCGGCGAGGAACAAGAGGTTGTGGTGCGGAAAGGCGAACCGGTTTATCTGCCGCTGAACCGGGGCTTGCGTCTGAACGGTAGCATCCTCGTGGATCGCGATAAGTACTCGGGTGGAGGAGAAGGTACAATGGACCTGTCCCGCATTCGCATCACCGCGATCGATTCGCTGGGTCATACGTACACCTGCCTTTCGGAACGCGACGGAACATTCAATTTGCAATTGCCGATGGGAAAATATACGCTGACGGCGAACGAAGCCGCGCTCGGAGACGGGTTCCTGTTCCTCCGCAACAAGATCGAGCTGGACCTGACCCGCTATGTGGAGAACTACAGCGTGACGTTCAATGTCGTAGAACGTAAGAGAAAGGTCGAAATTAAGCGGTTTGGTGGCAGTGAAAAGCGATAAATGCAGCAACCCGACCCGTAACCCGGCGTAACACCTTCAGAAAATCCAACCAACCAAACGAATATTCATCATGAAGCTCCGCAGTCTTATTCTCATGCTCCTGGGTTCCTGCCTGATGCCTTTATTGGCAGGCGCGCAAAGTGTAAGCATGTCGCCGAGCCGCCTCTATTATAAGGTGGATGTCGGAGCGTACAAGACGCAAACCGTTACCGTCACGAACAATTCTTCAGTCCGACAGGCCTTCAACGTTTCGTTCGGTGACTTCGAGCCGGCCGGTTATCAGGGCAAGAGCAAGTTTATGCAAGCCGGTGAGAGCGAACATTCCTGTTCGGAATGGTTGACCGCTACGCCTTCGTTCTTCGAACTCGATCCGGGTCAATCGCAAAAGGTACAGGTGCTGCTGCAAGTACCGACCTCGCCCGAAGCGAACAAAGTGAAGTGGGCCGCCATGCGCGTCAAACTCACCAAGGAACGTAAGTCGAACGACATCGCCGACAAGAATGCGATCGGCATGGGCGTCACTGAAACGTTCCAGTTCGTAGTGCACATCTTCCAGACGCCGCCGACGGTAACGACGAAGAGTGCCGACATCATCGATTTCCGCGAATCAACGACCGCTCAGGATACGAGCCGGGTCTATTCCATGCGTGTAAAGAATACTGGAGAAGCGATCCTGGATTGCGCCTCTTATATAGAACTGACCAACCTGAGTACCGGCGAAGAACTGCGCCTGAAGCCTTTGGCTTACACCGTGCTTCCGGGTTCGGAACGCGAAGTGCGTTTTAACATCCCGCGCAACCAGCCCAAAGGACGGTATTCCTTAATGGGGGTAGTGGATTATGGAAACCGGGATAACGTTCAGGCTGCAGAAATGGAGATCACGATCGAATAATCACCCGGCAGGTCAGGTGGAAACTGAAAGGAATCCGCCCCCTGACGATAAATCATCAGGAAAATCATGAAAACAGGAAACACACGCCAACGACCTCCAAATCCTTAGAAATTCAAGAATCCATGAATTTGGAGTAAAAATGAAATTCATATTCGCTCCAAAATCATTTTGACCATTAATCAAAAACAAAGGATGCATTTGTAAGAAACACATGGATTGCTCGCAATACCCACCTTCAAACGGTGCCACTTTTGTTTCATCAACTCACCCCCTTATTTCTCTCAGACCTATGAAAAAGCAGATCATTAAAAAAGCCGCGCTCCTCCTCGCCCTGGTGGGTGTGTTGAGCGTGCAAGAGTCCTCGGCCCAGTTGTCGGACCAGGAGTATGTAGCCGTCACCATGGACCTGCAGGGTATCCTGCAACTCACCATGACGACTGAGCCACAAGTCGACTTTGTCTTCAATACTATTCAGAAGTACCAGGTCGGTATCACCAAGTACAACGCGACGCGTTTGGAAGTAGAAGCCACGGTTCCGTGGGATCTCTACGCCCAGCCGAGCACGGAATTCTGGACACAGCAGATCGCCTACGGTGCCGGTACCAACGGCCAGGGCACGCTGCCTTCTGAAATTCTCGAAATGCAGGCCATACAGCCGAACGCGGTTGCCGCTGCGCTTACCTTCAACAGCTTCATCGGACTATCGTCGAATGCCGGCGCGAACACCGCTTCGCTGACGCCGACCGTTGACACGCAGTTCCTCGCTGGTCAGTTCGGTCAGGGTGTAGCCAACAGCTATGCTCCCGCCACCTCGACGGCTTCGCCGCTCACGAACAAGTTCCTGGTTCACTACCGCATCAAGCCGGGTGTTCCTGCCAACTTCCCGAACCTGACGACGCAGTATCCGACGGTTGCTGCCGCCACCTTCACCGCTACCGCACCGTATGCCCAGCCGGGTTACTACGATCTCGAAGTGGTGTACACGTTGACGGAAGACCTCTAAGCCATTCCCGACACCCCCGATTTACATCCTGGAAAAAGAGGAGACGGCCCCCCGCTCCTCTTTTTCTTTTTTACCCCTGCAACCTTCTCCGGTCGAAGCAGTACATACCAGGAGCATTTCTTATGACCGCCCGAAGCCGATACCGAATTTTCCTGCTGCTGTTGCTACTCGGCCCGCTGCGGGTTTCCGCGCAGACGGTGGACATCTCGATCGGTGGAAGTTCGAATGTTGATTTTACGTTCAATACGATCCAAAAGCTGACCACCGGCATCGTAATCCCGAATGCCTTCACGGTGAACGTGGAAGCGATCGGCACCAACTGGGATTTATACATGGGCGCGGTCACGGCTGTGGCCGGTACCTGGGACAACGCGCAGTACTACGCGACTAGCGGAAACGGCGCACCTCCGGTTGGCTTGTTGCAGGCCCGCGTGCACAACCTTTCAGGTACGCCCCAGATCAGCGGCTACGTGCCCTTGCAGGACATTGCAGTGTCGACACTCGATATCATCGGTAATCACCTTTCCGCTCCCGACCCTTCCGTGAATTGCGGTGATGCTTCACCGATAGGAACGAATACGCCGGGAAGTTACCTGACCGACCCGCAATGCTACCAGTTCCGTGTAGATCTGAAAGTCGTTCCCGGCATGAATTACCGTCCGGGTTTGTACACGATGCAGATCGAATTCATCATCGCGCCGGATCTTTAGGATCGAAAAGGCGGCCGTGCTTTGGTGCTTTTAGCGTGACGGGGAAGTTGGGGGGCCTGGTAACTAGTAATTAGTAACTAGTAATTAGTAACTAGTAATTAGTAACTAGTAATTAGTAACTAGTAATTAGTAACTAGTAATTAGTAACTAGTAATTAGTAACTAGTAATTAGTAATTGTAGACCAGGAGCAACTGAATAAGGCGGTCTTTACTTTCAACCTTCAACCTTCAACCTTCAACTTTCAACGTTAAAACGTTATAACGTTACAACGTTACAGCGATCCCACAAAATCACCGGTTCACCTTCGCCAGATCCTCCGGCGTATCGATGGAGACACTTTCGAGTGTGGTGACGGCCGCGTGAATGGTGTAACCGTGTTCGATCCAGCGCAATTGCTCCAGCGATTCGGTGATCTCGAGATTGGTCTTGGTCAGGCCGGCGATCTCCAGTAAGGTATCGGTGCGATAGCCGTAAATTCCGATGTGCTTATAATACGTTGAATGCTTTAGCCACTCCTGCTCGGGGAAATTGCGGTTGTAAGGAATCGGAAAGCGGCTGAAGTACAGTGCGTGGCCGTGCTTGTTCATCACCACTTTTACATTGTTGTGGTTGAACAGTTCGTCGGGTGATACGATCTTCTTGACCAGTGTGGCAATGCTGGTCTCTTCTTTTTTGAAACAGGAGCACAACAGGTCGATCTGTTCCGGTTGAATGTAGGGTTCGTCACCCTGGATGTTGATGGCAACGTCCCAACGCTTGTCTTTGTCCTGCCGGATCACTTCCGCGCAGCGGTCGGTTCCGCTCAGGTGATGCGGAGCGGTCATCACGACTTCTCCGTTGAATTCCTGAACGTGCTTTAAAATGCGATCGTCGTCGGTGGCGATCACCACCTTGCCCAACCGGGTGCTCTGCAAGGCCTGTTCGTAAACCCGCTGAATCATCGATTTACCGTTGATATTGACCAGGGGTTTGCCCGGAAAGCGCGTCGACTTATACCGGGCCGGAATGATGCCGATAATGTTCATGGGTGATTCGTCCGTCCGGTACAAATATAAGCGGAAGTAGGTTTGGGGTTCCGGGTTTCGGGTTTCGAGTTTCCGGTTTTTATTCGGTGAGGCCTATGACTACAGCCTTTATTTTCACATCTGTCTCATAACCGGAAACTGGAAACCCGAAACCCGAAACCAATGACTATCGTCCAATCCGCTGGGTCAAACCAAGCTGCACCACGGATTTGGCCAGGCCGATCTCGGTGTAGGCGGCGAGACCACCGGACAGACGGATGCGGGCGCCAATGGTGGTTTCGAAGCCGAACGGGAAACTAACGGAATAGTTGATTTCGTCGCTCCCGTCGGGATCGTTCGTCTTGTACGTCCAGTTACCGTCGCGGTAACCCAGTCCCACCCCGATATACGGATCAAATCCTTCCTTCTCGGCGAAGTGCCAGTTCATGCGAGCCAGAATGGAAAAGGTCGTATAGTCGGTTTCATGGCTATAAGTCGTGGTGCCTGATGCGTCCTTCTCGGTGTAGTCGAAGCCGAAGTTGGCATAAGCAACCGCGACGCCGATACCGAATTTTCCGGTGAGCGCGTGTTCGTACTTGAGGTAAACGGGTCCGGTCGCGGAGGTCGAGTAGGTGCTTGTCACATCGTCCACTTCACTCTGGATCGCCTGGATGAACGAACCGAATCCGTAACCGGCGGTGATGTAATGGTTCTCTAATCGGAAGTATTGAGCCTTTGCGCCCAAGGAAAGCACAAGCAGCAGCAACAGGGTGGCGAGATGGCGATTCATGGGGTAAAGATAGGGGTTGGTGACTAGTGAACAGTAAACAGTAAACAGTAAACAGTGAATAGTGAATAGCGAGGCTTGTTCGTCAATGCTTTTTCGGTGGTGGAATGGGGAGAGCTTGGCGGTTAGAATTGGAAGCCGACTTGTAGTACCCACACCCTCGGAGGTTGCATATCGGCCGGGCGTGCCATGTAGATGTAGTTGAAAACATTCTTGACAACGACGGATGCGCGGAAGTGTTTGTTCGCCTGCCAGCCGGCGCGCAGGTCGACGACGGTATCGCCCTTGTCCCGGAACTTGCGGTAATGGCCAATACCCAGGCCGGGCGGGAAAGCGAAATCGAAGAGTCCGGTAACGAAGATGCGGTCGATATTTTCCATGTAACTATTGTAACGCACGTTCGCTCCGAGCGAATACGCTTTCCAGACCAGTTCTGCATCGAAGCGGATGAGGTGCTTGAAACGGTATTTGAGAAAATCGCTGGAGTCGGATCCACGGTAGTTTTCCAGGCCGACTTTGGTGATATAGAGGCTGTCGTAGGTCAATTGTTGCGGATCCATGTAGGTGTAACCTGCCAGCACGTTGAGCCGAAGGTCACGGTAAAGTGCTCCGGCTCCAACGAGTGTGATCTCCGCGCCGCGAATGCGCGTATCGCCGACGTTGAAGGAACGGAATCCGTTTCCGGCCAGGGGATCCGTAAAGGTCCCCCACTGGGCGAAACAGAACTCCATCATGTTGTCGTAGTTGTTTTGAAAAACTGCCAGGTCAAGGTAGCCGGCCCACGCCCCGGCCTTCAGTCCCTGCTTCATGCCGATCTCGCTGCTATACCCGCGTTCGGCGGTCAGATCTTCATTCGGATAAACGATCAAGGCGCCGACATTCGTGCGTACAAAACGTTCCGCGATCGAAGGATAACGATAGCCTTGCCCGTACGATGCGCGGAGGTAGGTCTCTTTGAGAACGTGCAGGTTGATGCCGCTGCGATATACAGGCACCCAGTCGTCGGTTTCGTCGTTGATACGGTTCTGCTCCACACGTCCGCCCAGCGAAAGGGTAATGAACTTCCATTTCAGGTCGGCCTGGAGATAGCCCGCCTGTTGCCGGGCCGTGTGATTGCCATACAACTCGGAATTCACCTTCGACGAGCTGTTCAAGAGTCCGCCGGTGAGGGTTACCTGGTCACTGAAGCGCTTCTGGTACTGGTACTCGGCGTAGTAGAGGTCGGCCGTGGAGTTCTGATTCGTGTTGTTTTCGTTGGTGGTGTTGAACCAGCGCGTGCGCAGTTTGTGCGAGTTCCCTTTGGTGTCGACATAAGTGATGAACGGATCGACGTTGGTACGATAGGTCGTGTAGTCGCTGAGCGTCCCCGGTGCCGGCCTGTAGGCGCCTGTACTGTCGTTCATCCAGAGGAAGAACAGGGTGCCTTCGGTCTTCATGGCGTTGAAGTTCACCCCGGCTGAAAGGCCTTCGATCTTCGCGAAGCGATAGCGGGTGTTGAGGTTGATGCGTGCGCGCTGTTCGTCTTCGCCCTGGCGGTATCCTTCGTCGTAGAACATGTTTCCACCGACGACCAGATCGAAACGGCCTTGTTTACGGCTGTGGAAAAAGTTCATTCCCGAATACGTACGCGGCGCAGACCCCCACCAGTCGAGGCGATAGGTGATGCCGTCGAGACTCAGTTTTGCTTTGTCGTACGCGGCCGCGAAGTAATTGATTTTGGTAATCGGCGTGTCCTTCGGATACGCGGTGCGGATGTTGATCACGCCATTCAGTGCGCTGGAGCCGAAGAGTACGGAAGAGGCGCCTTTGATCACTTCCACTTGTTCGAGGTTCTCGACCGGAAGAAAGCTCCACTTGGCGTCGTTGGCATCGGCAGCCAGTTGGGGCAGGTCGTCACAGAGCACCTGCACACGACTCCCGGCGCCGTAGCTCCAGCCACTGCCGCCGCGGATGTTGGCCTGACCGTCGACGATGTTCACGCCGGGAATGAACTGCATGGCATCCTCCATCGAGGTGCTGTTGTTGTTCTCGATGATCGCAGGCTTGATCACCTCCATGGAGACAGTCACGTCTTCGATACGCTGTTCGAAGCGACCGGCACTCACGACAACCAGCTTGAGTTCCTGTGCCGAAGTGCTGAGCGCTAAATCCAGTGTGCGATTTTCCCCGTCTTCGAGCTTCAGTTGCACCTGCTTCTCGGCAAAGGAGATCAACCGGATGCTGATCGTGTGCTCGCCGGGAGGAAGATCAAGGATGTAGCGCCCCTGGAGATCGGTCGTGGTTCCGTATTGTCCGCCACTTTGCACCGTGGCACCGGTCAGGGCTTCGCCGGAAGCCGCGTCGGTGATCCGTCCGGTCAACCGGGCTTTGCCCGCAGGCTGGGCATGGATCGTAAGGTGAAAGAGAAATGCGAGCAGAAATGCAATTCCCCGCATATAATGGACGGCAGGAGCAGCGGCTCCGGGGTACTTTCGCGTCGGATTCATCAGTGAGTTGACAAGTATAACGGAAAACCCTGCAAGCGACAAACTGCCGGCGGTAGTGGGCGGCCCTTCGGACGAAGAACTGGCGCGAAGGATCGCCCTGCATTTGTTGCCTGGGATCGGTCCTGTGCTGGCCCGGCAACTGGTTAGCTATTGCGGGGGCATTGACGGGATTTTTCAAAAACGCAAAAGCCAGTTGGAGCGCATCCCCGGCATCGGTCCGGAGCGTGCAGCGGCTATCCTCACAGCGAATGTCCTGCGAAGAGCGGAGGAAGAGGTACGCTACATCCGCAAGCACGCTATTCGGACCTATTGCTACCTCGACGCGGAGTATCCTTTTCGACTAAAGCAATGCGATACCGCACCGATTCTCTTGTTCGGAAGAGGAATGCTCCAGCTAAACGCTCCTCGGATGGTAGCAGTAGTGGGAACGCGCAAGGTCACCGACTATGGACGTGATCTGATCGCGCAGTTTTGCGAAGGGATGCGGGAAGCCGGGGTGACGATCGTGAGCGGACTCGCGTACGGTGTCGATATCGTCGCCCACCAGGAAGCCCTGCGGTGCGGACTTCCTACGCTGGGCGTGACGGCTCACGGACTGGACCGGCTCTACCCGGATGTGCACCTGGGGGTCGCACGGAAGATGGAAGCGAAGGGTGGGGTGCTGACGGAGTACGCGACCCGTACCCGGCCTGATCGCGACAACTTTCCTGCCCGCAACCGCATCGTCGCCGGCTTGTGTGATGCCACGCTGGTGATCGAGTCGGCGGAACGCGGAGGCGCGCTCATTACGGCGCAATTCGCCAACGAATACAACCGCGAGGTATTCGCGATCCCGGGGCGGATCAACGATCCCTATTCGCGCGGCTGTCATTGGCTGATCCGCGAGCACCTGGCCCGCCTGGTCGAACAACCGGAGCAGTTCCTGGAATACATGGGCTGGAATGAAACTGCGGAAGGCTCGAAACTATCCGGGCAGTCCCGGCAGTTACCGCTATTCGAGGAGCTGAACGATGAGGAACGTACGGTAGTGGAAACGCTTCGGGATTCCTCCGAAGACCTGGACGCGCTGGCCTTTCGGGTGCGGATGCCGGTCAACCGCCTGTCGGTGCTGCTCTTGCAGATGGAATTCCGCGGCATCGTCCGCCTGCGGCCCGGAAATCGGGTGGAGTTGCGGAGTTGATTCGTGGAAAAGCCGTGGTGATGAGCTTGTCTGCGCGCGTTAATTTTTAAGACTTTTACGTCATCGAATAACTGCATCATGTACGAAACGCTGCAACCGGTCCTCCGGAAAGAACTCGAAGAAATCACGGCCGCCGGCCTCTACAAACAGGAGCGCATCATTTCCACACCCCAGGGCGCTGAGATCCGGGCGAACGGAAAAGACGTACTCAACTTCTGTGCGAACAATTACCTCGGGTTGTCTTCGCATCCGAAGGTGATCGCCGCTGCGAAAACCGCCATTGATTCGCACGGTTACGGGATGTCGTCCGTCCGCTTTATCTGTGGTACGCAGGATATTCATAAAACACTCGAACAGAAAATTTCCGCTTTCCTCGGCACAGAGGATACCATCCTCTATGCGGCGGCCTTCGACGCGAACGGTGGGGTATTCGAGCCGCTATTCAACGAACAGGACGCGATCATTTCGGACGAGCTGAATCATGCGTCGATCATCGACGGTGTGCGGCTCTGTAAAGCGCAGCGTTTCCGCTACAAGCACAACAACATGGCCGAGTTGGAACAGCACCTGCAGGCCACGCAGCATTTGCGCCATCGTATCATCGTGACGGACGGTGTGTTCAGCATGGATGGAACCATTGCCCAACTCGACAAGATCTGCGACCTGGCCGACCGTTACAAGGCCCTGGTCATGATCGATGAATGTCACGCTTCCGGTTTCATGGGTAAAACAGGCCGCGGTACGCATGAACACCATGGTGTGATGGGGCGCATCGACATTGTGACCGGAACTCTTGGCAAAGCCCTTGGCGGCGCCATGGGCGGTTTCGTGAGCGCACGCAAAGAGATCGTCGACATGCTGCGGCAACGTTCACGCCCGTATCTTTTTTCAAATTCACTCGCACCAAGCATCGTAGGGGCATCCATCGCCGTGCTCGACATGCTGACGGAGACCACTGCCCTGCGTGATAAACTATGGGAGAACACCAGGTATTTCCGGGAACGCATGACCGCTGCCGGATTCGACATCAAGCCGGGCGAGCACCCCATCGTGCCGATCATGCTGTACGAAGCCCCGCTCGCCCAGCAGTTCGCAGCGCGATTACTGGAAGAAGGTATTTACGTAATCGGTTTCTTTTATCCGGTTGTCGCCAAGGGCAACGCCCGTATCCGCGTACAACTCTCCGCAGGCCACGAACGCCACCACCTCGATCGTGCCATTGAAGCGTTTACGAAGGTGGGGAAGGAGTTGGGGGTGTTGAAGGGAGTGAACAGTGAACAGTAAATAGTGAACAGTAAACAGTAAACAGTGAATCCTGCCTGCCGGAATTTTAGCGAAGGCAGGAAACCTGAACACCCTACACATCGTCCCTCGTCCCTCGTCCCTCGCATGATCACCATCTACACCGACGGCGCTTCGCGCGGTAATCCGGGTCCGGGCGGATATGGGGTGATCCTGATGGCGGGACATCACCGGAAGGAGTTGTCGGAAGGCTTCCGGCTGACGACAAACAATCGCATGGAGTTGTTGAGTGTGATCAAGGGGCTGGAAGCGCTGAAGAATCCCGGTAGCCAGGTTACCGTTTACTCCGACTCAAAGTATGTGGTCGATGCCGTGGAGAAGGGCTGGCTGTTCGGTTGGGAGAAAAAAGGTTTTGACAAGAAGGCCAACCCCGACCTCTGGAGACGATTTCTCATCATTTATCGCCGGCACAAGGTGCGCTTTGTTTGGGTGAAAGGCCATGCCAGCAATCCGCTCAACAACCGCTGCGATGAACTGGCGGTGGCTGCGGCTTTGGCATCCGACCTGAAAGTTGATCATGGCTATGAGGAGTCGAAAGGAGAATAGGCTGCCTGGCTAAGAGCTGCGAGATGTTTATTCCCCGTCGGAAGTAAGCGTGCCGATAATCAAATTTGGATCATTCCGCTTTTACCTGTCCGGTTCCATTTCCTGAAACGGCCACCCGTCCTGGATTTCCGGAGTAGTACACGTTACCGGTGTACTCGACCGTTGCCTCCAGTTCCCGTTCAACCCGCACACGACAGTCGCCTGTGGATTTGGTCAGGAGGTAGCAAAGGTCGGTGGAAAGCGCACGGTTGTCGACCACGCATACATCATTCAGCGACACAAACGAAACATTGCTTCGCCCGGAGACATGCAGGTCGGCGCGGCCGATGTTGAGGTGCAGGTAGGAGCGATCGGTGTTCAACGTCAGCCAGATGCTGCCCGACCCGTTGTAGCAGTTGAACATAAAATCGTGCTGTCGGATCGTATCGTTGCAATGGATATCGCCGTATCCGTAGTAGGTGATGAGTTCGGGTTGCCCCATGCCGATGGTCACGGTGACGGGCTTACGGAAGTTGCGCACCCAATTGCAGCGATTTTCGTTGCGCAGATAGAGGGTGCCGTTTTCCACTTCGGTGATGATGCCGTCGATCAGGTTTTCACCGGCTTGCACTACCGCAAAGCAGGTGGTGTCCAGTCGTAACACCAGGTCGATGTTGTCGTCCAGTTGTATGCGCGTAAAGGAAGCCAAGGGCCTGTGTTCGCTCGCGGTACGCCCGGTGCTTTTGAAGCAATCGAACTCGTGATCCTTTCCACAGGAAACCACGAGACTGAGCAGGAGCAGGAACAGGAATGAACGCAGCATGCCCTCAGGGTGTTTTGGATGTTGAGCGGAAACGCCAGCCGATACCCCATTCGACGAAATCCGCGCGGGCGTAATGGGTTTTTAGGTTCATCACCGCGATGAGCCTGGGAAAGTAATAACGGAAACCGATCCGGTGAAAATAGCGGCCGTCTTCCTGGAAACGGGTGTAAGGATAGTAGCCAAGGTTGAACAACAAGCCTAACTTGCCTACCAGCACCTGTAAGCCCGTATGAACACCCGGCCGCAGGTTAGTCGAGCCGGGTTGCGGTGATTTTTCCGTTGCTTCCATCCGTACCCGCAGGCTTTGGTCGTAGAACAGATCGGCGCCCAATACCGCATCGACCTTATTGCTGAGCACATAGAAGAGGTCACCGGAAACGGAAGCGGCCAGGTACTTTCTGCCAAGCGGCGGATAGATCTCTTTCCAGGAAGCCGACGCAAAAGCGGTGGCCCAAAATCCTGAGCGTACCCGCAACAACTGGATATGGTGTTTCGGCGATTTCGTTCCGAAGTACTGCAGATACCCGAAGTGAGCAGCTGCCAGGTTGATGCCCAGGTTGGGCATGGCCGTGGCGCCGTTGGAATAGTGGGTGATGCCCAGGCCGCCTTCCAAGGCCCCTCTTCCGAAACGCTTACGTACCCGCAAGTCGAAGTGGATCACGCCGTTGAGCTTCGAGCCTATGGCCGTGTTTTTATAGTTCACTTCCGGGTCGAAATTCCGTTGCACGTATCCAAGTCCCATTCCATACCGGAGCCTCCATTTCCATTGGCCTTGACCGGCCAGCGGAAAATCGAGGAAGGGATAGAGCGCTACACCCAGGCCGAGTCGTTCGGCATTGCCGAGATCGAAAAACGCTAGCTGAAGACCTTTTTCCGGAAAGGCGAAGTCCTGTTGCCAACCCCTCTGCCCATCGGTCGGCACCAGGAGCGAGAATTCGATCGAACGAAGATGTCGTTCCTGCAGTGGCCGCAGGTTCGGACGGTGTGCGACGAGGAACCCATACGTGAGCCGTGCTTCGAAGCCGTACCGGCCATCGGTACTGTCGACCAAGGATGATCCGGCCGCAGTAGCGGAAATCAAAAGCAGAAAGATCAGCGGGCTCAGACGCATTTTAAGGGCGGGTGGCATCCAATGTGGCCAGCGTACGTTCCAGCCGGTCCAGTAATTCACGGTGTTCGTTGCGGTCGCGTTCTTTTCGGGATCGCTCGATCTGAGGCGTATTGGTGACCGGTAGTTGGTTGAGTTCCTTGTCCAGCGTATTCGTTCTGCTTTCGACCGTCGCTTTCAAGGAGCGTAAAGCTGAAACGGCTGCCGAGCGGAAATAACGCCCGGTCGCGTTTTGCGCGAGTTCCTCCAATTGATCCGCACCCTGTCGCTGACGCTCGAGATCATGCTGCGCGGATAGATACTTGCTGAAATTGTTGACAATACCATAGCGCGTGTAACCCTTCGCCTGACGCAACGCCCGCGTAAACCAGCCGATCCGGTCGTGCTGTTCGTCGGTAGCGAAATAGGCAGCCATCACTTCCAGTATGGCATTGCCGCTGTCTTTTTCCAGTTGTGGTACCTGCTGCGCAGCCAAGGCGGGATCTTTTTCTTTCAGCAGTTCGAACACTTTCGCGCAGACTTCATAACTGCTGTCGCGCAGACCTGACGGAACGAGTTCCGCATAGTCGTCGTACTCGGCGAAGCGGCGCAAACTGCGCCAGGCCTCCGATCGCACGGCAGACTCCGGATCGCCGGTGGCAAGTCGTTTCACTACGGGTAGTGCCGTGTCGGCACGCGATTGCATCCAGGTGCCGATCGACTCGACCGCTTTTTTCCGGATGCGCCAATAGGGGTCTTGCAAGGCGGAAAAGATGGTTTTCCCGCCGGCTGACGCAACCTCATAGTTTTCGCTGAGTTTACTTACCGCTTCCCAGCGGTCATAATACCGGGGACCATGCGCATACTGATAGGGCAACCATTCTTTCGGTTTATTGTCTCGCCGAGTGCAGAGGATGCGTTTATCGGCATCGACATTGACCAACTCAGGTGCCTGTTCCAGCGGAATGCGGATGGTTTGCTTCGCGCTGTTGAAGTCGACTGGAATGCTCTTCCTGCCGTTCACCGTATAGACATCGATCAACATGGGCAGTCGATAGGGGGCATGTTCCTCCATCGATTGTTGCTGTTCGAGCGTTACACTCATCGACCGGGCTGATTCGTCCCAGGCGTAGTCGACATTCAGGATCGGCCGACCGGGACGGAAGTACCATTGATCGAAAAACCAATGAAGGTCTTCGCCGGTGACTTCTTCCACCGCCTGCCGGAAGTCATCCACCTCCACGTTACCGAACGCATGACGTTGTAAATAAAGTTTCAGGGATGCGAAAAATGCATCGTCGCCGATTTGCCTCCGCAGCAAGTGCAGGATGCGCCCACCCTTGTTATAGGATACGGCGTCGAACAGGTCCTCCGCGTCTTCGTACCGATAGCGAACGGCGGGTGGATCCGATTTGCTCGTGGCCGCCAGGTAAGAAGAGAGGTCCTCGATGTTGAGCCGGTCGGCATCGTCGCTGCCGTACGCGTGTTCCCGCCAGAGGTATTCGCCATAATTGGCAAAGCCTTCGTTGAGTACGACATTGCTCCAGGATGCGCAGGTCACCAGATCGCCGAACCAGTGGTGAATCAATTCATGCGCGATCACATCTTCGTAGTCGTAGTCGAGTTGTTGTCGTGGGTCCTGCTGGATGCCGGTGCCGTGCACGACCGCGGTGGCGTTTTCCATGGCACCGCTGATGTACTCGTGTACGCAAACCTGCGCGTACTTTTCCCAGACGAAGGGGTATCCGAGTTTGTTCGAAAAGAAGTCGAGCATTTTCGCAGTCTTTCCGAAGATACGGCGGGCATAAGGCGCGTAGGCGGGATCGGTATAGTAACTCAGTTCGATGTTGTTCCACCGTTCCCGTGTAACCGACCAACGCCCGACGCCGATCATCGTGAGGTAGGGGGGCGCCGGGAGGCTCTGCTTCCAGTAATCGGTGCGTGTTCCGTTTCCGTTCAGTTGCTGTGAGAGCAATAAACCGTTGGAAAGGGTAACGAAAGAAGTGTCCACCGTGAGGTAGATCTCCTGGGTCGTTTTTTGATTGGGGGCATCCAGGGTGGGGAACCAGACGGAATTATGGGCCGTCTCTCCCTGGCTCCACAATTGTGTCGGTTTGTTGGGATCCTTTCCGTCGGGGTTGATGAAGTAAAGACCTTTCTCTCCCCGAATGGCCCGTGAGCCATCGCCCGTGCGAAGATCCGGCCGGCCGGTATAGTCGATCCATAGCACCAATTGGTTGTCGCGATGGAAAACGGTATCGAGTTTCAGCCGGATCGTGCTGCTGTCGTTCCGGAACGGTAGCAGCAGCGTATCACCTTGCGCACGGATACGTCCTACCTGTTTAACCAGCATCATCTTCGCGTCCAGCACAAGGCTGTCGGTCGGGTAAAAGTGCGGATGTAGAAAAAGTGTTGCCTTACCGTCGATCTCCCGTTTGTCCCATCGGGGCTGGAGCTCGAGTCGTGTATGTACGAGGTCCCAGATCCGGTTTGGCTTCGCTGCATAGGCTTCCTGCTGCTTTCTCGGCTCTGTTTTCGAGGAGACGGCCGCAGGAGGCGATGCCGGAAGTTGCCGGCTTCCCGAGCAGGCAACGAGCAATAGGGCGACGGACAGCAGGGAAAGCCGGATAAATGGCGCAGGAACAGACATTGCATCAAAGATAAGGGCTGGCCCGGACTTGAATTTTAGGTTAACTTTGCCGTCCCATGTACAAGGTAACCGTCAACGGTCGAGAATACCAGGTCGCGTACGATGCCCGCCACCAAAGCGTGAACGGTGAAGAGATGCATCCCGACATGCTCGAATACCGAAAAGGGAAGTTTCATCTCCTGCACAAGGGCCGTTCCTATGAAGCCGAACTGATCGAAGCGAATTTCGAGGAGAAATCATTCTCGATCAAGGTGAACAATACCGTTTACCAGCTGAATGTGCGCGACAAGTATGACGATCTGCTGCGCGAGATGGGAATCGACATCACCGCAGGTAAAAAGGTGAATGACATCAAGGCGCCGATGCCGGGTCTGGTGCTCAATGTCGCTGTTGCCGAAGGACAGTCAATTAAAAAGGGCGACCCGATTCTGGTACTGGAAGCCATGAAGATGGAGAATGTCATCAAAGCTCCGGCTGACGGGGCTATCCGGAAAATCAGTGTCAATAAGGGCGATAAAGTGGAGAAAAACCAGGTCATGGTTTCGCTTCACTAAACTGCAAAAACGGGACATTTTCGCCCTTTTTCAGACAACTTTCCTGCATTTTTTCGTAAAATTTTAAAGAAACAGGGTTTTTGCCTTGTAGTCTCCGGATCTACCATTCGTTCCGGTTTGAGTAACTTTTCTGTCCCTCTCGCATGAAACTTCGGCTATTCCTTGTGCTGTTGCTGATCGCCTTTACGCGTTTCGCATCCGCGCAAACGTTTTCGGGTACCGGTGGCAGTATCATCACCCTGTCCGATACTTCCCGCTTCAACATCAGCGTTTCGGGACTCTCTCCCGCCAGTGTGGATTACACCTTCGGGCTCGAATCGGTGACGATCAATATCAATCACAGCCGTGCCCGCGATATCGATTGTTTCCTGGCCGCGCCGGATGGTACACTCATCATGTTGACCACCGACAATGGCGGAACGAGTGGTTCCAATTTCACCAACACGATCTTCCGCAACGACGCCGCTACGTCGATCACCAGCGGCTCCGCGCCTTTCACAGGCACGTACCGTCCGGAAGGAACCCTGTATAACGTCAACAACGGGCAAAACGGTAACGGCACCTGGCAGTTACGCGTGATCGACGACAGCAACAACGGCATTACCGGCTCATTGATCAATTGGAGTATCAATTTTGGCGGTAACCCCGCACGACCGTTCCTGTTTTCCGGTTCCAATCTTCCCATCGTTGTCATCAACACCAACGGGCAGTCGATTCCCGACGACCCGAAGATCATCTGCGACATGGGTATCGTGAATAACGGTATCGGGCAACGCAATCATTTGAACGATCCGTTCAACGAATACAACGGAAAGATCGCGATCGAGATCCGGGGATCGTCCTCGCAGTCGTTCCCCAAGAAGTCGTATGGCTTTGAAACACGGATGCCGAACGGTGTTACCGATACCAACGTCGCCCTGCTGGGCATGCCGTCGGAACATGATTGGATCCTCAGTGCCAACTACACCGACAAATCGTTTTGCCGCAACGTACTCTTGTACCAACTTTCCACGGAGATGGGGCATTACGCCGCCCGTACCCGGTACGTCGATGTGGTCCTGAACGGTGAGTACATCGGCATCTACGTGCTGATGGAGTCGATCAAGCGGGATGGAGACCGGGTCGACATCGACAGACTACATCCGTGGGAGAATACCGCTCCGGACATTACCGGTGGATATATTCTTAAAGTCGATAAGACCACCGGAAGTGGCGGCGAAGGTTGGACCTCCCCTTATCCCCCGATCAATCACCCGAACGGTCAGACTACCTATCTGCAATATGATTATCCGGATCCGGACAGTATTTCCCTGCAGCAGAAGGCGTATATACAAGCCTATGTCGACAGCTTTGAGGACGCCCTATCATCGTCCGCGTTCATGGACCCGATTAACGGTTATCAGAAATACATCGGAAACGGTTCCTGGATCGATTACTTCTTCTGCAACGAGTTGAGCAAGAATGTCGATGGCTACCGTATCAGTTCTTATCTGTATAAAGACAAGAACAAGACCCTGAAAGCCGGACCCGTTTGGGATTATGACATCGCTTGGGGGAACGCGAACTATTGCGGCGGTGATGATACGACCGGTTGGGCCTATCTGTTCTCTTGCACCGGCGACGGCTACCAGGTCCCGTTTTGGTGGCAGCGATTGCTGCAGGATACGAATTACACGAATCAACTCAAGTGCCGCTGGCAGGATTACCGGCAGAACGTGCTGAGTCAGCAGCACATTTTCGCCATCATCGATTCCATCACCGCGGTTATCGACGAATCGAAGGACTGGAATTTCACCGTCTGGCCGATCCTTGGTCAATACGTCTGGCCGAACCCTTCTCCGTATCCCACGACCTATGCCGGAGAAGTGCAGAACCTCAAGAACTGGGTGACGAGAAGGCTTTCCTGGCTCGACAGTAACCTGCCCGGCCGGTGCAATTGCACGGTACAGGTTGTTCAACACAATGTCAGTTGCCCCGATGCCTGCGACGGCTATGCATTGGGAAATGGAACAAGCCCGTATGCGAAGACCTATAGTTGGGACAATGGCCTGACGCAGGATACGATTTTCAATCTTTGTCCCGGTGATTACACGGTAACGATGGAGGATGCCATCGGTTGTTCCCGTACGACCACGGTCACCATCACGGAGCCAGCACCACTGTCAGTGGGAATCAGTACGGCGAATTCCAATTGCAGCGGGGCCGGCTGTAACGGTACCGCCACCGCTTCGCCATCCGCCGGAACGGCACCGTACTCCTATGCCTGGAGCAACGGACAAACCGCTGCAACGGCTACCGGCTTGTGTGCAGGTACGTATACAGTCACGGTTACGGATGCGAACGGATGCACGAAAACCACATCCGCGACCATCATCAATCCCGTTGCGCCGACGGTCAGTTTGGCATCCAGTTCCATGGTCAGTTGTGCCGGCGGCTCGAATGGTTCCGCCGCCATCAGCGTGACAGGTGGCAACGCCCCTTACGCGTATGCCTGGACACCGAACGTCAGCACGACCGCTTCGGCCGGCAATCTCGCTGCGGGTACCTACACCGTGCGTGTGACGGACGCCAACAATTGCGAGGCTTATGTCTCCATCGACATCACGGAACCGTCTGCGCTTCAAACGACCGTCAGTTCAAGCGATGTGCGCTGTGCCGGGAGCACGACAGGACAGGCAAGTGTCCAGGTGAACGGTGGCGCCGGAGGATATTCATTTGCCTGGTCACCCGGTGGCTCGACCAACGACACCCTTTACAATGCGTCAGCCGGTTCGTACTCGGTCACTATCACCGATGCGAACGGTTGTACCCGAAGCGCAACGACAATCGTCGGTTCTCCACCACCGATCGGACTATCCTTCAACGCGACCCCGGCCAGTTGTAACGGAGGCAGTGACGGCCAAATCATCCTGACGGCATCCGGTGGAACCGGCACCTTGCAGTACAGTTGGGCAGGATCGTCCGATACCGGATTCATACGGCTTGCACTTTCTGCCGGCATTTATTCCTGCACGGTTACGGATGCCAACGGTTGCACCCAAGGAGGTAGCGCGCAGGTAACGGAACCTTCCAAACTGGTTCTGTCATCAGCCGCTACTCCGTCCGATTGTCAGAATAGCAACGGTACGGCTCAGGTGACTGCCACCGGCGGCACCGGCACTTATTCGTATTCATGGTTTCCTTCCGGAGGCAATGCCGCTTCGGCAAGCGGACTCGCTTCAGGAGATTATATCATTACTGTAACGGATGCCAATGGTTGTATTATGGCAGATACGGTAACCGTAGGCAGCACCGGTGGTTTGCAATTGACACTCGCTTCCGCCTCGATGGTCAAGTGCTTCGGTGGTAACGACGGATCCGCATCCGTGACCGCAACATCAGGAACGCCGCCGTATCAGTATGCCTGGTCACCGGGAGGCGGAACGACGAATACCCTGAATGGGTTGAGTGCGGGTAACTATTCCGTGCAAGTGACCGATGTCAGCGGATGTACCGTAACGCTTCCGGTTTCGATTACCCAACCCGATGTATTGCAGGCAGCGACGAGCACCACGGCAGTCAGTTGCTTTGGAGCCTCAACCGGCGCTGCTACCGTGACAGTGACAGGTGGAACGTCGCCTTACACTTATCTGTGGAACCCGGGAAATGCGACAACTACCGGTATCAGCAACCGGCCGGCCGGTAACTACACGGTTACGATTACGGATGCGAATGCTTGTACGACGACCTCAGCAGCCTCGATCACCCAACCGCCGGTGATCAACCTTAATATGCAATCGACACCGGTAAGCTGCAACGCGACGAACGGCACTGCAACCGTGATTCCTTCCGGTGGTTCGGGAGCTTTCACATTCAGTTGGTTCCCGTCGAACGATACAACCGCAACAGCAGACAGCCTTTCACCGGGAACTTATGTAGTCGTGGTAACCGATGGAAACGGATGTACCCGATCCGGGAATGTAACCGTGAATGCGTTGCCGGTCCCGCACGTGCAAGTCGACTCGAGCCGTTCCGTTACCTGCAATGGTGACACAAATGGCGCGGTTTTCTGTTCCGTATCCGGCGGCGCGGCTCCATTCAACTATCAATGGACGGGCACTGCCGGCACCGGATCCAGCCTGACGAACATCGGTGCGGGTATCTACCAATTGCTGGTCATCGACGCGAACGGTTGCCGGGATTCCATTTTGGCTCAAGTGCAGGAACCTTCGCCGCTGGCCATACTGCTTACGACCGAAAATGTGTTGTGTGCGGGCGCTGCAAGTGGTCGCATCTTCGCGGAAGTTGGAGGCGGAGTGCCGCCGTATTCGTACAACTGGACACCAGGTGGACAAGTGAACGATACCGCGGTCGGGTTGACGGGTGGAACGTATCAGGTCTTCGTTACGGACTCCAACGGATGTACGACCCAGGGAAGTGCGGCAATCACGGAACCCGCGGCCATTCAGGCCACCGTCACCGGAGTTGACGCGCTTTGCGCAACGAATTGTGACGGACATGGTGAAGTGACCATTGCCGGTGGCGTTGAACCGTATTTCGTCACCTGGTGCAACGGAGATACGACCCGGCAGGTGAATAATCTGTGCGGAGGCGACTGCCAGGTCCTCATCACCGATGGCAATGGTTGTGGCATATCACAAACCATCAGCCTGCAGCAACCGGATACACTGCAATTGACCGTTGCTCATACCAATCCTTCCTGTCAGGGTTGTGCCGACGGTACCGCATCGGTTGATGTGAGCGGTGGATTACCTCCGTATGCATACGACTGGAGCCCGGTCACCGGTACGGCTGATTCGATCAGCGCGTTGGTTGCCGGCTGGTATGTGGTCTGTGTAACGGATTCGGGTGGATGCAGTCGTTGCGACAGCGTCGAAGTCCTCGACGGTCCCGTGGGCCTCGAAGAAGTGGCGTTTCAGTCGGGGCTCTATGTGTATCCGAATCCATTCTCCGACGCGACCACCTTCCTCTTTTCGCTGGCTGTTACACAGGATGTCAGGCTGGAGATCTTCGACATGACAGGGCAACTGGTATCCGTGGTGGCCCGGGACCGTTTGGCTGCCGGCGTACACCGCTTCCGGTGGGAATCCCCACAACTGGCGCCGGGACTGTATCAGTTTCGATTCCTGAACGGGCAGCGTTCGCAGGCGGGTACGCTGGTTATCCAGCGATAATGGACGCTTGCTGTGCAAAAAGCCTGATTTAATACATTGCTTTATTGGCGCCCAAAGCGTAGGTTTGGTTGGAAGACCGATCCAACGCTATGCTGAAGGGAGTATCCTGCGCCCTCCTGGGGCTTTTTATCCTGCTGACTTTTCGGGCAAATGCACAGTCCGTTTCCGGCACCATCCGTGACGGAAAAACCAACGAGCCGGTAATCGGCGCGATCGTGCAGATCAAAGACGGAAAGGGTGGGGCTGCCACCGACCTCGATGGTCGGTTCGAGATCAGCCCGGCACCGGCCTTGCCTTTCACACTCCTCATCACCTATGTCGGGTATGAAAACCTGGAAACGCAGGTCACCAGTCTGGATAAGCCGATCACGCTGAAGTTGCGCGCGAAAGAGGTCGAACTGAAAGGTGTTGAGGTGACCGGCAGCCGCATCTCCGAAAAGCAGAAACAGGCGCCGCTGACGGTCGAGTCGATGGACATCATCGCGATCAAGGATTGTCCGCAACCTTCCTTTTATCAGGCACTCGGTACGCTCAAAGGAGTTGACATGACCACTGCTTCGCTGGGTTTTACGGTCATCAACACCCGCGGATTCAACAGCACATCTCCGGTTCGTTCGTTGCAATTGATCGATGGGGTCGATAACCAATCGCCTGGCCTCAATTTCTCGCTGGGCAATTTTCTTGGAGCTCCCGAACTCGATGTCTTGAAAGTCGACCTCATCGCCGGCGCAAGCACTGCCTTTTATGGCCCCAATGCATTCAACGGTGTCATCAGCATCACCAGCCGCAGTCCGTTTATCAAGCCTGGATTGGAGGTTTCCGTGAAAGCCGGTGAACGAAATCTGCTGGAAGCTTCAGTTCGCTGGGCGCAGGTGTTCAGGAATAAGGAGGGCAAAGAGAAATTCGGTTACAAGCTGAACTTGTTTGCCATGAAAGCGAACGATTGGGAAGCGGAAAATGCCGATCCAACCGAGCAGTCCCGCGACGGTATCACAAATCCGGGCGGCTACGATGCGGTGAATCGTTACGGCGATGAGTACAATTCCGCCATGGACCTGACCGGTGCCATTACCTTGTATCCCGGCGGCGGCCGCTTTTACCGCAGCGGCTATTGGGAGCGCGACCTGGTCGACTACAACTCCCGAAACCTCAAGACGAATGTCGCTTTTCATTACAAGATCAAGGACTCGGTGGAAGTCATCCTGGCTTCGAGCTTCGGTACCGGCACCACCGTTTATCAGGGGGATAACCGTTACAGCTTGAAGGACATCCTGTTTTTTCAGAATAGGATCGAGTTAAGGAAGCCGGATAAGTATTTCCTGCGGCTATATGCTACCAACGAGGATGCGGGTAAATCGTACGACGCGTACTTCACTGCGCTGCTGTTGCAACGTACGGCCAAGAGTGATCCCGACTGGGCCAACGACTATTATACCAAGTACCGATCCTTCCGCAGTCGGATCATCACGTATCCCGGTTATCCGCAACCTTCCCAGTACCCGCGGTATGAAGATTACGTAGCGGCGATCAACCCCTTCCTCCTGGAGAATTATTACGATTCACTCGTGACCTATCATAACATCTCGCGTGCATACGCCGATGGTGTTGGCTCCTCGAATCTGAATGATCCGTTTCTGGCGCCCGGAACGATGGCGTTCGATACTGCGTTCGCCGGCATTACCTCGCGAAAGTCCTATTCGGAAGGTGGTTCACGGTTTTACGACAAGTCGGCGCTCTACCATGCTCAGGGCGAGTACAAGTTCATACCGGCGTTCATGGACATTACCCTGGGTGGAAACTTCCGCTTGTATCGTCCGTCATCGGATGGAACCATTTTTTCCGATACTGCCGGACGTCGGATCACCAATCAGGAGTTTGGGGTTTATACCGGTTTCGAAAAGGGAATCGGAGAAAAGCTGAAACTCAACCTGACAGCGCGTTTCGACAAGAACGAGAATTTCGACGCGCTCTTTTCACCGGCTCTTTCGGCGGTTTATACCATGAAGCCTAACCAGATCCTTCGCGTATCGTTTTCCTCCGCTATCCGGAATCCCACACTCGCTGACCAATTCCTCTATTACAATGTCGGTCGTGCGGTCCTGTTGGGCAATACGAAAGGGTACGATTCTCTGGTGACGGTCCCGTCCCTGCTCGATTACTTCATCAACCAAACCCCCTTGGAGTATTTCAATCTCGATCCGGTCAAGCCCGAGAAAGTGCGTACTGTAGAACTCGGCTACCGGGGAACGATCGGGAAGAACCTCTTCGTCGACCTGGTCGGTTATTACAGCAGCTACACCGACTTTATCGGCTACCAGGTCGGTGCCGATGTAACGGTGATCCCGAGCGCTTCGCTCATTTACATCAACAACATTTACCGGATCGCCGCCAACGCATCGGAATCGGTATCGACCTATGGTACCTCCATTGGCCTGAGCTATTTTCTGGGAAAGTTCCTGACGATCAACGGCAACTATTCCTTCAATCGTTTGGAAAAGAGTTCATCCGATCCGTTGATCCCGGCATACAATACGCCGGAAAACAAGTACAATATCGGGATCTCGGGTCGTGATATCGAGGCTGAGGTGCTTGGACTTCGACTCCGGAATTACGGCTTCAGCATTAACTATAAGTGGGTGGAAGGATTCCGCTTTGAGGGCTCTCCCCAGTTCACCGGCTATGTGCCGCAATATGATTTTGTCGATGCCCAGATCTCCAAGCGGGTGCCGAAAATTCACGCGACCTTCAAGGTGGGCGCGTCCAATGTGCTGAATCAGCGTAGGTTTACGGTTTACGGCGGACCGGAAACGGGTCGCCTGGCCTATGCTTCCATTTTAGTGGAGCTTCAGAAAAATTGACCTTGGCCATTCCGTTCCGGAATCGGAATTTCCGTAAATTGCATTTCCTATCTTAACCTGACTCGGATGAAAAAACAACTACTTCTGATCTTGTGTGCGGTTTCCCTCTGGCAGTTCGCGTCTGCGCAACGCTACTCAACGGAAATCTTTTCCGATGTTTCTGTACAGCAGAACATCGTTTATGGTGACAACTTCAGTGTTCTCACCGGCACACCTACCAGCGTTCAGCTGAAAATGGACGTGTATACTCCCGTTGGAGACGTCGAAACCAGCCGTCCGGTCGTGGTCATGCTCCACACCGGCAGCTTCCTGCCGGCGATCATCAACCAGACGCCTACCGGTTCGATGCGCGACAGCGCCATCGTGGAAATGTGCAGCCGCTTCGCACGCCGCGGCTATGTGGCCATCTCCGCCGACTACCGTACCGGCTGGAACCCGCAGGCCGTCGGTTCTGCCGGACAGGATATCCGTACCGGTAGCCTGCTCCAGGCTGTTTACCGGAGTATCCTCGATATCAAGGCTTGTGTCCGTTACATCAAGAATGATGTGGCGACCGCCAACACATACGGTATCGATACCACCAAGATCATCCTCGGCGGTATGGGCTCCGGCGGTTATATCGCGCTTGCCTATGCTACCATTCAGGATACGGCCGACTTCAACCTGCCGAAGTTCATCAGCAGCACTACGAATGCGTCCTATGGCTTCGTCGCGGGTTCCAGCTATGTGAACACCGGCCTCTGGGGTGATATCGAAGGCTACGGCGGAACACCCGGCCTCAATAACCCGAACAATACACCCGGTCGTTCGACCGATGTTGCATTCGTCTTCAATTGCGGCGGCGCGCTCGGCGACAGCTCCTGGCTGCGCGCCGGTGACGTACCGATGGTTTGTTTCCATCCGGTAACCGATCCGTTCGCTCCTTATGGAGACGGTACGGTTATCGTTCCGACCACCGGCGACCCGGTTGTCGACGTAAGCGGTAGCCAGACCATCGTTACACGTGCCAATGCCTTGGGTAACAACGATTGCTTCCTTTCCGCTACGTTCACTGATCCTTTCACGGCGGCTGCCGACCTTAACAACAACGGTCAGGATGGACTGTTCCCCTTCCTCTTCGCCACGCCGCAGGCTGGTCCCTGGGAGTGGTTCGATTCAACCACTACTGTTCAGGTTGCCATCGCCCTCGGTCTCGGACAAGCTGCCGGAACGCAGATCTATCAGAACGCCAAACTGACCAACCCGGATATGTCGAAAGCCAAAGGAATGGCCTACATCGACACCATTCAGGGTTACGTCAACCCGCGTATGATCCAGTGTCTCGGCCTAAACGTTGGCATTACCGATCTGGGTCAATTGAATCAGCAGGTTTCGGTTTACCCGAATCCTTCGGCCGGCGCTTTCACCGTCGACCTTCGTCAGGTTGCCGACGCTGTTTCGTACATCCGCGTGGCTGATCTGACCGGACAAATCGTCCGCGATCTTCGTCCGGATCTCAGCGGTCTCAACCCGGTCGATGCCGCCGGACTTTCAAAAGGTGTCTACACCGTACGCGTCGGCTTCTCCAACGGCGAAGTCGTGCGCAAAGTGGTGCTGCAATAATTACTACTTGAAGCGAGATGATTGGAAGGCCACCCCGAACGGGTGGCCTTCTTTTTTTGTATTGGTAATTCATTACCTTCATGCATGCTTCGATCACTACTGTTATTCGCATTCGGTATTTCCCTGGCCTGGAACGCCAGCGCCCAAACGATCATCGATTGCGGCTCCGGCCGTTACGATTCCGAGCTGTTCCCGGACGTGACGGTTCAATCCGATGTGATTTACGGTTCCAACGTTGACGCCAATGGTCAGACGCTTCAGTTGAAGATGGACATCTACCAACCGGACGGTGATACTGCGGCCTACCGGCCGGCCATCGTCATGGTCCATGGCGGTAGTTTCATTGCCGGGTCGAAACTCGACAACGACGTTGTGGAGATCTGTACCCGTTTCGCTAAACGAGGGTATGTCTGTGCTTCCATCGACTACCGAATCGGTATTCCGTTTCCGATCGCGGAAGCGAACGCGGTACGCGCCGTGTATCGGGCGGTACAGGATATGAAGGCGGCTGTGCGCTTCTTTCGGCAGGATGCCGCCACAACGAATACCTATCGGATCGATCCCGATATCATCTTCGGCGGGGGGAGCTCCGCCGGCGCTTTCACCGCGTTGCACCTCGCTTACCTCGATGATCCCGCGGAACTGCCGTCTCAGATCGACACCGTCGCGCTCGGCGGTATGGAAGGTAACAGCGGTAATCCCGGGTATTCATCGGAGATCAAAGCCGTCGTGAATCTTTGTGGCGCGTTGGGTAATAAGACGTGGATTCATCCCGGCGATGAACCGCTCTGCAGCATGCACGGAACGGTGGACAATACAGTCCCCTATGGAACCGACATGATCTACCTGGCCGGGATCTTCCCGATCATGATCGTGGATGGAAGCTATCCGGTTGCCGAACAAGGGAACCTCGTCGGACTCGACAATACCATGTACACGTTCTTTGGTGCCGATCACGTACCCTATGCGATCGATGCCGCATACATGGACACAACCATTCGCTTCGTCAGCAATTTCCTCTATCGCCAACTCGGCTGCACGCCTGCCGACCCGGAACCGCTCGCGAATACGTTTCCGACTACCGGTGTTCAGGATCTGCAAAAAGCGGACTGGAGCATCTTTCCGAATCCGGCAGCAGGCCGTTTCCAATGGCAGAACCTTCCGGCAGAAGCCGCTTCCTTTCGTTTGGTCGATCCGCAAGGACGTGTTGTCATTAACTCCCGCGAATTCCGCGATCGGGCCGTGGACCTGTCCGGTCTGCCGGCCGGGATGTATTTCATTCGGCTGATGAACGAGAAAGAGCAGGAAATAGGTCAGAAAGTGCTGATACTGCTGGGCAAATAACCGGCCCGCCCAACTCGAAACTTGGAACTCGGAACACGGAACCTGAAACCCGCCTGCCTGCCTTTCGAAGCTTTAGCGTAGGCAGGAAACCTCAATCTCCTCTTCCTTCTTTCGTCTGCTTTCCGAACGCAAGCGGGTTGGCATTGATCTCGTCGTACTCGGCCCGTTTGCGCAGTACGTCGATGGCCGTATAGATAGCATCGCGAAGTGACTCTTCGTTGGCTTCACCTTTTCCGGCAATGTCGTAAGCGGTGCCATGATCCGGTGAGGTGCGAACGAACGGGAGTCCGGCCGTGTAATTGACCCCGGTACCGAAACTCAGCGTCTTGAAAGGAACCAATCCCTGGTCATGGTACATGGCCAAGACGGCGTCGAACTTTTGAAAAGCGCCGGAACCGAAGAATCCGTCGGCAGAGTAAGGGCCATATACGAACATGCCTTCATCGAAACACTGCTTGATGGCCGGGATGATCACCTGCTGCTCCTCTTGCCCGATGAGTCCGTTGTCGCCAGCATGCGGATTGAGCCCCATGACGGCAATGCGCGGCTTGCGGAATCCGAAGTCGCGGCGGAGCGATTGGTGCATCAGCTTGATCTTGCGGATAATCTTTTCCACACTCAGTTGGCCTGCGACTTCCTTGATCGGTACATGACCGGCCACGACCGCTACGCGTAAGCGTTCGCTGACCAGAAACATCAACGGGTCCTTGACGCCGAACTTCTCGCCGAGATATTCGGTGTGACCGGCAAAATTGAAATCCTTGCTTTGGATGTTGTGCTTGTTGATCGGCGCGGTGACCAGCACGTCGATACGACCGTCCAGGAGGTCGTTCACGGCCGCTTCCAGGGAACGAAAGGCATATTGTCCACTGATCTCCGTCGCCTTGCCGAATTCCACCGGCACTTCTTCCTCCCAGCAGTTGACGACATTGGTCTTCCGCAAAATCACTTCACTGCTGCTGCGTACCGTCTGGTATTGAAATTCATTCAGGTTAAGTAGCTTCCGTTGCAGTGAAACCAGTTTATTGCCTGCATAAATTACCGGCGTGCAGATCTGGTGCATCCGGTTGTCCAGAAACGTCTTCATCACCACCTCCAACCCGACGCCATTCACGTCGCCGCAGGTAATACCGACTTTAATCTGGCCTTCGAGTTCGGGTTGTGACATGAGGCTGTTGGGTTAAGGCGAAGAGGGGAATTAGGGTTGCTGGGAAATTGTAATTGGTAATTAGTAATTAGTAATTAGTAATTGGTAATTAGAGACGGGTATTTTTTTTCGCTAAAAAATTCATTCACTATTCACTATTCACTATTCACTGTTCACTATTCACTCCTCATACCCCACTAAAAAACTCCACCAGCATCCGAACACCCATACCCGTCCCGTTCTTTCCGCGGTAGCTCCAGTTGGTCTGTAGCCAGGCCGGTCCGGCGATGTCGAAATGCATGTAAGGGTAGTCGACAAAGCGTTGCAGGAATTTGCCTGCGGTGATCGCACCAGCGGTCGGTCCGCCGATGTTTTTCATATCAGCAATGTCGGATTTCAGCAGGTCGTCGTACTCGTCCCAGAAGGGAAACTCGGCCATCCTTTCATACACCTGCTCGCCCGATTCTTTTACCCGGGCTTTCACCTCTTCGGAAGCCGTTCCCATGCAAACAATGCCATAAGGGCCGATCGCCGCGGCTGCAGCGCCGGTAAGCGTGGCGAAGTCCATGACGAGTTCGGGTTTGTATTTCTTGGCATAATGCAGCGCGTCCGCAAGCAGCATACGTCCTTCGGCATCGGTGTTCAGGACTTCAACCGTCTGCCCGCTCATCATCGTCACGACATCGCCCGGTGTATAGGCATCCCCGCCCGGGCGGTTGTCCGTTGCCGGGATCAGCGCAACAACGTGTACCGGAAGTTTCGCTTTCGCGATCGCATACAATGCACACGCAACCGTTGCACCTCCGGCCATGTCGCACTTCATGTAATCCATGGAGTTCGGCGTAGGCTTCAGACTCAATCCGCCGGTATCGTACACAACACCTTTGCCGACCAATACATACGGCTTGCGGTTTTTGGCTCCGCGCGGTTTGTACTCCATGATCGTAAAAGTCGGCGGCTGAGGACTGCCCTGGTTGACCGCCAGCAGACCGCCCATTTTGAGCGATTTTATCCTTGCCTTTTTCAGTACTTCCACCCGGATTCCCGCGGAACGGCCTAGTTTGGCCAACTCTGAAGAAAATATGGTCGCATTGAGATACGACTGCGGTTCATTGACCAGGGTGCGTGCCCGATAAACGGCATCGATCACATGGTTCAGCTTCTCGACCGCTTTACGGCTTACTTCGGTGCTTTGGATCAGGATTTCCGAAACGGTATGGGCTTCCTTTTCCTTTCCTTTTGAACGGTATTTCAAAAACTGGTAATTACCCAAGGCCATGCCCTCGGCCAAGGCAAGGGCTGTATCCCCATGTCCGGCCACATCTACGAGTACAACCCGTTCTTTTTTCTGACGGTTAAACGGGCCCAATAACGCGTCTCCGGCACGCCGGCACGCCTCCAATAAGGCTGCTCCGGTTTTTTTCTTGTCGAGCCGGTGGACCGCGATCAGACGACGGTACTGGTTGATCACCACATTGTTGCGATCCGCCTTCAGCTCGTGCTGAACATAGGCTTGCTCGTCGGCAGACAGCAGTCCGGTAGGCAATCCGCTTTTGTCATCAAGCAGTAAAATGAGCGAATCCGTGGCCCGGTAGGTGCCTGTCAGGCGGATGGAAGTGTGCATTTTAAATCCTATTTTTGAAGGGCGGAAATTACTCATTTTTCCGCTCTTTCCCGTGGAACCAGGAGACGTTTCAGTTGTTCTCTAACCGAACGTGTTCCCGTTCACCGCTTTACCATGAATGCCGACGTTCTCCTAAACCGCGCCCTCCGCCTCGAATTCCTCTCCGCGGAAGAAGGGCAGTACCTGTTCCTCCATGCTCCCACGGCGGAGTTGATGGATGTTGCCCACCAGATCCGGAAAAAGTTGCATCCCGATAACAAGGTTACCTGGATCATCGACCGGAATGTCAATACCACGAATGTCTGCATTGCGAATTGCAAGTTTTGCAACTTCTACCGGATCCCCGGACATGCCGATGCTTACATCACCACCATCGATCAGTACAAAGAAAAGATCGAAGAAACCTTCCGCTATGGCGGGGAGCAACTCTTGTTGCAGGGTGGACATCACCCCGGACTTGGTTTGCAATTTTATATCGACACTTTCCGGGAACTCAAACGACTTTATCCGAATCTGAAGTTGCATGCCCTCGGGCCTCCCGAGATCGCGCATATCACCAAGCTCGAAGGGACGTCGCATACCGAGGTGCTTCGTGACCTGATGGAGGCCGGACTTGATTCACTTCCCGGCGCCGGTGCCGAGATCCTCAGCGATCGTGTTCGCCGGCTGATCAGCAAAGGGAAATGCTCCGGTCGCGAATGGCTCGATGTCATGCGCGCCGCGCACCAACTGCATCTCACGACTTCCGCCACCATGATGTTCGGCCATGTGGAGACGCTGGAAGAACGCTTCCAGCACATCATCTGGCTGCGTGAAGTCCAATCGGAGAAGCCAGCGGACGCGAAGGGTTTTGTCTCGTTCATTCCCTGGCCCTTCCAGGACCACGATACCATCCTCCGTCGCATCAAAGGCGTACGCAATGAAGTGACCGGCGAAGAGTATATCCGCACCATCGCCATCAGTCGCATCCTGCTGCCGAATATTCCGAACATCCAGGCGAGCTGGCTGACGGTCGGCAAGGAGATCGCGCAGATCTGCCTCCATGGCGGCGCCAATGATTTCGGCTCCATCATGATCGAAGAGAACGTGGTTTCCGCCGCCGGCGCACCGCATCGCTTCACGTCAAACGGCATTCAACAGGCTATTCGTGAGGCTGGATTCGAGCCGCAACTTCGTAACCAACAGTTCGAAGACCGCCAATTACCCGAAACCATCGAACAGCAACTCATTACCTATTGATGCTCCGCATGCGTCCCGCACTGCTTCGAATTTTCCTTTCTGCCGCGCTGGTGCTCTTTGCGCTGGCATTCGCGCAGGCGACGCACAACCGGGCCGGGGAGATCACCTGGGAATTCATCGGCACCTGCCCGACCGACACTACACCGAACGCCGCTTACACCTATCGGGTAACGATCACCACGTACACCCGTACCAGCAGCATCCAGGCCGACCGGCCTTCGCTCGACTCGGTGTATTGGGGCGACGGAACGCAGTCGTCTTTCGTGCGTCAGCAGAAGATCGACCTGGGAAACGATATCAGTAAGAACATCTACATCAATACGCATACCTATGCCGGCAACGGCAGCTTCAAGATTTACTTCGTCGATCCGAACCGCAACGAAGGCGTGGTGAACATCCCCTCCTCGGTCGATGTCCCGTTCTCCGTTGAAAGCCTCCTGATTGTCGACCCGTACCGCTGTCCGAACAATTCACCGGTATTGACTTACCCCCCGATCGACCGCGGTTGTGTCGGCCGTACGTTCATACACAATCCGAACGCGTTTGATCCCGATGGCGACAGCTTGTCGTATGAATTGACCGTCTGCCGTGGCCTTAACGCGGATCCCATTCCGGGCTACTCATTCCCGGTCGCCTCCAGTTCGTTTTCGCTCGATCCGATCACCGGCGACCTCACCTGGAATACACCCATCGCCCCGGGTGAATACAACGTAGCCTTTCGCATCATCCAGTGGAGAAACGGCGTGAACATGGGGTATGTCACGCGTGATATGCAGATCCTCATCGGCAACTGCAACAACCGCCCACCGGTCATCGAAGCCGTGGCGGATACCTGTGTACTGGCAGGGGACTCCCTGAATTTCCTGGTGACGGCGATCGACCCGGACCAGAACATCGTGCAGCTAAGCGCCTCCGGTGGCCCGTTTCAGGTTACGCCTGCCGCTACGTTCGCCCCGATACAGCAGAACAACGATACCGCGATCAGCCGGTTCAGTTGGCAGCCGGATTGCGACCTGGTGCGCGCTCAACCCTACTATGTACAATTCCGTGCGAATGATATCGTGCCGGTGGATTCGATCAGCCTGGTCTCGCTGCGAGGCCTGTTCATTCGCGTCATCGGCCCACCGCCACCAAGCCTGACCGCGGTTGCGGTTGGCAACACCATCCGCATCGACTGGACTGCGCCCTCGACCTGTTCCAACCTCGTCGGCTACAGGATCTACCGCCGTGCGGGTGCATACGGACAACCGATCCCATGCCCGTGCGACAATGGAGTTCCTTCCCATACCGGATATACCTACCTCGACTCGGTGGGCAACGCCAATACCCTGTCGTTTGTCGATAACAACAGTGGCGCAGGACTTGTGATCGGTATTCAGTATTGTTACCTCGTCACCGCGGTCTTCGCTGATCGTTCGGAAAGTTGTGCTTCGCCGGAGGCTTGTGCCTCCCTGCGCCGGGAATTGCCGGTCATCACGAATGCGGATGTGGTCACCACCGATGCTGCGGCCGGTCAGGTCTTCGTGGCCTGGGGCAAACCGATCGAACTCGATACTGTCCAATATCCGGGTCCGTATGAGTACCGCTTGTTTCGCTCTCCCGGCTTCGTCGGCCCTTCGTTCACCCAGATCGCGACCCTGGTGGCCCCGGCCGATACCACCTTCCTCGATAACGGAATCAACACAGTGGGTTCCGCCTGGAGTTACCGCGTCGACTTCTATTACACCAATGCCGGTGCCCTGACATTCAAGGGGAGCACGACCATCGCTTCAACCGTGTTCCTCAGCGTGGGTCCCACCGACGAAGCAAACGTGTTGAGCTGGCAGGAGGAAGTGCCCTGGCAGAATTATCGCTACGACATCTTCCGGCAGAATCCCGCCACCTTGCTTTTCGATTCGATCGCCAGTACAACGGCTTCCACCTTCACCGATACGGCATTGACCAACGGTACCGAGTATTGCTACTTTGTTCGCAGCATTGGTACTTATGGCTTGCCTTCTTTGGTGGATCCGATTGTTAACCGGTCTCAACGGGTTTGTGGTACACCCTTCGATAACGTCCCACCCTGTGCTCCGGATCTGGAAGTCTTCTCATCCTGCAACGAAAACCGGAACGAACTCATCTGGACCAACCCGAACAATACCTGTGCGGATGATGTCGAGAAATACTACATCTACTATTCGCTTACGGAAGACGGTGGTTTCGAACGGATCGATTCGGTGATCGGCGCAAACGACACGACCTACCTGCACATCGACCTGCCCGCGCTCTCAGGATGTTATCGGGTCACTGCGGTAGATGATAATGGAAACGAAACGACCGACCCTGAAACAGTTTGTGTCGATACGTGCCGTCAGTATGTGCTGCCTTCGGTATTCACACCGAACAAGGACGGTAAGAACGACCTCTTCCACCCCTGCGATTCGACAACGACGCTTGATCTCCAGCTCAGGAATTGTCCGCCGTACCGGAATGTCAAGGACATTGACCTGAAGCTATTCAACCGCTGGGGCCAGCTCGTATTCGAGACGACCGACAAGGACATCAACTGGGACGGCACCCACAAGGACAACGGCAGCGATTGCCCGGATGGCGTTTACTACTACACCTGCAAAGTCAACTTCTTCCGCATCTCCGGCGAAGAATCGGTGGAGCTGAAAGGATATGTGCACTTGATCCGAGGGCAATAGACTTTAATCAGTTCGCGGATGGCAGCAGGCAGTAGACGGTTTGTCCGAAGTGCTTCCAGAACATTGAATTGTTTAGGTCGGCGAATCCGAAATGCAATTGAGACTAAGCTAACTTCCAACTTTCATCTTTCAACTCGGAACCCGCCTGCCTGCCGTAGCTTTAGCGAAGGCAGGAAACCCGGAATCTGAAACCCAGAACCTGCGTATGTTCACCGGCATCATCGAATCCACCGCCCCACTGGTCGCAACGCGCACTGAAGGCTCTAACCTGCATCTGCGTTTTCGCACGCCGATTGCTCGCGAGCTCAAGGTGGATCAAAGTGTGGCGCACAATGGGGTCTGCCTGACGGTCACGAAGGTGGAAGGGAAGGAATACGAAGTGACGGCGGTGGAGGAAACATTGGCGCGTACCAATCTGGGCGAGCTACAGCAAGCCGACCTGGTCAACCTGGAACGCTGCATGCGCCTCGGCGACCGTCTCGACGGTCACATCGTGCAAGGGCATGTGGATACGTGCGGTAAGGTGGAGCGCATCGATTCCCGCGACGGCAGTTGGAATGTTTACTTTACGTATGATCCGTCAAACGGGCATCCCACGGTACCGAAAGGTTCTGTTTGTGTGAACGGCGTCAGCCTGACCGTGGTCGAATCAGGATCCGGTCGTTTTTCCGTCACCATCATTCCCTATACCTGGGAACACACCAACTTCCACCGACTTAAACCGGGCTCGACTGTCAACCTAGAGTTCGATATCATTGGGAAGTATGTGGAGCGACTTCTGTCGGAAAGAAAATAATCCAGAAGAGTTTGATTCAAATGCCCTCCGTAGCGCAGCCACGGCGGACAGGTCATTTTCGCAAAATGCGCATCTATCTATTGTGAATGTTCCAATTCTTCTGTCTACGCTAAAGCTTCGGCAGGTAAAATTCACTGTTCACTGTTTACTGTTTACTGTTCACTATTCACTGTTCACTATTCACTGTTTACACCCTCAAAACACCTTCTCCGCGATTCGGCAGGTGATCTCCGCGTTACTCATCGTATAGTAGTGCAAACAGGGAGCCCCTGCTTTCATCAACTCTTTTGACTGTTCGACGCACCACTGGATACCTTCGGATTTAACATCCGCGTCGGTCTTACAGGCCTCGATCCGGTCGATGAGTTCCTGGGGAATGTCGACGTGAAAGGCTTTCGGTAAAGAAGTGAGTTGCTTACGCGTTGTGATCGGCTTCAGCCCCGGGATGATCGGGACGTTAATTCCCATCTCTTTGCATTTTTCAACAAAGGCGAAGTACTTCGAATTGTCGAAGAACATTTGGGTCACGAGGTATTCGGCGCCCGCTTCGATTTTCGACTTCAGCCAGCGCATGTCGGTCGTGAGGTTCGGCGCTTCGAAGTGTTTTTCCGGATAGGCTGCCACGCCGATGCAGAAGTTCGTTGGCGTAACGTCTTGCAATTCTTCGTCGAGATACTTGCCGGTGTTCATGTTGGCAACCTGTTTGACGAGGTCGATGGCGTACCGATGCCCGAGCGGATGCGCTTCAAATACCGGCTCCGACTTGATCGCGTCGCCGCGTAGCAGCAAGACGTTGTCGATATTCAAGAAGTGCAGGTCGATGAGCGCGTTCTCGGTTTCTTCCCTGGAAAAACCTCCGCAGATGATGTGCGGGACCGTGTCGACGTTATAATGGTTGATGATGGCCGAGCAGATGGCAACCGTTCCCGGACGCTTGCGCATCGAGAACTTTTCCAGCAAGCCATTCTCGCGCTTCTTATAGACATACTCTTCACGGTGATAGGTCACATCGATGAAGGCGGGCTTGAACTCCATGATCGGATCCAGGATGTTGTAGATGCTCTGGATACTCTTGCCTTTTAGCGGAGGCAGGATCTCGACGGAAAACAGGGTTTTCCCGTTGGCGCGGGCAATGTGTTCGGTAACTTTCATAAATCGTTCAGTCAACGCAGCAGGGTCAGGGTGCCGCGTTTTTCGGTCGACCGGTTATCGGCGACCTGAAGGATGTAAAAGTACGTATCTCCCTGCAGCTTACCGCCATCCCAATCATTCCGATAGTCCCCGCTTTCATACACGGTTTTCCCCCAGCGATCGAATATCCGCAATCGGCTGCCGGGATACTGCTCCAGGTTGCGAACGAAGAAGTTGTCATTCCTGCCGTCGTTGTTCGGAGTCATGACGGTGCTGACCACTACCGCCGTATTGCGGACCTCAAATCGGCAACTGTTCGACCAACTTACCAGTACCGGCTGACCGCTGTTGGCTGTCCGGATCCTGAGCTGGTAAGTACCGTTACGGTCCGGTTTTTCGTAGCGATAGACCGTGTCCGTCGTGGAACTGCCGGCGATGACGAACGGCACCCCGCTGCTGTCGATTTGTACCACTTCATAGGTCGCCGGCCAACCGTGATAGGCTGTCCACTCGAGATCGATGTGCAGCGAGTCTGCCAGTTCCGTGCAGTTGAGGAAGATCGTTTGCAGGCTGTCGGTTCGTGCCGACTGGAATCCGGTGTTCGTTCGTAGGTCCACCGCGTACCGTATCGGATGATCCGCAACGCGCGGATCGGGATCGAGATAAACCGTATCGTCGGGCTGCGTGATCGTAGCGATGGGTTGATAATCCGTTCCCGGGCCGTCGTTGCGGTAAACAGTGTAGGCACTGAACTGCTGATGGTCGAGACCGGCAGGTTTTTCCCAAACCGCCTGCCAACCATCCTCCGGATCGGTAACGCTCACATTCAGCAGTCGGGGGACGCCAGTGAAACAGTCCGAAAGTGTGATGAATAAGGTGTCGCCTTCGCCCTGCGCATCGCCGCAACTGTTTAACAGGGTGTTCGCGTCGCTGCCGGTCTTGCACCACAGCCGGAGATTTCCGTTGGTGATCAAGGGCTGGAAGAGTTGCAATTCCAGATCGGTGAAAAGTCCGTTGGAACAATTCATCGCAGTCGCACCGGTGATCGGCAGCGGTTGCCCGTCCGGTCCCAGCAGTCGGAAGTCGGAGCCGTCGGTGGCGACCGAGTTGCAGCGGAGCGGCATCGCGAAGTGCAGGACCAGGCTGGTGTCTCCGCAATTCATCGCGTCGATTGTGGCGGTCGACAAGGCCGGCGGTCGATTGCACGTCAATGCGATCAGTACCTGTACTTCCCTGACCACAAAGCCGGCGAGGCTGCCGTTGCGGTAGCGTTCGAATCTGCACGCGACCGTCGCGCCTTCCTGGATCGCCGGCTGACCGGAGAAGATGCCGCTGACCGGATCAAATTGGAATCCGGCAGTTGTCTGAAACGGAAGAGAAGGGGAGTAGCCGATCGCGTACGGAACATTCGTTAGCGGTTGCCCCGGCCCCGGTATACCCTGCGACGGGATCAACAGGGCTCGAACACTATCGGCTGCTGCGTCGGTATAAAGTGGATCGTAGAAAAGCCCGTCGTTCACACAGCTAAGCAGTACGGCAGGGTTGGCAAACACCGTGGACGAATCGTTCGGAAAATTCTGGTTGTCAAAACCGGCTTCCAGGTGCAGCGAATAGTCTTGCGGACTCACCAGCGAGGTCACCACGGTGTTCCGGTTGAGCAATTCGCAACTCACCAGCCAATCGGTGCAGGCACCCTGCAATTGCAGCACGCCCTGGTACACATACTTCCGAATGCCATAGGCGGTACCACCCTGGCAACTGCTTACGCCGCAAACCGGGTATGGCCCGGTCGATACTTCCACACCACCGCCGTTGATCAATGGTAAGGTTTGGACGCCCAGCCAACCGCAGGAATTCGAACTGAAATTGACATCCACACTCGTGTAAACCTGCTGACTGGTTGCTCCGCAATCCGAGAAGAGTCCGATGGTAATCTCCACCCGGTTAGCCCCCAGGCAACGGTACCCAATTTCGCCACCAGCCACGTGTGTAGCGGTAGCGCGAAACGCGGGTAGGCTGATAAGAAGCCAAAAAATCGTTAAAAAGATGGTTTTCAGGGCCTGACGCTTAAGCTAATCCTTTACGAGAACCAGCAGGCGGCGGTTACCAGGTTATTGGAGAAGTGAGATTAGTGATTTGAGATTCGATATTGGTGATTTGTCCCAGGAATGTGCGAATTGATAGTTGAATGCAGATCGAAAGGATCTGACGTTTAAATAATTGAAAATTAATAAATTAAATAAGAAATGGCAGTCACTCAATATTGCGTAAGTTGCTTATTTACAGATAGTTGAGTACTTCCGGCGGTGTTACGCTAATTCTGGAAGGTGTTACGCAATCCTGTATTGAGATTCGAAGGATGAAAAGCCTTTATTTTAGCAAAAAATAGGGCTAATACACCCCAAAGCTCGATCAATACGCGCACTCAAATCCTTCAAAGAAAGCAATCAATATTTTAACCGCCTGTTTTCAATTACCAATTACCAATTACTAATTACCAATTACTAATTACCAATTACTAATTACTAATTACGAATCACCAATCACCAATCACCCATTCCAAAACACCAACCCCCATCCCTGCCTCCCCTAATTTGCCTACTTTTGCAACCCGCCCGGGATTCGGGAGGCTGAAATTTCGAAATTGTTCGAAATTGCTGATAATGAACAAAATGGACCTCGGGTCCGGAATCTGACCGCGCGTGAAGAACATCCGCAATTTTTGCATCATCGCCCATATCGACCACGGTAAGAGCACTCTGGCGGATCGACTCTTGGAGTTCACCCAGACCATCTCCAAAAAGGATTTGCAGGCGCAGGTTCTCGACGACATGGACCTGGAACGTGAGCGCGGTATCACGATCAAGAGTCACGCGATCCAGATGCAGTTCGCCTTCAAGGGCGAGAAGTATGTGCTTAACCTGATCGATACGCCCGGACACGTCGACTTCTCCTACGAAGTATCACGCGCCATCGCAGCTTGCGAGGGCGCTCTGCTCATCGTAGACGCTGCGCAGGGAATCCAGGCACAAACCATTTCGAATCTCTACCTCGCGCTCGAGCACGAACTCGAGATCATTCCGGTTCTCAACAAGATCGATCTGCCTTCCGCCAACCCGGAAGTGGTGAAGGACCAGATCGTCGACCTGGTCGGTTGCAATCGTGAAGATATCATTCCCGCTTCCGCCAAGACCGGACTGGGCATCGAAGACATTCTCGCCGCGATCGTGGAGCGTATTCCCGCTCCCAAAGGCGAACCGGCTGCTCCGCTGAAGGCCTTGATCTTCGATTCGGTCTTCAACTCGTTCCGCGGAATCATTGCTTACTTCCGTGTAATGGACGGCGAGATCCGTAAAGGCGATAAAGTCAAGTTCGTCGCCACCGGCAAAGAATACATCGCCGACGAGATCGGCATCCTGAAACTCGACAAGGTCCCGCGTGATGTCGTGAAGACCGGCGACGTGGGTTATATCATTTCCGGCATCAAAGAAGCCGCGGAAGTGAAAGTGGGGGATACCATCACCCACCGCGACCAACCTTGCAGTGAGGCGGTGAAAGGTTTCGAAGACGTGAAGCCCATGGTCTTCGCCGGCATCTACCCGGTCGATACCGACGAGTATGAGGAGCTGCGTAACTCTATGGAGAAGCTCCAGCTCAACGACGCTTCGCTTGTCTTCCAGCCGGAAAGCTCCGCGGCCCTCGGCTTCGGCTTCCGTTGCGGCTTTCTGGGCATGCTCCACATGGAGATCATCCAGGAGCGCCTCGAACGCGAATTCAACATGACCGTCATCACGACGGTTCCCAACGTATCCTATACCGCCTACCTCACCAGCGGTGAAGTGCTCGACATTCACAACCCGAGCGAGATGCCGGACCCCAACCACCTCGCGCGAATCGAGGAGCCGTACATCAAGGCCCAGATCATCACCAAGTCGGAGTTCATCGGTTCGATCATGACGCTCTGTATCGGTAAGCGCGGACAGATCGTCAACCAGCACTACCTCACCACCGACCGCGTCGAACTGCAGTTCGACATGCCGCTGGCGGAGATCGTCTTCGATTTCTACGACAAGCTCAAGTCGATCTCCAAAGGATACGCGTCGTTTGATTATCATCCGATCGGCTACCGCGAGTCCGATCTCGTCAAGCTCGACATCCGCCTCAACAGCGAACCCGTCGACGCGCTTTCCGCGCTGGTGCACCGCAGCCATTCGTACGACTTCGGCAAGAAGATGTGCGAGAAACTGAAGGAACTCATCACCCGCCAGCAGTTCGAGATCATCATCCAGGCTTCCATCGGAGCCAAGATCATCGCGCGCGAAACGGTCAAAGCCCTGCGCAAGGACGTGACCGCGAAGTGTTACGGCGGTGACATCTCCCGTAAACGCAAGCTCCTCGAGAAGCAGAAGGAAGGTAAGAAGCGCATGCGCCAGGTCGGTAACGTCGAGATCCCGCAACAGGCATTCCTCGCGGTGCTGAAGCTGGATTAAGCGACAGCCTTCGGCGGACAGTCGAAAGACTCCGCGCTGTTCTCATTTGTCTATTTTCCATTCGAGTCACCCTTGTCCCGCAAGGGTCGATTCATCCGAAGATCCGTTCGAATGGATGTTCGTATCCGCCATGCGCACCATTTCCCGGATGGCGTTCGGTTGAACCCTTGTACTACTTTCATTGTTCGATCGCTCGCCTGCATCCGGCAGGCGTTAGTTCGAGCATAGGTGTAATCTCGCACTCGCCGCTTAGCAATTTCCAAGAAGCGTTCGATCACCTTCACCTGACATCAACTCCCGGTAGGCGTTCGATCGAGCGTATGTGTCATCTCGCCCTCTCTTTACACCAACTCCTAGAAGGCGTTCGATCGAACGTCTACTGGGAGTTGGTGTAAAGAGAGTAATAGGAAAATAGGAACCAAACTCCTGCATCTGAACGCCGATGTGCGTTCAAGTACTATTTGACAAATTTTTTTTGTTCAAAAACCTCCCGGCCCCGGAGGGTCCGAACATCATAGACCCGAACGATCAATCTCACTTTTCAGCTCCGGAGGAGCGTAACAACTGCGGACTACATCGCACACAGTTGACGGGCATTCGATCGTACGGTGAACTGTGTCAACGGCGTTGCAGGCTAGCCCCGGGTGATCTCGTCAGGCTAATGCAGTTCAACAAGACCACCCCGCTGATCTGACGAGAGAACACGGGACCAAAGGTGAGCTGAAATCCGTTGTGGTGCTCCAAAGAATTTTCCAGTCGGACGGTAAGCCGTCTCCCGTGTGCTGCGCACGCGACAAAACTGTAAGACGGAGTGCAATTTCCCGCAAACTCCATGATGGTTTCTGCATATACGGTATGTCCGGAATGTACCGGACTTTCCAGTCTTTGCCCATGCGTAACAGGATTCAACCACAAAACCGCACCCGATTGCGGTTCCGGCTGCTCGCCGCGACGACCTTCGTGCTTGTGCTGATCGCCTCGGCGCTCATGCTGGTGTTTCAGTTCGGTGATTCCGAAGAGTCGCGGGCAGGAGTCGCGGCCAACGAAACCATGACGACGGGTTCGTTCATCATCAACATGGGTGTGACGCCGCAAACGACCGGAAACGGCTTGAAGCCGTACGGGATGATCTACGACCTCATCCGGAATTACAGTGTGCCGGTGAAGTGGATCATCGACCCGGCCAAGACAAAGGATGCAAACGACTTTTCGCATAACGCGGTCAATTACAAAGGCGGGCCGTTCATCATCCAGAAGGAATTCATCACGCCGACGGTTGCCGCCCGCATCGCCTACTGGCAGACGCAGGGAGTCGTGGGCGCCTACACGGTGAGCGCGATCAGCGTACCGGTGGCGCATACACTTACAGCGCTGCCGACCGTGATGATCGATTCGTTGTCGGGAAATCAATCCATCCTCGCTGCCTACTACGCGAATGCGGGAATTCCTGCGTCCGCCTATACGGTGGGTTCGCCTGCACAGCTGACCGGATGCATTGATGTGTGGACCAACCCGCACGGCGATCCGACCTGGAACACGCATAATTACCTCTACGATTTTGTGACGATACAAAAATCCTGGATCTGGGCGCAATGCCATAGCGTGAGTATGATGGAGTATTGCAAAAGCTCCGTGGCACCGATCCGTCAACTTAATTTTCTTTCCAGCGGAGGACTCCAGTGTTACAACAACGGCAAATGCGGTACGAACCCGGAAGTGCATGCGGGTAATTCCACTTCGCCTTATACTTATTATTATCCGACAGACCCCGTGATGCAATTCATGGGTAATATGCACGGTGCCTCCAGCGCCGGTTCGGAAAAGTGGTATGTGCCGCTTTCCACCGGTCAATGGAACACGGCTACCCGACGGGGTGTCGTTACTTCCAATGGTGCGAGTCCACGGGAAGGGGTGCTGCTGGTGTACGGTCCGGCTTATGGCGACAGCAATAACGGCTGGGTGATGTACGAGGCAGGCCACGATCTCTCCACCGGTGGATCCAGTGCTACGGATCGTGTTGCCGCGCAGCGCGCGTATTTCAATTTCATCCTCCTCGCCGGGACGGCGAAGAAGATCAACATCAACGCCACGGTTACCGCTACACTTCCTTCCGGTGCCTCAGGAACCGCCTCGGCTACCGTTTCGTCCGGTACGCCGCCGTATTCATATCAATGGACCAGTCAGCTCGGAGGCACGTTTGCCAACAGCTCCGCCGCCACCACCGCTTACACGGCGCCGACGGTTGGCGGGAACACGACCGATGTTGTTACGCTGCGTGTCACCGACGCCTGCGGCCGCGTCTCCCTGTATACGCAATTCATCAACATCACCTTCAGTCCGCTGCCGGTGTCGCTCGTATCGTTCGAAGCGAAACGGAACGGGCAGCAGGTTCTTACGAGCTGGGTAACGGCTTCTGAAGTGAACAACGATTTTTTCACCATCGAGCGCTCGACCGACGGTTCGGTGTTCCAGGCCCTGAATCGTGTAGCGGGCCGGGGCACGACCAGCGAGACTAGTATGTACAGGTGGACTGATCCACAGCCGCCTGCGGGGATTTGTTACTATCGTTTACGGCAGACCGATTACGACGGGCGATCGGAGACTTTCCCTTCGGTCATGGTCGAAGCGACAAGGTCGGGCAGCCGGGATATTGCCATCTACCCGAATCCGGTGCGCGACCGGTTCATGTTGCCGGTAACGGTTGAGTCCGATTGTCAGGCAACACTGCGTATCTACAATGCAACGGGAGCCTGCGTGCAACAACGGCTGCTCAACTTACAGCGCGGATCCAATACCGTGAATGGCACGACTGCCGACCTCCCGGCCGGCAATTATGTGTTGATGCTGGAATCCGAAGGCTTGCTGACCAAATCGCGCTTTTCGCTGATTCGATAATTCGGGTCTTTTCTTTCAGTGTAAGGTTTGGCGGTGAAGTGCCGCGCCTTCGGCCTGCACAGGGTTAATTTGAGCGTTACGGCGGCGCTCCCCGCCTTTTAAACACTTCCCATGCGTCAACGTCTTCAACTTCGTCCCCGCGTCGCGCTGCGTTTTCATACAGCGCTCGTTTTCACCTTCGCTTCGGTCGTATTGGCCAGTTGGGCCTTCTTCGGCTTCAACCTGGCCGGCAACGGCGATGCAACGGCATCCGATCGGTCCGCCATTCCGGTGATCAAAAAAGAGGTCGCCGGTAGTCTGCAGGAGTCGGATCCTTCCATCGCAACCCTCACGGCCGGATTGGATAATCCCACACCGGTAGCCAGTCGGCGTTACCATCAGATGCGTCAGAGCGAGTACGATGTCCGCTCGGAATCGTTCCGAGCCATTGTCGGTTCGCCTGCTCAGGGTAAAAAGCAATTGTCCGTGCTGCGGGCCTCCGCGAATCCCGCCGGTCGTACGATCAACGTGCCGGTCACGGTCGATAACGACGGCAAAGCGGTACTGCGCATCTTCTCCTCCTCCGGCTATTGCATGAGTTCGCGCGAAGTGAACCTGGCTGCGGGGGAGAATACGATCAGTTGCGAAGCAGACAACCTCCCGGCCGGCGCGTACCAGGTCGTCCTCGATATTCAGGGTGAGATCCGCACCGGACGATTCATGAAAAACTGGTAAACCGAAAAAGGATTTGCTGCAGGTCGCAGGCCCACCGGCTTGCGACCTGTTCTTTTTAGCGGAGGATGCGTTCGCGCTGCATGTGATCTCCCTCCCGGATCTCCACAATGTACCAGCCCGCTGAAAGACTGGACAAGGGGAGCGCGAGCGATTCGGTCGTCCATACGCGTGTCAGGACGATCCGCCCGGCTGCATCCAGCAGTTGAACCGTACGCGGAGCCGGAGAAGGCGCTTGGAGATACACTACTTCGTCACGCACCGGATTCGGATAGACCAGTACGCGCGGCGTTTCCAGCTCAGTCACCGCTGTGGTCGAACCGGTCGAACCGCTGGTGTCGCAGCGTATCAGGTACGCTTCGCAGCTTACATTGCTGAAACCCCTGGCGTAACCGGTGAATACGAAGTCGCCGTTGGGCGCGGTGAACGCGTCAATGAATTTCTTGTCGTACGGATCCGGAAAGTCACGCACCCACACTACGTTGCCGGAAGTATCGGTCTTATAGATCGAACCGACCGGCAGTCCGGCCACCAGCCGGCCGCCGCCAAACGCGGCGCCGCCTTCCGCGGTCATGGTGATCGGAAAGTCATCTTCCTGGGTATTGATATCGACCGTGTTCCGGTAGTTCCGGGTCCACAAGGTGTCGAACTGATCGTTCAGCCGCGCGATGAACGGTGCCATGTTCAGGGAAGTGCCGCTTCTGCCGCCCAGCAGGTATCCGCCATTCGGATGTTCGAAGATTCGTTGTGCGTAGCTGTTGGTGACGGGCGTTTCGTAGGAATAGGAGTTGAGCAGGGTGCCCGACGTATCGAACAAACCGATCCAGGCCTGCCAGTTCCCGAACAAGCGAGCACCCGCCATCACGTATCGTCCGTCGCTCAACTCGGAGCTGAACTGGGCGAAGGAATTTCCGCTGGAGCCCAACGAGAAGCTCCACAACGAATCACCCTGTTCGGATACTTTCATGATCGTACCGCGGGCGTAACCGCTGATCGAGATCCAGCCGGTGAGCAACAGGCTGCCGTCGCGGTTCACGTGGATGTCGTACATCCGGTCGTTGCCCGGCTTGGGAAAGGTGCGTGTCCAGAGGGTGTCACCCTGGTCATTCAGCCGCAACAACCACCAGTCGCTGGTCGTGCCGGGATCACTGCTGAATGAATAGGTGGTGGCGGCGACAACGAATCCGCCATCCGCCGTTGGTGCAATGGAACTGGTGAAATCCGAAGAGAAGCCGCCGTATTGCTTCGACCATAGTTCGTTCGCGTTCGAATCAAGGCGGATGATCATCGCGTCAAGAAAGCCGGTGGTGCTGTCGTTGCCGGAAGCGGCTACGGCGTACCCGCCGTCGGATAACAGGATGGATTCCTCCCCGCGTTGATACCCGGGTCCGCCGAATTCACGTTCGATCAGGGGTTGGGCATTCAGCAAACAGGGATACAGCAGGCAGAGAAGGTGGAGCAGACGTTGCATAAATATGGGATTGCTGCAAAGGTAAGCGTGCCACTCAATGTTCAGCGTAAACACGGACCGGTTAACGCGAAATGTGTACAAGGTCATTGATCACTACAACGGAATAATGCAGGAATCCAATTATTGATGGACGCCACGTTGGAATTAGATAGCATCGGGGTTGTGAAGAAAGACTGTTGGTTCAACGAACGTGAATCGGGTGATGGGAAAAGTGTGATTGGATATTTGTTATTAGTGATTACATAGTAAAATAGAAGACACTCCTTTCCGAAGAAAACCCTTCCAAATCACCAATCACCAATTACCAATCACCACATCAATCAACGAACTCGCTTCCTACACCATCCACCCACTCCAACAGCACGAATGAATGAGCAGTAGCAAATGAAATGTCTTCAGTCGGTTGGCAGCTTCCGGAAAGGCGCCTTCAATAAGGTGCCCAGGTCTTCGTCCCGTTCACCCGGGAAGTTACGATCCAACCCGTACCGGATCTCGGAAGGCTGGAGTGCCGTCAGGGTGCCCAGCAGCCGGTCCCAGACCGACAAAACCGCACCGTAATTGCTGTCGGTGTAGGGCTGCTTCCAGTGGTGATGCACTTTGTGCATGTTGGGCGATACCAGCACATAGCCAATGGCGTTATCCAGCCAGTCGGGCAAGCGGATGTTCGCATGCGTAAAGGCGGTGGCGAAAACCAGGACGGTCTGATAGAACATGACGGCAACGATCGGCGCGCCGCTGATCCATACGCCGGCGAAGAAGAACAAGCCCCGAAACAGGCTCTCCGCCGGATGGTGCCGGAGCCCGGTGGTGGCGTCCACGTTCGTATCGGCATGGTGGATGATGTGGAACCGCCAGAGGAAGGGAACCTTGTGTTGCGTGATGTGCACCAGCCAGCCGACGAAAAAGTCGAGCGTCAGGAAACTCACCAGCACGGTGAGGCCGATGCCCGCATCCAGCCAATACACGAGTCCGAATTGATGTTGCCTGCACCAGTCGCTGATGAGGATGATCACGAACGCGAGCAACCCGTGTATGATCAGGTGCAGGAAGGTGAAGAACAGATTGACGCCGGCATGCCGGACGCGCGTTTTCCGGAAACGAAGCGGTAACAACGGGATCGCCCCTTCCAGTATCCAGAAAAACAGCAGCCCGCCGATCAGGATGCCCATGCGCTGCAGCGGATGGGCTTGCAGGGTTTCGAAAAAGTGAAGGATCCGATCCATACCGAAAGGTACGCAATCGCCGGCCTCAGCGGATCAGGTTCACGTTGCCGCTCGCTTCCCGCCACTCGCCCTTCGGGTCCTGTGCGCGGATCTTGTACACGTAAACACCCTCCGGGCACAGGCTTTCGCCGCCTTGGTAGTTGCCGTTCCAGCCTTGTTGCAGCGAATCGGAACGGAAGATCACCTTGCCCCAGCGATCAAAGACCAGCAACTCGAAGGCATGGACGCCGATGCCATACGCGTAGAACAGCTCGTTCTTGCCGTCGCCGTTCGGCGTGAAGGTGTTCGGTACGTACAACGCGTAGTCTTCGTTCACGCGCACGCGCGCGTAGGCGGTGTCGCGGCAACCGTGCGGACTCAAGGCGATCAACCGGATCACGTAGGTGCCGGTGTCGGCATAGGTGTAAACGGGATCCTGGTCTGACGAAATTCCCGCCGCATCACCGAAGTCCCAGGCCCAGGCGCTCGCGTCGCTGCTGGCGTCCGTGAGCCGGATCACCGGTGTCAGGATCGTGGTCTCCTCGGTGCTGACGTTGAAGTCCGCTACCGGCAGCGGATCAACGGTCACCGCTTCCGCTTCAAAGTAGGAACTGCATCCGTGCGGCGTAGTCACCTCCAACCGAACGGAATAGGTGCCCGCGTCCGGGAAGTACAGCTCCGGATGACGACTGGTATCGGTGATGCCGTTGTACGTCCATTGATAGTGCGAGCCGGCTTCCGCGGTCGACAGATCGAAAAAGCGGACCTGCAAGGGGGCACAACCGGAGACCGGATTCGGCAGGAAGTTGACGACGGGTGTCGGAAATACTTCCAGGAATATGCTGGCCGAACTGCTGCAACCCAGCGAGGTGCCGGTGACGGTGTAGTAGGTGGTAACATCCGGCCGCGCCTGCACGCTCGCACCGCTGGTGTTCAGGAGCCCGGCGGTCGGCGACCAGGTGTAGGTCGTCGCGCCCTGCGCTTGCAAGGTAACGGTGGTGCCCGAGCAAACGGCCGTGACGGGCTGCACGGTGATGACCGGAAGCGGTGTGACGTGTACCTGTGTACTGGCCGTGCTGCTGCAACCCTGCGCGCTGCCGGTCACGGTGTACACCTGATCGGCGACAGGATTCGCTACAACCGTGCCGCCGCTGGTGGTGTTCAGGGCAATGGCCGGCGACCACTGATAACTCGTGGCGCCGCTCACGACCAGCGTAGCCGCGTCGCCATAGCAGATCGTGGTATCCGCTTGCAACACCAACACGGGTAAGGGCGTCACGTTCACGCTGACGGTCGCGTCGGTACGACAACCGGTGAGGTAGCCGCTGACGGTGTATACGGTACTCGCAGCCGGCGATGCATTGATCGTACTGCCGTTCGAGCTGCTCAGTCCGTTGGTCGGACTCCAGCTATACGTCGAGGCTCCGCTTACCTGCAAGACCGTGGTGTCGCCCGCGCAGATCGTGGTGCCGGGCGATACGCTGAGGACCGGCAAGGGCAACACGTCCACGGTATGCGTACTCGTATTGCTGCAGCCGTTCGCGTCGGTGCCGGTTACGGTGTACACGGTGAGGGTCGAAGGTCCTGCCTGGACCTGTATCCCCTGTGCGGTATCCAGTCCGGCAACAGGCGACCATTGATACGCGATGCCGCCACTGGCAAGCAGGGTCGTGGAGAATCCACTGCAGATGGAATCCTCGCCGGCAACGCTCACCACCGGCAACGCATGCACCACAATCGTGGCTTGCGCAGTGTCGTTGCAACCGCTTTGGGTTCCGACCACCGTGAATACCTGCGTAGTCGCCGGCGATGCGTTCACCGACGCGCCGCTCGTCGAGGCCAGCGCGGGATCGGGCAGCCATTGATAGCTCGTGGCCCCCTGCGCTTGCAGCATCGCACTTTGTCCGGTGCAAATGGGCAGCACGGGATCAATCGTCACGACCGGCAAGGGCGTTACCTGTACGGTGACGACGGCATCGTCGGTACAAACGCCCGAGCTGCCGGTGACCGAATAGGTGGTGGTACCCGCGGGTTGTGCCGTCACCACCGGGCCGCTCACCGAACCAAGGCCGGGCGCCGGCGTCCAGGTATAGTTGGCGGCGCCCTGCGCGCTCAGCGTGATCGACTCGCCTGCGCAGATGACCGGATTGGCCGGCGTGATCTGCACGTTCAGCGCGGGAGCGACCGTGACCGGAATGGTCGCGCTGCTGCTGCAGCCGTTCGTGGTGCCGGTAACCGTATAGGTGGTTGTGGAAGCCGGCGTCGCGACTACGCTCGCGCCGACACCGCTGTTCAGGCTGCCGACGGGCGACCAACTGTAACTTGCGGCTCCGCTTGCGTTCAGCGTCGCGCTCTGGGTGATGCAGATGATCACCGGAGGTGTCACGGTCAGGACCGGCAGGGGATTCACGTTCACCTGCACGGTGGTGGAAGCGGTACAGCCGAGCGTGCTGCCGGTAACGGTGTATTGGGTGGACAAGGCAGGACTGGCGTTTACACTGCTGCCGCTGCCGGCACTCAGTCCTGTCAGCGGCGACCAGGAATAGGTGGCCGCTCCGCCGGTGTTCAGAGCGGTCACATCACCTTCGCAGATCGTCACGTTCGCCATCGTCTGCAGGACGGGCAACGGATTCACCGAGATCGAGGTAGTAGCGGTGGTGCTGCAACCAAAAGTGTTCGTTCCGCTCACGGTATAAACGGTGCTGGCCGTCGCGCTGAGATTGGTTACGGAATCGGTTACCGAAGAAAGACCCGTGCCCGGCGTCCAGCGGTAGGTGTCGGTGCCGGTTACCCACAGCTCCAGACTGACGCCTTCGCAAACGGTCGTGTCGGGCCGTACGCTGATCGCCGGTACCGGATGGACGGTGATGCTGAAGGTGGTGTCGTCCGTGCAACCCGCGGCGGTAGAGCCGGTGATCGTATAGACGATGCTGCTGACGGGCGTCGCGTTCACGCTTGCGCCGCTGCTCGCGCTCAGGCCATTGGCCGGTGACCAATTGTAGCTGGTCGCGCCGCTCGCGTTCAGCGAGGAGGAAGCTCCGAGACAGAGGATAGCGTTGCCCGACACGCTCACGACCGGCACCGGGTCGACCGTGACGGTCAAGGTGGCGGTGGCGGTGCAGTAGCCGATGCTCGCGTTGACGGTATAGACGGTCGTCGTAAGCGGACTGGCCAGTGGCGTGGCGATCGTCGGATCGTCGAGCCCGGTGACCGGCGACCAGTCATACACGCTGGCGCCGCTGGCGCTCAGTTGCGCGCTGCCGCCGTCGCAATAGGCCGCATCGCCGCTGGTCTGCAGGTTGGGTACAGGCGCAAGCCCGACGTTCACGGTCCCGCTGCTGCTGCAACCGTTGGCATCCGTTCCGGTGATCGTGTAGGTGGTAGCGACGGAAGGCGTGGCGTCCACGTTCGCGCCGCTGGTGGCGCTCAGACCTGCAGCAGGGGTCCAATCGTATTGCTGCGCGCCGCTCACGTTCAGTCGCAGCGTACTCCCGCTGCAAATCGTGCTGTCGACCGGTACGCTCAGTACAGGCAAGGCATGTACCTGTACGTTCCGTGTCGCCGTGGCGGTGCAACCGCTCGGATCGGAGATCGTCAGCGTTACCGTATAGTTACCGGCCGTCGAATAAGTGTGCGTCGGGTTGAGGGCGATCGAAGTGGTGCCGTCGCCGAAGTCCCAACTCCGCGAGGTGATGCGGTTCAGTGAACTCACCGACAGGTCCATCAGTTGCAGGTCTTCCCCGAGGCAGAGGTCGGTCGCGCTGGCGCTGAAATCCGCAGAGCGGCTCATGCAGACGACATGTTCATTCACCGAGCCGCCGGTACTCGAGGTAAAACCCCAGTACACCTGCGCGTTGCCGCCGAACAGGTTCGCGACGATATTGCCCGTATAACTCAGGCGAAGCGATCCGTCGAGCCAGATGTTGAGCGTGTTCGTGGCGCTCGTCCACTGGATGCGCACGTCATGGTAGAGGCAGTCTTCGATGTTACCCGAGGAAGCAAGCGCGGCCACGGGTCCTGCCAGGTTGTTCGCGGTGGTATGGTCCACATCGCCGTTCGAGATCACCGCGATGTGGTCGTAAGTGGGATCCCATCCGTTCTGGTAGGTATCGAACTCCACCGCCAAAGACGGACTGATCGTCTGATAGCCGATGCCGCCACCCGACACGCCGGAGGCGAGCGGGTTCGTTTGCAACGCGAACACCACCCCGTCGGCGCCCGCGTCGCTGCAGCCGAACATGACGGTGAAGTTGTAGTCGAACGAATTGCCGAGGTCGATGCGCTGCTGGTTCCAGATCGAGCCGTTCTGCGCGCCGGTCGACTGGGTAAGCCGGTAGCAGTCGCAGGAAACGGCGGTAGCCGTTCCGCTGCGTTGGAATTGTGCAGATGTCGGGATGGAAGCAAGCGCGAAAAGAATCCCGACGCCGTAAAGAAGAAGTTTTCTCAAGTGTGAAACCGTCCGTTCCTGATGACAAACAAAGAGAATATTCCAAAACGACTCAAGTGCGTTCACGGAAAATAACATTCCCGTTACTGGAAAGCCCTCGTTTGACAGGATTTTGAAGCATTCACGTCAAGCATCATGCCTTTTTCGTACCCGGTAAAATTGTCAGTCCCAAATTGATCCTCAAAATTTTAAAAATTAGGAGCGGAGCATTCCGACTTCGACTCACCGGCGTACCCGCTTTCGTCTCGTCACGCGGCATATTCCCTTTACTCACCGACTAACCAGGACGAGACTCAATCGGGGCTAGGCAACTCGTGTTGTAGCATTGTGATCCGGGATAATAACCAGTGAAGACTGTTCATAATAAGTATTTTCATGTTTCTGAAAAATTCGTTACGTTTATACTCAGATAGCATTGTTTGGCCCTTTTAATTAATCTGCTGTCACATTGATACTAAAATTTTAATATACATTAACATGAAAAACAAAAGCCAAGAATCTCCAGTTTGTGTTTCAGGAATTTTCTTATGTCTCCTGCTTTTAGTTCACACTCTTACTTATGCCCAGCAGCTTCCAGCCATTGTCCGTGATTGGGCGGCCTATGCGGGAGAAACTGATTCCATATTTAAAACCCCGGTGATTCTCGATGAGGACAGTAACTTGTATGTTGGGACATTTCGGGTTGATCCGATAACAGGTGCTGACGTATTGATTGTAAAGTACGGCACGGATGGAGGTGTAAAGTGGGAAGCTAGTTGGAGCAGCGTCGGAAATGGACGTGATCAGGTGAGCGACTTGGCCTACTTTAATGGCTTTCTTTATGTTTCCGGCATTACGCAAACATTGGGGAATAACAGCTTTGACATGTTGTTCATGCGGGTGTCTGACGATGGGATCATCGATTGGGTGAATTCGTGGGATGGTCCTGCGGGTACGTTTGATGTCGCAACAGCTATACTGGCCGATAATGGTGGAGTTTTCGCAACAGGAGCCTCTTCGGATTCTACGACAGTCTTGAATTACCACACTTTTTCTTTTTCTGCTTCGGATGGTGCCATTGTATGGCAGCAGACATATGACTATGCCGGACTCAACGATGTTCCCTTTGATCTTGGCAGGGAAGGCAGTACGCTGGTGGTGACGGGGGGAAGTCAATCTTCGCTCACTAATTGGGATTATGCAACGGTGTTCTATAATGATGCGGGAATCCAGTTGGGGGTGAACCGGGTGACCGGTACCTCTTCGGGATTTGACCATGCGCAAGCCGTAAAAACTGATGCATTAGGCAATGTTTATATTACCGGAGGCAGTTACGAAAATGGTGTCGGGCAGGAGATTAAAACTGTAAAAATTGCACCCAGCGGGGCAGTTTTGTGGGTAAAAACTTATGGTGGGATCTATGATGATGTTGGAAATGATCTGACGGTCGACGCAAACGGCAATGTATATGTGTGCGGACAGGCGAATGATGCTACGACCGGCTTTGATTTCGTGCTGATAAAATACTCATCTGGAGGGGTTCAGCAATGGAAAAAAGTAATTGATTTGGAGCAGAAGGATGACGCAGCTGTCTCGTTATGCCTGGATGCCTGGGGGCACATTGTAGTGACAGGGTATGCTGTGCGTGATTTGCAATTTGATATGCTAACAATTGGATTTTCTGATATTGGAGACGAATTGTGGCGTGAGTTCTATGATGGAAATTCGCATGAGTTGGATAAAGCCGCTTCCATTGCTGCAGATGCTTTCGGAAGCGTCTTTGTGAGTGGCCAGGCAACAATAAACGGAAATTTACAGACCGTAACGCTTAAGTACCGATCGGATTTTTATACCAAAATGCCGCAGGCGGATTCGCCTTCTGTTGCGGGACTTTATTATCCAAACCATGGGCAAATAACAGACACTAGTTGGCAACCGAATGAATCTGTAGATTATTATACTGCAAACGGTTGTCCGAAACTATATTTCGGTAAGGGAAAAATGCACATGGTATGGAGTGCTTTTGATCCTACTGGAGTATTACCAGACACGTTGCATAGGATAGATGTCACCTTCTTTGGTAGTGGCAATTACTCTAAGGCAATGCCTATAGATGAATTGAAGGAGGCGGGGTATCTCAATTACTTTTTAGGCCATTGCCCTAACGGTATTACTAATGTCTACGGTATTGGTAGTTTGCTTTTTAAAAAAGTGTGGTCTGGAATAGATGTATTGTTTAGCAGCAACAATGCAGGTGTAAAGATCCTCTTTGTTTGTGAGCCGGGAAGTGATCCTAGTAATATTGGATTGGCGTTTTCGGGACAGACAAGTTTAATGATAAATGGAGGGTGGGATTTAGAGGTAGCTTGCCCAATTGGCGCATATTCTTTTGATCGGCCTCATGTTTATCAGCTGGATAGTTTGAATGCAATTTTTAATTTACCGTGGCAATTGAATTGGAGCCTCCCAACTGCAGATGTTGGGTCATTTAGTAATTGGGGGGCATATGACCTTGATAAATCTTTGATTATCGAATTGTCAAAAAGTACCACATGGCCAAGTAGTCAAATTGGGTCGTTATATTGGAGTTCATATTTTGGCGACTTTTCTGGGGAGTCGGCTGGCGTAATCTGTAAGGGCGCGGGTGAACATTTTTACACAACCTCTCATCTAAATGGAAGCTCAAACACAATCATTACATCAGGAGCTTATCAGATGATTTTTCGTGGGGGGACGGACTTGGTTGTAACTTCATGGAGCGGCCAACCAATTGCTGGGCCTTATGGTAATCGTTATTTTACTACATTTTACGGCGGATCCGGCCTTGAAATATCTCGAGGCGTTAGTGTAAACCAAGTAAATGGAAACATTTATGTAACAGGATCTACTGATAGTCCAGGTAATGGCTTATTACCATTGCCAACTGTAAGTGCCGGGAGCAATTTCTTCTATAGCACCTTGCAATCAACCAATTTATGTATTCAGAAATTTGACGCTTTTATTGCCAGATTCTCAGAAGATGGCTCGAATTTGCTATATGCATCATATATTGGGGGAGCAAATTGTGACGGAGGATTAGGGATTGAGGTTGATAATAATAGTGAGAATGTATTTCTTTCCGGGTATACTTATTCCGATCAAATCACTCCGCCATTTTTCCCAATTGTACCTTCAGTATATTCAGGCGCCTACAATCAATCTGCCTTTGCGGGTTCGTTGGGTAAGTCCGACGGATACATTATGGAGTTTGACAAGAATAATAATTGTGTCTGGTCAAGCTATTACGGTGGTGATGGCGATGATCAAATAAATGGGGTTAAAATCTCTAATTCGGGTGATATAATCATTGCAGGAACTACTCGATCGACGTTGCCACACAATCCCGGAACGGTTGGTTTGCCATGCATGGCAAATAGTCAAGGAGAGTTCCCAGATTGTAATCCTGGAGGTGGTGCTTACTTTGATAATTCATTTAATAGCGGATCGTCAAGTGATTACGATTGCATTATTGGAGAGTTTAACAATCAGAATAATCTTGTTTGGTCAACATATTTTGGAGGAGCAAGTAATGATTGGTCTTCAGCTTGGCAACCGTTGTCTCTTTCAAAAGTGACTAGTGGAAAGTTTGCCTTAGTTGGCTACACAAATAGCACACAAATAGCTCCCCCAAGCTTCCCAATTATTAATAATGGAAGTAATTATTTCCAAGATTATGGTGGTACAGGTGATGGATTTATTTCAGTATTTAAGAATAGGGCACCAGAATTTTCATCATATATCGGAGGGGGTGGGGGCGACGTAGCCATTGGCGTAGCATTCGATGAATTCGATTTCTTGTATATCACAGGGAATACAACTTCTACCAACCCAGCTGGATCATGTGGCAACCCAAATTTGGGGGAGTTTCCGTATTGTTCTACACCCACTTCTTATAATTTACTCCATCAGGGAATGACTGATGCTTATGTATTCGAGATGGATCCTTTTTACAACCTTTCGTGGTCTACATATTTTGGAGGTAGCGATAATGATCAGGGATTTGGATGTGAGGTGGTTGGAAGAAAGTTGGTTCTTTATGGTGATTCAAGGTCTAGTTTGCCCATGTCAATTCCTCAGCAGATGGTTTCAGGATACTATTGGCAAAGTGGACAATTGCTGGGTAATATGGATACATACCTTACAATGTTTAAGTTAAGCCCATTTGTTGGAATTACTGAAGTCGATACTCCTAGAGGTTCATTGCTTGCTTTCCCTGTTCCTTTTAATGAGAATCTACTGGTAGAAATATTTGCATAAAATAAAACGGAGCAAGATTGGAGATTGAGTGTAAGCAATACGTTAGGTAAGGAAATTTGGACTACTGTCTCAAATTCAAGCTCAGTGGAGATTAGCACAACTGCATGGGTAGCGGGCGTCTATGTATTAAGCGTAGCAGGCCGAAATGGAGAATTATTTAAACTGAAAGTGGTGAAATGAAGAGCAGGATATTCCTTGTTTGGATGCTTTTTGGTCTGCTAAACCATCTTTCTACCGCGCAATGGCAAAGGTTGATTTTCCAATATAATGGGGATTGTAGAGTCTTACATTATGACTCCCTGAGTACATCCCTGATTGTCGGTGGGTGGTTCAGTCAGATGAATGGTATAAGTGCTAATAAAATCATCAATTGGGACTTTTCGTCTTGGGCTCCGATGGATAGTGGTGCGCCGTATGGGACTCCGATTTATAATTTGTTTCAATACCAGGGTGCAATTTTTTCCAGCGCAATTATGCGCAAGTATCCGGATGGCAAAGACCGCTGGTTATATGCATGGAATGGAGCGAATTGGGATACTACATTGGGTTCATTCAATGGGGCTGTGAATGCCGCAAGCTTAAGTAATGGTGTGCTGGGCCTATCCGGAGGGTTTGATTCAATTTCGAATCAGCATTGTTCGCGTGTCGCCCTATGGGACGGCTCCCAGTGGGAATGTTTGGATCTACCTACGGATTGGGGCTTGGTCACGGCACTTGCGTATTATCAGAATCATTGGTACGCTGGGGGAAATTTCTATGATACCTTGACCGGTATCCACGATTTAGAGCGTTGGAACGGTAGCGCGTTCGAATCGTTCGGATCTGCTTTGTTGTCGCCTGGTATTGATTATGTGGCATCAATGGCCGTATTTCAGAACGAACTTTTTATCAGCGGCGTTTTTCATGCTGGTAACGGGTTGCCGGATGATTTCATCATGCGGTGGGATGGTCAGACGCTACGGGATGTTGGAGGCGGTTTGAATGCTCAGGCTTTTCAACTAAAAGTATACAAGAATCATTTGTACGCGCTGGGTGCGTTTTCCAATGCGGGTGGCATACCTGTAAACCAGTTCGCAAAATGGAATGGGACCCAGTGGTCAGAAGTAATCCCGGGTATGACGACAGATTTGGGCATTTCGGATTTCTGCTTCGCTGGCGGGGATCTATTTATTGGCGGGGCCTTCAATGTGATCAACGGGGACACCCTGCCGATAGTTGCTCGTTATGTTGGCTACGATTTGCTTCTGAAAAACGAGCAGCTAAATGACCTTAAGCCGGGTTGTGAGGTGGAATATGTAAACGGAAATGCAGTCGTTCAATGTTCGCAACTGCTCGAAGGGTTCATCATCGTTTGGGATGCGCAGGGTAAGAGAATCATGCGCCGGGAAATAAGACAGGGTCAATGTGTTCTGCCAATGCAGGCGTGTGTTCCGGGCCTATACCTGCTGCAATTGGAAGCACAGGATGGAAGGAGCGCAACGTTGAAGTTCATAAAGCCCGGTTGAAATGTCGCTCCGTAAGCCGCCTGAATGAAGAATGGTAATAATTCAGGTACAGTGACGCGAGCCTGTGAAATCAAAACCCCCAACATGTACCTCCCGACTCGTCCCTCGTCCCCCGTCCCCCGTCCCTCGCCCCTCGTCCCTCGTCCCTCCCCTCGTCCCTCGCCCCTCGTCCCTCGTCCCTCGTCCCTCGTCCCTCGCCCCTCGCATCTCGCTCCTCCCTTCAGCACTCACTCAACCCCAACGGAACCGCCACCGCCAATCCGCCTTCTGCGGTTTCTTTGAACTTGTGGTTCATGTCGAGCGCGGTATGCCACATGGTCTTGACCACGTCGTCGAGGCTGACTTTCGCCTTGCTCGGATCGCTGTGCAGCGCGAGCTGCGCGGCTGTGATGGCTTTCACCGCGCCCATGGTGTTGCGTTCGATGCAGGGGATCTGCACCAGGCCTTTGATCGGGTCGCAGGTGAGTCCGAGGTGGTGTTCCATCGCGATCTCGGCGGCCATCATCACTTGCTGCGGATTGCCGCCCAGCCGTTCGGTCAGGGCGCCGGCCGCCATCGCGGATGATACGCCGATCTCTGCCTGGCAACCGCCCATCGCGGCCGATATCGTCGCGCCTTTCTTAAAGATGCTGCCGATCTCCGATGCGGTGAGCAGGAACCGTACGATGCGGTCGTCTTCTGCTCCGTCGCAGAACAATACGTAATAAAGCAGCACCGCCGGGATCACACCGGCTGCGCCGTTGGTAGGAGCCGTGACCACGCGTCCGAACGAGGCGTTCTCTTCGTTCACCGCCAACGCAAAACAGCTCACCCAGTCGAGTGTGTACTGAAAGCCGCTGCCGCCCTCGCGGATGGCCTGCAGCCAGGCGGCGCTCGTTCCCGGGTTTGCGCCTTTCAGCAACTTGGCGTTCAGCGCGGCGGCGCGGCGGGTCACTTTCAGTCCGCCCGGCAACTCTCCGGTCGAATGACATCCCCGGTGTACACAGGTGAGCATCGTCTGCCAGATGTTGAGTACGCCTTCCCGGATCGTTTTTTCGTCCTGCCAGCAGCGTTCATTCTCCAGCACGATCTCCGATACCGGCAGCCCGGTGGTTTCACAGAACGCCAGTACTTCCTTCGCGCTGTTGACCGGATACCGGAAGGCGGCTTTGCCGCTGTTGCCATGCTCGGTCTCGCCTTCGGTCACCACGAAGCCACCGCCAACCGAGTAATACGTAGCCGACACTTCACGGCCATCGGCCATCGTAGCCTCGGCGACCAGCGCGTTGGGGTGGAAGGGAAGCGACTCGCTCATGCGGAAGACGAGATCGGTTTCGGGAACGAAACGGATCAGGTGCTTGCCGCCGAGGTGGAGTTCCTGCTTTTCACGGATACGATCGATCGTCGGTTGTACGGCATTCACGTCGAAGGTCACCGGATCGGCGCCCAGCAAGCCGAGCTGCAGGGCGATGTCGGTTCCGTGACCTTTACCGGTCTTTGCCAGTGAACCGTAGAGCTGGATCCGAACCCTGCTCACGGACTGCCAACCACCAGCGCGTTCGAGGTACTCGAGAAATCGCTGAGCGGCACGCCAGGGACCGAGCGTATGCGAACTGCTCGGACCAATGCCCACCTTGAACATATCGAAAACGGAAATCTGCTCCTGTTCGGTCATAGCTGGATCGGATGCTCAAAAGTAAGCACCGGGAATGCAATGGATGGTAAGGGGTTTACTGTTTAACCAACAATCAGCGCAGGATCCTTCGGCTTGCACTGTGCTCGCCGTCGAAGTAGGAGACCAGGTAAACAGCCTGCTCGCCCGGTATCGACAACCGCAGCTCGCGGCTACCCGCTTCCCAGGTGGTGACCGATACGGTGCGTCCCATCAGGTCGCGTACTGTTACTTGCGCGCTGCCGGTCTGTTCGCGGAGCAGGGTGTACGAGCCGTCGGGGCCGGTCCGGATACCCAACGCGATCTGCTGAGGAGCGCCGCCGAGTCCAAGCACGAAATCGCAAACCGAATCGCTGATGGCGGTGCAGCCCAGGAGGTCGGTCACTTCGCAGCGGAAGCAGCCGGGGAACGGCAGCGCAAGGCTGCTGCCGGTAGCTCCACTCACGGGAACACCGCCGCTGTACCACTGGTAGGAAAGGAAGGAACCGCTCACGCTGGCATAAGCCGTATCGTTCACGATGCTTACGACCGGCGTGTCGGGGCCCGCGGTGATTTGTACGAAGACGTTGTTGCTTTGTGCCGAACAAGTGCCGGTGGAAGTACTCACGTTGTACTGCCCGTCGCTGCACACGGTGATCGACTGGGTCGTTTCTCCGTTGCTCCACAAGTAATTGGGCAGGGTAGGGGCGGTGAGTACGGCGCAATCACCCGGACAAACACGCACGGTAGAAGGAGCGTTTTGTCCGTTGAACTGGATGCGGAAATCGGCGGTGGACTTGAAACTGCCGGCTTCCAGGAAAATGCCCGAATCATAGATGCCGTCGCCTACGTCGGCGATGACCATCTTCAGGTGGTAGGTGAGACAGGGCGAGACTTTCCGGCCGGCCGTGAGGATGGTCGTATAACCATCGTACTGCAGAAAGGTGCCGTTTAGGTTGTCAATGTAGTATTGACAATTCACACACGGGCCGGTTGAGAGTGTTCCGACGGGCGTGAAACCGTTGTTGACGCTGTCAATCGTCACCGGCGTGGTGGTGCCGGGGATCAGGGCTACGTTCTCCGCTCCGTTGATACCCGGACCGCTGACGAAGAACGCGAAGATGTCGCTCACCCCGAGGTTGACGAATTCGTTGTACTCTTCGGAACCGAATCGGTAGTTGAAAGCGAAGGTGTCGGATGCCGGAACGAAATCGAATTCCAAAATGGTCGCGTCGAAGGTGAACGTGTTGTACACCGTGTCGAGTTGGGGGTCGCCCGGCTGCAGATTGTCGACCTGCGCGCTGTCGAGGTTGTTCGGTCCCGGGATGCGAAGCGGACTACCACTCGTGAGTACGATGCCGTTGCTCATGCCCAGGTTTCCGGTAGTGTCGGTGAACGAGCCCGTGGCCGTGAGCACGCCGGTGAACGAAACATTGCTGATCGTCACGCCCGGACCCACCAGGGTCTGTACCAGTTGCTGCGGGTTCAGCACGCCGCTGTTGACGATGAGCTGAGCGCGTAAGCTGTGATGCGTTAAAAACAAGAGGAACAGGATCAGGTAGCAGTTCTTTTTCATAGCTTCGGTGTAATGCCGGTCGGCAGCGATGTTGAATTTATCGAATTCCCGTGCATTTCCCGGGGCCCTCGTCACGGCATCGGGCATATTCCTGAAATTATTGATAAGTATATGATAATCAATAATATAAATTGAATCCCTGGCCTGTAACAAATGACCCGGGAGCCCGTCCCATAATTAGATCACTGATTTCCGACCCCCACCGGGAACCATGACCACAAAAGAATACAACGATTGTGTCGAGCGGCACGCAGACGGTCTGTACCGTTTCATCCTGAAGAACATGCGGGATGAAGACGAGGCACGTGACGTGGTGCAGGATACCTTCGAAAAAATGTGGCGCAACGTGGATAACATTGACGGAAACAAGGCCAAGAGTTACCTGTTCACCACGGGTTATCATACCATGATCGACCGCATCCGGAAAAAGTCGCGCACCAGCGAACTCACCGAAGCGCACGAAGAAAGTCTGCAGCATTCCCAACAGTATTCCGATCTCAAACAGATCCTCCACCAGGCGGTCAACAAACTCCCGGAGATCCAAAAAGCCGTGCTGACGCTGCGCGACTTCGAAGGTTACAGCTACGCCGAAATCGGCCAGATCACCGGCCTCAACGAATCACAAGTCAAAGTCTACATCTACCGCGCCCGATTGTTCCTCAAGCAGTACATCGGGTCGTTGGAGGTGGTTGTTTGAGGAGTGAACAGTGAACAGTGAATAGTGAACAGTGAATAGTGAACAGTAAATAGTAAATAGTCCTTTTTCAACTCGAAACCCGAAACTCGAAACTCGAAACTCGAAACCCGGAACCCGCTTGCCTGCCGTAGCTTTAGCGTAGGCAGGAAGCCCTAAACCTCCAACCCTCGTCCCTCGCCCCTCGCCCCTCGTCCCTCATGTTAACCCGATCCAACTACGAATCCTTCTTCCTCGACTACCACGAGGGGAACCTCAGCGATGCGCTGAAGGCGGAGGTGTTGGCTTTTCTGGATCAGAATCCGGACCTGCGGGAAGAGTTTGAGCAGTTTGCTGCTATTACGTTGGAGCCGGAGCCGGTCGTTTTTTCGGAGAAATCTTTGTTGCTGAAAAAACCATCGGTCGACCAGCACGATACCGAGCAGTTGATCGCGCTGCACGAAGGTGATTTGTCCCTTCTTGAAGCGCAGCAACTTCAAAAGCGTTTCGAGCAGGAGCCGGCCCTTCGCAAGGAGTCCGGGTTGATCGCCCGCCTTCGCATCGAGCCCGATCATTCGGTGGTGTTCCCTGACCACAATAGCCTAAAGAAGGGAGGACGCGTCATTGCCTTCCGGACCCGGGTATATCAGTCGCTTTCCATCGCTGCTGCCATTGTGATCTTACTCCTGGCGTATGTCTACTTCCGTTCCGAAGAACAACCGATGACGGCCGATCGTCACGTCGTTCCTGCAGATTCTTCCGATACTTCCAATCCGGAAAAGCGGATCATGCCGCTGGAAAAGCAAGTACCACCTTCGACGCAGTACGCCGGTTTGCCGGTGGACACTTCCAAAGAATCGGCACCTGTTCGTCAGCTCAAAGAGAAGCAGAAGTCGGTGGCAGCGGATCCGGGCTCGTCTTACGCGCAAAAAGCGCCGGCTCCGCGTCCGATCTTCGAACAACCGAAGCAGCAGATCCGGGAGCAGTCGCCGGAACAAAAGCAGAGCATTCAGCCTGAGCAATCGCCACTACCGGAGCCGGTGTTCGCGCAGCAACCAACTCCCGCCAAATCCGAACCCTTACGTCCGGCCGGTGTCGTCAACGGCAGTGAATCCCTGGCCGATATTTTCTCCGAGCAGGAACTCGCCGAGCTCGGTCTGCGTGAACAGACTACCAAAGACGGACAACTCTGGAAGATCGTCGAAAAAGGCGCCCGGAAGTTGGGAGAAGCGACCGGCTCCGACGTAGCCGTCGACCATCAGTCGGATCCCGTCACCCAATCCAACACCTACGCACTCGCTATCGGCAAGTTCTCCATCCGTCGTTCCGGCCGGTAAGTAGGTCCGAGCAACGGGACTGAGGTGAAAATGTTCCGAGTTCCCTGCCTACGCTAAAGCTTCGGCAGGCAGGCGTGTTCCGTGTTTTGAGTTTCGTGCTAGCCTGCCGAAGCTTTAGCGCAGGCAGGCAGGCAGGCAGGCGGGTTTCGTGTTTTCAGTGATTGTGACAACGAATCTTCCGTCGCAACCCTTTTTATCGATTGACCAAGCCGTGACCAGGCTTCATAAAGATCCCTAATCTCCAATAACCAATTACTAATTACAAATTACTAATTACTAATTCCCAGTTTCCACCCCCTCGTCCCTCGTCCCACGTCCCTCGTCCCTCGTCCCACCTCCCTCGTCCCACGTCCCTCCCTCCCGGTCTCGCACTTTTTTTTCTCATCCTGTAACAACCGCCCCACTCAACCGTCCTATTCATAAACAAGCGAAAAACAAACTAAATCCTACACATATGAAACGCTTCATGCTCTCTTTCGCACTGGCTATCCTCGGGATGACGGGTGCCAGCGCACAGACCACGGAAACCCGGGAGTTGCCTCCCTTCACCGGAATCGATATCCGCTCCGTGGCCAAGGTCTTCATCCGTCAGGATGCAACCCAGGAAGTCAAGATCGTCAGCGGTGACCGTAGCGAAGCTACTGAGACCCGCGTCGATGGTGGTACCCTGAACATCGACGGCGCCGGTTCGACGATCTACATCGCACTGCCCTCCCTCGAGCGTATTGAGGTTTCCGGTCGCGCCAGCATCATGGGTCAATCGACTTTTACGGGAAAGGCCCTCCTGATCGATATCGGCGGCGACGGTAAGATCACACTCGACGTGCAATACGAATCGCTGAGCGCGAACATTTCCGGACTGGGTTCCATCATACTCAGCGGCGCTGTAACCAACGCCAACCTCAAGATCTCCGGCTCCGGTAAAGTGGAAGCGCTCGATCTGAAAGCCACCAACTGCAATGCCAGCATTTCCGGCCTGGGTAAGTGCAGCATCGATGTTACCGATAACCTGAACACGAACATCAGCGGCAGCGGTACGGTCGCCTACAAGAACGCTCCCAAGAACATTTCGCAGAACGTCACCGGCCTGGGGCGGGTAGTCACCAACGAGTCGCTCAACATCAAACGCGATACGACACACCTGACCTTTGGGGATTCGGAAGTGCTCATCATCTCCGCAAAGGACAGCCTCAAGGCGCGCAAGAAGCATGACGTGAAGCCGATCTGGGCGGGCCTTGATTTGGGCATGAATACTTACATGACCCGCGACAACTCCTTCAGTCTGCCTGCCGGCTGGAACGGTTTCGAGCTGCGCGAAGAGAAGTCCATCTCGGTCGGACTCAACCTGCTGCAGAAGGACGTGCAACTCGGCAAGAGTAACTTCTGGTTCCTCACCGGACTGGGCGTTACCTGGAATAACTACCGCTTCTCCAACAACGTTTCCCTGAGCAACAAAGACGGACGCGTTTCTGCCGTCGTTGACACTACCAGTGAGATCAAATACCAGAAGTCGAAACTCACAGCCAGTTACCTGACCGTGCCCGTACTGTTCGAGTACTTCACCAGCAAGGACAAGAAGAAGGCGTTTCACTTCACTGCCGGCGCCATGCTTGGGCTCCGTATCGGTTCCCATACCAAACAGAAGTATGAGCTCGACGGCAAGACCGAAAAACCCAAGACCTACGACAACTTCTACCTGAACCCGTTCCGCTACGGCGCCCGCTTCGCGATGGGCTATGGTAACTTCAACCTCTTCGCGGATTACTACTTCTCTTCGCTCTTCAAAGACAACAAAGGTCCTGAGCTCTATCCGGTGAATGTCGGAATCACGATCGCGGGATGGTGATTCGAAGTTGGTGATTGGTAACTGGTAACTGGTAATTAGTTCTTGGATAGTAGAAACGCCTCAGGTCATTTCATCAACGACCAACGACCAATCACCAACCACCAACCACCAATCACCAATCACCAATTACTAATTACCAGTTACTAGTTTCTAATTACGACCTACCCACCCACCCACCCCTCACTCCAACCCCATAACTCCTCACCCCATGAAACCCATCCTCGCCCTCCTGGCATTCTTCATCAGCCTGAATGCCTCCGCCTGTAACCTGGAAGGTTCGGGCCATCCGAAATCCGAACAACGAAACTTGCCCGCCTTCAACGGTATCGACCTGCGCTGCGGCGCTAACGTGATCGTTGCGCAGGGTGACAAACAGGATGTCCGCATCGAAGCCGATGACAACCTGCTGTCCAAGATCACCACAGAAGTGAAGAACGACGAGCTGGTGATTGATTTCACCCGAGATTTTCGTTCCAAGAGTGGCGTGAACATCTACATCACAATGCCCGCGCTCTGCCTGGTTGAACTAACAGGCTCCGGCAACATCACCGCTACCGGCACTTTCAGTTGTGATTTCCTGAACCTGCGCCTGTCGGGCTCGGGTGATATCAAAGGCCGGTTCGAAGCGAAGTCGCTCAAGGCCGCCCTGGCCGGCTCCGGCACGATGTCACTTTCCGGAAGCGTCGCGGAATCCGATATCCGCATCAGCGGCTCGGGCAACATCAATGCCCGCGAGTTGAAAATGTTCACCAGCGCGATCTCCATCACCGGCAGTGGCAATACTGAGGTCGATGTCGCCAACAACTTAAAGGTGGACATCACCGGCTCCGGAAACGTTTACTATGTATCCGAGCCCGCACACCTGCAAACCAGGATTACCGGTTCGGGAAATGTCGGGAAGGTGTAGGCTAGAGTGAGCAGTGAATAGTGAATAGTGAACAGTGAATGGTGCTGGTCGAACCTTTTTTCATGGACCGGGATCGTTTGGGAGAGGTTACTGGTTGTTAATTTGTAATAGTTAGAACTTCACCTGACAGACAGGGTTGGTTAAAAGTTATTTCCGGTCTGACGGATTTTTAAGGATCCGTCGCCCGGAATAACTTTTAACCGGTTGCTAATTTATCGAGCATTTTACTTTGCGCCAAGGGTATGCTGTCCAGGAATGTCTCCATTGGTGTTTTACCAAAGCAGTATTTTCCGGTGTGTGTCCTTTCACAGTTGTACTCTTCTATCCACTGATCCAGATCCTTCTGTAATTCCTCCAGCGATCCAAAGACCTTTTTTCGGAAGGCAACCGCATAAAACTCGTTCTGGATTGTCCGATGGAAGCGTTCGCAGATGCCGTTGGTTTGAGGATGCCGGGCCTTGGTACGGCTATGATCGATATCCTCCAGTGTCAGATAAAGACTGTACTCATGACTCTCCCGCTTGCCGTTGTACTCTGTACCCCGGTCTGTGAGTACCCGAAGCAGCGGCAAGCCATGCTCCTCAAAGAATGGTAGCACCTTGTCGTTGAGCATATCGGCTGCCGTCAAGGCGTTCTTACGGTCATACAATTTGGCAAAGGCTACTTTGCTGTAGGTGTCGATGAAGGTTTGCTGGTAAATCCGGCCTACACCCTTGATATTGCCCACATAATACGTGTCCTGGGCTCCAAGGTAACCGGGGTGTTCGGTTTCAATCTCGCCAATGGCTTCCTGCTGTTCCCGTTTCTTTTCCATGGCAACCAGTTGCGCTTCGGTGAGAATCAGTCCGTCTTGAGCCACTTTCGCCTCCAAAGCGCTCAGACGCTTGGCAAAGGTCTCCAGATCATGCCGCATCCAGATATACCGTACCCCGGCCGGTGAAACAGAAATCCCCTTCTTACGCAACTCGTTCGATGCACGAAGCTGACCGTAGGCCGGATAGTCTGTGGCCATCTGTACGATGGCGTTCTCCCAGGCTATATCCATCCGATTGGCCAGTATCGGCTTCTTCCGACTGATCTCTTGCAGAGCCGTCTCCCCACCGGTATCGTACAACTCTTTGATCCGATAGAAACTATCCCGTGAATAGCCCATCACTTTGCACGCCTGGGATACATTACCCAATTGTTCGGCTAACTTCAACAAGCCTAACTTGGTTTTGATTAACTTAGCTTCTGTATTCATTGTTTGACAGTTTAGGGGTTATTGTTATGTTTCGTATCCTAAAGATAACCCTTATCTGTCAGATTAAATACTAACTAGTACAGTTAATTACAAGTTTCCAGTTACAAGTATTTTCAGTTAGCCAGCCGGATCTTGGATGTTCTATGCTATTCACATTTCATAATCTATCGTTCCCTTCGATCCCTTTCCATTCGGTACCAGAAGGTGTTCAATCGAACCCTCCATCAATGAATCCTGCCAGTTCATTGCCGGAAGGCATTTGATCGAAACCTCAATCAAAGATTCCATCCCGTACCTTTCCAGAAGGCGTTCGATCGAACGCCTTCTGGAAAGGTACGGGATGGAAGGGGTAAGCCTAATATTGAAAGAAGGTCTTCTTCGAAACCCCAAAAACACAAAAGGCTGCCTCAGGCAGCCTTTTTGTTTTTTTGTAATTCCAACGTATACTATTCGCTCCTGCCGAAGCTTTAGCTTCGGCAGCTAAAATTCGCTATTCGCTATTCGCTATTCACTATTCACTATTCACTGTTTACTGTTTACTGTTCACTATTTCACCACTTCAGCTTATTCAACGCATCAATATCCACCGTCCCGATATTCCGATAAATCATCGTCAGGATCGCCAGGCCGACTGCCACTTCTGCGGCGGCGACGGCCATGATGAAGAAGACGAAGACCTGACCGGCCGGATCAAGATGGTAGCTGGAGAATGCCGCCAGCAACAGGTTCACGGCATTGAGCATCAGTTCCACGCACATGAGAATGACGATCGCGTTACGGCGAAAGAGTACGCCGATTACGCCGATGCTGAATAGCAGACTACTCAACAGGATGTAATGGTTCAAGGGGACCAGGCGGAGGATTTCGGTGACGTTTTCCATGACTTCCTGCTTATTTGATTTCTTTTTTACCCAACATGACGGCTCCGACCATGGCGGCGAGGAACAGGATGGAGCTGATCTCGAACGGCAGCATGAAGTCTTTGTACAACGACTGGCCGAGGTTGTGGATCAATCCGACCTGCGGACCACCCGTGCCGGTGGGGGCTGGAACTGCAGCGTTGCGCAGCGCGCCGACCAGTACGATCATCAGTAAGCCCCCGGCGACCGTAGCCGCGATTTTCTGGATCGCCGATTTGTGCGGCTCCACTTCGGCGTTCAGGTTGAGCATCATGATCACATACAGGAAGAGTACCATGATGGCGCCGGCATAGACGATCACGTGCACCGCGGCCAGAAACTGGGCGTTGAGCAGGATGTAATGTCCGGCGATGGCGAAAAAGGTGATGATCAGGTACAACACGCTGTGTACCGGGTTGCGGGAGACCACCACCATCAGCGCACTGAGGATGGAGAGGAAGGAGAGGAAGTAAAAGAGCGAGAGCGTCATCGCTTAGGGCTTGGGGTCAGGAAAGGCGGTTGTGCTGAAGGGATTTGTCTTGCTTGAAAGCGGCGACCGAAGGTGTTTGACGGGGAGAAACATCCACGCGCTGATTGACGCCTTCGACTAGCTTCTCTTTCCCATAGATGAACTCACCTCGTTTGAATTCGGTCGGCACGATGCGGTCGGTGAGAAAGATGGCTTCCTTCGGACAGGCTTCTTCGCAGAGCCCGCAGAAGATGCAGCGCAGCATGTTGATCTCATACACCTTCGCGTACTTCTCTTCACGGTAAAGTTTCTCTTCGCCCTTTTGACGTTCGGCCGCTACCATGGTGATGGCTTCTGCTGGACAAGCGACCGCGCACAGGCCGCAGGCCGTGCAACGTTCGGCCCCGTTCTCGTCGCGCTTCAGCACGTGCTGTCCGCGGTAAACCGGGGCGAACTCGCGCTGCTGGTCGGGATATTGTATGGTCGCCTTTTTTTTGAAGAGGTGCCGGAAGGTGATCTTCAACCCGCCGAGGATGGCCGGCAGGTAGATCTTTTCCGAAAAGGTCATTTCCTTTTTGGCGACGACTTTGCTTCGGTTGGTCAGTGATTGCATCGCTTATCCTTTAAAAGGACTTTTATGGGTAATGGTGCCGTCCGGCAAGCGGTAATAAATTTTGCCAAGGAGGGAGAATACTATTGGAATTCTCCGGCGACGGTTCTCTTCAAGAGCATTTCTGACGCCTGCATTCGCGATAGCTACTAATTCAGCCATCCGATGAAAGAATTCTGGATTGTTGATAGACTTTGCTTTCATTTTTTAGAAAGTGTGTTTTTAAGGAAGAGGACGTGTAATGCCTCGTCGTTAACAAGCATTGATCTTCCGGATCCCTCCGCAATTCGTTTGATCTGGTCTCCAGAGTTATTTAGCAGCAGCCATTGGGCAGCCTTATTTTTATATTGATTCCAGAAGTTGGAACAGCTTCTGAAATAACGTCGGGTGACGTCGGAATCTGGTACTGCATGCCCGCCCTTTTTTACGCGTTCTTTAATCCTGGCTATGCACAATTGAGGAGAGTCCAGATAAACGAAGATAATGGTAATGTTATAGTTCTTTTGTTCGAGCCGTTTGATCAGGCGTCCCATGAATTTGCCTGAAAGGGTTGACTCTATGATGAGGTTTTTATTCTTATCGAGGAGTAGATCAAGTCGTTTGAAGTATTCCTTGCCGGCAGCAATGGAGTTACTGTTTTTATTTTCAATTTGAAGCTCTTTGTTTATTTCGTCAGCATTCAGGAAGCGGTATCCCTTCTCTCGGATAAAAGCTCGTGCAAAGGTGGTTTTTCCGCTGCCATTGGGTCCTGCAATAATGACCAGTTCTTTCTTCGGACTCACGGATTGGTCGAATTAAGAGACTTTCCCGGTCAGCCACATGACCAGTCCGGTAATGAAGATGTTGGCAATCGCCAACGGGATGAGGTTCTTCCAACCCAGGTTCATCAACTGGTCGTAGCGGAAGCGGGGGATGGTCCACCGGATCCACATGAAGAAGAAGATGAAGAAGAAGATCTTGGCGAAGAGGAAGACCGTTCCCAGGATGCTCAGGATGTTCGGGTCGGTAACAAATCGCCCGATGAACGGCATGTTATAACCACCGAAGTAAAGGGTCGAGATCACCGCGGAGGAGATGAACATGTTGATGTATTCGGCGAAGAGGTAGAAGCCGAGTTTCATCGAGCTGTATTCGGTGTGATAGCCGCCCACCAGTTCGCTTTCGCATTCAGGCAGGTCGAAGGGCGTACGGTTGCATTCCGCGAAGGCGCAAACGATGAAGATCAGGAAGCCCAGCGGTTGGTAGATGACATTCCAGTGAGCGCCGGCCTGTTGCTCGGCGATCTCGCGAACGCTCAGGGTGCCGGTCATCATGACGAGGGCGATGATCGCAAGCCCCATCGCGATCTCGTAGGAGATCATCTGGGACGAGGCGCGCAAGGCGCCCATCAGGGAGTATTTGTTGTTCGATGCCCAGCCGCCGATCATGATGCCATAAACACCGATGGAAACCACTCCGAACATGTAAAGAATCCCGATGTTGACATCCGTGACCTGCATGGCGTAGAATTCGCCGCCGATCGTCAAACCCTTACCCCAGGGAAGAACGGCGCTGGTCATCAAAGCGGTCGTCATCGCGACGCCCGGGCCGAGAATGAACAGCCATCGGTTCGATACGGTTGGAATGATCTCTTCCTTCATGAACAGCTTCACGCCGTCGGCCAGCGGTTGCAGGATGCCGAACGGACCAGCCCGGTTGGGACCGATACGGTCCTGCATGAAGGCCGCTACTTTTCGTTCGGCATAGGTGGAATACATCGCGATCACCAGCGAAATCGAGAAGACCGCTACGATCAGGATGATGGTGAAGATCAATTGGGACGTCAGCATAGGACGATAGGGTCGGAGGTGATAATGGAGCTTAGTTGAGCCGGTGGCTGTCGGGGACTACGTCCACCGCATTCAGCAACGGTTTGTGCTGCGGCTCTTTCAGCGTATAATGATTTTGAGAGATCACCGAATGGCGGTCGAGTTTCGTCGGTCCTTCGATCGTCCAGTCGGATGTCTGCTTGTTCTCGAAACGGCAGTCGTTGCAGATCCAACCGGCTTTTCCGTCAGGGGTATCCATCACTTCGCCGTATCGGTCTTTGCGCACCGTAACACGCGCCACTTCGCTGCCTTTCATCCACAGGGTCACGCGGCCGCAACACTTGCTGCAGTTGCGGTGGGCATCGAACGGATTCACATTCCAGACCCGGCTGACAAAACGGAACGTGCGGTCGGTCAGGGCGCCTACCGGACAAACATCGATCATGTTGCCGGAAAAATCGTTGTGGACAGCATTTTGGATGTAGGTGCTGATCTCGGCAACATCGCCGCGGTTGATGACCCCGTGTACGCGGCCGTCGGTCAGTTGGTCGGCCACTTTCACGCAGCGATAACAAAGGATGCAGCGGGTCATGTGCAGCTTGATCTTGCTGCCGATGTCGATCTTTTCGAACGTGCGTCGGGCGAACTTGTAGCGGGTCTTGGCCAGGCCGTGTTCGTACGCGAGATCCTGCAGGTGACATTCTCCGGCCTGGTCGCAGATCGGACAATCCAGCGGATGGTTGATGAGCAGGAACTCCACTACACCGGCGCGGGCGGCCATCAGGTCGGGTGCCGTGATGTTCTGGACTTCCATGCCGTCCATCACCGTGGTGCGGCAGGAGGCTACCGGCTTCGGCATCGGTCGTGGATCCTTTTCGGAACCTTTCGTGACTTTCACGATGCAGGTCCGGCAATAGCCGCCACTGGTCTTCAGCTTGGAATAATAACACATGGCCGGTGGTACGATTTCGCCGCCGATCATGCGCGCCGCCTGGAGGATCGTGGTACCGTCGGGTACTTCGATCAGGTGGCCGTCGATGGTCACTTTTGCCATTCGTTCTGTTTCATTGCGCCTGCTCGGGTGGGTTACGAACCGGCGATATTCGTCATGACTAACGGAAGCCTCAGGCTTCGGTCAGTTGGTTGATACGGTAATAGTGCCGCACATCCTTGATACGTGTGGGATTTTGTACGTACTCTTCGAACTCTTTCCGGAAGTGTCGGATGGCACTGGCCACGGGCCAGGCGGCCGCGTCGCCAAGCGGGCAGATGGTCTTGCCTTCGATCTTGCTCTGGATATCCCACAGCAACTCGATATCGCTCATGTCACCGTGTCCGTCGAGGATACGGTGCAGGATCTTCTCCATCCAGCCGGTGCCTTCCCGACACGGACTGCACTGGCCACAGGATTCATGGTGGTAGAAGCGGGTGAAGTTCCAGAGGTTCTTGACGATGCTGGTGTCTTCGTCCATCACGATGAAGCCGCCGGAGCCAAGCATGGTGCCGGTGGCGAAACCGCCATCCGCGAGGGATTCGTACGACATCAGGCGAGGTTCGCCGTTGGCCGTTTTCAGGATGAGATCGGCGGGAAGAATCGGAACGGAAGAGCCGCCGGCGACTACCGCCTTCAGCTTTTTACCGTTACGGATACCACCGCAGTATGCTTCGGAGTAAATGAATTCTTCTACCGGTACGCCGAGTTCGATCTCGTAAACGCCCGGTTTGTTGATATGGCCGCTGGCGGAGATCAGTTTGGTACCGGTGCTCTTACCGATACCGATAGCCGCATAGGCATCGCCCCCGTCGTTCACGATCGGTACGACCGCGGCAATGGTTTCTACGTTGTTCACTACGGTCGGACAACCGTACAGACCCGCGATAGCTGGGAACGGAGGCTTGATGCGCGGATTGCCACGCTTGCCTTCGAGTGATTCTAATAATGCTGTTTCTTCGCCGCAGATGTAAGCGCCGGCACCGACCTGTACGTACAGGTCGAGATCGTAGCCGGAGCCGAGGATATTCTTGCCCAGCCAACCGTTGGCGTATGCTTCCCGGATGGCTTGTTCAAGGACACGGGCGACATAGAAATATTCGCCGCGGATGTAGATGTACGAGGTGTGTGCGCCCAGCGCAAAACTGGACGTGATCATGCCTTCCACCAGGAGGTGGGGAATCCGCTCCATCAGGTAGCGGTCTTTGAACGTGCCTGGCTCGGATTCGTCGGCGTTGCAAACGAGATAACGCGGTACGCCCGGAGGCTTCGCGAGAAAACTCCACTTCATACCGGTCGGGAAGCCCGCACCGCCGCGGCCGCGCAAGCCGGATTTTTTCACCTCCTCGACGACCGCCTCCGGCGTCATCGTCTTGATCGCTTTCTCCACCGAAGCGTAACCGCCGTTTTTACGGTACACCTCGTAAGTCTGGATGCCCGGAATCCGGTCGTTTTGCAGGAGCAGTTTCTTTCCCATGGATCAGACGTTACGTGGTTCGGGAGTGTCGGTATAGGATTTACGCTTGTTGTCGGCCCGGAAACGGTCCACGAGTTGATCGACTTTCTGCAAGTTGAGGTTCTCGTAATAGTCGGCGCCGACCTGCATCATCGGAGCGGTGCCGCAGGAGCCGAGGCATTCCACCGATTTGAGGGTGAACATGCCGTCGGCAGTGGTCTGTCCGACTTTGATGTTCAGTTTCTTTTCGAGGTGACGAATCACGTCTTCCGCTCCCAACAACCAGCACGAACTCGTCCGGCAGACTTCAATCACGCACTTGCCAACCGGTTTGAGGTTGAACATGGAATAGAACGAGGCGACTTCGTAAACCTCGATCGGCTGCAGCTTGAGTAAGGAAGCGACGTAGTCCATTACCGGCGCGCTCAGCCAACCGTCAAATTCGGCTTGGGCAATGTGCAATACCGGAATCAGCGCCGACTTCTGCCGGCCCTCCGGATAACGCGCGATCAGCTCCTGTACGAGCTTCAGCGATTCGTCGGAGAATTTTATTTGAGTCATGGGTGAATTCGATCTGACTTGTACTGATTAGGGGCGAATAGCGAATAGTGAATAGCGAAGAGTGAATTGGGTCGGATTGAATTTCTTTTACACAGGAAAGAATAGTCTTCTCTCTACTCTTGCCTTACAAGCACTTTCAAGCTTTTACTTATCCAAAAGCTAATTACGAATGACCATTTACTATTTACTGTTCGCTATTCGCTATTCACTATTTACTGTTCACTATTTACTGTTCACTGTTCACTGTTCACTGTTCACTGTTCACTATTCACTGTTCACTCCCCCTCAGGCATCCAACTCCCCCGCAATCACATTCATCGAACTCATGGTCAGGATGGCGTCGCTGAGGAAGCCTCCTTTGATCATTTCGGGATAGGCCTGGTAGTAGATGAAGCAGGGTCGGCGGAAATGCAGGCGGAAGGGCTGGCGGCCACCGTCGCTGACGAGGTAGAAGCCGAGTTCGCCGTTGCCGCCTTCGACGCAATGGTAAACTTCCCCGACGGGAACGTCCGTTTCACCCATCACGATCTTGAAATGATAGATGAGCGCTTCCATGTTGTTATACACGTCCTCCTTCGGAGGGAGATAGAAGGAGGGTACATCGGCATGGAAGCTGGTCTGGTCATCGAGTTTTTCCAACTTCTCCATTGCCTGGCGGATGATCGACAGGCTCTGCCACATTTCTTCCTCGCGTACCATGAAGCGGTCATAGGTGTCGCCGTTCACGCCGACCGGAATATCGAATTGGAAATCCTGATAAGAAGAATAAGGATTCATCACGCGGACGTCGTAGTCGACGCCGGCAGCGCGAAGGTTCGGGCCGCTGAAGCTGTAGGATAATGCCTTCTCCGCCGTAATCGGGCCGCAGCCGATGGTGCGGTCCATGAAGATGCGGTTGCGCATCACCAGGCTTTCGAATTCCTTCAGTCCGGCAGGTAGTTCTTTCAGGAGGTGTTTGATCTTGCGCCAAACCGTTTCATTGAACGGTCGCTCCAGGCCGCCGATGCGACCGATGTTGGTCGTCAGGCGGGCACCGCAGATCTCTTCGTAGATCTCGTAAATGAATTCGCGCCACTGGAAAACATACAGGAAGCCGGTCATGGCGCCGGTATCCACGGCGATCACGCTGTTGCAGACCAGGTGATCCGCAATGCGCGCCAGTTCCATGATGATGACACGCAGGTAGTCGACGCGTTTCGGGATCTCTGCTTTGATCAGTTTCTCCACCGTCATGTGCCACCCCATGTTGTTGATGGGGGAGGAGCAGTAGTTGAGACGGTCGGTCAGCGGCGTGACCTGATAAAACGGCTTGTGCTCGGCGAGTTTCTCGAATGCCCGATGGATATAACCGATCGTAGGCTCGGAGTCGATGATGATCTCGCCGTCCATTTTCAGGACGTTCTGGAAAATACCGTGCGTGGCCGGATGGGTAGGACCCAGGTTGAGGGTCGAATATTCTTTGGGTTCTTCCGTCAGCGGAAGTTTGATCGAATCCATGCGGGTGCGGTTCAGGACATCAAACGTTTGCGGTCATACTGGGATGGCTTGCGACCGAAGAGCGTGTCATCCTTGTCGTAACGGGTCTGGTCTTCCACCGGATATTCTTTTCGAAGGGGGTGATAGTCCATGTCATCCACGTTCAGAATACGCTTCAGGTTCGGATGTCCGTGGAATTTGTATCCGAAGAAGTCGAAGGTCTCACGTTCCATCCAGTTCGCGGCGGGAAATACCGGCGTCAGCGAATCGAAATGAATGTCGTGATCCGTCGTGAAGACTTTGAGCCGGATGCGGAGGTTGTTTTCCAGACTGTGCAACTGGTACACCATGCCGAACGGCTTTTCCGTGTTTGGAAGATGGATGCCCGTTGCAAATGTGAGATATCGGAAACGGAAGCGTTCGTCGTCGTACAGGAAGCGCACGATGGCAAGGACCATATCCTTCCGCAGGGTCAGCACCTGGAAGTCGTATTCAGGATGCGCCGATAAAACGGCTTCCCCGAATTTCTCCTGGATGGCTGCGATAACCTGATCGATCGTTGGTTTTTCCATGGTCATTCGATGCCGTAGCTGGCCAGGAGTTGTTTGTATTCGGGAGAATTGCGACGACGAAGCGATTCGTTGTGCACGAGTTTCTGAATGTTCATCACGCCTTCCAGAATTTGTTCCGGTCGGGGAGGACATCCCGGTACATAAACATCAACCGGAATGATGTGGTCGATGCCCTGCAGCACGGAGTAGCTGTCGAAAATACCGCCGCTGGAAGCGCAGGCGCCTACACTCAGCACCCACCGCGGTTCCGCCATCTGTTCGTACACCTGGCGCAGCACAGGCCCCATTTTCTTGGCAATCGTACCCATGACCATGAGCAGGTCGGCCTGTCGCGGAGTAAAACTCAGTCGCTCGGAACCGAAACGCGAGAGATCATAGTGTGAGGCCATGGTGGCCATGAATTCGATCCCACAACAGGACGTGGCGAACGGCAATGGCCAAATGGAATTCTTACGCGCGAGTCCTACGACTTTGTCAAGGGAGGTCGCGAAAAACCCCGGGCCTTCGAAGCCTTCCGGCGCTTTCGCGATCTTGATGTTGGAGGTCTGGATGTCGGACATTGACTTGGGATTTTGCAGGAACGATTTATTCAGCTTCCGCTGTCATCATTCCCACTTGAATGCGCCTTTCTTCATGACATAGAAGAATCCGGTCAGCAGGAGGCCCATGAACAGGAACATTTCCAGGATGCCGGTTACTCCCAGCGTCTTGAAGTTCACAGCCCAGGGATACATGAAAATGACTTCCACGTCGAACAACACGAACAGGATGGCAACCAGGAAGTATTTGATCGAGAATGGAATTCGGGCATTCCCCTTCGACTCGATTCCGCATTCGAACGGATCGAGCTTGACCTTCGATTTACGTTTTGGCCCAAGCAAGTGCGTAGCCACCAGGGTGGTAACCACGAAACCTAGGGCAACGATGAATTGCAGCAGGATGGGAAAGTAATCGGCAGGTTGACTTTGAGGATTCATGCTCCGGATTTCAGGCATTTAACAGCGAAATCGGTCGCAAAGTTAGGCTTTTTCACCGCGAGAATGAGGTTATACTGCTCTATAGATAGAGGTATTGAGCTATGAATGGACGTAAAACGGCTATCACTACAATTGATTATATAAAAATCGTTTATTTACTGAAAAATGAAATATAATTCCAAAATGATATTATAATATGAATATTTGGAAAACTTCCGAGGCCAAGTGTGAAGAAGCTCCTCAACTCGCAGGATTGATTAGACAACCTGAGACTGGATAATCGCCTGATCAACCTGCGATGGAGCAGCCGAAAGATTCAGGGCGTTCGGCTTGCTTTCAAAGGAGTCGGGTCCCAGAATCAATGCTGACAATCTTGCTGATAGAGTTCCTCTGTCTGATGCCGGTATACTTCCTTTTCCGTTTCATTCATCCGGAACTCCAGATCCGCTAATTGCTGATAATAGGATTCGTACTCAGCCAGAACGTTTCGGTTGAGATCCCGAAGGATCTCCTGAAATGCTGCTGAACGGAAGGAATAGGCATCCGGATACCGGGTCGGTTTTCCCGCGGCGGCGAGGTGGGTGCATTCCATGGCATGGAGCTTCAAGAGCACAGGCTGATAATCCTCCGGTGTTATGCCGCTATCGGTCGAAGTACAGGATATCAGGAAGAAGGAGGGTAGGAGAAGCGGCCAAAGTCGCAGGTAAGCTAACATGTCGAAAAGGTAGAGAGCTCCACCGGCTTCGGCGTTGCTTTCTTGTTCTTCCGAACCTGACCGGTGTCAATTGTTTTCATGAGCGGAATGCTTGCGCCACAGCAAGGAGGAGTCACCGTAGCTTAGAAACCGATACCCGACAGACAAAGCATGTTCATACACCCTGCGCCAATCTTCACCAATGAATGCTGAAACGAGCAACAACAAGGTGCTTTCCGGTTGATGAAAATTAGTCACCAGCCCATCCACCACCCGGAAGGAATACCCCGGCGCGATCAATAATTGCGTATGGCCGGAGATGGCAGTGCGGTTCGTCTCGTCCATCCGGCGAAGTAATGCCGTAAGCGCATCTTGTACCGGAACATCATTTTGCGCTTCATACGGTTCCCATTGTCCGATGCAAACTTCTGCTTCCGGCTTTCCAGCGAGGACGCGACACCCGAGCCAATAGAGACTCTCGAGCGTGCGTAAACTGGTTGTGCCCACCGCAATCACGCGTCCCGATTCGTGCGCGTGAAGCAAACGCTCGATCATTTCACGACGAACGATCAGGCGTTCCCGGTGCATGGGATGTTCCTGCATCGTCGGCGACTTCACCGGCTTGAAGGTTCCGGCTCCGACATGCAGGGTCAGCCAATCGACTCCGATACCTTGTTCGCGCAGTTTGGAAAAGACTCGCTCCGTAAAATGCAAGCCGGCGGTCGGCGCGGCAACTGAACCGGGGAGCCGTGCGTAAACGGTCTGATAACGTTCAGCGTCTTCGGGCTCCTCGTCGCGGTCCATGTAAGGTGGTAGTGGCATACGGCCGATCGCCTCCAGAATTTCACCGAACGTCTCCGGGCTGTTCCAATTGAAACGGACTATAGAGGCATCATCCTGCTTGTCGCCTTTGATCGCCTGTAATTGTATTGCTCGTCCCGCCAATTGGAGTTGCCATACCAGCGGCTCTTCGGGCTTCCAGCGTTTTGCGTTTCCGATCAACGACAGCCATTCGGCGGATCCGGTGACTTGCAACGCCTGCGTCGGATCGATACCGTTCGCTGGATCAAGCACTAGCAATTCGATCCGGCTTCCGGTTGGTTTGCGGTAGAGCAGGCGGGCGCGGATCACACGCGTATCGTTGAATACGAGCAGGTCATTCGGACTTAGGAAATCCGGTAAGTGCTGAAACGATGTATCGGTGATTTTACCTTCCTGATACACGAGCAGCCTGGATGCATCCCGCTCTGCCAACGGATGCTGCGCGATCCGGTCTTCGGGTAATGAATAGGTAAAGTCCAGTATGGAAATTTTGCGCGGGTCCATGGCGTGGGTTGCAAAGGTAGGGGTTGCCGGAAAAGTCCGTTTCTTTGCACGCCCTTCGCCTTGTCAATGACCTCCCCTTCCAATAGTAAAGCGCTTTCCTTCATTTTCATTACCCTCCTGATCGATGTGATCGGGCTCGGGATCATCATTCCGGTCTTGCCCGCCCTGATTGAACAGATCACCGGCGGGGATATCAGCGAGGCCTCCCGTACGGGCGGTTGGCTGACGTTCGCCTACGCGGCGATGCAGTTCCTTTTCTCTCCGGTAATCGGTGGCCTGTCGGATCGCTACGGGCGCCGTCCGGTACTGCTGGCTTCGCTGCTCGGTTTCGGCCTTGACTATATCCTGATGGGATTCGCGCCCACGATCGGCTGGTTGTTCCTCGGTCGCTTGATCGCGGGTATCACCGGCGCGAGCTATACCACTGCGGGAGCTTACATCGCGGATGTCAGCACCCCCGAAAAGCGTGCGCAAAACTTCGGACTGATCGGTGTCGCTTTTGGCGTGGGTTTCATCATCGGACCGGTGCTTGGCGGTTTGCTCGGACATTACAGTCCGCGCCTGCCATTTTTCGTCGCGGCAGGACTTGCACTGCTCAATGCGCTTTACGGCTATTTCGTTTTACCGGAATCATTGACACCTGAACACCGTCGCCCCTTCGACTGGAAACGTGCCAACCCGATTGGTTCTCTTCGTCACCTGGGTCGTTATCCTGTCGTATTGAGTCTGGTCATTTCGTTTGTACTCCTCTATCTGTCGGGACACGCTACCCAAAGCACCTGGACCTTTTACACGATCGAAAAGTTCGGCTGGAACGAACAATGGGTCGGTTATTCGCTGGGTTTTGTCGGCTTGATGGTGGCTATTGTCCAGGGAGGACTCATCCGGATCGTCATACCGAAACTCGGACAAAAGCGCTCGGTCTTCGTGGGGCTGACGTTCTATACGATCGGCTTTTTCCTGTTCGCCATCGCTACGAAAGGGTGGATGATGTTCTTGTTCGTGGTTCCCTTCGCCATGGGCGGTTTCGCCGGGCCGGCTTTACAGAGTATCATCACGTCGGCTGTACCGGCGAACGAACAGGGCGAATTACAGGGAGCCCTCACCAGCCTCATCAGCCTGACGTCCATCTTCGGACCCTTGATGATGACCAATCTCTTCTCCGTCTTTTCCGCCCCCGATGCGCCTGTCTATTTCCCCGGCGCCCCGTTCATGATGGGCGCACTGCTGTCACTGCTCAGCATCTACTTCTCGATGCGGACCCTGACGAAGCATGGACACTGACGTGTGTTTTTGGTTTCGAGTTCCGGGTTGGTAATTGGTAATTGGTAATTAGTAACTAGAAATTAGTCTTTTCTCTAATTACTAATTACTAGTTACTAGTTACTAGTTTCCAGTTTCTGATCTCCCTTCCCTCGTCCCTCGTCCCTCATTCCAACGCCGTCCGCATCGCCTGGATCTCCTGTTCGAGGCGATCGAATTTTTCGCGGAGGTCGTCTTTGCGGAGTTCGGTTTCGGGGAGTTCGCTGCTGAGGTAATTGCAAAAGCGCCATACTTCCCGGATCTGGTTGGCGGGAACTTCGAAGGGCGGATAGTTCGGGTTGAGTGATTTCAGCAGCAGGTTCTTTTTCTTCTTCAACTGGTTGTAAGCGATCTTGAACACGATGCCGTCGTCCTGCGTGAGCACGATGTAACCCTGTCCGTCCTTGATGTCGAACCAGTTCTCCACGTATTCGCCGATCACCCAGGCTTTGTCGGGAATGGGCAGCATGGAGTCGCCGCTGAGCTGGAACATCCGGTACTTGCGGTCGTTCAGCAGGATGGGCAACTGGAAGGTCGGCAGCTTCTTGATGAACTCCGGATCGGCATAGCCGCTTTGATAACCGGCCTTCGCCTTGATCGGAACGACTTCGATGTTCTCCCGGTTCTGGCTGTCGACCGTGGTCGCCAGTACGCGCAGGCGCGAGCCGGAGACGTACACGTCGTTGCCTTTCTCGAGTTCGGAGAGCTGGAAGTCGGACAGTTTGCTCAGGTCCACTTTCACCAGCGTGTCGATCGACAACTTGAAGTACTTCGAGAACCCGATGAGCATGTCGAGCGTCGGGTTCTTGATGCTCCCGTTCTCGTAGCTGTTCAAAGTCGAGCGCGTTACGCCCAGTTCGTTCGCGACGATGTCCTGCGTCCGGTTCTTCCGCTGACGGAGGATCTTGATGTTGGTGTTGAAGTACATGGGGCCGGGGTTTGGGGTTTCGGGTTCCCTACCTACGTTAAAGCTTCGGCAGGCAGGCGGGTTTCGCGTTTCGGGTTGTAAGGTGGGCTTATGACCGGTTATTAGTGATTGGATATTCGTTATTCGTTATTAGTTATTTGTACTAGTTAGTATTTAATCTGACAGATAAGGGTTATCTTTAGGATACGAAACATAACAATAACCCCTAAACTGTCAGACAATGAATACAGAAGCTAAGTTAATCAAAACCAAGTTAGGCTTGTTGAAGTTAGCCGAACAATTGGGTAATGTATCCCAGGCGTGCAAAGTGATGGGCTATTCACGGGATAGTTTCTATCGGATCAAAGAGTTGTACGATACCGGTGGGGAGACGGCTCTGCAGGAGATCAGTCGGAAGAAGCCGATACTGGCCAATCGGATGGATATAGCCTGGGGAGAACGCCATCGTACAGATGGCCACCGACTATCCGGCCTACGGTCAGCTTCGTGCATCGAACGAGTTGCGTAAGAAGGGGATTTCTGTTTCACCGGCCGGGGTACGGTATATCTGGATGCGGCATGATCTGGAGACCTTTGCCAAGCGTCTGAGCGCTTTGGAGGCGAAAGTGGCTCAAGACGGACTGATTCTCACCGAAGCGCAACTGGTTGCCATGGAAAAGAAACGGGAACAGCAGGAAGCCATTGGCGAGATTGAAACCGAACACCCCGGTTACCTTGGAGCCCAGGACACGTATTATGTGGGCAATATCAAGGGTGTAGGCCGGATTTACCAGCAAACCTTCATCGACACCTACAGCAAAGTAGCCTTTGCCAAATTGTATGACCGTAAGAACGCCTTGACGGCAGCCGATATGCTCAACGACAAGGTGCTACCATTCTTTGAGGAGCATGGCTTGCCGCTGCTTCGGGTACTCACAGACCGGGGTACAGAGTACAACGGCAAGCGGGAGAGTCATGAGTACAGTCTTTATCTGACACTGGAGGATATCGATCATAGCCGTACCAAGGCCCGGCATCCTCAAACCAACGGCATCTGCGAACGCTTCCATCGGACAATCCAGAACGAGTTTTATGCGGTTGCCTTCCGAAAAAGGTCTTTGGATCGCTGGAGGAATTACAGAAGGATCTGGATCAGTGGATAGAAGAGTACAACTGTGAAAGGACACACACCGGAAAATACTGCTTTGGTAAAACACCAATGGAGACATTCCTGGACAGCATACCCTTGGCGCAAAGTAAAATGCTCGATAAATTAGCAACCGGTTAAAAGTTATTCCGGGCGACGGATCCTTAAAAATCCGTCAGACCGGAAATAACTTTTAACCAACCCTGTCTGTCAGGTGAAGTTCTAACTATTACAAGTTATTGGTGATTAGGGGGTGCGTTCGGAGCCGGGAACTCCGAAATTTATTCCCCGTAATTACTATTCGCTATTCGCTATTCGCTATTCGCTATTCGCTATTCACTATTCACTATTCACTGTTCACTGTTTACTATTCACTATCCACTGCACTTCGCCAATCCCTACAAGAAGTAGGAATGCCCCACCGGAACCCCTTCCGCAAAGAACGCTGCCGGCAGCTTCTGCTTCCGGTATTGTTCGTCATAACAATCAGGTTCTCTCTGTTTCCAACTACGGACAGGTTCCGGTGAGTTTCCTGTTGCGGCACAAATATAATGACTATATTAAGATCAAACAAGTTGGTTGTTATACGATCATAACGGGGCTGGAGATAGGAGCAACTGGTAACTAGAAACTAGTAACTCCGAGCCCCTCGTTCCTCGGTCTCGGTCTCGCTCCTCGCCCCTCGCCCCTCGCCCCCCGTCCCTCGGTCTCGTCCCCATGCGCACCATCGTCCACATGGACCTCGACGCTTTCTTCGTCTCCGTATCCCGTCTGGAGCATCCGCGGCTGGTGGGGAAGCCGGTCATCATCGGCGGGACCAGCGATCGTGGGGTGGTCTCGGCCTGCAGCTACGAGGCCCGTGCCTTCGGCGTGCATTCGGCCATGCCGATCAAACTGGCGCGCCGGCTGTGCCCCGATGCGCTGATCGTACGCGGCGACTACGAACGCTACGCCCACTACTCCGACGTGGTCACCGAGATGATCGGTGAAAACGTTCCGCTCTACGAGAAGTCGTCCATCGACGAGTTCTACCTCGACCTCACCGGCATGGACCGCTTCTTCGGTTGCTACCAATGGGCGACCGAACTGCGGCAGAAGATCACCAAAGAGACCGGACTGCCGATCTCCTTCGGCCTTTCGCTCAACAAGACGGTCTCCAAAGTCGCCACCAACGAGGCGAAACCGAACGGGCAACTCAAGATCGATTTCGGTACCGAAAAACATTTCCTGGCTCCGCTCACGGTCGACAAGATCCCGATGGTAGGGGAGAAGACTTTCCAACTGCTGCGCAGCATGGGCGTGCGCGAAGTGCGTACCCTGCAGGAAATGCCGCCGCGACTGCTCGAACGCGTGCTCGGAGAAAACGGCATCACGCTCTGGAAAAAAGCCAACGGCATCGACAACTCGCCCGTGGAACCGTATTCGGAGCGCAAGTCCATCTCCACCGAAGAGACCTTCGACCAGGATACGATCGACGTCCGCTTCCTCGAAGCCCTGCTCGTCGGTATGGCCGAACGTCTCGCCTTCCAGTTGCGGAATGAGAACAAACTCACGGCCTGCGTCACGGTCAAGGTGCGCTACTCGAACTTCGATACGCACACCATGCAGTGCCGCATCCCGTACACGTCTTCCGACCATACCCTCATCGCCCGCGCCAAGGAACTCTTTGCAAAGCTCTACAACCGCCGCCTGCTCGTCCGCCTGATCGGACTACGGTTCAGTCACCTCGTGGGAGGCGCGCAACAGATCGACTTGTTCGAAGACAGTGAGGAGATGGTCCGGCTCTACCAGGCCATGGACCGCATGCGCCGCCGCTTCGGCGACTCCTCCGTCCAACGCGCCGCCGGCCAGGGCGTCGAACGAAGAAGGTTCAATCCGTTCAATGGGCAGAGGCTGTAGGGAGGGATTGGTAACTGGTAACTGGTAACTGGTAATTAGTAATTACTTGTAATAGTTAGAACTTCACCTGACAGACAGGGTTGGTTAAAAGTTATTTCCGGTCTGACGGATTTTTAAGGATCCGTCGCCCGGAATAACTTTTAACCGGTTGCTAATTTATCGAGCATTTTACTTTGCGCCAAGGGTATGCTGTCCAGGAATGTCTCCATTGGTGTTTTACCAAAGCAGTATTTTCCGGTGTGTGTCCTTTCACAGTTGTACTCTTCTATCCACTGATCCAGATCCTTCTGTAATTCCTCCAGCGATCCAAAGACCTTTTTTCGGAAGGCAACCGCATAAAACTCGTTCTGGATTGTCCGATGGAAGCGTTCGCAGATGCCGTTGGTTTGAGGATGCCGGGCCTTGGTACGGCTATGATCGATATCCTCCAGTGTCAGATAAAGACTGTACTCATGACTCTCCCGCTTGCCGTTGTACTCTGTACCCCGGTCTGTGAGTACCCGAAGCAGCGGCAAGCCATGCTCCTCAAAGAATGGTAGCACCTTGTCGTTGAGCATATCGGCTGCCGTCAAGGCGTTCTTACGGTCATACAATTTGGCAAAGGCTACTTTGCTGTAGGTGTCGATGAAGGTTTGCTGGTAAATCCGGCCTACACCCTTGATATTGCCCACATAATACGTGTCCTGGGCTCCAAGGTAACCGGGGTGTTCGGTTTCAATCTCGCCAATGGCTTCCTGCTGTTCCCGTTTCTTTTCCATGGCAACCAGTTGCGCTTCGGTGAGAATCAGTCCGTCTTGAGCCACTTTCGCCTCCAAAGCGCTCAGACGCTTGGCAAAGGTCTCCAGATCATGCCGCATCCAGATATACCGTACCCCGGCCGGTGAAACAGAAATCCCCTTCTTACGCAACTCGTTCGATGCACGAAGCTGACCGTAGGCCGGATAGTCGGTGGCCATCTGTACGATGGCGTTCTCCCAGGCTATATCCATCCGATTGGCCAGTATCGGCTTCTTCCGACTGATCTCCTGCAGAGCCGTCTCCCCACCGGTATCGTACAACTCTTTGATCCGATAGAAACTATCCCGTGAATAGCCCATCACTTTGCACGCCTGGGATACATTACCCAATTGTTCGGCTAACTTCAACAAGCCTAACTTGGTTTTGATTAACTTAGCTTCTGTATTCATTGTCTGACAGTTTAGGGGTTATTGTTATGTTTCGTATCCTAAAGATAACCCTTATCTGTCAGATTAAATACTAACTAGTACAAATTACTAATTAGGTTATTTGCAGTAACCAGATTCTATTCGCTCCTGCCAACACTAAAGCTTCGGCAGGTAAAATTCACTATTCACTATTCACTATTCACTGTTCACTGTTCACTGTTCACTATTCACTATTCACTATTCACTATTCACTCCTTCACAAACTCCACCCGCCGGTTCATCGCTTTCCCTTCGTTTTTGGTATTGTCGGCGATCGGTTCTTTTTCGCCTTTCCCGTCGGTCGTCATCCGAGAAGCCTCGATGGAGAATTCGCTGGTAAGCGCCTTGCTGACGGAAAGTGCACGTCGTTTGGAGAGGTCCAGGTTGGCGGCGTCTTCTCCGTCGCTGTCAGTATGACCGATGATCTTCACCTTCACCGCCGGGTTTTCTTTCAGCACAGTGGCAATGTCTTTCAATACACCGTACGACTCAGGCTTGATGCGGTCGCTGCCCGAATCGAAGAGGATGCCCGAGGTGGAGAACCGGCCTTCGGTGATCAGCTTGTTCCGGGTATCCGGTGCGCCAACGGCCAGTTTGAGGTTGCTGATCAGGTAACGGTCCTGCGACTGGTGAAACCCGCCGGTGGTGAAACAAACGCTGTTGTAGGTGGTGCCGGTCACAAACGCGCGCGGCAGGTCCCAGACTTTTTCTTCATTGATATACACCCGCAAGCGCGTCTTTTGCCGCCAGATCGAAACATGCGATTCGCGCTTCCCTTTACCGTAGAATTGCATCGTGGCGGTCTCGTTCTTCATCAGCTCGCTGCCTTTGTCGTACGCGATGTAATTCGTGCGGCCCTGACCGCCACCGGCATCCTGCGGATGGAAACTGACCTGAACGCCGTCACGGTTTTGCTGTTGGCCATATTGTTTCCAGATGTTGAAAGCGTCCTTCTGCGCGGCAAGCCGACAGAGATTGACGGAGAAGGCAGTGGAGTAGAAGCTGAAGTCGTCGTTGCAGATCAGGTCGAACTCCAGGGTAAAGTTCTCCGGTAAGGCGGTGATGAACTCCGGCAGGAATACGCCGTCCTTGGTGAGCGACAACCATTTGCCATCACGACCTTCGACATTCACCAGTTCTCCCGTCGAATTGGTGTTCCACTGTGCCGGGAAGTCGCCAATCGCGTCCTGCGCGAATTCTTCTACCACCAGGATCTTGTCGCCCGGTACAAAATCGAATTTTCCGTAACTCTTCAAACCGCCCGAAGCAGCCGCAGTACTGCCCGATCCACTGCTCCCGCTGTTGCCACCAGAGGAAGCTGCATCATTCCCGCTCTTCTCGGAATTCGTTTTAGCGTCCTTGTCTTTTTTAACTTCTTTCTTGGCGCTTTCTTCGGTCTTGTCAAGCCCCTTGTCGATGCCCTGATCCACCTTGCGGTTGACCCGGTCTTCGACTTTACGTTTGACTTTGTCGCCGATATTCATGTTAATCTGCGCCGAAGCGGTTAGCCCGAAGGCCGCGATCGAAAGGGAAAGCAGAAGCTTTTTCATGTCGTTGATTGGGAGTACGAATTTACGAAATGCCACGATGGCCGATCAACTCTCCGGAATGGCGGAAAGAGCCGGATTCCCTACCTTTACCCTCCCGCTGCCCCGGCAGTATTCCTCTACCATGCAAAAAATCGCCCTTCAGCCCGTTCGGGCAGTAGTATTCTTGGCCCTGCTCTTCGGATCGCTTTCCGCTTCCGCACAGGAACTTACCGTTTCCACCCCGCAACTTGACTTCGGCACCGTACTCGATACCCAACCCGACAGCCTGCCGCTCAGCGTGACCAATACACTGACGCGTTCCGTCATCGTCACCGATATCCGGTTCTATACCACCTACGGAGCGCCGGCGTTTTCCACACCTTACCGTTGGTTCACACTTGCCCCCGGTGCCTCCAATACCATCTGGGTGAAGTTTTCCCCGAAGCACAACATCTACCACAACTCAGAGCTGGTGATCGAGAACGACGGATTACGTGGTTTCCCCCACGTTGACCTGGTCGGACAGGGCCGCTACTCCAATGCCTACTACGATTCCACCGAGAACAAATCGGAAGAAGCGCTCAAGACGGCCATCAAGTCGACCACCACGAACGGTTCGATCTCCCTGGGTTACAACATCGCCCGGGATTCGATGTTCATGCTGATCGACAACCAACGCCGCAACGGACAAGGCGCGACGCAGAATACACTCGAGAGCGCTTATACCGGACAACTCGCCGTTGGCTACACCGACCGTACCGATGCGCAGACGAACTTCGGTTTCAATACCGAACATACGTTCCCGCAGACTTATTTCAGCAGCGCCGAGCCGATGAAATCGGATCTGCATCACCTGTTTCCCTGCGACGACCTGTCCAACAATCAGCGTGGTAACAATCCCTTCGCGGAAGTAACCTCACCCACCTGGTCCGATGGCGGTTCCACGTCCGATGGCTTTCGCTTCGAACCCCGCGACGCGCACAAGGGACGCGCCGCACGCGCGATGTTCTGCTTCACGCTGCGTTACCAGAATTACAACGGCTTCCTCACCAGCCAGGAGAATGTCCTGCGCAACTGGCACGCGGCCTTTCCGCCCGATGCGATCGACCGCGCACGCAACGAAGCGATCTTCTCCCTGCAGCGCAACCGCAATCCGTTCATCGACTATCCTCAGTTCATCGACCGGATCACCTCGATCAGCACGCTTTCCACCGCTCCCGTAGTACGTTCGCTCGACCCGATGCAGGATACGATCATCTACGGTTCGGTGCTCCCCGCTGCTACGACGGTTTACACCTTCGTGGTGGTCAACAACGGCAATACGGCGGTTAATTTTTCCAACTTCAGCTTGACGCCCGCTCCCGTCCTGTCTTTCGCAGGCAGCGGCGCTGATACCACCATCGGTCCGGGCGACGCGCTCGCCCTGCAGATCGCCTGCACGCCTTCCACCATGTCGGCGGTCAACGGTTTCCTGACCTTCAACACCGACGTGCCCGGCAGTACGTCATTCTCGATTCCGATCTACGCGAACGACCCAGTCTTCAGCACGATCGATGAAACGAATCGTAAAAGCCTGCTCGTTTTCCCGAACCCGGCTTCCGACCTGGTTTGGCTGACAACCGAAAGCATCACCGACACCCCGGTCTTTGTCTATGACCTTGCCGGAAGAGCTCTGGGTCAACTACCGACACAACAACTCGGTCACCGCCTGCAACTCTCCCTCGCCGGACTCGCGCCCGGCTGCTACCTCATCGGCCTGCACACCATCGCCGGCCCGGTGTTTACAAGAGTTGTAAAGGAGTAAATGGTTAGTAGGAATCAGCCGCATACTGCTGACCGTATACTGCCAACCGCATCATCCTTTCCCAGTCCCCCAATAGGATTGTCCTTCAGGAGCCCTCCTGCATCCCTCCGCCTCACCACCCGTCCCGTCTTCACTCGTCAGTTCAGCAGGCGTACCTGGTCGACTGTAAAGCCTGCCGAGTTCAACCGGGGCTAGCTTACCGCGCCGCTGGCTTCGTTCGGTTATCCAGTAGGCAGATGGCAGGTGGCAGTATACAGGTGGCAGTATACAGGTGGCAGTATGCAGTTGGCAGTATGCAGGGAACTGGAAACTGCTAACCGGTAATTTGAAGCTAGGAAATAGATCTTCCCTTATCACCAATCACCAATTACTAATTACCAATTTCTAGTTACCAATTTCTAGTTACCAGTTTCTAGTTACCAGTTACCAGTTACCACTTTCCAGTTTTTATCTCCCCTTTCTTTTCTCCTCCTTTTTTTCGTTCTTTCATCAAATCCCCGCACCCATGCGCCGACAACTCCTGTTTCTTACACTCCTGACTGCTTTTTCGATTTCTGCGTGCCGACGTGAGATCATGACTACCGGTAAAATTTCGCGCGCATCCGGCGAAGCTGCACAGGAAGCCCGTGAACGTGTGCTGTGGGAAAAAGAACGCCTGATGGATCCTGCCATCGGTGCGATCCCGCCCATGATCCGCGAAAAGGAACTGGCCTTCGCCGCCACCCTGCCCGACGATCGCTCCGCTCAGGCGCGACGTGCCGGTATCAACGGCGACTGGAACTTCCGCGGCCCCTGGAATGTGGGCGGACGAACCCGCGCGCTGGCTATCGATGTCACCAACGAGAATGTCCTGCTCGCCGGCGGCGTCAGCGGTGGGATGTGGCGCAGCACCGACGGCGGAAATTCCTGGTCGCGTGTCAGCGACGGCATGGGACATCCCGGCGTGAACGCTATCGCGCAGGATACCCGGCCGGGCCGCGAACAAACCTGGTACTACCTCTCCGGCGAAGCCTACGGAACCTCGGCCAGCGGTGGCTCGGCCTTCTATCTTGGCAACGGCATGTACAAATCCGGCGACGGTGGCCTCACATGGGCTTCGTTGTCCAGCACGGTCTCCGGTACTCCGCATGTTTTCGACAACGTATGGGACGTTACCTGGAACGTGGTCACCGATCCCGGGAACCTCATCCAGGACGTTGTTTATGGCGCCTGCTTCGATGCTATTTATAAGAGTGTCAACGGTGGCACGAGTTGGTCGCTCGTGCGTGGCAATGCCGGCGTACAATCCACTTACAGCTACTTCACCGATGTGGCCGTTTCACCCACCAGTGTCGTCTATGCAACACTCAGCAGCGACGGTCCGCAGAAAGGTATCTGGCGCGCTCCCGGCGGTACGGGCTTCGTCAACATCCTGCCATCCAACTTCCCGCCCAACTACGACCGCCTGGTGATCGGCATCGATCCGAACAACGAGAACATCGTCTACTTCTTCGGCCCCACTCCCGGCTACGGCCGCATGAGCACCGACTTTCAGGGCGACACGCTCTGGAACAGCCTGTGGAAGTACGAATACCTCTCCGGCAATGGTACAGGAACGGGCGGAACCTGGACCGATCTCTCCCCGAACCTCCCCGGCAACATCGGTGTCTTCAACGGCTTGAACACACAAGGTGGCTATGACCTCGTTGTGAAGGTAAAGCCGGGCAATTCGAACGTTGTCTTCATCGGCGGTACGAACTTCTTCCGCTCAGACAATGCCTTTGCCGATAGCACGCAGACGACCGTGATAGGCGGCTATGCACTTGGCGCCGCGCTTCCGTTCGTCGATGAATACCCGGGCCATCATCCCGACCAACATGCGCTGGTCTTCCTGCCTTCCAACCCCGACATCATGTATGCGGGTTGTGACGGAGGTGTTTCCAAAACACTGGACAACACGGCTTCGAATGTCGTTTGGGAGGAGAAGAACCTCGGCTACATCACCAGCCAGTTCTATACGGTCACCTTGGACCATGGCGGCAACAGCGATGTGATCATCGGCGGACTGCAGGATAACGGGACTTATTATTCCAACGACACGAACTCCACGGCCGACTGGTTCCATTCCTTCGACGGCGACGGATCCTATTGCCAGATCACCGACGGCGGATCGTATTATTATTTCTCCAAGCAGCAGGGCAAGATCGCCAAGACCACGGTGGATCCGTCCGGGCAAGTCACCGCTTATCGGCGCATCGATCCGATCGGTGCGGAAAACTATCAGTTCATCAATCCCTTCGTGCTGGACCCGAACAACCAGGATGTGATGTACCTCTGCGCCGGTCAGTACATCTGGCGGAACGACGACCTCTCCGGTATTCCGCTTTCTAACCAGTGGGATTCCATCGCCACCAACTGGGTGCGACTGCCCGACACCTTACCGACGGCAGGGGAGGAGATCACCGCGCTCGCGATCTCCCGGCAACCTGCACATCGTCTGTACTATGGCACCAACAAGCGGCATATCTATCGCCTCGACAGCGCCAATACGGGCGTACCGCAGCGCATCGACATCACGTACTCGCTCTTTCCCGCAAGCGGCTATACGTCTTGTATCGCCGTGAATCCGCAGAATGCCGATGAGTTGCTGGTGGTGTTTTCCAACTATGGCGTCTATAGCCTCTTTCATTCGTCCGATGCCGGCGCCAACTGGCGAAAGGTCGGCGGCAACCTCGAGCAGAACACCGGCGGAACCGGCAACGGACCTTCCTGCCGTTGGGCAAGTATTCTTCCCGTCTCCGACGGAACCGTATACCTCGTCGGTACGTCGGTAGGCCTTTTTGCCGCAGATACGCTCATCACGAACAGCACCGTCTGGGTCCGGCAGGGCAGCACGACCATCGGCACTGCGGTAGTGGATATGCTCGACTGCCGCGAGTCGGACGGCCTGGTGGCGGTCGCTACGCACGGCAACGGTGTTTATACCGCCCGCATCACCAGCATCAACGACATCACGACGGGGACCGCTTTCGCCAATCGCCAGCCGGAGTTTTCACTCTTCCCGAATCCTGCACGCGATCGTATTACACTGCAAGTTGCGAGTGGAACAATGTCGCGCCCCGTTCACATCACCCTGCTCGATGAGCTCGGCCGCGAGTTGCGTTCGCTATCCGCGAATTCGATCGATAACCTTACGTTGGATGTAGCGGATCTCCACGCCGGCCTTTATTATGTTCGCCTTCAAGACGAGTTGGGTACGCAGCAGCGTGCGTTCATCCGGCAGTAAGGTTTCAACACACTGCTCACTCGCACTGTTTCTCACACTGTTTCTAAACCTGCTCAAGCTCTTTCTCACACTTCGCACTAACTAAAAAGTGCGAAGTTCGGGTGTCAGTGCAAGTGTGTGGTGTTCCCACTGCTCACTCGCACTGTTTCTCACACTGTTTCTAAATCTGCTCACTCGCACTGTTTCTCACACTACGCACTAAAATAAAAGTGCGAAGTGGGAGAAACACTGTGAGTGAACAGTGGTATGCCGCCCCGCGTTTTTTTCTCTGCCATTGGTTGCCTGCCAACCAGGCGCGCGTTTTTTATGCTCTGAAAATCACAATGTCCCGGTTTTTTCTCTCGTCTCGCCCTTGCATTTTCATTCGTGAAAGATTACTATACAATCATACAAAATGATTGTTTAGCGATCCGGTAGCAAATAGTGAATAGTAAACAGTGAACAGTAAACAGTAAACAGTGATTTAGGGAGATTAGGTTTCGGGCCCCGACGCATCCCCCAATCCCCAATCACTAATCTCGCCCCACGTCCCTCGCCCCACGTCCCTCGCCCCACGTCCCTCGTCCCTCGCCCCACGTCCCTCGCCCCACGTCCCTCCTTACATGTACCTCAACACCCACACCTACTTCAGCTTCCTCCACGGCACGCTCTCGGTCGAAGAGCTGCTTGCGGAGGCGCAGCGTTGCGGGGTGCGGAAGCTGGCGCTGACCGACATCAACAACACCTCGGGTGTGCTCGACTTTATCCGACTCGCTCCGCAGTACGGCGTAGAGCCGGTGGTCGGGATCGAGTTCCGGCGCGATCACCGGCTTTGTTATGTCGGCATCGCGCGCAACAACGTGGGCTTTCACGAACTCAACGAGTTCCTCACGCACTGCCTGCGCGGCGGTACCAACGCCGAAGCCGATGTGCCCGATCAGCCGCCGCTGTTGCCCAACGTATCCTGGATACTTGTGCCGCCCGCGCTGCCGGGAGCAAAGGCTTTGTCCGACTGGATCGACGAACGCCTGCGCCCCATGCAGCCCGCCCTGCGCGAACGCGTTTGGTTCGGCTTGCGCCGCCTGCCTTCCTGGGGCGGTTTGCGCATCGATCCTGCGCGCCTCGTGCTCTGGTGGCCCGTAAGCTTCCGCTCGCCCGGCGAACACGACATCCATCGCGTACTGCGCGCCGTTGACCGGAATACGCTCCTGACCAAACTGCCTCCGGAAGACCTCGCCGATCCCGGCGAAGTGATGCTGTCGCCCGACGCACTGCGGGAGCAATGCACTGATAGTTTGTCGCTGATCGACAATGCCGAACGGTTGCTCGAAGGCTGCGGCATCGCCTTCGACTATCACGAGAGCAAGAACAAGCTCAGCTTCACCGGCAGCAAGGCGCTCGATCGCGAACTCTTGCGACGCGAAACCTTCGCCGGCATGCGGGAGCGCTACGGCGAGGCCGGTGCGACGGTGCGCGAGCGGGTAGAGAAGGAGCTGCGCATGATCGACGAACTCGGCTTCGCGCCCTACTTCCTGATCAACTGGGATATCGTGCGCTACGCCCGGCACCGCGGCTACTTCTACGTGGGACGCGGCAGCGGCGCCAACAGCATCGTCGCTTACTGCCTGCGCATCACCGACGTCGATCCGATCGACCTCGACCTCTACTTCGAACGCTTCATCAATCCTTACCGCACCAATCCGCCCGACTTCGACCTCGACTTTTCCTGGAAAGAACGCGACGAGGTACTGGCGTACATTTTCCGCCGGCACGGCGAGGAACACGTCGCCCTGCTCGCGACCTATTCCACCTTCCAGTACAACGCCATCATCCGCGAGGTCGGAAAGGTCTTCGGCCTGCCGAAAGAAGAGATCGACGCGCTCTCCGAAACGCGCCGTCATCCCGATACACCCGACCACATCACGCGCCGCATCTGGAAGATCGCGCAGCGCATCACCGACTTTCCCCGCCACCTCAGCATCCACGCCGGCGGCGTGCTGATCTCCGAAAAGCCGGTCACCTGGTATACCGCCACCGTGCGACCGCCGAAGGGTTTTCCGGTCACGCAGTTCAGCATGCTCGAAGCCGAGGATGTCGGGCTGTACAAATACGACATCCTCAGCCAGCGCGGACTCGGTCACATCCGCGACGCGGTCGAGCTGGTGAAGAAAAACCGCGGTGAGACGGTCGACATCCACGATATCGCCCGCTTCAAGCGCGACGAACGGGTGCGCGCACTCATCCGCGAGGGCCGCTGCATGGGCTGCTTCTACGTCGAGTCGCCCGCCATGCGCATGCTGCTGAAGAAACTGCGGGTCGATACCTACATCCAACTGGTCGCCGCGAGCTCGATCATCCGCCCGGGTGTCGCCCGCTCGGGCATGATGCGCGAGTACATCCTCCGGACCCACGATCCTGCCCGCCGGCAATACATCCACCCGCTCATGCGGGAGCTGATGGAGGAGACCTACGGCATCATGGTGTACCAGGAGGATGTCATCAAGGTCGCGCATCACTTCGCCGGCCTCTCACTCTCCGAAGCCGACGTGCTCCGTCGCGGCATGTCGGGGAAGTTCCGCTCGCGCGACGAGTTCGCCAAGATCCGCGATAAGTTCTTCGCCAGTTGCGCCGAACGCGGCTATCCGGAAAGCATCACCACCGAAGTATGGCGGCAGATCGAAAGTTTCGCCGGCTACTCGTTTTCCAAAGGCCATTCGGCTTCCTATGCGGTCGAGAGTTTCCAGAGCCTGTTCCTAAAGGCCTACTACCCGAAGGAATTCATGGTCGGGGTGATCAACAACTTCGGCGGGTTTTACCGGACCGAGTTCTATGTCCACGAAGCGCGCAGGTCGGGTGCGAACGTCCACGCGCCCTGTGTCAATCGGAGTGACTACCTCACGAACATTTCGGGCGACGACATCCACCTCGGCTTCATCCACCTCTCCGGCCTGGAACAATCGGCGGCGGACGCGTTACTCGCCGAGCGCGCCGCCAACGGTCCCTTCCTGAGCCTCGACGATTTCGTACACCGTGTCCCCATTGCGGTCGAGCACTTGCGTATCCTGATCCGTATCGGCGCGTTCCGCTTTTCCGGCAAGGGGAAGAAGGAGCTGCTGTGGGATATTCCCATCCTGCTCGGCGCGGAAAAACGTACCCGCGTCGTGCCGGAACTGTTCGGGGTCGAACCGGAGACCTTCACCTTGCCGGACCTCTACCACGACCCGGTCGACGATGCACTCGACGAGATCGAACTCCTCGGCTTTCCACTCTGCGATCCGTTTTCGCTCTTGCGTGATCCCTTGCCTTCGCCGGCAAGTGCCTGCGACTTCGAACAAAATGTCGGTCGGGAGATCGCCATCGTCGGTTACCTGGTGACCACCAAGCAGACCACCACGGTCAAACGCGAGATGATGCAGTTCGGAACCTTCCTCGATCGCGAAGGACGCTTCTTCGACACAACGCACTTCCCCCGCGTCACCGAACAGTTCCCCTTCCGGGGCCGCGGACTCTACCTCTTACGCGGAAAGGTCGATCAGGAATTCGGCTTCTGCAGCCTCACGGTTTCCGGCATGCAGAAGTTGGAAACGAAGGGGAGGAGGTGAGGGGAGGGGCGGTTGGCAGTAGGCAGTAAGCAGTAGGCGGTGAGCAGTATGCAGAGAAGGGTAGCGAATAGCGAATCCTGCCTGCCGGAGCTTTAGCGAAGGCAGGAGTGAACAGTAAACAGTGAACAGTAAACAGTGAACAGTAAACAGTGAACAGTAGCGAATAGCGAACAGCGAATAGTTTTTTGGTGAACAGTGCACAGTAAGCAGTATTAGCCCTTTGGAGGGAGAACCGGAAACGCGGAACCCGCTTGCCTGCCGTAGCTTTAGCGTAGGCAGGAAACCCGGAACACGTTTGCCCTCGTCCCTCGTCCCTCGTCCCTCGCCCCTCGCCCCTTCTTCAAATAGGCAAACGCACCTCAAAGACCGTCCAGCCGCCAACGCTGTTGGCGCGCATGGAGCCGCCGTGGCCTTTTACGATATCGTGACTGATGCTTAACCCCAGTCCGGTGCCTTCACCCGGAGGTTTGGTCGTATAGAATGGCTCAAAAATTTTATCAAGCTTTTCGGAGGCGATACCGATGCCGTTGTCTTCAATGCGAATCACGGCCTGGCCTTGCTCACTATCGAGGCGAATACGAACGGTAGGACGAAACCCGGGTTCTTTCTTTTTCGAACGTTCCCGGACTGCGTAAAAGGCGTTGTTCAGGAGGTTCAGTAAAACCCTGCTGATGTCCTGTTGTACGAGTTCCAGCGCCGGAAGCTGGATGGAAAGGTGCTTCTCGAGCGTTACGTCGAAGTCGGGATGCGAGGCGCGCATGCCGTGAAAAGCCAGGTGTACGTTTTCTTCCGTGAGATCACGGAGGTTGACGGTCTGTCGCTCCCCCTTTCCCTGCCGCGCGTGCAACATCATGCTCCGTACGATCGAATTGGCACGAAGGCCGTGCTCTTCGATCTTTTCCAGATTGCGCTTCAGGTCGGCGGACAGTTCGTGGCGTTCGGTAGCGGTGCCGGTGTCATTCAACTCGTCGGCCAGCTCCCGGGAAACCGCGGCGAAGTTGGTGATGAAGTTGAGCGGGTTCCGGATCTCGTGCGCGATACCGGCGGTCAGCTGACCCAGCGAAGCCATCTTCTCCGATTGAACGAGTTGTTCCTGGGTGTTCCGCAGTTCGTCCAGCGCATGGTTGAGGTCCTGGTTCGCTTTTTCGAGTTTACGGTTGGCCTGCTGCTTGTAGCGGAATCGTTGGAGCAGCAGAAGACTCAGGATGAGAAACAAGGCCGAACCCGTGATCAGCATGATGCGCAGGAACCGGTCGATCTGCCGTTCCTTGCTCAGAAGGTCGATCTCGGATTGCTTTCGGGTCAGGTCGAGTTGGTATTGCAACTCCGCGAGCTGGCGTGTACTTTCAAGATTGAAGAGGGAGTCGCGCAGCGTGTAATATTGTTGCTGCATCGTCAACGCTTTGGCGGAATTTCCGGTCCGTTCATACGCTTCCGCCAGGGCGTGGGATGCATTCATGATGCCGGCAGGATAGCGGTTGGAGGAACTGATCTGGAGCGCGGATTCCAGGTAAACCTTGGCGCTGTCCGCATGGTTTTCTTTGAGAAAGGAACGGCCGATTCCGATCAGGGTGACCGCTTCCCCATTGAGATTGGAAGAGTTCTTGAAATATGCCAAGGCGGACCGGTACATGTTCCGCGAACGTTCGATCTGATCCTGCCGGAGGAAGAGGTCGGCAAGGCCCGTCACGCATTCCTGGTATCCTTTTTCGTCACCGAGTTTGCGCTTGTCTTCCAGGGCAAGCATCAGATCCGTTTCGGCTTCCGCGTAACGCCCGAGTTCTGTTCGACATAAACCGGATAAATAACGAACCGTTGAGGCAAGCCGCAATTCGTTGATGGAAAGATAAAGCGGTAGCGCCTGCGTAAAGGATGTCAGTGCGTCGGAATAGTTCTTTTCCGTGTATGCGATCACCCCCAGTTGCATCCGGCAATTGGCCTGCCCCAACGTGTCCTGCAGCGACTCGAACAGGTTACGCGCCTCTAAGAAGTGCTCGAGTGCCCGGAGGTAATTGGCCCGGGCGATCTGAGACCGTCCCAACTGGTACCGGGCCAGCGCTTCTCCGCGCTGGTCGTTCAGCAACATGCTCAGGCGAAGTGCCCGCTCGGCGTAGTACGAGTTGGAGTCGGGTACCCCTCCGTTCGCATACGCTTTCGCGATCTGCAATAGGAGCTGAACCTGTGCCGTGTCCTGTCGGGACTGCTTGAGTTTGGTCAGCAGATCCTGTAATTCCTCCGCTTTGGCTGGTAGCGGAGTGATCAGACGGGAAAACGTCAGCAGTAAAATGAACAGCCAGGATCGCATAAGCTGCGGTAAGGGGGAGGAACGGCAGTGAACTTTGATGATTATTCTTTGCCGAGCTCATTCATCATGTCGCATTCCGTCGGGCAATAGGTCTGCATGAGGAATACGCTGTTACCGGACTGCGTATTGACTAGGATCTTGTCACTGCGGTATCCCTTTACGACAAGGTTCATGTAGTCGCCTTCTTCCCGCACGGGCACTACCATGATGCCGGTTGCCGTTAAGTCGTGTTTGAAAATCGAATCCAGCGCTGCTTTGCTTAAGAAGAAAGCCTGCCGCGGATTAACCGGTTTTGCATCCATATAACTCTGGGCGAGACGCGCGGCATCGGCAGGCATAATGGATGTGCCGCCACCCGATTTCGGATTATCGACCGTGCGTGCACCTTCCGGATCTCCGGCAAGGGAGTTGAAGGCAAAAAGTACCAGCAAAGAAACCAAAGCGGTCTTGAAGTGGGGAGTTTTCATGGTGGAAGTGGTTGTGTGGTTATAGGTTGGCGGATTATTCACTCATCATCCGTTCTGTGACATCACAGTCGCTCGGACAAAACGTTTGGGTTAGAAAACTTGCGTAGCCGTAACTCGCGTTGATCAGCGTATGCTCGCTGATGACGGGCGCTACGACGATATTCATACTGTCAGTCGCGTCAATTACCGGAAAGATGGATAGTCCGTTGGCTGCCACGTCTTTCGAAAAAATGCTGTCGATGGCGACCTTGCTTAGATAAAACCAGTTGCGCTTGTTAAGCTGTTTGGCCGTATCGAATTTCGCGATGTATTGTGAACATTCGTCTTCCTTGATCGAGATGCCGCCGCCTTCCAAAGGCTTGGCCGGTTCCCGTTTTCCATTGTCACAGGATTTGGGTGCGTCTAAGACCATGATGACTGTATCCTTATCAATCCAGTCGATGGTGCCCAGGGCTTCCAGTATCGCCACTGCCGTAATAGCCGACAATACAATGATGATGATGTTTTTCATGGAGGATATAGTTTGAGAATGAGGAATGAACAAAAGCGACTACTACGAAATTTAAAACGCCGGTACGGGTTTTCAAAATAAATCTTCCATGCCGCCAAATCGTTCGAAAAAGGCAATAATGGTAGAATGTCGGCCTTAAAAAAGCCTCGGCTGAGGACGAAGCACGCCTTCAATTTCCAATAGCTTCTCCTTCCGCCACAATCCTCCGGCATAACCGGTCAGACTTCCGTCGCTCCCGATCACGCGATGGCAGGGTATCAGGATGCCGATCGGGTTTTTACCGTTGGCTGCTGCCGCTGCCCGGATACAGAGTGGGTCGCCTAGCCGAATGGAAAGTTCTCGGTAGGAAATGGTAGCGCCACATGGAATACGCAGCAATTCTTCCCAGACTTTTTGTTGAAACAGAGTCCCTGACGGTTCAAGCGGGATGGAAAACGATGTTCTTTCGCCGTTGAAATAAGCAGTCAGTTGTCTGGCGGTTTCCTGCAGGATATCGTCTTCAGTATCCGTTACACCAGTAGGCGCTTCGTCGAGAAACGATAGTTCCGTCAACGCATTTCCGTTGCCAGACAGGCGAATTGCGCCAAGAGGGGATTCAATATGGAGCGTGTGGAGGTCCACAGAGTAATAAAGATACGCTTTACTGATGAAGGTTTTCCAGGCAAACGCACTACAAGCCGGCAAGTATTACAACCAGATATCCTTCTTCTCCAGATGGATCTTGCTCCTGAAGAAATTGCGCGTGCTTTCTTCGAACGATTTCGTGAAATCGGAAACGTAAAAATGGTGGACGGGTTTTCGCTTGGGTGCCAGTAGTTCGTTTTCAGCAAGCACGGATTTGACGCGATCGGCAACGACCCCCGCGGAATCGACAATGAGCACCTTGCCTTTGTAGTAGTCTTCCACCTCCGGCCGGATCAGCGGATAGTGCGTGCAGGCCAGGATGAGGGAGTCGATCTTCGAAAGCTTTCGGCTATCGAGATAGGAACCGATCACCGTGCGGGAGATCTTGTTATTGAAAAAACCCTCTTCGATCATCGGAGCGAGCAGGGGAGTGGCCAGTGAAGCGACTTCGAGTTTCTTGTTCTTTGCGTGGATCTTCTTCGCGTAGATGTCGCTTTTGATCGTTCCCTTCGTTCCGATCACACCGATCTTCTTCGAGCCGGCAATTCCCGTTACATGTTCCACCACCGGATTGATCACGTCGATCACGGGAACGGCATCGCCCACGAAATCCTTCACCGTCTCGTAAGCCATCGCGCTGGCCGTGTTGCAGGCTATGACGATCATCTTGCACTGCTGCTTCAAAAGAAACTGACTGATCCGGATCGCGTAGTATTTGATCGAATCGGGCGACTTGTCGCCATACGGCAAGTGCGCCGTGTCCCCGAAATACACCAGGGATTCGTTCGGTAGCACTTTTTGGATCGCATTGGCTACGGTCAATCCGCCAATGCCGGAATCAAATATCCCGATCGGACGGTTCGCCAGGCCACTGGTACGTTTCTTAGCCATAGGTGGTGCGAAGGTAAGGGTTCGGATGGGAGTTAGTGAAGAGTGAATAGTGAACAGTAAATAGTGAACAGTAAACGGTGAATAGTGAATTTTACCTGCCGAAGATTGGTGTAGGCGGGAAACCCGGAACCCGCCTGCCTGCCGAAGCCTTAGCGAGAGCAGGAAAACTCGAAACCCGAAACCCGAAACCCCTATCCTTCCTGCGCTTCCCCATACCAGCCCACGTACATCACATACCGGCCCGATAATTCTTCCAGCAGCTTGCGTTGTTCTTCACTGATCGGCTTTAGTTTCTTGGCCGGAGACCCCGCGTAGATGAAGCCGGATTCCACCACGGTGTTTTCCGTAACCACGGAACCTGCCGCCACAATGCTGAACGGTTCCACCACCGCATGATCCATCACGATCGCGCCCATGCCGATCAGAACGTTGTTCTTTAACGTACAACCATGAACGATCGCGCTGTGCCCGATGTTTACGTCGTTCCCGATGGTTGTCGCCGCTTTTTGATAAGTACAATGGATGATCGCGCCATCCTGGATATTGACCCGGTCGCCGATCCGTATGAAATGGACGTCGCCTCGGATCACCGCGTTAAACCAGACGCTGCAGCGGTCACCCATCACCACGTCGCCTACGATCGTCGCATTGGGAGCGAAAAAACAATTGTTTCCGGCAACAGGTCGCTTGCCGTTGAGGGGGAGGATCAATGCCATAGTAGCGAATGGGTAACCATAATCTTTCGTAAATTTAACCGTTCCTTTCCAATGACATTGAATCGCATTTCGATACTGCTGTTTTTCCTGGGTCTTGGAACCCTGGCCGCCTGTAAAAAGCAGGAGACGTACTCGCTTGTACCCGCGATCGAGTACAAAAGCATCTTCCGGGCTCCCGCCACGACCGGCTTCGATTCGGCTGTGGTGGTGACGATCTCCTTCACGGACGGAGATGGCGACATCGGTTATTATCCGGTCGGCGATAGCCGGAACGACCCGAAGTTCGACGACGTGAACAGCCAATATTACAATAACTATGTCGTAAAGACCTACATTCTTGAATCCGGTATATGGCAGGCTGATCCGATCAACGTCAGCGCCCGATTGCCCTACATGACACCGGAAGGGAGCAACAAAGCCCTTCGCGGGGATATCCAAAGAACCCTGACGTTACCACCGGCTCTGAACAACGACACCTTGAAGTACGAGGTGTACATCTGGGACCGGGCTTTGAACCGCAGCAACATCATCACCACGGATGCCATCGTACTCCGAACACAGTGATGAATCGCATACGCTACTTTGAGAGTTCCGACTGCGAGAGGACTTCCCATCCTTTCATTCGAAAATGTTCCGCCAGGTACTCCTGTTCGGTTTGACCAGGTGTCGGGATTAACACGGCCTTCAGTCCTAAGGCATCCAGATCCATCAGGCTCGAATATCCCGATCTGCAGTAGATCCTCTTGGCACGCACTAAGGTGTCTGCGAATGCTTCGTCGGGTAAGTGTCCGATGAATTCAATGTTTTCCTTGTTGTCACGTGAACGATCAACAAGCGGTTGACCCGTAAGGATGCGCATCTTAACGGTTGAATCCCTGTATCGGGCCACCAGCAGGGATTCCAGGATGCTGCGTTGAGGTTCCGGTCCGCTGAGAACGGCCACCACGTCCCAGTTCTTTTCGTCGGCTGCCGGTACAGGAAAGGTGCTGAATCGTGATAACGGACCGATGTAACGGACCCGGAGGTTCCCGGGAGCCGGATGAGAAAGTGCGCCACTGAGCTGCTCCTTGCCTGGATGATCCGGGACCCAAATCTCCCCAAACCGATTCAACCAGCTGTGAAGCCTGCGCTGAACAAGTCCCTTGGCCCATTGCATGCTTGAGGGAAGTGGGAGGTACAGTTGATGCGTAAGTATCACCGATGCAACGTCAGGATGCCAAAGCCCATAGCGGTTGTCGGAGATGATCTGGTCAAAAGACGCTTGCTTCAGTAACTGCTCCAGCCATTCGTGCTCCTTCCGGATGCTCCGCAATAAGCCTGGAATTTGCAGGCCGAGGTAGGGGACCAGGCCGGAATGAGACGGGTAACGGATCGCATAACCCGGGAGCTCAAGAAAGCGAAGTGTAGGAAAATGCAGGCGTAGAAAGTCGCCGGATGCTCCCGTTCCGGCCAGGGTAACGGTATGTCCGTCCTGCAACAACCTCCTGATCAGGGGGACGCACCGGCTTGCGTGGCCCAAGCCCCAATCAAGCGGTGCGACCAGGATACTGCGGGTTTGCATCCTCCAATAGTAACACTCCCAAACCAATTCTGCACCAACCCCTTTTATGTACTTTCGTGGCGCGATGGGAAAGAATAAGCTGCGCCGATTCGCCGAGAACGAGACTTTTTCGAATCTCTTTCAGCCCCGGATGGTCTTTCCTCCGGTGGATCATCCGATGAAAGGACACTGGGGAAAGCAGGTGTTTGGTAATTCCAATCCCCTCACGTTGGAACTGGGTTGTGGGCGCGGAGAATATACGGTCGGCTTGTCCGCGCTGTGTCCTGAACGGAATTTTGTCGGCATCGACTGGAAAGGTGCACGACTTTGGAGAGGCGCTAAGACGACCTTGGAGAAAGGACAGAAGAACGCTGCGTTCATGCGGATCATGATCGGCAATATCCGGTGGTTCTTCGCGCCGGACGATCGTGTCGATACGATCTGGGTGACTTTCCCGGATCCGCAATTGACCAGCGGAGGAGAACGCAAACGGCTGACAGGCCCGCGCTTTTTGGATTACTACCGCATGTTCATGCCGAAGCACGGTGTTGTCAATTTGAAAACCGACAGCCGACCCTTATACGATTACACCTCGGAGTTGGCAGCAACACAAGGTCTCAAGGTGCTGAAGCAAACGCACGATCTTTATCAGTCTGACCTCATGGACCCGGTATTATCCATTCGGACCACCTATGAATCCCGCTGGCTCGCCGCCGGCCTGCCTATTTGTTATCTGCAATTCGAGATCGGATGAGTGACCGTACCAACTCCCTCGAATCATTCTTTGATCAGGTCTATGCTGTCGTCCGCCTGATACCAAGAGGTCGTGTGACCTCCTACGGCGCGATCGCTAAATACCTCGGCACCGCGCGGTCTTCCCGTATGGTCGGATGGGCCATGAATTCCGCTCATGCGGTTAAGCCAAAAGTGCCGGCCCACCGGGTAGTGAACCGATCCGGACTACTCACCGGCAAACACCATTTCGGAAGCCCCACCCGCATGCAGGAACTTTTGGAAAAAGAAGGTGTTAAGGTTAAAAAGGATCAGGTAGTCGAGTTCAAAAAACGGTTTTGGGATCCGGCAGTCGAACTTTCCCTCTGAAGAGATGATTGTTCCGAGTTTCCTGCCTACGTTAAAACTTCAGCAGGCAGACGGGTTCCGGGTTCTGAGTTGAACATTTGATTCTTCCAACCCGTTCCAGTATATAGGCCTGACATTCAGTTATATACAATATTGACTTACCTAGTAACCAACCCGGAACCCGGAACCCGGAACATGAAACTCCAAACCCTAATAGGTATCTTTGCCCCATGCCAATTACCCAAGAACAGGTCGTAGACGCGCTGCGGAATGTGATCGAGCCGGACCTGAAAAAAGACCTGATTACCCTGAATATGGTCGAGGATATCGTGGTGGACGGTAAGAACGTCTCCTTCACGGTCGTCCTGACCACCCCTGCTTGCCCGTTAAAGGCGCTCATTCAATCGGCCTGCGTCAATGCGATCGTTCATTTCGTTGATGCCGAAGCTATAGTGACCGTGAACATGACGGCCCGCACGACGAGTGGCCGCAGCTCTTCCGATACTCAGTTACCCAATGTCCGCAATATCATCGCTGTTGCTTCCGGCAAAGGTGGCGTCGGTAAATCGACCGTTGCCGCCAATCTCGCTGTCGCCCTCGCCAAGAAGGGTGCGCGGGTCGGTTTGATCGATGCCGATATCTACGGCCCTTCCCAGCACATCATGTTTGGGGTGGAGAACGAGCAGCTTTATGTGAACGAGCGCGACGGAAAGCAATTCATGATCCCGGTCGACAAATACGGCGTCAAGATGCTTTCGATCGGACTGATGGTCGATCCGAACCAGCCGATTCCGTGGCGTGGTCCGATGGCCTCCAAAGCGCTGAAGCAATTGTTCAGCGACGCGGAATGGGGCGAGTTGGATTACCTCCTGATCGACCTTCCTCCCGGAACCGGCGATATCCACCTCACACTCGTGTCTGCAGTACCGGTGACCGGCTCGGTCATCGTCAGTACCCCGCAGCACGTTGCCCTGGCGGATGCCCGCAAAGGTATCGGAATGTTCCGCCTCGATACGATCAATGTTCCGGTGCTCGGGTTGATCGAGAACATGGCATATTTCACGCCGGCGGAGTTGCCGCAAAACAAGTACTACATCTTCGGAAAAGAAGGCTGCAGAAAGTTGGCCGAAGAACTGAAGGTCCCGTTCCTCGGCGAGATCCCGTTGGTGCAGTCCATTCGCGAAGGCGGTGATACGGGCATCCCGGTAGCACTCGACGACGAAGGGCCGGTCGCAACCGCCTTTGCCGAAGTCGCCGACCAGGTTATCCGCCAGGTGGCGATCCGCAATGCGGAACTTGCTCCTACCAAACCGGTGGCCGCCACCGCTTACTGATACGACAACCAACCGACCATGAGTGATCTCCACCGTCGCGTAGAAGAAGCCCTCGCGCAGTTAAGGCCCTACCTGGAAGCCGACAACGGTGATGTTTCCCTGGTCGAAGTCACCAACGACCATATTGTTCGCCTGCGCTTCCTCGGCGCCTGCAGCTCGTGTTCCATGAGCGCCATGACACTGAAAGCGGGAATCGAACAAACCATCCTTCGCATGGTGCCCGAGATCAAACAAGTCGTGGCGGTAGAAGACGATGACGAACTGCGCGAATGGGGACTCAGCAAAGGAAATTGAAGCAGACGAATTCGAAGAGCAGTAAACCGAAACCATTAACCTGTCTGCTTTCCAAGCCATAAAAAAAGGTTGTTCCACAGGAACAACCTTTTTTATTATTTACTGATTACTGTTTACTGTTCACTCCTGCCTACGCTAAAGCTTCGGCAGGTAAAATTTACTATTCGCTATTCGCTATTCGCTATTCGCTATTCACTATTCACTAACTCACTGATTCAAAAACTTACTCACCTTCTCAAAATAAACATTCTTATCCGTACTGAAGTTCTCCGCATTGGAAGGACTGTTGGCGACGATGTAGGTTTGGGTGGCGCAACGGAGCGTTTTGGTGTCTTCGGGTTTGATCAGATCGTCCTGTGGCGTGACAATGACCAGAACGCCTTTGATGTTCGGGCGAGATTTATCGCAGGCGTACATGGGTTCATAGGTCTTGTCATAGCCGAACGGAATGATCACCTCTTTACCCTTCTTATCCTTGATTTTCTTTTTCATAGGCTCCAGACCGGTCCAGGGACCATCGGCGATGATCTTTCGCGTCTCGGTACGGTTGCTGCCAACGCCGAGTGAAAGTCCGGCACCGATATTCTTGCCGAAGAGGTCGAACTTGGTGATGGCACGCGACTTCCGGAGATAATCCAGCATCGCGTTCAGGTCGCTGATGAACTGCGGGTAGATGTACGTATCGGGATCAATGGCGAAATCGCTACTGGCGCCGTAGCCGCGATAGTCGTACAAGGCAACGTTCCAGCCCGCCGAAAGAAACTGACCTGCCAGTTCGATGTCGTCGGCCATGTTGCCGTCGCCGCTCCCGCTGATGACCATCCAATTGGTCGTCTTCTTCGCGGTCTCGAAGAACCATGCATTGAGCGAGGCTCCGTCCTTCGTCGGGACTTTTTCTTCCTTGTAGTTCATCCCGTACTTCTCGGGCTTCACTTTGTATTCTTTCGAAGGGTTGAGTGCAAAGCTGGCGGTCGTCACGCAGCAGGCGATCGCCAGGCAGAATGAATGGTGAAGTTTCATCGGTTCGTTTTCCGTTTCAGGTTAAGTGCTTAAAAGTAACGATCCGGAAACGGTAGGGAAAGTGAAAAATTTGAACAACCCGGAAGGGTTGTTGACAGCGTTGAATAGGAACCCGAAAATTTCGCTGATCCGGGTAATTTGATCAACGTATCTGCTGTAACCGCTGTCGATACTTCATCGCCTCTGCAGGATTGCCCATGGCCTGATAGGTGTCGGCCATAACACCAAGGCTCCTTTGTGCATTCGGTTGTATCGCCAAGGCCTTTCCGGCAAATTCCAGCGCCTGCGGGTAGTTACCGTCCAGGTAGCTGACAGCAGCGATGTTTTCGATCACCATCATCTCGCCCGGCTTGATGCTGTACGCTTTTTTCAGATACACTAATGCGCTGTCATACTGTGCCTCCGAAGCAAACAGGGATGCAAGGTTGTTCAGAGGAATAGAATTGGATGGATCACTGGCGGCGCTTTTCCGGTAGGCGGTAATCGCTTCTTCACGTCTGCCGGCCTGGCTGAGCCGTAAGCCAAGGTTGAAATAGGTGTTCGAGAGGTTCGATTTGGCGACCGCATTGTCGGGATCCAACGCAAGGACCCGTCTATACCAGGCTGCGGCGGAATCAGTCGCCCCTTGCGCATCGTAGATCACAGCGAGGTTGTTCATGGCCACCTGATAGGTGGGACTGAGTTCGATCGATCGCCGATAACAATTGATGGCCTTGACAGTATCGCCAGCAAGCGCGCGATTCAGACCGTAGTTGTACCAGGCCTGGAAATTTCCCGGATGGATCGCAATACTGCGATCGAACGAGGCAGCCGATTCGTTCAGCAACTCGATTCGCTTCCGGTAGTCAGTCGTTCGCTGTGCTTCTTTCAGCAACTCCGAAGCAAGACTGTAGTGTGTCCGTGTGCTGTTCGGGGCATGTCGGACGTCCGCGCTGAACAGCGTCTTATTATTCCTCCAGTCGGCAGCGCGCACTACGCTGAGTACAGACCCTGCCAGCACCAGCGTGCCGATGACCAGAAAGAGCGGCCGTCTGCCATGTTCGGGAAATTGGCGGATGTCGGTCTTCAGCGCTTTTGCGATCAGGAATACCAAGACGATGCAAAAGGCGATCGACGGTACATACAGGAATCGTTCTGCGAAGGTTGAACCGGTGGTGAAGAACAGGTTGTTAGTTGGCGAAGTCGAGATGAAAAAGAACAGGATGCAGAAACTGACAATCGGCCATTGGCGAAAGCGGAAAAGGACAACGACCATCAGCAACGCGTACAGCAATAAACCCAGCCAGGGCGTTAACTGACTCCAGGTGCTGATCGGGATTTCGTTGAACGAATAATCCCAGGACATCGGCCAGGGCAGGAATACGGCCCGCAGGAATTGCAGGAGGATGACCATTTTGGTGGCGCTTGTTTCCCCCATGTACTTTGCGCCGTTGAGGACATTGGCCAATAGCGGATCCGCGGATGCATCAATCGTAAAGGGTACGTACAGGCTTCGTATCCACAAAAAGATTAATCCGAGAACCAGTAACGGAACGGCATGCAGCAGGGTGGAACCAGGTGGTTGTTTTAAAACCAGGATGCGGGAGGCCGGAATGATGAGTGCGAAGGCGATCGCGCTTTCCTTCGATAGCAGAGCCAGGAAGAAGTACAGGCTTCCGGTGATCACATCACTTCTCCCGATGCTGACTCGTTCCTGCTTCGGTAGGAATTTCAGCCAGGCCAGGAGGCCGAATGCGGCAGCCAGTAACTCGTCCTGGCTTTTAATGTTGGCCACTACCTCGGTATGGATCGGATGGGCGGCGAACAGGGCAACGATCAGGGCCAGAAACAGGGTGTGAACCTGACGGAACAACCGCTGCAAGAGGGTGAAAAGCAGTTGCAGGTTGATCACATACAATAACAGACTGATGAAATGACCGAAGGCCGCGGAACGTCCGGCCAGGCTGCGTTCGATCGCGAAAAGGGCCGAAGCGACAGGCCGGAAAGGCTGGATGCTGTTCTCGTAAACTTTACCCGGGCTGAGAATTTCAGGGATGCCGCTAACGCCCTTTTGAACCGCTTCGTTCTTGAGAATAAGGACTTCGTCGTCCAGCGCGTAATCAAACGTCAGCGTGTTGCCGTACAACAGCAGGGCCAGCAGGCTCAACAGCAACCGGATGCTCCACCCGCTAATGGATGTGCTGGATTTGACCGGCGCGGCCTTAGGGCCAGGCGCGTGCTTATTGCGCTTGTTCATCCGGAAGGAAAGGTACGAGGATTCCCGAACTGGCCGGGAATGGCAGGCAGAAGGTTATTCTACCGTCACCGATTTCGCCAGGTTCCGCGGCTGGTCCACATTGCATCCGCGCATGACGGCGATGTGGTAGGAAAGCAGTTGCAGCGGAATCACCGAAACGATCGGCACCAGTACGTCATCCGTTTCCGGGATCTCGATCACATAGTCGGCAAGTTCCTTGACGTTCTTGTCGCCTTCGGTCACCACCGCGATGATCTTGCCTTTCCGGGCTTTCACTTCCTGGATGTTGCTGACCACCTTTTCGTACGTATCGTTCTTGTTCGCGATCACGACCACCGGCATCTCGTCGTCGATGAGGGCGATCGGTCCGTGCTTCATTTCTGCGGCGGGATATCCTTCCGCGTGGATGTACGAGATCTCCTTCAACTTCAACGCGCCCTCGAGCGCTACGGGGAAACCATAGCCACGGCCGAGGTACAGGAAGTTGCGGGCATCCTTGAACTTGGAAGCGAGGTCGATGACCTGTTCGTTGGTCTTCAACGCCTTTTCAACTTTTGCCGGAAGCGCCTCCAGTTCGTTCAGCAACTGGTGGAAGCGGGAGTCGTTCACCGTGCCGCGCGTGCGGGCGATCTGCAAGGCCATCAGGGTGAGGACGGCCACCTGTGCGGTGAAGGCTTTGGTGGAAGCTACGCCGATCTCCGGGCCGGCGTGGGTATAGGCGCCGGCATGGGTAGCACGCGGGATCGAAGAGCCGACCACGTTGCAGACACCGAAGATCAACGCGCCTTTTGCCTTGGCAAGTTCAATGGCCGCCAGCGTGTCGGCGGTTTCACCCGATTGCGAGATCGGGATCACAATATCGTCTTCGTAAATGATCGGGTTCCGGTAACGGAATTCCGATGCGTATTCGACTTCCACCGGAATGCGGGCGAGTTCTTCGAAGAGGTACTCGGCGACCAGCCCGGCATGCCAGGATGTTCCGCAACCGATGATCAGGATGCGTTTCGCGTTCGCGAACTTCTTCTCGTATTCGGAGATGCCGCCCATGCGGAGGAAACCCTTCTGCGCGTCGATGCGTCCCCGCATGCTGTCCCAGATGGAACGCGGCTGTTCGTAGATCTCCTTCAGCATGAAGTGATCGTAACCGCCTTTTTCCAACTGCTCGAGTTTGAGTTCGAGTTCGTGGATATACGGTGTCTTCACCTGGTTCTCGATCGTCTTCACGGTCAGTTGACCTTTGTTGACAAAACCGAGTTCGCCATCGTTCAGGTAAATGACGTTGTTGGTGTATTCGATGATCGGCGTAGCGTCGGAAGCGACGAAGAATTCGCCTTTCTCTTTGCCGACACCGATGACGATCGGACTGCCTTTGCGGGCGCAGATGAGCTGGTCCGGATGGTCTTTGGAAAGGACCACGATCGCGTAAGCGCCGATCACCTCGCCCAACGCCATGCGTACGGCTTCGTCCAGGGATACCTGGGCGTTTTCAAAAATGTCCTCGATCAGGTGCACCAACACTTCGGTATCGGTGTCACTGCGGAATTCGTGGCCGCGCTTGCTCAGCTCAGCCTTGATCGAAGCGTAGTTCTCGATGATGCCGTTGTGGATGATGGCGAACCGTCCTTTTTGCGAATAGTGCGGATGCGCGTTCCGGTCGTTCGGTTCACCGTGCGTAGCCCAGCGGGTGTGGCCCATTCCGATGTTTCCCTTCGTGTCCTTGTCTTTCGCGAAGTCGTGCAGGTCACTCACCTTGCCGGCTTTCTTGAAAACCTTCAGGTCGCCATTCAGAATGGCGATGCCGGCGCTGTCGTACCCGCGGTATTCCAGTCGCTGCAGTCCTTTGATCAGGATCGGGTAAACATCACGCTTGCCGATGTATGCTACGATGCCACACATGTGTTGTCAGGGTTAGGGTAACTTGGTGTAATAAAGCTTGAGTTTCATGCGGTCCGCAACGTTTTTGCCGCTCCCGAGGATCGCCCGTGCGGCCTGGACACCCGAACCGGAGATGACCAGGTAAAAGCCGTTGTTCCCGATACGGTCGTCCAGGATCGCCTGGATCTGCCGTGCAAGGTTGAAACGGTACGTGCGGGTCGAAGCATCCAACCCACCACCATAGTAACCGCTGGTCTCGAAGTAGTCGAGGGGGAATCCAACGTTGCCGTTCGCGTCAAGGGCCAGCACGAGCAGATTAGCCGGTGCCGGGTATCCGTTGGTGGAACCATCGGTGAGCGTGATATTCAACTCCGCTTTGTTCACCACGATACTACCCGAATCCTTAAAATGTTTCAAAAACGGCATTGAAATTTTGATTTTGGTGCCCGACATGGACTGCAGATACGTCAGACTGTCGCCGTCCGTAGAGTCGCGCAACTGCCGTCCGACCGCCAATTCACCGAATTCGTGCTCGAAACGGTTCACCCGGCCTCCGGTAAGGGTGAACTGGTACACCCGCGCAGTGTTGGTGGTATCGTGGTAATAGAGGTTCAACCGGCTATTGAAGACGTCGATGGTCGAAATGCAGCCCTTGCCGGCTGCGGTATTGCCTTCAGATTCAATGTATATGCCTTTGAAATAGTTCCGCCAGCTTGAATTTCCGGAAAGTGCGGGTTGACCGCTTAGCGAAACGATCTCATTGGCCAGCGCAAGGTCGAGCGGAATGCGCAACTGCGGAGATACCGTGTCGCTGTCAACGACGATCCTGGTATAAGGTTGGGGGACGTACGCGCGTGTTCCGATCGGTTGGTCTTCGCGGGCGAAGTCCTTGAAACTGTAATAGGTCGAACCGGGATTGATATTCTCCTTAAGCCGGTAGACCGTTACGGTTTGTGCCGTGGTGGTATCGGCATAATAACCCGAATAAAAGAGTTGCAGGACGAGTGAGTCTACGGTACTCAGGTTGACAAACGTCGGACTACCCTGTAACAAGACCTCGGCGTAGATGGACGCTTTGGTCTTGCCGAAAACCGGATCGCCATAGGCGCCCAGGAGGGAAGCCGAAAGTTCGTCGCCCCGGACGGAATCTTCCGTCAGGACCCTGCAGTCGATCGTTGCCGAATCGGAATAAGCGGTTGACAGGGGGTCGCTTTCGGGCAATACCGACAATCCGAGTTCTTCCGAGTCTTTACATCCGCTCAGAAAGGCGAACGCAAGCAGGGCCGGAAAAAAACATTTCCTCCACACGGATGCGGAGGAAATGTTCTTTTGAGGTTGATCGGTAATTGGGTTGGCCGCGGGGCCGAAAAGACCGGCCAGGAAACGGCCGGCGGAGTTTGCGAGCATATCAGTCTACGAGAGCCGGCTCGTTTTCCAGCAGTTCGTCATAAAAGTCCGAACAGGCGCCGACGAAGTTGCCGTCGTCGTCGAACGGTGAATACTGGAGAACGGGCTTGTTGGTTTTCTTGAGGTAAGTATCGAGTGCGGAATGTTTGGTGTCGCAACCGCGTACGATCCCGTCGCTGAGCTTCATCGCGGCCAGGTGCACATTGGCCATGGAGGGCTCTTTATACAGCTTCAGGTCGTCCGGCGTAACACCGTCCATTTTGAGTTTCTTCACCAGGTTCGGCGTGAAATTTTCTTCCATGTCCTGGAGGTAGGAGGAATACACGATGCGCGAATTGCGGAACATCGGGTCATCCTTATAGCCGGTCTTCACGAAGAACGGGATCAGGCTGGTCATCCAGCCATGACAATGGATCACATCCGGTGCCCAGCCAAGTTTTTTCACGGTTTCCAGTACGCCACGGCAGAAAAAGACCATCCGGTCTTCGTTATCCTTATGGAACTTCTTCTTCGCGTCACGGAAAACGTTCTTCCGCTGGAAATATTCTTCGTTGTCGATGAAATAAACCTGCATCCGGGCACTCTGGATCGAGGCCACCTTGATGATGAGCGGATGATCCGATTCGTCGATGATCAGGTTCATGCCGGAGAGGCGGATGACTTCGTGGAGTTGGTTCCGACGCTCGTTGATCACACCAAAACGGGGCATGAACGTCCGGATCTCTTTTCCGCGCTCCTGGACTCCTTGCGGCAGCCGGCGGGCGATGTTGGATACTTCTGTGACTTCCAGGAAAGGGGTAATTTCCTGGGAAACGAATAGTACTTTCGCCTTCTTCATTATAGGAAATGAATGGTTAAACAGCTGCAAAGATACACATAATAAGGGTACGCTTCAATATGCGCAAGCCCCCTGACCGAAAAACAATCGATTTTTAGAAAAAAAAGGACTTATATAAGTTTAATAATTTGATCATCAGATTAGTAAGTCCGAACGACAAGATGGTCGCCCAAAGCGCTTGATTACGATCAAATGTTGGTATTTGATAAGATAAAATCACTTCAGACTGTCATTCAGGAGTGGAAGTCGACCGGCCTTCGGATCGGTTTCGTGCCCACCATGGGGGCCTTGCACCCCGGCCATATTTCCCTGGTGGCGGAAGCGCATCGTCAGTGCGATCGGGTCGTCTGCAGCATCTTCGTCAACCCGACCCAGTTCAACAATCCCGACGACCTCAAGCGGTACCCCCGCATGCCGGAGGCCGACCGATCCATGTTGGAGCAAGCTGGTGTTCACCTGCTGTTCACACCGGACGAACAGGAGATTTACCCCGGCGAATTGGAAAAAGACAATGCCCCCACGATCGATCTGGGCAGGCTGGAGCAGGTCATGGAGGGCAGCCATCGCCCCGGCCATTTTCGAGGGGTCGTACAAGTCGTATCCCGACTCTTCGATATCGTAAAACCCGATGTAGCCTTTTTCGGCGAGAAGGATTTCCAGCAACTGGCGGTCATCCGTGAAATGACCCGACAGCTCCGGCTACCGGTTACGATTGTCGGCTGTCCCACCCTGCGCGAGCCGGACGGGCTGGCGATGAGTTCCCGCAACCTGCGCCTCACCACGGCTCAACGGCAGGAAGCGGTGGTGATCTCCCGGGCACTTTTTTATGTGCGCGACAACATCGCCCACGTGCCGATCGATGAGCTGTTGTTCCGGGCCAAAGAGAAGATCGAATCCTCGGGTCAGCTCAGGTTGGAATACCTCTGTCTTGCCGACGAGCAAACGCTCGAGCCGGTACACCCGGCACACCTCCCCGAACACATGCGCTGCTGCGTAGCCGCATGGCTCGGCGATGTACGGTTGATCGATAATGTCGGGATCGTGCTCGGCGAAAGCTGAAGATTGACCGTGAGAGTTCCGAGTTTCGGGTTCCGAGTTCCGAGTTTCGAGTTGAAATTGATGCCGGGTCATTTGTTGGATTGACTATCTACAAATTACTATTCGCTCCTGCCTACGCTAAAGCTTCGGCAGGTAAAATTCGCTATTCGCTATTCACTATTCACTATTCACTATTCACTGTTTACTGTTTACTGTTTACTGTTCACCCTCCAGTCACCGACTTGACAAAATCAGAAAATTGTCTTAGATTTACGGACAAATGTCCACTGCCCCCCGCACCAACTCTTCCCTCGAGTTCCAATTGAACAGAGCCGTCGCCTCGCTTTTTCGTGAGCGCGCCTCCGGTCGAAAGGTTACCTATGCCGAGTTGCTTTCCGACAAGATGCTCATCATTGCCGCCATCCGGATCGGCATTCCGTATTCGCTCTTCGAGTTGATCCTGAAATACACACCCTTCTCCGAGACCGATTGGGCTTCGTTTCTGAATATTTCCACCAAATCGCTGCAGCGATACGAGCAGAATCGTCGGTATCATTTCAAGCCCCTGCAATCGGAAAAGATCATCGAACTCGCGGAGGTCACCCGGCTGGGCCTGGACGTGTTCGGGAACATGGAAAAGTTCCGGCTATGGCTGGATGCCCCCAACTACGCGCTGGGTAACATGAAACCGGTCGAGCTGCTGCGCGATTCCTACGGCAAGGAGATGGTTGTGGCGGAGTTGAACCGCATCAATTACGGTATTCTTTCCTGAGCGGTGGAAGTCTTTCGCCTCAGCCGCGACCGTTACGCGCGCACCCTGTCGGGGGAAGGCGCCGCCAGGACCGGCGGCCGGTGGAACTCGCCGGGTGTTGAAATGGTCTATACGGCGATGAACCGCTCCCTTGCCATGGCCGAGGTGGCCGTGCACCTCAGTCTGGCCATGCTGCCCGAGGAGTATCGCATGATCACGATCGAGATCCCCGACCGTGTATCCCGTCACCAACTCGCGTTGAAAAGACTCCCGGCCAACTGGAAAGCATTTCCGCATCCCGCCGCGACGCGCGCGCTCGGAGATCGTTTCATTGCCGAAGGCAAACACTGCATCCTGATCGTTCCCTCAGCCATCACCCAGGGCGACTTCAATTATCTCCTCAACCCACGTCATCCCGATTTCAAAAAAGTGCGCATCCGGAAGGTGGAGGCGTTTCCGTTTGACAGGAGGATGGTGAGGTAAGGCGAGGGAAGTTTGTCTAATGCAGAGTATTCATTAATAGACGCCTATATTAATTGGTACATTCAAGGTTGTAGCGCAACATTTAGTTAAAAGTACAACATTACCGTTAAATGCATTTTTTCATGATTTCCTCTTCGAAGACCTCGAAGGGCGACTTCCAATTGAGCGTCTTCCGAGGTCGTTCATTTAAGAGATACTGCACTTGCTTGAGTTTCTTTCGAGTAATTAAATTGAAGTCGGTGCCTTTTGGAAAGAAGTCGCGGATCAGCATATTCATGTTCTCGTTAGACCCTCGCTCCCATGGTGATCCAGGGTGACAGAAGAAAACTTTCATCCGTGTATTCTTGGCGAAGAGCTTATGCTCAGCCATCTCATGGCCCTGGTCATACGTCAGACTTTTCTTCAATTGGGCTGGTACAGACTTGAACTCTTTCTCGAAGGCCTTTCGGACACTTTCTGCATCCTTCGCTTTCAGTTTCACCAGAATTACCGCCCTGGTTTTTCGCTCTACAATGGAGCCGATAGCCGATTGATGCCGCTTTCCCATAATCAGGTCCCCTTCCCAATGACCGGGAACGGAACGGCGAAGAATGTAGTCAGGGCGCTGATCGATGCTTACCATATCCGGGATCTTCCCTCTGCGCTCAATAGTCAAGCCACGCTTACTGCGCTTCCGCTTCTTATGCCGCAGACTCTCCACTAGCTGCTTGCGTAAGTCTCCACGAGGCATCATATAGATGAACGTATAGATCGTTTCGTGCGAAATCTGCATACCTGATTCGTCTGCGAACTCTTTCCTCAAATGTCTGGAAATTTGTTCGGGAGAGTATCGCTTTTTCAGTAACCGGCGCACAGCATCAAGTAACTCGGGATTGGCATCCAGCTTCCTTGTTCTCCGCTGGGTTATGCGCCTTTCATTAGCCACCAGTTGAGCTTCTACCGCAGAATAGTACCCCTTTAACCGATCCAGCTCACGCGTTATGGCGCTGGTATGGCGGCCCAAGGTTTCAGCTATCGCCGTACAGGTAAATCCCTGGCTCAGGAGCGTCTCAATCCGGATTCGCTCCTGAAAATCAATTCGTTTGTAATTGCCCATGATGCAACATATGTTTATTTTTATGTTGCGTTAGGAACTTGAAAGTAAGATTTTATTACTTAATTTTTTTATAAATGAACTATACCTGGAAATTCTGGAACTCTTCTCAGAATTTCTGAAAATCGATTCGAATGGTTGCTTATTCGCGACATACCAATCGAGAAGATGATACAGCAACAATTTGATCATAGCTATCCGCCCGTAACGCAATCCGCCTGGGAAAAACTTCTGGCCTTTATTCCGCTATTGGAACAAGCCGCACCCGTTGGGCAGTGGAAGGAAGGGAGTGAATTGATCGCGGGTGTTTATGTGATGCCCGATGTAAACTATGAGCCGATCATCCATGAGTTCATCAGGACGGCCTATGCTTCGGGTGTGATCACGCAGGTCGACTGGATGAACTGGCCGGAGCAGACGGAATTGTTGCAAATCGGAGATGAAACATTGCTGCAGCAGTTGGGGCTGAACCTGCTGCGCGACTTATTGACGGCGATCCTGCGGCAAGACCGCTTCGTCGATGGCTGGCTGTTGGCGAAGCTGACGGATGGGACCGTGCTGCGCATCCTTCGGGCTTTGCGGTATAATGTCCTCCATCCCCTGATCACGGATCGGGAGACCACCCGGATCTATTTCGCTGACCGGTTGCAACGGGATTTTCCCGAGCTATTCCTCAGGTTGATCCATCTTCTGGATGCCTTCGGCATATCCTATACGCTACTTCCGGCTGCGGAAGACATCTGGTGCCGTGATTACATGCCGGTACAGGTGAAGTCGGATAAGTTCGTCCGGTTCCGGTACACCACGGATCAGTCTGCTTTGATCCCGGAATCCATTAGGTCCAAGACAGTATCCTCCGATCTCCGCCTGGATGGAGGGAACATCGTCAAAGGTCCCGACCGGGTCGCCCTGACCGACCGTGTGTTTGATGATAATGATGACCGGCCTCGGCAACGGATCGTGGAAGAACTGCAGGAACTCTTCGAGACCCGCAGCATAATCGTCGTACCGCAACTGCCGTACGAGGAATTCGGTCACATCGACGGCATGCTGCGCTTCCTGGACGCGAACACCGTGTTGGTCAGCGATTTCAAGCAGGCCGGTTACCCGAATAACTTTTTATCAGAGTTCGACCAAAGCCTGACTCGGGCCGGCTTGAAGCAGGTGAAATTTCCCTATCAGGAAATTCGCCGGAAGAATCACGAAGGTGTCGACTCCGCAGCCGGCTGTTATATCAATTATCTACAGGTCGGCCAACAGGTGGTGTTTCCGGTATTCGAAGCATTCCCGACCGAGAATGCCGCTGCCCGATCCATCCTCGAAGCCTATTTCAACATCCAACCACTGGAATGTACACAGCTTGCGAATGAAGGTGGGGTGTTGAATTGTGTGAGTTGGAATATTTATGCTGATTGAATCATTATTCCTAAAAACCATAAACATGAAAAAAGATGATCTGACAAAATTGCAACAGCAGGTATTCGATCTCGTGTTGCTTCAATCAATGACGTTTCAAGGTGCTGCAAATCAACTTGGCGTGGAATTAAATGATGTCCGTAAAGCTGACAGTGAAATCAGAACTGGAATGAGAGACTTAATCAAGGTGAGGGATTTGTGGAAGCGCAAAAAGATCGGCGGTGATTTCTGGAGTTTTAGTGGGTGGTATGATAGCCAACCCCATCAGTGTATTTATTGCGGCATATCAGAAGCAGAATTGCAGTTATTGCATGATCATAAACTTATTGAGAATAAAAGGATATTTAGGGGAAAAACGCTCGAGATTGAACGTCGTAAAGCAAACGAAGCTTACAATAATTTGGGGAATCTGTCATTCGCCTGCTATTGGTGTAATAATGCAAAGACTGACACCTTCAGTGAGGATGAGTTTAAGGCCATCGGCAAAGCTATTGGCGAAGTCTGGAGGAAAAGATTGAACCAGATAAAGCGGTAGTAGAATTGCATTCCATTTTTCGGAATTTATTTGTTTCATCTTCTCGATGTAGGTCAAACCTCACCCGGAAGGCGTTCGATCGAACGCCCTCCGGGTGAGGTTTGACCGAAATGGAACGGCGGAAACTCAATACATATCGATCCTCCGCGCCAATCCGCAACATCCGCGGAATCCGCGTGCCATCAGTCAGGAGTCCGTAGTCCATTGCAAACCGCCTACCGCCTACTGCTCCTCAAACTCCAACGACCGCCCATACGTCTCCGGCAACCAAACCGCCGAAGCCAGCGCCAGCGCCCAGACGATCAGGCCCGTCAGGATGAGCCCTTCGGTGAGTGACAGTCCAAAGCCGCGTTCGAGCGACTGGTGCAAGGGGATCAGGAGCGTAACCGCGCCGCGCATGAAGTTGGTGACGGTGGCCGTCACGGTCACGCGGAGGTTGGTGCCGAATTGTTCCGAGGTGCTGGTGACGAAGACCGATAAGTAGCCGCAGCCGAGTCCCATCAGGAAGCTCGTCGTTTCGATGCCTGCGCTTTGGTAGATGCGCAGGTAGTGGTGCATGGTCGCCAGTACGCCGAAGCCCATATAGCCGAGCAGGACCCGTTTGCGTGTCCGCAGCCACTGGCTGAGGATCCCGCTGCTGAGGTCTCCTGCCGCGATGCCCACCTGAAAGAGGATGAAACAGGTGCTCAGCTTTATTCCGGAAATGCCGTGCTCCTGCGCCAGCTCGGGCGTGAGTGTGATCAGCAGTCCGACACTGTACCAGATCGGCACGCCCATAAGGATGCAGGCCAGGTATTTCATTGCGCGACGACGATTCGAAAACAACAGTGTGAACGAGCCGCGCTTTTTCACCAGCTCGCGTGAACTGCGGAACAGTTGCGTCTCCATCGCGCTCACGCGGAGGAAGAGCAGCAGGAAACCCGCCATGCCCGCGACGAGAAACGCCTGCCGCCAGGGAAGGAAGTCGCCGGCGAGGCCGGCTGTTACGGCACCCAGCGCGCCCAGGGTAGCAACAAGAATGGTTCCGTATCCGCGACGTTCTATACTCATGCTCTCGCCAACGAGCGTCACACCTGCGCCGAGTTCACCCGCGAGTCCGACGCCCGCGAGGAACCGCACCAGCGCGTAGCTGTCCACATCCTGCACCCAGGCGTTGGCGATGTTGGCCAGCGAGTACAGCACGATGGATCCGAAGAGCGCGGTGACCCGCCCGCGCCGGTCGGCGATCATGCCCGTGAGGATGCCGCCCAGCATCATCCCCGCCATCTGGATCGACAGCAGCTTCTCGCCCGCGCGCGTCAGTTCAACTCCGCTGAGTCCAAGTTCCTTCAGCGAAGGAATGCGGTACACGTTAAACAAGAACAGGTCGAATGCGTCCACAAAAAAACCCAGACCGGCGGCGAGGACGGCGATGTTGAAGGGAGAGTGGTATTTCAAGGGTTATTGGTTTCGTGTTTCCAGTTTCCAGTTTCGTGTTTCGAGTTGAATGGTCGAAGTTAATGTGCAGTTCAGATGATGCCTGAATAAACTCTTGATGTCGCACCATCCATCCGTATGCAGGCAAATAACGATATGGAAGATCGCATTGCCAACTCATTTACAAGGTTGACTCAATCAAAGCCGGACACTTTTAATGAAAACCTTCAAACAATTGAACAACCCGAAACTGGAAACTGGAAACTCGGAACTACTGACACGAAGAAGCGATCATCCCCACCGCTCGCAGTACCTCCTCTTCCGTCGTCATGCGGCCCAGCGAGAAGCGCACCGAGGCGTAGGCATCGGCTTCTGACAGTCCCATCGCGCGGAGGACGTGTGAGGGTTCGGGCAGGGCGGAGGAGCAGGCACTGCCGGTCGAGATGGCGAGTTGCGGACAGGCGCTGATCAGTTCGGAGGCGCGGAGGCCGGGAAAGCAGAGGTTGGTCGTGTTGGGCAGGCGATGCCGGGTGTTGCCGTTCATCTTCGCGCCGCAGCGCGTGATCAGTTCCTGTTCCAGACGCGATCGCAGGAGCGAGATGCGTTGGTTGTCATCCCACAGTTCCCGTACGACCAACTCCGCCGCGGCACCCAGCCCCACGATTCCGGGAACATTCAGCGTGCCGCTGCGCAATCCGTGCTCATGTCCGCCTCCGTCCAGTTGCGGCACGAGGGTTACGCGCGGATTTTTTCTTCGGACAAACAACGCCCCGACGCCTTTCGGTCCGTAGCACTTATGCGCCGATACGGTACACAGGTCAATGCCGAGTTCGTTCACCGCTACCTGAAGTTTGCCAATGGCCTGCGTGGTATCACAGAAGAAGAGCGCGCCGCGTTCGTGGGTAAGTTCCGCCAGTTCCCGAATGGGCTGAAGGACGCCGGTCTCGTTGTTCGCCAGCATGATCGCGACCAGGACCGTATCGTTGCGCAGTACGGAACGGAGCAGTTCCGGATCCAGTCGTCCGTCCGGCTGTACCGGCAGACGGGTGACCTCGGCTCCATCCCGCTCGAGATGTTCGAAGACGTCGAGTACCGCCCGGTGCTCGGTGGTACAGGTGATGAAGTGCCGACCTTTGGATTGATAAGCCGCTGCTGCTCCCTTTATGCCGAGGTTGATCGCTTCGGTTGCGCCCGAGGTGAAAACAAGTTCACCGGGCTCGCATCCCAGCAAGCCCGCGACCGACCTGCGGGCAAGTTTTACCGCTTCGTCGGCTTCCCAGCCAAAGGCATGGGTGCGGCTGGATGCGTTGCCGAATTTCTCGTTGAAATAGGGGAGCATCCGTTCCAGGACACGGGGATCAACCGGGCAGGTGGCATTGTAATCAAGGTAGATCCGGGCGTCTTGCATCGGCTTGGGTTTTCAAAGAAACGGAATTCTCTAAAACATCGTTTTTTCGCAAAATTTATAGGTTCACATTAAGAATTGGCCCTTGACATTAAAAACAAGCCATTTACCTATGGAAACCTTCAATTAACCAAAAAATGGCCTTTTCTTAACCCGTTTTTGGGTACCTTTCCCCACTTTTGCCCGGTTGAAAATCCGGCTGTATTGCTATTGTAATGCCCTATAATCTCCAATCCCTCCCGAAGGCCCGGACCTGTTTTCAGGCGATCCTGACGCTGGTCTGCTTCCTGCAGGTTAGTCTCAGCCGGGGGCAGGTCACTGTAGCAGGGGCTTTGGGGGGAGTAAACGGCGCTTATACCCAGCTTCGCCTTGCTTTCAATGCCATCAATACCCAGTTGCAGGGCGGGGCGAACATTGTTGTCACCATCACCGGAAATACAGTAGAAACGGGTACCGCACAGCTCATTCAGAGCGCCGCGCCCTGGAACAGTTTTACCATCATCCCCTCGGGAGGTGCAGCCCGCACCATTTCTGGGAATCTTGCACTGCCGCTGATCAATCTCAACGGAGCCGATCGGGTCAAGATCGATGGCCTGAACGCAGGTGGGAACAGCCTTACGATCGTCAACAACAGCACCTCCGCCCTGGCATCCACCATTCAATTCAGTACGGATGCAACACTTGATACCCTGGTCCGCCTCACGATCCAGGGTACTTCGCGCGGAGCTTATAATTTAATTGGAGATGGCGCGACAATCAAATTTGGTTTAGCCGGAACTTCGACAGGCAATGACAATAATTACGTTGGCTTTTGCACGATCGGACCGGTCGGTGCAAGTCTTCCCCACATTCCGATTAAGAGTCACACTACCTCCTTCAGCAACGACAACATTACCATTACCGACAACCTGATCTTCGACTACTTCGCCACCGGGAGCCAGTCGAACGGAAAGGGTATCCTGGCGTTCACCGGGTCCTCGACCTGGACCATTACCAACAACAGGATCTATCAGACGGGAACGCGTACGTGGCCTTCTTCCGGCAGCAGTACATTGGAGAACATCTATAACTGCATTGAGACGCAGTCAGGATCGGGCTATACCATTACCGGAAATGTCTTAGGTTATGCAAATAGCGCGGGTACCGGCTTTACTACTCTCACCTCTCCCTTGCCGCTGGCCATCGCCACCAATTACGCCAGCATGCTGCAGCCGCTGATCGTCAACCAGACGACTGCCACGCCTTCGGTGATCAGCAACAACCAGATCGGTGGATTCAATCTCACCTCGAGTCGTGCCAAGACGACGCCCGGAGAGAACATTTTCCTGGGCATCTACCTCGCGGGTGGATCGGCGAACATCACGAACAACGTGATCGGATCCTCCACCGGTACGGGTGCCATCAACATTCTGTCGACTTCGGTGACTTCGGTGGCCGGACAACCGACACCGCCTGTTCCGGCCGTGGGCATCTATGTGAAATCCACCGCTGCCGCCCAAAGCACACTGACCGGTAATACGATCGGTGGAATCGCCTTTACGTTTTCTGCACCCGGACAGGCCAACTGTGACCGGATCTCCTTCATCGGAATACTCGCTGATGCCGGTGCGGGCATCAACGTCAACGGAAACACGATCGGGAATTCCACCGCGGCGAATATTACCTCGACTTACACGCTGGGCAACCTGGTGGGAATACAGAACCTCGCCGGTAACACCGTATCCCTCTTCACCAACAACACGATCCAGAATTTCCAGCATGCCGGGAACAACGTCGCTTCCGTTCAGGATGCTGCGGTTATCGGCGTTGTGGAACGACCACTCACCGGGAACAACGGCGCGGAGTATACCGGCAATATCATTTCCAATCTTTCCAATACGAATTCCTCCGGTGGTGCGGTGAAAGTGTACGGGATGATCTATGCCCCGACCGCGACCGTCAACCTCACCTATCCCAAGTTCGAACGCAACTGGATTTATAACCTGTCCACGCAGTCCAACGGCACAACAACCGTGGTAGGGGGGATGCTCATTTCCGGCGGCATCAACATCAACCTGTACAACAACATGATCAGCCTGGGTTCGACCCAGACGCAGAATGCCATCCTGAACGGTATCGAACAGACGAGCGGAGGAGTTACGGCCTATTTCAATTCCGTTCGCATGACTGGAACGGCTTCCGGCGGAGCATCTGACGCGATAGCCTACAACTACAACGTAGCCTCCGGCAGTGCCTTCACGCTTCGGAACAACTTGCTCTATAATGACCGCACCGGTGGTACGGGGCAAAAGTTCGCCTTGCGCATGAGCATGGGCGCCATTCCGGCTTACGACGCGACGCGCGGTAGTCACAACCTCCTGTATTCTGCCGGCGCAAACTTCGCGCAGTTCGGAGCGATCAATTACAATACACTTGCCGGTTGGTCGGGAGCCTGCGGTGGCGGCGATCCTGCGACTACCTCCAAGACCGCACAGGTGGCCTTTACCACTGCAACGGATCTGCATACGTCCGATTTGGATGTCAGGAACTGCGGCATTGCCATTACCGGCGTCACGAATGATTTCGACAACACCCTGCGCCCGGCCTGTATCGACATCGGCTGCGACGAAACGGTTGTCGTGCCGGGAACGACCTATACCTGGGTCGGAGCGATCGACGACCGCTGGTGCGAGCCTTGTAACTGGGACCGTGAAAGTGTTCCGGGTGCAACGGATAACGCGGTAATCCCGCCTAGCAAGGTCCGCTACCCGGTTTTACAAACCGGTACGGGCTGCGGAAACGTAACGATTAACGATTTCACTGTTCAGTTCACCATCCCCTCCACGCAGAGCGGACAAATCGACCTCGCTACCTATACGTTGACCGTGAACGGCGACCTCAATTTCGCCGGCACCTGCAATTGCACCGGGGCCAGCGGAGGCGGCTTGTTGACCGAAGGACTGATCGACATCGCCAGCACCACGCAACAGCAGATCGTCGATATCCGCGCAGCGAACAACAGTTACCCGGGAACCATCTGCAAGTTGCGCATCAATAAAGTGCAGCCCGTTGCAGCCGGCAATGCACAGGAAGCCCTGTTAAAAGGTAACCTGAACATCCTCTACAACTTCGATATCGCGAACGGGGTCCTGTTGTCGCAGAACGGCGGTACTTATGACGCCGATGAGAATACCGGTGTCAATTTCAAGACGATCAACATCCTCAACGATGACGTGAACGCCGTAACCCGGCAATCCATCCCGACGCAAGACACACGCAACGGTTTCTTCGAGGGCCGCCTGAACCGGAAGATCACAAACGTCGGCACCAAGAACGAATACCTGTTCCCACTCGGCTTCCGCCGAAAAACCTTCAGCGGCGCATTGGGCGATTATTTCTATACACCTTCGCTGATCTCGTTCAATTCCGTGACCAACGCGAATCGTTATGTGGTCGGTACGTTCCTGAACAGCAACAACAACTTCATGGTCGACGGTGTCTGGATCGGCACCACCGGCCACGGTTGCGGCAATCCGTTCGAGATCGACGACCAGGGCGGGCCGACCGCTTCGACCTGCCTGAACAAGGAGATCGATATGATCGGCGACTACTATTGGGACTTCCAGGAGAACAACGGTCCGAACGTGACTGGTGATCCTGCCATCAGCACGGGAGCACTCGGTGCGGTTGATTACGATATTCAACTGGTAGGCGATAAAGTGGCGCTGATGGCGCTCGACGGCTTGAGCGGATCGGAACTGCGCGTGGTCAAGCGTCCGAGTGTAGCCGTGCCCGACAGCACCGGCCAGGGGGCTTGGATTACGACCCAGGGAACACATTCCGGTACGGATCTCAGCGTTAACACGGGTATGTCCATGTACTCGGTATCCAACCTCTTCCTGCAGGGTGGTCGTCGCGATGGACTCACGTCCTTCTCCGGCTTCGCGCTGACGGGTAACGGACCTTCTCCGCTGCCGGTTGAACTGCTCGAGTTCAGCGCGCGGAAGCAGGGTAGTGCCTCGGTGCTTTGCGAATGGTCAACCGCTTCGGAGACCAATAATGCCTACTTCGACGTAGAAGTATCCCGTGGCAATGAAGACGGTTTGTCATTCAAGGCGATCGGTCGTGTTCCTGGTCGCGGAACCACCACAGAGACGAATCATTATCAATGGGTGGATGAAGCCCCGGTGACAGGCATCAATTACTACCGGTTACGCCAGGTCGATTATGACGGAACGGAATCGTATTCCAGTCCGGTCGCGGTCTTGTTCAACGACGACGCTTCCTTCGAGCTCGTCGGCCTTGCTCCGAATCCATGTAAAGAAGAAACACGCGCGCTGTTATGTGCCGCTCATCCCGGAGAACTGAAGATCCAATTGTCGGATGTTTCCGGACGTCTGCTCACTTCCGGTACGCAATGGCTCGACATCGGTAGCGCCACGATCCGCGTTTCACTTCCTGCTAAAACAGCGGCCGGTGTCTATACCTTACGCTTCGATTTCGAAGGACAAGTAAGGTTCGCGAAGCTGGTGGTCGAATAGGTTTCCTGCCTTCGCTAAAGCTTCGGCAGGCAGGTTTCTAAGTTTCGGGCTTCCAGTTTCGAGTTTCCGGTTTTTTCCTTCCTCGCACCTCGCACCTCGCACTTCGTCTCTCGTCCCTCGCCCCTCGTCCCACGTCCCTCTACTACATGCTCATCCACTTCTCCTGGCACAACCACGACTACCGCGCTGATCTTTCGAAGCCGCACGACATCTCTTTGCCCGTGACACCGGGCGCGGATGCGGTGAACGCGTTTTACATCCCGTTCGTACAGTCGGAGCCTTTCCGTGCCGGCGGATTTGTAGGGGACGTCTTGCAAGGAGGATCCTGCAATGTGAATACACTGGTGTTCAATCCGCACGGGAACGGTACACACACGGAAACGGTAGGACATATATCGAAGGAGAAAGAGACGATTCACGAACACCTCCGGCAATTCTTTTTCATGGCACGTCTGATCTCGGTGACACCACGATCGTTGTTTGAAGATCGCATCATCCAGGCCGACCAGCTTGCCGCCGCGTTGGGAGAGGATCACCCCGAGGCGCTCATCATCCGCACCTATCCGAATCCGGAGAGCAAGCGGACGCATCATTATTCCGGGACCAATCCGCCCTACCTGCAACACGAGGCCGCGACCTGGATCCGGGAACGTGGGATCAGGCACCTGTTGCTCGACCTGCCTTCGGTCGATCGGGAGGACGATGGTGGCAAGCTCTCGGCTCATCATGCCTTCTGGCACTACCCGGAAGCCACCCGCAAAGACGCGACGATCACGGAGTTGATCTATGTCCCGGACCAGCTTCACGATGGCTGGTACCTGCTTAACTTGCAGATTTCCAGTATAATGAATGACGCAGCGCCATCAAAACCCTTGCTTTTTTCACTAATCAAATAAAATGATGGATTTTATTGAGCCAGCATTTTAACTAATTTTAATTAAATATTTAACTATCAATAGTTTGAACAATAACCGGGATTGAACCGGCTTTTCATTTGCCACTTGTACTTTTTCAAGAAAACCTCCATCAACTCCCTAAAAATCTGAATGATAGATTAGGGAAATCAGACCTATTCACGACCGCATTCTTCCTGGAGTCCTGAAAGCCCCGTCCTTAATCATTTCTACAATTTTTTTCCCAAATCCTTTTAAAAAAAGGGCTTTCTAATAAATTTGCACCCGTTCAAAATATGACTGTCAGATGACGGCCGGGCCTGCCTGCCATCGTCTACTGATCCGGTTAGTTGTGAGCATGTCGCTCCTGCACCGCCAATAGAAAAAACATGAACCACTGGTCCTCGTTCCGGACGATCCGCCTGGTCGGCACTTTTCTGATCGCGTTACTCTCCTTCTCGTCGATCCAAGCCCAGGATGGTGAAGCACTCTTCAAGGCCAACTGCGCAAGTTGCCATGCTGTTAAGGAAAAACTGGTCGGCCCCGCGCTGAAGGGGATCGAGACGCGTCGTCCCGAAGACTGGTTGATCAAGTGGATCAAGAACTCACAGACGCTTGTCAAAGCGGGCGACGACTACGCTGTCAAGATCTATAACGACTATAACAAGGTGGCGATGCCGGCCTTCAATCTGAAGGACGACGAGATCAAAGCCATGTTGGCTTATATCAAGACGGAGGCTGAGAAGCCGGATGCCGTCGCCGGTCCTAAAGGCCCCGCCGGAGGTGCTGCTCAGGAAGCACCGAAGCCGATCGGTTTGTACCTGATCATCGCGATCGTGATCATCGGCGCCATCGCCATGGTGTTGCGTCGCGTACAGGACACGCTTGCCCGTACGGTCCGTCAAAAGCAGGGCTTGCCGGAACCGGCGCCCATGACCCGTTCTCAGGCATTCGTCCACTGGTCACGCAACAACAAGAAACTCGTCGCGGTCATTCTCATTTTCCTGGCGCTCTTCGGAAGTGTCAAAGGATGGTACGCTTTGCAATCGGTCGGTATCCACCAGGGCTATCTGCCGGAACAGCCGATCAAGTATTCGCACCAACTGCATGCCGGCAAGCTGCAGATCCAGTGTATCTACTGCCACAGCGGTGCTGAAAAAGGAAAAGTAGCCGGTGTTCCTTCGGCCAATGTGTGTATGAACTGTCACAAGTACGTACGCAAAGGTCCGGAAACGGGCACCGAGGAGATCGCCAAGATCTACAAGGCGCTCGACTACGATCCCGACAAGGGCACCTACGGTCCGAATCCGAAGCCGCTGCAGTGGGTTCGTGTGCACAACCTGCCGGATCTCGCCTATTTCAACCACGCGCAACACGTGAAAGTCGGACAGGTTGCCTGTCAGACCTGTCACGGTCCGGTACAGGACAGCATGACCGTCGCTTCGCAGTACTCACCGCTCACCATGGGCTGGTGTATCGACTGTCACCGCAAGACGCCGGTGAAAATGGCCGGCAACGGTTACTATGCCGGTTACGATCATTCCAAGCTTATCCACGATCGCAATACACCCGACTCGGTCATCACGGTAGCCAAGATCGGTGGTCTGGAATGTTCCCGTTGTCACTACTAATAGAACAGTTACCGTCGCGGGCCTTCCGGTTCGCGACGTTTGCGCATAATCTGCCGTACACGCAATGAGCCAACGCTACTGGAAAGGTGTAGAGGAACTCCAGAACGATCCGGAGTTCGCCCGCCTAAAGAACAATGAGTTCTACGAGCATCTGCCGCTGGATTCGATGATCAGCAAGAAGGCGGAAGATGTCAGCACGACGCCCCGTCGCGACTTCTTAAAGTTCCTGGGCTTCAGTGTCGCGGCCGCCTCGCTGGCAGCCTGTGAGACGCCGGTGCAGAAGACGATTCCGTACCTGATCCGTCCCGACCAGATCACTCCGGGTATCCCGAACTGGTACGCCTCGACCTATTTCGACGGCTATGACTACTGCAGCGTGCTCGTCAAGACGCGCGACGGTCGTCCGATCAAGATCGAAGGCAATACGCTGAGCTCCGTCACCCGTGGCGGTGTCAGCGCCCGCGTACAGGCCAGTGTGCTCTCGCTCTACGATAGCGGTCGCCTGAAGTCTGCTCTTGCTTCGGGTAAAGAAGCCGCCTGGGCCGACGTTGACAAGGCCATCACGACCAAACTCGCTGAGATCGCCGCTGCTGGCGGTAAGATCCGCATCCTGTCTTCGACTGTTATCTCGCCGACCGTCTCCAAGGCGATCGCCGATTTCGCAGCGAAGTACCCGACCACCCAGCACGTACAATACTACGCTTTCTCTGCCTCCGCTCTGCACCAGGCGCACAACGAAGGATTCGGTGTCAATGCTGTTCCTTCCTATGATTTCTCCAAAGCCGATGTGATCGTCGGTATCGATTGCGACTTCCTCGCGCACTGGGTTTCTCCGATCGAGCATGCCCGTCAGTACGCCGAGACCCGGAAACTGGACGAAGGCAAGAAGACGATGTCGCGTCATATCCAGTACGAAGCCGCGCTGAGCCTCACCGGCTCGAACGCCGACCAGCGTCACGGTATGAAGCCGTCGATGTCCGGAGCCGTTGCCGCCAACCTGTACAATGCCGTCGCCGCGAAAGCCGGCGCTACGGCGGTAAGCGCTCCCTCGGCTGGTGAACTTTCCAAGGCGATTGAAAAGACCGCGGAAGAACTCTGGGCTGCCAAGGGCAAATCACTGGTTGTCTGCGGCACCAACGATCTTGCAACGCAACACCTCGTCGCGGGTATCAACAGCCTGCTCGAGAACTACGGTACCACAGTAGATCTAGACAATACGAACCGCATGCGTCAGGGTAACGACACGGCGTTGGCCACCCTGCTCGATGAATTGGGCAAAGGTGAAGTTGCCGCGCTGTTCGTTTACAATGCGAATCCGGTATACACCCTGCCGAACGGCACTGCCGTCGGCGAGATGATCCGCAAGGCAGGTCTCACCGTATCGTTTGCCGACCGCAACGACGAGACCGCAGCCTGCTGCCAGTATGTTTGCCCGGATCACCACGCACTGGAATCCTGGTCCGACGCGGAACCCCGCAGCGGAGCGTATTCACTCGGTCAGCCGACCATCAGTCCGCTTTTCCAGACCCGTCCGGTTGTGGAATCGCTGCTGGCCTGGGCCGGTAGCACCATGGCTGCTCATGACTACATGAAGCAGGTATGGGCTTCTGCCATTCTCCCGAAGGCAGGCGTATCCTGGGAAAAAGCACTGCAGGAAGGTGTCGTGGAATTGGCGAAAGCCACTCCGCGCAGCGCGAAGACCTCGGCCAACCTCAGCGCCGCCGCTTCCGCGCTTCCCAAAGCAGGTTCGGGCATTGAATTGACGGTTTATGAAAAAGTCGGATTGGGCAACGGTCAGCAGGCGAACAACCCCTGGCTGCAGGAACTGCCGGATCCGATCTCCAAAGTCACCTGGGACAATTACCTCGCCGTATCGCCGAAAGACGCCCGTGAAAAAGGGTGGAAGCAGGGTAATGTGGTGCAGGTAAAAGCGGGTAACGTTACGATCAAGGCCCCGGTGGTGATCCAGCCGGGTCAGACGCCTGGAACCGTTTCGATCGCCGCCGGTTACGGCCGTACCGCTGCCGGTAAGACGGCCAACGGGGTGGGGGTTAATGCTTATCCGCTAACTTCCTTGTCCAACGGACAGATCAGCTACGCTGTCGCCGGTGTCGACGTGCAAAAGACCGCCGACGATGACCACGCGCTCGCGGCTACCCAGACCCACCACACGATGATGGGTCGCGCGATCGTGAAAGAGACCAACCTGGCCGAGTGGACCAAAGATCCGAAGGCGGGTAACGAAGAAGAGCTCTTCCCGGTATTCGTTGGAAAAGAAAAGTCCGAACAACCTGCCAGCCAGGTATCCCTGTGGAATGAATTCCAGGATGGTCATCACCACTGGGGACTGGCCATCGACCTGAACTCGTGTATCGGCTGCGGCGCCTGTGTGGTTGCCTGTACGTCCGAGAACAACGTTTCGGTGGTCGGTAAGGACGAAGTGATGCGCAGCCGCGAAATGCACTGGATGCGTATCGACCGTTACTACTCAAGCGATGCCGATCCGAAGGAAGGGGAGAAGGGCGACAATACCGCGATGGAAGTGCCGAGCGACATGCCGCGCGTGGTGTTCCAGCCGGTGATGTGTCAGCATTGCAACCACGCTCCCTGCGAAACGGTTTGCCCGGTCATCGCCACCAGCCACAGCACCGAAGGTCTCAACCAGATGACCTACAACCGATGCGTCGGTACCCGCTATTGCGCGAACAACTGTCCGTACAAAGTCCGTCGCTTCAACTGGTTCCGTTACCACGACAATCCCAAGTTCGACTACCACATGAACGACGACCTCGGCAAGATGGTGTTGAACCCGGACGTGACGGTCCGCGCGCGCGGTGTCATGGAAAAATGTTCCATGTGCGTGCAGCGCATCCAGGCCGGTAAATTGGAAGCCAAGAAAGCCGGTGTACCGGTCAAGGACGGCGACATCAACACCGCCTGCGCGCAGTCGTGCCCGACCAACGCGATCGTCTTCGGTGATTACAACGACAAGAACAGCCGTATCAATAAATTCTGGGATCCGAAAGGACGCAGTTATCACTTGCTGGAAGAACTCAACGTTCAGCCGAACGTGTTCTACCTGACCAAGGTGCGCAACAGCGAAGAAGGAAAAGAAGCCTGATCCCACAACTCATAAGGAATCCAACACGCAATGAGCCAAGCGAATCATGAATCGGTCGTCCGGGACCCGTTGATCCTCGGGAAGAAGACGTACCACCAGATGACGGAAGATATCTGCCGGCCGATCGAAGGAAAGGCCAACAAGTATTGGTGGGTATCGTTCATTATCGCCCTGACCGCAATGATCTGGGGCCTACTCTGCCTCTCGTACACCATCGGCACCGGTATCGGCGCCTGGGGCGCGAACAAGACCGTCGGTTGGGCATGGGACATCACCAACTTCGTTTGGTGGATCGGTATCGGTCACGCCGGCACGCTGATCTCCGCCATTCTGTTGCTGTTCCGTCAGCGCTGGCGGATGTCGATCAACCGTTCCGCGGAGGCCATGACGATCTTCGCGGTAATCTGCGCGGGTCTGTTCCCGCTGTTCCACACCGGCCGTCCCTGGCTCGACTACTGGATGGTCCCGATGGCCAACCAGTTCGGTTCACTCTGGGTCAACTTCAACTCACCGCTGCTCTGGGACGTATTCGCGATCTCGACCTACTTCTCCGTTTCGCTCGTATTCTGGTACCTCGGCCTGCTGCCCGACCTTGCAACGGTACGTGACCGCTGTGTAACGCCGACCAAGCGTTTCATCTACGGTTTGCTCTCGTTCGGTTGGAAAGGCACCGCGCGCGACTGGCACCGCTTCGAGGAAGTTTCGCTCGTACTGGCCGGTCTTTCCACGCCGCTCGTACTTTCGGTACACACCATCGTATCCTTCGACTTCGCCACGTCCATCGTTCCGGGCTGGCACACCACCATCTTCCCTCCCTACTTCGTGGCAGGTGCTATCTTCTCCGGATTCGCGATGGTATTGACGCTGATGATCATCGCCCGCAAGGTGCTGGGACTCGAGTCCTACATCACCATGCAGCACATCGAGTTGATGAACAAGATCATCATCCTGACCGGTTCGATTGTCGGGGTAGCCTACCTCACCGAATTCTTCATCGCCTGGTACTCGGGTGTGAAGTATGAAGCCTACGCGTTCCAGAACCGTATGTTCGGTCCGTACTGGTGGGCGTACTGGAGCATGATGACCTGTAACGTGATCTCGCCGCAGCTCTTCTGGTTCAAGAAGATCCGCACGAGCATCAATGCCACCTTCATCCTGTCGATCATCGTGAACATCGGGATGTGGTTCGAGCGATTCGTGATCATCGTAACCTCGCTGCACCGCGACTTCCTCCCTTCGAGCTGGGTGATGTACTCCCCGACCTACATCGAAGTAGGCATCTTCGTGGGTACCATCGGCCTGTTCTTCACCTTGTTCCTCATCTTCTCCCGCGTCTTCCCGGTAATCGCACTTGCAGAATTGAAGTCGATCCTGAAGAAGACCGGTAATCAATTCAAGAAAAAATCCGTCCTCTGATCATGGCAAGAAGAATCTACGGCATCTTCGACGACGAGGAGATCCTGATGAGCGCGATCCCGCAGCTCAAAGGCAAAGGCGTATCGTGTCGCGACGTGCAAAGCCCGTTTCCGATCCACGGGATCGAGAAGCTGCTCAACGTCCCGCGCACGCGTATTTCCATCGCATCCTTCATGTACGGCATCACGGGTACCTCACTGGCCCTGCTGATGACCTGGTACATGATGATCCACGACTGGCCGATCAACATCGGCGGTAAACCCAACTTCGCTTTTTACATGAACCTTCCGGCGTTCATTCCGGTGACCTTCGAGCTCACCGTATTCTGCGCCGCTCACGGTATGGCCATTACGTTCCTGCTCCGCAGCAAACTGCTGCCGGGTGTGACCGCGCCGATCCCGCATCCGCGTCTGACGGACGACAAGTTCGTGCTGCACGTGGATGTGAAGGACGAAGGCAAAATGGACGAAGTCGTCGCCAACCTGAAGAGCGCCGGGGCTTCCGAGGTGCTCCTGAAATCGCTTCAATTCGCCTGATCCGACCCATGAAGAAATTCTTCCTATACCTGACGCCGGCCCTGGCAGCGCTTTCGCTGACATCCTGCGTGCCCAGTTGGGATGACAAGTCCAAGCCGAACGTGGAGTACATGCCCGACATGTACCGGAGTGTGGCGTATGAGACCTATTCGGCCAACCCCTTGTACGCCGACAGTATGACGTCGCGTCAGCCGGTTTCCGGTACGATCGCGCGCGGCGATAAGGTGTACAATGATTACGACCGTTTGCCGGTCATGGACAACTATCCTTCCACTCCGGAAGGATACGAGAAGGCCGGTCTTGAGTTGAAGAATCCGCTGGAGAAAAGCGAGGCCAACCTTGCTGAAGGCAAGCGCCTGTATGAGAACTACTGCCTCGTATGCCACGGAACCTCCGGCCAGGGCGATGGTCCTGTTCCGTCGAACAACGGTCCGAAGCCTCCGGCTTATAATTCCGATCTGCTGAAGACGCTGCCCGAAGGAAAAATGTTCCATTCGATCCATTACGGTAAGAACATGATGGGTTCGCACGCATCCCAACTCACCCAGTCGCAGCGCTGGATGATCGTGCAGTACGTTCAGACGCTTCAACATTACGGCGAGGCTGCGGCGGCGCCGAAGGATTCCACTCAGACTACGGCATCCGCAACCAAGTAATCCACTACGACAATTCCGAACGCTATGACGGATAGAAAATACGAGCTCACGCAGAACAACAAAGTCCTCCCGCTGGTCCTCATGGCCGTCGGTGTTGCTGCCGTGGCTGTCGGTTTCATGACGGACAAGACCCGCGCCTGGGCTTCGCTCCTGACCAACGGTTTCTACTTCAACGCCATCGCGCTGGCCGGCACCTTCTTCGTCGCCGTCAACTACGTGGCACAGGCCGGCTGGGCCGTTGGAATCAAACGCGTGGCGGAAGCCATGGGCGGATTCCTCAAGTTCAGCATGGCCATCCTGATCATCACCTTCCTGGGTGGTCACCACGATCTTTACCACTGGACGCACCACGAGCTGTACGATCCGAACAGTCCGGAGTATGACGCGATCCTGGCCGGAAAGAGCGGTTACCTCAACATGACGTTCTACATCATCCGCCTGGTCGCCTACGCGGCGATCTGGGTCGGTTTCACGTACATGCTGCGCAAGAACTCCCTGCAGGAGGACATCAACGGCGGACTGTCGTATTATAACAGCAGTGTCGTCGTTTCCGCGATTTTCATCGTACTGTTCGCCATCACCTCTTCCACCTCCGGTTGGGATTTGTTGATGAGCGTTGACAGTCATTGGTTCTCCACGCTCTTCGGCTGGTACACCTTCGCAGGTTTGTTCGTGAGCGGCATGTCCATGATGGCCCTGCTGACCCTCTACCTCAAAGGCCGCGGTTATATGCAGCACGTGAACGACAACCACATCCACGACGTGGGTAAGTTCATGTTCGCGTTCTCGGTGTTCTGGACCTACCTCTGGTTCTCCCAGTTCATGCTGATCTGGTACGCCAACCTTCCGGAAGAAGTCGTGTATTACAAAGTTCGCTGGGAGAATTTCCGCTCACTCTGGATCCTCAACCTGGTCATCAACTTCATCGCGCCTTTCCTGGTGCTGATGACACGCGACGCCAAGCGTCGTTTCGGCATCGTCTGGGTTGCCGGTATCATCATCCTTTGCGGACACTGGCTGGATGTGTTCCTGATGGTCATGCCGGGAACGGTAGGAACCAATTGGCACATCGGCTTCATTGAGGTCGGTACCGGCCTTGGATTCCTCGGCCTCTTCCTCTGGAGCACCTTCCGGGAGCTCTCGAAAGCCGCACTCGTTCCGAAAAATCACCCGATGTTGCCGGAAACGCTGCATCACCACATCTGATCGAGCACTTCATTCATTCACACGGTTAATTCGCATCCATGATAAAGCTGCTGACAATCATCCTCCTCGTGCTGGCCGTCATTACGGTCTGGCGTGTGCTCCGGATCCTTGAACTGGTCCGGGAACTGCGCGGTGAAGAGGAATATATAACCGATGCCGACAACCGGAACACCGGACGCGGGCTGATCGCGTTCCTGATCCTGGGTATGCTGGGCATGATCTACTTCACCCTGGATGCCAGGAAGTACCTCTTGCCCCAGGCAGCGTCCAAGCACGGCGTACTGACCGATGACTATCTCTATGTGAATTTCGGGATCATCATCGTGGTGTTCTTCATCACCCAGATCCTGTTATTCGTTTTCGCCAACAAGTATCGTTACCGTAAGGACCAGAAGGCTTTTTACTATCCGGACAATCACAAACTGGAACTCATCTGGACGGTGGTACCGGGCGTGGTCCTGATGGGCCTTATCGCGTACGGTCTGCACCTCTGGATCAACATCACCGCGCCGGCTCCCAAAGAGGCGATGGTGATCGAGGTCTATGCCAAACAATTCGACTGGACCGCACGTTATTCAGGTGCTGACAATAAACTCGGCAATTCGAACTTCCGGTGGATCACGGATGAGAATCCGCTGGGTGTAGACAACAAGGACCAGGCTTCCGGAGACGACAAGATCACCCGGGAGATCCACCTGCCGGCTTATACGCCGGTGGTCTTCAAGTTCCATTCCCGCGATGTCATCCACTCGGCCTACTTCCCGCACCTGCGCGCCCAGATGAACTGTGTGCCGGGTATGACCACCGAGTTCCATCTGGAGCCGACGATCTCGACCGACAGCATGCGGATCATCACCAACAATCCGAAGTTTGAATATGTCCTGCTCTGCAACAAGATCTGCGGGGTGGCGCACTATAACATGCGCATGAAAGTGGTGATCGAGACTCCGGAAGCATTCAAGAAGTGGTACAAGGAACAGCAATACGTGTTTGCCCGTCCGGAGGAAGCCGCTCCGGCAGCGACCCCCGCTACCCCGGTTGATTCGTCCGCCGGCAAGACCGCTGTTCTCGCTCAAAACCCGAAAATTATTGCATCCAGATAAGAAGCCACAACGGCTTCGGTCCTGAATGCGGAACTTTCATTTAGAATAGTAACGAATAATCCCAAACCATAGCATGTCGACGCACGCACACGATCATGCCCACGACGCTCACCACGAGGGGCACGATCACCACGAGCATCACGATTCTTTCTGGACCAAATACGTGTTCAGCCAGGATCACAAGATGATCTCGAAGCAATTTCTGGTAACCGCGATCGTCATGGCCGTGTTGGCCATGTTGATGTCGCTGGTCTTCCGTCTGCAGCTCGGTTGGCCGGATCAGAAATTCGGCTTCCTGGAAAGCATCATCGGAAAGTGGGGCAAGGACGGTAAACTCGACCCCGGATTCTACCTGGCGTTGGTTACGATCCACGGAACCATCATGGTGTTCTTCGTGTTGACGGGCGGATTGTCGGGAACCTTCAGTAACCTCCTGATTCCATTCCAGGTTGGCGCGCGCGATATGGCCTCGGGCTTCCTGAACATGCTGTCGTACTGGTTCTTCTTCGCCTCGTGTTCCGTCATGACGCTTTCACTTTTCGTGGAGGCTGGACCCGCATCGGCCGGTTGGACGATCTATCCGCCATTAAGTGCGCTGCCACAAGCCATTCCCGGCTCCGGTTTGGGTATGACGTTGTGGTTGGTCAGCATGGTGCTCTTCATCGCTTCGGCCTTGTTGGGCGGTATCAACTACGTGGTGACCATTCTCAACCTGCGGACCAAGGGCATGAGCATGACCCGCCTTCCGCTGACCATTTGGGCGTTCTTCATCACCGCTATCCTCGGTATTCTCTCTTTCCCGGTACTGTTCGCGGCCGCCTTGTTGCTCTTGTTTGACCGCAGCTTCGGTACCAGTTTCTACCTCTCCGATATCTTCATCGATGGTGCCCCCTTGCACAACATCGGTGGCAGCCCGGTACTCTTCCAGCACCTCTTCTGGTTCCTGGGTCACCCGGAGGTATACATCGTCCTGTTGCCGGCGCTCGGTCTGGCTTCCGAAGTCATTGCGACCCAGTCTCGCAAACCGATCTTCGGTTACAAGGCCATGATCGGCTCCATGTTGGTGATCGCGTTCCTCTCGTTTATCGTTTGGGGTCACCACATGTTTATCACAGGTATGAACCCGTTCCTCGGATCGGTGTTCGTATTCACGACCCTGCTGGTCGCTATTCCTTCCGCGGTAAAGGTCTTCAACTACCTGGCGACACTCTGGCGTGGAAACATCGTGCTGACTCCCGCCATGTTGTTCGCCATCGGTCTGGTATCGTTCTTCATTTCGGGCGGTCTGACCGGTATCATCCTGGGTGACTCCGCGCTGGACATCAACGTTCACGATACCTATTTCGTCGTTGCCCACTTCCACATCGTAATGGGCTCATCGGCCATCTTCGGGATGTTCGCCGGTATCTATCACTGGTTCCCGCGCATGTTCGGTCGCATGATGGACAAGAAGCTCGGTTATCTGCACTTCTGGCTGACGCTGGTGGGCGTATACGGCACGTTCTTCCCGATGCACTTCATCGGCCTCTCCGGCGCTCCCCGTCGTTACTATGCCTATACGGCCTATGAAGGATTCGATGCAGCCTTGAACATCAACGTACTGGTCAGCATCTTCGCGATCCTGGGCGGTCTCGCGCAGTTCATCTTCGTGTTCAACTTCTTCTACAGCATGTACCGCGGACGCAAGGCGTCACAGAACCCGTGGAAATCGAATACGCTAGAGTGGACCGCGCCGGTGGAGCACCTGCATGGCAACTGGCCCGGTGAGATTCCGACCGTTCACCGCTGGGCGTACGATTACGGTAAGCCGAACGCGGATGATGATTACATCCCTCAGACGACCCCTTATTCACAGACGACGAAGTCGAATCTGCCGGGAGAAGGCTGATCATACACAATCGAAAGAATCGAAAAGGGCAGAGTTGGAATCTGCCCTTTTTTGTTTCATGAAATGATAGTAATACTTAATGTTTGTTAAGTATTGCTTACTGTTAGGGGAGCCCCACTACGATTTTCATATCTTTAGGGACTTCCCTTAATCCATTTCAAGTGAAAAGTACTGGAAAAAGCACCGTTTTACCTGTTCTTAGCGCGGATCTACCCGCCGCGCTCGTAGTCTTCTTAGTTGCCCTTCCGCTTTGCCTGGGCATTGCATTAGGTTCACAGGCTCCCTTGTTCGCGGGCTTGATCGGAGGCATTGTCGGAGGCATTGTGATCGGAACCCTGAGTGGTTCGCAGCTCTCTGTTTCTGGTCCTGCTGCCGGGCTCACCGCCATTGTAGCCGCCGCGATCGGAAAGATGCCGGTTTATGAGGCTTTTCTGTTGTCTGTCGTGATCGGGGGAGTTATTCAGTTGCTTCTGGGTATGTTGAAGGCCGGTGTATTGGGTGATTACATTCCCTCCTCAGTCATCAAAGGAATGTTGGCAGCCATCGGGTTGATCCTGATCCTCAAGCAGCTTCCGCACCTGGTTGGATACGATGCGGACTTCGAAGGGGATGAGTCCTTTTCGCACGACGGGAACAACACCTTTTCCGATCTTATTCAGTCAGTCGGATACATCCTCCCCTGGGCGGCCTTGATCGGTATTGTTTCGTTGCTGGTGCAGATCCTTTGGGAGAAATTCCTGGGGAATCGCGGTGGACTATTCCGGATTTTACCCGCGCCGCTGGTAGTGGTATTGATCGGGACCTGGTTGCATCTATGGGGAACCCGGCAGTTCCCCGAGCTCGCCTTGCAGAGCCAGCACTTGGTGGAAATCCCGGTCGCTACTTCCATGAGCGGCTTCTTTTCCTTTTTCATTTTCCCGGATGTACAGTTCCTGACGAATGTGGATGTTTGGATTACCGGGGTTACGCTCGCGATCGTAGCCAGCCTGGAGTCCTTGTTGTGTATCGAAGCGTCCGACGAACTGGACCCTTATAAGCGCGTGACCCCCACCAACCGTGAATTGAAAGCGCAGGGGGTTGGAAACATCGTGAGTGGGATGTTGGGCGGTTTACCGTTGACTTCCGTGATCGTACGCACATCTGCCAATATCAACGCAGGTGCCAGGACCAAATGGGCGGCCATCTTTCATGGAGTTTTCCTGTTGCTGAGTGTGGCCTTGATTCCGGAGTTGTTGAACATGATCCCCAAAGCCTCCCTGGCGGCGATTCTGATCTATACCGGTTATAAGCTTGCAAAACCTTCCATCTTCCGCTCCCTGTATCAAAATGGCTGGGACCAGTTCGTACCCTTTCTCGTAACAGTCCTGGCCATCCTGCTCACCGATCTGTTGGTTGGTATCCTGATCGGCTGTTGCATCGGATTGTTTTTCGTGATGCGTTCCAATTTCCGTTCAGCAGTCTTTGTCGTGAACGACGAGAACCGTTACCTTTTCCGGCTCCGGAAAGATGTCTCGTTTCTGAACAAGCCGATCATCAAACGCAAACTGGAAGAAGTGCCCGATGATAGTTTCATCTATATCGACGCGTCGCGTGCGGATTTCATCGACCGGGATGTGGTCGAGGTGATAGAGGATTTCATGCTGCACGCTCCCTTGCGTAATATTCGTGTCGAACTGAAACGAAGCAATTTCAAGGATCAGGGATTTTCGGCGGCCATTCCGGTGCCGGATGATCATTAACCATTAACCATTACCCGTCATGAAATCATACGAAAAGCTGCTGCTCGAGAACAAAGCCTGGGCTCTGGAAAAAGTCCAGGAAGACCCGGATTTCTTTCGCCGCCTGGCGAATCTGCAAACCCCGGAATTTTTATGGATCGGCTGCAGCGATAGCCGGGTACCCGCCAACGAGATTACCGGCACCCAGCCGGGCGAAATCTTCGTGCACCGCAACGTTGCCAACATGGTGGTCCATACCGACCTGAATCTGCTAACTGTACTGGACTATGCCGTTACGCACCTGAAAGTGCAGCACATCATCGTGTGCGGACATTACGGTTGTGGAGGCGTGAAGGCGGCGATGACGCACCATAACATGGGTATCATCAACAAATGGTTGCGGAACATCAAGGATGTTTACCGATTCCACCGGGAACTGGTAGATGCTGTAACGGATGAAGAAGCGAAAACCGACCTGATGGTGGAGCTGAATGTCCGGGAGCAGGTCATGAACCTTGCGAAGACCTCCATCATCCAGAAAGCGTGGAAGAGCGACAATCGCCCCAACCTGCACGGCTGGGTGTACGGCTTAAAGGATGGAATTATCAAACCTGTATGCGAAATGCCGGCGCGTACGCCGCTGGATGATATTTATGAGTATGATGATTTGTGAGGTTAGTGAATAGTAAACAGTGAACAGTAAACAGCGAATAGCGAATAGTAAAATAGTAAAGAGGTTGGTCAAACAGACTGGCCTCTTTTTTATTTATGGGGTGTAAAGCAAGACGGGAATTCAAGGAATACAATTAATTGTCTTCAGGTATACCGAAAATTGGCAGAAGGTGTAATTGGGATTTGTAACTGGTAATTGGTAACTAGTAATTTGTAATTTGTACTAGTTAGTATTTAATCTGACAGATAAGGGTTATCTTTAGGATACGAAACATAACAATAACCCCTAAACTGTCAGACAATGAATACAGAAGCTAAGTTAATCAAAACCAAGTTAGGCTTGTTGAAGTTAGCCGAACAATTGGGTAATGTATCCCAGGCGTGCAAAGTGATGGGCTATTCACGGGATAGTTTCTATCGGATCAAAGAGTTGTACGATACTGGTGGGGAGACGGCTCTGCAGGAGATCAGTCGGAAGAAGCCGATACTGGCCAATCGGATGGATATAGCCTGGGAGAACGCCATCGTACAGATGGCCACCGACTATCCGGCCTACGGTCAGCTTCGTGCATCGAACGAGTTGCGTAAGAAGGGGATTTCTGTTTCACCGGCCGGGGTACGGTATATCTGGATGCGGCATGATCTGGAGACCTTTGCCAAGCGTCTGAGCGCTTTGGAGGCGAAAGTGGCTCAAGACGGACTGATTCTCACCGAAGCGCAACTGGTTGCCATGGAAAAGAAACGGGAACAGCAGGAAGCCATTGGCGAGATTGAAACCGAACACCCCGGTTACCTTGGAGCCCAGGACACGTATTATGTGGGCAATATCAAGGGTGTAGGCCGGATTTACCAGCAAACCTTCATCGACACCTACAGCAAAGTAGCCTTTGCCAAATTGTATGACCGTAAGAACGCCTTGACGGCAGCCGATATGCTCAACGACAAGGTGCTACCATTCTTTGAGGAGCATGGCTTGCCGCTGCTTCGGGTACTCACAGACCGGGGTACAGAGTACAACGGCAAGCGGGAGAGTCATGAGTACAGTCTTTATCTGACACTGGAGGATATCGATCATAGCCGTACCAAGGCCCGGCATCCTCAAACCAACGGCATCTGCGAACGCTTCCATCGGACAATCCAGAACGAGTTTTATGCGGTTGCCTTCCGAAAAAGGTCTTTGGATCGCTGGAGGAATTACAGAAGGATCTGGATCAGTGGATAGAAGAGTACAACTGTGAAAGGACACACACCGGAAAATACTGCTTTGGTAAAACACCAATGGAGACATTCCTGGACAGCATACCCTTGGCGCAAAGTAAAATGCTCGATAAATTAGCAACCGGTTAAAAGTTATTCCGGGCGACGGATCCTTAAAAATCCGTCAGACCGGAAATAACTTTTAACCAACCCTGTCTGTCAGGTGAAGTTCTAACTATTACATGTAATTAGAAAATTTTTCGCTATTCGCTATTCGCTATTCGCTATTCGCTATTCACTATTCACTGTTTACTATTCACTCCCACCCACTCTTCATAAAAAAAACCGCCCGGGGAACGCCGGACGGTTTACCAACAGGAAACATGGAACTAAAAAACTATCGTTGAATGCAGAGGGGGCGTGTGGTCGCGCCGGATTGTGTCTGAAGGGTGACGAAGTAATATCCCGCCGGAATGGTCTCGAGGGAAATGCTGCGGCTGTTGTCTCCGATTTCCTGGTACGATACGGTGCGGCCCAAATGATCGGCGATGGTGATACTGCTCACCGTTTCCTTGCCAGTCCAGTTGAGGCGCGTGTTGGCGGGGTTCGGGTAGAGACGGATGGAAGCAAGCGCGGCAGGCGATGAAACGCCGGTCGGGATGGAATTGACGTCCACGCTGTCGGCATAGGTGGTCAATTGCTGATAGATGCCGGCCTGGGTGATGGCGCGAACACCGGTCAGTTCGAAGTTGCAAACAGTACGGGCGCTGACGTTATCGATGATAACCACATCGAACAAAGCGATCGTGGTATCACTCGAAGCGTTGGTGTGGTCCATGCGTACGGCCACAGCGTCGACGTAGCCGGCCGACCAATTCGGGCGAACGAACGTGAGGAGGTTCGTTCCCACGGTTCCCATACCGGAGGTGGGCAGGAAAGCGAAGTTGGATTGTGCAGCATCCACCACCATCGGATTGAAGGAGAGCCGGAAGGCTACACCGTAGATGCCCGGAACCGGCTGCGAGCCTTGGCCGAGTTGTACCGCAACCTGCATTTGTCCGCTGGGACCGACGGTGTCTTCACTCGCTACCAGGAAAAGGTTGCCGATAGCGGTTGAAGTAGTCGGCGGTGCGAGGCGGGCAGGGTGGTTGAGTCCGTAATTAAGACCGATCGCGGTGGTGTCGCTCCAGGTGATGGTACCATCGCCATCGGTATCGGCATACTTGTAGTTCATGCCGGAAACGAAGTTCTGGCTCCAGTCGGTTGCCGGTTGTGCAACCCAGGAAAGCGATGCGCCGCTACGTACCGGACCGCTGCTGCCGAAGCCTACGCCGATCGGAAGGATGTCGTAGAGGTTGCAATTGAGGTCGTTGTTTGCATCGCCGGGCCATACGTCGGTGCCGCAGCCGTTGACATAGATCGTGTAGGCGTAGGTCTGCAGGCCGTTATACGGACAGGCGTTATCGCGTACGGTAGCGTACAAGAGGTAAGGTTGTGGGCTGACGAGCGAACCATCGGTGATCAGCTCGATCTCGACGGAATCCTGCGCGCCACCGGAAGAAGAGGACGTGATCAGGGAAGCGGCGTTGCCGGAGAAACTGATCGTGGTGCTGTCGGATGCATTGGGGTCCGAGGAATAGATCCAAAAACGCACGGTATCACCCGCGCATGCGGTGGTGTTGAAAGACGGGGTACCGTTGATTCCGGAAAGGGCGGGGAGCAGATTACTGGCGCTGTTGACGATGGTGACCTGGATGTCGCGGTTGAAGGCGCCGATCAACACACCGTTCCGGTATTCCTGAACTTGATAGACGACTACGTCCACATCCTGTTGCGTAGGAGTGACCACCATGTTGCCATTCGCGGGGTCCACCGTCATCGCCGGCGAGCTCATGATGGGTGTGGTGGCAGAGAAGCCCGGGTTGTAGAGGATCGATGTGCCAGGGCCCGATAATGCAGGAGCGAGTGTGACTACGATGGAGTCGTTGTCGAGATCGTATGCGCCGTTGTTGATCTGGTTGGTAAGTCCGGTGTAGAGGAAAGGAACCGGTGCGTTGGCGAAACGAGCCAGGTTGTTGAATGGCGTGGCCACGTTGTTCAGAAACGCGCTGAAGTACCCATTTTCGGAAGAGGCGTTCACCAGGTTCGTGATCGATGCGTTACGGCAACACTCGGTGTATTCGATCACCCAGTCCGGACAAGGGAACAGCAGTACGGTTCCTTCGTAGGACCATTGCTCGATACCGGTGGATAATCCGCCCTGACAGGTTGTGATCGCGGAAGGACAAACAGGCGCCACCAGAACCGGTGAAGCCGGTGTAGGATAAAGCGTCGCAGAGAGGCCGGTAGCGCCACAACCAACGGAGCCGTAGGTAATGACTACCGAATTAGGTGCCGGAATACCCGCGCAATCCCGATAGAAGGTGTAGCGGACACGGTAATCGTTTCCTCCGAGCCAATCATAGGTCAATTCGCCACCCATGATGTGGGACGATTGTGCGCTGTTGATGAGGCCGAGTAAGGCGGACAGGAAGAGTAGAATTCGTTTCATGGCGCTGCGGGATAAAGTAAGGTAGTTGATTATCGGGGTTAAATTTTAGAGGGCGGATTAACCCGATACGAATGTATTGGAGTCGCCAGGTGCATGCAATTTCATTTTTTGGTATAATTACAGTATTATATTCTTGTAAAATAAGTATAAAATATTGAAATACAAGTTTATAACTATACAATAGTTGTGTATAATTACGCATGGAATCCAAGCTACAGGAATTGATCGACGCCTTGACGGCCACTGAAAAGCGGTGGCTGGAGCGTGACCTGAAGCGGAGTGGCGCCGATGAATTATGGAGCGTCTATAAAAAACGGGAAAAATCGCCCCGGAAGCGTGGTGAACAGCCGGAAGACCGGCGGGCGGAATCGGATCTGGTGGGTTGGATCGGAGATTGGCTTGCGGTGCGCCGGCTGCGTCGTCATCCTGAAATGATGGCCTGGCTGCGGATGGAGAATTGGATCGCTTTGGAGGCGGACAAAGCGGCTGGATATGAAGAGCTGAAATTCCCTGCGACAGAGCAACTCGATGTGATCCACCCCTATAGCGGGTTTTGGCAACATGCATTCGGCAGTCTGCGCCTGGAACGAGCGAGCCGGGGCGCGGGTCGAAAGGGAGAGCTGGATTTCTCGACTGTGCTGGACCCACTCGATGCCTTCTATCTTGCCAGAAAACTTCAGCTCGCGTGTGAGTTGATCAATGCGCGGAATGTCATGCAAGTGCGGGGAGAATTAAGGGCAATGGAAAAGGTCCGGCAAATGGCGCAGGAGGAGCCCTTTCGGCACGACCCGGCGATCGCGATCTACTCCACCATCTACGATACGCTCACGGAACCGGAGACCCCCGCACATTTTCAACGCCTGAAAGAACTCGTCAGTCAGTGGTCGGGTCGATTCAGTGTCGCTCAGCAGGAGGAGTTCTACCGTTACCTGAAGAATTACTGCGTGAAACAGATCAATACCGGCGCCAGTGCCTTTATCGGAGAGTTGTTCGGTATCTATCAGTTGTATCTCTCGCAAACGGAACTGCTAGACGAGACCGGGCTGGCTCCAGGCGAGTTCAAGAACATCGTGACGATCGGCTTGCGCCTGAAGGAATACGATTGGGTCCGCGCATTCCTTGACCGTGAACTGAGGCGGTTGCCGGAAAAGGAACGGTCGAATGCACAGCGCTATAACCTGGGTAACTACTTCTTTCATACGGGACAGTACCATGCGGCCATCCGGATTTTCCAGCAGGTGGAGTTCAGCGACCTCTACTATCAACTGGATGTGCGCGCGATCCTGCTCAAGGTCTATTTCGAATTGGGGGAGGAAGAACTCTTCGATTACCATGCATCGGCGTTCCGGACCTTCCTTTCGCGTAATAGAAAAGTGTCGGATTACCAACGCCTGATTTACCGCAACTTCATCTCGTTCGCCTCGCGCACCTTGCGCAAGCAGGATGACCCGATTGCCTTGAAGGGTCTTCTGCAGGAGATCTCGCAGAACCGGCGCGTGGCCGATATTCGCTGGCTGGAGGATAAAATCGGACGCTTGACCGGGCTGGAGTGAAAGCATGACAATTCCATGACCTGATCCGGGTGGTTTGCATGAACTTCATCTTGCTGATTGCCAAACATCAGACGGAATTCAGAATTGTACTTCAGTTTTGATGACCCTTCTCTGCAAGTCGGGTGATGCATGTCATGTCCCGGCTTTCACCATCCATGTTTCTTTACCGCCATGCAGGTTAACCAAATCCTTCGTGACACAAATATGACAGGGGAGAGGGCCGCTTTCCGACCTTTGCAGCCGGAAAAACCAGCAGTCGAATTGCAGTCCCTGAAGGTCATTTCGTTCACGCATAAGAACACTCCCCTCAAGGAGCTCAACCGATTCTTCTTACATGAGGAGAACCGGAAGGAACGCCTCGCATTCCTCAAGTTTTCGGTTGATATCGACGAACTGCTTTACCTCGCCACCTGTAACCGGATCGAGTTCATCTTTTCCAGCCCGACTGCCTGCGACAAAAGTTTCCTGCGGAGGTTCTTTCAGTACTTCCGACCCGACTGGAGCGATGAAGAGCTCGAGTTTGCCCTGCGGCATGGACAGGTGTACGAAGGTGAACACGCTCTTCGGCATATTTACCGCGTAGCTTCTTCCCTGGACTCCCTGGTAGTCGGTGAGCGGGAAATCATTACCCAGGTCCGCAAGTCGTATGAGAAAGCGCAGGAAGAAGGCCTGACCGGCGACCTGATCCGCCTGCTGGTGAAATCGACGATCACCACTGCGAAGCGGGTATACACGGAAACGAAGATCGCCAACAACCCTGTTTCCGTCGTGTCTCTGGCGGAACGCAAACTGCGGGAGCGCAAACTGTCCAAAGACGCGCGCATCCTGGTAGTCGGAACCGGAGAAACGAATACAAACCTGGTGAAGTACCTGCTCAAGCAGGGATTTCATCGCTTTGTCTTTTTTAACCGGACGTTGTCCAATGCTGAAAAGCTTGCCAAGCTGGTCCGCACATCCACAGTCACAGCGGAGGCATACGCGCTGAGCGGGCTTTCGAATTATAAGGGCGGCTTCGACGTCCTGATCTCCTGCACCGGCTCCGCCGATCCGGTGATTACCATGGGCGTTTACGAGCGGCTGCTGCAAGGTGAGCTGACGGAAAAAGTCCTGGTCGACCTCGCGATTCCGGCCGATATCGAAGCGGAAGTGATCCGCTCGTTCCCGGTACACCTGATCGACATCGCAGAACTCAAGGCCGAAGCGGAGCGCAACCTCAGCGAACGGCAGGGCGAATTCCTGCACGCAGAGCGGATCATCGAAGAGTCGATCCGCAGTTTCGACGACCTGCACCGCACGCGTTCACTGGAGATCCGGATGCGGGAAGTACCCGACAAGATCCGCGAGATCCGTCAGAAAGCGGTATCCGATATTTTTGCCAAAGACATCGAAGGCCTCGACGAGCATTCACGGGAAGTATTGGACAAGGTGATCGACTACCTTGAAAAGAAATACATCAGCGTCCCGATGGTCATGGCCAAGGAGATCCTGCTGAACAAGCAGTGAGCAACGGGACGGCGGTATATTCGCACGCCCCGATTATCTTTATCGCCGGTCTGTCCGGAATTTCCAATTATGCGTAATCCTTTGATCATCGGTACCCGGGGAAGCGAACTCGCGCTCTGGCAAGCTCGATTCGTTCAATCCTTGCTGAAGGATATCGGTCTCGACAGTGAGTTGAAGATCATCAAGACTCAGGGTGACCGCATCCAGCACCTCAGCTTCGACAAGCTCGAAGGCAAGGGGTTTTTCACCAAAGAGATCGAAGAAGCATTGCTGAACGGTGAGACCGACCTTGCCGTGCATTCGCACAAGGACCTGCCCACCGAACAGCCGGCGGGCCTGATCATCGCAGCCGTTTCGGGTCGTGAAGATCCATCGGAGCGCTTGTTGATCCGGAAGGAAGCCGTCGATAACCGGAAAAAGTTCTCGTTGCGAAAACAGGCGCGTGTCGGCACTTCCGCTGCACGCAGAAAGTCGCAGTTGCTCGCATTTCGCCCCGACCTGATCCTCGAAGATCTTCGCGGCAACGTTCCTACCCGCGTTCAGAAATTGCGCGACGGGCAGTATGACGCGATCCTGATGGCCGCGGCGGGTTTAGAGCGACTGGAGCTCGACTTGTCCGACCTCCACGTCGAGCGGCTGGATCCGTCGGAATTTGTTCCCGCTCCGGCGCAAGGCGTTCTGGCCTTGCAGATTCGGGCTGAAGACCATGAATTACATCGCTCCCTGCAAGCCTTGCACCATCCCGATGTTCAAGCCTGCATCGCGCTTGAACGGGAAGTGTTGCGCCTGTTTGAAGGCGGCTGTCATATGCCGGTAGGCGCCTACGCAGTACCACTCGAAGAAGAAGGACGTTATCGCCTCGTCACCTCCCGGGCGGAGTCCTGGGATCAAAGTCCCGTCGGCGTCACGGTCGAATCCAGGCATCCGGAGACCATGGCCGCTACGGCTGTGCAACGCATAAAAGGCATTGCACCGCAACGAGTATTCGTCAGCCGGGATCTGACCCACGAATCATATTTGCGACGCATACTGGAAGCGCGTCAATTCACGGTCGATGGCCGGGCATTAATTGAAACGAACCCGGTAACAATCGGATCACTTCCCGATTCGGAGTGGATCTTCTTTTCCAGCAAGCAGGCGGTACAGCATTTCTTCCGGCAACGGCCGACGGTCGACGGTCGACGTTTCGCCTGCGTGGGGAAGTCGACTGCGGAAGCATTGCGCAAGTTCGGGCATCGGGCCGATTTCATCGGTGGTTCGACGGACACGCGTTTGACCGGGAAGCAGTTTGCCGCTTTGATCGGGGATGCGCGTGTGTTGTTCCCACAAGCGAAAGGCAGTTTGCGTTCCGTCCAGCAGCAGTTGGTGAAAAAGGGACAAGCCATCGATCTCGTGGTTTACGAGACGATACTGAAAAACGATACCCCGGTGGATCCAGCCTCCATCTATGTGTTTACCAGTCCTTCGAATGTCGAAGCATACTTCGCCAAAAATACATTACCAGCCTCCGTCAAAGTAATTGCGATGGGGCATGCCACGCGATCCGCCTTGCGCGAACAAGGTGTTCAACATCCGCACTTGCCCGACGCATTCGATGAAGCGGGCTTGTCCCGTGCCGTCTTTGGCCTAAGCGCGCAGGCTTGATACGCGAAGCATCTGGATCAACGCTCCATTCTGAAAACCACTCCTTCGCATGCTCACCATACGTCCCCGCCGACTTCGTAAGAACCCGATCATCCGCGAGATGGTCTCGGAGACCCGCTTGTCCAAGCATCAGTTCATCTATCCGTATTTCGTCATTCCGGGAAGCAAGAATCGACAGGCCATCGAAGCCATGCCGGGCATCCATCGCTTCTCGGTGGATGAGTTGGTACGTGACGTGGAAGCGGGATTGAAACTCGGAATCGACAAAGTCCTGTTGTTCGGCGTAGGCGAAGCAAAGGCGGAAGACGCCCATTCAGCTTATCACGACCATAGTGTGGTGGCCGAAGCGGTACGTGCGTTGAAAGGAGCTTTCGGGGAGCAGTTGTATGTCATCACCGACGTCTGCCTTTGCGCGTATACCACGCACGGGCATTGCGGGCTCATCGAGCATGATTACGTCCAAAACGATCCGTCCCTCGAAGTGCTGGCACGCATGGCGTTGAAGCACGCCGAATGCGGAGCAGACATGGTTGCTCCCAGCGACATGATGGATGGCCGGGTCGCGGCGATCCGAAGCAAACTCGATGCGAACGGTTTTTCCGACACACCGATCATGTCCTATTCCGTGAAGTTCGCATCCGCGTATTACGGTCCGTTCCGCGAGGCCGCCGATTCTGCGCCCGGGAAAGGGGATCGCAAGTCGTACCAGATGGATTTCCGCAACGGGCGCGAGTCGGTTCGGGAAGCCCTGTTGGACGAGGCGGAAGGGGCGGATATGCTGATGGTCAAGCCGGCACTGGCTTATCTGGATGTCATCCGGTCTGTCCGGGAGAGCAGCCGCCTGCCGCTGGCCTGTTACAACGTTTCGGCCGAATATTCGATGGTCAAAGCGGCTGCCAAAGCCGGATTTATCGACGAACAGCGGATTGTTGTAGAAAATATGCACGCATTCGCCCGAGCCGGGGCGGATGTGATCATTTCCTATCATACCCGGGACCTGTTCGAAAAGGGCTGGATGTGACCCCTGTCATGTGGCAGGTGTGGCTTTTCAGGGATCTTTGGCTTCCAGGAAAAGGCCGAAAAATCCCTATATTTGTATGAATTCAACTACTTCTCCCCAACCATCTATGGAACGTCAGAATGAAGTGCTGGAGAACGTCATCATCAAGTTTGCCGGAGACTCCGGTGACGGGATGCAGTTGACGGGTACCCAGTTCACCAATACCGCGGCGCTGTTCGGGAACGACCTGAGCACCTTCCCCGACTTCCCGGCAGAGATCCGTGCCCCTCAGGGTACGCTTGCCGGAGTTTCAGGATTCCAGTTACACTTCGGCAGTGTCGAGATCTTCACGCCGGGTGATTATTGCGACGTACTGGTTGCGATGAACGCGGCCGCGTTGAAAGCCAACCTGCGCTTCCTGCGCAAGAGCGGAACCATCATCGTGAATACGGACGGTTTTGATCCGAAGAATCTGCGTCTTGCCGGATACGACGACAAGAATCCGCTGGAAGACGGTACGGTGGATTCTTTCCGTGTGATCAAGCTGGATGTAACGAAGATGACGCGTACGGCGCTCGAAGGAAGCGGACTGGGCGTGAAGGAGATCGACCGAGCGAAGAACATGTTCGTGTTGGGCTTCCTGTACTGGATGTACAACCGGAACATGGAGCATACGCTGAAGTTCATCGAAGACAAGTTTTCGAAGAAGCCTGAGATCCGCGACGCGAACGTGAAAGTGTTGAAGGCCGGCTACAACTTCGGAGAGACGCGGGAAGAGTTCACCACCCGCTACACGATTAATCCGGCCAAGATCGCTTCCGGCACCTACCGGAACATCATGGGTAACCAGGCTGTCGCGATCGGATTGATCGCGGCTGCGGAGAAGAGCGGTTTGCCCTTGTTCCTGGGTTCTTATCCGATCACCCCTGCTTCGGATATTCTGCACGAACTATCCCGGCACAAGAATTATAACGTAAAGACTTTCCAGGCGGAAGACGAGATCGCAGCCATTGCGTCGGCGATCGGCGCCAGCTTCGGCGGAGCCTTGTCGGTGACGACTTCCTCCGGGCCCGGTATCGCGCTCAAGACCGAAGCCATGGGACTTGCGCTCATGCTCGAGTTGCCCCTGGTGATCGTGAACGTACAACGCGGAGGTCCTTCGACGGGCCTCCCGACGAAGACCGAGCAGAGTGACCTCTTGCAGGCGGTTTACGGACGGAACGGTGAGAGTCCGATTCCGGTCATCGCCGCTGCGACGCCATCCGATTGCTTCGACATGGCGTATGAGGCTTGCCGGATCGCCGTGCAACACATGACGCCGGTGATCCTGTTGACCGACGGATACATCGCCAACGGCGCCGAGCCCTGGAAATTCCCGAAGGCGGCAGACCTTCCTGCCATTCCGGTGAAGTTTGCTACGGAGAAAAACAACGGAGACAAATTCCTCCCCTACAAGCGCGACGAGCGGCTTGCACGCCCCTGGGCAATTCCCGGAACCAAGGGACTCGAGCACCGCATCGGCGGTCTCGAGAAACAGCACGAAACCGGTAACATCAGTTACGACGCAGCCAACCATGAATTCATGGTCCGTATGCGCGAAGCGAAAGTGGAAAAGATCGCCGACTATATTCCGGAGATCAAACCCGAGATCGGTAACGCCAAGGGTAAGCTCTTGATGCTCGGTTGGGGCTCCACCTACGGCGCCATCAAGAGCGCGGTGCTCCAGGCGCGTGAGAAGGGGCTGGACGTATCCTATGCCCACCTCCGTCATATCCGTCCGTTCCCGAAGAACCTGGGCGAATTGCTGTATGCGTTTGACCAGGTGATCATCCCGGAGATGAATACGGGTCAGCTCATCAAGATGATCCGCGACAAGTACCTGGTGCCGGCTGTCGGATTCAACAAGATCCAGGGTATGCCGTTCACCGCGGAAGAGATTCTCAAGAAGATCGAGGAGACCCTCAAGTAATCACCGGTTGATCATAAAAAGGAAATCATCATCATGGAGAATAATAACCCCACCATAGAAAAATATACGTCGAAAGAACTCGTCACCGACCAGGAAGTCCGTTGGTGTCCCGGTTGCGGCGACTACTCGATCCTGAAGCAGGCGCAGTCGGTTATTCCCGACCTTGGGATCCCGCGCGAGAACATCGTGTTCGTTTCCGGCATCGGCTGTTCGTCCCGTTTCCCTTACTACATGGAAACGTACGGCATGCACTCCATTCACGGTCGCGCGACGGCGATCGCCAGTGGCCTGAAAGCGGCCCGTCCGGAGCTCAGCATCTGGATCGTTACCGGCGACGGCGACGGTCTTTCGATCGGCGGTAACCATACGATCCACCTGTTGCGCCGCAACTTCAATGTAAACGTTCTGCTCTTCAACAACGAGATCTACGGTCTGACCAAGGGCCAGTATTCTCCGACCTCGGAGGAAGGCAAGATCACCAAGTCCACGCCGATGGGTTCGGTTGACCATCCGTTCAACCCGATCGCATTGTGCATGGGTGCCGATGCGACCTTTGTGGCGCGCTCGATGGACCGTGATCCCAAGCACCTTCAATCGGTGCTGCGGCAGGCGAACGAGCACAAGGGTGCTTCGTTCGTGGAGATCTATCAGAATTGCAACGTATTCAACGACGGAGCATTCGAAGTGTTCACGGAAAAGGCCAGCAAGAAGAAGGAGACGCTCTTCATGGAGAGTGGCAAGCCATTGGTCTTCGGGGAGAACAACGAATTGGGTATCAAGTTGGATGGATTTACGCCGGTCGTCGTGAACCTGGCGGAAGGAAATTCGGTCAACGATTGCTGGATCCACGACGAGCGGGATCGGGTGAAAGCCGGTATACTTTCCCGCTTCTTTGACAACCCGAGAACGATGTCTGAAAAGCACTTGCCGCGTCCGTTCGGCGTCTTCTATGTCGAAGATCGCCCCTGCTACGAGGATAAGATGATCGAACAGATCGACACCATGCTCAGCAAGCGTGGTGCAGGTGACCTTGACGCGCTGCTGCGCGGAAAAGAAACCTGGACCGTCAACTGAACAGGATCTATCCAAGAAAAGAAACGGCCACGCACTGCGTGGCCGTTTCTTTTTTTAGTAATCTATCCTTATAGCTTGTAAGCCATGCCGACGGTCAGGAAGGAAACGCCCCAGCCTAATTCTGCGAAGGCGGACCAGTTGGAATCAAAGTAATAGCGTGAACCGAGGTAAAGGGTCAGCGAAAGGGTGCTGGAGTATGTGCCACCGTAATCATATTCCACATTCGGGAGGTTGTCGCTGTAGGAGTAATCCAGGATGTCGTAGGAGAGCATGAGGCCACCATAGGGGTCCAGGTTTTTTACTTCAAAGCCGTGGTAGTGATAAGCGCTGCGCAAGCCGAGGATGATATAGCGCCAGTGCTGGTCATAGCGCCAGCTACCGCCATTGTAGGGGAACGTTCCGGAATTCTTGAATCCTTTGTACCCGAGGTAACCACCGATCGATACCGTTCCGGGACCGCCGACCTCCCACTGGCCGTGTTCGAACTGTACACTGAGGCCGGGTGTGCGCGAATTGGACGAAAAGCTACCCAGCGCACTGCCAAGGCCGACCCCGAACGAGACCACGTTATCGCCTTCGCGGAAGTCGGATTGAGCGCGTAGGTTAATGGAAAGAAAAAGAAGAGTCAGGGATAGCAACAGTTTGTTTAACATAGGTGAGATTTTCATCAAAGGTAATTCGCTTATACCAAGGATTCGTTTGGCACTTAGCGAAGAGTTGAACAGGGGGGAGTGAATTGTTCGGTTTTAAAATATCCTGAGTCCGATGGTCAACTTAAGCCAATATCGAACCTTGCTTTAAAGAATGGAAAATTGAGATTGACAGTAAGGCCGGAAGCGAAAGTTCGTAGCGAAAAGTCGGACACGCGTCTTTCCGTTATGACAAGTACTTACCGACGATCGGCAGTCGTCTTCCCATGCCAAAAGCTTTCGGGGAGACCCGTAGAATGGGTGGTGTCTGGTAGCGTTTGTATTCGTTGGTGTTGACCAGCTTGAGGATGCGGGCTACCAGGGCGGGATCGTTCCCCATCTCAACCAAAGCTGAGGGACTCATTCGCTTTTCGATGTATTGGAAGAGAATGGGATCGAGGATGTCGTATTCGGGAAGCGAGTCGCTGTCTTTCTGGTTGGGCCGTAATTCTGCGGAAGGAGGCTTGTTGATGATTGCTTCCGGAATGCGTACTTGATCGCGGTTGAGGAAACGGGCAAGCTTGAAGACATCCGTTTTATAGACGTCGCCGATGACCGATATTCCGCCGCACAGATCTCCGTAAAGTGTTCCGTATCCCACCGCAATCTCACTCTTGTTGGAGGTATTCAACAGGATCGAGCCGAACTTGTTGGATTGGGCCATGAGTAATCCGCCTCGTATGCGCGCCTGGATGTTTTCTTCCGCGACATTGAACGGTAATCCGGAAAAGGCCGGTTGGAGTGCGGCCAGATAAGCATCAAAGATCGATTGGATGGGAATCGTTTCGTGGTTCACGCCGTTAGCCCGGATCAATTCGAGGGAATCGGTGACCGATCCTTCTGATGAGAATCCGGAAGGCATCAGCAGTACTTTCACGTTTTCGGGACCAAGGGCATCGGCTGCAAGGCAGGTCACGACAGCGGAATCAATGCCGCCCGAAAGTCCCAGCGTAGCAGTTCGAAAACCTTGTTTCCTGAAATAATCGCGTATACCCAGTACCAGGGCCCGGTAGATGCGTTCGATCTTCTCCTTCGGGGCTGACCGTGTTATGTCGGTTGCTTTAGTTGCCGTGAGTTGCCCATCGTTTTCAAGTGAAACCAACAGCAGGTCTTCTTCGAAGTAGGCTGCTTCCGAAACGATGGTTCCTGTCCGATCCATTGCCAGCGAGCCGCCGTCGAAGATGATCTCCGTCTGTGCGCCGACGTGATTGACATACACCAACGGAATTCCATACTGCTTCACATTGCGCAACAGGATCGCCTTTCGCTGTTCGGCATGATCGTAGGAAAACGGTGAAGCGGCGATGTTGACCATCAGGTCGGGCTTTTCCCTGATCAGCGCATCCATGGGGCAGGAGACATACATCGGGTCGTCTTCCACGTTCCACAGGTCCTCACAAATCGTGAGCGCGATCTTTTTACCCGCAACAGTCACGGTTTGGAATTCCCGGGCCGGTTCGAAGTAGCGGTATTCATCAAAGATGTCATAGGTCGGCAATAGGGCTTTGTGCACAGTGGCCGTGACCTTGCCATCCTGGATCACCCAGGCGCTGTTGAAGAGGTTTTTTCCTTCCGCCTTCGGATTAACGGTGGGCAGTCCGATGATCGCGGCAAGGTCGGTGCAGTCACCGACGAGTTGCATCGCGGCTGCATGTCCGCGTTCGATGAAGTCGCGGAACTCTAAAAAGTCACGCGGCGGATAGCCGCAGATCGCCAGTTCCGGGAAGACTACGAGATCGGCACCGGCGGCTTTGGCACGTTCCAGGTACTCGCGCATGCGGGCGACATTTTTTTCAAAGTCGCCGATGACGACATCCAGTTGGGCCAGGGCAATCCGCAGGGGCATAAAAAACGCCTCTCCCGATAACGGAAGAGGCGGTAAAGGTAGGGACTTTCCCGGGTATCCTCAGAACAGCACGCCGAGGTTCAGGCCGAGGAAGTTGGAGACGTATTTGGCGTCCTTTGAATCTGACACGTCGGTGAAGCCGTTATTGAAGACGATTCCGCCGAAGAAATTGGTAGTGCCACTCAGGTTGTATTCCACACCTGCGCCGATCACCATGCTGAGGTTGATGTTGTTGATGTCGTCCTTGACATCCTGGTCTTCGAATTCGGCAGTCGAATTGGCCTGATAGCCCGTCGAACGGATTTGGGTGGTTGACTTGCCATCAGCCCTGGCGCGAAGGCTGAAGCCCGGAGCGACACCTACCTGCAGGTAGTAACGCAGGTGGCCGATTTCATTCGTCTTTAGTTTCAGGGTAAGGGGAAGTTCGATGTATTGAAGCTTCAGGGTGGATTCGGACACAATAGTGGTCGTGGTGTCGTTCAGGACCGTACTGGTTTCACCTTTCAGCTTACCGCCCCGATAGGCGATGTCGATACCGGTGGCGAATGCATAGTTTTCGGCGATCCGGAACTCGGTTATCAGGCCATAGGAGAATCGGGTTACAGACCCGTCGGATTCGATGCCTTTCGTGTCGCTCTTGAGCCAGGCCATATTGGGGCAGATCTTCATGCCGAAGTGAAATGTCGGATCCGAGGATTGTGCCTGCACAGTGAGGATCGGGAAGAGGAGAAGAAACGTGAAACGGAATATCTTTTTCATCTTTGCGTTGTTATTCGTCACAATGTTAGGTAAAAAAACCGCTTCCCGGCCCCTCCCGCTGCTGCTCGTTTTCTACATCCTGCTGTGGATCGGCGGTTGTCGGTCCGATCGCCGGGAGCGTATCGACGTGAGTACGATTCCCCTGGATATCCGGGTCATGCGATTCGAAGCGGATATGTTCTCCATCGATACTTCAAGCCTGGAGGTGGGGCTCGACTCCTTGCGGATGCGGTATGGTAGTCTTTTCGATCTGTTCGCCTACCAGATCACCCGACTGGGTGGACCAGATCCCGAAGTGACCGCAGCGCGGTTCCGGGAGTTCGTTTCTGATACCAATTTCCGACGGTTGGAGCGGGATTGCCGTTCTGCTTTTCCGGAGCTGGATCCCTTGAATGCCGGACTCACGGACGCATTCAGGCACTACCGTTATTATCTGCCGGATGCCGCGGTGCCACAGGTAGCGACACTGGTTTCCGGATTCTCGTACCCCATCGTTTGCGATTCCTCCTGGCTTGGGATTTCGCTGGACTTGTATCTGGGGCCCGACTATCCCTTGTATAATACGTTACAGCCTCCGCTGCCCAATTATCTGCGTCGCAAAATGCGTCCGGAGTACATGGTGCCGGATGCGATGAAAGGCTGGTTGATGAGTGATTACGGGATCGACGAGTCCAATGCAAAACTGATCGAAAGGATGGTATCGCAAGGCCGCATACAGTACGCGTTGCATGCTCTATTGCCGGAAACGCCCGACAGTTTGCTAAGTGGTTACTCAGGTGCGCAACTGGAATGGTGCGGCAACAATGAACAACAGGTCTGGAGTTTCTTCATTGACCAGAAATTGTTGTTCAGTGCTGACCCGAATGTGCTGTTGAAATATGCCGGAGAAGGTCCGAGTACAGGCGGTTTCCCTAAGGAGTCGCCCGGTAACATAGCGTTGTATATCGGATGGCGCATCGTCGAATCTTACATGGAGCGTCATCCTGACGTGAGCATCAGACAACTGCTGGAAGAAAAAGACCTCAACCGGGTATACCAGGAGTCGGGCTATAAGCCGCATAAACCCTGAAAGGGCAACCCTGCAATCAAACAAACATGAAAAAATCCGCGATACACTTCGATATTACCGTTGATAACGACTTCATCCCGCATACCATTGAATGGCAGGCAACCGACAGCGGCGTAGAAGGGAAGAAAAATTGTCACGCCACTTTGCTGTCGCTTTGGGACCCTGCCGAGAAAGCCACACTACGCATTGACCTTTGGACGAAGGACATGCTGGTGGATGACATGAAGCGGTTCTTTTATGAAAACTTTGCAACGATGGCCGACACCTATATGCGTGCCACGAACGATGCCGAGTTGTCGAAGATGATCCGTGATTTCGCGAAGGAGTTCGGAGATAAGGCCGGACTTTTTGCAAAGCCCAAATCCTGATCAGGGTTTGCGTGACGGCTTGAAATCCGCGGCGACGGAGAGGATGTAATCCAGGATCTCTTCCCGACCGTTCCGCATTTGAGCGGAGGTGATAAATAGCATCGGGAGTTCTTCCCAGGTTGTCCGCAGCGTCCTTTTGTAGGATTCAACGGAACGGATGACCTGTTGTTTGGAGAGTTTGTCAGCTTTGGTAAAGACAATGCAGAACGGTACTCCCTGTTCGCCCAGCCAGTTGATGAATTCCACATCGATCTTCTGAGGTTCGTGCCGGACGTCGACCAAGACGAAGACCGTCATCAGGTTTTCGCGTTTAAGCAGGTAATCGCGGATCATCTTATCCCATCCCGCTTTCGTGGATTGCGATGTGCGCGCGTAACCGTACCCCGGGAGGTCGACCAGGTACCAGGCGTTGTTGACCAGGAAGTGGTTGATGAGCTGCGTTTTTCCCGGTGTAGCAGAGGTCTTGGCCAGGCCTTTACGCACCGTCAGCATGTTGATCAGGGAAGATTTACCAACATTGGAACGGCCAATGAATGCGAACTCGGGCCGGTCCGCAGCCGGGCATTTCGCAACGGAAGTGTTGCTTACAATAAATTCCGCATCGCGGATCGTATAGCCGGCCATCAGTCGAATTTCAAGGTTACGCCCGCCTTGATGTTGATCATGTCGGTTCGGGACTCGTAAGGTGTTGCATTCACATCAAGCTCGTTCGCGGAGATGTTATTGGGATCGGTCGGCGTGGTGGTGAGGTTGATGTCCCAGCTTTCGGCTTGTTTGCCGGAGTAGTATTGGGCCTCACCGCCGAAGATATAAGCGCAGCGGACGTGGATGGCGAGTGTGGGTTTCAGTTCGTATTGCAATCCCAATGCGCAGCCGTAGTTCATGGTCCAGTCGTCGAGGTTGGTGTCGCGCGTGATCAGCCCGTCCTCCGCACTCGACAACTGCCGACGGGATGATTCGTCGTAGATGCTGGTCCCGGTCCGGAAGTAGGTGAAGCCGAAGATCGCGTCGACGAACGGAACCACTTTTTTCGTGGGAGCGATGAAACGCAGGAGCACTTGCGGGTCGACGATCGAACTGGCCGTTTCAACCCGGAGGGGTATTTCCAAGGTGCTGATGACCGTGTTTCCCGATTTCACTTCGGCATACAGTGTTTGCCGTTGGGTATGCATGGCGTAGGCCATGTAGCCCACATCGAACCCGAGTGCCACTGGAATACGGTGGCTGGGCTGCCAGGCGAACATGCCGTCGATACCGATACCGATGGAATTCAGGTTGTCCCGGAATTCAGCTTGTGGGAGTCCGAACGCAAGGCTGAAGCCGGCATAGAACCGGTGGTCCTTGTTTTTTTTGGCGGGAGGAGCAGGGGGTGTCGTCTGCGCACAGAGTTGCAGACAAAATAGCCCGGCCGGCAGGAGCAGTATCAGGCGGCGCATCGTGAGCGGGATTGTTGGGGTCAGAAACCTCGGCGCTTCAGCCAGTCATCGAGGATACGGTTGAAATCAACGGGCTGCTCCATCATCGGGGCATGTCCGCATTGGTCGATCCAATGCAGTTCGCTGTCGGGGAGCAGCCGTTTGAATTCTTCGGCGACTTCGGGCGGTGTGATGTTGTCCTGTTTTCCCCAAATGAGGCAGGTCGGCAGTCGCATGGCGCTGATGTCTTCGCTCATGTTATGCCGGATAGCGGACTTTGCCAGCGAGAGGATGCGAACCAGCTTGCCTTTGTCGTTGACGATGCTGAACACTTCGTCGACCAGTTCCTTGGTGGCGGTATTCGGGTCGTAGAAGGTATATTCGACTTTCGCTTTTATGAAGTTGTAGTCTTCGCGCTTCGGGAAACTGCCACCCATGGCGTTTTCGTAGAGGCCGGAGCTTCCGGTCAGCACCATGGCTTTCACCAGTTCCGCGTGGCGCTTCACAAAGACCAGTGTAACGTGTCCGCCGAGCGAGTTGCCGATCAGGATCACGTCTTTGAGCTGTTTGTGGACGAGGAAGTCGTGTACGAATTCGGCCAGTGCTTTCACATTGGTATTGAGCACCGGGAGCGTATAGATCGGCATTAAGGGAATGATGACGCGGTAGCGCTGGGAGAAGTGTCCCACCACGTCAACCCAGTTGCTGAGTGCGCCGAACAGGCCGTGCAAGAGGACAAGCGGTTTGCCTTGTCCTTCTTCGATGTACTGGAAATCGCCGTCGCGTTTGATCTCGTACTGCATATCCCAAATGTAAGACAATTACCGCAGGGGTGTTGCCTCCACGCGGTTCCTGCGAAGGAACGTCGCGTCCGTGGCGGTCTTTCAACCGGGTGGGAGAATTTTTCAACAAAGTGGTAAAAAATGGTAGGAAGTGGGAAAAATTGGATTACATTAGCGCAACGAAAAACGCGGCGCATGGCGGGGTTCATCGGGGAATTCCCATGTACAGTAGATGATAAAGGGCGATTTCTGTTGCCGGCCGGCTTGAAGAAGCAGGTTCCGGCCAAAGAGCAGAAGCGCTTTGTGATTCATCGAGGCTTTGAGAAACACCTGGTGATGTACACCCGCAAAGAGTGGGATCGCATCGTCGCCGAGGTGAACGATCTCAGTCTGTTCGTGCGCAAGCACCGGGAGTTGGCCCGTCAGTTTCACCGCGGTGCGACGGAGTTGGAAGTGGACGGTACGAGCCGTTTGCTGTTGCCGAAGGGGTTGACGGAATATGCGGGCATACGGAAGGACATCGTCCTGTTCGCGTATGGCAACCGGATTGAAGTGTGGTCGGAAGAGGAGTACAAGAAAATGCTGAAAGAAAGCGGTGATTACGGCCAGTTGGCGGAAGAGGTGCTGGGAAAACGGAAAGGCGGAGATGAGCGCGACCTCTTACCATGAGCCGGTACTGTTGAAGGAAAGCGTTGACGCGCTGGATATACTGGCGGACGGCATTTATGTCGACGCCACTTTGGGAGGAGGAGGCCATACGCGGGAGATCCTGCGCAGGCTTGGGGCGAAAGGGAAGTTGTTTGTTTTCGATCGTGATGAAGCGGCGGGTGCGAATCTGCCGGACGACCCGCGGGTCGTGTGGGTCCGGCACAATTACCGGTATGCCTGGCGGTTTCTCCGTTACTACGGAGCGCTACCGGTGAACGGATTGCTGGCCGATCTGGGAGTTTCTTCTCATCAGTTTGATTCGGGTGAGCGGGGATTTTCCATCCGTTTCGACGGGCCGCTGGACATGCGCATGGCGAACGCATCGGAGCTTACCGCTGCCGATGTCGTGAACCGGTATCCGGAAGACCGCTTACTCAAGGTGTTCTCGGATTATGGCGAGATCCAGAACGCGCGACAGTTGGTCAGGAAGATCCTGGCGGCACGCAACCTGCAGCCGTTGACGACAACCGGGCAATTGCGCGAGGTGGTGTTGACGGTAGCCGACCGGGCACGGGAGTCGCAATACCTGGCCCGTGTGTTTCAGGCCTTGCGCATTGAAGTGAACGACGAGCTCGCTTCGCTGCGTGACCTGCTGGAGCAGTCGCCTAAGCTCCTTGCTCCAAAAGGCCGACTGGTGTTCATCACGTACCACTCTCTTGAAGACCGGCTGGTGAAGCGTTTTATCGCGGACGGACAATTCGAAGGAGAAGTGGAGAAGGATGTTTACGGAAACATACCGCAAACGCCTTTTCGGGCGCTGACCCGGAAGCCGCTGGAACCTTCGGCGGAAGAATTGGAACGAAATCCCCGGGCGCGCAGTGCGCGACTCCGGATCGCAATACGAACTGATCAAAATGGCTGAGAACAAACTCAGAAAAAGTGCAGAAGTAGAGGATGAGCCGGAGGCCGGAGAGCGTAAACCGCGCACCCGAAAGTCGTCCCGGCGCTTTTTCAAGATGATGAACGTATTCGGCATGTTCGACCGCGACCAGGTCGTGCACGCGATGCCGTTCATTGGCTTTGTGACCTTGCTGACCATCGGATACATCGCGAACAGCTATTACGCTGAGCGGGTCGTTCGGGAAATCGGAAAGACGAAGAAGGATATCCGGGAGCTCAATGCCGAATACATCTCGACCAGTTCTGAATTGATGTACCGCAGCCGTCCTTCCGAAGTGGCGAAAGCCGTGGAGCATATGGGTCTTAAGGAACCGGTGGATCCTCCCGGAAAAATTGTGATCAATCAACAACCTTCAAAGAACGACTGATCGGGACGAGCCGTATGAGCAAGAAGCGCGACATTTTCTGGAGGATCAACCTCGCGTTCCTGTTGCTGATCGTATTCGGTCTGGTCATCATCGGGCAGATCGTACGGATCCAGTTCGTGGAAGGCGAACAATGGAAGGACCTCGCCCGTAGCCAGTCGCTCAAGTATCAGCAGATCGAGGCTTCCCGCGGCAATATCTATGGTAGCGACGGCAAGATGCTGGCCATGTCCACGCCGATCTACGATGTCCGCATGGACACACGTGCCGACGGTCTGACGCAGGAGCTGTTCGATGCCAAGATCGATTCGCTGGCCATGGGTTTGGCGGCCATTTTCGGTGACCGCTCCCGTGCCGATTACAAACAAGACCTCAAACGCGCACGCGCCGAAGGCGCCCGTTACTTTTTAATTCGGAGAAATGTCGGCTATCGTGACCTGCAACGGGTAAAGGCGCTCCCGATTTTTCGCATGGGTCGCAATAAAGGTGGATTGCTGGTGGAGCAGCGGAATGTCCGTGTGCTGCCGTACCTCGACCTTGCCGCACGGACGATTGGGACGCTTCGCAATGTGAAGCCGGTCGGCATCGAAGCAGCGTTTGATGATTACCTGAAGGGCGTCAGCGGGAAACGGTTGATGCAGCGCATCTCCAGCGGTGATTGGATGCCCGTAACGGACAAGGATGAAATCGAGCCGCACGACGGAAATGATGTTCACACTACGATCGACGTCAACATCCAGGATGTTGCGGAGAGTTCCTTGCGCCGCCACCTGGAACTCAACAAGGCTGATCACGGTTGTGCGGTACTGATGGAGGTGGCTACCGGGGAGATCCGGGCGATCGCCAACCTCTCGCGTACGGAAGGCGGTGATTATGTGGAAGACTTCAATTATGCCATCGCGGAAGCTGCCGAGCCCGGCTCCACCTTCAAACTGGCTTCCCTGTTGGTGGCATTTGAAGATCAGTTGGTCGACCTCCAGGATACGGTCGAAGTCGGCAATGGTGTTTATGTCTATTCCCGTAAGAACGGGACCATGCGTGATGCGCATGCGCCGCGCCGCAGCCGGATGAGTGTCCAGGAGATCTTCGAACATTCATCCAACGTCGGCGTTTCCCGGATCATCTTTTCCAACTATGCCAAGCGACCGCAGGAGTTTGTGAATCGCCTTCGAAGCTTCGGGCTGGGGGAAAAACTCGGCCTGCAGATCGACGGCGAAGGTGCTCCCTTCATCCGGAACGCGAATGAAAAAGGCTGGTCCGGCATTTCGTTGCCCTGGATGTCGATCGGGTACGAGTGCCTGATCACCCCCTTGCAGACACTAACCTTCTACAACGCGGTCGCTAACAATGGCCGAATGGTCAAGCCGCTGCTGGTGAAAGAGATTCGCCATCGCGGCCAATTGGTCAAATCCTTCGAAACGGAAGTGATGCGTGACTCGATCGCTTCAGCCGAGGCGCTTCAGAAAGCGCACATCATGCTCGAGGGCGTTGTCCAGAACGGAACGGGCGACGTGCTGAAGGATTCTCCCTATCGCATCGCGGGAAAAACCGGTACCGCCCAGATCGCGCACAGTCGCTTCGGGTATAACAAAGGGAATGCCCAATACCAGGCGTCTTTTGTCGGGTACTTCCCGGCAGACAAGCCCGCGTACAGTTGCATCGTGATCGTCAACGCCCCTTCGAATAGTCTTTACTATGGTGGCGCAGTCGCCGCGCCGATCTTCAAGGAGATCGCCGACAAGGTCTACAGTTCCCGGCTTGATCTGCACAATGGCGATGTGCCGGTTGATTCGAATGTATATACGCCTGTTCCTTATGTCAGGGCCGGTGCGCAAAAGGATACGCGGCAAGTATTGGCGGGATTGGGCGTAAGCTACCACGCGGCGTCTGAAGAGGCGGCGTGGGTCAGCGCAACAAGGGGGAAGGATGAGGTGGAGTTACAACCCCGTCGTGTGGCGCAGGGCGCCGTACCGAATGTGATCGGTATGGGTCTTAAGGATGCGTTGTATTTACTGGAGTCTTCCGGACTACTCGTTCGTGTGACTGGAAAAGGAAGTGTAACACGGCAATCCATTGGCGCGGGTACGCCTGTTCGGAAAGGTCAACAAATCGTCATTGAACTGGGTTGATGAAGCCGCTGAAGGACATACTCTACAAAGCCGGCATACTCGATGTCTTCGGTTCCACCGATACCGAGATCGTGGATGTCTGTTTCGATTCGCGAAAGGCGCGGAACGGATCGCTCTTTGTAGCAGTGCGCGGAACGCAGGCAGACGGGCATGGCTTTATCTCCAGTGTCGTGGAACAGGGTGCAGCCGCCATCGTTTGTGAAACACTTCCGGAGCAGCGTGTCGCCGGCGTAACCTATGTACGGGTGCAGGACAGTGCCCTGGCCTTGGGACAGATCGCGGCCAATTTCTTCGGCAATCCTTCTGAAAAACTGAAGCTGGTCGGCGTAACCGGAACGAACGGCAAGACCACCACCGTCACCTTGTTGTTTCAACTGTTTCGCCGTCTGGGCTATGGTGTCGGCTTGTTGTCGACTGTCCGCAACCAGATCAACGACCAGGTTATTCCGTCAACCCATACGACTCCCGACCCGATTCAGTTGAATGCGCTGCTATCCGCGATGGTCGACGAGGGTTGTACGCACGCGTTCATGGAAGTGAGTTCGCATGCGGTCGCGCAAAAACGCATCGCCGGGCTGCGTTTCGCGGGCGGTGTCTTCACCAATATCACACACGACCATCTCGATTATCATAAGACGTTCGAGGAGTACCTCAAAGCCAAGAAAGGCTTCTTCGACCAGCTTTCATCCGATGCATTCGCGCTTGTCAATGCCGATGACCGAAATGGTTCAGTGATGTTGCAGAATACGCGTGCACGGAAATTTACCTATGCGCTGCGGACGATGGCCGACTATAAAGCGCGGTTGATGGAGAATCAGTTTTCCGGACTGCTCCTGAACATCGACGGACAGGAGGTGCTGTGTCGCCTGGTCGGCAGTTTCAACGCCTACAACCTGACCGCTACCTACGCTGCAGCCGTACAACTCGGAGAAAGCAAAATGGAAGTCCTGACCGCCCTGAGTCTGCTGGCGCCGGTAGAAGGACGATTCGATTATGTCGCGTCACCGGCCAATGTGATCGGTGTAATCGACTATGCACACACGCCGGATGCGCTGCAGAATGTGCTCAGCACCATTCACGATGTCATGGCCGGACAAGGGCGCGTCATTACGATCGTCGGGTGTGGCGGTGATCGCGACGCAGCGAAGCGTCCGGTGATGGCGAGGATCGCCTGTGAGTTGAGCGACCAGGTCATCCTGACCAGCGATAATCCGAGGTCGGAGGATCCGGCCGAGATCATCCGGCAAATGGAACGCGGCATTCCACCGACCGACAGCCGCAAATCGCTCAGCATTGCCGATCGCAAAGAAGCTATTAAAACAGCGGTCACACTCGCGCGGTCTGGAGATATCATCCTGGTCGCGGGCAAGGGTCACGAAAAGTACCAGGAGATCAAGGGAGTGCGTCATCCGTTCGATGACAAGAAAGTAATCGAAGAGCTTTTTAAATCCGGAAACTGAACATGCTCTACTACCTGTTTGGCTATCTTGATCGCATGTTCGATCTCCCGGGGGCGGGTGTGTTTCAATACATCTCCTTCCGGGCTGCCCTTGCGGTAATCCTTTCGTTGATGATCTCCCTGGTATTCGGCAAGCGCATCATCCGGTTGTTGCATCGCAAGCAAGTAGGGGAAACCGTACGCGACCTTGGCCTGGACGGTCAAAAGGAAAAGCAGGGTACACCGACGATGGGTGGTTTGATCATTATCGCTGCTATCCTGATCCCGACCCTCCTCTTCGCTCGCCTGTTGAATGTCTATGTAATTCTGATGATCGTGACCACTGTTTGGCTGGGACTTATCGGATTCATAGATGATTACATCAAGGTTTTCAAGAAGGACAAGGAAGGCCTTGCCGGTCGGTTCAAAGTATTGGGACAGGTCGGACTCGGGCTCATTGTGGGTTTGACCTTGTACTTCAATCCGAATGTCGTCGTGAAGGAGCGCATCCGCGAGCAACAGCTGACCGTGGAGCATAAGACTTCGAATGTTATTGAAGATATCCGCCAAAGCGAAGCGGCACTGTATGCGAAGGATCCGGTCAAATCGACGAAGACCACCATTCCGTTCATCAAGAACCACGAATTCGATTATTCCGCATTGCTGAAGTGGACGGGGCCGGGCTACCGGAACCTCGCCTGGTTGATCTTCATTCCATTCGTGATCCTGATCATCACCGCAGTTTCCAATGGCGCCAACATTACGGACGGCATTGACGGACTGGCGACCGGCACCTCGGCTATCATCGGCGCAACTCTGGGCATTCTTGCTTACGTATCGGGTAACACCGTTTTCGCGAATTACCTGAACATCATGTACATCCCCTACACCGGGGAGTTGGTCGTCTTTGGTGCGGCGATGGTCGGTGCCTGTGTGGGATTCCTCTGGTACAATGCCTATCCGGCACAAGTCTTCATGGGCGACACGGGAAGCCTGGCGCTCGGCGGGATCATCGCCACGTTCGCGATTGCGATCCGGAAAGAACTGCTGATACCGATCCTCTGCGGCATTTTCCTGGTTGAGAACCTGTCGGTGGTCATGCAGGTAAGCTATTTCAAATACACGAAGAAGAAATATGGTGAAGGCCGACGGATTTTCCGGATGTCGCCTTTGCATCATCACTATCAGAAACTTGGTTATCACGAAGCAAAAATCGTTTCGCGCTTCTGGATCGTCGGGATCATGCTCGCGATCGTCACGATGGTAACACTCAAACTCCGCTGACCGTCATCATGTCGGAAATACACCCCAACTCGAACAACGCATCCGGTCGTAAGCGACTGGTGGTGCTGGGCGCCGCTGAAAGCGGTGTCGGTGCCGCCATTCTGGCTATCCGGAAGGGGTTGGATGTGTTTGTCTCCGACATGGGCGTGATCAAAGAGGAGTACCGCCGGATGCTGGAGCAGAATGAGATCCCTTTCGAATCCGGGCACCATACGGAATCACTGATTCTGAATGCGAACGAAGTGGTGAAAAGTCCCGGTATTCCTGACAAGGCGGAGCTCATCAAGAAATTGCATGCGGCGGGTATTCCGGTCATCAGCGAGATCGAATTCGCCGGTCGTTATACGCGTGCGAAGATCATCGGCATTACCGGCACCAACGGGAAGACGACCACCACCATGCTCATGTATCACATGTTGAAGAAGGCCGGTTTCAATGTGGGCCTCGGCGGAAATGTGGGCAAGAGCTTCGCGCTTCAGGTTGCGGAGAATGACTTCGACTATTACGTTCTGGAGTTGAGCAGCTTTCAGCTCGACGGCATCCGCGATTTCCGCTGCCACATCGCCATCCTGACCAATATCACACCGGATCACCTGGACCGCTACGAATACAAGCTGGAGAATTATGTCCGCTCCAAGTTCAGGATCACCATGAATCAGCATCCCGACGACTGTTTCATTTACTGTGCGGACGATCCGATTACCCGGGAATATATGGAGACGGTCGGCTTCCAGGCCCGGCTGCTTCCATTCTCCATCAAATCGACGGTGGAGCAGGGCGCCTTTCTTGAAAACGGAAACACACTAACCATACACATCAACCAAGACCACTTTTCTATGTTCATCCACGAGCTCGCCCTGCAAGGGAAACACAATCTCTACAACTCCATGGCCGCCGGCATCGCCGCCCGCGTATTGGAAATCCGAAAGGAAACCGTTCGCGAAAGCCTGTCGGATTTCCGGAACGTCGAACATCGTCTCGAACACGTTACCACCGTTCACGGTATCGAGTTCATCAACGATTCGAAAGCGACGAACATCAATTCCACCTGGTACGCCCTGGAGTCGATGACCAAACCGGTCGTCCTGATACTGGGCGGCGTGGACAAAGGCAACGATTACGAATCCCTGCTCGAACTTGTTCGCGAGAAAGTGAAGGGGATCGTTTGCCTTGGCAAAGAGAATAAGAAGATCGTCAAGACCTTCAAGGAAGTAGTTCCGGTAGTGGAAGCGCTTTCCGCTGACGAGGCTGTGCAAGCTTCCTATCGGATGGCCAAGAAAGGCGATGCGGTGCTGTTGTCGCCTGCCTGTGCCAGCTTCGATCTCTTCGAGAACTACGAGGACCGTGGCCGTCAGTTCAAGAAGGCCGTTCGCGCACTTTGATCACCATTCATTTCACCGAATACATCTTACCTGATGCAATCCACCTGGCTTGATAAGTACTTCCGTGGGGACCGGACGATCTGGTTGGTCGTTTTTATCCTCTCGATCTTCTCGCTGCTGGCAGTATACAGCAGTGCCGGCAGCCTTGCCTACCGGTATAAGGACGGAAATACGGAGTACTATCTCTTCAAGCACCTGGCCATGCTGTTGTTCGGTATCGGCCTGATGTATGCGGCGCATCTGTTGAAGTATACTGTCTATTCGAGGGTATCGCAATTCGCGCTGATTATCGCAGTGCCTTTGCTCATCCTGACACTCGCGCTGGGCACGAATCTGAACGAAGCCAGCCGTTGGTTGACGATTCCGGGAATCAACATCACCTTCCAGACTTCCGACTTCGCCAAGATCGCGTTGATCATGTACGTCGCCCGCGTATTGTCGAAGAAGCAGGATGAGATCACCAGTTTCCGGACGGCCTTTCTTCCTGTCGTGCTTCCGGTGCTGTTGGTATGCGGATTGATCCTGCCGGCCAATTTCAGTACAGCCGCCGTGCTCTTTGCTTCCTGCTTGTTTCTGATGTTCATCGGAAGGATCCGGTTGAAGTTCATCTTCTCGCTGATCGGACTCGGAATTGCCGGATTCGGACTTTATCTGCTGATCGCCATTGCGACCGGGAATAAGGGAAGGATCGACACGTGGATGGCCCGCATCGAGCGATTCAGTGATGAGGAACACAAAGACAACTACCAGGCCGACCAGTCCAAGATCGCCATTGCCACCGGGGGGATTGTCGGCAAATTCCCGGGTAATTCCGTTCAGCGGAATTTCCTGCCGCATCCCTATTCGGATTTCATCTATGCGATCATCATTGAAGAGTACGGGTTGATCGGTGGCGTGTTGATCGTGTTTTTGTATTTGCTGTTATTCTACCGGGTGGTCCGCTTCCTGCACCATAGTCCAATGGCATTCGGTACGCTGGTCGCAGTCGGATGCACGTTCACCCTGGTATTCCAGGCCATGATCAACATGGCCGTTGCCGTGAACCTGTTTCCGGTCACCGGACAACCCTTGCCCCTGGTCAGTATGGGCGGTACCTCCATCATCTTTACCAGTGTGGCAGTAGGTATCGTACTAAGTGTTAGTCGCCAGGTCGAAAAGGAAAAGTTGGAAGGAGGGGACGAGCTTGCCACGGCATGATGAGTTGCGGGTGATCATCAGCGGAGGCGGGACCGGCGGGCATATATTCCCCGCGGTCTCGATCGCCAAAGCGCTCAAGGAAGCGGATTCGTCGACCGAGATACTCTTCGTTGGAGCGGAAGGACGGATGGAGATGGAAAAAGTACCGGCAGCAGGGTTTAAGATCGTCGGTTTGCCGATTCGCGGCATCCAGCGCAGCCTGAGCGTTTCAAACCTGACCTTGCCGTGGAAGGTGTTGCAAAGCCTGCTGAAGGCGCGGAAGATCATTCGTGAATTCCGTCCGGATGTTGCAGTGGGAGTAGGCGGATATGCCAGCGGGCCGTTGTTGTTCATGGCGACCCGGATGGGCATACCCGCCTTGATACAAGAGCAAAATTCCTTCGCCGGTCTCACGAACCGATGGCTGGCGAAGCGTGTGAATAAAATATGTGTGGCCTACGAGGGAATGGAAAAATACTTCCCGTCCGATAAGATCCTGCTGACCGGCAATCCGGTCCGGCCCGATATACAATATATCGAAGGGAAGCGGTCGGAAGCTTTGCAATTTTTCGGATTGTCACCGGATAAGCCGGTGTTACTGGCCATAGGTGGAAGCCTCGGTGCCCGGACCATCAATGAAACGCTGGAAAATGATCTGGAACGTCTTGCGGGGGCGAAGGTTCAGCTTATCTGGCAAACCGGGAAATCCTTCTTCAGTCGCGCGCAGGCATGCGCCAAACAGTTCGAGCAGCAAGGCATCAAGGCGTTCGACTTCATCGCGCGGATGGACCTGGCCTACGCGGCTGCCGACCTGGTCGTCTCCAGGGCGGGAGCTAGTTCTGTATCGGAGCTAACGCTAACCGGAAAAGCCGCGATTCTTGTGCCTTCGCCCAACGTAGCGGAAGATCATCAGACCAAGAACGCCATGGCCCTGGTGAAGCACGATGCCGCGGTGTTGGTGCGTGACCAGGATGCGCGGGAATCGCTGGTCAGGGAAGCCCTGACCTTGCTTTCCGATGGGGAAAGGCGTCGCCTCCTGTCGGAACGGATTGCCGTACTTGCCTTGCCGGATGCGGCAAAGCGGATCGCAGCGGAAGTGAAATCAATCGCATCGAAAGGATCCTGATCGTGGAGTTTGCCAATATAAAAAGCGTCTATTTCGTCGGCATCGGAGGCATCGGAATGTCTGCCCTTGCACGCTTTTTCCGTGCAGAGGAAAAGCAGGTAGGCGGCTATGACCGGACCAGCACGCCGCTGACCGAGGAACTGGAGCGCGAGGGTATGTTGGTCCGCTATCAGGATTCGGTTGCTGCGATACCGGAGCATTTTCGCGATCCATCGACTACCCTGGTTGTTTTTACACCAGCGATCCCGAAAGAACATGAAGAGCTGAACTGGTTCCGCAACAACGGATTCTCGGTCATGAAGCGCTCTCAGGTACTGGGCCTTATCACGAAACACAGTTTCACCATCGCAGTAGCAGGTACCCATGGAAAGACAACCACATCTTCCATGGTTGCCCATTTGTTGCGGTCGGCAGGGATTCCCTGTACGGCCTTCCTCGGAGGAATCGCCAAGAATTACCACAACAATCTGCTGATCGGCGAGCCCTATAAAGGTCTTCACTATGTGGTCGTTGAGGCGGATGAGTATGATCGCTCCTTTTTGACCCTCTATCCTGATATCGCCATAGTTACTTCCATGGATCCCGATCACCTCGATATTTATGGGAATGCGGAGGAAATGGTGAAAACCTATCGGCAATTCGCTGCGCAGGTCAAGACCGGTGGCTGGGTCATTCACCGAAAAGGCTTGCCCTTGCCGTCCGACGGCAGGGTGGTGCCGTATGCGATCCGGGAAGCTTCGCTGATCTCCGGAAAGGATATTCGTATCGATTCGCATCGATACACCTTCACCTATTCGGGCTTAGGGGCCGAATGGAAGAACCTGTGGACCCGATTGCCCGGTTATCACAATGTCGAAAACGCAGTTGCAGCTACAACCGTAGCGCGGATACTGGACTTGCCGGAAGAGAAAGTTCGAAAAGGACTTGAGTCCTACACCGGTGTGCTCCGCCGGTTCGACTACCAGGTCGACACGGACCGACACGTCTATATCGACGATTATGCCCATCATCCGGAAGAATTGAAGGCTTGCATTCTGTCGGCCAGAGAATTGTATCCCGGGAAAAAGATCACGGGCATCTTTCAACCCCACCTGTACAGCAGGACCCGGGATTTCGTTGATGGCTTTGCCGAAAGTCTCTCGTTGCTGGATGAATTACTGCTATTGGAGATCTATCCGGCACGCGAACTTCCTATTGAGGGGGTGAATGCTAAAATGATCCTGGACCGCATGACCATTCCGGCCCGACGGATCGTCAGCAAGCATGAAGCACTAGATTTGGTTAAGAAAGAACAACCCGAAGTACTGTTAACGCTTGGCGCCGGTGATATTGATCAACTGGTGGCACCATTGCGTGATATGCTCAATAAGCTATAGCCTATGTGGAAGCGATTTCAATCCATTGACTGGAAACGTGCAGGCCGCATCAGCGGCTGGTCCGCCCTCGGAATCGTATTCGTCGTATCAGTCGGATTCACCGGCTCACGACAGGATTCGATGGCCTGTACCGGTGTTCATGTACACATTACGGATACGATCGGTCACAGTTTCGTGGAAGTCGATGATGTAGAAGCGATGATCCGGGACAAGTACGGAGCGGTTGAGGGAAAATCCTTGCATGCAATTAACACGGCTTTGTTGGAAAGTATCATTCGCAACAACCCCTTCGTGAAAACAGCCGAGGTATTTTCATCCATTGATGGGAAGCTGTATGTCGAGGTGATTCAACGTACACCGATCGTACGCGTGATCAATCAATTAGGCGAAAGCTTCTACATCGACGAACAAGGGACTTTCATGCCACTCTCGGGTCAATATACCGCCCGGGTGCCTGTTGCAAACGGTTACTTGTTCGATCGGGAAGCGGAAAGAAACATCCTTCAATATTCGGAAGAGCAGCGGGCCGACACGTCGATCAAGCGGTCAAGGATCGATGAAGTCTTCCGGGTGGCACAGTTCCTTCAGGGAGACCCGTTCTGGCTTTCGCAGACGGAACAACTCTATGTGAATCTGAACGGTGACATCGAGCTGGTCCCACGGGTGGGCAACCACACGATCCTGCTGGGTGACGCCAGCCGGTTGGATGTGAAGTTTCGAAATCTTCGCTGGTTCTACCGCGAAGCGTTGAATAAAAAGGGGTGGGGGGAATACAAGACCATCAACCTTAAATACCACGACCAGGTCGTTGCCGCGCACTGACCGCAAGCGTGATTAAAGGGGACGGTAGCAAACAAAGGGGACACCAACGGCATTAAAATGATATTGGCCAGCACAATGGAAAACGAGATCGTAGTAGGACTTGACATCGGTACAACCAAAATTTGTACGATTGTCGGCCGTCGCAATGAATTCGGGAAGATCGACATCCTGGGTTACGGAAAGTCCGAGTCGCTTGGCGTGACCCGCGGGGTGGTGACGAACATCGTCAATACCATCGCTTCGATCAAGAAATCCATTGAGGAAGCTTCCGGCCGTTCGGATGTGGATATCCATAACGTATTCGTCGGTATTGCTGGTCAACATATCAAAAGCCTCCAACACCATGGCATGCGGACGCGCTCCAGTTCGGACGACGAGATCACGCAGGCGGACATCGATGCCATCGTAGCCGACATGTACAAACTGGCCATGCCGCCGGGTGAGGAGATCATCCACGTCATTCCACAGGAGTACATCGTGGACAACGAGATCGGGATCAAGAATCCTATCGGCATGTCGGGTGTGCGTTTGGAAGCGAACTGCCACATCATTACCGGGCAGGTAACCGCTGCGAAAAACATCTACAAGTGTGTAAAGCGTGCCGGCCTCACGACGGAGGGCCTCTTTCTGGAGCCGTTGGCCTCCTCGGAAGCGGTTTTGACTGAGGAAGAGAAGGAAGCCGGCGTAGTGCTCGTCGACATCGGCGGCGGTACGACCGATATCGCCATCTTCCAGGATGGCGTCATCCGGCATACTGCCGTGATCCCGTTCGGGGGCAATGTCATTACCGAAGATATCAAGGAGGGTTGCGCGATCCTGAAGAATCAGGCTGAACTGCTGAAGGTGAAATTCGGTTCGGCACTGGCCGATAAGAACCAGGAAAACGAGATCGTATCGATTCCCGGACTGCGCGGCCGCGAGCCCAAGGAGATCTCCCTGAAGAACCTGGCAAGTATCATCCAGGCCCGGATGGAAGAGATCATCGAGCTGGTGTACCAGGAGATCCGAAGCTCCGGCTATGAAAAGAAACTCATCGGCGGGATCGTGATCACCGGTGGCGGTGCCCAACTCAAGCATATCGTGCAGCTGGTTGAATACCTGACCGGCATGGATACCCGCATCGGCTACCCGAATGAACACCTGGCCAAAGGCGCCGACGAACTGAAGAGCCCGATGTACGCTACCGGCGTTGGCCTCGTCATCAAAGGTTTCCACGAACTGGAGCGCAAGCGCCAGTCGCAGTTGGCCAGCCAGCAAACTGTTACCGAAACGGGTGCCAGGAACATGGCCGGCAAGTCGGCCAAGGAAGATAAAGCAAGAGTGGCACAGCCGACCGAAGACAACAACAAGCGCGGATTCATCAAGTCCATTCTTGAGAAGATCTTCGACGAGGACGATTCCGACCAGCCCCTTACCTGATACCTCTTTATATATAGTACATCAACGACCTTAACAAACACACCATATGGAATTCGATCTGCTTCGTGACCAGCCCTCCATCATCAAAGTAATCGGTGTCGGCGGCGGCGGCAGCAATGCCGTCAACCACATGTATCGCCAGGGCATCAAGGGCGTGGAGTTCATCATCTGCAATACCGATGCACAAGCGCTGGAAATGTCTCCCGTTCCCAATAAGATCCAACTGGGACTAAGTCTGACGGACGGCCGCGGTGCCGGTTCGATTCCGGAGGTTGGCCGTAATGCGGCGATCGAAAGTATCGAGGATATCCGTCGACTGTTGCTCAATAACGCGAAGATGGTTTTCATCACCGCGGGCATGGGCGGAGGAACCGGAACGGGCGCCGCGCCGATCATCGCGCAGGCAGCACGCGAGATGGGGATCCTGACAGTCGCGATCGTCACCATTCCGTTCGAGTTCGAAGGCAAGAAGCGGAAACAACAAGCTGATGACGGTATCGAGCAGCTCAAGAAGAGTGTCGATTCCATCCTCATCATCCGCAACCAGAAACTCCGTGAAATGTTCGGCAACCTCAACCTTTCCGAAGCATTCGCGAACGCTGATAACATTCTCACCACCGCGGCGAAAGGCATCGCGGAGATCATCACCGTGACGGGATACATCAACGTCGATTTCGAAGACGTGAAGACAGCCGTACAGAATTCCGGTGTTGCGATCATGGGTTCCGCCATCGCAGAAGGTGATAACCGTGCCGTCAAGGCAGTCGAGCAGGCGCTTTCCTCGCCTTTGCTGAACGACAACAACATCAAGGGCGCCCGTTACATCCTCATGAACATCGCATCCGGTTCCAAGGAGGTCACCATGGACGAGATCGGCGATATCACGGATTACATCCAGGATCAGGCCGGCTTAACCGCCGACATCATTTGGGGAAATTGCCATGAAGAAAGCCTGGGCGAGCAACTGAGTGTTACGATTATTGCCACCGGTTTCAAGACCCGGGCAGAGCAAGGTGTCGAAACCGAGCGCGAGCACAAGTCGGCCAAGACCGTTCATGTCCTCGACCAGCCCCTGACCGCTGATGCCGTACCTGCAGAGACTCCGGTTATCGATTCCATGGAACCGGTTTTGAAATCGGAAGCTGACCAGGTGGTAGCCGGCAGTGAGTTGACCTTCGAGTTCAATTTCCCGACGGCATTGCCCCAGCAGGAAACCGCTGTAGCTGCTCCTCAAACGGAGAAGAAGCAGGAAGAGCGTGTGAATTCAATCTACGCCCTGAACGATACGCCGTACGAGGACCCGATGGACGATCAACTCCGTAAATCCAAGGAGCGTATCGCGAAGCTGAAGTCGCTCAGCATGAAGATCGGAAATGGTAACGTGACGGACCTGGAGCGTGAGCCGGCTTTCCGTCGTCGTAATGTGAAGCTTGATTCGATACCGCATTCCAGTGAATCGAATGTCTCCCGATATACCCTGACGGGCGAGGAGGAAGGTAAGAAATCGGAATTGCGCCCGAACAACTCCTTCCTGCACGATAACGTCGACTAAGATTTTTCAACGCACTACTCCGGACCCGGATCACTCCGCTTCCCCGATACCCCGACTCCGCGTCCGCGTAGCTTTCCTTCAATAGTTTTTCCAGTGTAAAAACCCTCCCATCCCCAGGGAGGGTTTTTTTATTTATCGTGCCTTTATCATCGTCTCCTGTGGAAATTCTAACTTTGGGATTCCCAACAAAACCTGACAGCATTCATCATGGCACTTGAAGAAAGAATAACCGCCGATCTGAAAACGGCTATGCTCGCTAAGGACGATGCCGCATTGCGCGGGCTCCGTGCGATCAAGCAGGCCATTCTGCTTGCAAAGACTTCCGGCGGTGGCGGAACCATCGCTGAAGCCGATGAGGTCAGGATGTTGCAAAAACTGGTTAAGCAACGAAAAGAGTCTGTCGAGATCTACGTACAGCAGGGCAGGGAAGACCTGGCCGTCGCGGAGCGTGAAGAGATCGCAGTTATCGAGGGGTATCTCCCGGCACTGATGAGTGAGGCGGAAGTCCGCTCGGCTCTTCAGGCGATCATTGCGCAGGTCGGCGCTACCGGACCAGGGGAACTTGGTAAGGTCATGGGGGTGGCCACTAAACAACTGGCTGGAAAGGCCGATAATAAGCTCGTTTCGCAGCTCGTCAAGGAATTACTCTCCGGAAATTGAGTTTTTTAGGGGGGCTGACTTGCGCGGTATTCTAAGAATATTACCTTTGGATAGCCCGCATATCAGGAACAAAACCCAATGCTCTGATCACTGTTCGCGGGCGATGGTGTTCAGGGTGAGTAAAATACCAATTCATGGAAACCGGAACGGTTAAATTTTTTAATGAATCCAAAGGTTTTGGGTTCATTGTGTCGGATGAATCGAAGAAGGATGTCTTCGTTCATCACAGCGGACTCATCGACAAAGTTCGTGAGAACGACAGAGTAGAATTCGAAGTTACCGAAGGACGTAAAGGTCTCAATGCCGTCAACGTCAAACGAATTCAGTAATTCCAGAAACTACACTGAACGAGCGGGAGTCCTCAGGGATTCCCGCTCGTTTTTTTATACAGGTTGATCGCCTTTTCCCAGCTTGTCGCTATTTTTCGGATGTTTGGCAAAGTGACTTCACCGGGTTCCTACGGACGGATCCGAATTCCATGAATCAACGAGTAGCTGCAGCGATCGATATAGGAGGGACCAACACGGCCATCGGACTGGTAACAGCCGAGGGGCGTTTGCTGGCAAAGACCAGTATACTGACAACCGATCATCCGACGCCTGAACGACTCGTGGAAGGAGTTGCCGCATCCATTCAGGGTCTGCTGAAACAAACTCCCGGTACTGTTCCGGTTCATATCGGAATAGGGGCGCCCAACGGAAATTACTTTAAAGGTACGATCGAGTTTGCCCCGAACCTCCTCTGGAAGGGAATTGTTCCATTGGCAAGTTTGTTCCAGGATCGAATGAACCTGCCGGCAGTGTTGACCAACGATGCCAACGCTGCGGCATTGGGTGAACTTTATTATGGGGCAGCCAGGGGAATGAAAGATTACCTCTTCATCACCCTGGGAACCGGTTTGGGCAGCGGCGTCGTCGTGAATGGGCAAGTGGTCTACGGTCACGACGGATTCGCCGGTGAGCTCGGGCATACCATCGTGATCCAGCATGGCCGTCCCTGTGGTTGCGGCCGACGCGGATGCCTCGAACAATATTGCAGTTCGACGGGCCTGGTCAGGACCTATGCGGAAATAATGCGCAGTACTGGAGCCGAAAAGAGACATCCGGATGGCGAACCCGACGCTCGGGGGATCTATGAATTAGCGCTTGCCGGCGATGAAGACGCTTTCTACGCATTCAATTACACCGGAGAAATGCTGGGTTTCGCGCTCGCGAACGCGGTTGCGATCACCAGCCCGGAAGCCATTTTCCTTTTCGGCGGAATCGCAGCGGCAGGAGAGCTGTTGTTCAATCCCACGCAGATCAGTTTCGAAAAGAACCTACTCAATATCTATAAGCATAAAGTGAAACTATTGCCCAGCGGGTTGCCCGAAAACGATGCGGCCTTGCTGGGAGCAGCTTCTCTTGCCTGGAACGAATGGAAAACAGAAAGTTGATGATTAGTCTGATCCTGACACTCGGGATCTTCTTCATGGATCATACTGTCTTTGCTCAAGGAGCGGACTTGCCGCTGGTTCCCAGGCCGGAATCCATCAAACGGGGTGAGGGAGTATTTCGCTTCAATGCGAACACCGAGCTCTTGTTCACGGATGCCAAACTGGGCTCCGAAGCGGGATTGTTTGCGACCTTGATCGAACAGCTGTATGGTTTTCGTCCGGTCTCAAAAACAGCCGCAGCTTCCCGCCCCAACTCAATCTACCTGTCGCTGGATGGAAACGCTTCATTGGGAAATGAAGGCTATCGACTGACGGTATCCACAGGCGAAGTGGTCATTCAAGCCAGGGCTGCAGCCGGTATTTTCTATGGCCTTCAGACGCTGTATCAGTTGATGCCGGCCGGGAAAGTGATCAGCGCTGAAGTGCCGGTAGTGGAGATAGAAGATGTGCCACGTTTCGGCTGGCGGGGAATGCACCTCGATGTTTGCAGGCACTTTTTTACTAAGCAGGAGATTTTCCGTTACCTGGATCACCTGGCTCGCTATAAAATGAACCGGTTCCACTGGCACCTGACCGAAGATCAGGGTTGGAGGATCGAGATCAAGAAGTATCCAAGGTTGCAGGTAGTAAGCGCATGGCGGAACGGTACGCGCATCGGACATTACAGCGAGAGTCCGGAACGGTACGATACGATCCGTTATGGAGGGTATTATTCCCAGGATGATGTTCGGGAAGTGGTCGCCTATGCAGCGCAACGGCACATCGAAGTGATTCCGGAGATCGAAATGCCCGGACATGCGCTTGCAGCTTTGGCCGCGTACCCGGAATTGTCTTGCACCGGCGGTCCGTTTGAAACCGGTCGTACCTGGGGCGTTTTTCAGGATGTGTTCTGTACGCGTGAAGAGACGTTTTCCTTCCTGCAGGATGTGCTGACCGAGGTGTGCGCCCTGTTCCCGGGGAAATACATCCATATCGGAGGTGATGAATGTCCGAAGGATCGCTGGAAATCCTGCCCGCGTTGCCAGGCGCGCATGAAGGAGCTGGGTCTTGCAGATGAACATGCCTTGCAGAGTTGGTTTGTTCAGCGGATGGAAAAATTCGTCGCGACAAAGGGAAAACGGATCATTGGATGGGATGAAATCCTCGAAGGTGGATTAGCTCCCGACGCTACGGTGATGTCATGGCGTGGCTATGCAGGTGGTATGGATGCAGCTCGTCAGGGACATGATGTGATCATGGCGCCTACAGCCTATTGTTACCTCGATTATTACCAATCCAACAATCCGGGTGAGCCCCTGTCGATCGGTGGTTACCTTCCAATTGACATGGTCTATCGTTTCGAACCGGTTCCCGATGCTTTGTCGGCAAGCGAAGGCAAGTACATTCTGGGAACACAGGGAAACTTGTGGACAGAGTACATACCGAATTTCAGGCAAGTCGAGTACATGGCACTTCCCCGCATGATCGCCCTCGCAGAGGTTGCCTGGTCGCCGAAAGCCGGAAAGGACTTCGCGGATTTTTCTCGCAGGTTAGTGTCCCACATGAAATTACTCGACCTGCTCAAGGTGAATTACAGTAAGGCGATCTGTGATGTTCGTTTGGAATCACTCCCACTTGAACGATCACAACTGGCGGTATCCCTTAGTTCAAGTTACCCTTCCGGACAGATTCGTTATTCGATGGATGGGAAAGATCCGGATTTGCGATCTCCTTTATACGAGCGTCCGATTCCGATTGGGCAATCAGCAGGCGTTAAGGCTGCTATGTTTGATGGAGGACGTCGTATCGGCAGTGTTGCCAGTCAGGTTTACCGACTTAATCGTGCAACCGCCTCTAAAGTACAACTTGCCAATCCGCCTGCGGAGGAATATGCCAACGGTGGCGCGTTCCGATTGGTGGACGGAGTAACCGGCCCGATTCCGTGGTTCGGTTCTGACTGGCTTGGATTCTCGGGAACCGACCTGGATGCTACAATCGATCTTGGTGTAGCGCAGGAAATCCGGCGTGTGGCGGTTGACTTTCTGGAAGATCGTGGTTCCTGGATCTGGTATCCGATATCCGTTGAAGTGTCCGTCAGCCAGGATGGCAGGAACTTCACACCGGTTGGAAGTTGGACGAAGGAAACTGCCGGAACGGTTGATCGTTGGTGCACCATTAAGTTTCCGCCGACCGCTGCGCAGTATGTCCGCATCGTCGCGCGCAATGCCGGTGTCATCCCGGATGGAAATGCAGGTGCCGGCAGACCTGCCTGGTTGTTTGCGGATGAAATTCAGGCTGAATAATAATACTCCACATGGCACTTCCACGTCGCAGGTTTCTTCAATTGAGTTCGTTTGCCGCCGCGTTTCTGGCAGGCGGTCGTTCATGGGCCAGGGCCACATCGCCATTGGTAACTGCTGATGGCCCCATCGTACTTTCAACCTGGGATCATGGTATTCCGGCGAATGTCGCGGCCTGGGATGTCTTGTCGAGAGGCGGACGAGCGCTCGATGCCGTAGAAGCCGGGGTGCGCGTACCCGAAGCGGACCCGAAAGTTCAATCCGTCGGCTACGGCGGTTTGCCGGATCGCGACGGACGTGTTACCCTCGACGCCTGCATCATGGACGAACGCGCCGGTTGCGGATCGGTCGCATTCCTGGAACATATCATGCATCCGATCAGTGTAGCCAGATTGGTCATGGAGAAGACCCCGCATGTCATGTTGGTTGGAGAAGGCGCCCTGAAGTTCGCCCTGGATCATGGATTCAAGAAGGAAGAACTGTTGACGCCGGAATCAAAAAAGGCGTGGGAGGAATGGTTGAAGACGTCCGAATACAAACCGGTTGTCAATTGGGAAAATCATGATACGATCGGCATGATCGCGCTGGATGCGAAAGGTGACCTTTCCGGCGCATGCACGACCAGTGGTATGGCGTACAAGCTCCATGGTCGGGTCGGAGATTCTCCCATCATTGGCGCCGGGCTGTTTGTTGACAATGAAGTCGGCGCTGCCACTTCTACGGGAGTCGGAGAGGAGGTCATCCGCATTTGCGGATCGCACCTCGTGGTGGAGCTTATGCGGCAGGGGAATGCTCCCGAAGACGCATGCCGAATCGCGGTTGAACGGATCGTAAAGAATCAGCCGGAAAAGTCGAAGAACATCCAGGTTGGTTTCCTTGCCTTGAACAAGCATGGTGAATATGGCGCTTATTGCCTGCAGCCCGGTTTTAACTATGCGGTCAAGTCGGGCCGTGTAGAGAACAAACTCTTCGACGGAAAATCATTTTACAAGTAATGAGTGTATTGATCGAAGTAGCGGCGGGAAACCTGGAATCCGTGGTCGCCGCCGCGGAAGGTGGTGCTGACCGTATTGAATTGTGTTCCGCACTCTCTGCCGGAGGCTTGACACCCTCTCCCGGCTTTGCCCTGGAGGCTCGTGCCATTACGCGTCTTCCGATCTTTGCCATGATCCGGCCGCGCGAGGGAGATTTTTTTTATACGGAGTCCGAGTTTCAATCCATGATGCACGATATCCGGATTCTCAAGGAAACCGGCGTCGACGGATTCGTCTTCGGAGCCTTGACGGAATCCGGACGGGTCGACGAGGAGAACTGTAAAGCGCTGTTAACGCTTTGCAACCCATTGCCAGTCACTTTTCACCGGGCATTCGACCGTGCCGCCGACCCCATGCAGAGCCTGGAAGCAATCATCGCGCTCGGCTTTTCACGCTTGCTGACCTCCGGTCAGGCCGATAGTGCCTGGCAGGGGCGATCGTTGATACGTGAGCTGGTCCTGGCAGCAGGAGATCGTATAGCCATTCTCGCAGGTGCCGGTGTTTCCGCGGACCATGCTCGTCAGCTCGTGGAAGAATCAGGCGTGAAGGAAATTCACCTTTCCGCAAAGCGATCGCGCGTACGACGACTGCCTGCCGCGCACGCATTGACGGAAGATCGCCCGGATGGGGTTTCGGACCCTTCCTTCATCCGGTTGCTGAAACAAGCCCTTGGATGAAGAAGCTGTTCGCGTTTGCCCTGGTCTGCTGCACGGTGTTCCTGTCGGAGGCATTGGCCCGCCCGGGTAAGTTTGTTTGGACACTGGGAGGACAGTGGGAATTCCGTCAGCAGGATTCTACCGAATGGTGGCCGGCAATTGTTCCCGGCACGGTACACCGCGACCTCTTGCGTGCAGGAAGAATTCCAGACCCTTATTTCGGTACGAACGAGTCTCGTCTTGGCTGGATTGACAGCGTTGCCTGGATTTACCGATGCCGCTTTGATGCAAGCGCCGAGTTGTTGTCGCGCAGAAATATCGAGTTGGTACTTGACGGCTTGGATACGTATGCGACTGTCAGCCTGAACGGAGTCGAATTGCTTACTGCCGACAATATGTTCCGGCAGTGGAGCGTCGCCGTAAAGTCAGTACTCCGGGAGAAGAAGAATGAACTGTTGATCAGATTCAAGCCGGCTATACTGGTCGCGCGTCAGCAGGCGGAGAAAACAGACATCGTCATTCCTGGGGAAGACCGAATTTATGCGCGTAAAGCCGCTTATCATTTCGGTTGGGATTGGGGAGCCCGTTTCATTGGATGCGGCGTCTATAGTCCGGTTCACCTCGATGCTTGGGATGATTTTCAGTTTGAAGCCACCAGGTTCACGATCGAACGTCTAGATTCCGCTGTGGCCGTTGTGAATTTTACCACGGAGGTACAAGTCGCGGTTCCGGGACGGTATCACCTTCGTGTTGCCGGAGGGAAAGGGTCCGAAAGCGTTTATGAAGTGTGGAGTGATCTGAATGCAGGGAAGCAACAACTTTCCGTAAGTGGAAGGATCGAGCAGCCCAGGCTCTGGTGGCCCAACCGAAGTGGCGGCCATCCGTTGTATCCTTTTCGTATTACCGTGTCCGACAGCAGAGGCGATGCGGTCGAAGATTCCCTCCTGGTCGGTTTACGCTCGATCCGCCTTCAGCAGGACGTGGATAGTGTCGGTAGTGCGTTCACCGTGGTCGTGAACGATCGTCCATTGTTCATGAAAGGTGCCAACATCATCCCTCCGGATCATTTCAGTACCATGTCGGATGATTCATCCTGGGTGGCTTTGGTGAGACTGGCGAATGAAACGGGTATGAATATGCTACGCGTTTGGGGTGGAGGGATCTATCCGCCGAATGCGTTTTACAATGCTTGTGATAGCCTTGGAATTCTGGTATGGCAGGATTTCATGTTCGCCTGCTCCATGGTCCCGTTGGATGATGAGTTTAGGAAAAATGTCGAGCAGGAAGCGATCGGGCAAGTACGTCGTCTTCGGAATCATCCGAGTCTTGCCTTGTGGTGTGGCAACAATGAATCGGACGAAGGTTGGAACAACTGGGGCTGGCAGCGTCAATACGGATACACACCGGAAGACTCGATGCGAGTCAAGGCGGCCTATGATTGTCTGTTTCATGATGTGCTTCCCGGTGTGGTCAAATCAAATGACGATCGTCCCTATCACCCCTCTTCCCCGGCAACGGGTTGGGGACGTAGTGCGGCTTATCGGGTAGGGGACGTGCATTATTGGGGCGTATGGTGGGGACATGCTCCGTTCGCTACCTATGAAGATCATTATGGCCGGTTCGTCAGTGAGTATGGTTTTCAAGGGCTTCCCTGCATGGCGACCATTCGTGAGTTCGCAGGTTCGGAAGTGTTGGATGCATCCAAAGGCGCGCTGGCGGCACATCAGAAGCATCCTACCGGCTATCAGACGATCACCGAATACATGAAAGCGCGGTACCGCGACCCAAAGGACATTCAATCGTATGCGCATGTATCTCAATTGTTGCAAGCGGATGCTCTTGTCACGGCGATTGATGCACATCGAGGCGCCATGCCGCTTTGTATGGGGTCGTTGTACTGGCAACTGAACGATACCTGGCCGGTGGTTTCCTGGAGTACGGTGGATCATACCGGCCGCAAGAAGGCGGCGCACTGGGCGGTCACCGAAGCGTTCAGTACCGTTCGACTCTTACCACGGGTGGATGGGCAGCGACTGGAAGTGCGGGTCGTGAATGATTCAGCGACCGATCTCCTGCTGCGGATGGAGCTCACGCTGATCGATTTCCATGGGAATATCCGTTGGAGCGAAGTGGCCGCTGCCGATGCAAAGTCGTCCGCTGTCAGTCGGGTGTATTCCTCCAATCTCGCGCCCGTACTGCGATTCATGGATACCTGCGATGCCATGTTGAGGATCCGCTTGGTGTCACACGATGAGGTCATCAGCCAGCGTGACGTTTTCTTTACTTCACCCAGGAATTTGAAATTATACCGGCCGGCCATGTCGATCAAGGTCATACCCGGGCCGGTAGGAGCGCAATACATTGAGCTTCGCTCCAGTGTTCTTGCGCTGGGTGTCGAACTCAGTGTGGACGGGGATCCTTCCTGGTTTGAGGAAAACTATTTTACCTTGTTGCCAAAGGAGAATTATCGCATTCGAATAGTGGAAAGACCGGGGAAGACATTCGACAGCACACGTCTACGCTTTCGATCCCTGGTCGATACGTATTAAACGAACATGAAGAAGATTCTTTTCAGCTTATTCGCCTGTCTCTCATTCCAGGCCAACGCCCAGGTCGACCTCGCCCGCCATGTTGATCCGTTCATCGGGACAGGGGGCCATGGTCATACCTATCCCGGTGCGACCCTGCCTTTCGGAATGGTGCAGTTAAGCCCCGATACGCGCGTTGATGGTTCCTGGGATGGTTGCGGCGGTTACCATCATTCGGATTCCATGATGTATGGATTTTCTCATACCCATTTGAGCGGGACCGGATGCTCGGATTATGGCGATATCCTGCTGCTGCCGTATGTCAACAAGTTAGATGGAACCCCGATCCAGCCCGTGCGATTTTCACACGCGGATGAATTGGCGGAACCGGGATACTACAGCGTGGATCTTCCGACTGTAGGTGTCAAAACCGAATTTACCACCACCGTGCGAGTCGGGTTTCATCGTTATGCTTTCAATGGCGTTGGTGAACACCGGGTCCTGCTGGACCTGCGCCATCGTGATAAAGTCCTTGGTGCGGAAATGCGGATGGTCAGCGATAGACGAATTGAAGGCTATCGGCGCTCTTCCGCCTGGGCGAGGGATCAGGTCGTCTATTTCTCCATGGAGTTTTCTCGGCCATTCGAACTGATCAATCTCCCGGGCAACGAAACAGCTCCCGATAGTTTGCACTACACATTGCGCTTTAAAGAAGACAAATCAAACGAACTCCTGGTGAAGGTCGCCCTTTCTTCCGTGAGCGAAGCCAACGCCCGAATGAACCTTGAGCGCGAGTTGCCGGGCTGGGATTTCGTCGCGACGAAAAGCGCGGCACGCGCTGCCTGGAACCGGGAGTTGGGTAAGATCGAAGCAAAGGGAGGAAGTGAAAAGCAACTCCGGATTTTCTACACGGCCCTCTACCATACCATGATCGTCCCCAACGTCTATTCCGATGTAGATGGTCGCTATCGTGGTCGTGATGGTCAGGTGCATGCCATTGATGGGCCGGAACAATACACGGTTTTCTCGTTGTGGGACACTTACCGGGCATGGCATCCCTTGATGACGATTATCGACCGGAAGCGAACTACGGCTTATGTGAACACGTTTCTCCGGCAGTACAGGGAAGGCGGATTATTACCCGTCTGGGAGTTGTCCGCGAATGAGACCGAATGCATGATCGGTTATCACGCGGTGCCGGTGATTGCCGATGCCGACGCGAAGGGTATCGGCGGTTTTGACCGCATGCAGGCCCTGATGGCCATGCGTAAAAGCGCTGAAGCCAAAGAACGCTACGGCCTCGGGGCTTACATGAAACATGCGATGCTCTCCCTGGACGATGAGCATGAGTCGGTTTCCAAGACGCTGGAGTATGCATATGATGATTGGTGCATTGCCACCATGGCGCAACGGCTTGGTCAGGGGCCGTTGGCGCAGCAGTATTTCGAACGATCGCAATCCTGGAAGAACCTGCTGAACCCGGTCACCGGTTTTATGCAACCCCGGGTTAACGGTGGGTGGTTGTCTCCCTTCGATCCGTATGAAGTCAACAATAATTTTACCGAGGCGAACTCCTGGCAATATTCGTTTTATGTTCCGCAGGATATTCCCGGGTTGATGCGGATACACGGAGGAATGGAGCGATTCGCAGGACGACTGGATGCGCTGTTCGCTGCTGATAACCGGACCCGGGGTCGGGAACAGGCCGATATCACCGGACTGATCGGACAATATGCACACGGGAACGAGCCGAGTCATCACATGGCTTACCTCTACAATTATTGCGGTCAACCCTGGAAGACACAGCGATTGGTGCGCAAGATCATGGATGAGTTCTATCAGGCTTCCCCCGATGGATTGATCGGCAATGAGGATTGTGGCCAAATGTCGGCCTGGCTGGTGTTCAGCGCGATGGGATTTTATCCCGTGACACCCGGAGCTCCCTACTATGCGATCGGTACGCCCTGGTTTCAGGAGGTGACGATCCATCTCGAGGATGGTAAGTCGTTTGTTGTTCGTGCCGACGAGCCTTCGGCGAGCCGCTGTTATATTCAGTCTCTCGAGGTGAACGGTCAGGTGCGAAACACGGCCTTTCTTTCGCACGAAGAACTGTCCAAAGGCGGTTCCATGAGTTTTACCCTGAGTGACCGCCCGGCATCGAATTGGGGAACTGGAACGTGGTCGCACCCTGAAGTCGCAGTGGATTCATCGATCGTCATTAATCCGGTGATCCATACGAATGGAAAGTTGCTGCGCGATTCCATGACGATCAGTATCAGTGCCGCAGCCGGTGATACGATCCTCTACTCAGTGGATGGGGTCGACCTTGAAAAGAAGTGGTCGGGTCCCGGACCCACACGCTCGGGCTTGCGTACTTACACGGGCCCCTTCACCGTGAAAGAAGCGACCACGGTACAGTCAATGGCCGTTCGTGGAAACCGTTTCAGCCGTGTCGTACGCGCCGAGGTCCAGCCGTATCCGCATCCGGACTGGAAGGTGGCTGTTGCTACCGAAGTCAACCCGCAGTATACGGCAGGAGGTCCGGAAGGAATTATCGATGGGATCAGGGGGACGACCAACTGGCGAAAAGGGGATTGGCAAGGTTATCAGGGCGCCGACTTTGAAGCCGTGATTGATTTCGGTAAGCCCATGCCGGTGCGTGAACTCGGCGGCGGCTTCCTGCAGGATATGCGCTCCTGGATCCTGATGCCCAAGTCGGTCGAATTCCAGTTATCGGACGATGGCAAGACTTATAAGACCGTATTGACCGTTACAAATTCGCTTTCCGATCGACTGGAGGAGAATGTCCTGCATGATTTCGAAGGACATATTCCCGTCACTGTTGCCCGTTACTTGAAAGTGAAAGCGGTGAATTATGGACGATTGCCCATCTGGCATCCGGGCGCAGGTTATCCTGCGTTCATCTTCGTTGATGAAGTGTGGGCGAATCCCTGACGCAACCAACAGTTTCCCGGTTCATAACTCCGGCAACGCGAGATTGATACAGCCCAAAGCTATTTTACTTTTGTTCAAAATCACGCACGATGAAACGTATTCTATTCCTTGCAGTGGCCGTTGTTTCGCTGCTTACCGCCTGCAGTCCTGATCTGCACCTCGACATTTCAAAACGCCGCTATCGTAAGGGCTTTCACGTTGATGCCGGCATCGGGCACCGTCAAAGCGTTACGGCTGAACGTCAGGTTGAACAAACGGCAAAGATGCCGGTGATCGTCTCTGCCTTACCGCAAGCGCAAAATGAGCCGCTCGTCGAGCAACACTATTCTGTTCCTGTTGTTGAAGCACAGCCTCCGGTAGTCGCCTCGAACGAAACCGTGACGCAGGTGAAGCATACCCGTTCAACCCCGGCAGCGGTTGATGCAACCTCAACTTTGTTTGCGAAAGAACAGTCGGTGCAATCCGCTTCCAAATTTCAGCAAGTGAAGCAGGCGGCTAAACGCTTTTTCCATCCGCAGGAAGATGTGCCGTTCTGGCTGCTCATCGTATTGTGCATTCTCCTTCCTCCGCTTGCGGTTTTCCTCAAGTTCGGAATCGGAACAGAGTTTTGGATCAGTCTTATCCTAACCCTGATCTTCTGGCTGCCCGGCGTGATCTACGCGCTGATTGTCGTTACGCGTTGATGACCCCTGGTGCCATACGAAAGCGGCCCTGCTATACAGATAGCAGGGCCGCTTTTGTTATTGTGAAAATCAATAGTTGCGGTATTGACTGTTCCAGCTCATGCTGGAGAAAGATTTGTCGAACGAGATGCCTGCCCAGAGACCAATTCCAGTGAAGCCGATGAATAGGTGGAGTCCAAACCAGATGCGCAGGTAGATCTCGCTTTGGAGGGTAAACACGTGCATCACCGCGGAGGGAATCAGAAATGATATCAGGAAGCTGATGGAAAGGATCGTCAGCAGGAAGGTCTTGAGGTTTTGTAATGGCCAGAGCAGGAATCGTTTGTACCAGGCCAGGTCTTCTCCCCACTGATGCAGAAGATAGTATCGACCGTCCGCCAGTTCGGCAAAGAGCAAGGGGTCTTTGTTGATGTTCTCCAGTTTAAAAGCATGATCCGGCGCCGCGATGCGGAAGCGTTCGATCCGGATGTTGTATCGTTCTTCGAAGGCGCGGATCTTTAATACGGCATCGTATGGAAACTCGGACCGGAAGAAACGCGTGTCCAGAAACCGCAGCCGGAAGCGAATGCAGGTCTGCCGGATCTGGTCAAGTGTGAATACATGCGCCAGATCCGCCGCGTCAAGCGCCAGCTGCGGTTCCGTCGGCCGTCCTCGACCGGCCAAGCGATCCAGTACTTCCTGATCACGGCGTGTTCCTGCGTCGAACAGATCATGTACATCATTCATGATCCGCTGCTGGCGCATCCGTTCACGGATCAGTTCATCTTGTAAGTTGACGGGGGAAAAGATCATACGCAGCTTATAACACTTAAAGATAGCAGGTGGTTCAGGCTGAAAGGCTATTACTATTCCGTGAAATAACTGCGTATTTTTAAGGACTTCTATGGATGAGCCTTCATGTTTGACATGGAATCGCTCGCTTTCTTCGGTAATAAAATCTGATCATGCGGTTGATTCTCAGTTTCCTGCTCCTGCTGTCAGCGCTGGCGCTGTTTGCGCAGCCTTGTAAAGAGGTCGTTGGGTATTACCCTGCCTGGCAGTGGTACGATCGGGCTAAACTGGTGAAGCCTGCCGGTATCCGATACGACCGTTATACGATCATCAACTACGCGTTCTTTCAGCCTATGCCGGATGGTTCCATTACCGGCACAGATGCCTGGGCCGATGAGAACTTGCTGCTGGGTGAGCCCGACTGGGCGAATGGTGGTTACCTGCCGAATACCTCGATCGTCGATCTGGCACATAGCGCGGGGGTGAAAGTCGTGATCTCTGTCGGCGGCTGGACGCTTTCGAATGACTTTCCTGCCATCGCTGCGGATCCCGTCAAACGGACGAACTTCGCCCACCACTGTGCACAGCTGATCCGGCAGTACAACCTTGATGGTGTCGATCTCGACTGGGAATACCCCGGTTTCCCGGATCACAACGGCACTCCGGCCGATCGTGCCAATTTTACCTTGCTGCTTTCGGAGGTCCGTGACTCGATCGATGCAACCGGAAACACCCTCGGCCGGAACATGTTGCTGACCGCTGCCGTCGGCGCTGGGGCTGACCGGATGGACGATGTCGACTGGCCCGCGGTCACGTCTTTGCTCGATATCATCAACCTGATGTCGTACGATTTCTTCGGTGCCTGGGATGCTACCACGAATCACAATGCACCCCTCTATGCGCCCAACGTAGGCGATGTCACGTTCAACTGCGACAGTGCCATCACCCGCCTGATCCAGGTGTATGGAGTCGATCCCGGAAGGATCACGCTGGGTGTTCCATTTTACGGACGTTCCGCCGTCACCACGGGTGCGCCGGGATTGTTCGTTCCTTCCACGCAAACCGCTGATAACATCACGTTCTTTACCGATGACGGGTCGCCGCTGTATTACAACATTCTCCTGAACCTTTCTTCCTTCGATACCTGGTGGGACAATCAGGCCCAGGTGCCCTATCTGACCGGCCGGAACGGATTGAACACCTTCGTCTCCTACGACGACGAACAATCCATCGCGCGGAAGGCGCAGTACATCAACGACCATAACCTTCGGGGCGCCATCATCTGGGAGATCACCGGCGACTATTTGGAAACAAGTCCGGGTTCCGGAATCATCGCAGCGACTCCCCTGGCCGATACACTCAATGCCGTGCTCTGCAGTAGTACCGGCTTATCAGGCGTTTCTGGTGTGGATGAATGGCAACTCTATCCTTCACCGGCGATTGATCGGGTGCATGTCCGGGGAGCAGCACAGGATCAGATTATCAGCGCAAGCATGCTGACGGCTTACGGACAGTTCGTTGATGTTATGGTGCGTGAACGCAAAGAAGAAATAGTATTCGATGTTCGTTCCTTACCTGCCGGCCTGTATCTCGTTGAGCTTAGGTGTAAGGATGGAGCAAGGCGCGTACTTCGATTTCCGGTCGCGCGTTAACGACAGCATTATTTGATTGCTTCTTCGATCTCTTTGGCTGGAACGATCCAGAGTATGGCGATGAGTAGAAAGATGATGCCGGAGATCATGGGATGTACATACGCCAGCGGAATGGCTGCCGCGTAAGCGATCTGCGATACGATTCCTTTTTTTGCGTGCCTTTGAAAGGCCGATTTCAACTGATCGTCCTTCGCGTGATGACGTTCGATGGATTTCTGAAGTATGAAATACGCGATACCCGCGGCTGTCAGGTTGACCGCATACAAGGCCACGGGATTCGACTCGAAATGATTCTCCCCCATCCAGGCCGTGGTGAAGGGAATGAGCGATAGCCAAAACAACAGATGCAGGTTCGTGAGCAGGATGCCGGAGTTCACGCGGCGTGCGGTATGCATCAGGTGATGGTGGTTACCCCAGTAAATTCCGATGTACAGGAAACTCAGGACATAGCTGATGAATACCGGCCAAAGCGCCAGCAGGTCTGTCCAGTTGGTACCATGGGGTACCTTCAATTCAAGGACCATGATGGTGATGATGATGGCCAGCACGCCATCACTAAAGGCTTCCAGTCGGTTCTTTTCCATTTTGAATTATCGATAATGTGCTTTCAGGCGTTCCAGCACTTCGGCGACTGCCGGGCAGACCATGGTATTGTGGTAGGTGATCCCGAGCTTTTCACGGATGTCGCGTTGTTGGGTGTGTGGAAATTCCCGGCAGGCGTTCGGGCGGTTTTCATAGACACTGCAATAGTTGTCGCCGCCAAGAAACGGGCAGGGCATCGACCGGAACACGTAATCGCCGTCCTCGTCGATCCGAAGATGACGCTCGGTGAACTCGGCGGGACGTATTCGGAAATGTCCGGCCAATCGATCCACATCCTTGCTCAGGAGCAGGGGGCCGGTGGTCCGGCAACAGTTGCCGCATTGCAGGCAATCGATGTGTTCGAATGCCTCATCGTGTAACCGATTGGTCGTCTGGTCCAGGTCGGCCGGTCGGCTCTTCTTCAACCGTTCGAGAAAGGCTTTGTTTTCCTTCTTCCGGTTAACGGCTTGTTCCAGTAACGTGCGGTATTCGGGCAGCATTCAGTGGGAGATCGCTTAAAGATAATGGGCGGGGAAATAAAAAAGAAAACCCCCGCCGGATGGCAGGGGTTTCTTTTCTGAAGCAGTGGATCTTAGTAGTCCATACCGCCGCCCATACCGCCGTGCGGCATGGCAGGAGCAGCTTTCTCCTCCTTGATGTCGGCGAGTACGCACTCGGTCGTCAGCAACATGCCGGCGATCGAAGCGGCGTTCTCGAGCGCGACGCGGGTCACCTTGGTCGGGTCGATGACACCGGCCGAGTAGAGGTTCTCGTACTTGTCCGAGCGGGCGTTGTAACCGAAGTCGTCTTTGCCTTCACGAACTTTCTGTACGATGATCGAACCTTCCATGCCGGCGTTGGCTACGATCTGACGCAGCGGCTCTTCGAGCGCGCGCTTCACGATGGCGACACCGGTGGTTTCGTCTTCATTGGCGCCCGCCAGTTTGTCGAGGCCGTTGATGGCGCGGATGTAAGCGACACCGCCGCCGGGGACGATACCTTCTTCAACAGCGGCACGGGTGGCGTGCAGCGCGTCGTCGACACGGTCTTTCTTCTCTTTCATTTCAACTTCGGTCGCGGCGCCTACGTAGAGGACGGCCACACCGCCGGCGAGCTTGGCCAGGCGCTCCTGGAGTTTCTCGCGGTCGTAATCGGAGGTCGTGGTCTCGATCTGCGCTTTGATCTGGTTCACGCGAGCCGTGATGTCGGCTTTCTTGCCGGAACCGCCAACGATGGTCGTGTTGTCTTTGTCGATGGTCACCTTCTCGGCTTTGCCGAGGTAGGAGAGGTCAGCGTTTTCAAGTTTGAAGCCGCGCTCTTCGCTGATCAGCGTGCCGCCGGTCAGGATGGCGATGTCTTCCAGCATGGCCTTGCGACGGTCGCCGAAGCCCGGAGCCTTCACGGCAGCGATCTTCAGGGAGCCGCGGATCTTGTTCACCACCAGCGTAGCCAGGGCTTCGCCGTCAACTTCTTCCGCGATGATGAGCAGCGGGTTGCCGGTCTGTACCTGCTTTTCCAGCACCGGAAGGAGTTCCTTCATGGCGCTGATCTTCTTGTCGTAGATCAGGATGTGCGGACGGTCGAGCACGGTCTCCATCTTGTCGGCGTTGGTGACGAAGTACGGAGAGATATAACCGCGGTCGAACTGCATGCCTTCCACGATCTCCACGGTGGTCTCGGTGCCTTTGGCTTCTTCCACCGTGATGACGCCTTCTTTCTTCACCTTGGCCATCGCGTCGGCGATCAGTTTGCCGATCTCGTGGTCGTTGTTGGCGGAGATCGAAGCGACCTGTTCGATCTTCTTGTTGTCGTCGCCGACTTTCTTGCTCATCTTCTGGAGGGAACCGACTACGGCTTCAACAGCCTTGTCGATGCCGCGCTTCAGATCCATCGGGTTAGCGCCGGCGGCTACGTTCTTCAGACCTGCCGTTACGATGGCTTGCGCCAGAACGGTTGCGGTCGTGGTGCCGTCACCTGCTACGTCGGCTGTTTTGGAAGCGACTTCCTTCACCATCTGCGCGCCCATGTTCTCGATCGGGTCCTTGAGTTCGATCTCTTTCGCGACGGTTACGCCGTCCTTGGTGATCGCCGGAGCTCCGAATTTCTTGTCGATGATGACGTTGCGGCCTTTCGGTCCGAGCGTCACTTTTACTGCATTCGCCAGTGCGTCGACACCCTTCTTGAGTCGTTCGCGGGCGTCGATGTTAAAGGTGATGTCCTTTGCCATGTTAGCTTATGAGTTGTTTGTTGAGTTAGACTGAATGTATTGGAGGTACTGAAAAATGAAATCGCCGTTCCCGGTCCGCCGAAGGTGGATCAGAGTACGGCGAAGATGTCGCTCTCGCGCATGATGAGAAGCTCGCGTCCGTCGATGGTGATTTCGGTACCGGCATATTTACCATAAAGAACCGAGTCGCCTACTTTCACGGTCATCGGCTCGTCTTTCTTACCCGTGCCGATAGCTACGACTTTACCACGCTGCGGTTTTTCTTTCGCGGTGTCCGGAATGATGATTCCGGATGCGGTCTTTTCTTCTGCCGCTGCTGCTTCTACCAGCACGCGATCGCCCAGGGGCTTCAGGGTGAGTTTGCTCATGAGTGTATTGATTTTAAGGTTGGACAAATAGAGTTGACTGACTTACGTCGACCGCCGTGGTCAGAAAACGTGCCAGTGGTTGTGTTTTCTTCGTTTCCTGACAAAATTTCAATCTTTTTAAAATCCAAGGAAGAGGTGTCAGGGATTTAAGTGACAAACTTTCAGCGCTGGGGGATTTCAGTTTTTGTCTGTGCCGAAAAACGCGAAAAGCCGCCATGGAGGCAGCTTTTCGACGATTCAGTTCAGTTTCATTACTGAGCCGGCTGCTGTTGTGCCGGTTCTCCCTGGGCGGGTTGTTGCTGCGCCGGCTGTTGTGCCGGTTGCTGCGGAGCTGCCGGAGTGGTGGTCGGCGCGGCGCCCGCGTCGATCTGCTCCTGCATCTTGGTACCGATCTCGCGATCGCCTTTCTTCGGCAAGGCAAAACCTGCCAACAGGCAAAGGGATACCAGGCCGATAACGAGGCCCCAGGTCAGTTTTTCGATGAAATCCGTCGTTTTTTTAACGCCCATGAGCTGGTTGGCTCCGATGATGCCGGACGCGACGCCGCCGCCTTTGGGGTTCTGGACAAGCACGACCAGAACAAGGAGGATGCAAATGATGATGATGAGGACGGTAATGGCGGTAAACATTGCTTTATAGGTCTTCGCTCGACGAACTGTTAAGTTTTTCGTCTATTTCGCGGACAAGGGCGGCAAAGTAAGCGCTTTTTTCCGGATGAAGCAAGCCCAGTCTTTGGTAGGCGGATCGCGCCTTCAGTAAATTTCCCTGAGCGGCGTAAATGCCTGCAAGTGTCTCAGAAACAATGTCTTCGTGTTCCTCAACGCTTCGTTTGGCCTGTACAACGGGGTTAAAGAACTCGGTCTTTGACGGTACGATCCGGGGCTCTTCCGCGATGAATTTATCAATCAGGGCACTCTGTTCGTCGGTGGCTTTTGCAGGAATGACAGTGCCGGGTAGGGTAGCCGCTTTGATCGGCTCCCGCTCGTCCTTTTGATCGTCTTCAGCATGAACAGCTTCGACGGCACCAAAACCATCGACCTGTTTCGATCGCAGCCAGGCGAAGAAGTTCCCGCTTACCGCTTTAGGTTCAGTTGTTTCGGTTTCCGGACTCTTGGCAGTGTCGTGTGATTCCTCAGGACTTACTGAAAGTTCCGGTAATCGCTCCAGCTCGTGCAGCAGCGTTTCTTCCAAAGCGTACGACAGTCCTTCGCGGAATACCGGATCTTCAAGCGCTTCACTTTCCGCATCCACAATGTCTTCCGACTTGACAGGTTCCGCCGGCTTTGCATCTGTTACTTTGGTGATTCCGCTTTCCGCTTCTTCGATGGGTTCTTCCGGCATGCCGGCAGGCGCGGTAACGAGAAAATCGTCAGTAGTCTTTGGAGTATCGTTCAGGATTGTCGGCGCAGCAGGCTCTTCGGGGATGACCTTTGTTTCCCTGACAGTAGCGGTTGAAGCGGAATCTCCCAGCAACTCCGCCAGGCGACGACGCAAGACCTCACGAGGGTCGTCGTTTTCAATCGGGACAACAGGTGCGAGACTGATCGGCTCTTCCTGAATGTGCGGATTGATGATCGCCTCGCGGGAGGGCTCCGGAAGGACCGGTGGTTGTTCCGACATCGGTTCAGGTGTCACCTGCTCCGGTACATAGTGATCGGAGAAAATTCCTGCCGGAATGGTGCTGTCCACTGCTTGCGCACCAATGAGCAGGGGAGACTCTTCTTTCGCTGCCTCGAGGAACGGGGACTCAGGGGCCGCGGTAACGGGCTCGCGAAATACACTGTCGGAGCTCGCCTGTACCTGATCGTGTACGATCCGGTAAAGTACCCGACGGTCCGGCTGATGCGCGGCGGCTGTTCGCAGTGCGGGCTCGTAGCGGATGTGTTGTTGGTCGTGAAAGGCTTTGACGAGCAGCAGATGACCTGCCTGGCAATACGGATGATCGCGCAGCAATTCCTGCAAAGCACCCGCTTGCGGTGCCGCCTTGCCGGCCAATAGCTCGTGGAAATGCCGATAATCCATTACCAGTTGATCACCGCTTTGTTGAAGATGTCATCGACCAGTTGATCGAAGACCTCACGGACCAATTCATCTTCCGCCGCAGCTAAGTTAACCGAGCTGCTGTAATCGGTGAAACGCGAAAAAGAGGATTCAAAACTCTGTTTCTCGTCTTTCGTATTGGTGTACTTCACACTCACGGTGATCGTAAGACGGTTCTTGGCGGCCGTTTCGTTTGGTAGGATCGCCTGTGGGGCCACGGAATATCCCGTGATCGCCCCTTCCAGTTGCAGGTCGCCGTTGCGGTCCACGACTGTCAGCCCGGTTTGCCCGATGAATTTTTCTTTCAATCGTTCGGTAAAGGTCTGACTGAGGTTGGCGGGACCAAGCGGAGCCGTTTTAGGAAAGAACTTGACCGTGATCGTCTTCACATCCGGCGGAATGGACGCGCCGGAAAGCGAGTAATTCACCTTGCATCCGCCCAGCAGCATCAGCGTAGCGAGCAGGAAGCTCAGGGTGAACGATCGGTACGCGTGGGTCCGCATGGTGTTGGGAATAACGGCGGCAAATTCCCTAACGCGCCGTGGATACGCAAATTTTAATTCGGTCATCCGGGTCAATGGATTCCGTATTCGTTCATCTTCCTGTACAGCGTGCGCTCGGAGATGCCGAGTTCTTTCGCCGCGAGTTTACGTCGGCCTTTGTGCTTCTGAAGCGCCTTCCGAATGAATTCTTTCTCTTTGTCTTCGAGTGAAAGCGATTCTTCCAGCTCTTCGTGGTCCTGGATCGGCGATACGGTAACGACCGGTTGTGGTGAAGCCGGCTGAATCGTCACGGATGGTTCATGCGTGTGCAGGATCGAATGTACCGGTTCGGGTCGGAGGCGGTTGATGACCTGCTCGTGTCGTTCCTTCCAGGTGGAATCGTTGCCACTGCCCTGCATGATCTCGTTGATGAGCAGTTTCATGTCGTTCATGTCCTTCTTCATGTCGAAGAGGACCTTGTACAACAACTCGCGCTCGGTAAAGGCTTCCTGGCTCTTGGCTTCGTCGCGCAACAGCATGGGCACAGAAGAAGCGGGCACGTGAGGCAGGTAACGCGACAGGGTCTCGCCGTTAATCTCCCGGCTCTTTTCCAGGATGGACAACTGCTCGGTGATATTCTTCAGTTGCCGGATATTCCCCGGCCAGCGGTATTCGGTCAGGACCTGCACGGCATCCGGCGTCAGGGCCAGCGCCGGCACGCGGTATTTTTCCGAAAAGTCGTGGGCGAATTTCCGGAAGAGGAGGTAGATGTCTTCCTTCCGGTCACGCAGCGGCGGGATCCGGATCGGAACGGTGTTGAGGCGGTAGTAGAGGTCTTCGCGGAACTTGCCGTTGGCAATGGCCTGCTGCATGTCAACGTTGGTTGCGCCGACAATGCGCACGTTCGTCTTCTGCACTTTCGAGGAACCGACTTTGATGAACTCTCCGGTCTCCAATACGCGCAACAGGCGGACCTGGGTGTTGAGCGGAAGCTCGCCCACTTCGTCGAGGAAGATCGTGCCGCCGTTCGCTACTTCGAAGTAACCTTTCCGTGCTTCATGCGCGCCGGTGAACGAGCCTTTCTCGTGACCGAATAGTTCCGAGTCGATCGTGCCTTCGGGAATGGCGCCGCAGTTCACGGCGATGTACGGGCCGTGCTTGCGCGGACTGAGCTGGTGGATGATCTGCGGGAACACTTCCTTGCCCACGCCGCTTTCCCCGAAGATCAGGACGCTGATCTCGGTCGGCGCTACCTGTCGGGCAACATTGATGGCATGCTCGAGCAGGGGGGAGCCGCCGATGATGCCGAACCGCGCTTTGATCTCGTTCGTGTTCATGCTGCTTTCAGTCGTTTAGTCCGCGCGGCCTGTCGCTTCGCCCAGCAGGGTGGCGGAGGTGCAATCGTTCACTTTAACGAAGACGTAATCGCCGGGCTGATAGTGTTGCTTCGGAAACACCACCACTTTATTCTGGGTGGTGCGACCGCTGAGGTGCGCGTCCGAACGCTTGCTCAGCGACTCCACCAATACCTCGAAGGTGCGGCCGATGTCGCGCCGGTTGCTCTCAAGCGAAAGTTTGTTCTGCAGGTCGATGATCTCGGTCAGCCGGCGGGTTTTGACCTCGTCAGCGATATCGTCGGGATACTTCCGCGCCGCCAGGGTGCCGGGGCGTTCGGAGTATTTGAACATGAAGGCGTAATCGTAGCCGGACCATTGCATCAACGACAAGGTGTCGCGATGCTGTTCTTCGGTCTCGCCGCAGAATCCGCTGATGATATCGGTGGAAACACCGCAGCCCGGTACGATCCGGCGGATCGCTTCGATGCGCTGCATGTAGTCTTCCCGCGTGTATCCGCGGTTCATCTTTTCGAGCACTTCGCTGTTGCCCGACTGCACCGGGAGGTGGATGTACTTACAGATGTTGGGATACTTCGCCATCACCTCCAGCACCGCTTCGGTGATGTCGCGCGGATTGCTGGTGGAAAAACGGATCCGCAGCTTCGGACTGACCTGCGCGACGCGCTCCATCAGATCGGCGAAGGTGACGAACTGTTGCTGCTCTTCTTCCGGCAGGCGGTGGTTGAGAGCGTCCTGTACGGTGGTTTCCGGCAGGTCTTTCTTCGGACCGCCTCCCCACCAGAGGTAGGAATCGACGTTCTGTCCAAGGAGCGTAACCTCCTTGTAACCTTGTTCGACGAGCTGTCGTGCTTCCTGCACGATGGATTCCGGATCGCGGCTGCGTTCGCGACCGCGGGTAAAGGGTACCACGCAGAACGAACACATGTTGTCGCAACCCCGCATGATCGAGATGAAAGCGGTGATGCCGTTGCTGCCGAGGCGCACGGGGCTGATCTCCGCGTAGGTCTCCTCGCGCGAGAGCAGCACGTTCACGGCTTTCTGGCCGGAGCCGGCAGCAGCGATGAGATTCGGAAGATCGCGGTAGGCGTCGGGACCTACGACGATGTCGACCAGCTGTTCTTGTTCGAGCAGTTGGGTCTTCAGCCGTTCGGCCATGCAGCCGAGCACACCCACGATCTGGTCGGGTTTGCGGTTCTTACCGTGGCGAAGGTCCCGCAGCCGACCCCACACGCGCTGCTCGGCATTGTCGCGGATCGCGCAGGTGTTGAGCAGGATCAGGTCGGCTTCTTCCAGCACCCGGGTGGTGGAGTAGCCGCAATCGCGGAGGATGGATGCCACGATCTCGCTGTCGGAAAAGTTCATCTGGCAGCCGTAGCTCTCCAGGTAAAGCAGTTTGCTCCGCTGTTCCCCGGCTTCCGGCAGCACCAGGGCTTCCCCTTGCCGCGATTCGTCGATCTCCTTGTTCCCGAATTTCTCCATTGGATGACAAAGATAGCCCCTTGGCGGGTACGTGACAAGTTGTCAGCCGTTAATGATGACTCGGACTGGATTTTTAGTGTAAAAACGGGATTTGTATAATCGAAAAGGTCGCTGAATGCGGTTCCGGGTACGCTTGCTTCCCATCTCGATTCCAGGGTCGGGGGAAAGGAATTCTGCCTATATATAGGTATGCATGGTCGGGTTCAGGCGAAGGGAACCGTGGCAATCCAGCCCCGGGTGAACTCGTCACGCTTCCTGCGTTGAGCAACATGCGCAAGCTGATGTGAGGAGTGAACACGGGAAGCCCGGTGAAACGAAGTCGCCCCGCATCGCTCCCACATCTATACTTCTTTGCAGAAGAATCGCTTGGATTCTGGAGGAAAAAAAATTGAATGAACGTTCGAAAGGACGTCGGACTGAAAAGGTGTAACCTACTGTGTACGACACGGGTGTGTGTGTTAAACAGGTTGTTGTGGAGGCGCGGTAGTGATGTGTGCGAAAAAAATGTTGAACGTCGGGAAAGCCTTGCTGGTGGCGGCTTTAAAGGTTGCAAAAATGCGGAGAAATGATTCGGATGTCCCGGGTCGTTTGAACGATCAAAAAATAAATGCTTTTATTTGCGCCGACTGAAAAAACGGATGGCGAAAAATCTTGTGATCGTTGAGTCGCCCGCAAAGGCGAAAACCATAGAAGGATACCTCGGAAAAGATTTCGTGGTGAAATCGAGTTACGGCCATGTGCGCGACCTCGTGAAGAGCGGCATGGGTGTGAACGTCGATAAGAATTTCGATCCGGTCTATGAAGTAAGTCCGGAAAAGGTGGACGTGATCAACGAACTCCGCCGCATCGTGAAGAAAGTCGATACCGTTTGGCTCGCGACTGACGAGGACCGCGAAGGGGAGGCCATTTCCTGGCACTTGTTCGAGACACTCGGACTGGAAGAGGATGCCACCCGCCGGATCGTATTCCACGAAATCACCAAGAAAGCGATCACCAACGCAATCGCCAACCCACGCAAGATCGACCGTAACCTGGTCGACGCGCAGCAGGCACGGCGCATCCTCGACCGACTCGTCGGTTTCGAATTGTCGCCGGTACTCTGGAAAAAGGTGCGTCCGCAGCTGTCCGCCGGCCGTGTGCAGTCCGTCGCCGTCCGCCTGATCGTGGAGCGTGAGCGTGAGATCGATAAGTTCGAAATCACGTCGGCATTCCGCGTCATCGCCTTCTTCGACGATAAGGGCAAAACGTTCCGGGCGGAATTGCCGAAGCGTTTCGCTACGGAAGCGGAAGCGCAACAGTTCCTGGAACAATGCATCGGTGCGCAGTTCTCGGTGAAGAACCTGGAAGTGAAGCCCGGCAAACGGACGCCTTCCGCGCCCTTCACCACCTCGACCCTGCAACAGGAGGCAAGCCGGAAGCTCGGCTACAGCGTGGCGCAGACGATGGTCCTCGCGCAGCGCCTGTACGAGAGCGGTAAGATCACCTATATGCGAACCGACAGCGTGAACCTTTCCGAGGACGCGCTCGGCATGGCCCGCGACGCGATCAACCGCAGTTACGGTGAACGTTATCACTTCCGCCGCCAATACAAGACCAAGACCGCCTCTGCGCAAGAGGCTCACGAAGCGATCCGTCCGACCGACTTTACGATGGAGAACGTAGAGGGCGACCCGCGGGAGCAGCGCCTCTACAACCTGATCTGGAAGCGCGCGATCGCATCCCAGATGTCGGACGCGATCCTGGAAAAGACCGTAGTCACCATCGCCTCGAACAAGACGAATGAAGAATTCACCGCGACCGGTGAAGTGATCAAATTCGACGGCTTCCTGAAGGTGTACATGGAGAGCACGGACGACGAGAACAACGACGACCAGGAAGGCATCCTGCCGCCGCTTGCGGTGGGCGATGACCTTCGCCTGATCGAAGCGAGCGCGACGCAGCGTTTCACCCATCCGCCCGCCCGCTACACCGAAGCTTCGCTGGTAAAGAAGCTGGAAGAACTCGGGATCGGTCGTCCTTCAACGTACGCGCCGACCATCTCGACGGTACAGAAGCGCGGGTATGTGGTGAAGGAAGAACGACAGGGCAAAGAACGCGCCTACCGCGTGCTGACCCTGAAAGACGAACGCATCAGTCCGGAGACGAAGACCGAGATCACCGGCGCGGAGAAGAACAAGTTGTTCCCGACCGACATCGGCATGCTTGTCAACGATTTCCTGGTGGCGAACTTTTCCGAAGTACTCGACTACGGTTTCACCGCATACGTGGAGCGCGAGTTCGACGACATCGCCAACGGCGAGTTGAAGTGGCAGAAGATGCTGAAGGAGTTCTACGGCCCGTTTCACAAGACCGTGCAGGTGACCGAGAAGGAATCCGAGCGTGTTACAGGTGAACGGATCCTGGGTAAGGAAGCGGGCACAGGTCATACCGTGCTGGTGCGTGTGGGCCGTTTTGGTCCGATGGCACAGATCGGCACGGGAGAAGAGACCGAGAAACCACGCTACGCCAAGCTCCGCAACGATCAGCGACTGGACACCATCACCTTCGAAGAAGCGATGGACCTGTTCAAGTTGCCGCGCAACCTGGGACAATATGAAGGACAGGATGTGATCGTTTCCATCGGGCGTTTTGGTCCGTACGTGCGACTGGGCGACTTCTTCGCTTCCATGAAGAAAGAAGACGATCCCTATACCGTATTGCTGGACCGTGCCATCGAGTTGATCGAAGAGAAGCGACAGGCGCAACGCGACCGCATCATCCGCGCGTTCGATGGCGAGCCGGAGATCCAGATCCTGAAAGGCCGCTGGGGTCCTTTCATTTCCTACAAGGGGCGCAACCTCCGGATCCCGAAGGACCGGGAGCCGGCCTCCCTCACGCTGGAAGAGATCCACGCGATCGCCGAAGCGACGCCGGACGTACCGCGTAAAGGCGGCTTCCGCCGGTTCGGTGCGAAGAAGACCGCTGAGAAAGAAGCGCCGCTGAAGAAGGCCACAGCCGCCAAGCCCGTCGCACGGAAAGCCAAAGCGCCTGCCAAGAAAGCGGCCGTGAAGAAGGCCGCCCCGGTAAAGAAGGCCGCCGCTCCCAAGAAGGCGGCCGCCAAGAAAGCGCCGGCCAAGAAGGCTGCCGTCAAGAAGAAGTAAGCGGATCCCGCTTCGTTGATTCCGTTGTTGATTGTTCGCTGCCGACCGTAGTCGCGGCCGGGAATTGATTCCGGATTTTTACGCGCACGGACGGGATCGTGATCTGTTCAATCCGCGAAGGTCGATCCCAAAACCCGCAGTACGATGATGGAGGAGTATTTCGCGCCGCTGGAAGCGGATCGCTTTGCGTTTCCCGAAGGTCGGGCGACATTCGGACAAGTGGTCCGCAAGTATGTGGAAGGAGTTTCCTTTCCCGAGCTGGAAGGCGCGCACATCGCGATCTTCGGCGTAGGCGAGGAGCGGGGCACGGTGCAGAATGCCGGCTGTGCGGCGGCTCCCGACGCGGTTCGGGAAAAGCTCTATGCGCTGAAGACCGGTCGTTACGCGTACAACATCCTCGACCTCGGCAATCTCCGGCTGGGCGCGACTTTGCAGGATACCTACGCCGCGGTCGCCAGCATTCACGCCGATCTGATCAGAGAGGGAATTCTTCCGGTGATCCTGGGCGGCAGCCAGGACCTCACCTTCGCGCAATATGTCGCCTATCAGAAACTGGAAGAGACGGTGAACATCGTGGCGGTGGACGCGTCCTTCGATCTTGGCGCCACGGAAGACCCCATCGGTTCCGACACCTACCTCGGAAAGATCGTGCTCCACGAACCGAACTTCCTGTTCAACTTCAGCAACCTCGGTTACCAGACCTATTTCACGGGCTCGGACCAGGTGGAGTTGATGGAGAAATTGTATTTCGATACCTATCGCCTCGGCCAGGTGCAGCGGGATATGGAAGAGGCGGAACCGATCGTCCGAAACGCCGACATACTTTCCTTCGACCTGACCGCCATACGCCGGAGCGACGCGCCGGGCAACGGTAAGGCAACCCCCAACGGATTTTACGGCGAAGAGGCCTGCCAGATCGTGCGTTATGCGGGACTGTCGGACAAATTGAGTTCGTTCGGATTGTATGAACTGAATCCCGCCTTCGACGAGCACGGACAAACCGCGCACCTGGCGGCGCAGATGATCTGGTACCTGACCGAAGGCTATTACAACCGGAAGAAAGACGTCCCGCTCAAGAGCAAGACCGATTTTGTGAAGTACCGCGTGGCGTTGAAGCGCGCCGACCAGGAGATCGTCTTTTACAAGAGCCAGAAGAGCGAACGCTGGTGGATGGAAGTGCCGTACCCCAACAGCAAGGTGCGCTATCATCGTCACCACCTTGTGCCCTGTTCCTACCACGATTACGAAATCGCCCTCCGCGACGAAATGCCGGAGCGCTGGTGGCAGGCGTTTCAGAAGTTGAGCTGAGGAGGGGAGTGAACAGTGAATAGTGAACAGTGAACAGTGAACAGTAGATAGCGATTAGCGAATTTTACCTGCCGAAGCTTTTGCGTAGGCAGGAGTGAACCGTAAACAGTGAACAGTGAACAGTGAACAGTAAACAGTAAACAGTAGGCGTACCTCTCCACGTCCCACGTCCCTCGTCCCACGTCCCCCGTCCCACGTCCCTCGTCCCCCGTCCCCCGTCCCCCGTCCCTTCCTTGAAACTTTTACCAACTTTTTCCGTGTAAAGTGGGCGCAATGAACCCCTTTCGGGGGGCTTGTCCATTAACAACCGGTGGCTGAAAAAAAGTTTGTTTTTAGTTTTTGTATTTCCTTACTTTACCCGCTCATCACGGTAAAAAGGAAGCAAAAAACCGCAAATTCCCACGTTTTGACGATGCGTCTAACGCGAGTGTTACTCCTATGGATGGCCGGATTTGCGGTATCCCCGACGGCTATTGCCCAACAGGATCCCCAATTCAGTCAACATCCATTTACCAAGCTGACCGTGAATCCCGGCTTTGCAGGTTCCAATGAAGCTATTTGTGGTACGCTCGTATACCGCAACCAGTGGACCGGATTTGGCGGGGAGCCCAAAACCATGTTGTTTACCGGCGATATGCCGGTCGATGTCCTGCACGGAGGTATCGGTTTGAGCGTTTACGCGGCCGACCAACTCGGAGCGGAAAAGAATCTGAACATTCGCGGTGCTTACGCATACCAGGCTGAACTCGGCATGGGTCGGCTGGGCGTGGGTGTCGACGTTGGCTACCATCAGAAGTCGCTCGACGGTTCCAAGTTCGTCTTCAACGATGCCGGTGACGGCAACATCCCCACCGGGAACGTGAGCGGCGGTTCGCTCGATCTGGGCTTAGGCTTGTACTATGCGACCGATCGACTGTATGTCGGTTTGTCGAGCACGCATTTGCAGGAAGGCGACATCAAATACGATAACGTACGGACCAGCCTGGCCCGTCATTACTGGCTCATGGCCGGCTACAGCCTGGATCTTACGCCATCACTGACGCTGAAGCCGGCAATGCTCGTGAAATCGGATGCCGTTTCCACCCAACTGGATGTGAACGCCAACCTGATGATCAACAACCGGTTCTGGGTAGGCGCGGGTTACCGCCTGCAGGATGCCGTCATCGTGACGGCCGGCCTGGAGATCATGCCGAACCTGAAACTGGGATATTCTTACGACTATACGACCTCCGACATACGGACCTACTCAAGCGGAACCCATGAAGTGATGCTTGGATACTGTTTCCGGCCGAACAAGCCTATCAAACGCATGTTCCACCGGAATGTAAGAATGCTCTGAAAATTGAAGCGGCGGGGACTGTCCCGTAGCCTAGATTTGATGAAACCCGTGGGGGAGGCCCTCGTTATAGAACGAAGGTTAATTGATATTCAATAAGTTCGCATAAACTGCGTTAGCACGCTAATCGCGTTTCACCTCAAAGACCATGAATCGGATGAGATCAGGGATAAAGAAGTTCGGGTTTCTCTATTCCATCGCTCTCCTGGCGCTTGCCGGCTGCGGCAGCGGAAACAAAGGAGAATTGACCGGGGTGCTCCATCGGGAAAAATGGTATCAGGCCGATCCTTACGGCATGGTATACATTCCTGCCGGATCGTACAATATGGGTCCGAGCGACCAGGACGTGAATTATTCCCTCACGGCCCAGAGCAAGACCGTTACGATCCCGGCGTTCTACATGGACCACACCGAGATCACGAACAACGAGTACCGTCAGTTCGTGTATTGGGTGCGCGACTCCCTGGCACACCGTCTGATCGGTGGTGAGCACCTGATCGAAGAGGGCGAGTACGGCGAACGTATCAACTGGAAAGCCAAGATCAAGTGGGACGACGAGCAGAACGAAGAGACCCTTGCCGAGCTGTTCCTGCCCGAAACGGAGCGCTTCTATCGCCGCAAGGAGATCGATACCCGCAAACTCAACTTCGAATACTACTGGATCGACCTGAAGGCCGCTGCCCAGCGCGAGAACCGTGAGCAGGGTATGCGCGACCGTTCGGTCTTTATCAAGAAGGACGTCATCAACGTGTATCCCGACACCCTTGCCTGGATCCACGATTACGCTTATTCGTACCATGAGCCGCTGACCAAAATGTACTTCTGGCATCCGGCGTACGACGATTATCCTGTGGTCGGCGTCAACTGGAAGCAGGCACGTGCATTTTGCATCTGGCGTACCCAACTGTTGAACTCCTACCTGGCCGACGAAGGCGGAGCTTTCGTGCAGGACTATCGTCTCCCCACCGAATCCGAATGGGAATACGCCGCGCGCGGAGGCCTGGAACTTTCCCCGTACCCCTGGGGCGGTCCGTATATCCGCAACAGCCGCGGCTGTTTCCTGGGTAACTTCAAGCCAATGCGCGGTTCTTATCAGGACGACGGCGGGGTGTACACCGTGAAAGCCACTTCGTACTGGCCGAACGATTACGGCCTGTATTGCATGGCCGGTAACGTGTCCGAGTGGACCAGCAACGCCTACGACGAGTCGGCGTACAGCTTCACCCACGATATCAGTACCGATTACGAATACGACGCGAAAGATTCCGATCCGCCAGCGCTCAAGCGCAAAGTCATCCGTGGCGGCTCCTGGAAGGATGTCATGTACTTCCTCCAGACCGGAACGCGCTCCTACGAATACCAGGATACCTCCAAGTGCTACGTCGGCTTCCGCTGCGTGATGAGCTTCCTGGGTCGTGATAAGTCGGATTATTGATCCGGCTTATCGCCTTTCCTGAACCCGGTCAAGACTGCGTCAGCCATCGGGTTCCCCTCCTTACTACGAATTACACCACCATTGTCTAACCAAAACAAACCAAACCGTACAACATGGGACTTGCCGAATTAACTCAAGGTAAGAAGTTCAAAAACTTCATGGCCAAACTCTATGGATGGGGCGCATCCATCGTTATCGTGGGCGCGCTGTTCAAGATCCAGCACTGGCCGTTCTCCGGATTTTTCCTCGTATTAGGTCTCGGCACAGAAGCCGTGATCTTCTTCTTCTCCGCCTTCGAACCTCCCCACGAAGACGTGGATTGGTCGCTGGTATATCCTGAACTCGCCGGTATGGGCGATGATGACCATGGCAAGCGGGAGAAGCGCAAGAAGGCGGATCCGGTCGCACAGAAACTCGATGCCCTGATGGCCGACGCCAAGATCGGTCCGGAACTGATCGAAAGCCTGGGTACCGGCCTGAAGTCGCTGGGCGACAACGCCGGCAAACTGGCCGACCTCAGCGACGCTTCCGTCGCTACCAACGACTATGTGAAGAACGTTGCCAAGGCTGCTACCGAAGTCGGCAATATGTCGAATTCGTACACCAAAGCCGCTGCCGCGATCGACGGCCTTTCCTCTTCTACGGAAGAAGTGAAAGTGTACAAGGATCAGGTGGTCACCGCCGGTAAGAACCTGGCCGCGCTCAACGCCGTGTACGAACTGCAACTGCAGGACAGCAACGAACACCTCAAGCAGACCAGCCGCTTCTACGAAGGCATCAACGAGCTCATGGGCAACCTCAACGCCTCGCTCGACGATACCCGCAAATACCGCGACGAAGTGGCGCACCTTGCCCAGAACCTGTCCAAACTCAACACGGTTTACGGCAACATGCTTTCCGCAATGACCATCAAGAGCTGATTGTGTTATTCAACGTCTAACCAACATAAACACATTCAGCTGAGATGGCAGGTGGAAAACTAACCCCGAGGCAAAAGATGATCAACATGATGTATCTCGTGTTGACCGCCCTTCTTGCCCTGAACGTGACGAAAGAGGTCATCAACGCCTTCGTCACGATCAATGAAAGCGTGCAATTGTCGAAAGACAATCTTGATAAAAAGAACCAGAACACCTACGCGGCTTTCGCGCAGGCCATGTCGGTTGACGCCAACAAGTACAAGGACGTCAACGACCGGGCCAATGCGGTCAAGAAGTCGGCCGGCGATCTGGTGAAGTTTATTGAAGAACTGAAGACTCAATTAGTCACCACGACCGATCATATCGACGCGGGTCAGCCCGTTCCGGAACTTCGCATGATGGAGCGGAAGGACGACTATGACGTTCCGACCAACCTCATGTGCGGCGACGACCAGAATGGCAAAGGCAAGGCGGCGACCGAGCTGAAGAATAAGCTCGAAGCCTTCAAGAAAGTCATTCTTGCCAATGCCCCCAAAGGCAGCGGCGTGGCCGATCCCAAGCAATTGGACAAACTGCTCAACACGGCTGATCCGGAGAAACCCGAGGAAGGCAAGCGCACCTGGGAAATGGTGAACTTCTATCACAACCCGGTCGTAGCGACGGTCGCCCTGCTCACGAAACTGCAGAGTGACGTCCGCAACGCGGAATCGCAGGTGATCGATGAACTGTTGACCTCCGTCGACAAGAACATCGTGAAACTGGATAAGCTCAACGCCAAGGTGATCGCCAACAGTACGGTGGTGACCATCGGCTCGGAGTTCCAGGCGGATGTGTTCCTGTCGGCTACTTCGTCAACGATGGCGCCCGAAGTCTTCATCGGCGCTACCTATGACTCGACCAGCAAGGCCTGCAAAGGCTGCGACGGTAACGCGCTGCCGGTAGAAGGCGGCTATGCCAAATATTCCGATCGTCCGGGTTCCGAAGGCGAGAAGAAGTGGAGCGGTGTGATCCGTGTCAAGAAGCCCGACGGCTCCTACGACCACTATCCGTTCAGCTCTTCCTACGTAGCGCAGAAACCGAACTCGGTTGTGTCCGCCGACAACATGAACGTGCTTTATATCGGCGTTGAAAACCCGATGTCGATCTCGGTTCCCGGCGTTACGCACGATAAAGTGAAAGTGACCATCGAAGGTGCCGGTGGCGCGCTGCGTCCGAATCCTTCCGCCGGTGCGGGTCGTTATACCGCTACGGTCGGATCGGTCGGCAAGGCTACCATCCGCGTTTCCGCCGAGATCGGCGGGAAGGTCATGCCGATGGGCGCGTTCGAGTACCGCGTGAAGCGTGTACCGGATCCGGTCGCTACGATCTCGAACAGCAAGGGCGGCAACATCGGCAAGAACCTGCTCATGGCAGGTACGCTGATTCCGATCCTGGAAAACTTCGACTTCAAATTGTTCTTTAAGATCACGGGCTTCAAGATGACCATCACCGGTAAGGGCAAGGACCTCGTCGAATACGAGACGCAGGGTAACCAGCTCAGCCAGCCGATGCGCGACGCGCTTTCCAAGACGCGCGCGGGCGATAAGGTCTTCTTCGAATACATCAAGGCGCGCATGGACGGCGGTAACGACCCGTCTCCGCGTAACTTGTCCCCGATGGCCTTCACCATCCAGTAAAAGCAGTACCTAAAATAATTCGTCATGAAATTCCGCATCCTGTTGGTTCTCCTGCTCGTCGCACTGGCCGGCAACGTTTCCGCCCAAACCGGCGGCCCGAACGTGCTCGACGGCGTCTACGTGAAGGAGCATACCATCGAACGCACTCCGCTGCCTTACGCTTACCTGCGCGAGGCGGACGTAATGTGGAGCAAACGGATCTGGCGCATCATCGATCTCAACGAGAAGATGAACCTGCCGCTCAAATACCCGCTGAGCAAGCAGACCCAGGACCGCAAATCGCTGATCGACCTGGTGATGGACGCCGTTCAGGAGGGTTCGCTCACCGCGTACACCTTCGCCGACGACGAATTCACGGCACCGGTCACGATGAAGGAAGTGGAGTCACGCGGCGGCGCACGGACCGATACGGTCAAGATGCAGCGTCCGGAACCTCCCTATGACGAATACGATACGATCATCGCGCGGGAATTCTCCCGTGACAAGGTGATCGGGTTCCGTATGAAGGAAGACTGGTTCTTCGACAAGCAGCGTTCGGTCATGGAAGTCCGCATCATCGGCATCGCGCCGCTGATCTACGCGGTCGACCAGGACGGAAACGTGCGCGAAGGCAACATCAAGATCCCGCTGTTCTGGATCTACTATCCGGAAGCGCGCAAGCTGTTCGCCAACGCCGAAGTCTTCAACCGTTCCAACGACGCCGAGCGACGCTCGTTCGACGACATCTTCCAAAAGCGACTCTTTGCTTCGTACATCTACAAGGAGTCCAACGTGTACGACCGTCGTATCGACGACTACAAACAGGGCATGAACGCCTTGCTGGAGTCGGAGCGGATCAAGACGGAGATCACGAATATGGAACACGATATGTGGGAATTCTAACACCGGAAAGTCCGGTTGACAATGGTAGACACCGGTCGCAGTTGCGGCCGGTGTTTTTTTATTCCCGAAAATCAAAAGGAGTGCAAACGGTCGCGAACGGCTTCCATCAGCCACATCGGCGTGGAGGTAGCGCCACAGATGCCGACCCGGTCGTTCGGCGAAAACCACCCTGCCTGCACTTCGTCCGGTCGGCTGACGAAGAAAGTACCATTGTTTACCGCCTTGCAGACGTCGTACAAGACCTTCCCGTTGGAGGATTTTATACCGGATACGAAAACGATCTTGTCGAATGCGGCGGCGAATTGCCGCAACTGCTGATCGCGGTTGGAGACCTGCCGGCAGGTGGTGTCGTTCAGCTCCACTTCGATGCCGCGCGCGGTGAGCGCTTCGTAAATGCGATAGAATTTCTCGGTGCTCTTCGTCGTCTGGCTGTAAAGCGATACGCTGCGGGGCAGGGTGTCGAAGTCGAGCTCCTCGAGCGACTGGAACACGATGACGTTCTTCGCCTTCACCTGGCCGATCAGGCCTTCCACTTCGGCGTGACCGCGCTTGCCGTAGATCAGGATGTCGCGTTCCTCATCCGCTGATTGACGTACCCGGTTTTGGAGTTTCAGGACGACCGGGCAGGAGGCGTCGATCAGGGTCAGGTTGTTTTCGATCGCGATCTGGTAGGTGGAAGGCGGTTCTCCGTGCGCCCGGATCAGGACATGCACATCGCGTAATGCGCGAAGCTCGTCATGGGTGATTGTCCGCAGTCCCTTTTGACGCAGGCGTTCGATCTCCGCGTCATTGTGAACGATGTCGCCCAGACAGAACAGCCGACCTTCCGCAGCGAGGATCTCCTCGGCCAGTTGGATGGCATAAACGACACCGAAGCAAAAGCCGGAACCGGGATCAATGGTGACCGTTAGGCGAAGGCGCGGAAGCGTCTGGATCAAGGCGGAGGCGGCGTTTGAAGTTCTCGAACAGGATCACGTTCATCAACAGCAGCAGCAGGGTGTACTGCGTGTCTTCCACCGGAATGGTTAACAACCGGATGCCCAGGTTCTCGGTGTCGTCGTACGTGACTACCGGCAGGGCAGTCAGTAATCCGTTCACCAGCAGGAACGGGATCAGACTGACGAGGTAGCAGCGGATGAATTTCCCCATCCAGGCATAATCGCGGTACCAGGCATACGCCAGCAGGACCGCGGTCAGCGTCAGTTTGATCCCGGTATACAACCGGTCGTAGCCAAGGGCGGCAACGAACAGGAGGATAACAACCCATGCGCCGGTAATGTTTCGGGCGTGCCGGCTAAAGGGTTCCCTCGGCAGGAGGTAGTTGAGCGAAGCGTAAATGAACAGGCAGGAATAAGGTATGGTGATGAAAAAAAGCCATTCTTCCATCGGCAACCCCCACCAGTAAATGCCCAGTACATACTTCGGATTGAAACCCCAGACGTCCCAGGCAGCCAGGTAATGGTCCCAGACGATGAAGAAGACCAGGGTGATCAGCAGCGCGGGCAACAGCGCCTTCCATTGCCGGTAAAAGCGCAGCCGGGGTTCGAAGGAGGCGATGAAGGGCACCAGAATGGAACCCAGGTTGATGAGTAGATAGGTGTAGCGCGGGTCCATGCTTACGGCAGACAACAGGCTAATTCCGCCCGCGTGCATTGATGTTGAGCGAGTAGGAACTGCGCGATTTCATTGCGCAGTGAAATGTCGCGAAGGAACGGCAAGCCCTGGAGGATCACACGACGGTCTTCTTCCAGGTCGTTGCTCATGCCGAGGAATTTCGGAAGGTTGAGTTGAATGGCAAGCCGTAGGTACCGGATCTCTACATTACCAGGATCCGCAGCAATCGCTTTTTGGAAGACTTCCGAAGATTGCTTGCAATGACTGAGCTTGGTGTAGGGGTTCAGTGCATACTTGCCCAGCAGCGCCGTCGTAGCGGCAAAGTAGGCTTGCAACACGGGTTGGTCTTGCTGTCCGCTGAGTGTTTTTATCAGTTGTTCCGCTACGGCCTCGTCCTGACTCGCTTGCCGGAATAGTTTGCGTACTTCTTCCGGTTGAACGGCGGAGGATAGGAGGGGTAGCAATAAGAAGAGTAGGATGGACCCGCGCATGATCAGACCAGCTTGAAACGATGGCGCAACCAGGTTTGGATCAGCAACAGGAATTTTTGCGTATTGGGTACGCGAATGCGCTCCTGCCGTATGCGTTGCGCGGGAAGCAGGCGGATTTTCCGGAACAGGGCCCGGTAGTAAATGTACGCAACCATGACCCCAAGCCGGGCGCCTTTCGGCAATGCATGAATGCCGGGAAGCGCGGCCGTAAAATCCGCTTCGATGTCGGTTTCGATCTGTTGCTTCGCGGCATTGTCGAAACGGGAAAAGTCGACGCCGGGGAAATAGACGCGACCCCGCTCGTCGAAGTCGCTTCGGATGTCGCGGAGGAAATTCACCTTTTGAAACGCTGCCCCCAGGCGGCGGGCCGGCTCCCGCAGCGACTGGTACGCTTGCTCGTCGCCCGCGCAAAAGACGCGCAGGCACATCAGGCCCACCACTTCGGCGGAACCGTAGATGTATTCGTGGTAGAGGTTCTGATCATAACGAACCGGTTGGAGGTCCATCTCCATGCTGTGCAGGAACGCGTCGATCAATTCACGTTCGATCGCGTAGCGGTGTACGACATCCTGGAAGGCGTGCAGGACGGTATTCGTACTCACCCGGTCGCGCAGGGCGGCATCGGTCTCCGCTTTGAACTTTTCGAGTAAGGCGGATTTGTCGTGACCGTGAAAGGTGTCCACGATCTCGTCCGCCAGCCGCACAAAACCATAGATCGCGTAGATCGCGGGGTGGTAGGAACGATCCAGCATGTGGATCCCGAGCGAAAACGAGGTGCTGTAATCGCGCGTGATCGTCTTGCTGAGCTTATAGCACGTTTCCGTGTACTGCTGCATGCTCATGTTCGATGCGTTCAACGGCCAGGCGCGAACTGATCACCACCATCGGCAGACCGGTGCCGGGAGTCGTGGACGCGCCCACGTAATATAGGTTTTCAAATGACTCGTCTTTGTTTGATGGCCGGAATCCGCCGACCTGGTTCAATCCGTGCGCCAGACCAAGCCCGCTGCCGCGGTAGAGGTTGAATTTTTCTTCCCAATCCAGCGGCGTCCAGATGGTACGCGTCACGGTGTTCGCGACGAAGTCGAAGCCGGTACGTTGCGACAGATCACGCAGTATGGTGTCGGCAAGCTTGTCCGAGTCGCTCCAGTCTGGCTTGTAGCGCAGGTCCGGTACCGGACACAGCACGAAGATGTTTTCGCAGCCTTCCGGCGCGCAGGCCGGATTCGATTTGCTGCTGACGTTGACGTAGTAGTACGGTTTCTCCGGAGCAACGGCGGTGCGGAAGATGTTATCCGCGTACTCCTTGAAATTACTGCCGAGGAAATAGTTGTGGTGGATCAGGCCTTCCGGCTTGCCTTTCACACCAAGGTAGATCGTAAAGGGCGCCAGGGTCCATTCCATCCGGTCCAGCCGCTCCGGCGCGAATCGCGGACGTTTCAGGATCTGTCCCCGGAAGGCGGCCGCGTCGCCGTTGCAGACGAACAGGTCGGCCGTCCAGCGATGACCGCGCTGATCCACGAAGGCTTTCAGCTCGCCGTTCTCGTTTTCGAATTGTCGGATCTCGGTGTTGTAATGGATCTTCACGCCGCGCTCTTCCAACAGCCGGACGAGCGTCTCGGTAATGCGGTACATGCCGCCTTTCACATTCCAATAACCGTCGTGCTCCAGTTCGGTATAATTCAACAGGCTGTAAACCGCCGGAGTATCGAAGGGCGTCGAACCCAGGAAGAACGCGACGAGCGAAAAGATCACCTTCGCTTCTTCGGAGTCGAAGGTGTTGTCGAGCTCTTTCCACATCGAGCGGAACATCATCGGGCCGTGACGCAACGGAACCCGGGTGAGTTGGAGGAGATAGTCGAGCTTGTTGCGGAAGTTTCGCCGGATGACAATGTCCTCCGTATCGTGGAACAGTTGTTTTGCGGTTCCAATGTACTTGCCGAGTTTTTTCGGGAAGTCGTTTTCCAGTCCCGCGAATTCGGCTGCCAGTTTTTCCACATCCTTGTAGATGAGAAACGGCTTTTTCCGGTGAGCGAAGTTGACGGAGTAAACCGGATTCAGTTCTTCCAGCTCGAGGGGATTGGAAATCCCGCAGTCGCGGAACAACTCCGTGAACTCGTAGCTCATGCTGAAGAATGAAGGACCCACGTCGAAGGTGAATCCGTCCTTTTCCAACTGGTTCAGTCGACCACCGGCGCGCCCGTGCTTCTCGACCATCTCCACCTGGTAACCCCGGCAAGCCAGCCGCAAGGCGGTTGCCAATCCACCCAGACCGGTTCCGATGATCAGTACTTTTTTCGACATGGTTCAGGCGTTTTGGTGAACAGGTAGGGCAACAAGGTTGGTGCGGAATTGTTCAATCCTGGTTGACGCGCCAATGACGTTTGTTAAAGAGCAACAAGCCGAACTCTTCGCCGTCTTCCTTGCCCATTTTCTTATGATGCACCTTGTGCGCTTTGCGCATGGCGCGGAAATAGGAATTGTCCAGTTTGTCCAGCCACTTGCCCCGACGATGAATGAACACATCGTGCAGCATGAAGTAGGTGAAGCCGTACGCGGTCACGCCAAGTCCCATCCAGAATCGAAAATCGAGTTGCTCCCAGCCGAAATACATCAACACCATCGCGATCGTCGCGTAGAAGAGGAAAAAGAAATCATTCCGCTCAAACACGCCGTGACGCGGTTGGTGATGCGACTCGTGCAGGGTCCAAAGAAAACCATGCATCACATATTTATGCGTAGCCCAGGCTACCCCTTCCATGGCGAAATAGGATGTCAGGAAGGCAAGGACATTGATCCAAATGCTGTTTTCCATGCTGCGAAGTTACGGCTTCTCGTTGCACAACAGTAATTAATTGAAATTCAAATAATTATTGAATATACAACGACCAAGCCTGTTGACAACTTGACTGATGAACTCTAACAAAAGACGCGTACTTAAGTTCAGGGACTTGGTATTTTCACGGCGTGAAGTCCTTTTCATCCTGCGCGGACTTTACCATGGAGCAATATTCGTATTACGACAAGCTGATCGACCAGACACCGGATGTCTTTTGCATCCTGCGTGGTCAGGGACAGATCATTTATTGCGGATCAAGTTCGCGAAAACTGCTGGGTTACGATCCTGAGGCGATCGTGGGGCGCAATGCCTTGCGCTACCTGCATCCCGCCGAACGTCATCAGGCACGGCTGCGCCATTCCGTACTCCTGGCCTATCCCGGCAACCGGGTTACCGCCGATTACCGCGTCCTTGACGCGCACGGCGAGTATCGTTGGATGGAATGCATCTTCAACAACATGCTCAACCTCCCGCAGATCGACGGCATCCTCGTCCAACTGCGCGATGTCACCGACCGCAAGAACTTCGAACTTCAACTGGAAGAATCCGAAGAGCGTTTCCGCATCTTCATGAACAACGCGCCCACGGTCTCGATGATCAAGGATGAAGAAGGACGCCTGGTCTTCGTCAATGCCAACTTTGAACGTTCCTTCCGTGTGTTGTCGAAAGACGCGCTGGGCATGACGCTCGGAGAACTCTTTCCGAACGGCTACTGGGCCGAATCCGAAGAGAACGATCGCATCGTCCTGAACTTTGGAAAGTCCGTCGAGTTCTTCGAGCGGACCATTACGCCTGACGGTGTAGAGCGTGAGTGGATCGTGTACAAATTTCCGGTGCCCCAATCGAACGGCAAGACCTTCATCGGTTGTTCGGCCATGGACATCACCAAATGGTCCAGCCTCGACCGCGAACGCGTCACCGCCGAGCAGAAGTTCAAAACGATCTTCGAATACAGCCCCGATCCGATCTTCATCGAAAACGAAGACGGAATCATCATCGACGCCAACCGCAAGGCCTGCGAACTGCAGGGCATGAACTACCCCGAACTCGTAGGCAAACGCATCACCGATCTCGCACCGCCGGACCGCCACGAGGAATTGTGGAGCGATTTCAGCAAGCTCTGGAACGGACAATTGTCAAGGATCGACAGCTACTCCTGGTCCACCAGCGGCCAGGTCATTCCGGTCGCCATCAGCACAGCACGTATCCAACACATGGATCAACCCTGTCTTTTGCTCGCGTTGCGCGAACGCTGAGCCGGGAATCGAGAACTACCTGTAAAAACAAGAAGCTCCGATTTTTCGGAGCTTTCTTGTTGATAATCAGTTGCTTGAATCTGCGGTCTCACTAGGAGTCGAACCTAGATCAAAGGCTTCGGAGGCCTCTATACTATCCATTGTACTATGAGACCAATGGCGGTTTTTCAACCGTTTTGCAAAGGTAACATCCTTCCGGCGAATCATCAACCTTTCGGCAGCGGGATCGAGGCCTCACTTGGGTTGGAAGATCAGGGTGTGCTTCGTCTCCGCTTCGATCCGCTTACGGTCGAGTAGCTCTTCCCGGAATTTCCCCGATGCATACCGGTCGGCCTGGTCCTGATAATAAGCGCTCGACGGATTGCCGGATTGCCCGCTCGGATTGATGCTCTCACCCAACTCCGGTTGCGCGAAATCGACGATGCGCCGCAACGCAGGTCCGAGGTTCACCGAATACGAACCTTTTCCCGTCAGCGTGAAGCTCTGGTTGTTGATCGTCTCCATCCCGCCCGGGATCGGATACGAACCGATGCCAAAGACCAGATGCAGGGGCGGCTGCTTCGCCAGCGGATGCCCGATCTCGATCGTATGCGCGCGCAGCCAGTGCCAGTTGTCCTGATCGTCACCGTACAGGTCCGTCAACTGCGCAATGGCCACCGGCCAGGCTTTGCCGATGATCTCTTTTCTGCTTTCGCTTCGATCCGCCGTGTTCCGGTCGTCCCACCAGCGCGAGCTGTCGTTGTTCAACAAGGTCAGGAGCGAGTTCTTCTCGATGTGCGTCGAAAGAAACGCTTCGAAATCCTTTTCGCCCATCTCGTCCGCGAGGGTATTGTGCAGGACTTCATACAACAACCGGTAATAGATCACCGGCTCGACATCCTGCAACGAATGCTTACCCGTCCAGGCCTGTAAGCGACGTGCTGCAGCCTTCACCGAAGCCGATGCGGTATCGGGAACACAGGCGGCCAGCAACTGCGCGACCCGGGCGGCTTTGGGATTGGTGACATCGAGTACGATCGCTTTCGCGTCTTCCGGCGAGTGCTTCGCCTTCGCCTCCAGCAGTTGTTGCATCCTGCTGGCGCGGTCTTCGGGCAGATAGTAACCCGGATGTAACACGCCCTTCACCGAGTCGGGCTGGTGATTGCAACTGAACACATAACCCTGCTCCGGATCTTCCGAACGTGGGTTGTACGAGAAGTCGTAAAAGCCCAGCCAGTCGTCTTCGCCTGTCTCGCCGTCGAGCAGGAACACGGCCGAACGACCGGGCGCGCGCTGCACGAAGCGGGTGGCCGTGTACCAGGCGATGTGCCCCGCCGAATCGCCGTACAAAACGTTCAATCCGGGCGCGGCGATCTTGCTTACCGCATCACGGAATGCGTTTCGGTTCGCGGCGTGTGCGAGTTCATACGTGACTTCCGGCAGATTATTCGGAAACTTAAAAAAGGTCCAGCTCACGGCAACGGGGTCCTTGGTCAGCGAAGCGAAGTCCTTCATCACGTCGCTGCAGATCGGTCCGTGCGGACCGCTGCGACAGACCAGCCGTACGTCAGCGGAATCCTTGACTTTGATGATCTCCTCCCGCAGTTGCAAGGGAACGGATTGTCCGGCGGTGATCACCTTGTTGCTGTCGGTCGGATCGGGTCGCTCCCTGAAAAAATCGAGGTCGTCGTTTTCGAGAATGGTCAGTCCCCAGGCGTAGGCGGGCGTGCGCCCGATCGGCGCGAAGGGAAATCCTGCGAGGAAGTTGCCGTAAAAGCGAAAGCCCGGACACTCCAGGTGCGCCTCGTACCAGACGGCGGGTTGCTGGTGCTGGATATGCGTGTCGTTCTCGAACAGGACTTTCCCCGAAGCGGAGCGCCCCGGTGCCAGGACAAACGCGTTGCTGCCGCTCCAGGGCAATACCGGCATCGCTTCCCGGATCGACGCGAAGGTGGCGCCGGTCGTTGGTGTGGCGGCCGCCAACGCGGTATCGGGATGCGTCGGGTTGCGCAAGGTTCCGGGCAAATAGCCGAGGCTCAGATCGCGCAGGTACGGTTCGCCCAGTTGTTGCTGCAGCCGGCTCATCAGCGGATCGGTCCGGAAGCCCATCTCGAAGTTGAAGGTCATGTACCCGACGATCAAAAACAGATCGCGCTCGGTGAAGGGCGCTTTCGGGATGCCCGCGAGGCGGAACTCCAGCGGCGTCTTGCCGTGTTCGATGTATTGGTTGATGCCCTGCAGGTAGGCGCGGGCGGCTTGCTTCCAGGCGGCCTCGGGTCCGTTGCGAAAAGCCTGCGCGGCCGAGTCGGCGTGCTGCGCGAAACCGAGCATCCGGAAAAACCGGTCCACCTCGATTACCTGCGCCCCGAAGATCTCCGCCAGCCGTCCGCTGCCCACACGGCGCAACAGCTCCATCTGGAAGAGCCGGTCCTGCGCGTGCAGGTAACCCAGGGCGAGGAACACGTCGTGTTCGTTCGCTCCGTAAATGTGCGGGATGCCGTTCGCGTCGAAGCGCGTGGTGACGGTTTGCTGCAGGCCCTGCAAATGGAGTTCCCCGTCATATTGCGGACGGTTCCAGCGCAGGTAAAAGAAGACGAACAATCCGGCCGCGAAGAGCAAGAGGAAGAGGCCGATACAGATGCGGAGCAGCAGTTTCATGGGCAGGCGCCGCTGTGCGGCGAACGATCAGGACGAATATCCGAACCGGCGCAGCTTGTTCTCGTGCTTGCGCCAGTCTTTTTCCACTTTTACGAAGAGCTCGAGGAACACCTTCTTCCCAAGGAACGATTCGATGTCGTGACGGGCCTCCGTACCCACCCGTTTGATCGAGCTGCCTTTCTTCCCGATGAGGATGCCCTTCTGCGAGTCGCGTTCCACATAGATCACCGCCGAGATGTGCACCTGCTGTTCGCCTTCCTTGAACGCTTCGATGTCCACGGTGGATGCGTAGGGGATCTCGTCCCGGTAGTGCATGAAGATCTTTTCCCGGATGAACTCGGCCGTGAAAAACCGCAGCGAGGCGTCGCTCACATCGTCCTTGGGGAAAAAGGCCGGCGATTCCGGCAATACCTCCAGCAGGGTGTCGCGCACCACCGTCGTGTTGAAATCGTTGATGGCCGAGGCGGGTATGACGGCATGCGGCTGCAGGTGTTTCTTCCAGCCGTGCACCAGCTTGTTGATCTCGTCGATCCCCGACTGGTCCACCTTGTTGATCACCACCACCACGGGAACCTTGATCTTCTTCAGGCGCGCGACCAGGGCCTCGTTCATGTACTGCTCGGCCAGGTCGGTGATGAACAGCACCGCGTCGGCATCCTCCAGCGCGGCGTCCACGAAGTCCATCATCTTCTGGTGCAGCAGGTAGTGCGGGTCCAGCAGGCCGGGCGTATCGGAAAACACGATCTGGTAATCCTCCGCGTTCAGAATGCCCTTGATGCGGTGCCGCGTCGTCTGCGCCTTCGCACTCACGATCGACAGATGCTGTCCCAGAATACGGTTCATGAGCGTGGATTTCCCCACATTCGGCTTCCCAATGATGCTCACAAAACCCGCCTTATGCGCCATGAGGCGAAGGTAGGGAATCGGAAGGGGAGGAGGAAATGAGAAAAAGTTGCCTCAAAGGTCGTAGCACAAGGATAGCGCCTCGGTTAGCTGAAGCATCCGCGTGATCCGCGTGCCATCAATTTGTGACCACTTTCGCTAGGCTTAGGATTAGTAGCACAGAGTATCCCAGAGGACACACAGAGTCTCCTTTAGACTTGCCTTCGTAACTTCAAGCTGACTGTGCTGGAAGAGATAGAGGTGAACTAAGCAGAGTTAGAGCCTTCAGGGCTAATCTGTGTATCAGTCCTCTATCTCTTTTCAGGGTGCGGTGCCAGTTAGAATCATAGGCATCCAGGCCTATTAAAGGTTTTAGCAGCACATCCTGTTCCAGTACAGACAAATAAACCTTAAAACCAAAGTTATGAAAACAGTCTGTACCGTTGGCATTGACATCTCATCGCAATGGCTGGATGTAGCGCTGGTAGTGGACCCTTCAGCCAAACCCTTGAGTCTGTTCCGGGTGAAGAACAGCCAGGAGGGAATTGAATCCATGTTTAAACGCCTGAAAAAGGAGGTGCCAGCGGGATCACCTCCCTGGTTTTGCATGGAACACACCGGCAACTACGGATTGCTTTTGTGTTGCCTGTTACAGGAAAAGGGTATGACCTATTCGGTAATACCGGCAAGAGAGATCCAACAATCCCTGGGCGTAACCCGAGGTAAAAGTGACCGGACGGATGCAGAGCGAATCGGCGTTTACGCCTTGATCCATCATCACAAGCTCCGGCCATTTGTGATCCCTCAAAAATCCATCCTTCAACTCAAAGAGCTGATCTCCTACCGCGCCTCGTTGGTGCAGCAACATACCCAGAATGTCAATAGCCTCAAGAGCCGCTCAAAGCTCAATATTGTGATCGACAATCACCTGGTTACCGAGGATCTGGAACAACACATTCAACGGCTGGAAAAGAGCATTAAGGCAGTAAACGAGGCCATTGAAAAAGTGATCGCCTCCGATCCGGAGCTCAAACAGAATTTTGATCTGATACAATCTGTCAAGGGAATAGGACTCATTGCTGCAACGATGATGCTCGTTATAACCCAGAACTTCACTCAGTTCGATGATGGTCGTAAGTTCGCCTGCTATGCCGGAACGGCGCCTTTTGAACACTCCTCCGGATTAACCAAGGGAAGGACCAGGGTACATCCCATGGCAAATAAGCAGATGAAAGCAATCTTGCTCAACGGAGCCAATAGCGCCATGATCTACGACCCTGAAATAAGGGTCTACTGCCAAAGGAAAAGGCCGAGGGCAAACACCACAAAGTCATCGCAAACGCCGTAGCCTGCAAACTGATCAATCGGGTCTTTGCAGTCATTAAAAGAAAAACCCCATTCGTCCTAACCTACGAGAAAAAAATCAATCAAAACGTTGCGTAAGTCTTAGAATACACAGAGATTGAACTCTGCGAGACTCTGCGTTACCTCCGCGCGACTCTGCGTAACTTAATCATACGAAGAAGGCCGTCGGATCAAACATCGCACACATCTGCTTATCGAAGACATCCGCGTAAATTCGCAACATTCGCAGTATCCGCGTGCTATTGGTGTTTGACATACTAACTCGGAGCGTAAGCCGAATCCTCTAGCAATCAACTTTTTGCAAATTGATAAAAGAGTTGGATTGAGCGAATATTTCCGTACCTTTGCAGTCCTCAAACAGTGCGGGGTGGAGCAGTTGGTAGCTCGTTGGGCTCATAACCCAAAGGTCACAGGTTCGAGTCCTGTCCCCGCTACCAGAACGAAATAGCCGAAGCAATTCGGCTATTTTCATTTAAAATCAACCGTTTCCGTGTCCAACATCGTAGCCATCGTCGGGCGTCCCAATGTGGGGAAATCCACGCTCTTCAATCGCCTCACCGAATCCCGGCAGGCGATCGTGGATGAGCAGAGTGGGGTGACCCGCGACCGCCACTACGGCCATGCCGAATGGACCGGACGTAAGTTCTCCATCATCGATACCGGCGGTTATGTCCGCGGCTCCGACGATGCTTTCGAAGGCGAGATCCGCAAACAGGTGGAAGTCGCCGTCGAAGAAGCCAACGTCCTCCTGCTCGTTCTCGACGTAGAGATGGGCGTAACCGACCTCGACGATGCCGTCGCGCGCCTGCTGCGGAAATCGGGTAAGCCCGTTTTCGTCGTGGCCAACAAGGTGGATAACCCGCAACGACAACACGACGCGGCCGAGTTTTACTCCCTCGGCCTCGGCGATCCCTATTGCATCTCCGCCATGAACGGCTCCGGAACCGGCGAACTCCTCGACGCGCTCGTAGCCGCCCTGCCCGACGACGAACCCGAAGACACCAGCGGCTTACCGAAACTCGCCATCGTCGGCCAGCCCAACGTGGGCAAGTCCTCCCTGCTCAACATGCTCATCGGCGAGGAACGCAGCATCGTGACACCGATCGCCGGCACCACCCGCGACCCGATCCAGCAACGCTATACCAAGTTCGGCCACGACTTCATCCTCGTCGATACCGCCGGTCTCCGCCGCAAAGCGCGCGTGAAGGAAGACCTCGAGTTCTATTCGGTGCTGCGCTCCGTACGCGCGATCGAAGACTCCGACGTCTGCCTCTTCATGATCGATGCTCAGCAGGGCATCCATGCCCAGGACCTGGCCATCTTCCACCTCGTGGAACGCAACCGCAAGGGCGTAGTGGTCATCGTCAACAAATGGGACCTCGTCGAGAAGGACCAGAACTCCGCCAAAGCTTTTGCCGATCACATCCGCGCACGCCTGGCGCCTTTTACCGATGTGCCGGTCGTCTTCACCTCGGTGATCGACAAGCAACGCGTGTTCAAAGCCCTTGAAGAAGCCATCCGTGTTTTTGAAAACCGGAAGAAGAAAGTACGCACTTCCGAGCTGAACGATTTTTTCCTGCCCATTATCGAGAACAATCCTCCGCCGGCGATCAAAGGGAAATACGTCAAGGTCAAGTACGTCACCCAACTGCCGACTACCACGCCTCAGTTCGCCTTTTTCTGCAACCTGCCCCAGTACGTGAACGAATCCTACCGCCGTTTCCTCGAGAATAAACTGCGGGAGCGCTTCGATTTTTCGGGAGTACCGGTCCAGATCTTCTTCCGCGGAAAGGCCAAGAGCGAGGACTAATCCCGGCTACCGCTTGTTTTCAGGGGCCTTGCGTATCTTGCTCTCATGAAAACTGTTCTCCGTTGCCTTGCCGGTTTCACGCTGCTGACGCTGATATTCCTATCCTCCCCGGTTTTTGCGGGAAAGGTGGTCATCCAGGGAATGGTCCCGGTAACCGACGAACAACAGGTGGCCCTGGCCATCGACCGGAACTGCCTGAACCGTTTCCAGGAACGTCAGGAGCAACGCCTGCAGAACAATCGTTTCTCGTTTGAGGTCGCGACGGATTCCAGTGTCATGGCCTCGCTGGAGTTTCAGGGGCGACGGATTCCGATGTTCCTGCAACCCGGATGCGATATCGAAGTCGCGCCGGATAGCGCCGCTGAAAGCGGATTGTCCTTTTCCGGAAAAGGCGCGGCGGACGCCGGCTTCATCTGCCGGTTTCTGATCCATTATGCCGCTGCGTTCAACGACAGCCTTCAGTCGCTTGCGATCATGAACACACCCATAGACGCGTACGAGGCGAAGATCTTTTCGATGCGCAAGGAACAGCTCGATTACTGCAAGCAGGACCCGGCATGGTCGGCACTTTCCGCTCCGGCCCGGAGCTATCTCGAAACGCAGATCAGGTATCGGTATTGGGCGTTGTTGTTGTCGTACCCCATCGTGATCGCGAACAGCAGCCGGGAAATACAAACCGTTAACCCCCTGCCCGAGTCGATGCTGGACGGCCTCGAGAAAGTGAAGATCAACGAGCCATCCGCACTGGTGAACGAACAGTACCGCTTGTTCGTTCGGCATTATATCTATTACCAGACATCCAAGACGAATGGCTTCCGGAAGTTTCCGGATGTTTCATCCTCTTCCGACCGGAAGATCCAGGTTGCGCGAGACCGACTGGAGCAGCCGGTGTTCAGGATATTCCTTGCCCGTTTTCTCGCGGATGAATGCGGATTCCTGTCGCCTTTTATGTACAACAAACTCACGAAGGAGTTGCGGTCCTGCGACGAGGGAGGTTCCTATGTTTCAGCGGTCCGGAAGATTTGCGAAGAGAAAAGGGATCAAGTGTATCAGAAACTCGCGGAGGTTTCCCCGGCCGATGCCCAGGCAGCCAAGACCGGGGAGGCCGGAATCAGTTTCAAGGATCTCGAAGGAAAGCAAGTCAAACTGGACGACTTCAAAGGCAAAGTCGTGTACATCGACTTTTGGGCGAGCTGGTGTGGCCCTTGCCGGGCTATGATGCCATTCTCAAAGCAACTGCACGACAGCCTTGATCCGAAATTGAAGAAGAAGGTCGTCTTCCTTTACATCTCCATCGACTCCAAGCAGGAGTCGTGGAAGAAAGCCGTCCAAGACATGGGGATACAGGGAGAGAATGTCATTTCGCCGGGAGACTGGAATTCGGAAGTATGTACCTTTTTCCAGGTCTACAGTATTCCGCGTTATATGTTGATGAATGCCAAAGGTGAGATCGTCGATTTCAACGCGAAGCGACCCAACGATCCGGCGCTCCTCCAGGACCTCCGGAGGCTCGCCGAAGAATGATTTTAAAATCGGATGAGCTGCGAGAACAGTGTCAGCAGCAATATGCCGATGATGTTCAGGAAAAGTCCCGTGCGCATCATCTGCCGTACGGGGATGTAGCCGGTGCCATACACGATCGTATTCGCGGCCGTTGCAACAGGCATCATGTAGCCGAAGGAAGCCGCGATCGTCGCCGGGAACATCAGGACCAGCGGATCCACTTCCAGGGAGACGGCCAGGGGCGCCAGGATCGGTAACATCAATTGCACGCTGGCCACGTTGGAAGCGAACTCGCTCAGCGCGGTCGCCATCACGGCTACGCCCAGCACCATGATCCAGGCCGGCATGCCGTGCAGGACTTGCAAGTGCCCCGCCAGCCACTGCGCCAGTCCGGTTCGTTCGAATGCTTCCGCTAAGGCGAAGCCGCTTCCGAAGAGCAGGATGATGCGGAACGGCAGTCGTGTCACGTCGGACCAGTTCAGCAGAGCGCCGGCATCTTTTTTCTTCGCCGGGATCAGGAACAACAGGAGGGCCGCGAAGATCGCGATGGTGGAGTCCTTGATCATCTTTCCTTCCGGCAACAGGTTCGACCAACCGGGAATCCGAAAGGCGCCGAAGTCGAGGTCGATGCGCGTGAACCAGCCCAGCACGGCGAACAGGAAGATGGCGATGACGCGTTTCTCTTCCGTCTGCAACGGCCCCAGGGCTTCCAGTTTTTCGCGGATGTAGTTGCGGTCGAAGCGCAGGTCGTCGGACTTCGGAATGAAGCGGTACCGGATGAAGAAGAACGCGATCGTGCCAAAGGTCAACGCGAACGGAAAGCCGAAGACGAACCAGCGGTTGAAGTTCACCGCGCCCGGTTCGATCTTGTCCATGAAACCGGCCAGGATCATGTTCGGCGGCGTTCCGACGAGGGTGGCCATACCGCCGATGCTGGCGGTATAAGCCAATGCGAGGAGGTAGCCCGTCGCGATCTTCGCATGTCCCGATTTCGGAAAGAGGTGTTCGTGCCGCACGATCGCGAGGACCGCGGCCAGGAGCATGACGGTCGTAGCCGTATTCGAGATCCACATCGACACAGTGAAGGTGGTGATCATGATCCCCAGCAATACGCGGGAGGGCGTGGACCCGGCTTTGAGAATGATGGAGAACGCGAGCCGCTGGTGCAGGTTCCAGCGTTCCATCGCGTAAGCCAGAAAGAATCCGCCAACGAAAAGAAAGATCGTCTGCTCCATGTACTGCGCCGCGACCGTGTTCGAGTCGAGCACGCCGAGGAGCGGGAAGAGGAGGAAGGGGAGAAAGGAGGTGACACCCAGGTCGATCACTTCGGTGATCCACCAGATCCCCATCCAGATCGTCACGAGCACCGTCGCCGCTTTCGCGTGATCGAGCCCGTTCGTACTCAGCAGCCAGTAGGCCAGGCAGCCCATCAGCGGACCGATGATCAGCCGGATGAAACGGGGGCGTTGCTGTTCCTGCACGTCAGCGAATGTAGGAGGAGGCGGTCAACTTCGCTCGACGCTGCTCGCCGAGTTTTGCACCCGACCCCTGTTGTACGCCTGATCATTCCTGCTTATTTTGCCGAAAGGCCAGGAGGCCAGGAACATTATGCAGAAGGAACGCAACCACCCCGCCGGCTTGCCCTATCTCTTCTTTACGGAGATGTGGGAACGCTTCGGCTATTACCTGATCATCGGGATCTTTTTCCTGTACATGACCGATACGGAACGGGGCGGACTGGCCTTTGACCGAAAGGATGCATCGGACATCTTCGGCACCTTCATCGCCCTGGTGTATCTGACACCGTTCATCGGCGGCTTGCTGGCGGACCGGATCCTCGGCCTGCGTGTGGCAATCACCATCGGGGGCATCCTGATGGGGTTGGGTTACATCGGCCTCTCCCTGCCGGGTCCCACTGCCTTCTACACCTCGCTCGGACTGATCATTCTGGGTAACGGCTTTTTCAAGCCCAACATCTCCACCTTGCTGGGGAACCTCTACAACGAACCGAAATTCAAACCGAGAAAGGACGCCGGCTACAACATCTTCTACATGGGCATCAACATCGGTGCCTTCATCTGCAATTTCTTCGCGGCCTATCTCCGCAACGCTTTCGGCTGGGGCGAAGCCTTCATTGCCGCCGGCGTGGGTATGTTCCTCGGCGTGATCATCTTCTGGATCGGGAACCGTCACTACAAACACATGGACGTGATCAAACCCGCCAACCCGGAGGACATGGGCGTCGGTCGTGTATTCGGCATGGTCCTGCTTCCGGCGGTGGTCGCGGGTTTCCTCGGCTGGAGCATTCCCGGCAATGTGTTCGGCAGCGACTCCACCGATGCCTTCATCTTCGGGGCCTTACCGGTAGCCTTGTTCTACGTCTCGTTGTTGTTCCGGCTGAAACCGGAAGACAAGCGCCCGGTCGCGGCTTTGTTGTCGATCTACGGCGTGGTGATCATCTTCTGGGCGATCTTCAAACAAAACGGCACTGCCCTCACGACCTGGGCCGAAAGCTATACCGACCGTGAGTTGCCTGCCGCCATGGTCGCTCCTGCCAAGCAGCTCGGCATGGTGCAGGATGTCACGCTGACTAAGGATACGATCACACTGACCGACGAACAATTCCGCGCGGTCAAAGACGCGGATGGAAAGGTGGCGAAGACGTATGATTTCCCGTCCTACTACCGCAACCTGCCCCGGGATCACTGGCCGGAGGAAGGTGGTACTACGCACCTGCTCTCGACGGAGATCTTCCAGAGTATCAATCCGTTCTTTGTCGTCGCGTTGACGCCGTTGGTGGTGGCCGCATTCGCGTTCCTGCGAAGACGAAACAAGGAGCCATCCACCCCGGGTAAGATCTTCCTGGGTCTCCTGATCACGGCGCTCTCCACCTTGCTAATGGTAGGAGCCGTATATGCGGGCGGTAATGGTGCCGAGAAGGTTTCCGGTTGGTGGCTGGTGGGTACCTATGGTGTCATCACCATCGGTGAGCTATGCCTTAGTCCGATGGGTTTGTCGCTGGTATCCAAACTGAGTCCGCCCCGCATCACGGCGCTCATGATGGGTGGCTGGTCGCTGGCCACCTCGATTGGAAACAAGATGTCAGGCGTGCTGGCCTCGCTCTGGGATTCTTACTCGCACAAAGCCAGTTTCTTTTGGGTGAACTGTGTGGTTTCCCTCATTGCGGCCCTTGCGATCCTGGCCATGTTGAAATGGCTGCGGAAGATCGTAGCGGAACACACTTGATTCTCTTACCTCTTTTTAAACAGCGATTGCAATGAAACAACCGCCCAGGCACCTTCGAGCAGCACGAACGGCCAGTACCGTATCAGCCAGCTGGCAAAGCATGCGACCGCTGCGCCCAGGAAGTTCATCCAGAGATACGGGCGTCCGTCGCTGGCGAGCTTTCCGCTCGTCTGAAGAAAGTACGCGATCAGCAACAGGCTGACGCCGGCGAAACCGATCCAGTCACTCAGGTTCATCGATGATTTGATTGTGGTACACGAAGAAATAAAAAACCCCGCCATGTGGCGGGGTTTTTCGTTGATGATATTGCGATCAGACCAGTTCGAGTTGCGCGGTCTTGCGGGTTGCAGCCTTTTCGGAAAGGTTGAACTCCTTGCGCAAGGCATCGACTTTGTCGAGTTTCTCCCAAGGGAAGAGTTCCACTTCGATGCGTTTCTCGTTCTTCTTGCCTTTGTTGAAGATCTTGGTCACCTTCTTCGGCTGGCGTCCCATGTGTCCATAGGCGGCCGTTTCGAGGTAGATCGGGGTGCGCAGTTTGAAACGCTGCTCAATCGCGTACGGACGCATGTCGATGATCCGGGCGACTTTCCGGGCGATCTCGCCGTCGGACATGTTCACCTTGGAGGTTCCGTAGGTGTTGATGTACAGGCCAACGGGGTCGGCGACGCCGATCGCGTAAGCTACCTGTACCAGCGCTTCGTCGCAGATACCGGCGGCCACCAGGTTCTTGGCGATGTGACGGGTAGCGTAGGCCGCGGAACGGTCAACCTTCGACGGGTCTTTTCCGGAGAACGCGCCACCACCATGTGCGCCTTTGCCGCCGTAGGTATCGACGATGATCTTGCGGCCGGTCAGGCCGGTATCACCGTGCGGTCCGCCGATGACGAATTTGCCGGTAGGGTTGACGTGGTATTTGATCTTGTCGTTGAACAGGGCTTGCACACGCTTCGGCAGTTTTTTCATGATGCGCGGAATGAGGATGCTTACCACATCCTCCGCGATCTTTTTCTGCATGGCTTTCTCTTTGTCGAAGTCGTCGTGCTGGGTGGAGACCACGATGGCGTCGATGCGGATCGGGCGATGGTCGTCGCTGTATTCGATCGTTACCTGGCTCTTGGCGTCCGGGCGGAGATACTTCATGACCTTGCCTTCGCGGCGGATATCCGCGAGCTCACGGAGCAGGAGGTGAGCCAGCTCCAGCGGAAGCGGCATGTAGGTATCCGTCTCGCGGCAGGCGTAACCGAACATCATGCCCTGGTCACCGGCGCCTTGTTTGTAGGGATCCTTCTTTTCAACACCTTGGTTGATGTCGGGTGACTGTTCGTGGATCGCGGAAAGGATACCGCAGGAAGCCGCTTCGAACATGTACTCCGACTTCGTATAGCCGATCTTCTTGATTACTTCGCGGGCGATCTCCTGGACATCCAGGTATGCTTCCGACTTCACCTCACCGGCAAGTACAACCTGTCCGGTCGTGACCAGTGTTTCACAGGCGACTTTCGATTTCGGGTCATACGCCAGAAAATAATCGATCAGTGCATCGGAAATCTGGTCGGCAATCTTATCAGGGTGCCCTTCGGACACCGATTCGGACGTGAAGAGATAGGACATTGGTTTTGAATTTCAGGTTGCAAAGATAAGGAAAAGAGGGTTCCGGGTTCCGGGTTTCGTGTTTAGGCTGTGCTTCAGGCAGCCTAATCCCAAGGTCTCGTCCCCCGTCCCTGCCTTCGCTAAAGCTTCGGCAGGCATGCCTCGCACCCCGCACCTCGTCCCCCGTCCCTCGTCCCTGCCTTCGCTAAAGCTTCGGCAGGCATGCCTCGCCCCTGCCTTCGCTAAAGCTTCGGCAGGCATGCCTCGCATGCCCCGCACCTCGTACCTCAATAAGCCCGTCCCTCATAAAAGACCTTCACCGTATTCGTCCCGACGGTGAATTTGAGGACGTCCCCGTTTAGGGCGTAATTCAGCACGGATTCATAGGATGCTGTGGCATTTTCGCCTTTGTACCAGTATTTGAGCTGGTTGCTGAGATCGAAATAGGCCACCCCGTTGGGTCCGATCTTGAATTCCCGGGGAATGAAACGCTCGACCACGTGGGTCTTACCGTTCCAGAATATATTGAAATCACCGTTGTAGCCCCAACAGATCACATTACCCACCACATAAAAGAAGTCCGGCCGGTCGGGCATGATCCGGCGGGTTGCGCCTTCCGAGAAGATCCGGAAGTCTCCCAGATTATCAACATAGGCGGCAATGGACCAGCCTACTTTGAAGGAATCCGGAGCAAAGATCTCGACGCTCGCCGTGTCGCCCTGATAGAACAGGTGGAAGTGACCATTGTAGTCATCCACATACCCCACGATATCGCGCCCGGCCTGGAATTCGCGCGGAGGGATGTTGTCGAGGGTATAGGTCTGACCATGATAGAAGATCTTGAAGAAGTTGGATTGATTCACCCATGCCAGGGTGTTGGCGCCGGCTTTCACTGTTTTGGGCTTTTCGAGCATGGAGCTTTCCAACTCGGCTGTGCGCCCGTTGTAGTAAATGCTCAAGAGGTAGTTGCTGTTGTCGAACCAGGCCAGCAGGCTGTCGCCGAGGTAAACGCCGTCGTTGTAATAACTCAGGATTTTCTTCTGCCCGTTGTCATAGACATACAAGACGTTGCCCACTTTGTAGGCGATCAGGTTATTGGTGACCTGGTACCAGAAGTCGGCCGCGTTGACCTGCATATTCGCTTTTCCATTCTGGAAAATGCGGAAGTCACTGCGGTTGTCGATATACGCGACAGCGTTTCCGCCGACCTGATAGGAACGTACCGGCAGATATTCTGCCTGGTAAAACATGCCGCGGTCAAAGACTTGCAGGTAACCCCGGTAATCGGTGTAAGCGCTAAGGGCCTGCCCTTTCGCTTCGAATGCCGTCGAGGCAATCAGCAGGAGTAGTCCTGCGAGTAGCTTCTTTGTCATGAACTAACGGGTGAGTATCTGGAACACATCCTCCAGCCGTTGTTCTTCCACCTGCAAGGATTGGACCGTCAATCCGTTTTCGACCGCGTACCGCAGCAATTCAGGTCGAACATCCTGCCCTTCGCCCGGAACGATCCGCCAATGGGTATCGGTCATGTTCTCGGCATCCCGGACGCCTTTCAGTTGCATCAATTGGCTGCGCGTAGGATTGCGGTCGAACGACACCCGGATCGCCGCTTCCGGAGCGGCTTTCCGGCGGAGTAAGTCGGTGGTATCATCGGCCACGATCCGGCCTTTGTTGATGATGATGACGCGGTCGCAGAGCGCTTCTACCTCCTGCATGATGTGCGTGGAAAGTAGAACGGTCTTTTCCCGGCCGAGGGATTTGATCAGGGACCGGATCTCGCTGAGTTGGTTGGGGTCGAGCCCGGAGGTAGGTTCGTCGAGGATCAGCACTTCGGGATCATGCAGCAGGGCTTGCGCCAGGCCGACACGCTGACGATAGCCCTTCGACAAGGCGCCGATTTTTTTATGCTGTTCGGGTCCGAGACCGGTTGCTTCGATCATGGCACGGATACGACCTGCTTGTCCGGCTCCGGTCCGATACAGGCCTGCAACGAATTCCAGGTATTCCCGGACATAGAGATCGAGATAGAGTGGATTGTGTTCCGGCAGGTAGCCCACGCGCCGGCGTACTTCCAGCGATTCGTCGACAACATCGAAGCCGCAAACGGCAGCCCGTCCGGCTGAGGGAGGAAGGTAGCCGGTCAGGATCTTCATCATCGTTGATTTACCGGCACCGTTAGGGCCCAGGAATCCGACCACGTGCCCTTTCGGTATTTCGAAACTCACGGCATCCAGCGCCAACTGTTCGCCGTATCGTTTGCTGATGGACTGTACACTGACCGACATTGCCCTCAAAGGTAGGAAATGGGCGTTGGTTTTAAGACTGGCCCGGCCACTTGGGGCGGTGGAGATTCCTACCTTTGGTCCGTGCACGGACTTGTAACCAAATCCACCGGCAGCCAGTACCTGGTGCGGCTCGACAGCGGGGAGGAGCTCTTATGCAGGATCCGCGGCAACCTTCGGCTCAAGGGGTTCGAGGCGACCAATCCGCTCACGGTTGGCGACCGGGTCGAATTGGAATTGAAGCCGGGTGACGATGTCGGCCTGGTCACATCGATCGGTGTGCGTAAGAATTACATCATTCGAAAATCGGTCAAACTATCCCGACAGGTTCAAATCATCGCGGCCAATCTCGACCGCGCGCTGGTCGTTGCGACACCGGTCCTTCCACGAACCTCGCTCGGTTTCATCGATCGCTTCCTTGCCACCGCTGAAGCCTATTCGATTCCGGCGGGAATCGTCTGGAACAAGACCGATCTCTACGACGAAGATGTTTGGGCCTTCGTACATGAGGCGCGCGATCTGTACGAATCCATCGGGTACAAGGTGTATGCCGTGTCCGGGATAAGCGGTGAGGGGCTGGATGTGCTGTCAAACGATCTGAAGGGTTCCATCACCTTGTTCTCCGGTCACAGCGGTGTAGGAAAGTCGACCCTGATCAATTCCCTGATCCCGGGCAAGCAATTGAAGACCGCCGGTATTTCCCGTCAACACCAGAAAGGCATGCACACGACCACCTTCGCGGAGATGCACGAGTTGCCGGAGAAAGGCTACATCATCGATACGCCGGGTATCCGCGAGTTCGGTACGATCGACTTCGACAAGTACGAAGTCTCGCATTTTTTCCCGGAGATATTTCGTGTGGGCAAAGGATGCAAGTTCAACAATTGCATCCATACGAATGAAACGGGCTGTGCGGTCTTGCCTGCCGTCGAAAAAGGGGAGATCGCGCTCAGCCGTTACGAGAGCTATCATAGCATTCTGATGAACGAAGACTATTTTCGCTGAGTCATGCGCGTATTGCTGCAACGGGTTTCGGAAGCTGCTGTCCGTATCGACGGCGCGATCACGGCGAAGATCGGCGTGGGATTACTCGTACTGGTGGGCGTCGAAGAGGCCGACAATGAAACGGATATCGACTGGTTATCGGGTAAGATAGCCCGACTTCGCATCTTCCCGGACGAGCAGGGTGTGATGAATCGGTCGGTCACCGAGGTGGATGGCGAGATCCTGGTCGTTTCTCAATTCACGCTGCACGCTTCCACAGCCAAAGGAAACCGACCTTCCTACATCCACGCGGCGCGACCGGAAACGGCTATTCCACGCTACGAGCAATTCAAAGCGGCCTTGCAACGCGATACCGGTAAGCCAATCGCCTCCGGCACCTTCGGGGCCGATATGAAAGTAAGTCTCATCAACGACGGCCCCGTTACGATCTGGATCGACAGTAAAGTGAAAGAATGATGGGGGTTGGAAGTTTCCGGTTTCGGTTTTCCGGTTATAGACCCCAAATCACCAATCACCAATCACCAATCACCAATATCTAATTTCTAATATCCAATATCCAATCACCAATACCCCCATGACCCTCTCCCAAGCCCAAACCACCGTCGACAACTGGATCCGCACGCATGGTGTACGTTATTTCAGCGAGCTCACGAATACGGCGATACTGATGGAAGAGGTAGGCGAGGTGGCCAGGATCATGGCCCGGAAGTATGGCGATCAATCCATGAAGCCTTCCGACGAGGGAAAAGAGCTGGCGGATGAATTGGCGGATGTGTTGTTCGTGTTGGTTTGCCTGGCGAATCAAACGGGCATTAACCTGGAAGAAGCATTTCAGAAAAACCTGGAGAAAAAGACCGCTCGTGACCAGGATCGCCACAAGAACAATCCCAAGTTGAACGGTTAATTTTCGTAGTAGACCCGCTTGCGTTTCAGGTTGTCGGGGTCTTCGTGAAAAAAGTAACGAAGGTCCAGTGTCAGATAATTGCCGAGCAGGCGTTGTTCGACGATGAAATCCTTGCCGGCGCGCTGGTACTGTACCTGAGAATTATAAATGTAATTGAACGGGCGATGATAGCTTGCGCCGAGGTACCAGTAGCCGGATTTCACGGTGCGGTATTCCCAGCCGATGTTGGCGATGACGGCTGGCTGCAGGACATTTTTTCGCTTGGATCGATGCTCGTATCCTTCCCCTTTGGTCTCCAGACTACTGGCGAACATGTCGGCGGAAGCGCCCATGGATGCGTTCATGTATAGCTTTTCGCCAAGCTGGACGTAGGCCAGGAGCGAGGCCGGTATTTCATAGGCGATCATCCGGAAATCGCTCGATGCATTGAAGTTGGCATCGGTAATGTCAAGCGTAAATGTTCGCTTGACGTAGTTGATGCCTGTTTCGAACGAAAGCAGGTCCGTCATGCCCCGACGAACCACCATGCCAGCGGCAAATCCGCTCTTGAGCGAAAAGTCGAATTGCACACCCTGCTCCAATTGGCTTTGGGTACCGGTGCCCAGGAAGGAAAGCGGGAAGATCGGTTTGAATTGCAGCCCTACGGTGGTGACGTTTTTCTGTGCATAGGCTGTTGAGAGGCACAGGCAAAACAACAGGACGAGCGGCAGGAACTTCTGATGAATCATAGTCGAACGCACACGTCAGAGATTTCCCTGCTTGCCAGGCTTATTGCATTTTTTTCATGCGCATCAGGAAGCTCATGAGCGCTGCCCAGTAATCCTGATTGTCGGACGACTTCGACCAAAGTACTTTGGATCCATGGTCGCCGGCGGTTTTCGGTACGTACTGTACTTTGATCCTGGAATTCACGTCGCGCAAGAGGTCGGTTACTTTGTCGGATTCGTCCCGCGAGGAGGTCGCGAAGAGCGGCTTGTCCAGTCCGTTGATGGAGTTGCGGGTGAAATCCTTGTCCTGGAAATACTCGCCCGGACTGAAAACGATCACACCGGATACTTTGTTGTTGCCGTTCGCGATTTTAAGCGCAAGCGAAGCCGAATACGAGCTGCCGAGTATCAGGACGGGCTTGTTGTATTTGTCATAGAGAAAGTCGAGTCCTGCGCGGATGTCTTGTTCAGCGTCCGGAAACTCCGGTTGCTGGCCTTTTGCTTTCGCCTCCAGAGCGGTCTGGTTGATCACGCCATTCACCTCGCTGCCCACCCGTTGGTCGATGGCCAGGCAGTTAAAGCCGAATTTGTTCAGACGAAGTGCCGTTTCCTGGTATTCACCACGGCTGAACCGGTTCTGGTGACAAAGCAGAATGGTCGGAAATTCATCGCTCACCGGATACCAGTCGGCTGTTACCGTCGTACTGTCCGCAGCAGGAAAGGTCACCAACAGTTGCGCATTGCTGGAAGCAGGAGCGATCATGGCAAGACAGCTTAGCAAGACAAGCGATAGGAGTTTTCGCATAAGTAGAGAATGACCCGACTAAGATACGAAAAGGCTGTCGTTTCTGTCTTAGTTGACTAAGCGGTAAACGGAAGGCAGTAGGCGGGAATCGGTTTGCGGTAGGCAGTAGGCAGTAGGCATTCATTGCCTCGCCCCTGCTTTCGCTAAAGCTTCGGCAGGCATGCATCGCTCCTCGTCCCACGTCCCTCGCTCCTCGTCCCTCGTCCCTCGTCCCTCGTCCCTCGTCCCTCGTCCCTCGTCCCTATAATAAGTCGGCGGTAAAATTAACCACTTTAGGTAGTAGAACATTTAAACAGCAACCCCAGGCCACTGTTTCCAGTCCTCAGTCCTCAGTCCTCAGTCTCCATTCTCCATTCCCCATCCCCCATCCCCCATCCCCTATCCCCCAATTACTAGTTACTAGTTCCTAGTTACTAATTACTAATTACTAGTTTCTCCTATCCACCCCATATGGAATTCCCCCGGCCGCCGACTCTTTCCGAAAATCCTTTCCATGAAAATCCTTCGATCTAGTAAGTCGGTGTACACCGAAATGATTTTTGAACGAAAGAACAAGCAGTATGGCGCGTACGATTTGCGCGTGAATTATGAAGCCCGATTGATCCGTGCGTTTCTGATCGGTTGCCTCCTCGCCGGAATGGCGATCCTTCTTCCCAAAGTGATGCGCTGGGTTTTCCCCAGCCCGGCACACGACAGTCCGATCCGCCTGCGCGACGGAATAGTATTCGTCAATCCGTCCGTCTATGTACCGCCGGCAAGCGTGCCTTCGGTTCTTCCAAAGTCCAATGCCGGGAAGTCTTCCATCACTCCTCCAAGGGATCCAAACGCCTTCAAACCGGTTGCAAAGGAACCTTTACCGGTCGATCCTGTTCCTGTTCCCGGTCCGGTGGATCCCACACCCGGCCCGGGGCCTGGCAATCCGGTCACCGGCCCAGTTGGTCCGCCAACAGCAGGTTTGTCGACCTTGCCGGCCCCGAAGGTCTTTTCCCAGGCGAGTGTGGAAGTCGCACCCGATTTCCCCGGAGGTTTGGATGCGTTTTATAAATACTTCAGAAGCAAATTGCGTTATACACCCCAGGCAAGAATGGAAGGATTATCCGGTCGGTTCTTCGTGCAATTCATCGTAGGTCGCGACGGTCGTATTCAGGAAATCACCTTCCTCAAACCGATCGGCTTTGGAATGGAAAGTGAAATTGAAAAAGTACTCACGAACGGTCCCAAGTGGTCGCCGGGTCGCTACGGAGGCGAAAGCGTCAGCACCGCCATGGTATTGCCGGTGAACTTCAGCTTACTGGCCGAATAGGGAGTTGAATATTTCGGGTCTGTTTCAAAGTTGAATGTTGAAAGTTGAATGTTGAAAGTTTGGTTTTTTCAACCTTCAACCTTCAACCTTCAACCTTCAACCTTCAACCTTCAACCTTCAACCTTCAACCCGGAACCCGAAACCCGGAACGCAGTTGTCACTGGCCTTTCAATATCCCTCGGCTCGACTCCGTTACCGCTAACAGAATCGTGTTAACAAGTACCCCTCCCGGCAGCCATGCAGGGGCTTGAACCGGGTAATTTTGTTGGCTATTAAAGAAGAAAAGTGTCCATGTTGAACGGAATCATTTTGCAGATCAGCCAATCGACGGGTTCGATCGCCGACTCGGCGGCTACCGCCAGTACGACCGTCCCCACCCTCCCTACGCCGTCTCAGTCAATCTCGCTGTGGGAGATGGCCGAAAAAGGCGGCCCGATCCTGATCCCCATCGCGATCCTGTCGATCGCTGCCTTGTATATCTTCTTCGAACGGTATTTCACCATCAAGAAGAATTCCAAGATCGACATGAACTTCATGAATCAGATCCGCGACTACGTGCACAATGGCAACATCGATGCCGCCAAGGCGCTCTGTAAAAACACCAACACCCCGGTGGCCCGCATGATCGAGAAGGGCCTGATGCGCCTCGGGAAACCGGTGAAGGAGATCGAAGGAGCCATCGAAAACGTGGCCAAGCTCGAAATCTACAAGATGGAGAACAACATGAACGTACTGGGTACCATCTCCGGTATCGCCCCGATGTTCGGATTCCTCGGAACGATTTTTGGTGTGATCAAGATCTTCTATCAGATCGCCCTGCAAAACAGTCTTGAGATCAACGCCATCTCCGGCGGTTTGTATGTGAAGATGATCTCCTCTGCAGCCGGTCTGCTCGTAGGTATGATCGCGTACGCCTGTTATCACTACCTGGTGTACATGATCGACCGTGTCATCAACAAAATGGAGATCAACGCTGTCCAGTTCATCGACCTGCTGGAAGAACCCGTGAAAGGATAAGGTCGCAGTTCCGGATCTCCGACAACCACTACCATGAACTTCCGCAGAAGAAACCGACTCGTCGGCGAAGTGTACACCGCTTCGTTGAACGATATCATGTTCTTTCTCCTGCTCTTCTTCCTGATCACCTCTACGCTGGCAACGCCGAACGTACTGAAGCTCCTGCTTCCGTCGGCCAAGAGCAGCAGCCAGAGCGTCAAGCACCCCTTGACCATTTCGGTGACAGCGGATCTGCAGTATGCCATCAACAATACGCCGGTTCCGGCGGATCAGCTGGAAGCGGCGATCGAACAGGCCATCAAAGGCCAGCCCGACCCGACCGCGCTGCTGAAAGTCGACAAGACCGTCCAGGTTCAGAATCTGGTCGACCTGCTCGATATCGGCAACCGGAAAAAAGTGAAAATGGTGCTTGCCACCCAAACCTCCAAGCAGCAGTAAATGGCTACGGAAGCCGGCATTCGTTCGCGCTCCATCCTCATTTCCGTACTCGTACACGGGTTGTTGTTTCTCATCCTGTTGTTTACGGTCATGTCGACACCCATTCCTCCTTTTCCTGAAACAGGAGGCGGAGGCGGAGTGATCGTGAACATTGGCTACGTGGACGAAGCGAGTGGAGAAGTGCAACCCATGTCGCCGAATACCACGGAGGATCCCAATCTGTCGGCTTCGGTTCCTGTCCCTTCGCCGGACGAACAGTTCGCGACGCAGGAGATCGAAGAGTCGCCAATTGCCAAAGAGAAACCCGACCCGGCCAAGACCAGTCCCAAGACACCCCGCGAGACGACGCCGAAGACCCAGCCGGTGAAAACGGAACCGGTTCGCGTGGTGGACAGCCGTGCTTTGTATAAAGGTCCGAAGACCGGTACCGGCAACCAGGGTACCGGTCAGGGCACCGGTGATCAGGGCGACCCAACGGGTGATCCGAATTCGAAGTACTACGGCAAGGGCAGTGGTACCGGTGGAGGAGAAGGCGGTGGCGACGGAAAAGGTACCGGCGGTGGTAAGGGCGATGGATTCTCCTTCGACCTCGCAGGCCGTCGCATGACGCGGAAGCCGCAGGTCAACGATCGCTCGCAGGAGACCGGCAAGGTGGTCGTCGAAATTACCGTTGATAAGAATGGACATGTAACCAGCGCCATCCCCGGCGGTCGTGGTTCTACGACCACCAGCTCGTATCTGTATCGCCTGGCGAAAGAGGCCGCCATGAAAGCCGAATTCAGTCCCAGTCCCGACGGAGCCGATATCCAGAAGGGGACCATGACCTTCATCTTCCTCGTACAATAACCCGCTTCGGGTAGGGGAATCCTTCTTTTCTTTGTTGCCGGCTATGACCTATCCCGAGGTCCTCGACTACCTGTATTCCTGTCTCCCGATGTTTCATCGGGTTGGCGCGGTGGCCTACAAGGCTAACCTGGACAACACACACCACCTGATGGAATTGCTGGACCATCCCGAGCAGGGATTCCGTTCAGTGCACGTGGCAGGAACGAACGGTAAGGGCTCCAGTTCGCATATGCTGGCAGCGGTTCTGCAGGCCGCCGGTTACAAGACCGGTCTGTATACATCGCCGCACTTACTCGACTTTCGTGAGCGCATCCGTGTCAACGGTGGCATGGTTCCGGAGGAGGTGGTGACCGGATTCGTTCAAGCTCACCGCGCCGCTTTCGATCGCATCCAGCCTTCTTTCTTTGAATGGACGGTAGCCCTGGCGTTCGATTATTTCAGGAACGAACAGGTCGACATCGCCATCATCGAGACCGGCTTAGGCGGTCGGTTGGACTCTACCAATGTGATTACTCCGGAAGTGGCACTCATCACCAACATCGGTTGGGACCACATGAATTTGCTGGGTGACACCCTGGAGAAGATCGCGGCGGAAAAGGCCGGTATCATTAAACCGGGAGTGCCGGTGATCATCAGCGAAGGTCAGCTTGAAACCATCCATGTCCTTACATCCGCGGCTCAGCGCGCCGGTTCAAACAGCTGCGTTGCGGATCAGGAGTACAAGGTTGAAGCGATTGGAGGAGATGGGCGCGACCTGAACGTGTCGGTCGAGCGTGAAGGTGCGGTGCAGTTGCATTATACAATCGGATTGCCGGGTCGGTACCAGACCAAGAATGTAGCGGGTGTTTTAGCGACGATCTATCGATTGCGCGAAATGGGCTGGAAGATACCGGAGGCTGCAGTCGCGCGCGGATTACGGGATGTCAGGAGTCTGACCGGTTTGATGGGACGCTGGCAGTTGCTGAAAGAACAACCGAAGGTGATCGCGGATGTAGGTCACAACCTTGATGGCATTCGGGAGATCCTCCTACAATTGGAGCATGAAAATCATACGGACTTACACTGGGTGATCGGTGTGGTTGAAGACAAAGACCTTTCGGGCATTCTACCCTTGTTGCCTGCCGCAGCCACTTACTACTGTTGCAAACCGGACTTGCCCAGAGGACGTGATGCGGCATCCCTGTGCCAGGCACTACGCGAACACGGACTTCGCGCAGAAGCCTATCCAAGCGTAGCCCTGGCCTTAGCCTCCGCCATGCGATCGGCGAACGAGCGGGATCTCATACTCATCGCCGGCAGCACCTTTGTAGTAGCGGAGGCGATGAAGGCAAGTCAAATAAGCTGATGGTTTAGCCAGAGAGGCTAGCTGGTGCCCAAACAGCCGATAAAAAAAAGGGTGGGTTTCCGTTTTGTGGGAGCAACAGGGTTCGAATCCCGGTAAACCGGGACAGGCTCTGTGACCCTCCCGGCTGTTAGCCGGGATGCTCTGCCCCTGCTGAAATCAATCGCTCGAGTAACTAGCGATCTTTCGATCGCTTCAGTTCCATTTCCCGTTTCCTGGCTTCGTTGTATGTTCCATAAAGCTCCTTGTATGCGATAACCCAATCTTTGAACCGGGATGTATAACCTCTGTGATTCGTGAGGTGTTTGCGCAACCGCTGCTCAACAGGATAGGCCGTGCTCCCGATATAGAACCGATCAGCTTTTTTGCTGTATAGTATATACAACTACCCCATAAATGCAGAAACCCACCGCAAGGGTGGGTTTCCGTTTTGTGGGAGCAACAGGGTTCGAACCTGTGACCCTCTGCTTGTAAGGCAGATGCTCTGAACCAGCTGAGCTATGCTCCCAATGATCTCTTTTTCAACAGTTTAGCACAATCAAAGTCGGCGGATTTTGTTGAAAAAGGAGTGCAAATATAGCTGTTTCGATCATTTCCTAAAAACTTGGACGTATTTTTTCGCTTCAAACGAAGTTCAGCGTTCCAACCCGGATTATAAGCATACGATGTCCAGATTGATATCCAGAAACGTTCTGCTGCTTTCTCTGATAAGCCTGTGTACGGACCTCGCCAGTGAGCTTTTGTATCCTGTCATGCCCGGATACCTGCGTTCGATTGGTTTTTCCATGGCGTTGATCGGATTGCTGGAAGGCATTGCGGAGGCGATAGCAGGTTTGAGTAAAGGTTATTTCGGACATCTGAGCGATGTGAAGGGGCGCAGGCTGCCATTTGTCCAATGGGGTTATGCTTTGAGTGCCATTTCCAAACCTCTGTTTGCGATTACTGTTCGTCCGGTTGGCGTCTTCTTTGCCCGGACCATCGATCGCGTCGGCAAAGGGATACGAACCGGTGCCCGCGACGCATTGCTGTCGGCTGACGCTTCGGTTGCAACAAAGGCTCGTGTGTTCGGATTCCATCGAGCAATGGACACGATCGGTGCGGTACTTGGTCCGCTGGTTGCCTTGCTCTATTTGAGTTATCACCCGGGCGCATATAGACACTTGTTTCTACTTGCGTTTCTGCCTGGTTTTGGGGCTATCGTACTTACCATGTTTCTGCGTGAAAGAAGAGCCCAGAATCAGGCAAAAACGGTTTCGCCGGTTCGGTTCCTTGATTTTACTCGCTATTGGCGAATTGCGGATCCGGCATATCGTAAACTCGTCGCAGCGCTGCTGGTCTTTGCACTCGTCAACAGTTCGGATATTTTTCTTTTGTTGCGGATGCGCGAATCGGGAATGAGCGATCCGGCAGTGATCGGCGCTTATTGCTTCTATAATCTCATTTACGCGCTGGCAGCTTATCCGCTTGGAATGGTCGCTGATCGTTTCGGTTTTCGAAATGTGCTGGTGATGGGTTTGTTTTTGTTTGCAGGAGTGTATGCAGGCTTCGCTGTGAGTTCTTCGATTGAGATTTACATGATTCTTCTCGCCTTCTATGGAATCTATGCCGCGGCAACCGAAAGTATTGCCAAAGCGTGGATAACGACTGTGTGCGAAAAAAAGGACACAGCAACAGCGGTTGGTACATTTACCGCTTTCCAAAGTATCGCGACGCTGTTATCCAGCACGCTGACCGGTATACTCTGGACCGTCTTTGGACCCTTTGTGGCCTTCGGAACCTCCGCCATGGTTACAATTCTTGTCGCCTGTTACATGCTAAGCATGAAATCGCAAAGTATTTCCAAATCCCATTAATATTTATTCCGTCTGTTCATTTCTGTATAAAAACCTGAAGTGAGGTTTTCAGCCTCACTATTCACTCCTGCCTACGCTAATGCTTCGGCAGGTAAAATTCACTATTCACTGTTCACTATTCACTAACCTCCTCTTCACCCACCACCGCAAAATGATCCATCCCTGACAATCCCTAACACTTCCGTGAAACTTGTCGGTGCCCGATGTATTTCCTTCGGCCTTCATAATGCTTCCGGCCATGCAACCCCCACCCGTGGACGAGCGTTCTGCCTCGCTCAAGCGCCTTTACTTCGTCTTGTGGACGATGGGCGAATCATTTCCTGCGCAACGCACCTTTCAATCGGTCGATCTGAGCAGGCACGAATTGTATTTGCAAAAAGCCTTCCGCGAAGGTTCCCTGGTCATGGCAGCCTCCTTTGAAAATGGAAGCGGCATCGTGTCCCTCATGGAGGCCGAATCGGAGCAGGACATCCAGCAGTTCGTACGAAAATGCCCGGACGTATTGGACCGGGTTTTACAGGCGCGGGTCAAACCCTGCCGTCCACTATTTTGGAAGGACTATAGTACAAGCGGGAAAGCGCGTTAGCGACCCTTCAACTTGACGAATTCGTAACCGCCTTTCTCCGCGCCCCAGACCTGCTCGTCTTTTTCGTTATAACCACGGTCCCAGGAAAGCAAACGTTCCGGGGTGATCGTTACTTCCGAGGTAGCATAGGCAGCGCCCTTTCGGTCGCTCGGACATTGCTTACCCACCGTGCTTCCGGCGAACTGTCCGTCGGCTTGCTTTCGCAGTATTACGGAGCATCCTTTCTTCTCGGTCAGACTGTCAATTGGAAGTTTCTCCAGCAGTTCCGGATGGTGGGTGAAACGCAAGGGTTCCTGCAGGGTGTATATGACGCTCTCGAAAACACCGGGTTCGATTTCGTGGATGCGGTAAACCCGTTGGCGGTAGGGTTTATCAAGGTAATCGGCAACGGCCTGCTCCACGTAAAACCAATGACCATCCGATCGTTCTTTCCAGATAGGAGCCATCAGCAAACGGATGTCGAAATAGTTGGCAGTGTCGCGTAAGTGCTGCGCCTCACTGCTGTAAGATCCGGCCATCCAGTCGGTCAGACGGGTAAGGTCGGGCGATTGCGCTTCCGCTTGGATCAGCAGGAAGATTTGAAATACGAGAAGGCTTATACCAGATTTACGCATCATGGAACAGGAAGTAGTCAGGGTATGACGAGCAGTTGATTTCCGAGCAGACGATTTTCATCGCTTACCACGACAAGATAAGTTCCGGAAGCCAGGGCGGCCGCGTTGATGCTTCTGGTTTCGCTTTTCTCCAGAGTCGATTGCAGGATCTTTCTGCCTTGAAGATCATATAAGTCGAACTGCGCGGTGGATGGTCCATCCAATAGGGAAGCCATGATGCATTGACCGGCTGATGCATAGGTTGCCTGGAATACTGGCCGATCGGCGATGAGGTTAGAGGTCCCGGCAGGAAACCCGCAGAGTATTAGTGTGTCGCATAAGGTGCATCCACATACATCCGTAACGCATAGGCTATAAGTGATATTCCCGCACATGTTATTTATGGTGGGAAGAGTAACCATGCCAGGATTCCAAAGATAAGTAACGGGGAGCGAGCACGAAGTGCTGACGGTTCCAAGTCCGCTGCCGTCGCAGCATGTTGCGCAACTGGCCGGGGTGGTCGTCACCAGGAACCGTAAGGGCTGTGGAACGAAATATACCGTGTTGACCCAATCGCCTACGGAGTCCTCGACGTATAGACTGATCTGGGATTGTGCGCAAACGCCCGTAGTGAAACTGTCTATTGAGCCGGTCGACCAACTATAAGTGAAGGGTGGTACACCGCCTTGCACGAAGCAGGAGAATTGTCCGATACAAAGCGAATCGCAATCGGGAACATCAAGTATGAACTGGACTGACAAACCTCCATTCGATGCTGCGATTTCGCTTTCTTTTTCGAAGGGAAGCTTCCGGTCTTGAGTTGTTTGAGTGGCAAAAGCCGAGAACGCCAACAGGAAAAACATTGTTGTCAAAAGTGAATGTTGTCGCATGTTCTTGAAATTTGATAAAGATCGAAGGGTTGATGCCGAGTCCACGGAATCCTTCTTAAAAGTAGTAATTTTGGAATCCGAAATGGATAGTGCTTTATGCTGGGAATTTTTTCACGTACACTGATTTTATTGACCTTGATTGGTGCTTTTCCCGGCTTTGGCAGGGAGATAAAGTGGTCGCCAACGCTTCCAGAAAACCCGAAATTCCCCTACCTCAAGATCATCGGAGGCGATGACGAAGGGTTTTTCGTATTGCGCAGCAACATCAGCCTTGATACCGACCGCGATCGGGCAGGACTGCGCAGTCGGAAGTATTTCCTTCAGTACTTTTCCATGGAAATGGCGCTGCGATGGGAAGGCGAACTCAACGCCCAATCGGATGATACCCGATTCGCAGATATCAAGGTGGTCAATGGCCGCGTCCTGGTGGTTTCCTATGGGCAGGATAAGTCCACCCGACAGTTTCGCTTCTATGCCCAGTATCTTGGCACGGGTGCAGCCTACATCGGCACCCCAGTCCTGATCGATACCGTCGCGGTAAGCAGGCTCGATGAAGACAACAAGCCGGGTATTCTGCTGAATCGTGACGAATCACAGTTCGTTTTCACCTACCGAAAAGTCCCATCGGATGGTTCGAGACAATCGTTCGAAGCGGTGTTGCTCGATACTGCATTGTCGTTGCTCTACCGGAAAGAGATCCCGGTCGATACCGAACAGCCCCGGTTTTCACCGCTTCGTTATGTGCTCACCGAACGGGGGAACTTCTACATTCTTGGCATCGAGTTCCTGACAGACAAGAAAGTCAAAGCGCCAGGAGAGAGCTATTACCGCCTCTTGGGTTATCAGCATTCCGGTGATCGCCTGGTCAATCAGGAGATCAAAGTGCAGGATCGTTTTCTGACGGATGTTTCGCTGGCGGCCGATAACCGCAATAACCGAATTGTCGTCGCAGGTTTTTACTCGGATAAAACCAACTACACGACGTCCGGTGTTTTCTATTACGGCCTGGAAGAGGATGCGCTCGCGACCACGCGGGTTTTGACGGCTCCCTTCAGCCAGGAGTTCGTGCGTAAAACGTCCGGCGATCGCCGTGACCGGGGCAGTGGGGAGTTGGTCAACTACTCGATCGACCGGATCATCCTGCGTAACGACGGGGGCGCGGTGATCGTCGCGGAGTCCTTTTACCAGACCACTCGTACGTATTGGGATTTCTACATGCAGGCCAGTGTGACGCATTACTATTACCATTTCGGCAACATCCTGCTGATCTCCATGGATCCCGCCGGCAGTATCTCCTGGAGCAACGTGGTTCAAAAGGACCAGAATTCGATCGACGATAGTGGCTACTATTCGTCCTACTGTTCCGTCGTTTCCAATGGAATGCAGTATTCCCTCTTCAATAAATACATCGACGACGATTCGTCCGTGCTGTTATCGATCGTTGACGGAAAAGGCGCGCAACGGACGGAAACGCTTTTCAATGAAGTGGAGCGCGTCGCCATCATCCCGCGATCCGGTAAACAGGTCGACGAGGAAACGCTGCTGCTGCCCGCTTACCGGCAGAATAAACTGTACTTCGTAAGGATCACGTTCTGAACGGAACTTATTCCGCTACCTGAAGTCGTGTGCCCGGTGCAAGGCTGGCCGATTCTTCCAGCTCGTTGTACTTGCAAAGAAAACGGGTCTTCATACCAAGTTCCTGGGAAACGGAATGGACGGTATCACCGGGTTTTACAACGTAGAAACGAGTATCCGCGTCGCGTTTTTTCGGTTTGATGTAAATGATCTGTCCTTCGAATAACGGGGTGTTCTCGGGCAGTTCGTTGTATTTAGGCAATTGCCAATATCCGTAGCTCAATTCACGGGAAAGTGACTCGAACGTATCGCCCTTGCGCGCACGAATGAACTCCACCCCGTTGTTCCGTTCGATGCGGCGGTTGGAGAACATGTCCACCGGCTCAACACTGGGGACAAACACCCGTTGCTCACGTACCGTGTTTTCAACGGGTGGGAGGGGACGTGCCTCCACCGGAACGATGGTGTTGGTGCTGGCGATCGGCCGGTTTTCCGGATTCTCTGCAAGATCGTAGACGTGCAGGTTGTGCTCTTCAATGATCTTGATGAGTCGGTTCGCGTAGGTCGGATCAGTTGCGTAGCCGGCCTTCTTCAGACCGTGCGCCCAACCTTTGTAATCGGTACGATTGAGTTCGAATAAAAAGGAATAGCGCGGACGGGTCTTCAAGAAATTCGAATGGTCGTCGAAGGATTCAAAGACCGAGTTGTATTTCCGAAAACATTCATTCGGCTTGTCGTCGTCCTGGTAATAGCCCGGGCCGTCCCAGTTGGAACACTTAATGCCAAAGTGGTTATTCGCCACTTTTGCCAGCGGACTGTTGCCGTCACTTGATTCGAGGCAGGCCTGGGCAAGTGTAATGCTGGCCGGAACGCCCGAACGATACATTTCCCGGATCGCATCGTCCTTGTACAGGCTGATATACTCGGTCCGGGTCAGTTTTACCGCGTCACTGGCACCCGCCGAAAAGGCGGACAGCACCGACAGGGCGGCGGGTAAAATTCGGCGGAAGCATTTCACGAAAGACATAACGGAATCCAGGGCTATTTTCTTATCCCTTTGAACGGCAATTTTACGAATTGGATACAGCCAATTTGCTACTTGTGCAGATTTCGAATGCTGCATCGCACGGATACAAGCCACCCGTGTGGATGATCAGCACCTTACTGCCTTTAGGGAAGTAGTTTTCGTTGATCATCCGGATAACCGCAAAAAATGCTTTTCCGGTATAGACGGGTTCGATGGGGATGCCTGTATCAACCCCGAATTGGGTACAAAATTCGAGCAGCTCCGCATTTTTTTTGGCATATCCGCCAAAGACGAAATCGTCGAGGAGGATATAGCGCTCGTCCTTTACCCCGAACGTGCGAAGCCGTTCACGGATATTCTTCAGATCATGCACCACCGCGATCCCGATGGCCTGTTGATGCGGTAGCAAGGATGCCGTGAGTCCGGCAAGCGTCGTTCCGGTTCCACAGGCCACTACAACATGGGTGAAGGTCGAAGAGATCGCCGGATCCAGGATCCGTTTACTTCCCTGGAAGCCGGCTTCATTCGAGCCACCTTCAGGAACTACCTGGAAATCCGATGGCGAACAGTCCAGTTCCCGTGCGGCAGCCTGGCAGTAGAAAGTCTGCGATGCTTCGTCTTCTTTGCGCCGATATTGTTCGCGCTCGGAGAAGACCAATCGCATGCCCGCCGAACGAAGAAAGTCGAGTCGCGGATTCCGGTTCTCTTCGCCCCGGACGATCCCAACAACGGGAATTCCTGCGCGGCGGCAGAGTTCCGCAGTAGCAACCAGATGGTTCGACCAGGCCCCGCCGAATGTAAGCAGGGCCTTTTTTCCTGAACGGCGAAAGGCCATCAGGTTTTCGCGGAGTTTGTAAACTTTGTTTCCGCCCAACCAGGGGTCCGACAGATCGTCGCGCTGAACAAATAGCCCGATTTCCTTGTTCGGAAGCGATACAGTCTGGATGATCCGCTGTTCGGGTAAGGCTAACGGCATAATAATCAGCATATTCCGACATTGGAGAAGGCTGTCGGATTGCTTAAATTTGCTAAAATTTACCGTTCATTTCCCGACGGCGTGATCCGAAGATTTGCGGACCCATGAAGTTCACAGACAAGTTCGATCCTGAAGACTATTACCTCTCTCCGGAAGGCTACGTCGTCTTTACCGAAAAATACCACCTCAAGCGGGGTTACTGTTGTCAAAGCGGTTGCCGCCATTGTCCGTGGAGGAAGAAGGACGACACCAAGAAGCGAAAATACCCATCCTGACACTGCAGCTATGTCAAAGACCCTAGGCACCGAAAAGCTCGACCTGACGAAAACAAAAACGCCGCACGGCACCCTCCTCAGTTGTAAAGGCTGGATCCAGGAAGCCGCACTTCGGATGTTGTTGAACAACCTTGATCCGGAAGTGGCCGAACGGCCCGAAGACCTGGTCGTGTACGGCGGCCGTGGAAAGGCGGCGCGGAATGTGGAGAGCTTCGAGCTGATCGTAAAAGCGTTGAAGGACTTGCGCGACGATGAAACGCTGCTAGTCCAAAGCGGAAAGCCGGTCGGTATTCTTCCGACGCATCGTGACGCGCCGCGGGTCCTGATCAGTAATTCACAGTTGGTTCCTAAGTGGGCTACCTGGGACGTCTTTGACGAACTGGAGAAAAAAGGACTCATCATGTACGGTCAGATGACCGCCGGGTCCTGGATCTACATCGGCTCACAGGGAATCGTGCAGGGAACGTATGAGACCTTCAACGCGGTTGCCGAAAAACACTTCGGCGGGTCCCTCAAGGGCCGACTCTGTGTTACCGCGGGCCTTGGCGGAATGGGCGGTGCGCAACCCTTGGCCATCACCATGGCGGAAGGCGTCTGCCTTGCCGCTGAAGTGGAGGAGTGGCGTGCACAGAAGCGCGTGGAAACCCGCTACCTCGATATCATCGAGCACGACCTCGACAAAGCCATCGACCTTGCCCTGGAGTTCAAAGCCAAGGGGGAGAATAAGTCGATCGGCGTCATTTGTACCGCGGTTCATATGCTGCAACGTCTGAAGCAGCGTGGTATCGTACCGGACGTATTGACCGATCAGACATCCGCACACGATCCCCTGGTAGGATATCTGCCCGAAGGGCTGACGATCGCCGAGGCCAATGTGATGCGTGAATCGAGCCCGAAGCAATACATCGACCTGGCTTACGACGCCATGGCCGAGCACGTGCGCCTGATGCTGGATTTGCAACAGCAAGGCGCCATCACGTTTGATTACGGTAATAACCTGCGCGCACGCGCACAGGAGCGCGGCGTTCAGAACGCGTTTGATTTCCCCGGTTTCGTTCCGGCTTACATCCGTCCGCTCTTCTGCGAAGGCAAAGGACCGTTCCGGTGGGCAGCCCTGTCGGGTGATCCTCAGGATATCGCAGAGACCGACAAAGTGATTCTCGAACTTTTTCCGGAGAACACTTCCCTCCATCGCTGGATCCGGATGGCGCAGGAGCGTATCGCCTTCCAGGGATTGCCGGCGCGTATCTGCTGGCTCGGCATGGGTGAGCGAGCGAAGGCCGGGCTTGCCTTCAATGAACTGGTAAGAACGGGCAAAGTCAAAGGGCCCATCGTGATCGGCCGTGACCACCTCGATACGGGTTCAGTGGCATCTCCCAACCGGGAAACCGAAGCCATGCTGGATGGGTCCGACGCGATCGCTGACTGGCCACTCCTGAACGCCTTGATCAACACGGCAGGTGGTGCGAGTTGGGTTTCGCTCCACCACGGCGGCGGAGTCGGTATGGGATATTCCATCCACGCCGGTATGGTCATCGTCGCTGACGGAACGGAAGAAGCAAAGCGGCGCCTCGAGCGCGTCTTGCACAACGATCCGGCAATGGGCGTCATCCGCCATGCGGACGCGGGTTACGATATTGCGCTCGATACCGCCCGGAAGTTCCGGCTCGACCTGGGAAGCCGACTCAAATAAACGACGGTATGCAACGGATACGGGCGTGGGTTCTTCACCTTCGCCCGTTCTTTTTTCCGGCATAGTGCTTGCTTTATCGCGGCTGTTCCCTGCTTATCTTCATCCCATGAAACGCATCCTGCTTCCCGGACTGCTTTGTTGCCTGATCGTATTCGGACTCAGTTCGTGTGAAAAGACCGATGACGGAGACATTTCCGGTAACGACCGGGAAAAATTCCTGGGCGACTGGCTGGGACAATCAACCGGTTCGGTGCAGGGTTCAATCAACTTCAACATGACCATTACCGCCTCGAACAGCGCGCCGGATCAGGTCTTGTTCGAGAATTTTGATGGCTACGGCAGTGGCACCTTCATTCCTGCAACGGTCAGCGGATCGGATTTTTCGTTCATCCGCACCATCATCTCCGGTGATACCATAGAAGGCAGCGGTCGGTATAATTCAAACAACACGCTGAGTTTCTCCTTCACGGTAGGTGACGGACAAACGGTCGATACGCGCAGCGGAACAGCGCGAAGGCCTTAAAAAGATATTTCGTAAAATGATCGAAGGGCCGATCAGGCAAGTTCCGCGATGACGGTTTCGCCGCCGCGCGTTTTCTGATCCAGCTGCACCTTGATCTTCGCGTCGAGCGGTAGGAAAAGGTCGACGCGGGAACCGAACTTGATGAAGCCCATCTCTTCTCCTTGTTTTACCATCCAACCATCCTGCGGGTAACAAACGATGCGTCGGGCCAAAGCGCCGGCGATCTGACGCAGCAGTACCTGCGTCTTGGCTCCGTTTTCGATGACGACCGTGGTGCGCTCGTTCTCGGTGGACGACTTCGGATGCCAGGCTACCAGGTATAAACCGGGATGGTAGCGGCTGTACACGACCTTGCCGCTCATCGGGTAGCGGTTCACGTGTACGTTGACAGGTGACATGAAGATCGAGACCTGGATGCGGCGATCTTTCAGGAATTCGTCTTCCTGGGTTTCTTCAATGACCACTACTTTGCCGTCTGCAGGGGCGATGATTTGTTTCTCGTTCCGGGTGATCTTGCGTTGCGGGTGACGGAAGAACTGGAGGACCAGGAGGAACAGAACGATCGACACGACGAACAACAACTGGCGCAACAGGTGGATTTCCGAGAGGAAAAATCCGGCCAGCAGGTTGAGGGCGAGGAGGACGACGATCGTGAGCGAGATCGTAGCGTAGCCTTCTTTGTGGATCCGCATAGGCAGAGGCGAGTTATGCAAAAGAAGAAAGGCGTCGGGGGTGACGCCTTTCCGGTGAGGTTAGATCAATAATGGCCGCGCGACTGAACCGCCTTGGCGACTTTCTCCAGCGCGAAGATATAGGCGGCGATGCGCATCGAAACTTTGTACTTTTTACCTACAGCCCAGACGTTCTCGAATGCGCGTGACATGGAACGGTCGGCGCGCTTGTTGATTTCGTCTTCCGCATAGTAGTAGCCGAACCGGTTCTGCGTCCATTCCATGTAGGAAACGGTCACGCCTCCACCATTGGCCAGAATATCGGGCACGACGATGATGCCCTTTTCCTGCAGGATCTTATCGGCCCCGGCCGTAGTGGGTCCGTTGGCGCCTTCCACGATCAACTGGGCTTTCACATCCGCTGCATTGGCTTGTCGGATCTGATTTTCCAGTGCACAGGGTGCGAGCACATCCACATCCAGCGCGAGCAGTTCTTCGTTGGAGATCAACTTCCCACCCGTGAATCCTTTCAGTACTCCGTTGTTGGCGTTGCGGTATTTGATCGCGTCGCCGATGGAAATGCCCTTCGAATTGGAGAAGGCTCCGGTATGATCGCTGATGGCGACAATGCGCAGGCCGGCGTCTTCCATGTACTTGGCGGAAATGCTCCCGACATTGCCGAATCCCTGCACGGCGGCAGTGGCTTTTCGCGGGTCGAGTCGCATCTGGCGCATGGCTTCGAGCGCCGCGGTGTTTACTCCGCGTCCGGTCGCTTCAACACGACCTTCGGAACCTCCGAGGTGAAGCGGCTTGCCGGTCACGACACCCGGTTGGAAAGAACCTTGCATACGGGAGAATTCATCAACGATCCAGGCCATCTCGCGCGGTCCTGTCGCGACATCGGGAGCAGGGATGTCTTTGTCGACGCCGAAAACGTCCACCATCGCGCGGGTGTAGGCACGTGTCAATCGCTCGAGTTCTCCGAGCGAAAGTTTGGAAGCGTCAACCGTGATACCGCCTTTCGCACCGCCATACGGGATATCGGCGATGGCGCATTTCCACGTCATCCAGGCAGCAAGCGCTTTTACTTCGTCCTGATTGACTTCCAGTGCATAGCGAATGCCGCCTTTCGACGGTCCGCGACTGGTGTTGTGGATGATGCGGTAACCTTCGAACACCTGCACTTTTCCGTTGTCCATCGCAACCGGAAGGCTGACGACATACTGACGTTGCGGGGTTTTCAGGATATTGTACGTCTCTTCATCGAGACCGATGATCTTCGCGGCTACATCGAACCGTTGGATCATGGATTCATAAGGATTGGTAGTCTCCTTGGGTTGCGCTTGTTTCTGCGCTGCTTTTTCTGCCACAGCCATGCTGCTTTCCTATTGGGGCGACAAAAGTAGGTATTCCGGGGGATTGGGGGAATTTATTCGGGTAAACCGCCCCGTTCATTCCGCGAAATTGGCCTAAAACAGGGTGTTTTCGGCGATTATCTTGATAACATAGGTGCTCGACTCAACGGTTTTCCAGGAGGTCGGCATTGGGATTTGTTTTTTGTCCCAATTGATCCACCCGCAGGAACACCCGGAAATAGTGCTCCCGGTCCATGCTATCCCAATGGATGATGTTGTATCGGTACTGATAAGTCTGCACCTGATTGACGAAAACAACGAGGAACAGTACAGCGGGTAACCCGATCCGGACTATCCTGTTTTTACGAAGGGCAGACCAAGCCACGCCCAACAAGAGTGCAAAGAACGGCAGGTAGTCGACCATGGGACGCGAGCTAAAGCTTCCGCCGTACCACCAGAGCGACCAGGATGATAGCACCCAGATCACCAACACCAGGAATCCAATGCCGCTGATGGCGCGCCATGGATCATCGCGGAACAAGACGAACGAAACAAGTACGGCCAGTAAACACCAGGGTGTATAAATGAAGAGTCCTTTCCGGTAGCTCAACAAAAAATCGAACAGGTGTGGATGCAACAGGTCCAGTCGTTGTTCACCATACGTGTAGAGGATCAGACTTCCTGATTGGGCATAGTTCAGCAGCACCTGAAACAGCATCCAACCCAAGACGATTGAACCATAGGAGACCAACCGCCATGGTCGGCTTATCAGCGAACTCAGGATGTTGTGCCACCCGTTTCGCCCTGCGATGAAGGGAAGTGAAAACAGCACCATTCCGTTCACCGGACGAATGACGATCAGCAGTCCGAGTAAGAAGGCAAGTTGAAGCATGCGGGATCTGTCGGGACTCCTGGCATACTGTTGGCCGATGTAGATCCAGGCTGCTATGGCTGCAAAGGAATAGACATGCGACATCGAAGGTTCGTTCAGGGCGTAGTAAAACAAGTGTGTCCCGAACGCGAGGCTCAAGAGGATCAATCCGGAAGGAAGATCCGGCACTCCGGAAACAGTGAAAGTCCGTCTCAACAGCCCGAGCCCCAGCAATGCGTAAAAGATGCCGGCAATACTGATGGCGGCCTGATAGGGAAAAGACCAGCCGTCGATCGCTGCGCCGCTGGCGTGCGCGAAGAGGTCGCCGGCAAGAAAGAACGGCGCCATCATGACGGCTGTACCCACGCTGAATTTATTCAGCCGTACATCACCGACCTTTTCACGATAGTCGAAATATCCGGCCGCGGTATAATACTTCGCTTCGATCGCCGGATAAAAATTGAATTGCAGATCATGGTAGATCCAAAGCGCGGGCAGGTAGGCATAGTAGCCTTTCCCGTCGTAGGCGATAATGTCTTTCCACCGATCCTTGCCGAATTTTACATTAATGACAAACAAGAGGTAAACCAGTGCGATGAAAGCCAGGCATGCGTCCGGAAATCGTCGCATGAGTTGGCCCATCAGCGTAGCAGGAGGTAAGTAAACACGAACGGGACGGAAATGAAAAGCCCGTCGAAGCGATCCAGAAATCCTCCATGCCCGGGCAGCAAACTCCCCGAGTCCTTGATTTGGATGCTACGCTTGAAAAGCGATTCCACCAGATCGCCCAGTGTTCCGGTAACAACGATGAGGCCGGCGATGACCATCCAATCGGTGCGATTGAAATTGGTAAAATAGCCGCTGACGATCCAGGCAACCGCGTAGGCGAGTACCAAACCGCCGATCCAGCCTTCCCATGTTTTCTTGGGCGATACGCGTTCGAAGAGTTTGTGCTTGCCGAGAAACCGGCCGGCAAAGTAGCCGCCGGTGTCGCTGGCCCACAGGATGAAAAGGAAGCCCAGGATGTTCTCCCAATGGTACTGCGTCGGATCAACGCCCTGGAAGCCGAACAGGTAAAAGAGAAATAGCGGAGCGACCAGGTAGATCTGTCCAAGCAGGGTGTAAGCGATGTTGGTGAAGGGCTTCTCGGCGCCGGTGTATAATTCCCGAATGAAGACAATGAAGGGCGTAATGATCAGCAGGGGCAGGAGATTCAGCGCGATGCCGAATGTGTTCAGCAGCGGCGGGATGAAGACGATTCCCGCGATCAACAATCCGAAGGATGTCTGTGGACGGATCCCGTCGCCTTCCGCGAGCCGGTAGAATTCCACCAGTGACAGGACCGTGATCAACAACAGGATGAGCAGGAAGGAGGCCTCGCTGTAAACAATTGCGCCGATCAGGAGGGATGCCCCGACGATAGCGGTGAGGACGCGTTGGGTGAGGTTGTTCACAGTTCGTGCTGCTTCAGGATGATCCGGGCGAGCGGAAGGTCTTCCGGCCGGACGTACAATTCAATATCACCGACAAGATAGCTGGAATCCCGTTTGTCGACGATGACGGAAGGAATGCTGTTTTCTTCCAGGATCTCACGAGCGATCTCGGCCTGGTGAATTTGTCCCGTGAAATAAACACGCTCCCACTGCGGCTCCATTCAGGCTTCGTTGGTGTCGATCAGGAACACATAGATGTCCCGCGGTCCGTGTGCCGGACTAACCAAGGTCTTTTCAATATCGGCGGTGCGACTCGGACCGGCAAGTGACGCGACAAAGGAAGGGAACTGTTCACCGTATTTTGCTTTCACCCGGGCCAGGGCCTCGCTGAGGTCGCGCACCAAGTCATGCGTGCGTGCTACGATGATGTGAATGGTCGGTGCAACGAACAGTCTGCGTCCGGAGCCCTGGCGGGAGGAGACGAGGATGCTGCCCAGCCGGGCGACGAGGGCTTCACATCCGGTAATTCCGACCATCTCTTCCGGGTATTCATTTGTCTCCCGGACGTATGGGAAGTCGACCCGGTCAAAGAGTTCCGTCAGCCAGGGTTCCGTGCAATGGATCTGCTTCCAACCGGAGTCGCTGGCAAGCGTAACCAGTTGCTCGGCGAAGTCGAGTTCGTTCTCGCAATAGACGAATCGTCCGCCGATCTTCTGAAAAGCTTCGGCGAATTGTTCTTCCAGGCTGTCCGCTTGACCTTCTGAATAGACATTCTTTTCCCAGTCAATGACCGGAAACTGCGGATTGGTCTTATGGATCAGCGCCTGGCGGATCCGTTTGAGGACTTTTTCCCGGGTCGTACTCTCTTGCATACGCTTTGCGCGTTCGAACTCAACGAAGATACGAATTGGGTAATTGGCGGAGGTAAAAAAAAAGAGCGGCGCCCACTGGCGCCGCTCCCTATCAGTCTGGTTCAGGCTTGCCCTCCGGTGAGGGCGGGTCCGGGCTCCGGAGGAACGGTCGGAGCGGGATCCTGGACTGCCGGAGGCGTGGCCGTGGAATTGCCGTTCGAGGATGGAGCTTTCAGGCTCGGTACCTCCCGGTCTTCCCACTGGCGCTTGCCGAAGATCTGTTCAAGGTCTTCCTTGAAAATCACTTCGCGTTCCAGGAGTCGCTGTGCGAGTTGGTCGAGCTTCTCCTTGTTCTTCATGAGCAGGTTGCGCGTTCTTTCGTATGCTTCATCGATCATCTTCTTTACTTCCTGATCGATGGTCTGAGCGGTGAGCTCACTGTACGGTTTGCCGAAGTTGTATTCCTGTTGGCCGGTCGAATCGTAGAAGCTGATGTTGCCGATCTTTTCGTTCAAGCCGTAAATGGTCACCATGGCGTAAGCCTGTTTGGTGATCTTCTCCAGATCGCTGAGCGCACCGGTCGATACTTTCCCGAAGATAATGTCTTCCGCGGCACGGCCACCGAGGGCGGCGCAGATTTCGTCCATGATCTGCTCCTTCGTGGTGATCTGCCGTTCTTCCGGCAGGTACCAGGCGGCACCGAGTGAATTTCCGCGCGGGACAATGGTCACCTTGACGAGCGGATGGGCATGTTCGAGCAACCAGCTTACCGAAGCGTGGCCCGCCTCGTGATAAGCGATCACCTTCTTCTCTTGCGACGAGATGATCTTGTTCTTCTTCTCCAGGCCGCCAATGATACGGTCAATGGCGTCGAGGAAATCCTGTCGTTCGATGACTTGTTTGTTCTTCCGAGCCGCGATGAGCGCGGCTTCGTTACAGACGTTGGCAATGTCCGCGCCGGAGAAGCCCGGTGTCTGACGGGCGAGGAATTCCACATCAACCGTTTCGTTGGTCTTCAGCGGTTTCAGGTGAACGTTAAAGATGGCATGGCGTCCGTTCAGGTCGGGCAACTCAACGTAGATCTGCCGGTCGAATCGTCCGGGACGAAGCAGCGCTCGGTCGAGGATATCGGCGCGGTTGGTCGCCGCGAGCACGATAACACCAGAGTTGCTGCCGAAGCCGTCCATCTCGGTAAGCAACTGGTTGAGCGTGCTTTCGCGTTCGTCGTTGGCGCTGAAGGAAGGTGATTTGCCGCGCGCGCGGCCGATCGCGTCGATCTCGTCAATGAAGATGATACAAGGCGCTTTCTCCTTGGCCTGGCGGAACAGGTCGCGAACGCGTGATGCGCCGACGCCAACGAACATCTCAACGAAATCGGAGCCCGACAGGCTGAAAAAAGGCACCTGCGCTTCACCGGCCACGGCTTTGGCGAGCAAAGTCTTTCCGGTTCCGGGAGGACCTACCAACAACGCACCGCGCGGGATCTTACCGCCGAGTTGGGTGTACTTTTTCGGGTTCTTGAGGAAGTCGACGATTTCCATCACTTCGACCTTTGCCTCTTCGAGTCCGGCAACGTCGTTGAAGGTCACCTTCACTTGCAACTCCTTGTCGAACAGTTGCGCTTTCGATTTGCCGATGTTGAAGATCTGGCTGCCGCCGCCGGCAGTATTCATGCGTCGCATGACCAGCACCCAGATCAGCACGAAGAAGGCGATCGTCGGGATCCAGGTGAAGAACATATCCCAGAGGGTGCGGTTGTCTTGCTCGTATTCGAGTGAAACGCGCTCCTCTGCGGGGAAATCTTTCTGGGCTTCTTCGATCTTCTTGGCGAATAATTCAGCCGGACCGGTGTTCAGAATGAAGTGCGGCCCCGGATTGTCGATGTTGCCCCAGGTCTTGGTGCGGACTTCCTTGTACTTGTCCTCTTTCAGCCGTTCCGGCTTGATGTAAATGTGGGCGACATCGTTGGTCACGACGATCCGATCGACATCCTTCGTCATGAGCATGTTTCGCTCGAATTTATCGAAGGTGGTCTTGCGTTCGGTTCCGCCCCATTGGAACAACTGGGTCAGGATCAGGATGACGATGATGATCCCATAGATCCAATAGAAATTGAAATTGAAACGTGGCGGACCCGGCAGTTTCTTGCCGCCGCCCTTATTGCCGCTCTCACGCTGCTCCGGGTTTTTCTTCTCCTCACTCATGGTAGACGTACTGAAACCGTACAACCGTTCCGCGTGTCAAACACACGGATTCGCAGACGGTCGACAGCTTAACAATGTTTTGGTTTAATAGTTACTTGCGATGCGTTGGATATCGGCATCTGCCCACAGGCGTTCCAGCCCGTAGAATTCACGTTTATCCTGCAGGAAGACGTGGGCGACGACGGTAAAATAATCCAGCAGGATCCATTCCGCATTTGTTTGTCCTTCGGAATGAAGCGGCTCTTCCCCCAATTTCTTGTAAACAAATTCTTCGATGGAGCGGGCGATGGATTCAATGTGTGTCCGGGAGTCGGCGTGGCAGATGACGAAAAAGTCGGCAACGGAATTTTTCAGGTTGCGTAAGTCGATCCAGACAATATCCTTCGCCTTCTTCTCCTGCATCCCCTCGATGATCGCGTCGCGCAGCTGTTCGTGTTCGGCCAATTTACGGACGGATTTTTTAGCAACTTTACGCGCAGGGGCCTTTTTTGTTTTGGGCATTCAGGTGGGTGAAAGGCTGGTTTTTAATTAATTATAGAGACGCAAAGGTAAGCAATTTATTGTACCCGTTAAATTACAACGGGATCAGCTTCTGCCGGTTCCTGATATGACACGCGAGTTAACAACCTTATTCACAGGCCGAAGGCGGTTTGATCTGGACTCCGTCGCGTCGACCAATGCCTACCTGGGCGATCTGCTCCGGCGCGAATCCCTGCCGGAGGGTGCACTTGTCTGCACGACCGTACAACCCGAAGGACGTGGTCAGCAGGGCACCCGATGGCTCAGCGCTCCCGGAAAGAACCTGTTGGCCAGCTTTTACTTCCGTCCGGACTTTCTGCCCTTGTCGGAAGTCTTCCGGCTTAACGAAATTTTCAGTTTGGCTGTTTCAGACACCGTAGCTTCATTCATCACGGACGAGGTGCAGATCAAGTGGCCCAACGATATCTACGTGAATGGCGAGAAGGTCGCCGGCCTGCTGATCGAGAACACGATCCAGGGGAGCAGGATCGGTGCCAGTATTCTGGGAGTCGGATTGAACGTGAACGAAACGATGTTCCCTGCCGAGTTGCCGAATCCGGTTTCACTCGCGGTCCTGACGCGCCACCAGCATGAGATCGAAAGCGTTGTGATCGAATTGTGTAACCACCTGGAGCACCGCTACCTTCAGTTGAAGCAAGGGAAAACGGAAAGCTTGCGGCAGGAATTCATTGCGAGACAATACCGGCGGGGAGTATGGGCGTTGTTCAGCGATTCAAACGGCACTTTCCGGGCGCGCTTCAAGGACATTACCCCGGAAGGCCGACTTTGCCTCGAACACGAGGATGGATCGGTGGTGAAGTACGACCTGAAATCCATCCGGTACGTACTCGATTGCTGAGCTTGCCGCTCAGATCTCCTTCATTTTATGTGCCAGCAAGTTCAGGAAGTTGGTGAGCGGACGCTCTGCCATCATCTTGAGCATCGGGTTCAGGTCGGCATCAAACAACAATTGTACGTCAGAACCTGTGCCGTTCGGCGCAATGGTGCACGTCAGGTTGAAATCAAAGGGCGCTTTGCCGTCGCGTACGACTTTGATGCTGCTGTGGGGCGTCTTTTCCTGTATCCGCATGCCCAGTGTTGCCATTCCGGCAATGGTAAAACTGCAACTATCGGAAGTGGATTGCCAGTTGGTAACCTGATCCGGCATCAGTCGCTGAAAGTTGTTGAAGTCGGATAGAAAACCGAAGATCGTTTCCGGGTTCTTGGGGCAGGTGACGGTGTCGGAGGATAAGCGGGTCATGAGGGTTATTTGTTCCGGGTTCCGGGTTTCGGGTTCCGGGTTTCGAGTTGTTTTAAAGTGTAATGGTAAGGGTGAATGCACTAGCATCAGGTAGCGCTGCAGATTTCAATTTCAATCCCGGAACCCGGAACTCGAAACCAACAACTTTCATTTCGTGTTCCAATGTTCAGGATCGTGTCGCCATTGGCGGAGAACTTCAAGGTGTTGGGAGGATACCGCTTTTGTTTCAACGGCTTTTTCCAGGAGCACTTCGTAGTTGCTGAGCGAGTAAAACGGGCAGTGAGCGGTCCGGAAATTCTCCTCGGCTTTTTTCAATCCGTAAGAGAACACGGCCAACAATCCTTTCACGGTGCAGCCGGCTTCACGCAAGGCCTCTACCGCTTTCAGACTGGATTTTCCGGTGGAGACGAGGTCTTCGATCACAACGACTGTCTGTCCGGGTTTCAATTCGCCTTCGATGAGATTCTGACGGCCGTGGTCTTTAGGCGAGGAGCGGACGTAAACGAATGGTAACCCCAATGCTTCCGCTACGAGCGCTCCTTGCGGAATCGCAGCAGTCGCGACACCTGCAATCACTTCCGGCTTGCCGAATCGTGTTTCGATGGCTTTGACCAGCTCTTGTCGGATGTAGGTGCGGATCCTTGGATAAGACAAGGCGATCCTGTTGTCGCAGTAGATGGGTGATTTCCAGCCCGACGCCCAGGTAAAGGGTTCTTCGGGTTGCAGGCGAATGGCTTTGATTTGAAGCAGGTGCTCCGCGATGGTGTGGGCGGTGTCGTCGCGCTGGGACATGGTGCAAAACTACGCAATTCGGGCGTTTCCTACTGATTGACGGTTGAATGACCTTGCAGCAACCCCACTGTACACACGGTTCCTGCCTACGAACTTCGGATGAGAGCTTGTCACGGGATTTACGATGACCAAAAATTGTTTGGGTCCGGAATGTTGATCAATGGATTAAATGGGGAGTTCCACTAGTGGCAACAGAAGGATTCAAATTAATTTTCGCTCATCATTACCAATCTTCCTGAATCGTATTTATCTTCCTCATGTGATTCACACTGCTTATCTGCATGATAAACCCTTGCACTTCGTAGAAGTGTACAACGCCGGTGGTACTGATTTTCAACCCGGCTACCTGATCACCAGTGAACAGGAAATGACGCTGGAGCAGGCCATCCGCGAGTTGAGCAAGGAGAAGTCGCCGAACGGTATTCTCTACCTCTGTGAGCATCCCGATACGGTTTGGCTTCAGTTCTGCCACATGTTCACCCTTGTAGAAGCTTCCGGAGGTGTTGTGGAAAACGCTGATGGCGAGCTACTGGCGATCTTCCGGAAAGGTAAATGGGATCTTCCCAAGGGCAAGGTTGACGGGGATGAAAGTCCTGAGGAAGCAGGTATTCGTGAAGTAGAGGAGGAATGTGGAATCACGTCACCGGTCATTGAATCGGAACTTCGTCCTACGTTTCATACGTACGAGGAAAAAGGCCGGCGCTTGTTGAAAAAGACGCATTGGTACCGCATGCGTTACGAAGGCAACGAAGCGCTGTTGCCCCAGCTCGAGGAGTCCATCACGAATGCACGTTGGATGTCGCGTGATGAGTTTTCCCGTGTGTTCCTGGGGAACACCTATGCCAGCCTGCGTGCGATGCTGGAACGGTATCTCAAGTCCGAAAAAGCCTGATCGATCAAAGGGTCACCGACTTCGGGACGAATTGCGAGACGTCTCCCTGATAAAGCAGGATGTCGCGAACAATCGTTGACGAAATGTGTGACAAGTGGGGGTCCGCCACGACAAAGATCGTGTCGACGCCCGGATGCAGCGCCCGGTTCATCTGGGCGATGGCGCGTTCGAATTCGTAATCAGCCGACGTGCGGAGCCCGCGCAGGATGTAATTCGCCCCGATCGATTTGCAGAAATCAACGGTAAGACCGCTATAGCGCTCCACCCGGATGTTGGAGGCGTCGGCGAAGGTCTGCCGGATGAAATGTTCCCGCCGATCCTGCGAAAAGAAATAGTGTTTGTTCGAGTTATACCCGATGCCGATCACAATCTCGTCGAAGAGTGGCAGACAACGACGAACGATGCTCTCGTGACCCAGCGTGATCGGATCGAAGGAGCCGGGGAAAACGGCGATCTTTTTCATGGTGCTTGCGCGAGTGAACGAAGTTACGAAACGCTTAGTCTTGTACAGGTTTGAAAGTGTAGAAGGAAAATGCGCAGTTCCCGTAAACGCGCACTTCTGCCGGTTCGTAAACGGATACGATTTTCCGTTTAGCCTGGTGTTCTAGAATGAACATACCCTCAGGTGCCAGCCAGCCGTTGTTCAAAACCAGTTCCGGCAGACGGTCGGATTCCTCCAGTTCAAAAGGCGGGTCCGCGAAGACGATGTCATAGGGAATGGCGGGCTGTTTGAGGTAACGAAACACATCCGCTTTATGGGTCCGGATGCCGGGAAAGTCCAGCTGTCGCGCCGTTTCCTGAACGAAGCGCACACAACCTGCATGCTGGTCCACAGCTGTAATGGAAAGTGATCCACGGGAAGCGAATTCGAAACTGATACCCCCTGTTCCGCAAAACAGGTCCAGGACGCTGACGGATTCGAAGTCGATGCGGTTGCTCAGAATGTTGAACAGCCCGGTCTTGGCGTAGTCGGTAGTCGGGCGGACGGGCAACTTGGCCGGCGCCTGGAGCATGCGCCCCTTGCGACTGCCTCCTATGATGCGCACAGGCTCAGGCTGAATAGATCGAGGTGACGGTAGGCCGGCACTTCGAGCAGTTTATAGCTGGCTTGAAAATAGTCGGGCCATCCGGCCACTCGAAGCTGAGGAAGATGGTCTTTCAGCCGAAGAAGGGCTCCACTGCGCGGGTCAGCGCTTCCGAAGATCTCCAGGTTTACCTGATCCGGCATCAATTCCAGCCGTTCCAGTATGAACAAGGTGTAATACAGTACTTCGTCGGCGGTATTGACCGGAAAGGAATTTTGCAGGAGCAGTTTCTTTCCACTGTACACCAGGATATCGAGTTCCCGCTGACTGAGGTGCAGGGAAACAGTTGGTTGGCTACCAATGCTCGATTCAAGGGAGGCGCGTTCCAACTGAGCGCCTACCGCATGCAGCACGACCGGGTTTTGAAACAGATGCGCGGCCATGTGGTAGAGTTCGGGTTCGAGTCCGAAAATCAGACGGGCATCAAAGCCCTGAATGCGTTGATGGAACGCTTGCAGATCGCTGCGGCTTTGGGTAAAGCGAAGCAGGCGCGTTTCGTCACCCTGCTGGAAGAGACCGTTTGGCACCAGGGTGTACCAGGCGTTACCGAATCCCAGGAAACTCCGGCTAAATTCGAATTCCTTGAGGATCCGACTCTCGTTCACCGCAAGTCGAAACTGTTCGGCGGAGGATCTGCCCGGTTGCTCCGCATTAGGTAGCGTTTCGAGCGCCAGGAACTTGCGGCTACGTCGTTCCTGCAGGCTGATACTCAACCCGCCGCCGCAGAACAATGCGAAGAGATCGCACGTGCCGGCTGTATGGTTCGAGAGTGATTCGTCTACCAGGCAGAGGCCTGTTTCCTGTTCAGCCAGTGGTGAACGAAACGGGTGGTCGGAGATCAGGCTGGCCATGACATGGTGAATCGGCCTCCAAAGCTAAAAAAACCCGTCGTACTGTGCTTTTTTGGGGTAGGAAAGCCGGCAGGATTTTCTGGCGTTGGATAATTTTCTACTTTTGCGCCCCCACCTCACCGTGGGGTGCCCGGACGCTTAGCTCAGTTGGTTTAGAGCATTACCTTGACAGGGTAGGGGTCACAGGTTCGAATCCTGTAGCGTCCACAACGATAAGGCCTCCTGGTTAGCTCCGGGGGGCATTTTTTTTTTTTTTGACTGCTCACTCCCACTGTTTCTCACACTCCGCACTAATTCCACGGAAGGGTAGTGTGAGCGTAAGAAACAGTGTGAGTGTACAGTGTTTTTCTGCTCACCCACACTGTTTCTCACACTCCGCACTAATGCTAAGAAAGGGATAGTGTGAGTGTAAGAAACAATGTGAGTGTACAGTGTTTTTCTGCTCACTCCCACTGTTTCTCACACTCCGCACTTATTCCACGGAAGGATAGTGTGAGTGTAAGAAACAGTGTGAGTGTACAGTGTTTTTCTGCTCAGCCACCCTGTTTCTCACACTCCGCACGAATGCCACGGAAGGGTAGTGTGAGAGTAAGAAACAGTGTGAGTGAACAGAAAAAGGGGAAACTATTGACCGTATGAACTGTTTTTTGTAACTATACACTTGCCTCGCCACACGATTTATTTTCCTAAAACATCCTGAATCATGAGTGAGCCACTCCAACGCCGGAACTTCCTTTCGCGCTTCGCCCTGGGGCTGACGACCGCCCTGGCGGCTCCTTTAGTCGCTGCTTCCAAAAAACTCGGAGGCGATGCAGAAAACACCTCCCCCATGCCAGCCATCCGGAAAATCAAACCCCTGGGATTCCAATGGGAAACCGCGGACCCCTTTCTCTTTTGTGTCCATCACGAAGACCAGTTTCCCAAAGGGAACATGGAAATGGGCCCCGCCTGTTCACTGCAGGGCCGGCACCTGGGCGATGATTTCATTATCAAGGACGGATTCCGCATGTACCATGGTAAGAAAGTGCCAGGCTTCCCCGGGCACCCGCACCGCGGATTTGAAACCATTACGGTTGTACGGAAAGGCCTGGTCGACCATGCCGATTCGATGGGCGCGGCAGGACGCTATGGCAATGGAGATGTACAATGGATGACCGCCGGGAAAGGCGTGCAGCATTCGGAGATGTTTCCCTTGCTCAGCCAGGAGAAGGAGAATCCGATGGAACTCTTCCAGATCTGGCTGAACCTCCCGGCACGAAACAAGATGGTGGAGCCGCACTTCAAGATGTTGTGGCGCGACAGCATTCCGAACTACGTGCATCGGGATAAAGCTGGAAAGAAAACAGTGGTAGAAATCATCGCCGGAAAGATCGGCGACAAGCGCGCTCCAGCGCCGCCGCCCGATTCGTGGGCCGCACCGGAACAACACGAGGTAGCGGTATGGAATATCAAGATGGAGGCGGGTAGCAGCTGGACACTTCCGGCTGCATCCAAGGGTGTCAACCGTACGATCTACTGCTACGAAGGAGAGGGCATTCGTGTAGCTGCGACGGCGATCCCACGCTACAATGCTGTCGAATTGGAGCCGGATGCTGTCGTTGAAATCGTCGCAGGCGATAACCCTGCAAGCATCCTGTTATTGCAGGGTCGTCCGATCGGCGAAACGGTCATCCAATACGGTCCCTTCGTGATGAACACGAAGGAAGAGATCAATCAGGCTTTTGAGGACTACCACCGCACACAATTCGGCGGCTGGCCCTGGCCGCGGTACGACCAGGTGCACGATCGCTCCCGCACCCGATTCGCGCGTCATGCCGACGGACGGGAGGAAGTGAAGGAGGGGTAACGGTTACGATGTATTAGCGGTATTCCTCACGCTGTTCAAGACTGCAGGAACGCCCGCACGATCATTTCCACTCCGAATCCCGCCACGATCAATCCGGTAATGCGGTTGATCCATTTCATCACCTGTGCGTTGAGGAGTCGCTTCAGTTTTCCGGCGCCATAGGATTTGAGCAGGTCGGTGCTCAGTACCGTACCCAGCACACTTCCGAAAAAGGTGAAGCGATCCGACAAGCTGTATTGCTCGCGTAAGCTGACGATACCGATCACACTTAACCAGAACAGGAGGACCATCGGGTTGAGGGTGTTCATCAGGAATCCGCGAACCAGGTAATGGCCATGCACGGTGCGACGATCATCATCGACTTCCTTCGCTTTCGGCTGCCGGGTCATCTGCACGACGCCGAAGATGATCAGGACGGAACCGCCCACCCATCCCATGATGTCGCGGTGCGTGTTGAGCAGGTCGAGCTGTCCGGCGAACAGGTAACCCAAAGCGATCAGCGAGGCATCACTGACAAAGACCCCGAATGCGAAGAACAGTCCGGCGCGGAATCCTTCGTGGAGGCTGGTCTGGATAAGGGCGAAGAAGACCGGCCCTACCATCAGGGCCAGGGCCAGGCCAAATGTGATACCGCTCAGCAGGGGCTCGAGCATACAGGGAAGATTAACGCGACGCGTCGAGGAAGTTTTTCCAGGCGTCGTGCTGGGCAGCCTTCATGACACGCGGGAACTTGTTCTGCCCGCCCATCCGTCCGTTTGCCTGCATGAATTGATAAAAACGCTCGGCGGGAATGGTGGTAATCATCGGAGCGTGCAGGGCCGAACCACGCTCTACCGCATAATCGTCGTTCAGTCGTTTCAACTCCTCATCGAGGTGCCGACCGGCTTCATCCACGTTCAGGGAACCGTGTTGTACACCGAGGTACCATTGGTGCGCAAAGCTGCCCTGATGCGGGACGCCACATACGGTGAATTCGGGAATGTCGACGCTGAAACGCCGGCTAACCGCTTCTACCGCGTGGTTCATATTGTCGACCGACAAGTGCTCACCCACCAGACTCAGGAAGTGTTTGGTGCGGCCGGTGATGATGATATCGCCCTGGGAAACGTCCGTGAACCGGATCACGTCGCCGATCAGATACCTCCAGGCGCCGGCGCAGCTGCTCAAAACAAGGGCGTAGTCTTTTCCATTCTCCGCCTTGTCGATCGTGACCGCTTTCGCTTCGGGTCGCGGTTCGCCGTTGTCATCGAAATTCGTCTCGTTGAACGGGATGAACTCGAAGAAGATCCCGTTGTTCATCACCATGCGCATGTGTCGCACACCGGGTTCCGTCTGGAAGGCAAAGAAGCCTTCCGAAGCAGGGTACATTTCGATATAGTGGACAGGATGCGCGAAGAATTTATCGAATGAACTCCGGTAAGGATCGAAGGATACCCCGCCGTGCGCATAAACGCGCAGGTTGGGCCAGAGGTCGTGGATCGTTTTCAACTTGTACCGTTCGATCACTTTTTCCAGCAGCAATTGTACCCAGGACGGAACACCGGTGATGATGCCGATATCCCAATTCGCCGCCTGACGGGTGATCTCTTCCAGTTTGATGTTCCAGTCCTTTTCACGGGAGATTTCCTTTCCCGGTTTGTAATAGCGTTGGAACCAGATCGGCACACGCCTTGCGGAGATGCCGCTCACGTCGCCTTCGTAATAACCGCCATGCTTTTTCAAGTCGGTGGATCCACCCAGCCAGAGAATGCCTTTTTCAAAAAACTCTGCCGGAAGGTCATAGCGTCCGAGCGTCAGGATCTGCCGGATGCTGGCTTTCCGAAGGGCTTTGATCATTTCCTTCGTCACCGGAATGTGCTTGCTGGCCGATTCGGAAGTCCCGGACGATAGCGCGAAATATTTCACATAACCCGGCCAGCAAACATCCGTCTCTTCCGCCAGGCAACGGTGCCACCAGTCTTTGTAAATCGAATTGTAAGTGAATAACGGAACCCGATCCTGGAAGCGTGCACTGAAGTCGCGCGCCGACAATAGTTCATCGAAGCCGTAATGCTTTCCAAAGGCCGTAGAACGTGCCGCGCGCAATAACTTGCGCAGCTCTTTACGTTGTTCGCGGGCGGGGTCAAGCTCCCGCAGCCGAACACGTGAGCCGAGAATCAGGCCTTGTTTGATGAGCGCTCCGATCAGGGTCATAGTCGAGGTCGGCCAAAGGTAATCATTGAGGGGGTACGGCAGCGGCCGGATCGGGGTGAAAATGAACAACCCCTGCGGGTACGATTCGACCGGCAGGGGTTGCGTTGAGAAAAAGTTCGTTTACATGTTCCGGATGATCTCGTCGCCGAACTCCGAACACTTCAACAGGGTTGATCCCTGCATGAGACGTTCGAAATCATACGTGACGCGTTTTGCGCCGATACTCTTCTCCATACCGGAATAGATCAGGTTGGCCGCTTCGATCCAGCCGAGGTGCTCCAGCATCATGGCACCCGAGAGGATCACGGAACCGGGGTTCACTTTGTCCTGGTTGGCATACTTGGGCGCGGTTCCATGGGTAGCTTCGAAGATGGCGTGGCCGGTAACATAATTGATGTTCGCGCCCGGGGCGATGCCGATACCGCCCACTTGTGCGGCGAGCGCATCGCTCAGGTAGTCGCCGTTCAGGTTCAGGGTCGCGATGACGTCAAAGTCTTCCGGTCTCGTCAGGACCTGCTGCAGGGTGATGTCTGCGATCGCGTCCTTCACCAATACACGGCCGGAAGCCAGCGCGGCTTTCTGTTCGTCATTAGCGGCTGCTTCGCCTTTCTCTTTCTTCGTGCGCTCCCATTGCGACCAGGTGTAAACCTTATCGCCGTACTTTTTCTCGGCAAGTGCATAACCCCAATCGCGGAAAGCGCCTTCGGTGAACTTCATGATATTCCCTTTGTGAACGATCGTCACCGACTTCCGCTTGTGCCGGATCGCGTAGTCGATCGCGCTGCCGATGAGTCGTTCGGAGCCGATCCTGGAAACGGCTTTCAGGCCCAGGCCTACATTCACTTCGGCTGAATCATTCGAACCTGCCATGCGCAGATATTCCGCGCCTTTTTCTTCAGCTCCGAAGCGGATCTTGTTGAACTCTTTCGGGAATTCTTTCGCCAAGAAGTCGAGCACTTTTTTCGCTTCCGGTGAGCCGGCAACGAATTCGATACCCGCGTAGATGTCTTCGGTGTTTTCGCGGAAGATGACCATGTCCACCGCGCCAGGGTTCTTGACGGGTGACGGTACGCCTTCGAACCAACGAACAGGGCGGAGGCACACGTAAAGGTCAAGGATCTGGCGAAGCGCCACGTTGAGCGACCGGATGCCGCCGCCGACGGGGGTGGTCAGCGGGCCCTTGATGCCGACCAGGTATTCCTTGAACGCAGCCAGTGTTTCGTCGGGGAGCCAGTTCCCGGTCTGATTGAACGCCTTTTCACCGGCCAGGACTTCTTTCCAAACAATCTTTTTCTTGCCCTGATAGGCTTTCTCCACAGCCGCGTCGAGTACGCGCACGGACGAGCGCCAGATGTCCGGGCCCGTGCCGTCGCCTTCAATAAAGGGAATGATGGGATCCGAAGGCACCTGCAGCTTACCGCCGGCCATGGTTATCTTGTTACCGCTCATAATCGTGTAGAATTGGTGTTAAACGGCCGCAAACGTACGCATCCTGAGACGCATCTCCAATGATTCCGTGCGGGTCGCCGGCGAATGTTATTTTTGCAGCCCAACCGTAATCCGTGAAAGTCTATTCATCGCTCGATCAGTTCTCCCGCCTGGAAAAAGCCGTGGTCACCATCGGCACCTTCGACGGGGTCCATGCCGGGCATCAGCACATCATTCGCCGAATGCGTGAGCTGGCGGCGCGCGACGGTGGGGAGACGGTGGTTTTGACTTTTTTTCCGCACCCCAGAACCGTCCTTCAACCGGATGACGATAGCCTCAAACTGATCACGACCATCGAAGAACGTGAACGACTGCTGCGTGAAGCAGGGATCGATCACCTGATCGTTCAGCCGTTCAGCAAGGAATTTTCCCGCATTTCCGCCACGGAATTTGTGCGGGACGTTCTGGTAAATGCCATAGGAACCTCGACGCTGGTGATCGGCTATGATCACCGGTTCGGACGCAACCGGGAGGGTTCGTACAAGGATCTGGAAGTCATGGCACCGGTCTATGGCTTTCAGCTGGAGGAAATACCAGCCGCGTTGGTCAACGAAATGGCAGTCAGCTCGACCAAGATCCGCAAGTCGTTGCTCGAGGGGGATGTGGCCGGTGCTGCCGAACTGCTCGGACATCCGTTTTCTTTTTCGGGAACTGTCGTCGAGGGCGACCACATCGGACGAAGCATTGGCTTTCCCACTGCAAATCTGCGCATCGAAGCCCCGTATCAGTTGATACCGGCGGAGGGTATCTATGCGGTACGAGCCGACTACGCCGGGCGCAGGCTCAATGGAATGCTGTACATCGGGAATCGTCCGGTGGTGCAGGGAAAGACCCGGAGCATTGAAGTCAACCTCTTCGATTTTGACGAGAACATTTACGGTAAAAGCCTTCGAATTTGGTTTCATGCCCGAATTCGCGAAGACCGAAACCTGCCCGATCTGGATGCCCTGCGCCGGCAATTGGAACAGGACCGTTTGGATGCAACAAAACTGCTTTCCTGACGTTTATCCTGTGATGCGGACCCTGTTCGCCTGCCTCTTCCTGCTATCCGCTCTGTTCGGATCTTCGTCGGCCTCTGCACAGTCCTCTGCGTTGGTCAACGACTCGAATTACATCTACCGGAGCATGCAGGAAGCCCGGCTTTACCCGGAACGGGTATTCCGGCTGAACTTGTCAAAACAACGACTGGATTCCATTCCGTCGGAGATTTTTTCGTTCACCAATCTTCGGGAACTGGATCTGAGTCGCAACCGGATCGATTCCCTGCCTGCTGAAATCGGAAATCTCGTTTTTCTGGAGCGGCTCAATTTGTCCAACAACCAATTGTCGGAACTGCCGCGTGAGGTCGGTCGCCTGCGTCAGTTGATTTTTCTCGGGCTCAACCGAAACCAGATCGTGCGACTACCGGAGACGATCGGCGATCTTGAGCAGCTGGAAGTACTCGAATTGTGGGACAACGAGTTGGAAGATGTGCCCGACGAAATCTCCAGACTTCAGAACCTGAAGTTGCTGGAGTTGCGCGGCATCCTGCTCACGCAGGAACAACAGACACGCATCGACCAACTGGTCGTGAAATCGGCGAAGGTGAATATGTCGCCGAGTTGTAATTGCAAGTAGGATGCAATTCGTGTGCGTATCCCCGCCGTTTTTAGTTGAGTATTGAAAGTTGAAGGTTGAACGTTAGCGGTAGACCAATCGACGAGTCAACCTATTTCCGATGAATTCAACCTTCAACCTTCAACCTTCAACCTTCAACTTGCAATTCCCATCTCCCACTGGTTCAAAATCGAACCGAAACACCAATCGCCCCATTAATCCCCGCCTGTGGATAATAGAAATTCTCGGTTGTGGTCTGCCCGCCGTAGATGTACGAATACGTATAACCATTCGGGGCATACTCCCGATTGAAGAGGTTGTAGACCGCCCAGCGGAAGCTGATGTCCCTGATCGATTTTATCGAGAACCGGTATTCGGCCCGTAGATCGGTGACCAGGAATGCATCCAGGCTACGGTCATTGTTGGCGGTATTGTCGAGGTATTGTTGCCCGACGTATTTATTCGCCGCCGTCAGGCTGAGGCCTTTGGCAGGTTTGAAGATGAGTTGCAGTGCCGCGATTACTTCGGGTGAAAAAGCGATCGGAACATCCCGGTAGGTGTTCACCTGTTGCCCGCCCTGGTCGTAATCGTCGATGTACTCGTTGAATTCCCGGATGCGGTTGCGGCTGATGGACAGATTGCCGGCCAACACCCACCTGGGGGTCAGGTGACAGGCGAGTTCCGATTCGATGCCGGCCCGGTAGCTGTCGCGAACATTCTGCCGGGTGTATTCACCCACATCGTTGATCTTTCCCGTCAGGATCAGTTGGTCGGTGTAGTCCATCAGGTAGGCATTGACGGAAAGGCGAACAGCTCGCGCGTTGAAATGGTAACCTACTTCAAAGTCGGTCATGCGTTCGGCATTCGGGCGACTCTCCGGTGAAGAATCGACGAAGTCGTCGCGCACCGGTTCCTTGCTCCCGCGCGCAAAAGAAAAGTATACACGGTGCCGTGCATTCCACTCGTAGGTGATGCCGGCCTTCGGATTGAAGAAGTTGAAGTTGACAGTTTGTGGAAGCCGGTTGCCCATACGGTCGGGTCCTTCAAACGTGTAATCCACCGTGCGGAATTGCAGATCGCCCATCAGGTAAAGTCCGGGGCTCAGGGTGTAATGCGCTTTCAGGAACATGTTCCGGTCGTTCTTCTCCGCGCTGTTCTCGTAGTAGCGATACGGCGTGGGCACGTTGCCCAATAATTGCGCCCAGGTGAGTTCTCCGAAGTGTAAGCCTTCGAAGCGATACAGGCTTCCGCCCAACCGCAGGTCCCAGCGATCGTACAGGTAATTGGCGGACGCGGTGAGGCCGTAGAAGTCATTGTCCAGCCACCGCTGCCGGACAAGGTCCGTTGCCGTGATCACGCTGTCACCGATCGCCAGATCCGTGAGCCCGTAATCTGAGTACGCATCCATCGGTCGATACTCTTCATAGTAGCCGCGGCCTTTCGTGTAATGCAGGACACCGTTCAATGTCCAGTATTTACCCAGTGTACGATTGTAAATGGCCTGGTAATAATCCTGCTGGTAGTTGTCGGTCTGGTTGTCGTAGTAACGGGCTTGTCCGTCTTGTCCTAAGTAGAGTCCGGCCGGATTGAATTGCCGGTTGGTTGCCACTGAATCTTCCGGTACTCCGTACCAGGCCTGGTAGGTCTGCTCTTTCCCGGAGAACAGTACGAAGCGAAGCGACTGGTTTTTTCCAAAGTAGCCGCCGCTGAGGTAGTAGGAACGCAGGTCGCTGCTGGCCCGCTCGATGAAACCGTCCGACGTGATCCTTGACAGCCGGCCTTCCAGCCCGAATTTCCCCTGCAACAATCCGGTTCCGAACCGAAGGGTGTTTTTCCAGGTGTTGAACGAACCATAGGAGCTGTTGATCTCACCGAAGGCCTCCGGGCTGGTCGCGTCGCTGCGAATGTTGATACTCCCGCCAAAGGCGCCGGCTCCGTTGGTGGATGTCCCGATGCCGCGTTGCACCTGGAGGTTGTCAACGGACGAAGCGATATCGGGCAAGTCGACCCAATAGACCTGATGAGATTCCGCGTCATTGACCGGTACGCCGTTGATCGTCACATTTACGCGGGTGGCATCGCTGCCCCGGATGCGGATGCCGGTGTAGCCGACGCCAGCTCCCGCATCGGAGGTGGTGACGACGGAAGGCAGGTAGTTCAACAGGATCGGTAGGTCCTGACCCAGGTTGAGCGATTGCAGGTCTTCCTTCGTAACACTGGTGTAGGTCATCGCCGATTTGTTATCGGCCCGGGTTGCGGTCACCGTGACTTCATCCGACAGGATGGTCCTGGGTTCCAGCAACAGTTGCAGGTTCTCTTTCGGAACGGTGGCCGTCACGTGAAGATCGTTATAGCTGAGGTGCGTCACCGAGAGCGCGATGGTCGCCGCGGGTAGTTGCGAAAAGCGAAATCCTCCATGGAGGTCGCTGATGGTAGCCGTAAAGGAGCCGTCGACCCGAACCAGTGCGCCGATCACTGGTTCTTTGGTAACGGCATCCACTAAGGTGCCGGATAAGACACCCTGAGCTGTTCCCTGCGCCGATACGAGCAGGAGTACGAAAGTCAACAGCCGCCGAAACCTGTTCACGCGGCACGTTCCAATAAGCATGTTTTTGATCGTTTAGGTTAAACAACAACGCGCAGACCGGGGCGAATGCGCGCCCGCATTGTTTACCTACCTCCCTTCGCAGGCATTACCCTGTTCAGGTTCGATGGGTATGATCTCAGCCCCCGTGGATCAGGGGGCACCCCAGTGATGAGGACAAAGGTAGCAAGAATACGATAGCACCGGATACAGACTAATTCGCTATTTTCGTCTTGGCATGAAAAAATATCTGATCGTATTCCTCTTCGGTTGTTTGAGCGCCCAGTTCGCCAGTGCGCAGTTGTATTATGCGGCCATTGGTGGACGGGCCGGTAAATTCAATACGGGGGTCACCTTTAAATACTTCGCGAATACGAACAATGCCATCGGCTACCAGATCGACGCGTACTATACCAACATCGCCTCCGGCGGTTATACGGCAAAGGGTTTTGTGATCAAGCAGATCCCGTTCAAATTGCCGATCGTTCAGTTGCCGCTCGATTTCATTGTCGGCGGAGGAGCGCATGCCGGCTATTTCCCCTTTGATCCGCAGGGATATTACAAGCGAAACGGAGATGAGGCCGATTACTACGAGAAGGATGTTGTATCCGTGGGTGTCGACGCTACGATCCAGATCGAATACCAGGTGCGCAAGGTAGTGCCGCTGACCATCGGTATCGACGCGACGCCTTTTTTCGAGTTCCTGAACCCCGGTCCGGAATGGATCGACTTCGGGGTTTCCCTTCGTTACGTTTTCCGCTACTGAGCCCGCGCAGCAAGAAATTGATCCAGCGCGAGTTTCGCGTTTCGGATTCGCGCTTCACCTTCGCCTTTTATCACGGAGTAGTTCGCTCCGCGCATTTCCAGTTCACGCCGGTACCAGTCAAAGAAGAAGAGGCGACGCCCCGGATGTTCCCGTAAGGGATCCGGTTCGAAAGCGATATCGGGATAGGTGAGGAGGTAGAAATCGTAACGATGGGTCCAGGCGTCGGATACGAACGAAGGGCAATGGCCGAAGCGGTAGATCAACCAGACACGGAAGTTGATGATCTCCGTATCGCAAAACAACAACCGGCTGGCAGCAGCCGTAGCGCTTTCTTCTGCCGCGACTTGTTCCCGGAAACAATGCAACACATCCGCTGCTGTGTAGGGATGATCGAGTGTTGCGAGGTAGGTGCGCGCGAACTCCGGTACCCAGACCGTTTGATATTGTTCCGCCAGCCGTTCGGCCAAGGTGGACTTCCCCGTCGATTCGGGACCGAGCAAGGCTATGCGTACGATCGGATGTTCAGGCATCGGAAGCGAGTTGTTTTCTCCAGGCGCGATAACCGGCGATAGCCATGAACAGGAAGATCAGGTATAAGAAGGCGGTCAGGGGCAAGTCACGGGAGAAATACAAGGGAATATACAGGATGTCGACGAAGATCCAAAGGAGCCAGTTCTCCAGTTGTTTTCGTGCGATCTGCCACTGGGCGATCAGTGAAAGTGTTGTCAGCGCACCGTCCAGCCAGGGTAGATAAGCATTGGTGTAACGATGCAGCATGGAAGAGAGAAAGAACCAGCCCGCGAGAAAAACCAGGAAGAGTATGCCCCATTCCTTGCGCGGCGTTCTGGTGATCCGGGTGGTCGTTTCCCTCCTTGTCCTCCAGTTTATCCAGCCGATGGTTTGCAACGGTAGGAAGATCAACTGCAGGATACCGTCGGCATATAACCGGACAGTGGGGTGAAAAAAAATATACGCGTAGATCGAAACGCACAGGATGCCTGTCGGAAAGCACCACACCGATGCGCGAACGGTGAGCCATACTCCGGCCAGACCGGTTAACATTCCTGCAAATTCCAGCCAGGTCATTTGCTGGTTGAACATGCTGACTATTTCCTGCACCCTGCAAAGATGAGTAATTCGAGTGAAGGGCGAATTTTGACGGTTATGGAGCCCTGATTTTGTCAGGAGGGTGTCAAAATTGAAATTCGGCTTGAATTCAGGAAAATCTTGCGCCTTATCAATTGAATTTATCCGTACCAGACTTGGATAATACCAAGATGAAATGGCTAACTTTCGGTACTGCTAATTCGGGGGAGGTTGTTTGTAGCGAGCAACCGCTTTCAAATTTGGGGGGTATTATGTCGCTGCTAAACAAGTTTATTGACTCTCTTCAGATCCGTTTTCTCGGGTCTGCCTTTCGCGAAGTGATTCATCCGTTCGCCTTCCAGGGTAGGATGGAACAGCACAATGTAATTTACATGTTGAACAAGGGCCACCTGTCGGTGGGTCCACATGCTGTTCCCGTTTCGCCGGGTGATTTCTATTTCTTCCCTGCCGGACAACAACATCAGTTGAGGTTCGGTTCGGGACGACAGACCGTCATCGGTCCTGAGGGATTCGCAGGTGCACATCCGCGTGAAGAATTTCTTCGGGATGTATCGTGCTCGGAAGACTTTTCCCAGCTAAAAGAGTTGTACACGGAGATATCGTTTGAAGTCCTCCTCTACAATGCCATTCCGTTCTTCGAGATCCTGCAACTGCCGGCCATTCCCATGCCGGCCGATCTGGAATTCGGCCATCTGATCCGCTACATCACGCAGGAGCAGGAGCAGAACAAACTGGGACGGGATAAGATCATCTCCAACTACATGGAGGAGATCATCATTCACCTGTGCCGGTACATCGACTCGCAGGCGAGGTTTCGTCCGTATGTGGAGCGGCTGGAGTTTCTCGCCGACCGCCGTCTGGTCGACATCGTAAAATACATTCAGGGCAACCTGGAAAAGGACCTCTCCAACAAGGTAATCGCGAATATCGCGTATGTCAGCGAAGACTACGTCGGACAGTTTTTCAAATCCCTGACGGGCCAGAATCTCCAGGACTATATCGAGAACCAACGCCTCGAGCGAGCGATGCAACTCCTGCGAACACAACCCGACAACATCCAGGAGATCGCCCACCGCGTAGGATTCAAAGATCCTGCCTACTTCAGTCGCCGCTTCAAACTAAAATTCAACGCCAACGCCAACTCGATCCGGCAGTTTGCACGGAAAGATGCGGTAGGCGAGTAAGGGAGGGGAAATAGGTCCGCGTTTCCGGTTTCCGGTTTCCAGTTTCCGGTTTCCAGTTTCCGGTTATTTCTGTCAATTCCCTAAATTCTGAAAGCTCTATCTGCTCAGGATAACATTTCATTCATCGTACTCTTTTAAATCGGAACTCGAACCCGAAACCCGAAACCCGAAACCCGGAACCCGGAACCCGAAACTTCTAACGCACCGTCAGGTGTACCGCATCCGCGAGTTCCTGCAACATCCCGGGATCGGTTTCGAGGGAGTTACCAACGACGATCATATCGGCTCCGGCTTGCGCGAGTTCGGCTGCTTTTTCGGGTGTACGAATACCACCACCGATGACGAGCGGTATGTTCGTCACTTGGCGAACGTTGCGGATCATGCGGGCGCTGACCGGGTGTCGGGCACCGCTGCCGGCATCCAAATACAATACCTGCAAACCGAGTTGCTCGCCGGCCAATGCTGTACAGGAGGCGATATCGTCTTTGTCGTGCGGGATGGGCAGCGTCTGACTCATATAGCTGACCGAGGTCGGAGCGCCGCTGTCGATGAGCAGGTAAGCGGTGGGGATGATTTCTATTCCGCTGTTTCGCAGGAAGGGCGCAGCGAGGACATGTTGTCCGATGAGCAGGTCGGCATTACGACCGCTGATCAGGCTGAGCAGTAAGATCCCGTCGGCATGTTCGCTTACCTGCATCGCGTTGCCTGGAAAGATGATCACCGGGCAATGCGCCTGCTGTTTCAGCCGGAGGAGGGTGGAATCGAAGCGGTCGTCGCGCAGGATGCTGCTGCCGACCAGGAAGAGATCGATACCGGCTTCCTTGCCGGTTTTCGTCAGTACATCGAGGCTTCGTTCGTCCGACTTATCGGGATCCACCAGGACGGCGAACAATTTCCGGTTTTCCCGCCGGGCACGTTTGAGCAATTCGAGGATCCGTTGTTCCATACGCTCTGGCTAAAGTACGAAAACACTTACTGTCATGCCGGATGGGCGGTATAAACCAGGAGCATGTCGTCGAAAAAGCGATAGTGGATCAACGTGTCCAGATTGAAGTCTGTCTTTCGAATCGCTGCCCGTAGTGTTCCCGATTCTCCGATCAGGAAGCTGGATACTTCGAGCTCTTTTCGAAAATCCACACCGCCTGATCCATACAGTTTAAAAAGCGATTCCTTCGCGCCCCAAACGAGGTGCAGCGCTTCGAGCGAAGGGTGTTCGCCGAGGAATTCACGCTCTTGGCTCCCGACAAATTTGCCGGCAAGGCGATTGATCTGCGGACGGATGGATTCAAGATCGCAACCCAGCCGATGGCTGCGCGACCAGCAAAGGGTTACATAGTGTTCCGAATGAGAAATGGAAATGTGGCTGCCATCGGAAAGCGAAGGGCGTCCGTTTCCGGAATACAGGATCTCGGGGGCGGGCTGATCGGGATGCAGTTCGTTGAGCAGCCGGCGAACGGTCAGCCATTCCCGCCGGCGTCTTTCGCTGCGGAAGGATGCCAGGAGCGCACGAGACTCGGGACTCAACGAAAGGGATTCGCCGAGGGCCTCTGTCGATTCGGTACACTGCCAGACAGCCCCGGAAAGCGCAGCATCATCGTTGCCGTATCGGAAAACAATTGGCATTCCTCGCTGTTTGTCCTGCAAGATACTTCCTGAGCCCGGTTTTAGCAGAAAATCCCTGATTTTCGGTTGGGGAATAAGCCGGTAAAATCGTATCTTTGCAGCCTGAAATTCAGCAAACTAAGTCACTTCAAAACCATATGGCAAACACCTCCACTGTCGAGAAATTCGTGAAATACAAGGTAAAGGACATTTCCCTGGCCGAATGGGGCCGCAAGGAGATCAAACTGGCCGAAGCTGAAATGCCGGGCCTCATGGCATTGCGTGCCGAGTACGGCGCTCAGAAGCCGCTCAAGGGTGCCCGGATTGCCGGATGCCTGCACATGACGATTCAAACGGCTGTGCTCATCGAAACGCTGGTTGAACTCGGCGCGGAAGTGACCTGGTCGTCCTGCAACATTTTCTCCACCCAGGACCACGCTGCCGCAGCCATTGCCGCAGCCGGTATTTCGGTCTATGCCTGGAAAGGCATGAACGCGGAAGAATTCGACTGGTGCATCGAGCAGACGCTGTTCTTCGGTGAAGACCGCAAGCCGCTCAACATGATCCTCGACGACGGCGGTGACCTGACCAACATGGTATTCGACAAATACCCCGAGCTGATCACCGGCATCAAGGGCTTGTCGGAAGAGACCACCACCGGTGTTCTCCGTCTCCACGAGCGCATGAAGAACGGCACCTTGCCGATTCCCGCGATCAACGTGAACGATTCCGTGACCAAGTCGAAGTTCGACAACAAATACGGCTGCCGCGAGTCGCTCGTCGACGCGATCCGTCGCGCGACCGATCTGATGATGGCCGGTAAAGTTGCCGTCGTTGCCGGCTTCGGCGACGTTGGCAAAGGTTCGGCCGAATCGCTGCGCGACTCCAAAGTCCGCGTGATCGTGACCGAGATCGACCCGATCTGCGCCCTGCAGGCTGCCATGGAAGGCTACGAAGTGAAGAAGATGGATCAGGCAATCAAAGAAGCCGACATCATCGTCACCGCCACTGGTAACTTCAACATCATCACCGATCGCCACTTCAAGGCGATGAAGCATAACGCGGTGGTGTGCAACATCGGTCACTTCGACAACGAGATCGACATGGCCTGGTTGAACAAGCACTACGGTAACACCAAGGACACCATCAAGCCGCAGGTCGACAAGTACACCCTCGACGGCAAGGACATCATCGTCCTGGCTGAAGGCCGTCTGGTGAACCTCGGTTGCGCCATGGGTCACCCGTCTTTCGTGATGTCCAACTCCTTCACGAACCAGACTCTCGCGCAGATCGAATTGTGGACCCGTCACCACGAGTACGAGAACAAAGTGTACACGCTGCCCAAGCACCTCGACGAGAAAGTGGCACGTCTGCACCTCCAGAAGATCGGCGTAGAAATCGACGAACTCTCCGACGAGCAGGCCAAGTACATCGGCGTGCTGCGCACCGGACCGTTCAAGTCTGACCACTACCGTTACTAAGAATCGCTGCGCCCCGTTTTTGAGACACCCGTTCCTTCGTTGGAGCGGGTTTCTTTTTTTAGGGACGAGGGACGAGGGGCGAGGGACGAGAAGAAGGTTCGAGTTGCGAGGCGCGAGGAGGAGAAAAAGGGACGAGGAAAAAGATTCGAGTTGCGAGGAGGAGAAAAAGGGACGAGTTGCGAGGAGCGAGATGCGAGGAGATGCATGGAATAATCACCAGAGGCATTGTTACCACCAGTTCGTATCCATTTACCGCGATTGGTTCCTCACGGCAGGACCCCGTAGGGGTCCAATTATCCTAGCCGGTAGCGATGATTTTGGTGAAATGGGGGGGCGTAAATCAGGGAGAATGGGTGATCGTAGCGGAGGGGGGATGCGAGATGCATGGAATAATCACCAGAGGCATTGTTGCCACCAGTTCGTATCCATTTACCGCGATAGGTTCCTCACGGCAGGATCCCGTCGGGGTCCCATTATCCTGGCCCCGTGTCAACCTTTTAGTTGTGGGGGGAGGTGAATTTTATTCCAGCAGCTAGTCATGAGCCAACGTTCGTTGTAGAATAATCCATTCGAGCAAGGTCACACCGTTCGTTGCAAACCATCGGCCCGGCCCCCTTTAGGGGTCCCATTATCCTAGCCCCGTGTCATCATTTTAGTTTGTGGGGGGAGGTGAATTTTATTCCAGCAGCTAGTCATGAGCCAACGTTCGTTGTAGAATAATCCATTCGAGCAAGGTCACACCGTTCGTTGCAAACCATCGGCCCGGACCCCTTTAGGGGTCCCATAATCCTAGCCCCGTGTCATCATTTTAGTTTGTGGGGGGAGGTGAATTTTATTCCAGCAGCTAGTCATGAGCCAACGTTCGTTGTAGAATAATCCATTCGAGCAAGGTCACACCGTTCGTTGCAAACCATCGGCCCGGACCCCTTTAGGGGTCCCATAATCCTAGCCCCGTGTCATCATTTTAGTTTGTGGGGGGAGGTGAATTTTATTCCAGCAGCTAGTCATGAGCCAACGTTCGTTGTAGAATAATCCATTCGAGCAAGGTCACACCGTTCGTTGCAAACCATCGGCCCGGCCCCCTTTAGGGGTCCCATTATCCTGGCACCGTGTCATCATTTTAGTTTGTGGGGGGAGGTGAATTTTATTCTAGCAGCTAGTCATGAGCCATCATTCGTTGTAGAACATTCAATTCGATTCAGGTCACACCGTTCGTCGTATACCACCGGCCCGGACCCCTTTAGGGGTCCCGGTATCCTAGAGGCGTGTCATCATTTTTTTTTGGGGGGGGAGGTAATTCATATGTCCACAGGTTGTCATGAAACATCGATGGTGATTCAATGTCCCATGCGTTTAATCTACTGCCGGAAGTTTTGAACCACCGCCCCGGACCCCTTTAGGGGTCCCGGTATCCTAGCGGCGTGTCATCATTTTTTTTGGGGGAAGGTGATTCATATGTCCACAGGTTGTCATGAAACATCGATGGTGATTCAATGTCCCATGCGTTTAATCTACTGCCGGAAGTTTTGAACCACCGCCCCGGACCCCTTTAGGGGTCCCGGTATCCTAGCCAACGGCGTTTTTTTATTTTTCTTCTGACGAAGCTCGTCGCCCGTAAATAGCCCCGATGGCAGCGAGCTCCCGCGAGCGGACAGCGGGAGGAGACGGTTCAACGAAGTGATCAACGTGTCCGCTTCGCGGAGGGACGAGGGACGAGATGCGAGGGACGAAGGTTGGGTGCGAGATGCGAGAAGCGACGGATGAAAAGAACATACCTGTAGCGAGTCAATTTGAGACATTCACGGGAAAATTTCAAAAGGCCTGCAACGGGAATATTCCGGATAAAAAAACGGGAGACGCTACATGGAGCGTCTCCCGTGGGTGGAAGAGGTGATTGTAATTGGTAATTGGTAATTAGTAATTAGAACTGGAAACTTATCACTAATCACAAATTACTAGTTACTAATTACTAGTTACTAGTTACTAGTTACCAGTTTTAACCGTCAATACGTCGTGGCGAGCGTCACCGCCGCCGCTGCATTGATATTGCCGAATCCTTTCGTCGAGTTGCGTGACGGGTAGAATTGCGCGGTGCGGGTCATGATGTCGAGGACTTGGGCGGAGGTGAGGGTTGGTTTCGCGGACCACACCAGCGCAGCGACACCCGCTGCCGTAGAGGTCGCTACCGAGCTGCCGCCGATGTAGGCCGGTGTCGTACCGTTGGGCATCAGCGCAAGCGAGTTGCGGTTGCTGTTGGCTGTGCGTTCCATGGGTACGGTGAAGCGTACCTGGCTGCCGTCGTGGCAGGTGGCGCAGGTGGAACCGCTTTCTTTCACGCCGGTGACCGCTACGCAGGCGGAGTAGGCTGCCGGGTAGATCACGCCCCACCAGCTCGTCCAGGAGAACGAAGTGCCGGCCGCGGCGAAGATGAGTTTGCCTTTTCCGTTGGCATAGTTCACGCCGTCTTTGAGCACACCGCTGCCGAAGGGCGTACCGATCGACATGCTGATGACGCGGATGCCGGGCATGTCGCCCATGCGGATGAGGGCGTTCTTCGTACCGGAAAGTTCGGCGGAAGCATCGAGCACGACGTCGTCGCAGGAGCGGATGAAGTGGAGGCTGGATTTGTAAGCGACACCGGTCGTCGCGTTTTGCGCGTTGCGCGGACCTGCGGCGGTGGAGGCCATCGAGGTGCCGTGGGAGCAGCTTGTGTAGGCGCTGTTGCCGCGGGTATAATCGACGGTGACGGTACGGCCGACGTTGCTCATGCCGTCGTTGAACTGCGCGCCCATCAGGGCCTGCGAGGAGCTGAGGCCGGCATCGATTACACCGATCTGGATGCCTTGTCCTTCGGCGGTGTTCCAGGCGGTGGGGATGTTCATGTTGTTGTAGTTCCAGGGGAGACGACAACCGGGCGTGATCGTGGTCCAGTCGGCGCTGTTGAGCGGCTCGGTGGAGCTGCTGCAGCCGGAGGAGGACATGGAGCGCATCGTCATGTTCTGCGGCCAGTAGCCGTACGGCTCGAGGTAGCGGACGTTCTCGATGTTCCGCAGCAGGGTGAGCGCGGTTTTGTCGGTGACGCGCAGGATCATCAGCGGCAGAACCGGATCATCCTCGGCGACGATCTCGTCGCGGGTGTAGGTCTTCGTGCCGGTGCTGTTGAGTTGCTGCAGCACGCGTTCGATGAGCGCGTCGTGCACCGCTTTCCATTCGGCGGAGTGGATGTTGATCTTGTGGATGATCGGGTCCACGTCGTTTACCGAGAGCGGTTTGTAACCCACGGCCACTTCGCCGGTCACCTGGGCGGCGCTCCAGAGTGTGCGGAGGTCGGCCCATTCCCAGTTGAAATCGTTCTGCCGGTTGAGGATCTCCACGACCTTTTCGTCGGTCTGGGCGCGGGTGTAGGCTGCTTCGGTCGGGGCCTGTTGCGGGTGCTGTTTCATCCGCAGGACGAGACCGTCGGTGGAGGTTCCCGGCTGCGTTTCTTCCTGGCGGGAGCAGGAGGCCAGCAATGCGCCGGCCAGCAGGAGTACGAGGTAGGTGATCTTTTTCATGTCCTGAAGTTGGGTTGTGTGGGTAACAAGGATAGTGATTTTTTCGGAACCCTGAATTGGGGGAGGCATGTGCAGGGGCAGCGTACGTCGAATCTTTAGCACACGGATGACACGGATATTTCCGCGAGCATCCGTGATATCCGTGTACTCCGTGTGCCAAAAACCACGAAGCACACAGGCAACAGCCTCACTCCACCACCACCCGTCCACTCACCTGTTCCTTCTCCGTTTCCAGGACCACGATGTAGACCCCGGCGGCCGTGCCGCTGAGGTCCCATTGGCGGGTGTAGTAGGGCGGCTGGATGCTGATCTCCTCGCGGCGGAGGAGTTGGCCGGTGACCGAGTAGAGCGAGAGACTGCCCTGCTTGCCCTTGAGCTGCTGCCCGTTCACAAACAACTGCCGCCAGCCGGTATGGAAGAACAGCTTCAACTGCGCAGGCTCAAACACGGGCACCTGACTCACGCTCGTGATCAGCGTATCGCACACACTCCCCGCCAGCGGCCCCAGCTCGTAGTTGGGGTTGTTGGGCAGGCCGTGGTAAGAGCGGTGACCACCCAGATAAAAACTATACGGCCGGAAATCACAAAGCGCCCCCAACTCGTTGGGCTGGTGGATCACGCTCAGGTTCATGATCTCGGGGTAGTAGGTGGTGTCGCAGTAGAGGTAGAAGAAATCGCAATCATTCAAGTCTGTAAAATGAGACAGGTAAATCTGACTATCTGGTCCCAGCTTTACAAATCCACAAATGAAGGGGTCAAGAAAAGTTTGAATGGTGTCCAATGTTGATCGAATATCAAGCGCTGTTAAATCAAACTGTAGGAGACATGAAAGGGTATCATTATTGCCGTATGGAATTGAGGTTGTATATAACCTGTTGTTATCCGGAGAAAACTCACTTGACCAGGTTAAGTACTCAAGTGTAGGCTCAGTTCTCAATAGAATCTGACGATAGTTAGAAAGCAGACCTGTACATCGGTTAAAATCATATAAGTCGATGGTATGATTGGAACCGGTCGCAACCAGTAATTCGCCATTCTGACTAAACTTCAGTCTTAAAAAACCTTCAATCAACAAGTCACCAATATTCTGGACTGGTTGTGGAAAAACACCATCGGAAGTAACGAGATAGATGAAATACTCATTATGGCCAATTGTTGCTTCCCATCTGGTGTGCACCACCCACCAGTCCCGCCCATTCCCATGTTTAACCGCTGCAAGTCCATCGTTAACAGGAAAATTCTGAAGTTGCACATTCTTCTGAATCACTTTTCCCAAGCCGCCGTTGTAGCTCAAGTCGATTAGGTTCCAATAGAAACCCTGCTCTGCGCTGGGTATAATCTCACACGTGAATAGGTAAAATTGATTAGAATTACCAGGATTGGGGACGATGACCATTTCCTGATAAAATGTTGTTCCCACAATAGTATCGCCGTTCTCCATCATCTGATGAGAACTATTCACTACATAGCCTTGCTTAATAGTGGCCCCCGAAAGCCAATAAGGAACATAAGGAGCACCCGCGTAAAACAACAGGTTTCCGCTACTATCACAAATGCTTGCGCAATTACCCCGAGCACGCAACACGGATTCTCCAGGAACAGGATTGGAGATGTTTCTAAAGTCAATGGCCGCACTGTCGCCAAACGTCCAGTAGCGGTCGGTGAACTGAGCCCCGGCCTGAAGGGAACACACCACGAGCAAGAATAAAAGGCGGAGCGGCATGCGGGAAAGCTTGATAGCGGTATGTCAAGATACGAAATCCCGGAACTTTCGGCGAATCGCGGAATCTGATGAGGGTCAAACAGGGATAGCACGCGGATCCCGCGGAGATGTTTGATTCACCTGCCTGCTTCGTAGTTTTTAGTTACACGGAGTCACGCAGAGGGCACGCAGAGTCGCGCAGAGTTCGATCTCTGTGGGACGCTGTGTGTCCTCTGGTATACGCTGTGCTACTAATCCTATGCCTGCCGAAAGTGGTCACAAATTGATGGCACGCGGATACCGCGGATGTTGCGGATTTGCGCGGATATATTCCCGTGAGCATCCGTCTTATCCGTGTAGTCCGTGTGCCTCCGATTCGAAGCCCGGAATATGAAAACAAAAAAGCCCTCCCAAACGGGAAGGCTTTCTGAAGATTTGAAGCAGCGGATCAGACCGACTCGGCGAGGATCACCACTTTGTTGTTGAGGTTTTCTACGACGCCGCCTTTTACGGAAAAGACCTTTTCGCCTTCCTTGTCTTTCACCTTCACCTTGCCGTTGAGCAGGGAGGAGATGATCGGGGCGTGGTTCTTCAGGACCTGGAAGCTGCCGTTGGTGCCGGGTACGGCAACCGAGCTCACTTCGCCGGCGTAGACCTTTTTATCGGGGGTGATGATTTCGAGAAACATGTCTGTTAGTTGAAGGTTGAAGGTTGAAAGTTGAAGGTTGAAAGTTTAAGTAGCTCCGGATGGTAACCAAACTTTCAACGTTCAACTTTCCAACGTTCAACGATAATTACTTGCTTTCGGCGAGGATCTTCTTGCCTTTTGCGATCGCGTCGTCGATGGTGCCGACGAGGTTGAAGGCGGCTTCCGGATATTCGTCGACGTCGCCGTTCATGATCATGTTGAAACCGCGGATGGTCTCTTCGATCGGAACGATCACGCCTTTGATACCGGTGAACTGCTCGGCCACGTTGAACGGCTGCGAGAGGAAGCGCTGCACGCGGCGGGCGCGGTGTACGACGAGTTTGTCGTCGTCCGACAATTCATCCATACCGAGGATCGCGATGATGTCCTGCAGTTCCTTGTAGCGCTGGAGGAGCATCTTCACGCGCTGGGCGGTGTTGTAGTGCTCGGCGCCGACAACCGCCGGGGAGAGAATACGCGAGGTTGAATCCAGCGGGTCAACGGCCGGATAGATGCCGAGTTCGGCGATCTTACGGTTCAATACGGTGGTGGCATCCAGGTGAGCGAAGGTGGTCGCCGGAGCCGGGTCGGTCAAGTCGTCGGCCGGTACGTAAACCGCCTGTACCGAAGTGATCGAACCACGCTTGGTGGAGGTGATGCGCTCCTGCATGAGACCCATCTCGGTGGCCAGGGTCGGCTGGTAACCTACGGCCGACGGCATACGGCCGAGCAGCGCGGATACTTCGGAACCGGCCTGGGTGAAACGGAAGATGTTGTCGATGAAGAAGAGGATATCGCGACCGCCGGATTTCTCGTCGCCGTCGCGGAAGTATTCAGCAACGGTCAGACCGGAGAGCGCCACACGAGCGCGGGCTCCCGGAGGTTCGTTCATCTGACCGAACACGAGGGTGGCTTGCGATTTAGCGAGTTCCGTGCGATCCACTTTGCCGAGGTCCCAGCCGCCTTTTTCCATGCTGTGCTTGAACTCTTCACCGTAGCGGATAACGCCCGACTCGATCATTTCACGGAGGAGGTCGTTTCCTTCACGGGTACGCTCGCCTACGCCGGCGAATACGGAAAGACCGGAGTACGACTTGGCGATGTTGTTGATCAGTTCCATGATCAGAACCGTCTTGCCTACACCTGCGCCGCCGAACAGACCGATCTTACCGCCTTTGGCGTAAGGTTCGATGAGATCAATGACTTTGATACCGGTGAACAGTACTTCTGATTCGGTGGAGAGGTCCTCGAAGCGGGGAGGGGTGCGGTGGATCGGAACGCCGCCATCTTTGGAAACGGAACCGATACCGTCGATGGCATCGCCAACGACGTTGAACAGGCGGCCTTTGATGGCATCACCGGCCGGCATCCGGATCGGGGCGCCCATGGCGCGAACCGGAGTCCCGCGGGTCAGACCGTCGGTGGAGTCCATCGCGATCGCGCGGACGGTGTCTTCCCCGATGTGCTGCTGCACTTCCATCACGAGTGCGCCGCCCGGGCGTTCGATCTCGAGTGCGTCGAGGATGTTCGGCAGGGTCGCGCCTTCGGCTTCGAAGCTCACGTCCACTACCGGACCGATGATCTGGGTGATTTTACCAATGTTTGCCATGGTTATGGAGATGCGTTTGGTTTGCGTTTTGAAGGCGCAAAAGTAGCGTTTTTCGGGCGAATCCGGTAGCCTGTTGGTAATTTGTTTCTATACTCCTCAACGCCTCCTGGAGTATTGAAATTCAGTATTTTACAGTTGTTTTACGAATCCTTTCCGGGGCTTGAATTTGAACCCGGTAGCTTTCGTGTTTCAGGCTTCTCTACAGCGGGTCGTGGATGAAATACCGATTCCTGCACGATTTGGGGTTACAAGCCCGTTATTTTTGGCAAAATGTCGATCCCGCTCGAAGCACTCTACAAGTACTACCGGCAACATCCTGTTGTCTGCACGGATACCCGGACGATTGTGCCTGGTTGCCTTTTTTTCGCCCTCAAGGGACCGAACTTCAACGGGAACGCTTTCGCTGCAAAAGCGCTTGCTTCCGGCGCCGCGTTTGCGGTGGTCGATGAGCCCGGCGCGGTCACGGACCCGCGTTGTCTGCTGGTGGAGGATGTGCTGACCAGCCTGCAATTGCTGGCGCAGCACCATCGCCGGCAGCTGCGTATTCCGTTCCTGGCCATTACCGGTTCCAACGGCAAGACGACGACGAAGGAACTGGTGCGCGCGGTACTCGCGAAGAAGTACAAGACACTCGCGACGAAAGGAAATCTGAACAATCACATAGGCGTACCGCTGACCATCTTGTCCATCACGGATGAAATCGAATTCGCGGTCATCGAAATGGGCGCCAATCATCAGCAGGAGATCGCGTCGTATTGCAAGATCGTGGAGCCGGACTACGGCCTCATCACGAACGTGGGTAAGGCGCATCTTGAAGGCTTCGGCGGATTCGAAGGCGTGAAGAAAGGGAAAGGCGAGTTGTACGAATGGATCGGCACGCACGGCAAGCTCGTTTTCCTGAACAACGACAATCCACACCTGACGGAAATGGTCGCCGTACGCGGCGCCGAGCACCGGCAGCGTTACGGCACTACGGCCGATTGCGACTGCCGGGGTGAGTTGTTGGGCGAATTGCCGGGGCTCCACTTGCGCTGGACGTATGGTACGGTGGCAGGAGAGATCAAAGCGAAGATCGTCGGTCGATACAATTTCGAGAACGTACTGGCCGCGATCTGCATCGGGAATTACTTCGGCGTTTCGGCGGAACAGATCGGGGCGGCTATCGAGGCTTACGAACCGGACAACAGCCGGTCGCAGTTGGTCCACCGCGGCAGCAACACCATCGTGCTCGACGCCTACAACGCGAACCCCACGAGCATGGAAGCCGCGCTCCGGAATTTCGAAGCGATTGTGGCAGATCGGAAAGTCGTCTGCCTCGGCGAAATGGCGGAATTGGGCGAGGCTTCCGAGGAAGAACACATGCGGCTGGCGGAGCGACTGCGCCTTGCGAATTTTAGCAACATCATCCTGGTCGGCGCGCGCTTTGCCACCTGGGCCGGCCGACTGAGTTGCATGCATTTCGACGATTCCGAAAAGGCTGCGGCCTGGATGCGCCAGCAACGCTTCGAACAGACCTGGTTTCTCATCAAGGGTTCCCGCAGCACGAAGATGGAAAAGGTGGCGGAAGCGATCGCCGGTTGAGTGCGTCACTGCAACTTCATGCGCAGGATCAATTTTCGTCGTGTAAAACATGAAAGCTCCCACCTCCTCGCACATCCTCAATTCATCGTCGAACCTCCTGGGCTTTTGCCTGGTGGTCTTGACTTCCCTCCGGATCGCCAACTACTCGGAGCAATCGCTGATCGACGAATTCACGGTCGTAGCCTCGGTACTGTTGATGGCCGCCAGCATCCTGTCGTTCCTGGCGATCCGGTCGGATTTTGCTTTCCACTCTAATCATAAATACCTTCCGCATCTGAAATTTCGAAATCTCGCTCCGCATTTCTATGAAACTATTGCCTGAAGTAAAAAAAGTGAAGTATCCGCAATTAGATGCATTGCGCTTTTTTTCGGTGGCGGGGGTAATGATTAGTCATTGGTTTTCTCAATTTGCTTTTACCGAATACATTCCATTTGGTGATGGAGTTCTCCTCTTCTTTGTGTTGAGTGGCTATTTAATTGGCAACATTCTTCTCGAACAAAAAGAAAGCATTGAGGTGGCCGGCGATAAATTAAGTGCACTTATGCATGCGTTCAAAACATTTTATACTAGACGAACACTTCGAATTTTTCCGACCTATTATGCGACAATCTTTATTTTCTATTTTCTAAAATTACCTTCTGTCAAAGATAATCTTGTTTGGTTTTTAACCTACACGGTCAATTTTAGAGTGATGCAATTGGAGTATTGGCTTCCAGGTTCCGGTCATATGTGGTCGTTAGCGATAGAAGAACAATTCTACATCGTCTTTCCTTTTCTTGTGTTTTTTACTCCAAAAAAATATTTGAAGGGAATGCTTTTTGCCATGATTGTAACTGGAATTTTTTCAAAAATAATTCTTTGGGCACTCAACTACTCGTTGTTTGATATCTCCTTGTTTTCTCTAAGCTCTGTCGACTACTTGGGCATCGGTGCTTTGTTAGCATGGTTACAGCGATATACAAATGTTGCTCACCGCTTATTCGAAAAACGAAAGTTGCTACTTTCATCATCTCTCCTTATCCTTAGCATTGTTCTGTATTTGCGTTATCACTTTGCAAACGCTCTTTTTATCTGTGTGCTTGTGCCAATGGCGTTTGCTTACTTTGCTTGGACCTGTATTCTAATTTGTTCTTTCGGAGCTACCGGTCGGGCTAAAAAGATTCTCGAATGGCCTTTGTTTTTGTTCTTGGGACAAATCAGCTATGGACTATACCTTTATCACAATTTAGTTCCAACACTCGACATTCTTCTTATCCGAGAAATGGCAACCATCGACTACTTACAATGGACGAGTTCTGCGTTGGGACAAGCATTCGTACATTTTGTTTTTACGGTTGTTTTGGCAATCCTTTCATTCCGATTCTTCGAACAACCCATTAGTAATCTTAAGAAGTATTTTGAGTACCGCTTGTAATTCACTTTTAAGCGTGTCATAAGTTTGGCGTTGACGCAAGATTTAATTGATGAATTTGGTGTCATATTTATTATGAAGAAGAGGCGTTTTTTCTAAAAATTGACTCCAAAAAAGCCTTTTTGAGACATCAACATCCTACCATAATTTGCCTTTAAAGTTGTAGTTTCCCTACCCTCAATAGGTCAGAAGGAAAGCCGGGCCATTCGACTGGAGAACGCTGCCGACAATCTCTTCTTATTTGCTCTCGGCCTGATCTTTCTGACCATCCTCCTGATCGCGGCAACTGTTTTCTGATGTGCCGGATACTGAATGGTTCGGACCCCAACAGTCAAGTTGGAAATCGAGCGTTTCAAGTGATTGCCCGAGTTGTCCACCCCTGCGGATTCTCACACAGGCCATGACATTCGAATGACAATGCCTGCGTTGACCGACAAACCGGCGGGATTCATCGTCTTTTTATTCCGGCCAGGTTAAACTTTTGTTACTTGCCGTCGTCCATTTCCCCTATGCACAACATCACGCCCATCCTCTCCGCCCTGTTCGCCCTGTTCACATTCGGCCTGCAAGCACAAGACACCTTTTACGACCTCAACACCATTCAGGAAGTCCGTATCTACTTCGGTTCTTCCAACTGGGACTATCAACTGGACACCGCGGCTGCCGGCACCGATGGCTACATCATAGCCGATTCGGTAAACGTCAATGGCGTCAACTTTCCCCAGGCGGGTGTCAAGTACAAGGGCAACAGTTCCTACAGCGCCAGTCGGGTGAAGAACCCCTTTCACATCAAACTCGACAAGGTCATTGACCAGGACTACGAGGGTCACGAAGACATCAAACTGGCAAACGGATTTTCCGATCCTTCGATGGTTCGCGAGGTTTCCGCGTATTCGATCTGTCGCCAATACATGGATGCTCCCCGTTGTAACTATGCCAGGGTCTACGTGAACGGAGCCTACTGGGGCCTCTACACGAATTCGGAGGATGTCGGCAACTCCTTTGCCGAGGATCATTACCATTCCTCTTACTCCTCGTATTTCAAGTGCAACCCGCGCAACGTGATGAGCGGGACCGGTTCCAGCCTGATCTACCTGGGCACGGATTCGTCGCTCTATTACAATTACTACGAACTGCAATCCGACTATGGTTGGGGCGATCTCATCCGCTTCTGCGACAGCCTGACGAATCATCCTAACTATGCCCACACGTTCGTCGATGTGGACCGTGCGCTCTGGATGCTGGCCTACAACAACGTACTGGTCAACCTGGATTCCTACAGTGGCGGCTTTCGCCAGAATTACTACCTCTACTATGATCACAACCGCCGGTGGATTCCCACGGTATGGGACGTCAACATGGCGTACGGCAGCTTCACGAATACCGGTGCGGGTGGCGGCGGCGGCGGTGGAGGGGTAACGGCCATGCAGAACCTCACACCCGTGTTGCACGAAACGGACGCCAACTGGCCCCTGATCAGGAACCTGCTGTCGGATCCGATGTACAAGCGCATGTACCTGGCGCACATGCGTACGCTCAACAACGAGAACTTTGCCAATGCGGATTACAAAAACCTGATCGGACAGTTGCGCACGCTCATCGACTCGTCCGTGCAGGCCGATCCGAATTTCCTTTACACCTATACCCAATACCAAAGCAACCTGACCACGACGGTCAGTGGAGGAGGTGGTGGGCCGGGCGGAACCTGCGGGGTGTACGAGCTCATGGATACGCGTACCACGTACCTGAGTGGAACGACGCAACTCAGCGCTGCTCCGCCGGCTATCAGCGCCGTGGCGGCCGATCCTGCTACGGCGGTGTACGGTTCCACGGTGAACATCACGGCCTCCGTCAGCAATGCCCTTTCGAGTGCCGTTTACCTGGGTTACCGGTACAAGCATAGCGATGTATTCGTTCGTGTGGCCATGAGCGACGACGGACTCCACGGCGATGGCGCTGCGGGCGATGGGGTGTATGGCGCAACGATTCCGGTGAATTCGCTCAAGATGGAGTACTACCTCTACGCGGAGAATGCGAGCGCCGGCATGTTCTCTCCGGAGCGCGCCGAGCACGAGTTCTACACGCTCTTTGCCACGATCACCATGGCCACCAGCGCGGACGTCACGGTGAATGAATTCCTGGCCGGTAACTCGAGCGGTATCACGAACGAAGAAGGAAAGTACAAGGACTGGATCGAAGTGAAGAACAAAACCGGTGTTCCGCTCGGGCTGGGTGACCTTTACCTGAGCAACGACCTGAATAACCGGACCAAGTGGCAGTTCCCGCGGACGGCGATCCTTCCTGCCAATGGCTACCTGTTGATCTGGGCAGACGACCAGAACACCACCTGGATCGACTACCACACGAATTTCAATCTTACCCTCAGCGGCGATACGATCCTGTTGTCCGATTCGCTGGGCGTACTGGCCGACAGCATACTCTACCAGCAACAGACGCAGGACCTGTCCGCTTCCCGTTGCGCGGATGGAACCGGACCCTTTGTCGATGGTACCACACCGACTCCGCGTGCAATGAACGATTGCGCCTCTACCGGTTATTACGTGTCTGCAGCAACGGACGCGTTGATCGTCTATCCCAATCCTGCCAGCGATCTCGTTTCGATCCGTTCCGAGAAGTCCATGCAGCGCGTGGAGATCCTGGACCTCCAAGGTCAGGTGATCGAGCAGCGGGAGCTTTCCGGCGACAAGCAAGTGCAGATCGGACTGGAGCGGTTCAGTCCGGGATTGTATCTGCTGCGCGTCGACGGATTGACACCGGTTCGGCTGGTAATTCAGTAATTCCTTAAACCGTTCAGACTGGCCGGGCGAGCGATCGCCCGGCCATTTTTATCATGTACCGGAATGTGATTTCGTATTGCAAGCCCGAAGCAGGCCAGGGAATTTTGCGGGGTAGGCCTTGTGGCCTGCACTGTGAACATCATCCATGAACGACATTACCAATCGGCAGGACGTTATCACGCTCGTCGATTCCTTTTACCGGCAGGTACGCGAGCACGCATTACTCGGACCGATCTTCAACGAGGTGGCGAAGGTCGATTGGACGGCGCACCTTCCGAAGATGTATTCCTTTTGGGCTACGCTGCTCCTGGGGGAAAATTCCTATTCCGGCAACCCGATGCTGCCCCACGTTGATCTCAGCCGAAAGGCTACCCTGGACGAAGAAGCATTCAACGCGTGGAAGCAGCTTTTCAATCAAACGGTCGATAGCCTATTCGCCGGTACTAAAGCCGAAGAAGCGAAGGAGCGCGCCGGCAACATCGCGCGTTTGATGTTGCACAAGGTGCAGGCTGCGAGGTAAGATTCAGAATGATTGCTGCGGCTAACAAAAATGGAAACAGCCGACACTTTCGCATCGGCCATTTCCGGGGCCGCTGGACGTACCTGCGCACCGATTCGAAGATATGCAAATGTATTTATGTATTTCCCCGAGCTTAAAATGGAAACAGCCGACACTTTCGTACCGGCTATTTCCGGGGCCGCTGGGCGTACCTGCGGCCGTGGAGCAAATTTAAATTGAATTTTCAGTTTTTAGTATGGTTGTTTGGACGCTATTTTTTAACCTAACCAGTCGACTTGATTTGATTTCAAGTTAATTTTGAATACACAGAGCAGAGAAGCGTTATTTCAGGATTTCTCCTTACATTATCATACCTAAAATCTTTGCAAGTATGAAATATCAGTCATCATTAGCGGAATTGATAGCAAGCACAGCAGGTTGCCTGTACATCTGGCATGACTGCTACAGCCGCGAAGAATGGATGGTCCATTACGTGGTCGCCTGTGCCATCCATGTAAACGATGAATGGGCGTATTATGTAGTGAAGCAACCGGGATTCGTATATCATGATGGGTCCCGGCACGTGGAAATGAAACGGCTTTGTGATGAAGTATTGAGAGATTCGACGATGAAAATAACGAAAGCGGGCCGTGAAGTAAAGCAAGAGCGCGCGCCTGCTGATGTCATGGTAGCGATTTCAAGTAAACTACTACCCTCGATTTCTTAATGGTTGATGTGTTCTGTCTGAATTCCGCTCCTAAAAAGGATTTGCTTAGACTAATAATGTGCAAACACTAATCTAATTAAAGGCATGATTAATGACGGATTTTAAATTCGGTCAACTAGTGGAAAGTATTTCTATAGCCATAACTATACCTCATAGCAGAAGTTATGCGGAAACGCAGTGGAGCAACTACTTAAAAATGGCAAATGCCGACTAGGTATAGTCGACATCTACCTTCGGCCGCTGCTCGTAGCTGCGGCCAGGCACAATTTACAAATAACGTCGTAGAAATTACTTTTCAATTAACGTTTCATCAATTCCCAATTGAACTTTCGATTGCTGTGGTTTGATGACTAAAGCCGATATTGACTAACAGGCCGGAGTAACCCACACGACCGTAACCAGCTGTGGTTTGATGACTAAAACCGATATTGACTAACGAGAGATACCCGGTAGACCGGAGGCTCGTAGCTGTGGTTTGATGACTAAAACCGATATTGACTAACCATTTCCATTTGGTGAAACTGCAATACAAAGCTGTGGTTTGATGACTAAAACCGATATTGACTAACTCCTCGTTCCGACATGCGAACGCTTATGTGCTGTGGTTTGATGACTAAAACCGATATTGACTAACTCGTCTGATGAAACGACTCCAACTGCAAGGGCTGTGGTTTGATGACTAAAACCGATATTGACTAACGCGGAACAAAAAGCCGGGAAATCATCCACCGCTGTGGTTTGATGACTAAAACCGATATTGACTAACTTCGTGTACTGGATGGTGCATGTTGTCAGTGCTGTGGTTTGATGACTAAAACCGATATTGACTAACAACGAGAATACGATGAAGAGGATGATTTTGCTGTGGTTTGATGACTAAAACCGATATTGACTAACGTAAGGTCGTAGGAATGTACGGCGCAGTAGCTGTGGTTTGATGACTAAAACCGATATTGACTAACCCTGCTCAGCAGACTGTCCGTGAACTTATGGCTGTGGTTTGATGACTAAAACCGATATTGACTAACCCTGTGCAGATGTACCGGGCGCACCAGATAGCTGTGGTTTGATGACTAAAACCGATATTGACTAACTCGGAACCTGAGGTACTTCATCAACCAGGCGCTGTGGTTTGATGACTAAAACCGATATTGACTAACTTTTCGCATCACTTAAAACCTACCTCCAATGCTGTGGTTTGATGACTAAAACCGATATTGACTAACGCCCGGTAATGCCGGGCGAATTCGTCCTCGCTGTGGTTTGATGACTAAAACCGATATTGACTAACTGGGCAAACGAATACTATAACCAAACCTATGCTGTGGTTTGATGACTAAAACCGATATTGACTAACGAATGAGCTCCGGGTTTCGGAGGCGCAAGCGCTGTGGTTTGATGACTAAAACCGATATTGACTAACTTCCGGGTCAACAACATTGGCTTCATCAGGGCTGTGGTTTGATGACTAAAACCGATATTGACTAACCACACGCAACATCACGGCATACAACGCCGGGCTGTGGTTTGATGACTAAAACCGATATTGACTAACAGTGGATCGGTAGCCTTCGTGCGTACAACGCTGTGGTTTGATGACTAAAACCGATATTGACTAACCGTTCCGAATGTCGCTTTACATGATATACAGCTGTGGTTTGATGACTAAAACCGATATTGACTAACGAAAATGCCTTTGTCGTTCTTTACCATCCGGCTGTGGTTTGATGACTAAAACCGATATTGACTAACCCGGAGACATTCACTACCGAGTATGGCCGGCTGTGGTTTGATGACTAAAACCGATATTGACTAACAAGGCGCGTGTCCTCACGATCAGCAACACCGCTGTGGTTTGATGACTAAAACCGATATTGACTAACGAAATAACTAAGCGCATGAAAAAGTACACCGCTGTGGTTTGATGACTAAAACCGATATTGACTAACACGTTCCCCGTTGGGACGTACCTACGAAGCGCTGTGGTTTGATGACTAAAACCGATATTGACTAACGGTACGAAGTTTTAATATAAAGCATTAGATGCTGTGGTTTGATGACTAAAACCGATATTGACTAACCTGTAGGCGGTTGTACATATCGCGAAACTGGCTGTGGTTTGATGACTAAAACCGATATTGACTAACCAAAGCAGTACCAGCTCGCCGTCGAACTGGGCTGTGGTTTGATGACTAAAACCGATATTGACTAACGGTCAGCTCCGATGCCGTCACGTCCTTCTTGCTGTGGTTTGATGACTAAAACCGATATTGACTAACCCAACTTCGTGGCATCCATTCTCCAAGGCAGCTGTGGTTTGATGACTAAAACCGATATTGACTAACATTGAGAAAGAAACAAAACAACAGAACAATGCTGTGGTTTGATGACTAAAACCGATATTGACTAACCATTGGCGAGATCAATATGTCGGTCGAAGAGCTGTGGTTTGATGACTAAAACCGATATTGACTAACAACTCAGTGAAGTGTTTGACAGCGTGATCAGCTGTGGTTTGATGACTAAAACCGATATTGACTAACCATTGCCGGCCGTGGTACCGGCAAGTCCAAGCTGTGGTTTGATGACTAAAACCGATATTGACTAACGGGGCAATTGCGATACCGCTCCATACGGGAGCTGTGGTTTGATGACTAAAACCGATATTGACTAACCGATGCGGCGATCCAAGCAACGGGCGAGGCGCTGTGGTTTGATGACTAAAACCGATATTGACTAACAAGCTGGAAGAGGAGAGGAAGAAGGCGGCAGCTGTGGTTTGATGACTAAAACCGATATTGACTAACAATGCGTTGCATTGGGAGCGTATCACGCAGGCTGTGGTTTGATGACTAAAACCGATATTGACTAACCCACTACCCGGACAGGGCTAAAGACGCGGAGCTGTGGTTTGATGACTAAAACCGATATTGACTAACCTAGACCTGGCAAGGCATCAACGCTTGGGTGCTGTGGTTTGATGACTAAAACCGATATTGACTAACTGGCGGAAGAATTACGAGGTAGATCCTATTGCTGTGGTTTGATGACTAAAACCGATATTGACTAACGCCCAATGCATCAAGCTCGGTGGCCACATGCTGTGGTTTGATGACTAAAACCGATATTGACTAACGAGTACTCACTGTAATAATCGCGACCCCATGCTGTGGTTTGATGACTAAAACCGATATTGACTAACCATGTCGGACGATAAAATTGAATTTGCCCGGCTGTGGTTTGATGACTAAAACCGATATTGACTAACCGCCCTGACGATCACCATCTTACGCCCATTGCTGTGGTTTGATGACTAAAACCGATATTGACTAACACAGGAAGCTCCATCAACATCATCAACAGCGCTGTGGTTTGATGACTAAAACCGATATTGACTAACGCCTCCTTCGATTACGGCCTCGACCTGCCCGCTGTGGTTTGATGACTAAAACCGATATTGACTAACAGTGTGTGTCTGGTTAATTGGGGACACATGGCTGTGGTTTGATGACTAAAACCGATATTGACTAACGATGTTGTTTTCGTGACCATGCATCCGCTCGCTGTGGTTTGATGACTAAAACCGATATTGACTAACAATAAACCCCGTGTTAATACACACGGGGTTGCTGTGGTTTGATGACTAAAACCGATATTGACTAACAAGTATGCCGCGTTAGTTAACGCTTCTGAGCTGTGGTTTGATGACTAAAACCGATATTGACTAACGCCTCGTTTGATTACGGCCTCGACCTGCCCGCTGTGGTTTGATGACTAAAACCGATATTGACTAACATTCAGAAAGTAGATAACACACATTAACCCGCTGTGGTTTGATGACTAAAACCGATATTGACTAACAGACAGATTATGACTTATTCTTCCCCGACCGCTGTGGTTTGATGACTAAAACCGATATTGACTAACTTTGAAATAAGGCTCACCAAAGTATTTAACGCTGTGGTTTGATGACTAAAACCGATATTGACTAACACAGCACAACTATATCACTACAAAGACGGTGCTGTGGTTTGATGACTAAAACCGATATTGACTAACGTTCTATGCAAAGACGAAAATCGAGCGTTGGCTGTGGTTTGATGACTAAAACCGATATTGACTAACCGTATCCTCGGTTTCGGACGTGCTGATCGTGCTGTGGTTTGATGACTAAAACCGATATTGACTAACAAAGTGCGAAGAACTAAATCCTGGACCCCAGCTGTGGTTTGATGACTAAAACCGATATTGACTAACACCACCCTGGACAAGGGCAAAGAAACCCAAGCTGTGGTTTGATGACTAAAACCGATATTGACTAACGCCTGCTACTGCCAGTCGTATCGCTTCACGGCTGTGGTTTGATGACTAAAACCGATATTGACTAACAACCCGTAAACATCAGCGTCATAACCGCAAGCTGTGGTTTGATGACTAAAACCGATATTGACTAACATGCGAACGATGGGTGCTGCGTCGTTGATGCTGTGGTTTGATGACTAAAACCGATATTGACTAACGAAAAGAAGATCGAGCACCTGACCATCAAGGCTGTGGTTTGATGACTAAAACCGATATTGACTAACAGAAATGCAATTCTTCCATCCTGTCAATGGGCTGTGGTTTGATGACTAAAACCGATATTGACTAACTATACCAAGTGCCGCCGCGATTGTAGCCTGGCTGTGGTTTGATGACTAAAACCGATATTGACTAACGGAAAAGACCAAGGCTAAGAGGGAGATGCTGCTGTGGTTTGATGACTAAAACCGATATTGACTAACCATCAGCTCGGGCCGAATCAGTTTCGTGTAGCTGTGGTTTGATGACTAAAACCGATATTGACTAACAGGTGCGGAAATTGAAGAACCGTATTTCGAGCTGTGGTTTGATGACTAAAACCGATATTGACTAACGGTTGCGTAATCAGGAAACAAGACATTGAGCTGTGGTTTGATGACTAAAACCGATATTGACTAACTAGATTGAAGAAAGAGAGAAATCATTTAGCGCTGTGGTTTGATGACTAAAACCGATATTGACTAACAACCCGTAAACATCAGCGTCATAACCGCAAGCTGTGGTTTGATGACTAAAACCGATATTGACTAACCTCGGCGTTTCCATGTCGATACCCGCCTTTGCTGTGGTTTGATGACTAAAACCGATATTGACTAACTCTGCTTTTTTGTCAATAGGTATTCTTACAGCTGTGGTTTGATGACTAAAACCGATATTGACTAACGAGGAAGTAAAGGCAAAAGTCGAAGCTGCCGCTGTGGTTTGATGACTAAAACCGATATTGACTAACCGGCGGCCAAAGATATTGGGAGGTCATGGTGCTGTGGTTTGATGACTAAAACCGATATTGACTAACAAACTGGCAAAGAATACCGAACTGCTCAGCGCTGTGGTTTGATGACTAAAACCGATATTGACTAACACAGCACCGATCGCGGCGCAGAAACCTACAGCTGTGGTTTGATGACTAAAACCGATATTGACTAACGAAGGACACAAACCTATAAATACCTATACTGCTGTGGTTTGATGACTAAAACCGATATTGACTAACGGCGATTTTTTTTTTCGATGCGCACCCCTCGCTGTGGTTTGATGACTAAAACCGATATTGACTAACTCCGCGATCCGTCATGCGAACGCTGATAAAGCTGTGGTTTGATGACTAAAACCGATATTGACTAACCGGCCGGGTGGTACGTGATGCCGAGCAGGTGCTGTGGTTTGATGACTAAAACCGATATTGACTAACAAGAGCTTCCTGCGGGATTTCAAGCAACTGGCTGTGGTTTGATGACTAAAACCGATATTGACTAACTGCTTCCATGTCCTCGGAAAGTACTGGCCGCTGTGGTTTGATGACTAAAACCGATATTGACTAACGCAACTGGCCGATCAACTGACAGGGGTGCAGCTGTGGTTTGATGACTAAAACCGATATTGACTAACTTGCTGGACTTTGTCGCATCGACCGCTCAGGCTGTGGTTTGATGACTAAAACCGATATTGACTAACGGCGGCGAACGGAGGAAGCGGAACACAGACGCTGTGGTTTGATGACTAAAACCGATATTGACTAACCACCCCATAAATTCAGACCATGGCAAAGAAGCTGTGGTTTGATGACTAAAACCGATATTGACTAACAAACACAAGTTACCGGAGGAGAGCCTTTAAGCTGTGGTTTGATGACTAAAACCGATATTGACTAACCTTAATGGATAATTCTCGTGACGCTGAGAAGCTGTGGTTTGATGACTAAAACCGATATTGACTAACCGCATGGTGTTCGTTGTTTCGCAATCCGAAGCTGTGGTTTGATGACTAAAACCGATATTGACTAACAATAACTGTTGGCGAATTCAAGGAATATCTGCTGTGGTTTGATGACTAAAACCGATATTGACTAACTAAATTGAAGAAAGAGAGAAATCATTCAGCGCTGTGGTTTGATGACTAAAACCGATATTGACTAACGCCGACGTAGAAACGCCGGCTGCCGTCGTGGCTGTGGTTTGATGACTAAAACCGATATTGACTGGCTGTGGTTTGATGACTAAAACCGATATTGACTAACCTACCCTTCCATTTTGGCCTGTGAACCAGCTGGTTGGGTAGGGTTCTTTACCGGATAAAAATTAAAAATTGGCTAGAAAAGCTCCAGTTGTTGTGGCGGGGGAGGAAGCGGTTCAGACGATTTACCCCAGAAATTCAGGATGTCGCCATACTGACGGTCGGTGATCTGTAATACGCTCACCTGACCTTTCTTCGGTAGGGACTTTTCCACTCTTCGGATGTGTACAGCAGCATTTTCTCCGCTTGGGCAGTGCCGGAGGTAAACGGAGAATTGCATCATCGTGAATCCATCTTGTAGCAGGTCCTTTCTGAATCGCGCGTAGTTCTTGCGATCCTTTTTAGTCTCCGTTGGCAGGTCTAAAAACACCAGGATCCACATGACACGGTAGGCGCTGATCCTCTCCTGATGCCGCATGGTCAGAGGGAAGGAAACGACAGCTCGACTTTTCCTGTTTCAAAACACCTGGCCAGTTGCGCGGCAGACTGCTGGATCGCGATCAAAAGCGGACTGGTGCTTTTTTCGAATGCAGCGTCTTGTGTGAGTATGGAAGCCAGACTTGTCTTCACATCTTTATCCAGTGGAGCATCGGGGCCCGACTGACGGACAATGGCGACCACCGCCCTGTCCACCCAGGGTCGAAAGGGTTCCATGAGGTCGTCCGCCAGCGGGTAAGCGTTATACCGGTTATGGTGATGGATGCCTGCCACCGGCAACAAACCCGAACCTACCAGGGATCGGGCTACAGCGGTCCGGATGATCGTATAACCGAAATTGAAAAGTCCGTTGGGTGGAGGTCCGTTCCGGTCCCGGTAAAAACCCGGTACTTCAGCCATGAGTGTTTGCCAGTAATAGCGTGCCGCCTGTCCTTCTTCGTTTCCTGGATCGCCTGAGCGTAATTGCCGTATCCGTTCCTTTAAGGCAGTGCTTTCAAACCCATAATAATCTAAAACCTGTCCTTGATTTCTGATCTTGGCCTTGACAATGGTCGACCACAATTGTTTTCGAAGCGTTTCGCCTGCCGATAATTGCATTCGAAAGCGCTCTCCGTGCAAGTTGTGTCCGTTGAGCGGCAGTTGAAGCCCGATCGGGTGATGGGTCTCGTCGCAAACACACACGGCAACATTTGCTGTTGCAAGTTCACTTAATAGATGGGAATTTAGGTTTACTTCCCGAGACTCTATAAGTACAATTCCAATATCTTCAATCGGTATTGTAGTTTCACTATTGTTATCTTTACCACGAACGACAAGTTGTTTGTTTCGTGTGGTAAGGTTAAATGGATTTGTTATATATATGGTGCGTTTGATCATTCCGAATTTTCCTGCTCAATTTTAACAGGTTGACCAATAATATCGCCTATTACGTTTATTCTGACAGAAGTAACCTTCGAGTTAAAAAAACCTTTAATGGATGAAACTCGGTGAAAAAACGGTGATTCATCTCTTGTAATTGTTGCTTCGCTATGAAGCCGAAACTCATAAATAGGAGATGAAAATTTTTGAACACGGTAAAGATGTTTGCTTAGAAAGGAAGGGTTATCTCGATTGGAAGTTATTTCTTCGCCAGAAAGTCCAATAAAGAATGGGGAATTCGAGGTCAAACAAGCAATGGTCCTAGTTCCATTAGATGGCAATCTAAAGATATGGGTGCCTTGTCTCTTTCTTTCTACTGCTTCCCAGAAAGTCACAACCTCTTCATCCATGATGCCCTTGTCGTTTTGATAAATCAGCACATGATGATTGTTCCGCGGATTTACATAGCGGTTAATCCCGGCATTCTGGTTGGCGGCATTCCCAAGGTTTTCGGAGATTCGCACTTTATGGACAGGAACCGGATCCCCGTTCTTATTGGGTAGCAAAACAGGAATATCAAATGCAGCTTTGAAGGCTTCCTTTTGTTCCTTCGTCTCCGGTTTGGGTTTGCCGGATTTCTGATCAATTGGTATCCCGCGTTGACGTAGCCGGTCATATACCAGCGCACGCACCCGGGGGTCGACAATCTTCGGGAAAGCAGCTTCGCTAAGCCCTTTCAGTGATTTTCGAACATGATAGGCTTCGGACTGTCCGGGCGCTTTTCGTTTTCCATACACGGTGTCCATGTGCAACTGCCCTCGCGCCGAGATGCCTGTATTCTGAAATTCGTTCTTGCCCTTCTTGAATCTGAATTTACGCTGCGTCAATACCTTGCGATCTGCTTTGTGCGATACCAGTATGGAAAGTATGCTCAGCTCGGCATCCTGCCGGAAACTGTCCCAGGGCATGGGGAAATTTCGCAGCTCGGCAGCACGATTGTATTTATTCCATTTTTGTAATTCCTGTAAGTGCGCAAGTTTGTAGGTGGCCATGACCAAGGCATCAATGGCATGGTGCCGGTGGTCTTTACGATCTTTGGCATCGGTATCGCTAAGTATCGTGTTAAGTCCCCACTTTCCTCTCAAAATGGCGGTCATGTTGCCGGGCGCTACGGAGACCTTTTCGGCTACTTGTGATAAGTAATTTGTCGCTTCTTTACTGATGTACCGGGTGTCGTTTAGTTGTCTTGCGATGAAACCTTCTTCGTCAAACTTTTCAGCAGTGAACCGTTTGAATTTCCGGTAACGGTTCGGAAATTCTTTCGTGTCATAGAATTGAGTGATGACTCGTTTTTTAACATCTTCCCAAGTTGCTTTCCCGGAGCGGATGAAGTGTTGGTACGGAGTGCGTTCACCTTTCAAACGGTTTTCATCGGCAAAACACAGCGTAAGATTGAGCCAACTGTCGTCCAACGATTTGCTCCAGGGGAAAATGTGCTCGATTTGCACTTCTCCGCTGAACAATTGAGTAATGCTGATCTCTCTGCCGGTATACGGACAGGTGTGCTGGCATTCTTCCCATAATTTATAACGAAGCATGTTTTCGACGGAAGGTACTTTGCCGTGCTCATTCAGCCGTTTTTTCACTTCTTCATTGTATCGCTCCAGCCGGTTTTGTTCCATTCGAATTTGCCAGCGCTTTTGTCGTGGGTTTCTCAAGTCGCGTGCAAGTTCCACGGAAATTTCTTCGATCTTTCCAAACTTTTCGATGAGCGCGTTAACGACTTTTCTCAATTCGAAAAGCGCTGTAGAGACGACGGGGTTTCGAAGATTCTGGATAATGCGGTCTGCCGCTGGGCCGTAAGGCAGTTTTTCAACCCATTCCCCGGCTCGGATAGATTCGCTGTGGTGATAGAGTTTGTTTAACTGTTTTTCCGTGAAACCGAATTCGCGGACCAGAAAGGCCTTTAGCTCTTCAAGGTAACCACCTTTAATTCCAGAGCGAACAATTTCCGGGACGTTGGTAATGATGAAGTCCTTGTTTTCGGGAGAAAGTGAATCCCAGGTGTTGCCAAACGCATTTCTTATTCCTCCCAGACAGACTGCGATATCATATTGATGTCCGTCTTTCAAAAAAGGTAGTATGTTGTTGATCGCTTTTCTACTCAGGCTGGCGTATCCTTCTTCCAGCCGGATTTTAAGTAAAGCCTGGAGATCTTTTTCGCTGCATTTCCATTTCTTACGCCCATAATCTTCCAGGCTATCCTTGTCTTCAAAGGAAAACAGCACATGCCAGATATCTTCTTGTTCCTTTTGACTTAACTCCTGCCAGGTCCGGTTGTTGAAACTCAAACCTGATAAGGAAGCTAAAGTTTGCGCGTTCTTTACTTTGTCGTCTTCAAGATAATTGAACCGGTAGTATTCGTCTTTCTTTTTCCAAAGCTTTCGAAGGTCTTTGATTTTTTTATCTGTTTTGGAAGCTGTCAGATAATCAACAGCAGTGTCGACTTCTTCCCGACTAAGCCGCTCTCCATTGCACTCAATCGTATTTAGAAATTGATAGAGACGGAAATATTGAAATGGGATCGCACTTACCGGGCATCTGGGCTTTTTAGGCTCAAATGTGCATTTCCCGATAAGATATTTCTGACTTCGCAATGGCCGCTGGAAAAACAAGATTCCATCCTGCGGATCATTCTGTTTCCTGGTACCGCCAAACCGGATTCTCATTTCCTCGCTCAATAATGGGTTCAGTTTGCTCTGTGCGCTCCAGATCGCATTGAACTCCATTTGATACATAGCCCTGGTAGTGTAACGATTTCGAATGCGCGGCCTTCCGGCAGAATAGGATTCTCCATCTGGAGGATAAATGGTAGCGAGGTAGCTGCCTAATGTGCTGTTACCAATTAAGGATTGAGTTTCATTAATGCCGGTCTTGCCTTCCTCTTGATTTCCTGTGAAAAGGACGCTTTCCTCTTTGTCATCTCGGGTGCTTCTGCTGTTGCTTTGAAAACCACGCCGCTGAGCCATGTGATAGAGCAGTCGACCAAGCTCTTCCGCTTGCAATTGCTCTTTTAGCGCTTTAGCCCGGAGCAGATAGGGGTTTAGGCGAAACCATTCGCGCATCCCAGGCGAATCTGGAAATTTGTTGGCCCGGAAAAATCCCTGTAGTTCATCCGGCGAAATGGGGCATAAGCCGGCTTTTGAAAGCTCTTTCAGCAGGATCTTCTTCCGTAATTTTCGTCGGAAGTTTTGCCTCCGCAATCCCCTGAACTGTCGCCGTTCGCTGTTTCTCGAAATTTCTTTTTCTCCTTCTCCTAGATTCACCACCCCTTCTGGAAAAATTCGAACTCCGGAACCAAGGATTCTTTTTTCATCCTCCACCAATGCCCACCCGATGGAGTTGGTGCCAATATCAAGGCCTAATCTTTTTTTCATAAAATATTATTTAAAAATATTACTTGACTCAAATGTATTCATTGAGTAGTTTTGTGTCAAGTGATTGAAAAATCATTTAGTCATCTTATCACAGTAAGGCTAAATTGCCGAAGGTGAAAACCTTGAGCCCGGCGTACTCCGTCGGGCTTATTTTTTTAATAAAAAACGTCCAATAATCGAATAAAACAAAAAAGCGGCTCATTGGAGCCGCTTTTTTCATGCCTTCTTCGGTTTCCTGAAAAACTTCTTCTTCCGATTTTCTTCGTCATAATAGCCGTAGCCGTGGTAACCATAGCTATAGCCGTAGCCGTACCCATAGCGTTGGTTGGTGCCGGCATCGTTGAGCAGGATGCAGAGGTGCTTTGCTTTTCCTTGTTCGTGGATCTCGTTGATCGTTTTGATGTACTCCTTCTTCGAGTAATTCTCGCGAACGATGAAGACGTTGATGTCGGCATGGTTCATCAGCACCAAGGCGTCGCTCACGATCCCCACCGGCGGTGTGTCGATGATGATGTAATCGTAGCGGTCGCGTAACGAGTGGAGCATTTCCAGTGTCCGCTTGTTGGCCAGGAGTTCCGCCGGATTCGGCGGGACCGGACCGGACGGGATGATCTCCAATCCGTCGACCGAAGTCTTGTGGATGACTTCTTCCAGCGTCGCGCGACCGATGAGGTAGTTGCTCACCCCGATGGAGTTGTCGATGCCGAAATCCTGCACCAGTTGCGGCTTGCGCAAGTCCATACCCACGATGATGACGCGGTAATGCTGCAAGGCCAGGACCGCCGCAAGGTTCAGGGTCGAAAAGGATTTTCCTTCACCACCCACGGAGCTGGTGATGAGTACGATCTTGTGCTGATCGGCCAGTCCGAGGAACATCAGGTTGGCGCGGATGGAACGGAAGGCTTCGGCAATGGCCGATTTCGGCTTGGCGCTCACCACCAGGCGTTCACTGCTGGTGTGGTGTCCCACGACGCCGATCACGGGTACTTTCGTCTGCTTCTCCACATCCTCGCGGTTGCTGACGGTGTTCTTCAGGTAGCCCTGCAGGGCGATGAAGAGAATGGGCAATACCAGCGCGAGGAGGAGCGTGATGATCGCCACCGCCTTGCGGTTCGGGATCACCGGGATCTCGTTGAAGGATGCGCTGTCCAGCACCTTGTTGTCGGACACGGCCGTTGCCTTGGCGATACCGGTCTCCGCTTTCTTCTGCAGGAGGTAGAGGTAGATATTCTCATTCACCGAGAAATTGCGCTGGATGCCGAGCAGTTCCCGTTCGATGTTCGGGATCTTGCGGATCGAGCCTTCGTATTCCGCCAACTGGCCCTGGATCGTACCCAGGCTGACGCGCGTCTGGTTGCGGAGGCTGTTGATGTTCTCGATCAGCGACGCTTTGGTTTCTTCGATCTGCTGGTCAATGACCTTGATCGCCGGAGAGTTCTCACTGGCGCCGTACCGCAGGCTGCGCCGTTTGGTCTGCAGATTCTTCAGTTGACCGATCAGGTCGATCAGCAGGGGATCCGGTGTGCCCAGGCTGGACGGAGCCAGTTGGTCGAGGTCCTTGTTCGACTTTACGTAGTTGTACAGGTAATCCAGCGACTTCAATTCCAGCTCGGCTTTAGCCCGGTCGGCATCGACCCGTGTGACACGCTCGAGGTAGGCCTTGGATTCTTCGCTCAGGTCAACGGTTCCTTTTTGTTCCTTGAACCGCTGGAGTTCCAGTTCGGTCGCGTTGAGGGTCTTGGAGATCTCCTCGAGTTGCTCGTCCACGAACTTCAGCGTCAGCGCGGCGACGGAAGATTTGTCCTTTACGTCCTGGTTGATGTAGACTTTTCCCAGGGTGTTGAGGAAATCCACGGCACGTTCGGGCACCTGGTCCTGGATGGTGATGTTGATGATGGTCGCGTCCTTGTTGATCGGTTCGGCTTTCATCTTTTCCGAATACCAGGCGATCAGTTTGTTGGTCGATTGGATGACAAAGCGGAAGTCATCGTCCTGACGTGCCGCGAAGGAAGGATCGTTCCTTACAATGCGGAGTTTGAATCGGGCTGTCTGGACCTCTTCGCCGAAGCGATGTTTGGAGGAGTAGTTGAAATCGTCCACCAACCGGTTGTCCGCTTCGATCTCGAGCTGATAGGTCAGTGAATCCAGCAGGCGGATGTGAAACTCTTCATCGTACACGCCGTCTTGAACATACAGCGGTTCAACGATGAAGGGGTTGTTCTTGTATATCGGATAACGGAAAAAAGTGGTCTTTCCGTAATAACTGACGCCCAATCCGAGCTCTTCGATGGTTTCCTGCAGGACGGATCGGGATCGCAGAATGCCGATCTCCGTGGCGACGTTTTTGACATTGCCGAACAGGTCGCCGGTCAGGATGTCTTCGATATTGCTCGACTTGTTCTTGCTGTCCTTGATGAGCACACTCGTATTCGCTTCGAATACCGGAAGTGTAAAACGGATGTACAACAGGCCGGCGGTTCCGAAAACGAGTAAGGAGATCAGGAAGTAGTGCCAGTTCCTACGGATGTTCGAAAAGAGCAGGCGCAGGTCGATCTCGTCGTCGTTGCGTGGACGGTTGTCGGTGCTGGCGCGCATGTTATTTGGTTTGGGTCAGGAAAAAGGTGACGGCAATGATGGCGGTGGAGATCACCGAAGCGAAGAGCGTGACCGAAGGGTTGATGTTCTGGAAAGCGCGGCGGCGTACCGGAGCGACGTACACGACATCGTCAGGATGCAGGTACCAGGTTTCGGGTGTGAGGCTCGAGCTTTTCGTGAGGTCGATCTTGTATTCCCGCATCTGGTTGTTCTCCGAGCGCAGCAATTTCACCGCCGAGCGGTCGCCAAAGGTGTTGAGGTCGCCCGCATAACCCAAGGCCTCCGCCAGGGTGATGCGTTCGTTGGGAACGGGGTAAGTGCCGGGCTTGTTGACTTCGCCGAGCACCGTCACTTTGAAGTTCAGTTTCTTGACGGTCACCAACGGATCTTCCATGTATTCTTTGTACTTCGCGGTGATGGCGCGATTGGCTTCCGCGAGTGACATGCCGTTCAGGTTGACCTTCCCGGCCAGCGGTAGGTTGACCTCGCCGTTCTCGGCTACGATATAGCCTTTTTCATAAGCCGAACGCGTATCGCTGGTCGGCCGGTCGGCCGGTACTGCGAGATATGGGAATGCTTCCGCGTTAATGGAAAAGATATTGATCGAGAGAATGTCTCCGGGATAGATCCGGAGCGTATAGGCGCCGGGTTGCGCCAGAGCGGAAGGAAGTCCATCCTGGAAGTACACTATCTTCCGCTGTGGCGTACAGGCCGAAAAAAGCAGGGCGATCCACACGAAGTGGAGCAGCGGGAGGATTCTTTTCATCAGCAGGAACGAGGATTATTTCCCGATGATCTCACGGGAAATGACGATGCGTTGAACTTCCGATGTGCCTTCGTAGATCTGAGTGATCTTGGCGTCGCGCATCAGTCGTTCGACGTGGAATTCCTTCACGTAACCATAACCACCGTGGATCTGTACGGCTTCGGTCGTGACTTCCATGGCCGTTTGGGAAGCGAAGAGTTTGGCCATGGACGAAGCCAGCCCGTAGTCCTGCTTCTGGTCCTTCAGCCAGGCGGCTTTGAGACAAAGCAGGCGGGAAGCTTCGATGTTGGTGGCCATATCGGCCAGTTTGAACTGGATAGCCTGGTGCTGCGAGATGGTCTTGCCGAAGGCTTTGCGCTCTTTCGAATATTGCAGGGCAAGTTCGTAAGCGCCCGAGGCGATGCCGAGCGCCTGCGCGGCGATACCGATGCGGCCACCGGTGAGGGTTTTCATCGCGAACTTGAAACCGAAGCCGTCTTCGCCAATGCGATTTTCTTTCGGGACTTTGACATCCGCGAACATGAGCGAGTGGGTGTCGCTGCCGCGGATACCCATCTTATTTTCCTTCGGGCCGATCGTAAAACCGGGCATGCCCTTTTCCACGATGAACGCGTTGATGCCTTTGTGACCTTTTGCCACGTCAGTCTGGGCCATGACCAGGTACACCGAAGCGGAGGAGCCGTTGGTGATCCAGTTCTTGGTGCCGTTCAACAGGTAGTGATCACCCTGGTCGATCGCGGTGGTGTGTTGCGAAGTAGCATCCGAGCCGGCTTCCGGTTCGGAGAGACAAAAGGCGCCGATGATCTCGCCCTTGGCCAGTGGAACCAGGTATTTCTGCTTCTGTGCCTCTGAACCGAATGCTTCGAGGCCCCAGCAGACGAGCGAATTGTTCACCGACATGACCACGGATGCGGAGGCGTCCACTTTCGAGATCTCTTCCATGGCCAGTACGTAGGAAATGGTATCCATGCCACCGCCGCCGTACTTCGGGTCCACCATCATGCCGAGGAAACCGAGTTCGCCCATTTTACGGATCTGTTCCGCGGGGAACTTCTGATGGTCGTCGCGCTCGATGACGCCCGGTTTCAATTCTGTCTGGGCAAAATCGCGGGCAGCTTTTTGGATCATCAGGTGTTCTTCGGTCAGCTCGAAATGCATGGCAGTCGCTTGTTCTTAATTCGTTGTTTTTCGGGGAAAACGCCGCATTTCCAACCGGGAAAGGGCGTATTTTGTGCGGACAAACCTACGGATTTGAACGGTATTCTAAAAGAATGGAGAAGCGTAACGCGAAGGCTGGCTTTCAGCATTTGCGTGTCGCTCCTATGTCCGTTTATGACCTTGAAAGTTAGCGCGTTGGAGCCGACTTGTGCGGCTGTTATCCGACTCGACCCGCAGTGTGAACACGAGGGTATTCGGGCTGCACAATTGACCGATGGAACTTATCTGCTGGTTGGCAATCTGGTTAACACCGCTACCGGTTCGGGCACCATCGCCATTTGCCATTTGAATGAATACGGCGATACGATTTCTACACGACAATACGGATCAAGCGGCGCCCTCTGGACATTGACCGATTGGTGCGCAACGGTCAATGGTTGGATGCTGGCTGGTGTCGTCGATAGCGTGGGCAACACCTCGGGTGCAATCTGGCAGATCGATAGCACGGGTCAATTGATCACGCAAGTCCGTTATCGGATGACCGGCGAACGGGTTCGGTTCACCGCGCTGGTCGACGCGCTGGAAGGCGGCTGGTTGCTGGCGGGTTATCGGCTGGAAATCGCGACCAACCGTTACCGTTTCCATGTGCGCAAACTGGACGACGCCTTACAAACTACCTGGACAAAGGATTACAACATCCGTTTAGGACAGTTGCTCGATGCGGAACAGGTTCCCGACTCATCCTATCTGTTTACCGGGTACCTGCTCGATCAGGGCGATACCAGTGGCTGCCTGTTTGTGCTGCATACCGACCTGCTCGGCGATTCGCTCTGGCTTCGGAAGTATTTCGGAAATGGATGGGCTTCCGGCGCTTCGCTTGCGCAGCTGCAAAGTGGTTTTGTCGTGGCAGGAGCGACTTCCGTTTCCTCGGTATCTCCATCCGATCGCTTTGTGGTGCGGTGCAACGAACCGGGTGATTCGCTCTGGACGCGATCGCTTGGAACGGCCAACCAGGAACGTATTCATGACATACTTCCGGTTGAAGACGATTGCCTGCTTTTAGTTGGGGAATCCGCTTCGCAACTGGATGTAACCAAATTCGATTCTTCCGGCTCCTTGCTTTGGTCGCATACGCACATGGCCGGATTGAACGATCGGGGGAAGCACGCTTTTCAAACGGCGGAGGGTAACTATGCGATCGTGGGTACGGCTGGTGCCGGCAGCGGTTCTTCCGCATTTTATTTCCTGGTAATGGATACTTCGGGTGCAATCGTCCTCAACCTGGTTGATGGGTTTCCGAAACCCAATTACCTGCATTTTTATCCGAACCCGGCAAAGGGGATCGTCCGTCTCGCTCCTGGTCCCGTCAAAGACCTGGTAATCTTCGATCTCCTCGGGCGTGTCCGGATGCGCGTTCCGGAAGCACGGGAAAGTTTGGATCTGGGATCATTATTACCCGGTTGTTATATCGTGGAAGCGGAGAACGAGTCGGGGGCGCACCTTCAGGGTAAACTAATCGTTGCGGAATGAGTCCGGAAACTTACCAGGTGGTCGGATTAATGTCCGGTACTTCGCTCGACGGACTGGATATCGCGTTGTGTGAGTTCGTCCGAGGCGATACCTGGAGCTATCGGATCGTGGAAGCGGAGACCGTGACGTATCCCGAAAGCATCGCATCCCTGTTGCGAAGCATTGATAAAGCGGATGCTGAATCGCTTGTAAAAGCGCAGGTACATTATGGGAGTTACCTCGGGGAACAAGTCCGGAAGTTCCTGGCCGAACGCAGCTGCAGCGCGGATTTCGTCTCCTCCCACGGGCACACCATCTACCATCAACCCGGTAACGGTTTTACGTTCCAGTTGGGCGATGGCGCCGCACTTTCGGTAGCTGCGGGATTGCCGGTGGTGAGTGATTTCCGCATGCAGGATGTGGCGCTCGGAGGACAAGGCGCTCCGCTCGTGCCGGTGGGCGACCAACTGTTGTTCGGTGAATTTACGCACTGCCTCAACCTGGGTGGGATCGCGAACATATCGTTCTCAGCGGGTAATCGTCGTGTAGCCGGAGACCTGTGCCCGTGCAACCTTTTGCTCAATCCGGTAGCTGCACGGCGAGGATTACCCTTCGACCGCGATGGCCTGCTGGCACAAGACGGACAACCCAATTCGGAATTGTTGGCGGAGCTGTCGGCTTTGCCCTATTATCGGCGGTCAATGCCCAAGTCGCTCGGTCGCGAAGATCTGGAGCGGGATTATGATCCCATCCTATCCCGATTCAGGTTGCGCGAAGAGGACTTGCTTGCTACGCTTTGCGAACACATCGCGACCAGCATTGCCGCCGGGATACGTGCTCCTGAAGGGTTGTCTGCATCTGGCAAACTTCTGGTAACCGGCGGAGGCGCACGCAACCATTACCTGTTGGAGTTGATCCGAAAAAAATCTCCGGTCGAAGTCTGTGTTCCCGACGGATCCATCATTGACTTTAAAGAAGCGTTGATATTCGCTTTCCTCGGGTTACTTCGCTGGCGACAGGAAGTCAACGTACTCGCGTCCGTCACCGGTGCACACAGGGATCACTGTGCAGGTTCGATTTATCTATGAACGACGCAAGAGCTGATAATGAAAAAGGCCACCATTCGGCGGCCTTTTGTATTTAAGTCAGTAGGGATCAGAAATCGTCTTCGTCTTCGTCGAAGTCATTCATACCACCGGAGTCTTCCATATTGATATCCTCATCCATGGACATTTCCATGCCGTTGTCCTCGTCACTTGCCTCGGTCAGCGGACGGATCTCGATGATCTCTTCCTGCATGGAAATCACCTTCGGTTGTTCGAACGGAATTTCGGGTGACTTTACCGGTTTCGGCGCTGCGGGTTTTTTCGCTGCGGGTTTCGGAGCCGCAGGTTTTTTAGCCGCTGGTTTTTTGGCTGCCGGTTTTTTCGCGGCTGGTTTCTTTGCTGCGGGCTTTTTCGCTGCAGCTTTTTTCGCAGCCGGTTTTTTAGAAGCCGCTTTCTTCTTGGCGACGGGTTTTTTAGCCGCTTTCTTTGCGACTTTTTTCCGGGCCGGTGCGGCCTTCTTGGCTTTCTTGGCCGGAGCCTTTTTAGCCTTGGCTTTCGCCTTCTTCGCGGGCTTCTTCTTGGTTGCCATGGTGCGTTGGGTTCTTTGAAGTGGTGGTAGGCAAACTTATTTCCGTGAATCCAAAATTACAAGAACAATTATTCACCATACAACCGATTCCGGAAAAAAAATCGTGGACCCGGTCGGGGTTTGCCTTGGTTGTCCGGTGCGGCTATTTGCCGTAGGTTTGCCCCGCCAATGAGTACCATGAATCAATCGTTGCCTGTCGCCGAAGCCCTCCGGGTTAAGGATCTGATCCGTCGTTTTGAAGAAAAGCGTCCGGAGATCGTATTCGAATGGAAAGATGCTGAAACCGAAGCGGAGGGTTGGATCGTCATCAACTCCCTGCGGGGTGGTTCCGCCGGTGGCGGTACCCGGATGCGGAAGGGCCTGGACAAGCGGGAGGTAGAATCCCTCGCAAAAACGATGGAAATCAAGTTTTCTGTCAGTGGCCCTCCCATTGGCGGGGCGAAGTCCGGGATCAATTTCGATCCGTCCGATCCCCGCAAGCAGGGGGTTTTGGAACGATGGTTCAAGGCGGTGATGCCCCTGTTAAAGACCTACTATGGGACGGGCGGCGACCTGAACGTGGACGAGATCCACGACGTCATCCCGATCACGGAAAAGCTGGGACTCCGGCACCCGCAAGAGGGAACGGTCGTAGCCCACTTCAATGCCGGAGAGGAGCAAAAGGCCCGGATCATCGGCCAGCTTCAGCGCGGCGTGAAAAAGCGCCTGGAGGACCTGGCCTATTCGCCGGAACTCACCCGACCCATTACCGTGGCGGATATGATCACCGGCTATGGGGTGGCTGTTTCGGTCCTGCATTATTACCGCTTATGGGGCGGAAGTGTCAAGGGCAAACGCGCGATTGTGCAGGGGTGGGGTAACGTAGGGGCCGCCGCGGGCTATTACCTCGCCCAGATGGGCGTTTCGATTGTCGGAATCATCGATCGTCAGGGCGGTCTGATCAAGGCATCGGGCTATTCTTTCGAAGAAGTACGGGAATTGTTCCTCCAGCGTCAGGGTAATCAGTTGAACGCGGAGGGAATCATACCGTTTGATAAGATCAATCAGGAAATCTGGCAGACCGGTGCCGAAATTTTCGTTCCGGCTGCGGCATCCCGCCTGGTACAACGCGAGCACTTGGATGCTATGCAATCCAAGGGGCTGGAAGTGATCGCCTCCGGAGCCAATGTCCCGTTCGCGGACAAGGAGATCTTCTTCGGACCGATCATGGAGTTCGCCGACAACAACTGCAGTGTGATTCCGGATTTCATCGCGAACTGTGGTATGGCGCGGGTATTCCGCTATCTGATGAATGATGAAACGCCGATCACCGATGAGGCCATCTTCCACGATGTTTCCGAATGCATCGGCGGCGCCTTGGAAGCCGTGTATCATCGCAATCCGGGAAAACGTGGATTGAGTCAGACGGCCATTGAGATCGCGCTGGAAAAGTTGATCTGATAAGCTGTTAACTTTGACCGGGAAGATGCTCGTCTTCCCGGTCGTTTATTTTGCCATGTTCTCTCTCCGTTCCGTCTTGAATCAAACCTTTCTGGGTAACACGCTGGAGAGTTATCTCTGGTTCCTTGGTATCCTACTGGCCGGACTCGCCCTCAAGCGTTTTATCTCCAAGCTCATTGCCCGCCTGTTCTATCGCGTCGTGCGGAAGCAGGGCCACCGGGTTGGATCCGAAAAATTCCTGGCGCTGACTGCGGCGCCGGTTGGATTCCTCTTCCTGATCCTGATTCTTTATGTGGCTTGTGACCGCCTGCATTTTCCGGAGGAATGGAAGCTGGTTCCGGAGAATGTCTTCGGCCTGCGCTTCGTGCTGCACCAGTTGTTCGAAGGCGCCGTCGTTGTCGCCGTTACCTGGATAGTGCTGCGGTTGGTCGACTTCTTCGGATTGGTCCTGATCGAGCGCGCGCGCGAAACGGAAGACCGGTCGGATGATCAGTTGGTTCCTTTTGTCAAGGAAGGAATAAAGGTGATCCTGGCAGGCGTAGGCTTGCTCATCACTCTGGCGGTCTCGTTTGATCTCGATGTCGTATCGCTGGTCACCGGACTGGGGATCGGCGGACTTGCTTTCGCGTTGGCGGCAAAAGAAACACTGGAGAACCTGCTGGGTTCATTTACGATATTTCTTGACAAACCCTTTCGTGTCGGTGACCAGGTGAAAGTTGGTCCGGTGGAAGGTAAGATTGAAAGCGTAGGATTCCGTTCGACCCGGATCCGTGCCCTGGACCGCATGCTGGTGACTGTTCCGAACAAGAAAATGGTCGACGCGGAACTCATCAACGAAACGGAGCGTGAGGTGCGCAGGTCCCGTCAGGTTTTTCTGTTGGAACATTCCACTCCGCCGGAACGGATCGAAGAAGTCCTGACGGACATTCGCGGCTACATTGAAGTGCAACACGAGCTCGAATCCGGTTTTATCGTTCGTCTGCAGAACGTCACGCAACACGGCTTGGAATTGCTGGTGGTTTATATCGTAAAGACGCCCGTATTCGAAGAGTTTCTGGCGGTACAGGAGCGTATCCACCTGGAGATCCTGGGTATTCTGCATCGCCATCAGGTCAGGTTCGCGTCGACAGCCCCTGTTGTCAACCTCTCCGCTTCGCCGGATCGATAGTTCTTACAGGATGTTGAGGGTCGGGTAGTGATTCCCGAGAATCGTCGTCGCGTCTTCGCCCAGCCATTCTTCCAGGATCGTCGCGTAAACCTGCCGGAAATCGGTTTTGAACTTCACGTCTCCCTCGTCGAGATCACCCAGGTCGGGTAGGCCGTTGATCAATCCTTTGCGACGCATATTGCCACCGGCGAGAAAGACATAGTTGGCGGCGCCGTGGTCGGTGCCGTTGCTGCCGTTCTGCGCCACCCGTCGGCCGAATTCCGAAAAGACCAGGATGCGGGTTTCGTAGAATCGATCTTGTTGCTTTAAGTCGTGGATCAGCGCGCTCAGGCCCTGATCAAAGGTTTTCAGCAAGCGGTTTTGAATGTTCTTCTGTAAGGCGTGCGTGTCAAACCCCGGAAGTGAAACATAAAAAAACCGTGTCTCAACTCCGGCTCCGATCAGCGAAGCGATCTGACGGAGTTGTTTGCCGAATGCATGGTTCGGATAGTTGCCCGTCGTGTGGGTGCTATTCGTATGTGCGGAGAGATAGTCCGCGCTCTCGACCGTCTGGCGAAGGGTACGATACAGGAAGGTGCTTTCCCCTTGTTCCGGAAGTGATGCTTGCGCCAGGCTGCGCAACAGCGGTCGCTTCAGCAGTTGTTGCAGGCGTTTAGAATCGGGTGTGGCCATGCCCTTACGCTGTTCGCCCTTCAATGCCAGGCTGAGACTTTCGTCCAGTTCCAGGGCCAGGTGTGCGGGCGTTGCATTGGAGGATTTCAGCGCGTCCAGGTAACGGCCGATCCATCCGGTTTGAACGTAGCGGTCGGCATCGCTGGCGCTATGCCAGATATCCATGGAACGGAAGTGAGAGCGGTTCGGGTTAGGATAACCGACGCTGCTCAGGATGCTTGCTTCGCCTTTGTGAAACAGATCGGCCAACCCGCGCAGGTTGATGTTGAAAGCGGCATCGTCGTTTAGTCGGAGCAATTCGTTATTGCGGAGGGCGATACCCGGCCGGGCGGAGTAGTAGTGGTCGTCGCGGAAGGGAACGATGCAGTTGAGCCCGTCGTTGCCTCCGGTGAGTTGGATCACGATCACCCTGCGACCGCTGAACGATTGTGTGACGGAACCGCGAAGAAAGGCGGGCAGAAACAGCGCTGTGGAGGCAAGGCCGGTTGTTCGGAGGAAGTCGCGACGAAGCATGGTCAGACGAGTTGGAATTCAGGCAGGCTGCAAACGGCTATACAGGCATCCTTCAGGGTGGCTGGTGTCGGGAGTGCCTTTCGTGTGCTGGAGGAAAGGTCCGTGGTCAGCAGGTCCCGCGACAATGCGTCGATCCAGGTATCCGGAGTTTGAGCGCCATAGGCTTTTTCAGGAATTTCGAATCGGGCGGTGATGCGGGCGATAGCCTCTTCCTGAAGTTTCTTTTGTGAAGTTTCTTCAAACTCCGGCCGTCCGCGAGCCGTTAAGGCGCGTTCGCGTAAAAAGCGATCGGCGAGGCTGAGCCGCAAGAGGAGAGAGGCGCTGTCGATCCAGTCGCGGTGTCCTTTCCATCCTGCCACATTGGGAGGGAAGAAAAGTGTCTGACCGAGGTTTTGTTGCAGCCTAAGGAGCGTTTCGCCCCGTTCGAACTCGATACCGAAGTAGCGGATCATGCGAACCAGCAACGGTACCGGAGCGGTAATCATGGATCCCATCACCGAGGCGTCATAAAACCAATCCCGGGTGAACAGGTGGCGGAGGGTTTTGCCGATATGAAGATCATGTTCTTGTAACACACCGGCTAGTTCCCGAATGCGCTCATCGGATGGGTTGGGATGGAAGTAGAATCGAAGCAGTTTGCCGGAAAGGAAGTCGGGTAGGGCGGGGTGCGCAAGCAGCAGATCGAGCACCTCGGTACCGTCGAGCGGGCCGGTTTTTCCCAGGACTACTTTGGTTCCGGTATCGTGATCGGTGTCGATGATTTCGAATTTTCCCTTGCGATTCACTTTCCAGCCGGTGAAGGCGCGTGCGGCCTCCCGGATGTCGTGCTCTGTATAGTTACCGATGCCCAGGGTGAACAACTCCATCACTTCGCGGGCGAAGTTCTCGTTCGGATGGTCCTTGTGATTTTCCTGGTTGTTGAGATAAATGATCATCGCAGGGTCTTGTGCAATGCCGTGCAACAGGTCCCGGAAGGAACCGAGCGCATGGCGTCGCAGAAAATTGTTCTGACCCTGCATCAGGTAGGAGAATGGGGCGGAGGTGGCGAAATGTCCGTGCCAGAAGAGGGTCGCCTTTTCGCGCAGGCAAGCCCGCGATTCGACCATCCGGTAAAGCCAGTGAAAGTTGAGGTTCTGCATCTCCGGTCCGGAACGGAGGATCATGGCTAATACGCGGAAGTTGGAAACCTCGGCCCGACCTTTCAAGGGATCGGGGATGAGGTTCAGGTCTTCGATCTGTTCCGACTCGTTAAAAAGATGGTCCACCAGATCTTCCACATCCTTTCCTTCCCAGCGATCCAACTCTGCCGGCAGCGCGCCAAAACCGGCACGAAGAAAAAGATGTTGGACAGCCCGACGTGTAAGTTTCATGGACGACTGGTTAAGGGGAAAGAAAATTAGAAATTAATGGGGGTGAATCAGGAAGACAAAACACATGCCATAAAATGGGCCCAAAGTTCGATAGGGTAAATGGCAAGAAAGCATGAAGGAGGGCGCTGGTAACAAGGTATCGGTAAGGGTAACTAGAAACTAGAAACTAGAAACTAGAAACTAGTAACTAATATGTACTAGTTAGTATTTAATCTGACAGATAAGGGTTATCTTTAGGATACGAAACATAACAATAACCCCTAAACTGTCAGACAATGAATACAGAAGCTAAGTTAATCAAAACCAAGTTAGGCTTGTTGAAGTTAGCCGAACAATTGGGTAATGTATCCCAGGCGTGCAAAGTGATGGGCTATTCACGGGATAGTTTCTATCGGATCAAAGAGTTGTACGATACCGGTGGGGAGACGGCTCTGCAGGAGATCAGTCGGAAGAAGCCGATACTGGCCAATCGGATGGATATAGCCTGGGAGAACGCCATCGTACAGATGGCCACAGACTATCCGGCCTACGGTCAGCTTCGTGCATCGAACGAGTTGCGTAAGAAGGGGATTTCTGTTTCACCGGCCGGGGTACGGTATATCTGGATGCGGCATGATCTGGAGACCTTTGCCAAGCGCTTGAGGCTTTGGAGGCGAAAGTGGCCCAAGACGGACTGATTCTCACCGAAGCGCAACTGGTTGCCATGGAAAAGAAACGGGAACAGCAGGAAGCCATTGGCGAGATTGAAACCGAGCACCCCGGTTACCTTGGAGCCCAGGACACGTATTATGTGGGCAATATCAAGGGTGTAGGCCGGATTTACCAGCAGACCTTCATCGACACCTACAGCAAAGTAGCCTTTGCCAAATTGTATGACCGTAAGAACGCCTTGACGGCAGCCGATATGCTCAACGACAAGGTGCTACCGTTCTTTGAGGAGCATGGCTTGCCGCTGCTTCGGGTACTCACAGACCGGGGTACAGAGTACAACGGCAAGCGGGAGAGTCATGAGTACAGTCTTTATCTGACACTGGAGGATATCGATCATAGCCGTACCAAGGCCCGGCATCCTCAAACCAACGGCATCTGCGAACGCTTCCATCGGACAATCCAGAACGAGTTTTATGCGGTTGCCTTCCGAAAAAGGTCTTTGGATCGCTGGAGGAATTACAGAAGGATCTGGATCAGTGGATAGAAGAGTACAACTGTGAAAGGACACACACCGGAAAATACTGCTTTGGTAAAACACCAATGGAGACATTCCTGGACAGCATACCCTTGGCGCAAAGTAAAATGCTCGATAAATTAGCAACCGGTTAAAAGTTATTCCGGGCGACGGATCCTTAAAAATCCGTCAGACCGGAAATAACTTTTAACCAACCCTGTCTGTCAGGTGAAGTTCTAACTATTACAACTAATAGCTAGAAACTAATAACTGGTAACTATTCGCTCCCGCCTTCGTAAAAGCTACGGCGGACAGGATTTACTATTCGCTATTCGCTATTCACTATTCACTATTTACTGTTCACTGTTCACTGTTCACTGTTCACTGTTCACTATTCACTCAATTATGAATATACAAACTCTGCGCCGCCGCATCGTATTCTGTCCCATACGCACGCAGCGGCCGTGATGCAGGGCCATTAGTGATGGATCCGTCGAACAGGCTGAAGCGGCTACCGCACTTGTCGTCTTTTACCTGTACCAGGCTGGAGTCCACATTCAGGATGGAGCCGCTGGCCGTGGGGTCATAAGGACATGCACGGTCGTAGGCGGCGAAATCGTCGATACTTTTTCGGTAGACAATAATTCCCTTATAACCGCCGTTGATGGTGATAGAGTTGCCGACGCTGTTGAGGGCGCTGTATTCGGGAAGGCTCAGATAGAGGGTCAAATTGACCGGAACATTGGGGATTTGGGAATCGTTTTCCTTCCTACAGGAGGAAATGGCCATCCACCCGATCATCAGGAGCAGGAGGTAGTTGATAGGTCCAGGTTGAAAAGTGCGTCCGGGCAATGGAAGGAGGTCAGGGTGTTGGGTCTAACTTTGATCAAAAATACAACGATGAAACGAATATTGTATTGTCTGACCGCCGGCGGTCTTTTATTGCTGGCTGCTTGCGGAAGCGGTGAGCAAAAATCTTCCGGTCCTGCTACCGATTCGGTTCAGGTAGCCGGTGATAGTGCGCACACGACCACCTACACCTGTCCGATGCATCCGGAGGTGATTTCCGACCAGCCGGGAAAATGTCCGACCTGCGGGATGGACCTGGAGCCGAAGAGTTAATCGAGCGGTTGAAGGAATCTTGTTGTCACTACCCATGAACGGTCATCCCGGTTCCGGCCGGGTGGCCGTTCAATTGTTATTACCACATCCATGATACGTCTCTCGATGTCCGATTTACGCCAGCAACTGAAGCTGATCGTTTTCCTTTTCATGATGTCGTTGTTGCAACCGATGGCGGCGCAGGACCTGGATGCGCGTTCGCCGAAGCCCATGCCGTTGGGACGGGAGCAGAAGAAGGCGGATAAGAAGAAGGCGAAGCAGGCAGCCGAACTCGACAAAGCCATCCGCAAGGGACGGAAGCAACATGAAAAGTTGCAGTCGAAGCAGACGAAGAAGATGATGAAGAAAAGCCGGAAGAAATCGAAGCGATGGAACGACAACCGGCGGGAGTTTTTTCTGAAGCGTTGGTTTTCGCCGCGCCATCGGAAGGCGGATGCCGGTTTCTTGCCTGAGTATTATGCCTTTTATGGTCGCGCCAGACGCGTGGAGACCTTGTTTGACCCCTTTTACGTTTAAGCCAATCCTGGGCATACCTACACCTTGAGATAGGCGTTTTGGATGTGGATGCAGCGAGTCTGATTCCTACGTCATTTGTCGTATTGCTTTGAAACCGGCCACCATGGCTGGTTTCCGGGGTTATTGCCTTTTTCGGAGATTTAACATTTGCCAGTAAAGCGGGTTGGTTTGTTGGCCAAGTTTTATCGGGCGTTGGCCAAAAACTGTAGGTGCATTCACCTAAAACCCTTGATTCATGGGCCTTTCAGGGGGTTTCTTTGTATTCATCTTTCATTCAGGATTCCATTTGCTCCAACCTTATCAACCGCCATATCGCCCCATCTGAAATAACTAATTCTTTATACCCCCTCTGCTTTTTTCGATAGAAAACTAATAAAACCACTTGCCCAGTCGAATGCTCTTACGAAAGTACGAGCAGTTGATGGGTCAGCCACTACATACGCAACTACACAAACCCCTCTCGCATGATACACGGATACTCGACTTCCGGTAAGACAATGTCCAGGTTCTCACTCTTCCTGGGCGTATTGTTGTTTTCCAGTTTGCTCTCTTCGGAGAGCTACGCGCAAGTGTTCAGTCAGGATTTTAACTCCTCGACGACGGTCAGTACTTATGTTAACGCTACTACTCCCAGTACCGGCCAATTCAACGCGATCACGGCAGGTTCAGGTAGCTCTGTCAGCGCCTCGAGTAATAACCTGGCCTTCACAAGAGGTTCGGGCGCTTGTTCGTTTTCTCGCAGTACGAGCTTCAGTCCGGTTCCGTCCGCGATTGTCTACAAGTTCGATCTTCGCGTATCGGGAACACCGTCCACAAATGCCACCACTCCCGCCACCTGGCGTGTTGGAACCGGTTTCAGTACGGGAAATTCCGATGAATCCGATGCGAACACCTTTGCCCGCATGTCGATTGATTTCCGGGGAACTTCAAATTTCCGGTTCAACGATGTTTCAAATGCTGCTACCAGCTCCAACTATTCCGTTGGAACTACCTACACCATCACCTGGGTGCTGAATAATTCCGGGTCTACCCGGACCTATATTTCTCCCAGCGGTACATCGGAATCAGTTGCAAATAATCGTATCGACTTCTGGGTGGGTACCACCCGCGTCTGGAATGATGTGAACGCAGAAGATAGCGGGGATCCCCTGGAGGATTTGAAATTCTATTACGGAAGTTCAACCGGAACGATCACCATGGATAATATCAATATCCAGGAGCTTGTTGGCGTTGGCACGCAGCCGTCCAATCAGTCGGTATGTGCTGATCCAGGGACCGTATCGTTCACCGCTGCAAGCAGTCCTTCTGGAGCTGCTGTGCAATGGCAGGTCTCTACCAACGGCGGTTCATCGTGGTCGAACATTTCCGGAGCCACTTCAGCAACCTATTCCTTTACAGCTGTCACCGGCGATAACGGCAATCAGTATCGCGCGATTTTCAATGGCCTTGTTGCTACGAACGCCGCTACCCTTACGGTAAATGCGAATCCTTCCGCACCTACTGCCACGCCTTCCGGCAATACGATATGCAGTGGACAAGGAGCAGGTGTTGCCTTGAGCATCAGTCCGGCAATTTCCGGTACAACATATTCATGGCCGACTCCAACATTATCTGGTGTCACAGGCGGAACGTCTGCCAGCAACCAGACGAGTCTCAATCAGATCCTGAGCAACAACAACACGGTTGCCGGTACCGCAGTATATACCATAACGGCAACCACTCCTGCCGGTTGTACGAGTGCCTCGACTACGGTAGTCACCATCACGGTGAATCCGAGTCCTGTGGCTACGGCTACTCCTTCCTCGCAGGCTTTCTGCGGATCGTCGGCTACTACGAACATCGATCTGACCAGTTCCCTTCCGGGTACCAGTTACACCTGGGCCGTCTCTCAGGCGGGTGGTGTGACAGGTGCATCTGCCTGTGCATCAGGTTGCGGAACTAACATCAGCCAGACCCTTTCCAATGCAGGTGGGACGTCGGGCACTGCCACTTACACAGTGACGCCGACCGATGGAACTTGTACGGGTTCCACGATTACGGTGGTCGTTACCCTGACACCTACTCCGGTTGGAAATGCCTCCAACCTCACGCCCGCTGTTTGTTCAGGTACCGGAGCCGGCGTAACCCTGACCAGTTCTGTCACCGGTACTACTTATGCCTGGGCCGTTAGTCAGTCGGGCGTATCGGGTGCAACTCCATGTGCTTCTTCCTGCGGTACGAGTATTAACCAGACACTTACAAATGGCGGAACCTCAAATGGCACCGCAACCTATACCGTTACTCCGACTGCCAATGGCTGCCCTGGAGCGCCTTACGATGTAGTTGTGACTGTGAAACCGATACCTGCTGCCATCATTGCCCCGTCAACTGAATCCTTCTGTGGCTCCGGAACCACCGGCTTTGCATTGTCGAGCCCCGTTTCCGGTGCAACCTTTTCCTGGACGGCCAGCCAGTCCAATGCAACCGGTGCATCGGCTTCCAGCGGAGCTACGATAGCGCAATTGCTTACCCTTAATTCTGGAAGCCCCACCGGATCTGTTACCTACACCGTAACTCCTACGGCCAACGGCTGTAACGGTTCGACAGCTACTGCCACCGTGAGCTTACTGGCTGCACCTTCGGCTGTTGCGGTTTCCCCTTCTTCTGCGACGATCTGTCCTGGTGCGAGCGAAGCACTTGCCGCGAGTGGAGGACTTGGATCTGGAAGTTTCGTTTCAGGAACGGGTACTTCCACCAGCTCGGCTCAATCTATCACCAGCACGCTAGGACCGAACCCGCTGCAGAATTACTACGGCGGTTCGAAGCAACAAATGCTCTGGCGTGCGAGTGAACTGACGGCGCTTGGTTTGACGGCCGGTATGCAGATCACCTCCATCTCCATCAACCTCGGAGCTGCCAACACATCGCTTGCCCTGACCAGCTTCCGCGTTAAGGTGCAACACACGGCGCTTACTGCCCTGACGACTTCCCCGGTATCGACCGGCTGGACAACGGTCTACGGTCCTACGAATTATACGCCGAACACCGGCCAGAACGTATTCACGTTTTCGTCTCCCTTTACCTGGAACGGTACCAGTAACCTGTTGGTGGAAATGAACTTTTCGAACAATAGTTCGCCCTCTACCGGTACCAATGCTGCTACCTTCAATACGGGTATAGGTTTTACGGCAACTACCTTGTATCGTGTCGATAACCAGACCCCTGCCACATTGGACGGGTATACCGGCACGATGACTTATTCCTATACCTCGCGTAACAATGTCACCTTCGGTGTTAATCTGCCGGGGACCTTTACCTGGTCGCCTGCAGCCGGTCTCAATCAGACCACCGGCGCATCTGTGAACGCTTCTCCTTCCACCTCAACCACGTATACTGTCACTTCAACCCTGGGTAACGGATGTACCGCCTCTGCATCAGCTTCGGTCAATCTGGATCCTGCAATCAGTGGAACTTTCTCATCAACTGATGTCCTGTGTTTTAGCCAGTCGACCGGTTCTGCAACGGTAACCCCTTCGGGTGGCGACGGTTCCTACACGGCCTACTTGTGGTCTGATGGACAAACTACGGCCACAGCAACCGGACTGGCAGCCGGCACCTATAGCGTAACGATCACGGACGGCTTGGGCTGTACCGGATCGGCATCTGTAACGATCAATCAACCCGCCTCAGCGGTTGCAATATCAGTTGTGGAAGACGCGCCGATTTTGTGTAACGGTGGAACTACGACGGTCACGGTAACTGCATCCGGCGGAGTAGGTCCTTACACCGGCGAGGGTACGTTTACGGTAGGTGCGGGTACACACAACTACACGGTTGCGGATGCGAACGGTTGCCAGGCATCGACCAGTATCACTGTTTCCGAGCCTGCCGCCCTTGTCGCTTCCTGTGTTGCTACTGATATCTCTTGTTTCGGACTTACAGACGGCCAGGTGGTCGTCAGCTCCGTGGGTGGCACCGGATCCGTCTCCGGAACCGGAACCTTTGGTGGCCTTTCTGCCGGCACCTATAATTACACGGTGACCGATGCAAACGGATGTACTTCTTCCTGTTCTGCGACCATCGCCGAACCGGCACTCCTGGTAGCTTCATGTTCCGCTACCGACGCGCTTTGCTTTGGTGGTAACGGTTCGGTAGCGGTATCGGCTGTTGGCGGTACGACGCCATACAGCGGTGATGGTACGTTCGCGGTACCTGCCGGTACCTACAATTACACGGTCACCGATGCACGCGGTTGTACATCGTCTTGTTCCGCAACGGTCGGTGAACCTACTCAACTTGTCGCTTCCTGTTCGGCAACCGACGCGGTCTGCTTCGGCGGCAACGGTTCGGTTGACGTCACAGCGGTTGGCGGCACGGGTGCCATCACGGGCACCGGTACCTTCTCGGTAGTTGCTGGAACTTATAACTACACTGTGACGGACGCGAATGGTTGCACAGCTTCCTGTTCAGCAACGGTTGGAGAACCGGCTGAACTGGTGCTTACCTGCACCGTCCTCAATCATGTTTCCTGTAACGGAGGTAACGATGGTTCCTTCAGCGTTTCCGCCACCGGCGGCACGGGTCCTTACTCGGGCACCGGCACCTTTGCAGGAGCAGTAGCGGGAACCAACCCGATCACGGTTACCGATGCCAATGGCTGCACGGCCAACTGCACGGTGGTGATCACCGAACCTGCGGTGCTGGTAGCTTCCTGTACCGCATCGGATGCGCCCTGCCTCGGCGGTAACGGATCCGTTACGGTATCGGCTGTTGGTGGAACCACTCCTTACAGTGGTGACGGCACCTTCGCCGTACCTGCGGGAACCTATAACTACACGGTTACGGATGCAAACGGTTGCACCGCTTCTTGCTCTACTACCGTCGGAGAACCTGCGCAGCTGGTTGCTTCCTGCTCTGCTACCGACGCGCTTTGCTTTGGTGCTAACGGATCGGTAGCGGTATCGGCTGTCGGCGGTACGACTCCTTACAGCGGTGACGGTTCGTTCGCGGTACCCGCGGGCACCTACAACTACACGGTCACCGACGCTAATGGTTGCACATCTTCCTGTTCGGCTACGGTCGGTGAACCTGCTCAACTTGTCGCTTCCTGTTCGGCAACCGACGCGGTCTGCTTCGGCGGCAACGGTTCGGTTGACGTCACAGCGGTTGGCGGCACGGGTGCGATCGCGGGCACCGGTACCTTCTCGGTAGCCGCAGGCACCTATAACTACACCGTGACGGACGCGAATGGTTGCACAGCTTCCTGTTCAGCAACGGTTGGAGAACCGGCTGAACTGGTGCTTACCTGCACCGTCCTCAATCATGTTTCCTGTAACGGAGGTAACGATGGTTCCTTCAGCGTTTCCGCAACGGGCGGTACGGGTCCTTACTCGGGCACCGGCACCTATGCAGGAGCAGTAGCGGGAACCAACCCGATCACGGTTACCGATGCCAATGGCTGCACGGCCAACTGTACGGTGGTGATCACCGAACCTGCGGTCCTGGTAGCTTCCTGTAGTGCATCGGATGCACTTTGCTTCGGCGGTAACGGATCCGTTACGGTAGCGGCTGTTGGTGGAACCACTCCTTATAGCGGTGACGGCACCTTTGCCGTACCAGCGGGAACCTATAACTACACGGTTACGGATGCGAACGGTTGTACCGCTTCCTGTTCGGCCACTGTAAATGACGGGCCTGCGCCGACATACAACTCCACCACGGTTTCGGCTTGCATTAGTTACACTTGGTCGGTGAATAGCCAGTCCTACACCGCAAGCGGCTCTTACACCGCTCAGGTAGGTCCTTGCGCTTTCGAAGTACTTGACCTGACGGTAACACCGCAGCCCCCGGCACCTACCGGACTTGCCTGCTATGAAACCGCTTCGTTCAACACCACGACCTGTTCCTGGGACATAACGGGCACCCAGCCGGTTATGCCGACGCTGGCTTGCTACGAGACGGCTTCGTTCAACACTTCTACTTGTCAGTGGGACGTAACGGGCACCCAACCGGCAATGCCGACCCTGGCTTGTTACGAGACTGCTTCGTTCAACACTACTACTTGTCAGTGGGACGTAACGGGCACCCAGCCGGCTATGCCGACCCTGGCTTGCTACGAAACTGCTTCGTTCAACACTACGACCTGTCAGTGGGACGTAACGGGTACACAACCGGCGATGCCGACCCTTGCTTGTTATGAGACCGCTTCGTTCAACGGTACTACTTGTCAGTGGGATGTAACGGGCACCCAGCCGGCCATGCCGACGCTTGCTTGTTACGAGACCGCTTCGTTCAACACTACTACTTGTCAGTGGGACGTAACGGGCACCCAGCCGGCTATGCCGACCCTGGCTTGCTACGAAACTGCTTCGTTCAACACTACGACCTGTCAGTGGGACGTAACGGGTACCCAACCTGCAGCTCCGACGGGTCTGGCTTGTTATGAGACTGCTTCCTTCAACGGTACGACTTGTCAGTGGGATGTAACCGGTACGCAACCGGCTATGCCGACCCTGGCTTGCTACGAAACGGCATCGTTCAACACCACGACCTGTCAGTGGGATGTAACAGGCACCCAGCCGGCCATGCCGACTTTGGCTTGCTACGAAACCGCTTCGTTCAACGGTACGACCTGTCAGTGGGATGTAACAGGCACCCAGCCGGCCATGCCGACGCTTGCTTGTTATGAGACCGCTTCGTTCAACGGTACGACCTGTCAGTGGGATGTAACGGGCACGCAACCGGCCATGCCGACGCTTGCTTGCTATGAGACGGCTTCGTTCAACGGTACGACCTGTCAGTGGGATGTAACTGGTACGCAACCGGCCATGCCGACGCTGGCTTGTTATGAGACTGCATCGTTCAACGGTACTACATGTCAGTGGGATGTAACGGGCACCCAGCCGGCACAGCCGACGCTTGCCTGCTACGAAACGGCTTCGTTCAACGGTACGACCTGTCAGTGGGATGTAACTGGTACGCAACCGGCCATGCCAACTTTGGCTTGCTACGAAACGGCTTCGTTCAACACCACGACCTGTCAGTGGGACGTAACAGGCACCCAGCCGGCTATGCCGACGCTTGCTTGCTACGAGACGGCTTCGTTCAACACCACGACCTGTTCCTGGGACGTAACGGGCACCCAGCCGGCACAGCCGACGCTTGCCTGCTACGAAACTGCTTCGTTCAACGGTGCGACCTGTCAGTGGGACGTAACGGGCACCCAACCGGCCATGCCGACGCTTGCTTGTTACGAGACTGCTTCGTTCAACGGTACGACCTGTCAGTGGGATGTAACGGGTACGCAACCGGCTATGCCGACGCTTGCTTGCTACGAGACTGCTTCGTTCAACACTACTACTTGTCAGTGGGACGTAACGGGCACCCAGCCTGCACAGCCGACCTTGGCTTGCTACGAGACTGCCTCGTTCAACACCACGACCTGTTCTTGGGACGTAACGGGCACCCAGCCGGCACAGCCTACCCTGGCCTGCTACGAAACTGCTTCATTCAACACCACGACCTGTCAGTGGGACGTTACAGGCACCCAGCCGGCTATGCCGACTCTGGCTTGTTACGAGACCGCTTCGTTCAACACTACTACTTGTCAGTGGGACGTAACGGGCACTCAGCCGGCCATGCCGACGCTTGCTTGTTATGAGACTGCTTCGTTCAACGGTACGACCTGTCAGTGGGATGTAACAGGCACTCAGCCTGCACAGCCTACACTGGCTTGTTATGAGACTGCTTCATTTAACACCACGACCTGTCAGTGGGACGTAACGGGTACACAACCGGCTATGCCGACGCTTGCCTGCTACGAAACTGCTTCGTTCAACACCACGACCTGTCAGTGGGATGTAACAGGCACCCAGCCGGCCATGCCGACTTTGGCTTGCTACGAAACCGCTTCGTTCAACGGTACGACCTGTCAGTGGGATGTAACTGGTACGCAACCGGCCATGCCAACTTTGGCTTGCTACGAAACGGCTTCGTTCAACACCACGACCTGTCAGTGGGACGTAACAGGCACCCAGCCGGCTATGCCGACGCTTGCTTGCTACGAGACGGCTTCGTTCAACACCACGACCTGTTCCTGGGACGTAACGGGCACCCAGCCGGCACAGCCGACGCTTGCCTGCTACGAAACTGCTTCGTTCAACGGTGCGACCTGTCAGTGGGACGTAACGGGCACCCAACCGGCCATGCCGACGCTTGCTTGTTACGAGACCGCTTCGTTCAACACCACGACCTGTCAGTGGGATGTAACCGGTACGCAGCCGGCCATGCCGACGCTTGCCTGCTACGAAACGGCTTCGTTCAACGGTACTACTTGTCAGTGGGATGTAACTGGTACGCAACCGGTGATGCCGACCTTGGCTTGCTACGAGACAGCTTCGTTCAACACCACGACCTGTTCTTGGGACGTAACAGGCACCCAGCCTGCACAGCCGACCTTGGCTTGCTACGAGACTGCCTCGTTCAACACCACGACCTGTTCTTGGGACGTAACGGGCACCCAGCCGGCACAGCCTACCCTGGCTTGCTACGAAACGGCTTCGTTCAACACTACGACCTGTCAGTGGGATGTAACTGGTACGCAACCGGCCATGCCGACGCTTGCTTGTTACGAGACCGCTTCGTTCAACACCACGACCTGTTCTTGGGACGTAACGGGCACCCAGCCGGCACAGCCGACGCTTGCCTGCTACGAAACGGCTTCGTTCAACGGTACGACCTGTCAATGGGATGTAACGGGTACCCAACCGGCCATGCCGACGCTTGCCTGCTACGAAACTGCTTCATTCAACACCACGACCTGTCAGTGGGACGTTACAGGCACCCAGCCGGCTATGCCGACTCTGGCTTGTTACGAGACCGCTTCGTTCAACACTACTACTTGTCAGTGGGACGTAACGGGCACTCAGCCGGCCATGCCGACGCTTGCCTGCTACGAAACTGCTTCATTCAACACCACGACCTGTCAGTGGGATGTAACGGGCACTCAGCCGGCTATGCCGACGCTTGCCTGCTACGAGACCGCTTCATTCAACGGTACGACCTGTCAGTGGGATGTAACCGGTACGCAACCGGCTATGCCGACGCTTGCTTGTTATGAGACCGCTTCGTTCAACGGTACGACCTGTCAGTGGGACGTTACAGGCACCCAGCCGGCTATGCCGACGCTTGCTTGTTATGAGACCGCTTCGTTCAACGGTACGACCTGTCAGTGGGATGTAACCGGTACGCAACCGGTGATGCCGACCCTGGCTTGCTACGAGACTGCTTCGTTCAACGGTACGACCTGTCAGTGGGACGTAACAGGCACCCAGCCGGCCATGCCGACGCTTGCCTGCTACGAAACTGCTTCATTCAACACCACGACTTGTCAGTGGGACGTAACGGGAACTCCGTTGGTGGCTACTTGTGTTGCTACCGATGTTTCCTGCCCTGACGATAATACTGGATCAATCACGGTTTCTGCAACTGGTGGTGATGGCGCTTATTCCGGCATCGGCACCTTCGGTGGCCTGACGGTTGGTACATACTCTTATACCGTCACCGACGGAAATGGTTGTACGGCCTCCTGCAGCGCAACTGTCGGTTCTACCAACAGCAACTCTGTAGCTCCGACGGCTGCCAATACTTCCAGCGCTTCGATCTGCCTCGGTAACAGCGTAACCTTATCGGTTACCGGAGGAAGTCTTGGAACCGGCGCCTCCTGGGTATGGTATGAGGGTGGTTGTGGAACCGGTAGCCCGATTGGCACTGGTGCTTCCATCACGATTACTCCGGGTAGCTTTGGCTTGATCTCTTACTTCGTCCGTGCCGAAGGCGCTTGCAACACGACCGCTTGCGTTTCTGTGGACGTTGACGTGGTCAGCCCGTCGCAGTTGCCTACGGTCAGTATCCTCAGCGGGCCCGATGCTGCTTGTATCGGTAACACCGCTGTAGTAACGGCTACGACGGTTCCGGGTGCGACCGGTTACAACTGGACGGTAGGCCCGGGTGTGTTGATCAACGGTCAACCTTCCCCGTACACCTCTACGTCGACTTCCGTGACCCTGACCTTTACCGCATTGCCCTCTGGAGGTAACTCCGGATGGAACATCTGTGTACAGGCTACCAACGGTTGCGGTGTGTCTCCGAACATCAAGTGCCTCTGGATCCGTGCCACACTGTCTGTTCCAGGTGCCATCAGCGGCAGCCTGACGGCTTGTCCGAACACCAGCGGTACCTATACGATTGCACCGATGGCCGGCGCAGTCTCCTACGTATGGACGTCTTCCAGTCCGAGCGTATCGGTATCCGGCACCGGCACTTCCGCTACTGTTAACTTCGGTCCTGGATTTACGGGTGGTAACATCTGCGTTGCAGGTGTCACTTCCTGTGGTTATGTCGGACCTACGCGTTGCATCAACCTTTCTGTGGCTCCTGGAATCCCGGGAACCATTTCGGGCCCTGCATCGATCTGTCCGGGTAGTTCTTCTACCTATGTCATTGGGCCTGTTCCGGGTGCAGTATCTTACTTGTGGAGCACGACCGGATCCGGAATCTCCGTATCGGGTTCGGGTACTTCGGCCACGGTAACTACGACGAGCGGATTCACCTCCGGTTCGGTATGTGTGATTGCAGTCGGTGTTTGCGGAAGCCCTGTTTCCAACTCGCCTCAGCGTTGCAAGTCGGTCGTTTCCGGCAAGCTGAACACTCCGGGTAACATCACGGGTGATCCGCGTACCGGTGTCTGCGGCCAGACCTACACGTATTCGATCCCGGCGCTTGCAAGCGCTACCAGCTACACCTGGACCTTGCCTGCAGGTGCGACCGGCTCATCCAGCACGAATTCCATCACGGTGACCTTCAGCGGAAGCTTTACTTCCGGACAGATCTGTGTCTATGGAAACAACGCCTGCGGTGCAGGATTCCAGCGCTGCGTGACCGTCACGGGCAACCCGGCCAACCCGACCGGATTGACCACCACATCGAATACCCCGTGCATCGGCACCGATATTCTGGTGAGCTGGAATGCCGCTCCCGGAGCTACCTCGTATGATGTACTGGTACCGGTCGGTTCGACTGTCCTGACCGGAACCCCGACCACGAATACCTTCGCCGTCATCAACGTCGGTTCTACCGGAGGTGTTGTCGGTATCCGTGCTCGCAGCAGCTGCGGTAACTCCGGAACCGCCACCCTGGCAATCGCTCCTGTCGCTTGCCGTGCATCCGGAAGCCTGGCGAATGATGCCGTAGCTACGCGCCTCGAGCTGTTCCCGAATCCTGCGAAGGACCGTGCACAGATCCGATTCGAAGCACCTGCACACGAAAACGTGACGCTCGAAGCCTACGATGCGGCCGGACGACGTGTGAAGGGATTCAGTTTCACTGCCGAACAAGGTCTTAACCTTCGGGAATTGGATCTGGCAGGCATGACCCCGGGTATGTACTTCTTCGTGATCAATGGAAATGAACTGGGAATGACCCGATTCACCTTGATAGTGGAGTAATTGGAAAACTGCGAACCAGAGACGCAGCCTTGTCGAAAGATGGGGCTGCGTCTCGCTTTTTGGGACGTTTTCGATGTTTTTTTTCTTGTCCTGCAGGCGCGGTAAGCAAAGCAGATGAAACAATTCCGGCCTTTTTCAGTAAACAATCGGGATAAAATGTCGGCATTCGGAAGCAATTGATGTTTCCTGAGTATTGGACGATTGATTAGTTAACAGGTCGGCTTGCAAACGCGGGGAATCTCCACGTTTGGAAGCAGTCCGAATATCCTTCAATGATGCAATCGCAGCAGCCCATACCGGAACTGCAACAGGAACAGGAAGAACAGGGCATTGACCTTCGTTATTTCTTTTTCAATTATGTCCTGCGGTATTGGTACTTGTATATCATCAGCCTTGCCCTGGCCCTGATCGTAGCGTACTATTATACCTGGTACGTGACGCCGATCTATCGTGCTTCCGCAACGGTCATGGTCAAGCAGCCGAAGAGTTCAACCGATGCGGCGGACATCCTGAAGCAGCTTGACGATTTTACGACCGATCGTAACATCCAGAATGAGATCGAAGTGTTGCGTTCCCGCGGTCTGATCATGAAGACCGTGAAGGATCTCAATTTCGATATCAGCTATTACCTGAAGGGATTCGTCAAGACCTCTGAACGATACAATGACGCCCCCTTCCGGTTCAGGCCGGATACGTTGAATTATTTCGCCTATTCGACACCGGTACACATCCGCATCCTCAATGATGCCAAGTTCGAATTCGGATATTTCGATCCCCGGGAGGAGAAGGAGATAACCGGGACGTATCGCTTCGGAGAGAAGATCACCAACCGGATCGGAGTCTTCTCGCTGGAGAAGATGGACTTCTTCAACAACACGGCGTTCAACAATCCCAAGTTCGAGAAGCGCAATTACATCTTGCGTTTCAATAATCCCGAACGCCTGGTCGATCAGTATCAATCCGCGTTGGAAGTCGCCATTCCCAATAAACAATCATCGATCCTGCGCTTGTCGCTGGAGAATGCCGTACCGGATAAGGCCGTAGATTTTCTCGGCAAGCTGATCGAGGTTTGGTTGCAATCGAATATTGAGGATAAGAACGAGCTCGCGCGCAATTCACTGAACTTTATCGATGAACAACTCGCGATCATCACACGCGACCTGAATGAAGTGGAAGGAGAGTACGAGAAATTCCGCTCGGAAAAGGGTATCACCGACGTACAGACCGAAGCCCAGTCGTACCTGGAGAGCGCAAAATATTACGACTCGCGAATTTCAGAAATAGACCTCAAACTGAGCTTTCTGAATTATCTCGAGAATTACGTCCGTCAGGAAAAGGACCTCAAGGGACTTTCTCCTGCAAGTATCGGAATCGATGATGCCTTGCTGCTCAAGCTGATCACGCAGCTCAACGACCTGGAAAACCAGCGTAGCCTGCTCAGCACCAGCGCGACTTCCGACAACCCCCGGATGATCGAGTTGAACCTGGCAATCCAGAATACCAAGACGGACCTGCTCGAGAATATCAAAAGCATCCGGGCGGGCCTGAAAGCTTCGCAATCCGAGGCGACGACCCAGTTGAGCAGGGTGGAAGGGAAGATCCGGTTGCTTCCCGGCTCGCAGCGCGTAATCGTAAACATCGAGCGTCAGCGCGATGTCAAAGCGGCCTTGTACACGTATCTCATGCAGAAACGTGCGGAAACGGCCATCATCCTGGCATCTACCATTTCGGATAATAAACTGATCGATCGTCCGTCGGCAGGACTTACTCCCGTGCGTCCGGTCAAAATGCAGATCTACGCGATCGCCATTCTCCTGGGCTTGTTACTGCCGGTAGCCTTTACCTACCTCCGCGATGCGCTAAACGACAAGATCCAGGACCGTGTGTCGCTGGAGCGCTCCACATCCATCCCGATGTTGGGGATAGTCGGATTGAGCGACATCACCACGGAAATGATCGTTCGTGAGAAGCCCAAGGGATACATCGCGGAAGCCTTTCGTTCCATTCGGACAAACCTTCAGTATTTCAATCCCGATCGAAAGAAGTGTTTTACGGTCCTCGTGACCTCTTCCATTCCGGCAGAAGGGAAGAGCTTTTGCGCACTCAACCTCGCCACCATCATTGCCATGTCGGGAAAGCGCACCATCCTTGTAGGTATGGACCTGCGCAAACCCAAGTCTCCGGAGCGGATGGAGCTCAACAGTAACGTCGGGGTGAGCAATTTCCTGATCGGCGCCGTTGAATTGAAAGAGGTGATTCAGAAATCCGGTGTTGAAAACCTGGACATTGTGCTTTCAGGTCCCAAGCCGCCCAATCCTTCCGAATTGCTGATGAGCGACCGGATGGATGTGCTGTTCGATTTCCTCGAAGCGAATTACGATTATGTCGTGGTGGATAGTCCGCCGATCGGTTTGTTGACCGATGCCATGCTGCTTTCTCAGCGTGCGATGGCCACCATTTATGTCGTTCGACAGAACACTACCCGCAAGCATCACCTGGAGGTGATCAATAAACTGTACAAGGACGGCCGGATCCGGAACCTCAGTATCATCCTCAATGCCGTGAAAGCAGGAAGCCTGCCCTATGGCTATGGCTACGGTTATGGTTACGGTTATGGTTACGGTTATGGCTATGGCAGTGGCTACGGTTATATGGATGAAGATGACCAGCCGAAGAAGAGACGTTTCCTCCGGAAGAAGGAGAAGAAGAACCCCGACGAGTCGGCATCCTGATCGGTTTGCCCACTCTCCCGAATAATTCGTTGCCTGCGTTTCGAGATGAAGAGTTTTCTTAAGCGACGTCTGGATCCCGAAAGCCGGAGGCTATTTCGAAACAGTGCCTGGGTGTTCTTCTCGAACATGTTCAGCACGGGTCTGGCATTCGTCCGGTCCGTGGTGATTGCCCGTGGACTGGGAGCAGGGATTTTTGGAACCTTTACGATGGTAACGGCTTTCGTCGGACTCATCCAGGAATTTCTGAATCTCAACATCGGTACGGCCCTGATTCGACAAGGCGCGATCTTCCATGCAGAGCAACGAAACGATAAGCTGGTCGCGTTGGTCAAGGTGTCGTTGTGGCTGAGTGCGGCGATGGCGGCTTTATCGGTCGTCGTGGTAGCCGGACTGGCCTTCTTCAGTTATTCCACCTTCTTTGAGTTACCTGATCTGCATTGGTTCATTGTAGCCTACGCGGTTGCTGCCAGCGTGACCTATTTGAATTCCATCAGCCGGGGATTGCTCCGGCTTTATTACAAGTTCAGGGCGACCTCCGTTATCCAGATGATCATGGATGTCGTGGAGACCATCAGTATCACCGTAGCCGTATTGGTGTACCCGAAGGACCTGCGAATCTTTTTCTTCGCGGTGATCGTTGCCCGTTTCCTGAACGGCTTTATCATCAATGCGCTGGCGTTTTGGGAACTTCGGCGCGAGCTTGGCCCGAATTGGAATTTGTCGGTACGTCTCACCCGTCAGGAATTGGCGGAGTTCAGAAAATTCGTGCTCGGAAATTCCATTGGCAATTCGCTCAAAACGATGATCAACCAGGGCGATGTGCTCTTGTTGGGGGCGCTTTCCAGTGCAGTACAGGTCGGTTTTTATTCCGTCTCCAAGAAATTGGCCTATTCGGTGCTGATCCTGACGGACCCCCTGGTTTCCTCCATTTATCCCCAGCTCTCGAAACTGCTTGCGGAACGGAAATTCGCTGAAACAAGGCGAATGTTGTTTCGTATCACCTCCATTACGGTGCTTCCTGCCATTCTGTTCCTGACGGCCATGGCCTTCCTGAACCGGTGGGTGATCGTAACCTTGTACGGCGCGGAGTATGCTCCCGCCGCAGCATCGTTCTTTTATTTTCTCATCGCCTCGGTGGTGGGGGTCATGACCTTTTGGTCCATCCCCCTGATCCAAAGCCTGGGTCTGGTCGGGTTGCGCATCAAAGTCTATGTCGTCACGATCCTGGGCGGAAGTCTGCTTGCCTGGTGGCTGATCGGCCAATGGCAGGCTACCGGAATGGCGATCGCGTTGTTGAGTACCAACTTGTTCAGTCTGGCTTATTTCCTGTGGGCCGCAGACCGGAAAATTCGTTCACAGGAGTCGGAGTCCGCATCCTTACAACTATGATGATCCAATATAACCGCAGCACGTTTCTGCACCACCCGATCGCCCTGGCGCGGTTCGCCTTCGGTGATAAGCAGCCCTTGCACGAGGTGATGCTGTTGCATTCCGCAAAGAAATTGCTGGGCAACCGTTTCGATGAAAAGATCGCGCGTCAGGCGCTCCAGGAAATTCGTTCCTGGGAATTCGTACCGATGAATCAATTGCCCGACGTGCAACTTCCAGGCAACCGACCGACCTATCTTTTCGGCAAGTTCCTCTATTTCATCGTGCGCTGTGCTCAGCCGGAGGTGATGGTGGAGACCGGTGTTGCGCACGGCGTTTCGTCCTGGACCATCCTCAACGCGCTGCACCGCAATGGTAAAGGCAAGTTGTATTCCATCGACCTGCCGAACCAGGATTTGCGGAGTTACAATCCTGAGAATATTCGTCAGGGATCCGGATGGGTAGTGCCCGACCTGCTGCGACAGCGATGGGAGTTAAGGCTGGGTCCTTCACAGGAGTTGTTGCCGAAACTGATCGCGGAGCTTGGTTCGATCGATATCTTCTTTCACGATAGCGACCACAGTTATGAGAATATGCTTTTTGAATTCAGAGCGGTTTACCAGGCTGTCAAGAAGAATGGACTCATTCTTTCGGATGATGTTCACAAGAATACTTCGTTCACGGAGTTTGTTGCCGAGAAAGGCATCCTGGGAATACAGTTCGCGACGAAGGGCGGAGCGGCTGTGAAGAATAAGGACTAAGAGAACGAACCGATTACATTTCTGCTGACTGATGCTGCCGATCTATAAACCCTACCTGCCGGCTTCCTCCCTGCGCTACGCGCACGATGCCCTCGATTCGACCTGGATCTCTTCGCAAGGTGTCTATATCGATAAGGCGAAGGAGCAACTGAAGGAGCTGATCAAGAGCCGGTACGTGGTACTGGTCAACAACGGTACCTGTGCCACGCACATGCTGGCGCTGGGCTTGAAGTTCAAGTATCCGCATATCCGTAAGATCATCGTTCCGAACAATGTCTACGTAGCAGCGTGGAACAGTTTTTTATATTCCGGCGGATTCGATTTCGAGATCGTGGACGCGGATCTGTCGACCTGGAACATGGACCATGGCGCGATCCGGGAAATCCCGGACGACACCGCCTTGCTGGTTGTTCACAACCTCGGAAATATCATCAATGTCCCCGCCCTGCGGAAACGGTTTCCGAAGGCGGTGATCGTGGAGGATGCCTGCGAAGGGCTGTTCGGCAGTTACGACGGAATCCCTGCCGGCACCGGCTCGTTGATGGGTTCCATCTCGTTCTTCGGGAATAAAACCATCACGAGCGGCGAAGGCGGCGCGGTCTTCACACAGGACGAGGAGTTATTCGAATACCTGAATTCGGTAAGAGGGCAGGGACAATCGTCGGTGCGTTATGTGCACGATAAGCTCGGGTATAATTACCGAATGACGAACGTTCAGGCAGCGATTCTCTGTGGACAGTTGGAACTCGTTGCCGACATCAGGAACCGGAAGCGCGAGGTGTTCGATTTGTACCGGGAGCAACTCCGGGAGGTGGATGAGATCCGCTTCCAGCAAGAGGAACCCGGTACGGAGCATGCCCAGTGGATGTTTGCCGTCCGGTTCGAAGGCTTCGATCTTCCGACCAAGAACGCGTTGGAGTTGTTCCTGTTCGAGAACAACATCGAAACACGGCCGATGTTCTATCCGATCGACCGACACGTGCACCTCAGCCGGTTCAAGGGAGCGCATGCTGTCGCCAACCAGCTGAATCATCAATGCCTGTTGCTGCCCAGCTTCCCGGAGATGACCCGTGGACAAGTGCTCAACGTTTCCAGAAAGATCAAGGATTTTCTACGCACCCGTGGGAGCCGATGATGGGCGATCAACCAACACCTGGTGCTCCGCGAATCGCAATGTTATGTGGTAGTGCAGGAGGGGACCTTCGTGCACTGCTGTCTGCACGCGAAGCCGGATTGGTCGGATTCAGTATCGTTTCCTGTTTCGCTACGAGTACTACGTCCACCGCACTGGCTGTCTTAGGACAAGTCGGCTCTGATCCCGCCCTTGGTGAATCGCTTCGCTTCAAAAGCAACCGGGAAGAGGCTTTCGGCACTGTTGCAAGGGATTGGGAGACGACTCATCCCGAACTGGTATTCTTGTGTGGATTTCCATTTCTGCTGCCGGCAGAATTGGTGAGCGGTTTTTCCGGAAGGATCATCAATTCCCACCCATCCATACTTCCGGCTCACCCGGGTTTGTTTCGTAAAGAGGAACTTGCCGCTTCACACGATAAGTTTCTCGGTGCAACGGTGCACCGGGTTGATGAAGGCATGGATACCGGCCCGATCCTGGCACAAGCTGCTTTTCCGAACTACGGCTTGCAGGCCTTTGACCGGGTATTGCGCACGTATCGTTTCATCCAGGACGTATTGATGGTCCAGGTGTTTCGGGATCTTGTTAGTTCCGCTTCGACATTACCGGCCAGGGTGTGCGGGTCGATCTTGTTCAGTCCCGGGGTGGATGAGGATATTCTACATCACTTTCTTGCCAGACATGAGCTATCCTGACCTCCGCATCATCGTCCTGTCGCCGTATTGCCTGTTGCGTCCTACCACCAACCGCATCTACGATATGCGCATGAGCGACGCTTTGGCCGGTCACGGCGCCGAGGTGGAGATCGTCTATCCGTACACGTATATGCGGGACAACATCCGGCGTGCCGAGATCCCGAAGATGTATGGCACGCGGTTTTCCGTTCGTGAACGCATGCACTGGACGCCTTTGCGCGAACACAGCCCCTCCTGGTGGAGGATCGGCTGGATCATGTTCGCCTTTAGCATGACCGCCTTGCGCCTGCGGTTCTTTTCCGGTAAGCGAAAACAAACGCTGGTATTTTCACGCGACCCCAATCTCCTGCTGCCGATCCTGCTGCTGATGAAATGGCTGGGCGGCAGACCCGCGATCAGAACCGTCTTTCTGCTGGCGGAAATGAAGGACCGTAAGTTGTACAAGTGGGTGGCGAAGAACAGCGATTTTCTACTGGCAGGAGTTTCAGCGACGAAAGACGCGGTTCGAAAACTGGTTGACGTACCAGAAGACCGGTTCATGCTCGCGCTTGCGCCGGTTCCTGCATATCCGAATGATTGTACCAAAGAGGAGGCCCGTCGGCGTATCGGCTATTCGGAAAAAGCGCCATTGGTGGTGTATACCGGCAAGTTAGGATTGAGTAACCGGGAAGTGCGGCATATCCTCGAAGCCGCTGGGTTGGAGCCGAACTACCGGTTCCTGTTTACCGGCGGTCGTGCCAGCACGGTTGAAGCGATCAAGGCCTGGTGTGCGGAGCGAAACATTCGCAACGTAGTACTGACCGGGTTTCTGAACGATTCCACTGCTATCCGCGATTATCAACTCGCGGCCGATGTGTTGGTTTCTTATTATACCTCCGAGGACCATATGGTGGAATTCAACTACCCACAAAAGATCAACGAATACCTCTCGACTGGAAACCCGGTCGTGACCCCCGACTTCGCCGCTACACGTGATGTGATCAACGATCGGAACGTGATTTTCGTAGAACCGGATGACAGCAAAGCCCTGCTCATCGGAATCCGGAAAGCCATCGAACAACCGGAATGGGCGGCCGGGATCGCTGCTCAGGCTAAAAAGGATGTTGCGCCGCTCTCTTTCGACGAACGGACCGGTGCCTGGCTGCGCTTTGTGCTGAAAAGGGATTGAGTCCCTGACAAGTGCTCCTGATGGAGGGATAACTCTGCATGATTCGCAAGGCGGATTGCCCGCTGTACCGTAAATTGCGGAAGTTTTGGAGTTCCGAATAGCAGAGCCTGAAACAATTCAACGAAAGTGGCAGTTTACTGCATCCTGATATGAGCATGAAGCGATCGGAATTCCGGGCCAGGCTGAACCGCTATGTGAATGGCGCGATTTTCAGCACTTCCGATCAGGTTCGTTCATTGTTTTCCGACACATGGAGTTTTCGCGCGCATGCAGCCCAGATTTGCGAGGACTATCGCGTTTTGGAACCCGCACTACCCACCCTGCCTGCAGAGGAGGTTGTAATTCCTCCCTACAAATACCGGGATGTTCGGATAGAGGACCTCCGCGGCACCCTGGAGAAAGAGTTTCGACGCGACATCGACGGAATCGTCCTGCATGGCAGTTTCGGTAGCGGGGAGCCGGTTGCGTACAGTGATTTTGACGGACTGATCCTGCTGAACGACGAAGTATTTCAAGACGCGCCAAGGCTTGCTGATCTGGCTGCCCGACTGCATCGATTGCGTTCACCTATGTTGCAAATCGACCCCTTGCAGCACCATGGATGGTTTGTACTGACTTCCTCGGATCTCCGTCAGTATCCGGAATCTTTCTTGCCTGTTGAAGTGCTTAAGAATGCTTGCAGCATCTACGGATACAAGGATATGCGCCTTTCTATCTCCAGGTTGGAGCACGATCCTCTGGATCAGGGTTTCAGGAGAATGGCGGATACTTTGTCGGGAAAGATCCGCAATGGGCGCGTCCCTGCGAATTTCTACCAGGCCAAGGTCTTCATGAGCGAAGTGATGCTCTTGCCAGCCTTGTACGTGCAAGCCCGCGACCAAAAAGGAATCTTCAAGCGGGAGAGCTTTACCGCTGCCCGTGCCGATTTCAGCCCTTCGGTCTGGTCCATCATGGATGAATACTCGGCCTACAGGGCCAATTGGAATTTTCAGCCGAGAGGATTCGATAAATGGATGCTGTCAAAAAGCTCTTGGCTCTGGTTGCACTGGAGAAAGTCCCGTGGAACGCCCCTGAGTCGGGAAGTGAAAGCATTGTTTGAGCAGGAAAAATTGCAAGCCCTCGAGACGCTGATCACGGAGATGCGTCGTCGAATCGGAAAATGAGAGGGCCTTCATTTCAATATTCCGACTTTGTCAGGCCCGCTACACGGGAAGACTATGCGCGCGCTATCGATAATCGCATCGAATGGTTGCGAAGACAGCCCGGTTTGGTCACTGTTTACTCGATCGGCAGTGTCGGGCATCCCGGGATTTCGGATATCGATCTCGTAGCCGTCTTTGAGGACGATGCCGCGGTTGCTGAACATCCTTTGGATGGTCTTGATCCGATGTCGCGTTATCTGTTCGTACATACCCTCTACGGAGCAAGGCGATCCGACTTCCTGGCTGCTCAGCGTTTTTCGTTCTATCAGAATTATCATCTGCTTTCGGGCGAAAACCTGCTGGCTGGCAGTCAGGATTTACCTCCCGGTCATCGCTCCACGATCGAACGACAGATCGCCCTTGAATTCATGCTTCGGATGTACATCAGCTTGTTTCTCCAACGGGAGTACGGGCTGCTTCGTATCCGGACGCTCTTGTTGCACGGGAAAGGTTTACTGAACGATGCCCGTTCACTCGGTATTCCACAGGCGGACTGGATTGGAATGCTCGAGGAAGTGATGATGATGCGTGACCAATGGTTCACGAGAAGTGAAGCCGAAAACAACCGGGCGGTGGACGATTGGTTTCGCCGTTTTGATCCTGCTTATGGAACTTTCCTGAAGACGTACCTGCAAGCGGAGCCGTTTGAAGTGCCGGCAACTTCCGTGTTCAACTACGCGAAGAATATCCAGGTTCGGTCCGGCAAGGTCTTGCGTGCAAGCCGACACGGTTTTCGTATCCCGTTCGGTAACGCGCTCCTTGGGCGGAAGTACTTCAACCTGCAAAACCGCCTGAACAGGTTCGTGTTCGAAGTTCCGTTCATCAGTAGTGTCAACAACCCGCTGGTGCGCGAGTATTATGCTTTTTCAACCGGATTGAGAAACCGGACACGGCAAAACCTGCCGGGTTTCTTCGCCCTCACCAGTGCCTTTCAGGTTGGCCATGCGAATTCACTATGATCTGGAACCGTAACGAGTATTCTGCCGTATTCGCTTAAGACGGATGAACATCCTTTGGCAAAGTAAGACGGCTACCGTAGCCGAGGCATTCCGGGTCGGCCCGGATCAGATTCCCATGAACGGTGGAAATGCCTACGATGTTCAGGCTGCTATTGCGTTGAAGAACCACTTTTCGATTGCGATCGATCCTGTTACCATTCGGGGAAAGGAGAATGTGCTGGCGTATTGGTGGAAGATGTCGCGCCACAAGGCAAAGGCCGATCTGCTCATCCTGGAGCCGTTCCCGATCGTTTACGGCCGACGTTTGCCAGGGCAGCGTTCCATCGCGATGATCCATCATATCGATCCGGTGATCCGAAGCTCCAGTCGCTACCACCGTTGGTATTTCGACCGCCTGATCCGGCGCACGAAATCCTGCGATTGCGTGGTCACGGTTTCCCGCTATTGGCAGGACTATTTCATCACACAGGGTTGTAATAAGGTAGAGGTCATTTACAACGCCTTTGATCCTGAACCTTATCGTACTCCCGGATTCGATGCGCGTGCCTTTCGGGTCCGACATGGACTGCCGGAAGACAAACCACTGGTTTATATCGGTAATGCCATTCGGGAAAAGGGCGTTTACGAGGTATCCGAAGCCTTGAAGGATCAACCCTACCACCTGGTCATGACCGGTGCTGCCAACCGTGCCGGAGACCTTCCCGTGCAGTACCTGAAGCTCAACCGTCAGGATTATCGTGGCTTGTTGCGGGCATCCGATGTGGTGATCGCATATTCCCGGATGATCGAGGGCTGGAACCGTATCGCCCACGAAGCCTTGCTGAGCGGTACTCCGGTCGTCGGAAGCGGTACCGGGGGCATGCACGAACTCCTGGAAAACGCCGGGCAACCCGAGGTTCAAAGTCCCGAAGAGCTGGTGGCCGCCGTGGAGACTGTACTCAAAGACCGGAGGACCTACGCCGAAAAGGGATATGACTATATCCGTCAGTTTGACCTGGCCTATTTTGAGCGACGCTGGAAAGTCGTGGTCGACCAGGTAATGCAAGGCGGATAAATGGAACGGAAACCGTTTTTCTCCGTAATAGTTATCTTGCTATAATCGTCGCAGCTGCGTTTTTACGACAGCAGCGTATCTGTCCTCATGTGCGGCATCAACGGTTTTTGGAATCTTCACGGTAGGCGCCTGGATCATGCTCCCGAGCTGATGGGCCGCATGAATCAGGCTTTACAACACCGTGGGCCGGATGATGAAGGCTACTGGGGGACCGAAACGGAAGGTGTACACCTTGGCCATCGTCGCCTGAGCATCATCGACCTCTCGCCCGCCGGGCATCAGCCGATGCTCAGCCCTTCCGGGAATGTGATCGTCTTCAACGGGGAGATCTATAATTACAAGGAACTCCGGGAGCAGTTTTTCCGCGGGGAGCGGTTGCGGTCCGATAGCGATACCGAGATCCTGTTATTACTCTACGAGCGCTTCGGCGAGCGTTGCCTGGATCATCTCAACGGGATGTTCGCGTTCGCGATCTGGGATCCGCGAAAGGAAGAGCTCTTCCTGGCGCGTGACCGTGCCGGTAAGAAGCCGATCTATTACACCTTGCAGGAGGGCGTCTTTGCCTTCTCTTCCGAGTTGCGCTCCCTCTTCGAGCTGCCTTTTGTGAAACGGGAACTCGACGAGTCGGCACTGTATCATTTCCTGACCTATAATCTGCTTCCGCCTCCTTTGACGATGTTCAAAGGCATTCACAAGTTTCACCCGGCGCATTGGATGAAGGTGAAACGGAATGGCATTCACGAGTACCAACCGTATTGGGAGGTCGGATACCAGCATACCGGCGCACGCGACGAGCGGGAACTTTCCGCGGAAGTATTGGAAGGACTGCGCAAAGCGGTGTCTTATCGCATGGTTGCCGATGTGCCGGTAGGAGCATTCCTCAGTGGTGGTGTAGATTCCAGCGCCATTGTCGCGTTGATGTCGGGGATGACAACTGTGCCGGTCAAAACGTATTCCATCGGATTTTCCGGTCAGCCCGAATTCGACGAGCGCGTCTATGCCGAAAGGATCTCCAAAAAATTCGGTACCGACCACTACGAGCGGCAAGTCACCCCCGACGATATCCGGGAGTTTCTCCCGAAGATGGTGGACATCTTTGATGAGCCGCTCGCTGACGCGACCTGCATTCCGATCCATTTCATTTCGGAAAAAGCCCGGGAGAACGGGACCATTGTCGTACTGACCGGCGACGGCAGTGATGAGCTCTTCGCCGGTTATCGCAACTGGATGCGGGTGGCCGGCTTGTATCCGGCCTTCGAACGTTTTCGGGCAATGCCTGCCATGCTTAAACGTCCGGTTGCCGGTTTGTACGGCTTGTTGGATAGCACCTCTCCCCGCTACGAGATCTTATCCAGGGCGGCGCGTGATCAGGAATTCTTCTGGGGAGGAGCCAAGAGCTTTAAGGAGAGTACCAAGCGTGATTTTCTATCCGAAGACTATAATCGTCGGACAGCTGAGCTGGACAGTCATTCGGTCATCGCTTCGTTCCGTCGGCAGTACGAGGAAGCTGACCGGAGAAGTGACAGCAGTCCGCTGGACTGGATGTGCTACCTCGGATTCAAGTTCAACGTGCCCAACTATTACCTCCATCGCATGGACCGGCTGGGCATGGCACACTCCATCGAGGTGAGAACGCCTTTTCTGGACTATCAGTTTGTCAACATGGCGCTGAACATCCCGGAAAAGTGGAAGATCCGCGATGGAGAACCGAAATGGATCCTGAAAAAATCGCTCGAGGGACTGCTCGATCACGATATTTTATACCGGAAAAAGCGGGGGTTCAACGTACCCCTGAAGGCCTGGGCGGGTGACCTGATGGTCGATTATATCAGCAAAAATCTCCGGCCTTTCTGCAACGATTTCCCTCAGTTCAGGTATGAAGGACTACACCGGCAGGTGGAACGCCTGAAAGGGGGGAACGAACAGGTGGCCAACACCCTTTGGACCCTCTATTACCTGATGGCCTGGTTCCGCCGGTGGCTGGGTTAACCGATCATGGCCATCCGGAAGATCCTCATCGTTACCAATATTCCGACTCCCTACCGGATCCCGCTTTTCAATGAGGTGTACCGGCAGTTGAAAGTCCGTGGCATCGAGTTGAAAGTGCTCTTTGGCGCTGAGGGATATGCGCGTCGGAAGTTCAGGTTCCAGGCGGAGCAATGTCAGTTCCCCTTTGCTTTCCTCGGTTCCTCCTCGGTGGCGTTTGGCGATTCCGAAAAGACCATGTTCTCTTATGGGGGCATCATGAAAGCGATTCGCGCCGAACAGGCGGATCGGGTAGTGGTCAGCGGCTTTTCACTTGCAACCATGCGGCTTTGGTGGAGATCCTGGTGGGCCCGACAGGAGTATATCATCTGGTCCGGTGCCATCGCGCATCCAGGTCGAAACGACTCGTTTTTACGTCGCCTGCAGAGACGCTTGGTCGTCAGCAGAGCAAGCGGTTTCCTGGCTTATGGAACACTGGCCAAAGACTATCTCATCGGGCTGGGTGCACGGCCGGATCGGGTTGGCTTGGCCTTTAATACGGTCGATACGACCTTTTTTTCCGAAGAAACCGAAGGCCTTCGAAAATCCCTTACCGCCGGCCCGCCTTTTCATCTGACCTATGTAGGTTATCTCTCCGCCAGGAAAAATGTGGTCAGGGTCCTGGAAGTGGTCAAAAAGCTCAAAGAATCGCGTACTGATTTCGTTCTTGACCTGGTCGGGGATGGCGATCAACGTGAAGAGCTTGAAAATTGGGCAAAAAACAACGGTTTGGAAACCTGTGTGGTATTTCACGGGTATAAGCAGAAGGAAGAATTGCCGGCCATTCTGGCTCGCAGCAGTGTATTCCTGTTTCAGACCGACTTCGATATCTGGGGACTGGTGTTGAACGAAGCAATGGCAGCAGGATTGCCGGTCATTTGCTCTCCGCATGCCGGGGCTGCTCCGGATCTCGTCGTGGAAGGTGAAACGGGTTTCATCATGGACTATGCTGATACCATCGGCGTCGCAAATCGGGTGAGTCAATTGCTCGATCATCCCGAACAGGCGCGGCAGATGGGTATCCGTGCAGCGGACCGCATCCGGCAGCGATTCTCTCTCACCGACAGCGCGCGTGCGTATGTCGAAACCCTGCTTGCCGAAGGTTAATGCGGCTTTGATGTTGTTAGCATGCTGACGTTTCGCGAGTGGAAAGATCACTGGAAGGAACTGGATTGGACCCGGAAGTGGTTCCCGATCTTCCTGTTCCTGCGTCCCGTCGCCGACAACTTCTACTTTCTCAAGGACTACGGCTCCCTTTATTCGCCCATCTATATACTTGGTGTATTGACGCCGATCCTGTGCTTCGTAGCCATGAACCGGATGAAAAACATCCGGTCCGTCGCAACAGACCAGTACATGCGGATCTGGGCCATCATGATCCTGGTAAACGGGATCGCCTTGCTCACTTACGACGCTTCGATGGATAACTTCGGCAACACGCTGAAGTACTTATCACCACCCCTGTTGTTCTTTTATCTCCGCCACTTTATCCAGTCAAAGCGCGACCTCGTTTTCATTCTCCAGACGTTTCTCTACTCAGCTGTCTATCCGTACCTCTCGATGGCCCTCGAACTGGTCTTCGGTCCGGTCGATCCGGAATACGTCTCGGCTGGTCGGGGCGGAGGCGCCCGTCTGCGGGGGTATTATGCCGACAGCGCCAATTATTTTATCTACTTCATCAACTCGGTGATCATCAGCGTCTACTTCTTCCTGGATCGGATCTTCACCAAGAGCAAGACGAATCCGATGACCGCCAGCAAACTGCTCATCTTGTTCGCGGCGGCGCTGATCGGTATCATCCAGTTGCGACACGTGACCACCTGGGGAGCCCTGGCGGTGATCATCGCACTGCTGCTTTACTTCAATTCAAAAAATGTCAAGGGGTATGGCGTGTTGATCGTAGTGGGATTGATCGTGGTACCCTTACTGGCAACACTCGTTTACGATCAGTACATCTATCCCCTGATCGCAAAGGAATTCAACGTGTGGGAAGGGGATGTGGACATACAATACGGTTTCAATGGCCGGATATCCCGTTGGGAGCGGTACTTTGAGATCTGGGGTCAGATGCCATCCATCGCTCACTTCTTTGGCGTTGCATTGTCCGGATTCCGACAGGCGCCGATCATGATGAGTGGAGGTATGCACAATGATTTTGTCCGCATTCTTTTCATGACCGGAATTTTCGGTGTAGCGCTTTATGTATTGTTTATCCTCAGTATTTTCTTTCGCTGGACCATCTATAAAGTGCCCGAACGTTTCCTCATCCTGACCTCGGTGGCGGCCCTGATGATGTATTCCATGACCACGCTCCCGATGATCTATCCCGGGTTCCAGTATGTGTTCTTTTCGGTGTTCAGTTTCGCTTTGCTGAAGAAGCAAAAAGCCTACGGGGCGCCGCCTCCCCGACCGGTGTTTCGTACTTCGCCTCAATTCCCGGCAGCGGGACCGGCCCCATCAACTTCGACCGCTACCTGATGGAAAAACCGGTTGTTGTCCTTCTGGGTAAGATCCCGCCGCCTTACATGGGGCCTTCACTCGCCACGCAGATCATCCTGAAGTCCTCCCTGAATGAACAGTTCAGGCTGGTACACGTCGATACACGGGCGGTAAAGTCGCTGACCGCGATGGGTAAGTTTTCGTTTGCGAAAATCGGACGAAACATCGGGATCTACCGTCATCTCTGGAAAACGATCCGGCGTGAGCACCCGGCTGTGGTGTTGGTGCCGATCAGTCAGTCGACGATCGGCTTCTTAAAAGACGCGGTATTTATCCTGATCGCATTGCTCCTTGGTCGCAAAGTGCTCATCCACCTGCGTGGTAGCAATTTCCTCAACTGGATGAAGGGTAGTAGCGCGATCACACGGGCGTTCGTCAAAGGTGTCCTGCGACGAACCAACGGTGTCATCGTCCTCGGGAACAACCTGCGCTACCTGTTCGCGGGGATCTATCCGCCAGAACGAATCTATGTGGTTCCCAACGGTGCGGATTATGCGCTTAGCAGTCGACCCAAAGCGAATCATCCGGTTCGCTTGCTCTACCTGGCCAACCTGCAGGCATCCAAAGGGATCGAAGACCTCGTAGAGGCTGTTCGGTTATTGAAAGAGCAGGGGGTGGCGGATTTTCGACTGGATGTAGTGGGCGGATGGCGATCATCGGTGACCCAACAATCTTGCGAATCGCTCGTGCAGACGCATCAACTGCCGGTCAGCTTTCATCCGGCCGATGCCGGTGAGAAGAAATTTCAATTCTTATCCGAAGCCGATATTTTCATCTTTCCGCCGAGAGCGCCGGAAGGTCACCCCTGGGTGGTGGTTGAAGCCATGGCTGCCGGACTGCCGATCATCTCCACCGACCAGGGAGCCATCGTCGAGAGTGTGTTGGATGGAAAGAATGGATTCATTGTACCCGTTCGTGATCCGGCCGCTATTGCAGCGCACCTGAAGGAACTGATCCAAAACGACGCCAAAAGGGTTGAAATGGGACAGTTTTCGCGGCATTTGTATGAAACGGAATTTACCGAAAAACGTATGGTAGAAAGACTGGCTGCGACCTTTCGGGCCGTTATCGCCGCGTAGTACCACATCGTATGCAACAACTGACGCAGAATCTGAAAGACGGAACCATGCAACTGCTGGAAGTTCCTTTTCCGGCATTGACATCCGGTACTGTTCTGGTCAGAAATCATTTTTCCCTGATCAGCGCGGGTACGGAAGGTAAGTCGGTCAAGGACGCGCGCCTGGGGTACATCGCCAAAGCGCGTGCACGTAAGGAAGAAGTCAAAAAGGTATTGCAAGCGGTCAAGACGTTCGGACTGAAAGACACCTACCGCATGGTCATGAATCGGCTCGATGCGCCCTCAGCGCTCGGCTATAGCTGCGCGGGGGAGGTGATCGCGGTGGCATCCGATGTCCGTGATTTCCAGGTCGGCGATCGCGTAGCGTGCGGCGGTTCTACCGCCAATCACGCGGAGGTGGTGATGGTTCCTGTCAACCTGTGCGTTAAGCTTGATCCAAACGTATCACTGGAACAGGCGGCCTATACGACCGTCGGTTCCATCGCCCTTCAGGGGATTCGCCAGGCGGATCTGCGGTTGGGGGAAAATTGCGTTGTGATCGGACTCGGACTCCTGGGGCAGATCACCATTCAGTTGCTGCGTGCAGCAGGGGTACGAACCATCGGGATCGACATCGACGAACGGATGGTCCGCCTCGCGGAAACGATGGGATGTGACCTCGCCTTGTCACGGCGCCTCGAACAGTTGGAAGATATCGTTTCCAACTTTACGGGCGGACATGGTACCGACGCGGTAATCATCACAGCCGGCACCGACTCCACCGATCCGGTCGATCTGGCCGGCGCACTTTGCAGGAAAAAGGGCAGGGTAGTGGTTGTCGGAGCGGTCCCGACCGGATTCAAACGTCCGAATTATTTCAAGAAAGAACTGGAACTCCGCATGTCCTGCTCCTACGGTCCCGGTCGTTATGATCCGGAATACGAAGAACAGGGACTGGATTACCCCTATGCCTGGGTACGCTGGACCGAGAACCGGAATATGATGGCCTTTGTCGAGCTGCTGCGTTCAAGACGCATCGACCTGGAGCCACTGACGACGCACCGCTTCGATTTCAACGAAGCGAAAAACGCTTACCAACTGATTCTCGACCGCGCCGAACCCTTTGTCGGGGTTCTCCTGCGATACGATACGAGCCGTCCGTTAAAGACCCGCATCGAGTTTCAGGAACGAAAGAAGGCGGGAAGCGAACCGGGTATCGGCCTGGTCGGCGCGGGTTCCTTCGGACAGAATTTCCTGCTGCCGGCTATGAAAGGCCTCGGCCGGATGATCCATGTCTCCACCGCCAGGTCGAACAACGCGCGTAACATCGCCGATAAGCATGGTTTCGTGCGGTGTACCGGCGATGCTTCCGAAGTCATCAACGATCCGGAAGTCAACGTCCTTTTCATTGCAACACGACACGATACCCATGCAGCCTTGGTGCTCGATGGCTTGAAGGCCGGGAAGGATGTATTCGTCGAGAAGCCGCTCTGCCTGCATCCCGACGAGTTGACGGCTATTCAAGCAGCCTATCAGCAAGGACAATCGCGTCTGATGGTAGGGTTCAACCGTCGTTTCGCTCCGATGATCAAAAAGATCAAGCGAACACTCTCATCGAACGCGCCTGTTGCCATCCAATACAGGATCAATGCGGGGCATGTGGCCGCTGATCACTGGATCCACAACCCTTCGGTAGGAGGTGGGCGCATCGTCGGAGAAGTCTGCCACTTCGTGGACCTCTGTTCGTTCCTGGCCGCGTCGCAGGTTACCCAGGTTTCAGCCATGACCATGGCCGATCCCGCCAATCAGCAGGATACGCTTTCAATCACCCTCGGCTTTGCCAATGGCAGTGTGGCCGGTATCACCTATTTCTCGAACGGCAACAAGCAACTGCCGAAAGAATACCTGGAGGTATACCAGTCAGGAAATGTTTCCGTGATGAACGACTTCCGGGAGCTTTCGAGTTTTGGAAAGAACAGCGTGAGCGAAAAAGGTGTCCAGGATAAGGGCCACAAAGCGGAAGTGCGCGCTTTTCTGGAGGCTGTTCGGAACGGTCAACCTTCGCCGATTCCCGCGTCGGACGTTTTCAACGCGACTGCCGCCACGTTTGCCATCCTCGAATCGATCGCGACAAAGGGCCAGGTCGTGCGCCTTGATCAATGAAATCCGGGGAAGCAACGGTTGATCTTCGGGACGCCCTGGATCGTCTCGTCGCCTACGTCGAGCGCGAAGGCTACAAAGGCTATGATCCGTACGATACGCTCAACGCGGTCATCCCCTTCCGCTGGTTCGGCCGCTGGGGTGAAGTGATCGCGACCCAGATCCAAAAGCGAAATCCCGTCAACATCCGGTCTCTCTTAGGCATTCGGAAAGGACATAATCCGAAGGCGATGGGCCTCTTCCTGCATGCCTACGCGTTGTTGCAACGGAAATTTCCGGAGCGCGATTACCGGAAGCAGATGAGCTTCCTGCTGAATTGGCTGAGCGATAACAGGAGCAAGGGTTTCCAACATGCTTGCTGGGGTTACAACTTCGGCTGGAGTACACCGAAAAAGCATCTGCCGGCTTTCGCCCCGACGGTGGTGGCCACCGGTTTCGTGGTCAAGGGGCTTTGGGAGTATCATCAACTTACCGGGGATCCGATTGCAAAACAACTGATCCTCGATGCAGGGAAGTTCGTGGTCAACGATCTTCCGCGTACGGAACTGAAGAACGGAATCAGCTTCAGTTACAGTCCCTATTTCCCGGATGTCTGCTACAATGCCAGCCTGCTCGGCGCCGAGATCCTCGCGCGTGCTTACGCGTTAAACGGTGACGAAACGGATAAGCGCCTGGCAGTTGCCGCCACCGAATTCGTAGTCGGACAACAGCACGCCGACGGACACTGGAAATACAGTTTTGAACCCGATTCAGGTGTGGAACGCCACCAGGTCGACTTTCACCAGGGCTATGTGATCGATTCGATCGCGTATGTGATGCAATTGACCGGGCACCAGCCCGCGCATTGGCCCGAAGCCGTGCACAAAGGTCTGCGCTATTTCCACGATGTGCAATTTCATGCCGACGGGCGCGGACTGTGGCGCATTCCGAAAGAGTATCCCACCGAGATCCACAACCAGAGCCAGGGCATCCTGACGCTGAACCGCTGGCGCGCACTATCGCCGGAGACGGCCCCCAGAGCCAAGACGATCGCCGACTGGACCATCCGCCACATGCAGGATCCTAAGACTGGACATTTCTATTATCGTCAATACCCCCACCATACTAACCGCATCTCCTTCATGCGCTGGAGCAACGCCTGGATGATGCTGGCATTGGCGGAATTGGTGAATAGTGAATAGTGAACAGTAAACAGTGAACAGTAAACAGTGAATCCTGCTCGCCGTAGCTTTAGCGAAGGCGGGAGTGAATAGCGAATATCGAATCCTGCACGCCATAGCTTTAGCGAAGGCGGCAGTGAATAGTGAGTTTCGATAGCTGTCTTCGTCCCACGTCCCACGTCCCTCGGTCTCGGTCTCGGTCTCGCGTCTTCCCCTTGTCTCACGTCCCTCGCCCCACGTCCCTCGGTCTCGGTCTCGGTCTCGCGTCTTCCCCTTGTCTCACGTCCCTCGCCCCTCGTCCCTCGGTCTCGGTCTCGGTCTCGCGTCTTCCCCTTGTCTCACGTCCCTCGCCCCTCGTCCCTCGGTCTCGGTCTCGGTCTCGCGTCTTCCCCTTGTCTCACGTCCCTCGCCCCTCGTCCCTCGGTCTCGGTCTCGGTCTCGCGTCTTCCCCACATCCCTCGTCCCACGTCCCTCGTCCCTCGGTCTCGGTCTCGCGTCTTCCTCCTGTCCCTCGTCCCTCGGTCTCGGTCTCGCGTCTTCCCCACGTCCCTCGCCCCTCGTCCCTCGTCCCTCGGTCTCGGTCTCGGTCTCGCGTCTTCCTCCCTCTACCAATTCCCCGACTCAATCAGCCGGGTCATGAAGCTCGCGACTTCGATCTTGTCGTGCAGGAAACGCTGGCGCTTTGCTTCCCAGTGTTGACGATCGTGCAACAGGGGTAGCCAGGTCGTCACTTGTTGATACAAGCCCTCTTCGTTATCGGGGTGAATGCTGACACCCAGGCGGTACTTTTCTTCCAATTCGACCAGGTAGCCGATCTTCCCGGCGAAGGCATTGAAGCGAATGAACGGAACGCCCAGCACGCCGGATTCCGCCGACATGGTCTGACTGTCACCGATGAACAGCGATGAAAAGGCCATGATGTGGTGAATGTCGATCGGATGGATGTTCAAGCGGTAGGGCTCGAACTCGGGAGCCAGCGCGCGTTCCGAAGTGATATACACTCTTCCGTGCGGCTCCAGCAATTCAATGAGTTTACGCGCGATCGCGTCGCTGATCCCTTTGGCGTTGGTGTCGTGGTGCGCGCCCAGCTTGGCGAAGCGCAGGAGAAAGTAGGGCGTGTTTTCCGGTATGTAACGCTGCTTGACGGCGGGATCGGGCGTGAACAGATCGGGGTGGAGGTAGGCCAGTTCGTGGTTGCCGGCATAGGTGATGGTCTTGCCGGGCCGTCCGGTTACGCAGACTTCCGGTGCTAACAGGTGTTTGGCAAACGGATGAGCCAGCTTGTCGACCAGCGGCACGATCGCGGCATCGTCTTCGTTCACGAAGATGTTCGGAATGCGCAACAACCAACCGACATGACAGATCTCCGTCGAGGTCCCGATCATCAGGTCCGGACGGTCGCGGAGGCATTGAGCAACCAAGCGGAGGTCCTGCTTGAGCAATCCCAGCGCGATCGACCACTTGTTGTCCTTACGGCCGTGCGGAAGAAAGTTCCGGTATTCGAGTCCCTCCTTGCGCAACAGGTCTTCGAGTACGTCCTTCTTCGTCGCGATCAGTGTGAGACGATGACCGTCGGCCTTCAGCTTGCGGATCGTGTGCTTGAAGAGATAGAAATGCGCCGGATGGTGCAGATAGATCAGTACGTGCATGCCTTGGCAGTAATTGCGGTCAGTCGGGCAGTGGACCGCTCTTGAACGCTTCGTGATCGGAAAAGTCCTTCACCACTTTGGCAGGAACCCCGGCCGCAAGACAACGGGGCGGCACATCCTTCGTTACCACCGAGCCGGTCGCGATCACCGCTTCGTCGCCGATGGTGATGCCCGGAGCGATGGTGACGTTCGGCATAATCCAGACGCCGCGCCCGATGCGGGTTTGCATGACTTTGCGCGGATATATTTTTTTCAATCGTGTATTCGACGGAATGTTCGCGTGCGCGGTGATGATGGTCCGGTCGCCCACGGAGGTGTGATCGCCGATGAAGATCTGATCGGTGAAGACGCGGTCGAACATCACTTCATGACCGATGTACACGTCCTTGCCGATGTTCACGCCGCGCCACCGGTGGATGACTGTACGCCAGCTTTTGATGAAGCAGAAGAAGGCGAGCTTGTCAAGGAAAAACCGCCAGACAAATTTGATCGCGTAGCGCAACTTGCCCAGCGTGCCTTTGTATCCGTAAAAATCCAGTACTTCTTGTGCCGGCATACAACGTGTGATTAGTCGTTCAGAAACCCTTGTCGCTTTGCGTACTCGCGTACGGTGATGAATTCATACCCGCGCGACTGATAGAAGCGGATGAATTGCTCGTACAGCGGGATCGCTTTGCGTCCCAGGTTTTTCACTTTCATTTTCCCACGGACCACATCGTTCAGGAGGTATTTGACCGGGTTGTTGGTTCGTCGTGCGATGGTGCGGTGTTCGGTATGTTCTTCGATGAATTCGTTTGGATGCACGTCGAATACCATCGGTTTTCCGTTGGAACGGGTCTCGGCATGCAAAAGCCGTTGTTGCAGACTGGTGACGCCCGGGAAGAGGCGTAGCGTTGTCCCTACGAATGGGAACAACAAAGCGGTCAGCGGTACCTCTACGATCGGTCCGTTACCTTTTCGAAAGAGATTGTCGGGATCGGTGCGGTAGGGTAGGCGCGGTGCCTTGAGCCAGTTCAGTTTCTTCATGCCGCCGAACGACAGAAACATGTCGAAGCGTTGGGAAGCCACGGAACTATCGGTGCGGTAACCCGCTTCAGCCAATGCGCGGGGCGTATGTTCGTTGACACGCAGCGCTGGTGCACGAAACGAAACGACCGCCTGACCGGAAATGTCTTCCAGGACCTTGCGCGAACGCTGCAGGTGCTCGACTTGTTTCCCATACGGCAGCACGTCGAATGCTTCATCCACTTCGTGGGTCCAGCCATGCGAGGCCACTTCGTGACCGTCGGCCAGGATGGCACGCACGACTTCCGGAAACTTCACCACCATGTCGCCCACAAAGTAAAACGTACTCTTCACGCCGAACTTTTTATAAATGTCCAGCAGGATCGGCATGCCCTCGTCGCGTACCTTCTCGCCGGTTTCGTCGCGCAGCGTATTGAACCAGATCGAATGTGTTTCCACATCGTTGGTCAGCAGACAATATTTCTTGTTTTTATCAGGCATTCGGGTGAGCGGGTAGCGGGCTTTGCGAACACGCGGTCTCCAGGGAAAAAAGCCCTTTCCCAGTCTGATATTATACTAATTCCTGACGGAGTAGGTTGCTCCCGCCGCGGGCTTTTCGCGCAATTTCGGCTTTTTTTCAGGTAGAAAATTACAGCCCCGCAAATCGTCAAACCGTAAGAAAATCGCGTGATTTAGCCCAAAGACCGCGCTGGAAGCGGATTTTCTACAAGAAAGGTTGCTTCAACTGAATCCTTGCACTATATTCGAAACTGCAAACAGCAACAATCGAGTACCAGGGGAAGCATCAAGGCCCTTACGTGAAACACACACCAGGACTGGGATAGCGGCTGCGAACCGTTTCTATCCATCCCGGCTCACCAAGGATCTTCGACGGAAATGAATGGGGTTCATTCCGGAATACCGAAGACTGCCTTAATCCTGTAATGATTCGGCTGAGTTTCGTTTGCGTCCGCTTTACCACGGGGTAATTTGCTATTCCCCCTTGTAGGGCTGCGCTATGAAGAAGAACGGAAGGACCACCAATAACCGGAACCTGCTGCAGGACCTTCGCTGGAATGTGTTCAGCGGTAACGGTAATGCCGCGCTTGCCTGGCAACAACCCAGAAAGCAGGGTGCTTCCCGGAAGAAACGGTACAGCCCGCGTCCGCATCTCGAGAAGATCGGCGGGATGGAGCCGCAGGTGCGTGCCTTCATCGAACGTTTCATAGAACTGTCGGGAAAGAAAGTTTCCATCGTCCGCACCTCGATCGCTGAAAGCGTACGGCAGTTGCCCGACTCCTGTGAAGCGATCGTCAACCTCAAGCGCCTGAACGACATCCGATCGATCAATGCGTTTCTCAGCGCTGCGAACCGCGGATTACCGCTCGGCGGAACCTACGTCGGTTGTGTGGAGACCAAGTACCTCCGCCGCCAGCGCGTGTTGCATAAGTATCCGTTCGGGATCAATTACTTCATGATCCTGGTCGACTTCATCTACAAGCGCGTTTTCCCGAAGCTTCCGGTGACCCGCGACCTGTATCGTTTCCTGACCGGTGACCGGAACAAGATCCTCTCCAAGACCGAAGCCCTGGGGCGTCTCTACGCAGCGGGTTTCGAACTCGAAGAGAAGAAGTTCATCGGCAACCTGCTCTGGTTCGTCGTGCGGAAGGTCAAAGACCCGCTCTTTGATTATGAACCCGTCTACGGACCCATCTTCAAGATGCGTCGGCATGGAAAGGGCGGCAAGGTGATCCATGTCTACAAGATGCGGACCATGCATGCTTATTCCGAGTACATCCAGAAGTACGTTTACGAAAACCACAACCTGGCCGAAGGAGGAAAGCTCAACAATGATTTCCGCGTTTCATCCCTGGGCAAACTTTTCCGGAAATACTGGGTCGATGAACTCCCGATGATCCTCAATCTGCTCAAAGGTGATTTGAAGATCGTCGGCGTCCGGCCACTAAGCAGTCATTACCTCAGCCTGTATTCGGAAGAATTGCGGGAAGTCCGGAAGCGACACAAGCCCGGACTGATTCCTCCTTTTTATGTCGACCTGCCCAAGACGCTCGACGAGATTCAGGAGTCGGAACTGCGCTACCTGCGCGCTTACGAAAAACAACCGTTGCTGACCGACCTGCGTTATTTCTGTCGCGCTGCGTTCAACATCCTCGTCAAAATGGCCCGGTCCAAGTAACACCGGCTGCTCGTCGTAACGGAAACCGATCGATTACGATTTCCACCAAAAATATCTTGAACTGCCGGCCACTGCCGGCCACTGCCGGCAGTTCTGCTTTTACATAGTGGAGTCTACCCGGTTGCGCCGATCGGGAGCATCATACTCGTTAGTTCGGAATAATGCCGAACCGTCTTGCACATTCCCACTTTTATCGTAACTTGTAACTGCCGAACCGGTTTGGAGCCCGGGATCGGCGCTGCGATTTCATGGTCACCGAAGCTGCTCAGGCGTTTCAGTTATTTTATCCCACCGAGAAAGTATTCCGGGTGGTGTCTTCCGGCGCTTTGAAACGGGCAGGGTATAAGGTCATTTCCTCCTGCGACAAAAGCCGGCAGATTCGGTTGCGCAGAAACCTGTTTCCATTTCGTCACCGCGATGTGATCGTCCACCTGCGAAAAGACGGCGACAACCTCACGCGCAACGAGATCCGACGCGATTGTGAACGCAAATGCGTCAAAGACCTCTGCCACGAAGTGGCTGAAGCGTTTTTCCGGATATTCTGATCAAACTAAGTCAATGACTGCCGTGACGACGTGATAGAATTCACGCCCGACTTTGCTGTAAGACTGAAGCCCGCGCCACCATTCGGGCGTGCGAGGATCTTTGCTGGTCATTCTGCGATCAACTTGACCACTTCCGTGCCGGTACCTGCAGTGACTCTTAAAAAATAGACACCACTGGCTTGAGCGGGTAGTCGCAATCTTCCTGTTTCCGAGGTGACCGCGAAGTGCGCTTTGCTGAAGACGGTCTTTCCTGTAACGTCCAACAATTCAACGCTCACATTCCTGAGCTCCTTCTTGAATTGCAAATTGAATCCGTCCCGCGACGGATTGGGGAAGATCGTAAAGTCGACTCCGATCCCATTCGATGCCGGAACACCGGAAGTCAGATTCATCATATCGAATTTGATGGCCTCCAGCGGTGAAACGAATCCACCGGTATCCACCACCTGTTTCCAACTGCAGATGGCTTCCGTTCCGGAGACCTCGCTGATGCAAGTGGCCGGATATGGCGTACTGAAGCGAAGCGTATCGGGGTATACATAGGATAAATCAATCCACATTCCCCCGGCATCCTGTGAGCGGTAGTAGAATGGAAGCTCCCCGTCAACGGAGTTGTAGAACGTAGCGGTGAAGAATCCTCCTGCGTTCTGGCTGTACGCTTGCGCGGGCAGGGTGGAATTGTCCAGAGAGCCATCCACGGTTTCGAGCCCCCACGTTCCGCCCGGTGTTGCAGGAAGGAAAAAAGAAACCATGTCTTTAGTAGCGTTTCCGGGATTGTCGGCCACGGCGAAGATGGAAGTGGAAAAGCCCCCTGCGCTGTTAGGCGTTAGGGAACTCTGCATGCAGATCTCCGGACTGCCGCAAATGGCATTCGTGAACGAGAAAAGCGTATCGACATTCAGCGGTACCGTGAACCAGGAAGGCAATCCGGCAATGGTAAAGAGTACCGATAAATGGCCGTTTCGCTCAGCTACGATCCCGAACCGGCCGTCGCTGCCTCCCTGTCCGGTGCCGTAGGAAATATCAACCTTCCCATAGCTTCCTGCTGTGGAGTCGAGCCAGTAGGGGCCGTCAAAATTCAATCCGCCATCTTCCGAGAGGTAATAATTCAGCGAGTCGACCGAAGCGCTGTTCCGGACAGAATAGGCGATGGCCACCGAGTAGGGTGAGGAAGTACTCATCGGGTACTTACTGTCGGTGGCCAGGGCGATATCCGTTATGGCGTAGGTGGTGAAATCGCCGAGCTGTACTTCCGTTCCCACCGGGATACCGGACGAGGCATCGTAGCAACGGACTATACCGAAGTTCTCCGGCCCTCCGTTTCCCGGGCCCAATAGCGCCAGGACAATCCGGAGATTCAGCGTGTCGGTACCGGCAACCAGCATATCCTCGATCTGCGGATACCAGCCCGATGCACCGGGTACACTGAAGTCGATGACGGTTTGCCAGGTAGAGCCGTTGTCTTTGGAAACGGACACCCGGTAACCAGTACTGGGCATGGAGTAATAATTGAATCCATTGTAGATCCATCCGTTAAAGGCGACCGAAAGAAATTGTTCCCGCACTTCGTAATCAGGATCGACGAAAATGGTCCTGTCGGGGCCAAAACTCTGCGCGAAAACGGAGATGTTCAGGCAGGTCAATAAAAGAAGTAAAGAGGTTTTCATCGGATAGTTTTTTGTGAAAGTAATAGAATGGAGGAATAAAAAAAATGACAGCAGGTGGGCAAGGGGGAGTGGTAACTAGTAATTAGTTATTAGTGATTCGATGTAAGCAACCAGAAACCCGCCTGCCTGCCGACGCTTTAGCGCAGGCAGGAAACCCGAAACAATGACCGTCAATCAGGAGCGACACGCGCGTGCCCTCCTCACCACCCGTCCCGTGCTCGCTCGTCATGGAACGTCGTGTACGTTCATCAGCAATCCTGTCTGACGAGCTCGCCCGGGGCTAGCTTACAACGCCACTGAAGCCGATCACCGGTCACCGGTCTGGCTTCATTGTCATGGGCCACAGGTAGGGGGAACTATAATTACGCCCCTCCGGGGCTGTGAATTGGAATAGAAGGACATCGTCAAAGATTTTGGACCCCTCCGGGGTCGTACGAACTTCCGGTTTTATTTTTCTAAAAATCACAAATCACAAATCACTAATCACTAATCTCCATTCTCCATTCTCCCTTGCATACCTCCCTATCCCTTCCTACCTTGATCGCATGCTGCGACTATTGTTAGTGCTCATGATCGCGACCGGTCTGTCGGCCCGCGCGCAGGAAGTCTACGTGCACGTTTCGAATACCGATCTCTATACCTACATCGACGAACTGGCCAATGCCGGCATCTCGGAACTGAACTCGGCGGTTAAACCGTATAGCCGGACGTTCATCGCTTCGGTGCTATCGGAAGCGGATCGCCGGAGAAGCGAATTGAATGCGCGACAGCAGCAAGAATTGGATTTCTATCTGCGGGATTTTAGGAAAGAACTCCAGGCCTACCGTAACCCGAACGAAACCCGCAACGGCCACGACCGTGAAATGAACCTGGCCGGCAAGCGGCTGGGCAACTACCAGGGACGGGAGACCCGACTCGATTTGTTCTACTACCAGGATTCGCTGTTCACCTTTACCGTCAACCCGATCCTGGGCGGCGAACTGTTCAGCAACGACTCCGGTTCGTTCCGGAAGATCTGGAACGGAGGAGAGGCCTGGGGATACATCGGGCCGTACACCGGTTTCTATTTCAGCCTGCGCGACAACCGCGAGTCCCGGCGACTGAGCGACCCCTTGTACCTGAACCAGTACCCGGCATCTAACTACAAACCCGATTCCGACGGCGGCGGTGATTTTGACGAAGTGCGCGGTGGCTTCATGATGAGTTGGAAGTGGGGGAGTGTGGGCTTGTTGAAAGACAACCCCGTCTGGGGCGACAACTACCATGGCGCGAACATCCTGTCGGACCACGTGCCCAGCTACGCCCACATCCGCCTCCACATGAAGCCGACGCGCTGGTTCGACTTCAACTACCTCCACGGCTGGCTGGTTTCCGACGCCATCGACAGCGCCAGGATCTACCCGCAGGGAATCAGCAACCGCATTGTGTACCGGCAGAAGTTCGTTGCCGCCAACCTGTTCACCTTCACTCCCTGGAAACGGTTCAACTTTTCTTTCGGAAACTCGATCGTCTACGGCGACCAGCCCGTCCATCCGGTCATGCTGATCCCGTTCCTGTTCTATAAGAGCGTCGACCACTGGCTGACGTCCACCGGCAGTAATTTCCTCGGCCAGAATTCGCAGCTCTTCTTCAACATCAGTTCCCGGAACATCCGCAACCTGCACCTGTACAGTTCGCTCTTCATCGACGAGCTGAGCCTGAGCAATGCCCTCGACGAAGACAAATCCTCGAACATCTTTTCGGCCAAGATCGGCGCCCGGATGAGCAATTTCCTGGTGAAGAATCTGTTCCTCACCGGCGAGTATACCCGGAGCAATCCGATCACTTACCGGCATTATATCCCGACCGCGTCCTTTTCATCAAATAGTTTTAACATGGGACACTACCTCGGCGACAACGCCCAGGAGGTCTACCTGGCGGTAGGGTATAAGCCGGTAGCGCGGTTATGGGTGGAGGCCTCCTGGAGCATCGCCCAAAAAGGGCAGGAGTATCCGTACGACGGTCGTTCAAGCGGATTCAACGGGAAGGGGCTTCCCTTCATCGACCGGGTCTTCTGGCAAGCCGAAGAGATCGGGCTCCAGGCCCGCTACCAGGTCATCAACGACGGCTGGGTCTTCGCCCGCTTCCTCAGCAGCGACCACCACGGAGCCATGGTCGATACCTACACCATGCCTTGGTTCCGCGGGGAGCTCAGCACGCTGAGCTTCGGAGCAAACTTCGGTTTTTGAAGGGTAAATAGTTTCGCGTTTCCGGTTTCGTGTTTCGCGTTATTCAACCAACCAGAAACCGGAAACCAGAAACCCGTAACTTTTTCTCGTCCCTCGTCCCGCGTCCCTCGTCCCGGCACGATCCTTGCAACCCGCCACAACAACCGCGCCGTTTATCTTTTTTTTCATTTAACCCGGAACTCGCCTGCCTGCCGAAGCTTTAGCGCAGGCAGGAAACCCGAAACTCGGAACCAGGAACCCTCGCGTCGTTCACCACGCTTTTCCCGCCATTGGCCAAAATGGATAGGATTTAATTACAAGCCGGTCTTGTAATCGTCCCGCTTATTTCTTAATATTCGGAATTGAAAATGCGCTGAAAAGCAAGCCTGCTGCGGGTTTCGTTAACACATGTTGATAAATCAGGCTTGGGAAAGTGTCAGAAAAAAATCATCTTTGATTCGTCCGTAGCATCAACCTGCGGACGAATGGGGAACACAGAATAAACTCAAGCTGCGTGAAACACTTCTACCCGACGTGTAATCGGTCTTGTCATCATCTGCTCAACGCGAATGCAGCGTCGTGCCTTGGCACCGCTGCATTTTTCATTATAACTACCCGCTAATTCATCAACCCAAACCAATAATTAACTAACACACACCAACATGGAAAACAAAGTCTACTTTGTCCCAGGGTTCTACCGTTGGTTGCGTGCGCTCTGTCTGACAGGACTGTTCATCACAGGCTTGTCGCTGACATCTACGGCGCAGGTAACAACCAACTCGGGATCCGGCCTGGCTCCGTCGTATTCGGATCTGGCCACGGCGATTACGGCGTTGAACGGCGCGACGATCTCGTCGCCTGTCGTCATTACGCTGACCGCCAACGAAACGGCTCCTGCCGGCGGTTATTCGATCACCGCGCAGGGTTCGTCCGCGAACACGATCACCATCGATGGTGGCGGGTTCACCATCACGGCGAACGGAACGCTGACGGCCGGCGCGCTTAACGACGCTCTCATCAAGCTCGTAGGTGCCGACTTCGTCACAATTCAAAACTTCGTGATGCAGGAGAATCCGGCCAACACGACCACCACCGCCGCGTCGAACAACATGACGGAATGGGGCGTGGCCCTGTTGTATGCGTCTACCACAAATGGAGCCAGCAGCAACACCATTCAGAATAACACCATTTCCCTTAGCCGGCTTTACCAGAATTCTTTCGGTATCTACGCTAACGCGACCCATTCGGCTTCCGCTCCGTCCACTTCGGCTACGGCGACTGGTGCAGCAGGTGCGCACGACTCCCTCCGGGTTTATACTAACAATATCAGCAACGTCAACAATGGAATTGTTGTAGTTGGACCGACCGCTGCTGCTGATCAGGCGGACTATGTCGACATCGGCGGATCTTCCGCCGGAACCGGTAACACCATTTCCAATTACGGGAATACCGGTACTTTTTCCAGTTATGCCAACGTTTCGGGAACAGTATATGGTATCCTGGTTCGGAATACCCGGAACATAAACGTTCAATATAACTCCATTACGAGTTCCAATACGACGGGTGCCTTGACCTCCTCAGGTACTTTGCGTGGTATCTATGTTCCTTCTTTCAGTGTTGCTCCAACCGGAACAAACAGTCAGGTAATCAGCAATAACACGATTTCGGTAACAACTGGCGTTGCTACCGGGACATTGCATGGTATTTCCGTTGAAACAACAACCGGTAATGCCACCACAAGCCTGACCATTAACACCAATACTTTCCAGAACTGCGGCCACAATGTGGCTTCTCCTTCGGGCACGACCATCTTTATCATCAGTGCGATGGCTAACCTGAACACCACTATAAATAATAACGTGTTCAGCAACCTGTCAACCCCCTCCACCGGCAGTGTAACCTTTATCTCAAACAGCATTACGATCCCGGCCAATGGTACGCAGACGATCCAGGCGAATGCCATCAACACGGCATTCAATAAGACAGGAGCGGGCGGTACCGTTACTTTCTTTACATCCGGCGCCTCAACTGTGGCGGCTACTGTCACTATCCTTCACCGTAACAATAACTTTTCGAATGTCACGGTTACAGGGGCTACCACGATCACAGGCTGGAACAACACCGATGGTCTATCCACTAGCCTCAACAACAAAACCTACCAGAATAACACGTTCTCGAACATAACCGGAGGTACCAGTGCCATCACCATCATGAACCTGAATTATGGTGGAACGGGCGGTGGTAATGGAAACGTTGTTCAAGGAAACGTCATTTCGAACATTACCGGTCAGGGTGCGATAACGGGTATTACCCATTCCAGCAGCACCACTGGCGGTGTAGTGTCCTTTTTCGGAAATACTATTACCGGCCTTAGTTCTACCGGAACAGGTGGTTCGGTGACGGCACTTGCTTCCAGCAGCGCTACCAGCCACGTTTATTCCAACGTGATCGGCGACCTTTCTTCGACCGGCTCTGCCAGCACGGTGACAGGTATCAGCATTTCTTCAGCCACGGCTTCGAATATTTATAAGAACAAAGTCTACGGGTTGACTTCGAATGGTGCCAGTGGCATCGCTAACGGTATCACGGTCTCTGCCGGTACTACGTCCAATATCTATAACAACATCGTAGGTAACCTGTCGGCTCCCACGGCCAGCCTTGCTAATGCAATTAACGGTATCAACATTACCGGTGGTACGACAGTCAACGCCTACTACAATACAGTGTATTTTAGTGCTAGCAGTTCGGGTGCCAACTTCGGTACTACTGCTTTATTCGCGAATACTACCCCTACGGTAACACTTCGCAACAACTTGCTGCATAACGCTTCAAGTGCGAATGGTACAGGCTTGGCTGTTGCCTATCGCCGGTCCGGCACCACGTTGACCTCTTATGGTTCAGCCTCCAACAATAACGACTTTGTCGCAGCTACCATTTACTATGACGGTACCGCTTCCTATAGCTGGAGCGGCTACCAGGCCCTGGTGGCTACCCGCGACGCTGCTTCTGTCAACTGGACTCCGGTGTACCTGAGCCTGGTTGGTAACAGCGCCAACTTCCTCCACATCGATCCGGCTGTGGCCACCCTGCTCGAATCGGGTGCGGTGAACATCACCACTCCCGCGATCACGGACGACTATGATGCAAACATCCGCCAGGGTAATGGTGGTTACGGCGGAAGCGGCACGGCCCCCGATATCGGCGCCGACGAATTCGAAGGCACCCCCCCGGCGCTTTGTGCTGGTGTACCAAGTGCGGGTACTGCCACCCATAGCCCGGCTTTTGCCTGCGGTTCCGGTTCGACCAACCTGTCGGTCAACGACCCGAACCTGAGCCTCGGCGTAACCATCCAGTGGTACGTTTCCACCACCTCCGGTGGTCCTTACACCCCGGTAGCCGGCGGCAACTCCGCCAACGCTTCCAGCGGTGCGGTAACGGCTACCTCTTATTTTGTGGCTTCCTTCAAGTGTAGCTATACCGGTGATTCCATCCTTTCAAACGAAGTGACCTACACGGTATACCCGGCCGCTTCGGTCAGCGTATCGCCGACCTCCGGTAACTATTGCGCAGGAAGCACCCCGGTAGCCCTGGCGGCTTCCGGTGGTTCGACCTATGCCTGGTCTCCTGCCACCGGTCTTAATGCGACCACCGGCGCGACCGTGAACGCTTCGCCTACCGCCAACACTACCTATACGGTGACCGGTACCGATGCCAACGGTTGTACGGCTACGGCCACTGCTGCTGTCACGTATTCGCTCAACCTGACCTCCCTGACCGCAACCGCGACGCCTTCGTCGATCTGTAGCGGCGGCACCTCGGTGTTGAACGCAACGGCCACCACACCGGCACTGGGAACTTACACCCAGTCCACCGGCACTTACGCCCTCGAAGCCTGCGGTTCCAACGCAGGTCCGACGGGTGATGATGCGGTGATGGCGGCAACCGCAATCGGATTCACCTTCAACTATTTCGGCGTGAACTACACCCAGTTCACGATCAGCACCAACGGTAACATCCAGTTGGGTGACGGATCCGGTACTACCAACAACCCGGCTTATTCGACCGCTTATACGGACGTGGCCATGCCGAATACTGGTGTGCCGAACAACATGATCGCGTTTGCTTGGGATGACTGGCTGGTAGGCGCCGGTGAAATCACCTACGGCTTGACCGGAACGGCTCCCTTCCGCAAACTGGTTGTTTGCTTCAACTCTTCAGGTCGTGGCGGCGGCGTAGCCGATAACTTCAACGGCCAGGTAGTAATTGAAGAGACCACCAACATCGTGCGTATTGTAACCACGAACAAGAGCGTCTCCACCAACACCGCGACACAGGGTATCGAGAACCAGGGCGGCACCGTTGCCTATCCGGTCACCGGCCGCAACAGCGTGGCCTGGTCCGCTACCAACGACATGCAGGTGTTCACCCCGAACGTAATTGCAGTCAGCAGCTACGCCTGGTCTCCGAGCACCTTCCTGAACAACCCGGCTATTCAGAGCCCGACCGCTTCCGCTGTTTCCGCTACCACTACCTATACGGTGGTGGCCACGGCTTCGAACGGTTGTACGTTGTCGGCCACGACTACGCTGACCGCGGGTGACCCGCTGGGCGTATCGGCCGCGGCCGCTCCGGCCACGATCTGTTCCGGCCAGTCCACTTCGCTCAGCGCGATCGTCACCGGTGGCGGTGCTCCGTTCACCTACGACTGGAGCGACGGCACCGGCACGATCGGTACCACCAATCCGCTGAGCGTCCTTCCGGCCAGCACCACGACGTTTACCGTTACGGTATCCGATAACTGCGGTGCAACAGCCAGCGCAACGGTGACCGTGACCGTGAACCCCAGCCCGAGCGTTTCGGTGTCCCCGACTTCTTCTACCTATTGCGGTACCGCTATTCCGCTGACCGCTTCCGGTACGGCTGATACCTATGCCTGGTCACCGGCTGCCGGTCTGAATGCTACCACCGGTACCTCGGTGAACGCCAGCCCGTCCGCTTCGACGACCTATACCGTAACCGGTACGACCACCGCAAACGGTTGTACCACCACGGCAACCGCTACGGTGCTCAAGGGTGTGATCATCCAGAGCGTTACACCGTCGGCCACGCCTTCTACGGTTTGTAACAACGGTACGTCCAACCTGAACGTGACCGCTGTGGCTGCCCAACCGTTTGTACGCATCACGGAAGTGACCTTCTATGACCAGGGTACCGGTCTAACCAGCCCGTACCCGGCTTGGGTTCCTTCTACAGGTGTACAAGACTATATCGAAATCACGAACACTTCCATCGTATCCGCAGATATCAGCGGATGGACCTTTGGTGACTATAGCAGTGGTTCGGCTACGGCCAACCACCCCTATACTTTCCTCCCTGGTACGGTCATTCCTCCGAACAGTGTATTGGTACTCCACATGGGTACCGGCACGGATGATGTAACCAACCGCCTTTACAACACGGGTGGAACCGGTAACTTCTATTCTTCCGGTACTTCTGGCGGATTTATCCTGAAGAATGGTTCAACTTTCGTGGATGTAGTGAGCACCAACACCAACACCTTCAACGTGGCACTCGGTGTGACTGCGACGGAGTGGTCCGGTTCTGGCGCTTCTGCACCTTCAGGAAATGCTGGTTGCGTTCGTACTGCAGCCAACGATTCCAATACCGGTGCTGACTGGACTGCCTCCAGCACGACAGCACAGACGATTGGCACCTTCAACGCGGGATATAATAACCCGAACAATGGTACCATTACCGGATTCGCCTGGTCACCGTCCACCTACCTTGATAACTCTGCTATCCAGACGCCTACGGCCAGCCTCATGACGGCTACTACCACCTACACGGTGACGGTTACGGAAGCTCTGGGTTGCACCGCTACCGGTACGGTTACTGTAACGGTGGGTGCTCCGCTGGTTGTTTCAGCTTCGGCTACTCCTGGTACGATTTGTACCGGTAGCTCCTCGAGCCTGAGCGCTTCCGCTTCCGGCGGTGGTGCTCCGTATACTTACGACTGGTCTGACGGAGTCGGCAGCATTGGTACCACCAACCCGCTGTCCATCAGCCCGTCCGCTTCCGGTACCTATACGGTAACAGTTACCGATAACTGCGGTGCAACGATGACGGCTACCGCAAGTGTAACGGTGAACACCTCACCGACGGTGAGTGTCACCAACAGCAACCCTAACCTCTGCGCTCCGATCGTATCGAGCACGCTGACGGCTTCCGGTGCTGATACCTACGCCTGGTCTCCGTCTGTCGGTTTGAATGCTACGACCGGTACTACGGTAACGGCCACGCCTTCGGCTACCACGGTTTACACCGTAGTAGGAACCGCTGCCAATGGTTGTACGGCCTCCGCTACCACGACGGTAGTGAAGGGCGTTGACTTCCTGACGACGACCGCTACGGCTACACCTGCAACGGTTTGCGTGGGTGGATCCAGCCAATTGAACGCCGGCGGTACGCTGCCGACTTGTTCAACTTACTACTCGATCGCATCTGCGACCTACGGTCTTCAGCCGACTACCGGCTTCACGGCCCTCGGTGGCGGCGATGATATCGATCTGGCTACCAGTGTTGCACTGCCGTTCAGCTTTAATTTCTTTGGCACTACGCAGACTACCATCAACTTTGGTTCGAATGGTTATGTCTACTTCGGAGCTGCCAACGGCGGTTCGATTTTGGCTGCCGGTGTGACGAACGGTATTAACTTCAGCGCTGCGGATATGTTGCCGGCTGCCGGTCAGGTATCCTATGGTACCGTTGGTGTGAGCCCCAACCAGATCTTCGTGATCGACTACAACGCCATGCCGGAATATTCTGGTGGCGGTACCCATACCGGTCAGATCCAGATCTTCCAGAATGGAAAAGTTGAAATCCACATTGCGTCTGCTACGTCTTCTACCCGTTCCAAGACCATGGGCTTGCGTAACGCAGCCGGAACGGATAACGCGATTCCGACTGGATTCAACAACACTACCTGGACGGTGTCTACCCCGGTTGCCTATGCGTTCACCCAGTGCTTCACCGCGACCATCACCGGTTACAACTGGAGCCCTTCGGGCAATCTGGACAATCCTTCACTGGCCAACCCTGTGGCTGATCCGATGTTAGTAAACACCACCTACACAGTGACGATCACCAACTCGACCGGTTGCACCGCGACCGCGACGGTTGCTGTAACGGTTGACCCGCTGGTAGTTTCGGCTACTGGTAGCCCGAATCCAGCCTGCGCCGGTTCTTCTTCCGACCTGACCGCTATTGTTACCGGCGGCGGCTCTCCGTACACCTACGACTGGAGCGACGGCACCGGTTCGATCGGAACGACGAACCCGCTGACCATCGTCCCGGCCAGCACCACCACCTATACGGTGACCGTATCCGACTTCTGCGGTGCTACGCAATCGGCTACCGTTACGGTTAACGTGGCTGCTCCTCCTTCTGTCAGTGTAACCAACAGTGCTCCGGGACTTTGCGCCCCGATCACCTCCAGCACGCTTACGGCTTCCGGTGCTGATACATATGTATGGTCGCCTTCGGCCGGCCTCAACGCCACGACAGGCGCTTCGGTAACGGCAACCCCGCTTGTTGCAACGACCTATACGGTTGTTGGGACGTCTACAGCAACCGGTTGTACGGCAAGTGCAACCACCACGGTAACTCCGGGTGTTAACTTCACGTCAGTGACCGCCTCGGCAGCACCTTCGAACGTATGTGCTCCTGGAACTACCCAGTTAAGTGTATCGGCCACTTTGCCGTCCTGTCCTTCCTACTACACGAGTGGAACGACGACGTATGGCCTGCAATCAACTGCCGGTTTCGCCTCCGGACCGTCTGGCGATGATGGTGAGCTGTTGGTTACCATGCCGTTCTCCATCAACTTCTTCGGTGCGGGCGCAACCAACCAGGTCGATATCGTTACCAACGGTTATGTGGTACTGGGTGGAGGAATCTCCACGGCTTACACGCCGCAAACGATTCCGAGTGCTACTGCTCCGAACAATGTGATCGCAGCCTTCTGGTGCGACCTGAACGCTGCAGCCGGTCAGATCACGTACGGTACGGTTGGCATTGCCCCGAACCGGACCTTCGTCATCGACTACAACGCTGTTCCTGAACTCAGCGGTGGTGGTACACACAGTGGCCAGATCCACATCAAGGAAAGCGGCCGAATTGAGGTACACATCACATCCGTATCTTCTACCCGTACCAAGACACTGGGTGCTGAAAATGCCGGCGGCACCTCCGCAGTGTCCGATCCGTTGCTGAACAACACGGCTTGGACCACCGCGACGCCGTTCGCTGTTTACATCGACCTTTGTACCACGGCTACGATCTCCTCGTACTCCTGGTCACCAGCTGCCGATCTGAACGATCCGAACATCGTGAACCCGGTTGCAACCAACATTTTGGGAACATCGACCTACACGGTGACGGTCACGAATTCTGCCGGTTGTACCGGTACGGCCTCTGTTACCGTGACGGTTGCTCCGCTTGCCGCTACCGCGGCGGCTTCGCCTGCATCGGTATGTTCGGGTAATCCTGCCTCGCTGACCGCAACGGTCACCGGTGGTGGCGAACCGTACACGTACGACTGGAGTGATGGTACCGGTTCGATCGGTGCGACCAATCCGTTGACGGTTAACCCGGCCACATCGTCCGTTTATACGGTAACGATCACGGACGCTTGTCTGAACACGACCACTGCAACTGTTTCTGTCAGCGTATTGCCTTCTCCGACGGTCAGTCTCTCCGGTCCTGCCGGAATCTGTACCTCCGGTCCTGCAACCCTGACCGCCTCCGGCACCGCCATCAGCTATGCATGGCCTGGCAATCTGGATCCGACGGTTTATACGACCACGGTCTATTTCAGCCCGTCAGCTCAGCCGATTGAAACCAACGTTGGTCCTGGTAACGTAGTTGCCAGCACCACCTTGCCGGCACTTCCTGCCGGTGCTGTGGTGAACTCCTACACGCTGACCTACAACGGTATCACCGCCCTGACCAACTCCTTCGGTTCTGACGTGAATCTGGGCTTCCAGGGCGCAGTGACCGCGGCCGCTACGAGCGGTATCGGCTCACCGGCTGCTGCAGGCACCTTCAACTTTGTTCAAACCTACACAGGCGGTGTGAATACCGCCGGTGGTACGGTCGACCTCCTGTACTGGGATGTCGCTGACGACAATACCGGAACTGCGGAATCTACCTTCCCGACCGGAACCAACGTGGCCAGCCTGGTAATTTCCTACCAGATTCCGGCCAGCGGCACCAGCTTGGTTGTAACTCCGACCACGACCACCACCTATACGGTGATCGGTACCGGAGCTTCGGGTTGTACCGCTACGGCGACCTGGACGGTGGTTATTCCTCCGGCCTCGACCACCACGGCTACGGCTACGCCTTCCAACGTTTGCGCTGGCGGATCCAGCCAGTTGAACGCCTCGGCTACCTACCCGCCTCCTACGGCTCCGACCTATTGTGCTGTAACCAACCAGGGCAGTTCGTGTGTTACCAGCGTGTCCATCAACACCCTGAACAGCACGCCTCCTGCCTGCGTTTCTCCGTTCTACAACTTCAACGCCCCGACCGGTTCGAACACCACGACCCTGATGCCGGGTTCCACCTACACGTTTAACGTGACCACGGGTGGTACCGCCATCGTATCGGTCTTCATCGACTTCGATCGCAACGGTGTGTATGACGCTTCTGAATGGTTCCAGCCCTACACGGCTGCATCCTCCGGATCGATCTCGATCCCGGTTCCGTCCGGCGCTTCGATCGGTCAGACCGGAATGCGCGTACGTTCCCGCCTGAATGGCAACACAAACGACGCCACCACGGCTTGTCTGGTCGGCATGGGCTCCGGTTCTACCGAAGACTATGTTGTAACCATCGGAACCCCGATTTCCGGCTCCTTTACGTATAGCTGGACCCCTTCTGCAAACTTAGATAACGCGGCTATCGCCAACCCGCTGGCCAGCCCGATCGCCGCAACGACCACCTACACGGTGACCGCAAGCGACATCTACGGTTGTACCAGCACGGCAACGGTGACGGTGAATGTCAATCCGCTGTCTGTTTCGGCTGACGGCGCTCCGACCACGATCTGCGAAGGCGCTGCCGTAAGTCTCACCAGCACGGTAACCGGCGGTGGTGAACCGTACAGCTACTCCTGGTCAGACGGTACGAGCGTAGTAGGTACCACGGCTGCCTTGTCCGTGAGCCCGACCACGACCACCTCGTACACGCTGACGGTGACCGACAATTGCGCTACTGTAGTGAGCGCAACTCCGGTAACCATTACGGTCAACCCGGCTCCCGGCGTATCGGTTACTCCGAGCTCCGCACTGTACTGTCCTCCGACGGCTGTTGCCCTCACAGCCAGCTCCGGTACCGGCGGTACGACCTTCGTTTGGTCGCCTGCCACCGGTCTGAACGCTACCACCGGTGCTACGGTGAACGCTTCTCCGACCACCTCGACCACCTATACGGTAACCGGTACCGGTACCAACGGTTGTACGTCTACCGCCACGGTAGCCATCACCACCGGAACCGCGATCACGGTTGACGCTACGGCCGACACCACGCAGTCCTGCGCCCCGATGGGTACGATCCTGCGTGCTTGTGTGAACCCGGTATTGAATACCTACAACGTAACATCGGCCACCTATGGTTTACAATCCACTGCCGGATTCAGCAATGGACCAACCGGTGATGATACGTTTGGTGGACCATATGCAATTCCGTTCTCCTTCAACTACTTCGGAAATCTGTATAACGATTTGTACATCGGTACGAATGGTTATATCACGTTCGGTAGCGGTTCGGGTGATCGGTTCGTGCAAACCTTCCCCTCTGCAACTGCTCCGAATAACATCGTAGCAATTGGCTACTGTGACCTGAATGTCACTACAGCGGGTATGGTTACCTATGGTACCGTAGGTGTAGCTCCCAACCGCATCTTTGTCATTGACTTCAACGGTGTGCCTCCGTTCAGCGGAACCGGAACACTTTCTGGTCAGATTCAACTGTTCGAAAATGGCAACAAAGTTGAGATCCATGTAACCTCGGCTTCTCTGACCAATGCTAAAACGCTTGGTATTGAGAATAGCACAGGAACCTCTGGTGCATCTCCCACTGGCCGTAACAACGCTGCTTGGACGGTTACTACTCCTGAAGCCTGGAGTTTCGTTGCCGCTGCCCGTCAGTGTAACAACACGGGTATCACCTTCAGCTGGTCGCCGGCAACGGCTCTGACCGCTACGAACCTGGATACGGCTGAAGTCAGCGGTCTGAACACCACCACGCAGTACACCGTCACGGCGATGAACGCCAGCGGTTGTGCCGCTACGGATACGGTGACCCTGATCATCTTCCCGCAGGCTCCGACGCCTACGATCACGCCGAGCGGTCCGCTCAGCTTCTGTCCGGGTGGCAGCGTTACGCTGACCTCGTCGAATACCTCGTTCCCGAACTCCTGGAGCACGGGTGAGACGACGGTATCCATCACGGTAAGCACGACGCAGACCGTTACCCTGATCGCTTCGGACGCCTACTGTCCGTCCGATCCGACCTCGGTCAACGTTCTCCGCCACGACACCATTCAGCCGCTGATCAACGTATCGGGTGGCGGTCTGGCGATCTGCGGCGGTACCCGCGACCTCCTGGCCGACGGCGCTCCGCAGTTCACCGCTTGGAACTGGAGCACGACCGAGACCACGCAACAGATCACGATCGGCACGCCGGGTACCTATGGTGTATCGGCCACTGACCTGAACGGTTGCTTGACCTACAACTCGGTAACCTTCGTCGCCGGTCAGACCCCGGTTGCTCCGGTCATCTCGACCGCCAGCAACGACACGGTTTGCAACAACGATCTCGTTACGATCACATCGGATCTCTCCGACGGACTGACCTGGTTCCCGACCTTCGACAACACAGCGTCGATCTCGTATAACCTGTCGCCTCCTGGATCCTATGAGTTCTACGTGACCCGCGATTCCCTGGGTTGTACTTCTGAGTCGAACCACCTGACCTTCGTTGTGAATCCTTCGCCTGAAGTGACTGCATTCTCGCCTGCCGATTCGGCTTGCGTGGGTGATGTGATCACGCTCTCGGGTTCCGGCTTCACCAACGTCAGCTCGATCAGCTTCAACGGAACCCCGGCTACCACCTTCACGGTTGTAGACGACTTCACCATCACGGTGACGGTACCGGCTGGCGCTACCTCGGGCGGCATCACGCTGACCGACGGCTCGACGGGTTGTGCAGGCGTAAGCCCGCTCTTCACCATCAAGGTGGTTTGCGGTTCGACCTTGAACATGACGGCCTTCATTCAGGGTTACTACTCTGGCGGTTCGATGGCGGCTCCGTTGTTCATCAACGGAATCTCTCCGAACGCGACCGATTGCGACACCATCAAAGTATGTCTGATGCATCCTACCACTTATGCAGAGGTAGAGTGTGCAACGGGTATCCTCCAGACCGATGGTACTGTTTCGCTCAGCTTCACCAGCTCGGGTTACTTCTTCATCAAAGTGACCCATCAGAATGCTGTTCAGACCTGGAGCGCGGATTCGGTTAATGTCACCGGAACCACCAGCTACGACTTCACCACGGACAACCTGCAGTCGTACGGTCCGAACATGGTGGAGGTAGCAACCGGAGTATGGGCATTCTGGAGCGGTGACGTAAACCAGGATGAATTGGTAGAGGCCACTGATTACACGACTGTGGAGAATGATGCAGTTGGATTCGTTTCCGGTTACTTCCCGTCTGATCTCACCGGTGATGCCATCACGGAAGCAGCAGACTACTCGCTGATCGAAAACAACCTGCCATTCTTCTTAGCCTCCGTGCATCCTTAATCCAGACTTAATCTAAAACCAAAATCAGGGTTACGGGCAAAGCGAACCTTTGTCCGTAACCCTTCCTCAGAACGACACAGTACCTAAACCTCAATAACATGACTACACAACAACTAAAGAAAGGGGCGCGTGGCTGGCTGGCCTTCCTCGCGCTTCTGCTGACGTGTACAGTCGCTAAAGCACAGACGGATTTTCCGTACTATAGCGTGTACATCGCCAACGACAATCTGGTCAACTCGACTACGTACGAGTTTGACGTGTTCATCGTCGCGGATGCTTCGACTCCTACCTGGAACCTACGCCAGGTGCAGTTGGGTCTCTTCTTGGATCCGGCATTCCGAAATGGTGGTACACTCACGCGTTCCTACGTGGCGGGTTCGTCCACGTTATCGCCGACGTTTACGTTTACGTTGAACAACACGGGAACGTCAACTGCGCCTGACTTCATTAACTTGACCACTGCGGCGATTCCAAATCCGGGCACCGTGATTACTACGACGCCTGCAAAAATCTGCCGTCTACGACTGGTTAACACGGTTGCGTTCGGTTGCGTTTCTCCGAACATTCGATTCAACTACCGTCAGACCTCCGGAGCTTCCAACCTCCGACTTCGTACGGATATCAGTAACTGGAATACCGGTGGTGCTTCCGCATCTTTCACGGTTGCCCAGGCTTCCACCTCTCCTTATGCTTGTACCGGGACTCCTCAGGGTAACTTCCCCTCCTTCAATGGTGATGGCTTGTGGTCTTGCTCCGATGCAGATGGCGCGTCCAATCCTGCAGCGAATGCGAACCTGACTGTATCGCTGTCAGGTCTTGCTGCTTCCTATGCTTCAACTGACCCGCAGGTAACCCTCACCGGTTCGCCGGCTGGTGGTACGTTCAGCGGTCCCGGTGTATCGGGTAACTTCTTCAACCCGTCCGCAGCCGGAACCGGTCCTGTAGTAGTAACCTATTCCTACACCTGGCCTGGCACTTCCTGTACGCGTGTTGCATCCTTTACGACCAACGTAACCGGTGCCTGCACCGTAGAAGCTTTCGCTACGGGTACCAACGCGACTTGTCAGGGTGCTAACAACGGAACGGCCAGCGCTTCGGCTACCGGCTCTTCTCCGTTTACCTACTCCTGGGCTCCGGGAGGCGAAACCACTGAAAACATCTCTGGTCTTGCTCCGGGCACTTACACGGTAACGGTTACCGCTACCGGCGGCTGTACGGCTACCGCTTCTTACACGGTACTTGACGGTCCGGCTCCGACCTACAACAGCACATCTGTATCGGCTTGTGTCAGCTACATTTGGTCCGTAAACAGCCAGACCTATACGGCATCCGGTTCGTACACGGCTCAGGTTGGCCCTTGCGCTTATGAGGTATTGGATCTGACGGTCACACCACAGCCTCCGGCTCCGACCGGTCTTGCTTGCTACGAGACGGCTTCGTTCAACAACACGACTTGTTCTTGGGACGTAACGGGCACCCAGCCGGCTATGCCGACCCTGGCTTGCTACGAGACGGCTTCGTTCAACAACACGACCTGTTCTTGGGACGTAACGGGCACCCAGCCGGCCATGCCGACCCTGGCTTGCTACGAGACGGCTTCGTTCAACACCACGACCTGTTCCTGGGACGTAACGGGCACCCAGCCGGCTATGCCGACCCTGGCTTGCTACGAGACGGCTTCGTTCAACACCACGACCTGTTCCTGGGACGTAACGGGCACCCAGCCGGCTATGCCGACGCTGGCTTGCTACGAGACCGCTTCGTTCAACACCACGACCTGTTCCTGGGACGTAACGGGCACGCAGCCTGCAGCTCCGACCGGTCTTGCTTGCTACGAGACGGCTTCGTTCAACAACACGACCTGTTCTTGGGACGTAACGGGCACCCAGCCGGCTATGCCGACCCTGGCTTGCTACGAGACGGCTTCCTTCAACAACACGACCTGTTCCTGGGACGTAACAGGCACCCAGCCGGCTATGCCGACCCTGGCTTGCTACGAGACGGCTTCCTTCAACAACACGACCTGTTCTTGGGACGTAACGGGCACCCAGCCGGCCATGCCGACGCTTGCTTGTTATGAGACCGCTTCGTTCAACACCACGACCTGTTCCTGGGACGTAACGGGCACCCAGCCGGCTATGCCGACCCTGGCTTGCTACGAGACGGCTTCCTTCAACAACACGACCTGTTCCTGGGACGTAACGGGCACCCAGCCGGCTATGCCGACCCTGGCTTGCTACGAGACGGCTTCGTTCAACACCACGACCTGTTCCTGGGACGTAACGGGCACCCAGCCGGCTATGCCGACCCTGGCTTGCTACGAGACGGCTTCCTTCAACAACACGACCTGTTCCTGGGACGTAACGGGCACCCAGCCTGCAGCTCCGACCGGTCTTGCTTGTTATGAGACGGCTTCCTTCAACAACACGACCTGTTCCTGGGACGTAACGGGCACCCAGCCGGCTATGCCGACGCTTGCTTGTTATGAGACCGCTTCGTTCAACAACACGACCTGTTCCTGGGACGTAACGGGCACCCAGCCGGCTATGCCGACCCTGGCTTGCTACGAGACGGCTTCCTTCAACAACACGACCTGTTCTTGGGACGTAACGGGCACCCAGCCGGCTATGCCGACGCTTGCTTGTTATGAGACCGCTTCGTTCAACACCACGACCTGTTCCTGGGACGTAACGGGCACCCAGCCGGCTATGCCGACCCTGGCTTGCTACGAGACGGCTTCGTTCAACACCACCACCTGTTCCTGGGACGTAACGGGCACCCAGCCGGCTATGCCGACGCTTGCTTGCTACGAGACGGCTTCCTTCAACACCACGACCTGTTCCTGGGACGTAACGGGCACCCAGCCGGCTATGCCGACCCTGGCTTGCTACGAGACGGCTTCCTTCAACAACACGACCTGTTCTTGGGACGTAACGGGCACCCAGCCGGCTATGCCGACCCTGGCTTGCTACGAGACGGCTTCGTTCAACACCACGACCTGTTCCTGGGACGTAACGGGCACGCAGCCGGCACAGCCGACGCTTGCTTGTTATGAGACCGCTTCGTTCAACAACACGACCTGTTCTTGGGACGTAACGGGCACCCAGCCGGCTATGCCGACCCTGGCTTGCTACGAGACGGCTTCGTTCAACAACACGACCTGTTCCTGGGACGTAACGGGCACCCAGCCGGCTATGCCGACGCTTGCTTGCTACGAGACCGCTTCGTTCAACACCACGACCTGTTCCTGGGACGTAACGGGCACCCAGCCTGCAGCTCCGACCGGTCTTGCTTGCTACGAGACGGCTTCGTTCAACAACACGACCTGTTCTTGGGACGTAACGGGCACCCAGCCGGCTATGCCGACCCTGGCTTGCTACGAGACGGCTTCGTTTAACAACACGACCTGTTCTTGGGACGTAACGGGCACCCAGCCTGCAGCTCCGACCGGTCTTGCTTGTTACGAGACGGCTTCCTTCAACAACACGACCTGTTCCTGGGACGTAACGGGCACCCAGCCGGCTATGCCGACGCTTGCTTGTTATGAGACCGCTTCGTTCAACAACACGACCTGTTCCTGGGACGTAACGGGCACCCAGCCGGCTATGCCGACCCTGGCTTGCTACGAGACGGCTTCGTTCAACAACACGACCTGATCTTGGGACGTAACGGGCACCCAGCCGGCCATGCCGACGCTTGCTTGCTACGAGACTGCTTCGTTCAACAACACGACCTGTTCTTGGGACGTAACGGGCACCCAGCCGGCTATGCCGACCCTGGCTTGCTACGAGACGGCTTCCTTCAACAACACGACCTGTTCCTGGGACGTAACAGGCACCCAGCCGGCTATGCCGACTCTGGCTTGCTACGAGACGGCTTCCTTCAACACCACGACCTGTTCCTGGGACGTAACGGGCACCCAGCCGGCTATGCCGACCCTGGCTTGCTACGAGACAGCTACCTTCAACAACACGACCTGTTCCTGGGACGTAACCGGAACGCCGCTTTCGGCTTCCTGTGTTGCATCTGATGCGGTTTGCTTCGGTGGACTCGGTTCCATCACGGTTAGCGCTTCGGGTGGTACGGCTCCGTATTCCGGAACCGGTACCTTTAACCTGGTTGCAGGTACCTATAACTACACGGTTACGGACAACGGTGGTTGTACGTCTTCCTGCTCTGCAACGATCGCCGAGCCGGCCAAAGTTGAGGCTTCCTCGATCACGTCCACTCCGTCCAACTGCGGTGGCAGCACGGGAACCGCTACGGTAGTCGCTACCGGCGGTGACGGTAACTACAGCTACCTCTGGGCTCCGGCCGGCGGCACTTCCGCTTCGGCTACGGGTCTTGCTTCTGGCAGCTACACCGTGACCATCACCGATGGTAACGGTTGCACCGGCTCTGCTACGGTAGTAGTAGGCGGCGCTGGTTCTGGTCCTGATCCTGCAGGCGCAATCGCTGGTCCTGCCGGCGCTTGCCGCAGCACCACGGTAACGTACTCGATCGCTCCGGTTTCCGGTGCTTCGTCCTACATCTGGAGTCTCCCGGTTGGCGCTTCCGGTTCTTCGACCGGCACCAGCATCACGGTGACCTTCAGCTCTACCTATGGTGGTGGCTTCATCTGCGTAACCCCGACCAACGCTTGCGGCAACGGTACTCCTGCTTGCATCAACGTTCCGGTTCTCACGGTTAAGCCGACCACTCCTGGTCTGATCTCCGGCCCGAACCCTGTTTGCGGCCCGACCACCGCTACCTACTCGGTTGCTCCGGTTTCCGGCGCTACGAACTATGTATGGTCGGTCACCGGTACCGGTGTGTCGATCGTAAGCGGTAACGGAACCAACTCCGTACAGGTTAGCATCCCGGCCGGCTTCGGTCAGGGTTCGATCTCTGTCTATGCTCAGAACTGCAAAGGCAACAGCCCGACCCGCAACCAGACGCTGACCGGCGTACCGACGCACTCTTCGGCGCTCTTCGGTCCGATCTACAACTGTCCGAACACTTCGGCTTCGTTCTCGATCTCCGTTGTTCCGGGTACTGCAACGTACACCTGGTCCATCACCGGCGACGCTTCCATCGGATCCAGCAGCGCTAACAGCTGCACGGTGAACTTCGGTCCGGCCTGGACCTCGGGTGTCCTGACGGTAACCACCAGCAGCACTTGCGGTTCCTTCTCGCGTTCCTACACGCTCCGTTCCGTACCGACCCAGCCGGGTGGTATCACGGGTCAGGCCTCTGCCCTGTGTAACGCTACGGGTGTTTCGTACTCCATCGCAGCTGTAGCCGGTGCAACCGGTTACAACTGGACGGTTCCGGCCGGTGCTACCATCACCAGCGGTCAGGGTACTACCTCGATCATGGTCAACTTCGGCACCTCTGCTGGTAACGTTTGCGTAACCGCAAGCAACTCCTGCGGATCGAGCGTAGCTCGTTGCCTGGCCGTTATCACGGTACCGGCTGCTCCTGCAGCCATCTCTGGTCCTGCCAGCGTATGTAAGTCGCAGACGGGTACGTATTCCATCAGCCCGGTTAGCGGTGCTACCTCTTATGTATGGTCGGTCACCGGTGGTGCTTCGATCGTACCGAGCGGCACCTCGGCTACTGTGAACTACAACTCCGCACTCAGCACTTCCGCTACCGTTCGCGTCAATGCAGTGAACGCATGTGGTCTGAGCCAGCCGCGCACCCTGGCTGTTGCTGTGAACCTCGGCTGCCGCACCAGCGGCGAAGAGATGACCGCAGCCAGCGCGCTGACCGCTTACCCGAACCCGACCAACGGTCTGGTTACGATCAACTTCAACGCAGTTGCAGCTGAGCGTTACACGGTGAAAGTGGTTGACCTGCTCGGTAATGTGGTTGTCAGCGACCAGCTCAACGCTGTCGAAGGCAACAACATGAAGGAGCTGAACCTGACCAACGTCGCCAAAGGCATGTACCTCATGTCCCTGGAGACCGAGGGTGGTAATGTTCAAACCCTGCGCCTCATCGTCGAGTAATCGGCCTGAAGCGTATCATGAAAGGAAGTCCTTCCGCTACGGCGGAGGGACTTCTTTTTTTTATTCCATAGGAATCAAGTCTAGTGTCCGATTTTATCAGGAATCGATAGAAAAGCTTGCACAGGCGACGATTTTTTTCTATATTGAAAGCTCTACGGAAACCGTTACTGCGGCGGTTTTCCGCTAATTCACCTACTCCCACATGTCACGCCTACCCTCCGGAAAGTCTGGTTCGTATTGCTTTGTGCGAACCCTGATTATTTTGTCTGTATATAGTGTTTTCTTTTTCGCGATCCGGGTGAATGCCCAGACCGCAAGCCAGTATACCTTTTCGACAGCAACCGGTGCTTCACTCACCACCATGACGGGTTCCACCCTGATCATGGGTAGTAACCTGGACGATAGCGCCAGTACGACCATCAACATAGGATTCTCTTTTACGTTCGCCGGTACAGCCTATACGCAATTCTCCGTGAACTCGAACGGGCTAATGCGACTGGGTAGCACTGCTGTTACGAATGCCTGGCAGAATGGAATCACCACAGGGCCATTCCCCGCTTTAATGCCCTTGTGGGATGACGGACATACCGGATCCAACGGTGGTGTTCGTTACCTGTTGACCGGTACAGCACCAAACCGGCAGCTCACGGTGGAGTGGACCATTCGCAGTTATTCCGGAGAAACCGGCAATTACACCAAGACCTTCCAGGCCTGGCTGTTCGAGACTTCCAATGTGGTACAATACGTTTACGGCACCGGCACGGCTGCAACCAGCGCCAGTATCGGTATTGCAAGCAGCTCAACGACCTATCAAAGTGTCAGCACGTCTACCAATACGGCTTCTACCACCACCCCGAACAACAGTGTAACCACCTGGGCAGGCAGCGGCAGAACGTATGTGTTCACGCCCCCCGTCATTCAGAATTGCAGTGGGACGCCTGCTGCAGGAACTGTCAGCGGGACGAATGTGCTTTGTTCCGGTTTGACAACGATCCTGACTGCTAGCGGAGCTACGCCCACTTCCTTCGGTGGCATTTCTTATCAGTGGCAGGAGTCCGATGATAACGGTGTAGGTGATCCCTGGGCAAGTGTTGTAGGAGGAAGCGGAGGCACGACGCTCGTCTATACCACACCGGCTTTGACGACCAGTCGATATTATCGACTGCTTGTCAGTTGCTCGTTCAGTGGTTTGTCGGCAAGTACAACGGAGTACCTCGTAACCGTCAATCCGCGTCCTACCGTGACGGTATCGCCAACCACCTCGACGCTTTGCGCGGGGAATAGTGTTGTTCTGACGGCTTCCGGAGCAGATACCTATGCCTGGTCGCCTTCCACGGGTTTGAACGCGACGACCGGGGCTTCGGTGACCGCGACTCCAACTGTCAGTACTACCTACACGGTCACCGGTACCACGACCTCAAGCGGTTGTACCGCCACGGCAACATCGGCTATCAATACAACAGTCGGAATCAATGCAAGCGCTGGCGCCAATCCGGTGAATATATGCCCCGGTGGCGCCACCACGCTGAATGCTGTGGCCAACACCAGTACCTCCGGCTACACACTGGCTTCCATTCCGTACCAGTTATTTCCGACAACCGGATTTACCACCATCACCTCCTGGACGGGGACCGCTGACGATGGATCAGCGGCAGTGACCTTACCGTTTAATTGGTTCTTCTACGGAAACTCCTATACCAGTGCATTCATTGGTACCAACGGATATCTGATCTTCGGAACAACGTCAACAGCCTATCAGGCGGTTGCCATCCCTGCCACGGCGGCACCGAACAATTACATAGCACTCTGTTGGACCGATTTGAATCCGGGATCAGGTGGAACCATATCGTATGGAACGGTTGGTACGGCGCCGAACAGGGTGTTCGTGGTTGACTATAGCGGCGTACTCTTTTACAATGCCAGTGGAAGTATCGCGACCGGTCAGATCTGCCTGTTCGAAGACGGCCATATTGAAATTCATGCTACCACCCTTGACCGGGGAACTTCTACCGCAGCCGCTGTCATGGGCATCGAGAATTCCGGAGGAACCGCCGGAACGGCCGTGACCGGCAGAAATGGCGGAACCTGGTCAGTGACGGCGCCGGAAGCCTGGTCATTTACGCCAGCCTATCCGGCATTCACGTATAGCTGGAGCCCCGCGACCGGACTGAGTAACCCGAATATTGCCAACCCGGGTGTTACGGGTGTTGTAACGACTTCTTCTTATACAGTGACCGTCAGTGGAGGTGGAGGTTGTGCCGCTACGGCCACGGCAACGATCATTACCGGTCAACCCTTTTCCGTTAGCGCGGCATCTTCCGCGAACAATTTCTGTTTTGGTGGTACGACGAACCTGACCGCCAATGCGACCGGAGGTGGTGTCCCATATTCGTACTCCTGGTCAACGGGTGGCACAACCATCGGAACCACCGGAGCTTTAACGGTTGCACCGCCAGCCGGCACAACAACCTACACAGTATCAGCATCCGATAATTGCGGCAATACCTCCAGCGCTACGGTGTCGGTTACGGTCATTGCTCCGCCTAACGTTGGTGCGACGGCATCTTCCTCGGTAGTCTGCGGCAGCGGATCTGTGACCTTGAACGCAACGGGTGCCAATGGTTATTCCTGGGTGCCGGCTGATGAACTGAGTGTTCCCTTTGGCGCGACAGTTACCGCTTCGCCTTCCGTATCCACTTTGTATACGGTAACCGGAACGGATGCAGCCGGTTGTACTGCTACCGCTACGGTTCAATTGACCGTAGTTCCGGGTGTTACCCTGCAGGCTACCGCGACTCCTTCCAATCTATGTACTGGAACGAGTTCACAACTCAATGCGAACGCGACCCAGGAGGCGCCATATTCACTCGCTCAGGTTGCATATCTGCCCTTATCGACCGCAGGATTTCAAACCATTACCTCCTGGACGTCGGCGGGTACCGGAAACGACGATTATTTCGGCCCGGTCGCGCTTCCGTTCAGCTTTAATTTCTTCGGGCAGAACAAGTCTCAGTTGTATATCGGATCGAACGGATTCATCACCTTCGGTACTCCCTCTACCGATCCTTTTTCCCAATTGTTCCCGGATCCTGCACACCCGAATGATGTGGTGGCCTTGTGTTGGGGTGACCTCGACCCGGGCGCCGGTGGTACGGTGAAATATGGGGTCGTAGGTACCGCTCCGAACCGGATCTTCGTTGTTGATCTGCAGTCGGTCCCGTTCTTTGGAATCGCTTCCGGCAGTAATGTGACCGGTCAGATTAATCTATATGAAACCTCAGGCAGGATCGAACTTCATCTTGCGAGCGTACAGCATAACGGTTCAGGTGCCTTGAACGGCATGGGTATCGAAAATGCAAGCGGTACGCGGGCACATTATCCCTTGGGTCGTAATGGGGGTCTGATCACCTGGAACGTGATCAGTCCGGAAGCATGGCGATTCGACCGTTTGCCTTTCAGCTTGAATTATTCCTGGACGCCTGCATCCGGCCTGAATAGCAGCTCAATCGCCAATCCGGTTGCCGGTCCGCTCGCAGGTTCTGCGACCTATACGGTAACAGCCACCGATAATTTCGGATGTACGGCGACCGCCAGTCTCAGCCTGTCGGTTGGTCAACCCTTGAACGTTCAGGCCGGCGCAACAGCAACCATACTCTGTCTGGGTAGCAATACCACGCTTCAGGCGATCATCAGCGGGGGAGGGGAGCCATATGGTATTACGTGGAAACAAGGCGTGACCACCATTGGCAATACCGCGGACCTGGTCGTTACACCTCCGTTGGGCACGACAATTTATACGGTTAGCGTTTCGGATGCATGTGGTGGAACCGGTAGTTCAACGGTTCAGGTGACCGTTCTCAACTCGCCCTCGGTATCCGTCACCAGCAGTGGAAGTCTGATTTGTGGATCCGGATCCGTTACGATGACCGCTTCCGGGGCCACCAGCTATGTGTGGAGTCCGTCCATTGGACTGAGTGCGACGACCGGCACAACCGTTATAGCTTCCCCGAATGGAACCACCACCTATACGGTAACCGGATCGATTTCCGGTTGTTCGGCAACTGCCACCCGTACGATCACGGTGGCGCCGGCTGTACAGCAGTTGGATCTTTCGGCCGATCAGATCAGCGGTTGTAGTCCGTTGACCACCAGCTTGCATGCTCAGGCCTGTTTCAGCGCGCTCACGAATTATAAGGTGGATTCCTCTTCGGCGGATTATGCTCCAACCAGTTCCGGCTTCGTTACGTTCAATGGTCGTGATGACGGTTCCGTCGTGATCGCGCTTCCGTTTCCGTTCCGGTTCTTTGGTAATACCTATTCTTCGGCATACATCAGCACCAACGGATATCTCGGCTTTGGCAGCAGCTCCTCTGCGTACACCACCGCCACCATGCCTGCTTCGGGAGTGCCGAACAATTTCATTGCCCTCGTATGGAATGACATGATTCATTCGACCGTGAATTCTGGCGTGGATACCTTTACCGTTGGGTCGCCTGGTGCAAGGGCATTTGTTGTCCGCTTCAATGCCGGGGCCGTTTCTTTTTTTGACGGGACTACGTCATACGGTTCGTTCGGCGGCAAGATCATCCTTCATGAAAGTTCCAATGCCATCGAGCTTCGGATCGACGCGATGAATATGGGAGCCTTGGCTACCCGGAATAAAGTCCTGGGTATCGAGAATTCGACGGGACTGCTCGCCTTTTCCGTTCCCGGAAAGAACAATACCAACTGGGTGCAATCCACTCCGATCACTTATTCCTTCACACCCAGTTTGCAGTGTTCCGGTACGTCCGCGTTTATGTATGCCTGGAGTCCTTCAACGGGATTGAATGATCCCGCATCCGCCAACCCTGTATTGACTAATCTGCTGTCGGGAACAACCTATACGGTTACGGCTACATCAAGCGACGGTTGCAGTCGGACTTCGACACTCAGCATCCAGGTCTACAATAACCCTCCTGTCCCCACGGTTACAACCACGGGTTCCACGGATCTCTGCTGGGATGGGGTCAATCCGTTGTCATCGGTCTTATTGACCGCAGATACAACCGGTAGTGGGCCGGGTGCATCGTTCATGTGGAATGATGTTTATGGAACGTCTTCCACCAGTTTGAATGTCACACCGGATGTGGTCATTCCTTCTCCCTATGGTTTCCAGGCAATGGTTACTGATTTCAGAGGGTGTTCGTCAACCTCAACACCGGTCAGCGTCTCTACGGCCTTGTATCCGACGATCGCCTCGCTGAATCCGAGTTCGGGTTGTCCGGGAGATTCCATCGATGTGGCGGGCACTAATTTTTCGACAGTCGTCTCGGTGGATTTCTTCGGTGTGCCAGCAGGCTTCAGGATCGTGAATGCAAACCTCCTTCGGATCGAAGTTCCACCCGGCGCGCTGAGCGGTTCCATTAACCTCGCTACGATCTCCGGTTGTTCGGAATCATCTTCGATGTCGTTCACCGTAAACACCTGTGGCGGTTCGCTTCTGGACATGACCTTGTTGATTCAGGGTTATTATGATGGCGTGGGCGGTATGACCGGCACCTTGTATAATTCTGGAATTTCATTCGACCCTACCGACTGTGAATTCCTGCACGTCTGCTTGATGGATGCCGGAACGCTGACGGAGACCGACTGTTTCGATGAAGTCCTGAAAACGAACGGCAGCCTGCAGATTTCGATTCCTGGCGGGTATGTGGGCTCTTCCTTCTACCTCAAGATCACGGGCCGAAACATTCTGGAAACCTGGACGACCGCCCCGGTTCAGATCGTCAGTCCGTTCACTGTACTTGATCTGACAACTGCAGCCAACACCGTCTTCGGTGACAACCAGGTTCAGGTTTCAACTGCACCGGCCCGTTGGGCAATCTGGAGTGGCGATTTGAATCAGGATGACTTGATTGAGGCGACTGATTATAGTACCATGGAAAACGATGTGCAACAATTCCTATTCGGCTATGTGCCATCTGACATTACCGGTGATGGAATCGTTGAGGCCTCGGATTATGCGCTAGTAGAAAACAACAGTTTGTTGTTCCTATTCTCAATAACCCCCTGATTAGATTTGAAAGGTCGTAATGGTCGGCCGGAGGTTTACCAAGTAAATTGTCGCGTTTGCATAAAAACCGGACTTGGGTATGGTTTTTCTTCTGAAATCAACGATATTTAGGAGAAACGCCCCCTCGAATGAACCGGAAACGCTACCCGATGAAGGCAGCCTGTAGCTGGCTGCTTGCTCTACTGCTCTTTTCTAACCTGGTCCAGGCACAGCCTGCGAATACGTACACCTTTACAACCGGTACCGGTGTTTCTTTGGAGACGCTCAGCGCTCCGGTGGTGCTGGTGGGTTCCGGTGTAGATGATACTCCGGCATCTGCCGCTTCGGCCATCGGATTTTCATTCACCATCAACTCCAACAACTATTCGAATTTTTGGGTGAACGCAAACGGCCTGTTCGGTTTCGGAACATCGCCGAGTACGTCGTACTCAAATTCAATTACAGCACCGCCAAGTTTCCCGGCCCTGATGCCCTGGTGGGATGACATGGGCACCGGTACAAACGGGAACGTTCAGTACCAATTATTGGGAACATCGCCTAATCGGAAATTGGTTGTTGAATGGCGAGTTCGGAACATAGGAGAGACGGGCAACTATACCAAGACCTATCAGCTCTGGTTGTTCGAAAGCAACTTTGCCATTCAATTCGTGTATGGGACAGGCACCGCCGGATCCTCGGCATCGATCGGCATGTCAACATCGGCTACCGAGTACCAGAGTGTTACGACCACATCGAATACCGCTTCGACGACAACTCCTGCCAATACCCAGTCCACATTTCCCGCATCCGGTCGGTATTATTTATTTACGCCTGCCTCCTGTGCCGGAACACCCAGCCCGGGTAACACCCTTGCTTCTGCCAACCCGGTCTGCAGCGGCAGCGCTTTGACGCTATCGATGTCAACTCCTCCTTCCAGCATCGGCATCACCTACCGATGGCAGACTTCGCCGGATGGTTCGACCTGGACCAACGTAGCCGGTGCCGCTGGAAACAACGTTACCTTATCCGCGAACCCGACGGTTGCAACGTACTACCGTTGCCGTGTCACCTGTTCTGCTTCCGGCCTCAACGGCTTCTCAACGCCTTTGTTGGTGAATGTGGTGAATTGCTATAACATGCAGAATGGCTCTTTGTCCAACGTCTGTTCGGCCAGGTTTTATGATTCGGGAGGACTGGCCGCTGCTTATGCTAATGCGGAATCTTATACTCTTACCATTTATCCTACACCCGGAAATTTGCTTCGCGTGCAATTCAACTCCTTCGTCACCGAAAGCGGGTATGATTACTTGTCCATTTACAATGGCAATTCAACGGCCGCGCCGCTTTTGCTCAACACTTCCGGCTCCACCGTGCCCGGAACCTATACCTCTTCGGCGGTGGATGGATCATTGACATTCCGGTTCACGTCCGACCTCAGTATCACCTATGCCGGTTGGGATGCCTTATTGAGTTGTGTTTCGCTTCCTGTATGTAGTGGAACACCGACTGCCGGTACTATCAGTGGAACATCCGGCCTGTGTGCAGGAGGAACGACAACCCTTACCGCCTCCGGATTTTCGTCCGGTGTTTCAGGGCTTTCGTTTCAGTGGGAGGAGTCGGATGACAATGGCGTGGCTGATCCCTGGGCGAATGTCGTCGGTGGATCGGGTGCCAATACGAATAGCTATACCAGCCCGGCCCTGAGTGTTTCCAGGTATTACCGGATGCGGGTCACTTGTTCAAATGGAGGCGGTACTGCCACGACTTCCGGTTATTTGGTTACTGCTAATCCGCTTCCTACAGTGGCAATTGCTGCCAATCCGGGTACGACCATTTGCGGACCGGGTGCGATTAACCTGAGCGCTTCCGGAGCTGACACCTACAACTGGTCACCTGCTTCCGGCTTGAACGCTACTACCGGTGCTTCAGTCACGGCCACCCTTTCGAGTTCTACCAGTTATACAGTTGTCGGTACGATCACTGCTACGGGGTGCACTGCGACTCAAAGTGTTTCACTCAATTTGTTGCCGGGCTATTCGGTGAATGCGACGGCTAATCCGGTCAACATTTGTTCCGGTGGAAGCGCTCAACTCAACGCTGTTGCTCAAATGCCCTCAAGTTCCTATCTGTTGAATCCGATTTCTCCTGCATTGGTTTCCACCGCAGGATTCGCGACCGGCCCCGCGTCCGATGATGCGATCGTTGGCCCCATTACACTGCCCTTCAACTTCAATTTCTTCGGGTCATCGGAGGATTCGCTGTATATCTCCTCGAACGGTCATATCATATTTGGTAATTCGGCACCCGCGAATCAGTTAGCGGGCCTCAACATACCGGATGTAACAGATCCCGATAACGTCATCGCGCTCTGCTGGGCCGACCTCAATCCGGGCACTTCCGGATCGGTCACCTATGGTACGGTGGGCACAGCACCCAACAGGATCTTTGTGATCAGTTGGAACGCCGTACCGTTTTACCTGCAGTCCGGAAGCAACGTCACCGGTCAGATCCAATTGTACGAAGGTTCCAATATTGTGGAGGTTCACATCAGCGTAATCAACCGGGGTGCATCGACCTCAAATACCGTTTTGGGGATTGAAAATGCTACCGGTTCAAGTGGACTTGCGCCCGCCAGTCGTAACGGCGGAACATGGTCGGTGAGCAGTCCGGAGGCCTGGCGTTTTTCGCCTTACGTTCCGAGTTATACCTATGCATGGACCCCGTCGGCCGGACTCGATAATCCAACCATTCCGATGCCGATCGCCAGTGGTGTGTCAGGCACGACCGTATATACCGTGACGGTTACTGCGGATGGTGTGTGCACGGCAACGGCAACTGCCCAGGTGAACGAAGGAGTCGCACTGAGTGCTACGGCTTCCGCGCTTCCTGCTTCCGTATGTGAAGGGCAGTCGACGCAACTGACCGGTGCCGCTTCCGGTGGCGGGGAACCGTTCGCTTATAGTTGGTCCGACGGCGTAACCGAAATCGGAACAACACAATTATTGTCAATCACACCCCCGGTTGGATCCTCCACTTATTACCTGACCGTTACCGACGCCTGCGGGGGCAGCACGTCCACTACTGTTGTCGTCACCGCCCTTCCAGGGCCGGTACTTGCCCTGCAACCGGTCAGTGCGGTGTATTGCGGAGCTCCGCTTGCACTGACAGCCTCTTCGGGAGGCGGAACGACCTTTGGCTGGGCGCCGGCAGCGGGATTGAATGCGACCACCGGCTCTGCTGTAAATGCGAGTCCCGCAAGCACGACAACGTACACCGTCACCGCAACCGCCTCCAATGGTTGTACGATCACCGGTACCATACCCATCACAATCGGTACCCCGCTGACGGTTAGTGTCAGCGCAGACACCACCCAGGGATGTGCTCCCTTCGGATCTGTGCTGCGGGCTTGTGTCAACCCGACCTTCAACACGTATACACTTGATTCTTCGTCTGCGGATTATTCACCTTCGGGATCCACGGGATTCATCACCTTGTCGAGCGCCGATGATGGCGACGCACTGGTTAACCTGCCCTTCGCCTTCAACTTTTGCGGAGTGAGTTATTCGTCGATACGCGTTGGCTCAAATGGCTATATCGGTATGGGCGCCACAGCCGTAACCGCGCTGGGAAATCAGACACTTCCGTCCGCGACGGCGCCTAACGGAATTATCGCCTTGTGCTGGGACGATCTTCTTCACAGCGGACTGGCTACGGGTATCGATACCTTTACGGTAGGAATTGCACCCAATAGAAAGTTCGTCGTCCGGTATAACGCAGGAGCAGTCGCGTTCTACAACATCGGATTACAAACCGGTTCCTTGGGAGGCAAGATTATTTTGCATGAAGGAACCGGAGTCATCGAAATCAGAATCGATGTGATGAATAAAGGGGTGCGGATCGACAACCAGACACTTGGAATCGAAGATGCGGCCGGATTAGCGGCTGTAACGCCTCCGGGAAAGAATAATCTGGATTGGCTTCAGTCGACTCCGGTGACATATCGTTTTACACCCGCGGCTCAACAGTGCAACAATGCCGGTATCTCATTTGACTGGACACCGGCTGCCACCCTGCACGCAACAAACCTCGATACCGCTGTTATCACAGGACTGAACAGTACGACCGTTTTTACCGTGACCGCGTCGAACGCTTCGGGATGCAGTGCTCAGGATACGGTACAGATATTCGTATCGCCACAAGCTCCTACACCGGTGATTTCGAGCAGCGGACCGCTTTCCTTCTGCCCGGGCGGAAGCGTAACCTTAACATCTTCCAGTACGGCTTTCCCGAATTACTGGAGTACCGGGGAAACAACGAATTCCATAACAGTCAATACTACCCAGGTCGTTTCGGTTTACAGTTCGGATGCTTATTGTCCTTCCGGTCGGGCGTATGTCGATGTCGTGCGATTCGATACGGTACCGCCGCTGATCAACGTCTCCGGCGGCGGACTCGCGCTATGTTCGGGCAACCGTGATCTGCTCTCCGATGGCGCACCGCTCTTCGTAGCCTGGAGTTGGAGCACATCAGAAATCACCCAACAGATCACGATTGCTAATCCAGGCACCTACGCCGTTGCGGCCACAGACACGAATGGTTGCGTGACCCATGCCGAAATAGCCTTTACAGCAGGTGTTGCTCCTGTGGCTCCACTGATAACCAGTACCAGTCCGCTCAGTGTGTGTAACAATGAATTCGTCACCATCAATTCCGATATTCCCGACGGACTCACCTGGTTCCCGACGTTTGACAACACTCCGTCGATCGCCTACAATCTTTCACCACCGGGTGTCTACGACTTCTACGTTTCGCGCGACTCCCTGGGATGTTCTTCAGCGTCCAATCACCTGGTCTTCACGGTGAATCCGACTCCGGAGGTGTATTCCTTCCTTCCTGCGGATTCCGCCTGCGCGGGCGATGTCATCACCCTCAATGGTTCAGGGTTGAGCAATGTGACATCCCTGAGTTTCAATGGAGCGGCGGCCACGACTTTCTCCGTACTGGATGATTACACCATCCAGGTGACCGTCCCGGTTGGCACTACATCGGGCGGAATTACGCTGACCGATGGTTCCACCGGTTGTGCGGGAGTGAGTCCGTTGTTTAACCTGAAACAGGTATGCGGTTCCAATGTGCAGTTGACATTGTTTCTGCAAGGCTACTATGCAAGCGGAGGAATGACTTCTTCACTCTTCAATTCCGGACTCAGTGCGAACCCCGGTGATTGCGATAGTGTTACTGTTTGTCTGATGGATCCGGTGACCTATTCGGAAGTGGAATGTGCGCAGGGTATTCTGCAGTCGGATGGATCGTTGTCGCTCAGCTTCGCCGCTTCGGGCAGCTATTTCCTCAAGGTAATGCACCGCAATACGCTGCAGACCTGGAGCGCAGCTCCGGTGAGCATTGCGGGGTCAGTCAGCTACGATTTCTCTGCGGATAATAATCTTTCCTACGGCCCGAACATGACGGAAGTGGAACCGGGAATCTGGGCGCTGTGGAGTGGCGATATCAATCAGGACGAACTGATCGAGGCATCCGATTATGCCTTAGTCGAGAACGATGTGGCGGCGTTTCAGTTCGGCTATGTAGTGACCGACCTCAATGGGGACGGATTGGTCGAAGCCACGGATTACAGCCGGATCGAGAACAACATGCCGATGTTTCTCTTCGCCGCTCACCCCTGATTCGAACAGGACCTATCGCAAAAACGCCCGGCAGTGCCGGGCGTTTTTCATTTACAAATGGCCAGAAGCATCAAACGGTCTCTTCCATTTCGGTGAGATCCACCGGCACGACCTGCGTGACACCGGTCTCAACCATGGTGATGCCGTACATGATGTCGGTGGCGGCCATGGTGCGCTTGTTGTGCGTGATGATGATGAACTGCGAGTCCTTGGAGAACTTCCGGATGATGTTGTTGAACTTGTCGATGTTGGCGTCGTCGAGCGGCGCGTCCACTTCGTCAAAGATGCAGAACGGAGCCGGCTTCAGCAGGTAGATGCCGAACAGGAGCGCGGTCGCGGTGAGGGTCTTTTCTCCACCCGACAACTGGGAGATCGACAAGGGGCGCTTGCCTTTCGGTTTGGCCACGATCTGGACATCCGAATCCGTGGGATTGTCCGGGTTGAGCAGGACCAGGTCGCAATCGTCGTCTTCGGTAAACAGGGAACGGAAAACGCGAATGAAATTTTCCCGGATGGAGTGGAAGGCCGTCATGAAGTTCTCGCGGGCCGTCTTCTCGATCTCTTCGATGGTCTGCAAGAGTGATTCCTTGGCCTTGATCAGGTCGTCCTTCTGGGTGGTGATGAAGGTGTGGCGTTCCTGGATCTCGTTATACGCTTCAACCGCCATGGGGTTGATCGGACCGTACGTGTCCAGCTGGTGTTTCTGCTTGGCAACTTTTTCCCGCAACACCTCTTCCGTCCAGTCGGGTGAAGGTTCGCGTTCGAGGATGTCGTTGATGTCGATGTTGAATTCGACCGACAGGCGCTCCTTGAGCGAGTTGAGCTGGATCTTTAATTCGGTCGTACGTTCCTTGATGGCCTGAGCCAACTGGTCGCACTGCTCGCGCTGGTGACGGATCTGCCGGATGCGGTTCTCCAGTTCGTCGATCTCGCCGCGCGAACGGTAGAATTCGGTTTCGACGAGGCTGACCGATTTCTCGAGCTCTTCCTTCTCGGCATAGAGTTCCAGCAATTGTCCGTCGAAATCGGTGGACGATTGGAGCAACTCCCGGATCTGTTCCTGGATGTAATCCAATTCGGCCACATTGGCCGTGATGTTGCGTTGCAGGTTGCCTTCCAGTTCGACCTTGTACCCGTGATCCCGGATGATGCCGGCGATCTTGT